>NZ_QJJU01000008.1 GCF_003201655.1 Mycolicibacterium moriokaense
CTAGCTCCACTAGTTGGCCAGGTCGCTGTCGCAGTGTTCTTAAGGCGTTTCGCGATGTACCCGCGCAGCTCGGCACGCTCTGCTTGGGAAGCCCGTGCACGTGGCGGCGAGAGTCCTCCAGCCGCGGATCGCTGAACCGCCCTGGTTCTGATGGAGGCTCCATCAGAACGTGGGCGGTTCAGGTGCGAACGGTAACCGCGAGCCGGTAACTACGAAGACTGTTGGGCGCAAACCGAAGAAGCCGTTCGCCGCCGAGTGGGCGCTCTTGAGGGGCTGGGTTTGCACGGCGACTAGGGATTAGGCGACCGCACGACTAGTTCGCACCCCCTGACCTAGTCGACGATGCGAACGAGTCAAACGTCCAGCCCGTGACCGCCGGGCGCGACCGAGCACAGGCCTCAACGTCTGGCCTAGTCTTTCAGGTTCGCGGCCAAGCCGAATTTCTCAACGAGCGCCCGCGAATCCGCGTCCGAGACCCTAAATTCGGGTTTCTTCTGCTCCTTAAGCACCTCGCCGCGCCACGCGCGACGACATTCGATAGTCAGTGGTTGCAAACTAGGAACGCACACGACTAGCACGGGCATGTTGTACGACTCCTCCGGAGAGACGACCCTGTAATTTGCCGGTGTCGCGGTCACCTGCGCGCGCGAAGCCAAGGCGACGAGCGCATCGGTGTTGGGGTCGATCACCCGGATGGCATCTGTACCCACGTCAATGGCTAGGCGCGGTTGCGGGGTTCGTTGTTTGAGGAATTTGACCGGCCCCATTGTTTCGTAGGGCGGATACAGCAGACAGCGAAATGGCTCGCCCGGTGCAGGCCCGCCTACATCCAACCCAGAGCGGCGGGCGACCATGGTGAGAACCTCATCGAAGTCGGCGGCCCGCAACCACCCGTCGACGCGGCCGGTGTGCGGCGCTTGGAGCGGTGTTCCGGTGCCGAGGCGATGATCTCGTCCGCCGAGAACGAAGCGGTGGGGGCCGCATTGCAGGTGAAGCGCCGTCCCCGACACAGTGATGGCCTGCCCTAGAGTCCATCGGCCCAGCTTCGCGTCCTTGAATGAAAAGACCTCACCTGGCCTCTCTTCGACAGTCAGGCCATCGCTCGTGACGCAAATGGCGATCTTTCTAGTCCAACCCCACCAGCGGCCGGCGAGGACACCAAAAAGGGTTAGCCCGACAGCCATGAGGACGACGACCACCCAGCCAGCGGTTCGCGCGGAAGGAGTCATGATCATCACCACGAACACCGCGGCGAACGCCGCCCACGACCCGTAAGTGCAGATGTAGAGCCAGGTCTGCATCCGCGAGGTGGTTGCCACGAAACGGCGCGACGCAGCCGCGTGCTTTGGGCTTGCCGGTTGAGAAGCTTTTCGAGCTTTTCCTCTGGGTCGCAGATCTGCACCGCGCTTCTGCACCGCAAGCTGACGTTCAAGCTCGGCGATGCGTTGCTCGGGGTCGTCCTGGTCCACCACCAAAGGGTCCCAGCTCGGAGCCGGTGGTGCGGCAAATCACGCCAGCATTGTGCCTTCATGCGTGACCAGGCCGGGCCGTCGCGGTGCTGGTGCCCATGATTTAGGTCTGTCCTAGCCGGTGCTTTCTTCGTGCACGGCAAGGATGCGGTAGACCGTCGCCCGACTCACACCAAGCGTGGCCCATTGATGACGTCGAGCTGGCCACCCTCGGGTGGGTGCACTGGCACAACACCACCCGGCTGCACGTCTACCTCGGTCACGTACCGCCAGCGAGGACCTACATATCAGCCATCAAGACCACGGTGGCCGGCTGGTGGCGCTGATTGTTTAAGCGATAAAGAACCCCGAGTTTGACCGCAACGCCATCTTGGCCTGACCCCGATGGGTTGGTCCAGTTGGACCAATTCGTGGGGTCCGGCCAATCTGTGCCGCAGCCGTTCAGTTAGAAGAATTAGCCGCTCATGCCATCGACGAGGACGAGACACTGAAACGACACGGGCCTGCGCGGGTCCGCTGGTAACGATTTTCGCCGCGAGCTGCGAAACGGCCATCAGCGGCGTTGGTCTGCGATTCAATCAGATGTTGAGACCGGTAGCGGCCCACACACTGTGTACTTGCCCCAGCGACGACGCCAAAGCAGGCGGCGTTTTGAGGAAAGGGGAGGTTTATGCGACGAGTAATGGTCGGGTTAGCAACGGCTGTGATGGTGTCTGCCGGTTTGGGGCCGGCCGGGCTAGGTCTCGGCGCAGGTACCGCCTATGCCCTCACCGGCCCATTTCAATGGTGCCCAGGCCAACCCTTGCCGGCATGGGGTCTAGTTTGGGACATGAGCGTTTGCCACAGCTATTACAAGGTCGGCTACGGGCAGGGCAATGTTGATAATAGTGTTGGCTATCCCCCCGGTAGTCCCAATATTTGGGACGGAGACAATCCACCGCCGCCGAATGTGATGCCGTGCGCCCCATATTGCCTGTAGTAGGCGTTGTCGACAGCGACTCATCCTTTCCAGATTTCTGGACCCGCTCCGCCTTGGCGGTCAGTCACTGGATCGAGCACCAAACCGGCTGGAGCATCAAGAAATTCGTCGAAACCGCGCGCCGCTATCACACCGTCCAGATCCGCGCCGGCCGCCAGACGCTAACCGCCGCCGTACCCGTACCCGACGACCTCGCACAAGCACTCACCAAGATCTGTTCACCCCCTGGACCAACCCATCGGGGTCCGGCCACCCCCAGTGCGCACTAGCCTGATAGAAGTCGGGTTCCACAGAGGCAAACTGCTCGAACGCCCCATCGATATCACCCCGCCCGAAGCGACCGAATCAACCGGAACGGAGGACGCCTGAAATACCCCAATCCGGTATTGGTCAGTTTGAAAGCTAGACGGACTCAGACCGTTGGTGGGGTGTCGCTGAGGCCGAGATGCTGACGCACGGTGTTGGTCTGCAGCGCGTGCATCCCCAGCCGGGTTAATCCGACATAGATAGAGCCGTAATTTCCACCCGTGGTCTGTATAAGCAAACTGGCGTGTTCGAGAGCCTGTATCGCTTCTGCGACGGCCCGATAATCGGGATCTTCGAAGAGTTTCAAATCCCCCGGAGTAGTGAGAGATTTGGAATACGCGCCCGTCTTACACCATGAGGCGATGTCATGCGTCGCACCCGATTTCAACATATTGTCGACGGCGACTGAATACTGACCACTGCGCGGCAACTGAAAATTGACCAGCTTCCTGGAGAACCTTGGCTATGGGCCAGGGAGGAAGCGAGTGTTGAACGTGGAGGACTGGGCGGAGATCCGGCGGTTGCGTCGGTCGGAGCGGTTGCCGATTTCGGAGATCGCGCGGGTGTTGGGGATATCGCGCAACACGGTGAAGGCGGCGTTGGCCTCCGATGGTCCGCCGAAGTATCAGCGTGCTCCGGCCGGGTCAGTAGTAGATGAGGCCGAGCCGAGGATCCGGGAGTTGTTGGCGGCCTATCCGCGGATGCCGGCGACGGTGATCGCCGAGCGGATCGACTGGTCGCATTCGATCCGGACATTGAGTGAGCGGGTGCGGGAGCTGCGGCCGGTGTATCTGCCGCCCGATCCGGCGTCCCGCACGACCTATGTGGCCGGCGAGATCGCGCAGTGCGACTTCTGGTTTCCCGATGTGGTGGTGCCGGTCGGGTACGGGCAGGCCCGCAGTGCGACTGCGCTGCCGGTGTTGACGATGGTGTGTGGGTATTCGCGGTGGGCATCAGCGGTGTTGATCCCGACGCGCGCTGCTGAAGATCTCTATGCCGGTTGGTGGAAACACCTTTCGGCGTTGGGCGCGGTGCCGCGGGTGCTGGTCTGGGACGGTGAGGGCGCAGTCGGGCGGTGGCGGGCACGCCAACCCGAACTCACCGGAGCGTGTCAGGCGTTTCGCGGCACGCTGGCGACCAAGGTGCTGATCTGCAAGCCCGGCGATCCCGAAGCCAAGGGGCTTGTCGAGCGCTTCCACGACTATCTCGAGCGGGCCTTCCTGCCGGGCCGGATGTTCACCGCACCTGCGGATTTCAACACTCAGCTGGCGGACTGGTTGGTGCGGGCCAACCACCGCCAGCACCGCGTGCTGGGATGTCGCCCGGCCGACCGGATCGAGGCCGACAAGGCCGCGATGCTGACGTTGCCGCCGGTCGGGCCGAGCATCGGATGGCGAACCTCGACCCGGCTCCCGCGCGATCACTACGTGCGCTGCGACGGCAACGACTACTCGGTGCACCCGGGCGCGGTCGGACGGCGCATCGAGGTCACCGCCGACCTGGCCCGGGTCCGGGTCTGGTGCGCCGGCAACCTGGTCGCCGACCACGCCCGCATCTGGGCCAAACACCAGACCATCTCAGATCCCGACCACGTCGAGTCCGCGAAGCTGCTGCGCCGCAAGTACTTCGAATTCGCACGCCCACCCACCCATATCGAGGTCGAACAACGCAGGCTGGCCGACTACGACGCCGTGCTCGGTCTCGACGGGCCGGTGGCGTGATGGCCGCCAAGACCACCAGCAGCCGAGACGTGACCGCTGAACTGGCGTATCTGACCCGGGCCTTGAAGGCGCCGACCCTGCGTGAGGCCGTCGGCCGGCTCGCCGAGCGGGCACGCTCCGAAACCTGGACCTACGAGGAGTTCCTGGCAGCCTGTCTGCAGCGTGAAGTGTCCGCCCGCGAATCCCACGGCGGCGAGGGACGTATCCGAGCGGCGCGTTTCCCGTCACGAAAGTCATTGGAGGAGTTCGACTTCGACCATGCCCGTGGCCTCAAACGCGACCTCATCGCCCATCTGGGCACGTTGGACTTCGTCACCGCCAAAGACAACGTGGTGTTCCTGGGCCCACCAGGAACCGGGAAAACGCACTTGGCCACCGGCATCGCGATCCGCGCCTGCCAAGCCGGCCACCGCGTCCTGTTCGCCACCGCCAGCCAATGGGTCGACCGCCTGGCCACCGCCCACCACAGTGGCACGCTGCAAGCCGAACTCGTCCGCCTGGCCCGCTACCCACTGCTCGTCATCGACGAAGTCGGCTACATCCCGTTCGAACCCGAAGCCGCGAACCTGTTCTTCCAACTGGTGTCCTCACGCTACGAACGAGCCAGCCTCATCGTCACCTCCAACAAGCCCTTCGGACGCTGGGGCGAAGTCTTCGGCGACGACGTCGTTGCCGCAGCCATGATCGACCGCCTCGTCCACCACGCCGAGGTCATCGCACTCAAAGGAGACAGCTACCGCATCAAAGACCGAGACCTCGGCCGCGTCCCCACCGTCACGGCCGACGACCAATGAACCCAAGCTGGTCAATTTTCACTTGCCGACAACTGATCAGTTTTCGATTGCCGTTGACACATATTCGTACGAGACGAAAAGTAGGGCAGGATGGTCGCCGCTACTTCGGCGACTGGCATCGTGAGCCACCACGGCTGGTTGCTGGTCATACGCGCATTGAAGCACGGCCACCGGCCAGGACGGCCTCTGATTCAATCGCGACCCGCCAAATCAAACTGACCCACAACCCCCATCCACAGTCTTGACAATTCCTCACGATTTGACAGTTGCGATAACCGCCACCGGTGACACGCTGGTGTCCTGTGGCTGAGGACGTCGGCCCCATTTTGTCGCCGCCGGGCGATCTGCCCGTGTGTTCGCTGCCAACCGACCGCCAATTAGCTGTGGACTGGACGTTCCCCGGGCATGCTCAACTCCGGACCCGTTGTGGCGGCGACCGATACCCGCCTCACCACGCCGACAAGCAGCCGACTGCGGACTTTCGGGCGCTCGTCAGAGACGGACTCACGAACTTCAAACAGCAGACTGAGCATCTCAATGGTGACATGAACATCAACAGCGCCCCGAACAAAGGTGGGATCGACCGCGACCTTAACCGGCTGGTGATGAGCGCATCGGGTGGCAACATCCAGCAGGCCGCTGCGAGATAGTTGCTTAATTCGGCGGCGGCCACACCACCTGGACGTGCCGTACATGCGATGCGACGGTGTACGGGCCGCCGCTCAACACTCACTGCTCGGTGATCGATGGGCCAGCAACAGTGCGAATCTCGAAGGTCTTGACTATTCCTCTTCGCGGCGGCCTATAGGCGCGGAAGGTTTGCGACAACGGTCAGCATGACCACCGAGCCCTACAGCGCCGTCAGCGCGTGCCGCTCAGGTGGCGTTGCGACATGGTCACCGCTTTTCCCAATACCGGCAAATTCAGCCGCAAGCACATCGTCGACATCGACCACCAAGCTCGCCACGTTGTTCCGCTCTCCGAACCGATCGACGTCGGTAAAGTTGAAAAGTCCAAGCTTCGCGGGAAAGACACCTCGACCGGCCGACTGAGCGTCGTGCAAAACCTCCGTGCCGGCCACTCCCCGCGGAGGTCTGGCCACTGCGGCAGGTCCCGCTACGGTCAGAACCCAGCCGGATCGTTGGACCTCTTACTCGCAACAAGTACAACAGGCGAGACCCGATCCCTCTAATAGAATTCGCCACGCATACGAGACAGAACCGTTCGCCACGTCGATGAGACAACCGGAAAAGTGCTGGTCACCGCCTCGCCGTTCGCCACGAAGTTTGAGACCCTACATGTGCGATCGTTCGGCCTTCTGTTCGACAGGCACGTCGCCATCCCTACTGCGCAGCGTTGTCGGGTTCGCAGAGTCGCGGGATAGCGAACTCGAGTAAGGAGATCGCGTGCGGCACCGGCGCCTGTCCGGCAGCCAGTTGGTACACGACCGCTCCATCGACGACAGCGAGGACGGACTTCACGCCCTGCGGCGTCGTCGCCCAGCCGTTCAACGCCAGCACACGTGCGACGAGGTCGGCCAGGGCACTGTTGTAATTCGTTATCACGGTGCGCAATTCGGGATGTTTGCCGGCCTGCAGGTAACGTTCGTAGATCCCGGATATCGTCGCACGAGTGAACGTCCAGTTCTCGGCGTCATGAACCGTTGCCACCTCGACGATCAGCCGCGCCGTCTCGTTGAGGTTGAGCTGATGCGGCAGGCGACTGATGAACTCCTCGGCCCGCTGCACCCATCCGTTGAGCATGAATTCCAGTCCCAGGGCTCGTAGCTCGTCCCGGGTACGAAAGAAGGCACGCAGTGTCGCCTCGGGTAATCCGGCTTCCTCGGCGACGGAGCGATACGTCACCGCATCGAAACCGCGACGGCGCAGAACCGCCTCGCACGCCCGAATCGCCGCACGACGTCGGTGTGCTGACCGAGTCGATGGCTGCCGCGGTTGGGAATCAGAAGTCACCCGCCCGACGCCTCACAGCGCGGTGAGGTATCGATCTCGCTCCCAGTCGGTGACGACACAGTGATAAGAGTGCCATTCGGCGTACTTCATGTCGGCGTACTCCTCGATGAACTGAACCGGAAACACCTGATGTGCCAGCTTGCTATCGGCGAAGGCGTCGGTGGCCTCGAGGAGGTTGCGAGGTAAGCGCACCGCGTTAACGGTCGGGTCGGGGCGTACCTCGGTGAGTTCGGTGTCGACGGGAGGTCCCGGATCGAGGCAGTGTTCGATGCCGTCAAGCCCCGCCGCCAGCAGGAAGGCTGCTGCGAGGTATGTGTTGGCAGAGGAGTCCACGGCACGGTTCTCAACGGCCGGGCGATTTTTCGGCAGCCGCAGCATGCATGACCGGTTCTGTTGGCCGTACGCCGACCACACCGGCGCCCACGACGCCGTGCCGTCGGCCAACCGCGGGTTGAGCCGCTTGTAGGAATTCACGGTGGGTGTTAGGACGGCGGCCAACGCATCAGCGTGTTTCATGATGCCGGCGACGAAGGAATACGCAACGCTACTCCACCCCATTCCGCGTGGATCACTACCGTCACGCATCACGTTCTCGCCTGTTTCGGTCGAGGTGAGACTGATGTTGTAGTGATGGCCAGACCCCCAGGATTCGGTGTAGGGCTTGGGCATAAAGGTCGCGGCTAGATCGTGGCTTTTGGCGATCTGGCGAACCATGAGCCGGAAGAAGGACATCTTGTCGGCCATCGCCAACGCCTCGTCATACGCGAAATCAAACTCGTACTGGCCGTCGCCACCTTCATGATCGAAGCTGTACACGCCGAATCCACTGTCTTGCATGGCGCTAACGACGGCGTCAAGAAACGGCGCCGCATCGAGTGTCGCCTCGGCGTCATACGCCGGGCAGGGGCTCAAGCTGCCGCTGGAAGCCAACGGTGCAAGGTATCCGCTGCCTTCTGCAGACTCGTTGGGGCGGAATACGAACAGTTCCGTCTCGATCCCAAGGTTCATCGAGTAGCCCATCTTGCGGGCCCTCTCGATCTGAGCTTTCAGGATGCTCCTCGGGCATTGGTCGAATGGCTCAGTGCCGTCGAGGAGCAGATCCGCCGCCATCCACACAAATCGGTCGTCCCATGGCATGCGGCGCAGCGTCGTGACGTCCGGCATTGCTACGCACTCCTCTTCGTGCGGCAGCATCGCACCGAAGCCGGTGATGCCGCGCGGTGTGTAGCGCTCCGATCCGGCAAGCAGATTCGGAAGGTGATCGATCGGTACCACCTTCGACTTCGGGCGCCCATGGATGTCGATCCAAGCGCCCATCGCATACTTGACTCCCTCGCGGGCAAGGGATTCGGCGGTGTCGCGATGCGTCCGCTCAATCGTGTGGACAGTGTCCATAGTCATTGCTCCTTTGAGATGGTTTCAGGGGTGGTTGTTCTGTCAAACCGGCGCGCGCCTTCGCGGCGATGACGTCGACGGCGGCTTCGAAGAGGGTCTTGCCCAGCTCAGCTGTCGCCTCGGATGGGCGGCCGGTAACGCCATTGCGCGACAATGCCTCTGCGGTATAACGGAAGGTCAGGCCGCCGGTCCGGTCGACATCATCGGCACCCAACATCGCCTCCGCGTCGACCGACTCCGGTGCGATATAGAGCATGATCGACGTCTCGGCCCGATTGGCGTGAATGTCCTCACCGTCTGCGGTGACCGCTTGTTGCACAACGGCACTGGCGTGCCACCAGTCCACCCAGCCCGACTGCAGATCGGGCCGCAGGAATCGCAAGCGGTCGGTGGCGGTCGACAGTGCTCCCACGTTTCCCATATGCGCGTTGACGAAGATCAGTTTCGTCAGGCCGCTGTGCGCCGACCACTCCGCGTACCGGACGAGAAGGCGAGCAAGCTCCTCGGGGAACAGCGAAATGGTTCCGGGGAACGTTGTTCCGTGGCCCAGGCTGCACCCGATGGCGATCGGGGGCAGCACAATCGTGTTCTCGACGGTGCCGGACACGGCGTCGCATAGTGCCGTGGCAACACGGGTATCCGTGTCGGTCGGAAGGTGTGGGCCGTGCTGCTCGGTCGCGCCGACGGGCACCAAACCCACATAGGCGGCGAGGTTGGCCCGGCCCAGTGAGCTCGAAGTTGTCGATCCCCACCTCATCGGGCAGCGTGCCGAAGCTTGAGGACGTCAATGGCGCAGAAAAGAACCTGCATCGTAGGGCTCCAAATGGCCCGGAACATCAAGATGTTCCATTGTCCTACCGGGCTTTTATCCCTTGGTGTGCCGACGTAAGAACGATGCCGGTGCGCCCCTCGGTCCAGGCCTCGCGACGAGCGGAACCCTAGGCGCAGATCTCCAACGGAGGTCTGCCGATAAGGTAGGAACCCACCGTTTCCCATCCGTGTCTGCCGTGTTTCGTCCGTGTATCCATCAACCCTCGACCACCGCGCGCAGGAATTGTTCGGTTGCCTTGCGAACTCCGGAGGAAAAGAGGTGGCCTACATGGCTTCCGTCGTGCCAGTAAAGTTGCCCACCCCACTGCTCATGCAGCGCCAGCGCAGGCTCTCGCATCGCCATTCGGTCGTGCCGGGCGCCCACGATAAGCCGGCGATGCGGTGGAGCTGATGGCGCCACTGTGAGGGAATCGATCACCGTCGCCAGATCTGATGCGGCGTCGGACTGCAACAGTTCTCGGGTCTCCTCTAACGCGGGACCCCACCGTCGCGTCAGCGCGCCGATCGTCGCATTGAGGTTGAGGATGGGCGTGAAGACCGCCACCGCATCAACGGGTTCGAAGTGGGACACGAGAGCCGCGACGGGGCTGCCCATCGATAAGCCTGATATCGCGTTCCGGGTGGACTGGGGCCGCAACCATCGCAGGAGAGCACGCACTTCGGAAACGGCGCGGATCACGCCTGCGACGTTGGCCAGCGGATCCATCGTCGGGTACGGCGGCCACACGTTGCGCCTTACGCCGCAGCCCGGTTGCACGGGCAGCGCGATGTTCATTCCGAGCTTGTCCTGAAGTCGACGCGCTCGCGACAGCAGGAGGTCAAAGGGCTTTCCCTGGCCGGCACCGTGGACCCAGACGATCCAGGGTCGCGGCGAGTCGTCAATCCGGCATAGATGAACAACAGCCGTCGCCCGCCCTCCGAATCCCTCGGCTTGCAGTGATGGTGGAACCGACGGGCGATGTTCGAAGGTGAGTTCTTCGAACTCATGCGTTCCGAATTGGCGTCGACGAAGATCCTTGACTCGCAGTGACTCTGGGTCTGCATGCGCGCCCTTCACACCGAGGCCGGACAACTCCTCAGCCGCGGCTGCGTATGAGTCCGCCGTCCGTTGGAGCATCGGTCCTCGAGTCGACGAGGCGGCGATACCCGTCAATGCCAACTCGTCGAATATGACCTCGCCTAGCTGGCGAAAGCCTCTCGGTGACAGCGGATTCCAATCGCCAGAGGCACCTAACGCGAGTTGTGCTCGCGGCAGCGCGCTGGTGAAGTCGTGAGCGATCCGCCATGCTCGCTGGACGGTGTTCACAGCGCTCTCCCAGTCCGGCACACCAACTTCATCTATAGTAGTGCGGACAGTAACATGCGTCTCCCGCCTGAGGCCAGCGCGATCCCGACGCAGTTGCCGACGAATGCGGATCAGGTATCCCCGCCGTGTCCGCTGCTGGTCGGGGCACTTTCGGCGGCGGTGATAGGTTTGCGCTGGCCATTGAGATAGAGGTCAACGCGCAAGGAGAATTGTTGTAGTGCACAGGCCAAGCGCCGTCGGGCAAGCATTGCTGGCAGTTGGCGATCAGTGGACACTGCTGATTTTGCAACGCGCTCTACTGGGCCGTGCTCGGCGATTTGCGGACTGGCGCGATGATCTTCACATCGCCGAATCGGTGCTGGCGTCGCGACTCAAAGAAATGGTCGCGCGCGACCTGCTGGTACCCAAGTCGTACACCTCAAACGGCAGAACCCGGCCCGAGTACATGTTGAGCCCGCGCGCAATCGACCTCTGGCCGATGTTCGTCGCGATCTGGTCATGGGAACGCACCTGGGTTGCGCGACCAAAACCCCTCCCCGATCTCGTTCACGACACCTGCGGCAAGTTGACCGACGTGGAACTGGGATGCGGTGCGTGTGGCAAGTGGCCGACAACAGGCGATGATATCCAAACGGCGTATGACACAGGCATATTCGCTCAGGTAGCGGTTCCCCGGCTGCACCGCCGTACTGTCCGGCTGGATGCGTCGGCCGACCCGTTGTCGTATTTTCCTGAAACGCTCGCAATCATCGCCGACCGCTGGAGCACCGTTGTGCTGGCCGCCGCGTTCGTCGGTGTGCGCCGCTTCGCCGACTTCCAGGAGACACTCGGTGTCGCCCCGTCGGTGCTGTCGGCACGCCTGCGGTTGTTCACCCAGCTCGGTGTCCTCGAAGCAGCCGACGCGGCAGGCGAGAGCCGCGGCTATCGGCTCACGCCGAAAGGCCTCGCGTTTTCGCCAACGTTCGTTGTGCTCATCGACTGGGCCAACCGCTGGCACGCATCTGAGTCATCGGACGCGAAGCTGACGATCATTCATCGCGGGTGTGGCGCGACACTGGTTCCCCAGCTGCGGTGTCGCAAGTGTGGCGACGTCATCAACCGCGAGGACATCCACTTCCGGCTCGCACCCCGCGCATAGCCGGACCTAGCTTTCCAACACGCTGCCCGTTATCGTTGCCCATTGACCAAGCAACTTCATCTATAGTAGTTTCATCATCGGCACGAGAACGGCGGCTGTGCGCATCGCAGAACCGCGCGAATCCGTTCGCAGGACCGAGTTTTGGCTCGATCCCGTCGGCGGCGGCCGAAACGAAAGGGTGAGTTGTTCGATGACATATCGGGTAGTGCAATGGGCCACTGGCGCAATGGGAAGGGCATGTCTGCGGGGTGTGATTGACCACCCTGGCACCGAGCTCGTCGGCCTGTACGCCTACGGCGCCAACAAAGTAGGCAAGGACGCCGGCGACATCGCTCGCCGGGAACCCACTGGCGTGATCGCGACGAATTCGGTCGACGAAATCCTCGCTCTCGATGCCGACGTCGTCATTCACGCTGCGCGGCTGGGCCCTTACGGCAGCCACGACGCCGATTTCATCCCACTGCTGGAAGCCGGCAAAAACGTCATCAGCATCAACGGCTACAGCTGGCCGAACTACTGGGCAAATGAACGCATCGAGGCGTTGGAGGCTGCCTGCCAGAAGGGCGGCTCCACTCTGATGGCTGCCGGGCTGAACCCCGGCTTCGTGGGCGAACAGCTGGCGGTGGTGGCGTCGGGTCTGACGGCGGCGCTGGAGCACGTGCAGATTACCGAAAACGCAGATGGTCGCGAGATCAGAGATCCTGATTACCTGTTCGGCGCGTTGGGTTTTGGTGCCGATCCGTCATCGATCGATCCCAACGACCCGACGTGGCGTCCGGTCGCCGGTCTCAATGGCATGTATGAGGACAGTATCGCGTCGATCGCGCGCGAGCTGGGAATGACGATGGACCGCGTCGAAACCGACCACCGTTTGCACCTCGCGCCGCGCGATCTCGACACGGCCGCCGGTGTCGTGCCCAAAGGCACTGTCAGCCACACCAACTGGCGGTGGAACGGCATTGTTGACGGCAAGCCTAAGATCACGCTGTCGATTCACTGGTACATCGACACCACCCATCTGAACCAACCTGACCCGCCGCTGTGGGAAGTCGACATCAAAGGACATCCCGGTGTCTCAGTCTCGATGACGCTGGGCAAACATCCGTTGGACGCATCGCGTGCCAGCGCCGAGGAGTATGCGCTCGCCGCAACGGTGCTCAACACGATCCCGCACGTGGTCGCCGCTCCACCCGGGATCGCCAGTCGCCCACCGGTCACGGCCTACCGCGACGCCTACTCGTCACCGCACCCGTTGCTCGCGTCGGTGTAACACGGTCACTAGCGTCTGGGCGCGGGCACGATCCGTCGCGCCGCCCTGGCGAGCAGTGAGGGCTCGAACTGCCACACGGCAGCGTCCGCGACATCCCATGCATACATTGGGGTTTCGCCGTCGATCAGCGCACGAAGTCCTGGCTGCGCAAGCTCGTCAGAAGACCAATCGTAGAGTTGGCCGACCCTTGGCGTGATGAGACCGACATCCAGCAGGTGGCCGAACCCATGCTCGGCCGCAAGGTAGGGATCGACGTCCTCACCGAGCGGATAACGGTCGGGCAGCACGCGTGACAGCGACATGAAGATGCCTGTCATGCCGACGCGCGGGTCCCCCAGCGGGCGGCCAAACGGGGCAAGCCAACCCAGGGCCAGCCGTGGTGCTGCCACCAACGCGTGTGCGAACAGCACCCGAACGAGAACCACGTTGATGAAGAACCGCTCCACTCGACGTTCCGCTGCGGCGAGATCCTCGGTTGCCAGATAGCCCGCCACGATGCTGACGTTGTGGGCGCGGTACCAATTGCGCGCGCTGGGGTGGCGGATGAACTCGAGATGCGCAGTCACTCCCGGTCCACTGGGATCACCGGCATAGCCGTACGCGATCGCCCCGGCTTCGGCGGTATCGCGCAACAGCCGTTCGTTCAGTTCTCGCCACCACGGGCTGCCGGGTCGCGGATCGTCAGGTGGGTTCAGCAGTCCGCGCCCTAGTTGCCAATCCATGAACGCAGACGCCGCCCGCCGGTAGGGAAGATATCCGCGATCCAAATCTCGGGGAACTTCGTACATGCGGCGCAGCAGTGCCAAGCGTTCCATTGGGTCGTCCCGGACACGCTCCACGGCTGAACGGGCGTAAGCCGCAGCATAATTGCCGGACACATTCCGATTGTGGCAGCATCGGTGCGCGAACTACGTGGTAATTCACAACCGGACACGGCTTGCGAGAACCGTATGCCAAGCGACTGCGGGGCCCTCCTACTGAGGCATCGGCGGCAACGAAGAGTTGAGGTTCAGACTCGCCTGTATATGTTCGAGCGCCGCGGTGAATGGAGCGACAAGCTCATCCGGCAACGGCTCAAAGAACAACTTTCGGACAAGTCTGGCATGGTCTGGCGCGGCCGCGACGATGACATTCATGCCCTTTTTCGTCAAGACCGCATCGGTGGCTCGCCCGTCGTCTTCGGACTGGATGCGTTTGGTCAAGCCCCGCTCGCACAGTCGCCGTAGGTGGTGAGAGGCCCGGCTGCGCTCCCATCCGATCATCGCGGCGAGATCGCTGATCTGCATTTTGTGATCCGGCGCGGTGCTCAATGCGTTGAGCACGTGATAGTCCGGAAGCGAGAGACCGCTATCGCGCTGCAACTGACGGTTGATTTCATAGTTCATGCGCAATTGGACGCGCATAGACGCCGTCCAGGCGCGGAGCTGTGGTGGGGACAGCCAGGGACTGTCAGACGGCGAGCGACGAGGACGCGGCATTTCATAGGCCATTCTGCTGGACGTTTCACGCTTATTATCGGCTCCATAGCGTCGATGATCCGTACCCATGCGTTGAACGGCACACCGACCGTTCGCGCCAAAGTGACTTTTCTGGACATACCGTTCATAGATCGTGAACACTCAGCGGTATGGACACACGCCGACTACAGCTTCTGCTTTCGTTGTCGCGGCTCGGCTCGATGCGGGCAGTCGCGGAGACGCACCACATCACCACGTCGACGGTGTCACAGCAGATCGCCGCTCTCGCAAGGGAAGCCGGCGCGCAACTGATCGAGCCCGAGGGACGGCGAGTGCGACTTACGCCAGCAGGCCAACGCCTGGCCGAACACGCCGTCACGATCCTGGCGGCCGTCGACAGCGCACGACTCGACCTAGACCCGGACGCCGAGCCGGCAGGCACCGTGCGGGTCGGCGGCTTCGCGACCGGCATCCGGCTCTCGCTGTTGCCGATTGTCGCCGAGCTCTCGGAAAAGTTCCCGGAGGTCCATTTCGTCGTCAAGGAGTACGAACCGATCGAGGCCTTCGCGCTGCTGACCGACGACGACCTCGACCTCGCGCTGACCTATGACTACAACCTCGCACCCGCCTCGCCTGGCCCGGTGCTCGAAACAGTTGCGCTGTGGTCAGTTCCGTGGGGTCTCGGTGTGCCTGCCGACACCCCAGACGGCCCCGTCGACATCGCCGACTTCGCCGATCGAGCGTGGATCGTCAACTCCCGCAACACCGCTGACGAAGACGCGGTACGCACCCTGGCATCGATGGCCGGGTTCGTCCCGCGCATCGCACACGAGATCGACAGCCTCGAACTGGTCGAAGATCTGATCATCGCCGGCTACGGCGTTGGACTCTTGCCGATCGGCAGGCCGACCGCCGTCGGCGTGAAGGTGCTTCCACTCTCGGAACCGGCCGTGCTGACGGCCTACGCGGTGACGCGACGGGGCCGGGCGACTTGGCCGCCACTGCGGACCGTACTGGATCGGATGCGGCCCGCCAACGGGTCGGATCTCCCCCGACCTAAGTGGCCCCGCCCGGTGCCGTGATCGTGAGCGTCATCGGCTGAGCCCGATCGAGATCTGCCACGGCCGCTCGGCGTTCTCGACGTCGAGCGCGTACGGGGCAACCGCGCTCTTATGTTTACCGCGCCGATACTGGTCGATTCACCTTCAACGTTGCCCAGGCTTGACTCGCCATTGGAGACACAACGTCCTCAATCAAACGACGAAGAAAGTGCTCGTCCTCGTGCCCGACGTAGCCGTCAAGCCACGACACGCACTGCCGCACCACATCGGGTTCCACGGGAATTTGTTTGATGGCAACCCATTTGACGAGTGCACGTACCACCGCGAACGTTTCGCCAGCCCCGATAGCCACAAACATGTCGTTGCGGTCAACGACGTCCAAGAACGGCTTCGCGGCCAGCGCGAGAGCCCATGCCAAATTGGCTTCGTGTTGCCGGATCATCTGTCGCGTGTCCTTGCCAACTCCCACGGGCAGACCACGCGGAGGCGACCCTCCGTTGTCTTCACCTGGATGAGAATGGTGCCGACGTCCGTAACGGTACCGGCGCGCGTACCCAGTTGCACCTTGTCACCGATGTGAAAGTTCACTTGCATACCTCCAGGAATGTCATGGCCATCGTCGGCCGAAATCGAGTCGCGGGATGGCTAACTCGCCGCGGGAATGCCAAGACAGTTGGCCCCTTCGGGTGCGCCAGTAGATCCGGTACCTAATCGCGTCGGTGTCGACGATTGTGCCGACGCCGCGCCTGTTGTCGGCTCGGAGAAGCACGGTGTCGCCGATTACCGGGCTGCGCGGATTGCGCCCGACAATCATCGGCGACCACCTCCCGAGCGATGCCGGATTTCAGCGACGAACAATTTCCCTTGGTTGTCGACAACTTTCCAGGAGTAGGGACCGCGCCACTCTGTAGTACCGAGTGTGTGCACGATGCGGCGGGCATCCATCTCCGAACGGATATCGGCTAGTCGCCGTCCGTCACTAGTGGTGAGCATCCACATGGCTCTTCTCCACATGTCTTTGGTCACTTGAGCGGCCAACTACCGCTCGGATTGGTGATCTGTTGTGTCTGGGCAACGCCCTTGAGATCGGCGCAGTATGTTATGCGCGGGCGCGTCGAAGTGGGCTGCTGGCCGGCTGAGCCGGCTCAGGCTGTCTGCCGGATCCGGTCATCACACTCCTCGATGTTGGAACGATGACGATTAACGTTTTTTGTCAGCCTTCTCGCTTACTCGCCCGCTGTCAAGAGACGCCGCCGACGCTCGTTGCACAGTCAAACGGCTGACATAATACGTCGAATGTATCGCCACTTTGCCTGGCGACCTTGGGGCCAGACAATGCAGCGGGTACCGGCCAGGTTCGTCGTCCGACGAGGTTTCGCCATCGACCTCGCAATCAGCGAGCCGTCGGACGCCGATTCAACGGCTACCGGATCACGTGGCGGTGGAGCCGGCGAGGGCAGGGACGGCGAACCGGCGCAGTATCGACCGGTAGCGCTTGAGATCGCCTACGCCGTCGTCTACACCACGCATCACCATCTTCGTGAGGTCACCCAGCCACAGGTAGTAGTCCGCCCGTGGCAGACCTCGCGGCAGTTCATCGTTGGCGATGGCGGCATCGAGGTAGGGATCAAAGAACTCGGCTCTGAGCATTGCCGACGTTCCCGAAGTGATCAGGCGTTGGCCCATACTCGTGCCGTCGGGGTCGATCACGAACCGGGTCAGGGGGTCGCGGCGAGCCTGGTCGGCCATGTAGAGGATCCCCTCGATTATCTGATCCGGAAAGTTGCTCTGCCGGGACGTGGCCTTGTGTGCCCGGTCGAGCAACGCCCGCGCGTGCCGGATGTTCAGCTCGATCAGCAGATCGTCGCGATCGGCGAAATAGCGGTAGACGCTGGGCCGCGACAATCCAACCTCGGAGGCGATGTCGTCCATCGTGGTCTTGCGGATTCCGTGACGATCGATGCAGCGTTCAGCGGCGGCCAGAATGCGCTCGCGTGCATCGTCCGTACTTGCGGATTCGGCCGGCTGGGTGCGGGATCCTCGAGGCATGGATCCGATGTTACACACGACGTCATTCGTCCGTCGATCTTTGCCCGCGCGTTATCCGATTGCCGCCAACTTGACACCTGGCGACCCGAGATACACACTGACTGCTGACACTTTGCGTTATTTGTCAGCCACTGTAGGCGTTCAGACCGCCGAGCGAAGGAGTGCAATGACTCGCCTTGTCAAGCGCGCATGGGTACCTCTGGTCATGGTGATCGTGGTGGCGGTCGCGGCGTTTACTGTCTCGCGGCTGCACGGGATCTTCGGCTCGGACATGTATCGTCCTGATGTCGGCAACGCCGGTGCGATCGTTCAGTTCAACCCCAAGCGGGTGCTGTACGAGATTTTCGGCCCGGCGGGGACAGTGGCCGATATCAACTATTTGGATGCCGATGCTCAGCCGCAGCACGTTGATGGGGTGACGTTGCCGTGGTCCTTCGAGCTCGTCACGACGCTGACCGCGGTTGCCGCGAACGTGGTCGCACAGGGTGACAGCGACTCCATTGGTTGCCGAATCACGGTCAATGGTGATGTGCGCGAGGAGAATTCGGTTGGTGCGTACCATGCTCAGACCTCCTGCCTGGTGAAGTCCGCATGAGCAATCGACACAGCCTGCCCTCTGACGTGGAAAAGCGACCGTTCATCCCGCGCGCGATCCGCGCGCTGTCGGTGCCGATCATCCTGGCTTGGCTGGCGCTGACGATCGTGGTGAATGTCATTGCGCCGCAGCTGGAAGAGGTCGGCGCGGCACACTCGGTGGCGATGACAGCCAAGGATGCCCCGTCAACGATCGCAATGATGCGTATTGGCAAGGACTTCCAGCAGTTCGATTCCGATACAACGGCCATGGTGTTGTTGGAAGGCCAAGACAAACTCGGTGATGACGCTCACAAGTTCTACGACACGCTGATCCAAAAGCTGTCCGCGGATACGGAGCATATCGAGCACATCAACAACTTCTGGGGTGATCCGCTGACCGCGGCGGGCTCACAGAGCGCCGACGCCAAGGCCGCCTATGTGCAGTTGAATCTGCGCGGCGATCAGGGCGGCACCGAAGCCAACGATTCGGTGGCCGCGGTGCAGCGCATCGTCGACAGCGTGCCCCCGCCGCAGGGAGTCAAGGCCTACGTGACCGGTGCTGGGCCGCTGGCCACCGATCGACGCGTGTACGGCGACGAGGGCGCCAAGAAGATCACCGGGGTCACCCTGGTGGTGATTCTGGTCATGCTGCTGGTGGTATACCGCTCGTTTTTCACCACTGTCTTCATGCTTTTCACGATCGGGATCGAACTGGGGGCCGCGCGCGGTGTGATCGCGGTGCTGGGCAATCACGACCTCCTAGGCCTGTCCACCTTTGCGGTCAATCTGCTGATCGTGCTGGCGATTGCGGCGTCGACCGACTACGCGATCTTTTGGGTTGGCCGCTATCAGGAGGCCAGATCGCGGGGCCTGGATCGCAAAGCCGCCTATTACAACATGTTCAGCGGCACGGCCCATGTGATCGTGGGATCGGGCCTGACGGTCGCCGGGGCGATGTATTGCATGAGCTTCACCCGGCTGCCCTACTTCCACAGCCTCGGCGCGCCGTGCGCGGTGGGTCTGCTGGTGGTGCTGGCGGCCTCACTGACGCTGGGGCCTGCAATGGTTGTCGTGGCCAGCCGATTTGGGGTCTTCGACCCCAAACGAGCCCACAGCGAGCGGGGGTGGCGCCGCATCGGCACCGTTGTCGTGCGTTGGCCTGGACCGGTTCTAGCCGCTACCACCCTGGTCGCCCTGGTGGGGTTGCTGGCGCTACCGGCGTACACGACCAACTACAACGACCGCTACTACATCCCCGGCTCCACCCCGGCCAATGTCGGCTATCACGCCTCGGATCGGCACTTTCCGCAAGCCCGCATGGAGCCAGAACTGTTGATGGTCGAGGCCGATCACGATCTTCGCAACCCGGCCGACATGCTGGTGCTGGATCGCATCGCCCGCGGCATCTTCCACATTCCCGGTATCGCCCGGGTGCAGAACATCACCCGGCCGCTGGGCACCCCGATCGACCACAGCTCGATCCCGTTCCAGATCAGCATGCAAAGCGGCCAAACGATCATGAACGAGAAGTACATGCACGACGCCATAGACAATCTGAACAAGGTGAGCGATGAGCTAGGAGTCACGATCGGCATCACCCAGCACATCTCGGACCTGACGCATGAACTCACCGGTGTCACGCACGATTTGACTGGCCAAACCAATCAAATCCAAGCCGACACCAGCGAATTGCGCGACCATGTTGCTGACTTCGACGACTTCTTCAGACCGATCCGCAACTACTTCTACTGGGAACCGCACTGCTTCGACATCCCGGTCTGCTGGTCGCTGCGATCGATTTTCGACACCCTCGACGGCATCGACAAGCTGACCGACGACATCGGCAACGTCACCAACGACATCAACAAACTCGACGTGATCCTGCCCCAATTGGATGCCACGTTGCCGCAGTTGATCTCCACCCTGCAAACGGTACGAGGGCTGACGATGGCAACGTCGAGCACCTTCTCCGGCCTCATCAATCAAATGGACGCCTTCTCCCAGAACGCCACCGTCATGGGGCAAGCGTTTGACGCGGCCAAAAACGACGACTCCTTCTACCTGCCGCCCGAAGCGTTCCAGAACCCAGACTTCGTCCGGGGTCTGAAGCTGTTCTTGTCCCCGGACGGAAAGTCTGCGCAGTACATCATCACCCACAAGGGCGATCCCGCTACGCCCGAAGGTATCTCGCACATCGACCCCATCATGCAGGCCGCAAGCGAGGCGATGAAGGGAACACCTCTGGAGAGCGCCAACCTGTACCTGGGCGGCACCGCGGCCACCTACAAGGACATGCGCGACGGCTCCATGTACGACCTGCTGATCGCCGTCACCGCATCGATATGCCTGATCTTCATGGTCATGCTCGGCCTCACCCGAAGCCTGGTCGCCGCCGCGGTCATCGTCGGCACGGTCACCATCTCACTGGCCTCCTCGTTCGGACTATCGGTACTGCTCTGGCAGCACATCCTGCACATGCCACTGAACTGGCTGGTGCTGCCGATGGCCATCGTGATCATGTTGGCGGTGGGATCCGACTACAACCTGCTGCTGGTCTCCCGGTTCCAGGAAGAGATCCACGCCGGGCTGAAGACCGGCATCATCCGCTCCATGGGCGGCACGGGCGGGGTGGTCACCGCTGCCGGGCTGGTGTTCGCCTTCACCATGGGGTCGATGATCAGCAGCGACCTGCGCATCGCCGGCCAAATCGGCTCCACCATCATGCTCGGACTGCTCTTCGACACGCTCGTCGTGCGTTCGTTCATGACGCCGTCCATTGCGGCGCTGCTCGGACGGTGGTTCTGGTGGCCGCGTCGCGTGCACACCCACGCCGCTCCACAGGCGGCTGCAACCTCCCCGCCTCCTGGTCCGGCGACAGAGGACACGACCACCACTGCGCCGCTCGGGCTGAACGCGATGAGTCCGGAAGGACAGCAATGAGATACGCGAAATTATCTGTACTCGCATCCATCATGACTGCGGCGGTTGCGCTGGCCGCACCGGCGCATGCCGACCCCGATGTGGATTTCGCGAACGAACTCCACACGTACGGGATCTACGGGCAAAAGGACTACAACGCGTGGATCGGCAAGATCACCTGTCAGCGGCTCGACAACGGGCTCGACAAGGACGCCGGCATGTCGGCGAAATTCGTGTTCCGGCAGCTGCCAAAGGACAGCACCACCGCGCAGGCCTGGCAGTTCCTCGGCGCTGCACTGCGCACGTATTGCCCCGACAAACTGCCGGTCTTGCAAGCCGCCGCACAACAGTAAGGAGTCACGAATGTTGATCAAAGCGAGTGTCGCCGCGGCGGTCGTGAGCGTGGCGGCCGTGGCACTTCCCGCGGTGGCGTCAGCCGACGCCAGCGACGACTACCCAATCCCCAACCGGATACTGAAGACCACCTGCACCGTCGATCAGTACATGGCCGCGGTGCGCGACGTCGAGCCGGTCTACTACCAGCGCTACATGATCGACTACAACAACAGGCCCCCCGACATTCAGCAGGGCGCCCGTGACCGCATCTACTGGTTCTTCTCGTTGGACTACGCCGGACGGCGGCAGTATTCCGAGGACACCGCGACCAACGTCTACTACGAGCAGATGGCAACCCACTGGGGCAACTGGGCCAAGCTGTTCTTCAACAACAAGGGCGTCGCCGCGCACGGCACCGACATCTGCACCACCTACCCGCCGGCGGACACATCGGTCTGGGAAGGCTGAACCGGTGGCCGGTAAGGCTTTACGCCAGCCTGCGGTGAGATTGAATAAATCTACAATCGCCGCAGCGCTCATTTCCGCGATGTGCGGCGCGGTCGGGATCGCACACGCTGATCCGACTCTCCCGGACGGACCGAGAACGACCATCGATGGTGATGGCACGTATGCGGTTGGGACAGAGATTGCCCCGGGCACCTACACCTCTGCGGGGCCTGTTGGGGAGAGCGCGTGTTACTGGAAACGCCTCAATGGCAGGACCGTCGTCGACGATGCGCTGAGCAAGAAGTCTCAAGTCGTTCAGATCGACTCGGGCGATACGGCTTTCAAAACGGACCGCTGCCAGCCGTGGCAGATAGTCAACTGTCCGGCGAGTTGCTCTCCCGCCGACGAGACTCCCCACGATGTGATCGGTGGACTGAGGAGTTTCCTTGCTTCCTACTAATGATCAAGCCGAGAGAAAGTGCAAACCGTGCGAGTTATTACAGCGTCGGAATACGGTCCAGCAGAGGTATTGCGCGTCGAGGAGCGCCCGGTTCCGAAGCCGAAGCGCGACGAGGTCGTTGTCGAGGTAAGGGCAGCCGGCATCAACCTGATGGACACCAACGTCCGCCGCGGACTTGTCCCAACTGGCATCGCGGGCCCGGCGCCCAGAACGTATGCTTTGCCGCTGGCGTTGGGTGTCGACGGTGCGGGAGTCGTGGGCGCGGTTGGTGATCAGTCCACTGCGAAGGTCGGCGACAGAGTGGCGTGGGAGCACATCCCGGGAAGCTACGCGGAAATGCTCGCCGTACCGAACGACCGCCTCATTCCGATCCCCGACACCGTCACCTTCGAGGCGGCCGCCGGCGGGCTAATGCAGGGAATGACTGCACAGTACCTGTCATGCGTGGCCGTCCCCGTCCCGAAGGACGCTGCGGTACTTGTGCATTCGGCAGGCAGCGGCGTAGGTCGTATGTTGACTCAACTGTCAGCCCACCGCGGCGGGCGGGTGCTCGCCACGGTATCGAAGGGACACAAGGCGCAGTCGGCGCTCGACGCCGGTGCATGGCAGGTGTTGGTACGTGAGGAGATCGAGGATCTGGACGAAGCCATCCGGGTGGTCACCGACGGCAAGGGCGTGGAGATCGCATACGACGGAACCGGAAAGACCCTCTTCGAAACCAGCGTCGCCGCCCTCCATGTCGGCGGCACTTTCGTCACGTACGGCTACGCAGGTGGTCACCTACCTCCCATCAATTTGTGGGAGCAACCTCATGGAGTTCGCTTCGTCTTCATCCGCGGAGATGCTCCGGAGGAGTCGATCGATCAGTGGCGCCAGCGCGCTTTGCAGGTGATGCACTGGATCGAAGACGGAACCTTGGATGTGCTCATCGACCGCACCTATGCCCTCGAAGACGTCATCACCGCGCACCGCGATCTCGAATCTCAGGAGACGGTGGGCAAGCTCCTGCTCGTCCCGTGACTCCCAGGAAGACGGAGCTCAGGCCGCGTCGGACTGTCTGCGGCCGCGCTCGCGGGTGTCGGTCGACCACAGGTGGCCGCAGTCCGAGCACTGTAGGTGGACCACCGTGCCCTTGTTGCTCAGTAGGTACTGCCAATGCGTGGCGCAGTTCGTGGTGCCTTGGCACTCGCCACAGCGCGCGTGGTGGCTGCACTGCGGGCACGGAAGCCAGGCGCGACGGCCCGGATCGGCCGTCGGATCAATCGGCAACACGATTCACCGTCCGATCAGGTAGCACACCTGCGCTGACCAGTTCGTCGTAGATCCGCTGCTGCTCCTCGTCGAGATCGGAGTACAGCATGTCGTATGCCTTCTCCTCTTCGGCCAGCACTGCGATCGGGTCCCAGTCGTCGCCGATCGCCTGCAGCACGGCGGTGCGCCGGCGCGCCTCATCGAGAGTGAGGTCGTAGGCGAAGTCGAGATCAGCCATCGCGACAGATTTCCAAGCGATGGTTAGCCTGGGCAATGACCTACGTCACATTGGGCGGTTGAAATTCGTCACAATCGGTACAGCGGCCAAGCGAAGGTCATTGCCCGAGCGTGAGTCGCTGCGCCGCGCGGTACTGGTCGAGCACGTGCGGCGTCGGGTCCGCCGTGTAGGACGCCGTCGTTCCTGGCGACCACGACGGCGGCGAATCGTTTTGCGACAGTGTCCATGCTGCCTGCCTAGCCGCCCCAAGGGCGACGTACTCCGCGGGCGTCGGCACACACACGGGTGCTCCTAGGACCGCGGGGGCGATGCGCCGGACCGCTTCCGAGCGCGCTCCCCCACCGATCAGGATGATGCGCTGCACTTCCACGCCCTGCGCTGCGATCTTGTCGACGCAGTACGCCATCGACGACAGCAGCCCCTCCACCGCTGCGCGGGCAACGTTGGCGGGCAAGAGATTTCGCGTCGTCGCGCCGTGTAACGCGCCAGCGGCATCCGGAAGATTCGGCGAGCGTTCGCCCTCGAAGTACGGCACCAGGGTGAGCCCCTCAGCGCCCGGTGGCGCCGTCAACGCCAACCGGTCCATCTCGTCGAAATCGACGCCGAGCATCCTCGCCACGGCCGCAAGCACGGGAGCCCCGTTGAGGGTGCACACCAGGGGCAGCTGCCGTCCGGTGCCGTCGGCGAAACCGGCCACGATTCCCTCTGGGTCATGGGGTGCGGCGTTCCCCACCGCGCTGACCACGCCGGATGTGCCGAGCGAAACGATGCAGTCCCCTGGGCCCGCGCCAAGGCCCAGCGCCGCCGCGGCGTTGTCACCGGCGCCGGGTCCGAGCACCGCTCCCGCCGATGTGTGCCCCGCCGGGTCCCTCGGGCCCAGCACGGTGGGCAGCGCCGGCCGTCGCCCTCGCAGAGCCATCTCGAGCAGGTCGGGCTGGTAGCTGTCGGTCTCCGATGAGAAGTACCCGGTGCCGCTCGCGTCGCTGCGGTCGGTGCGCAACGCCGTGATATCGGTCGAGCCACTCAATCGCCACGTCAGCCAGTCGTGGGGCAGGCATACCGCGGCCGTCGCATCCGCATGCGCGGGCTCATGATCGGCCAGCCACCGCAGCTTGGTGACCGTGATCGCCGCGACAGGCACCACGCCGATCCGCTTCGCCCACTCGCCTGCTCCACCGAACTCGTGGACAAGTTCGGCGGCCGCGGCGCTCGAACGAGTGTCGTTCCACAGCAACGCATCTCGGACGAGTGCTCCCGAATCGTCCAGGCACACCATGCCGTGCTGCTGGGCGCCGACCGATACCGCCGCTACATCGTCCAATCCCCCAACGGCGTCGACGCTGGTCTGCAGTGCCGTCCACCACAGCTGCGGATCGATCTCCGTGCCGTCGGGGTGCGGCGACGATGCGGACCGCACGATCTCACCGGTATCCGCATCGCAGACAACCACCTTGCAGGACTGGGTGGACGAGTCGATTCCCGCAACGAGTACCACGCCTGCGAAGTTACCCCGGCGATGAGTTCACCGGCCGCGTGCGGTCAGTACCTGTATGCGAAAACTCGTGATCACGCAAAACATCACGCTCGACGGGTCCATCGAAATGCTCGACGACTGGTTCATCCCGCAGCTCCAGGACGAGGATCTGCTCGAGGAGTCGCACCGCCAAGACTCGCAGGCCGACGCGCTGCTGGTCGGGCGACAGACATTCGAGGACTTCCGCGCCTATTGGCCCAAACAGACCGACGACCATACCGGCGTGACCGACTACCTCAACCGGGTCGCCAAGTACGTAGTGTCCTCCACGATGACCGACCCCGAGTGGCCGAATTCGACGGTGCTCACTGGTGACCCCATCGAGCGGATCACCGAGTTGAAGTCACAACCGGGCAAGGACATCGTGCTGACCGGCAGCATCAGCCTCGCGCACGCGCTGATCGCGGGCGGTGTCGTCGACGAATACCGGCTGTTCGTCTATCCGGCGGTGCAGGGCCGCGGCCGTCGCCTGTTTCCCGACGGGACCGCGATGCCGAAGCTGACATTGGTGGAGCCGCCGAAGTCCTTCTGCTCGGGCATCACGCTCTTGCGATACGCCGTTTGATGCAAGAATCGCGAAGTGGGTGACACCGAGCATCCTGACGCCCAGAAGAATTGGGACACGAACCGCGACGAGACGGAAGCGCAACGGCTGGACCGGAATTGGTCGAGCCTGCTCCAGGAGTTGCGGGTTGCGCAAACCGGCGTCCAATTGCTCACCGGATTCCTTCTGATCCTGCCGTTTCAACAGCGGTTTACCCAGCTCGACGCCACAATGCGCGCGGTTTATCTGATCACGGTCGGGTGCTCGATCGGCGCGACGGTGTTGCTGGTCGCACCGGTCAGCATGCATCGACTGCTGTTTCGCAGGCACCGCCTGAAGACCCTGGTGGCCGCCTCCCACAACTATGCGATCGCCGGAACACTGCTACTTGGCACCGCGCTCGCCGGCGTCGCCATCCTCATCTTCGACACGGTCATCGGCAGGACCGGCGCGTGGATCGCCGGCGGTTGCACTCTGGTCGCATTGACCGCGTTCTGGTACGCGACGCCTCTGCTCGGACGCAGCGACAAAAACAACGTCTACTAGGGTTTGCGCCCCGCTGGCCCGGGGAACACAGGGCGCATGTTGATCCGACGAATCGCGCGTCCGATGTTGTCGGCGGCTTTCATCAGCCGCGGCATCGATGCTCTGCGCAGCCCCAAACCCGCCGCCGACGCGGCCCGCCCCACGCTCGAGGGTCTAAGCAAGCTACCGGACCCCGTCGGCACGAACGTTCCGTCCAATGCCGAGACCGTCGCCCGCGTCAACGCCGCGGTGCAGATCGGTGGCGGCGTGCTTCTCGCCACCGGCAAGCTGCCGCGCCTGGCGTCTGCAGCACTAGCACTCACCGTGGTGCCGGGAAGTCTTGGCGGACATACATTCTGGAGCGAATCCGATCCGCAGCGCAAAGCCGACGAACGGCGCGCGTTCCTGACCGACGTCAGCCTGCTCGGCGGGCTCATCATCGCCGCCGTCGACACCGAAGGCAAACCTTCACTCGGCTGGCGTGGCCGTCGCGCCGCCCACAAGGTGTCCGAGGCCGTCAGCGCCGCAATGCCTACCGGTGCGGCCAGCGGTGGTGCGCTCGCCGACAGCGCGCTCGCCGAAAAGGTCGGACACGGACTGCAGGTCGGCGCCGAGCGTGGCCGAGAACTGGCCCACGTTGCGCGCGAACTCGGCGCAGAGCTGGCAGAAGTGGCGCTCGAGCGCGGTTCGGAGTGGGCCGACGTGGCACGTGAACGCGCCCCCGAGGTGGCGGAGGCCGCCCGCGAACGTGCCGGCGAGTTCGCCGACACCGCCCTCACCCAGGTCAAGGAGCATCGCAACCGCTGGCGCTGACTCCGCGGCTGCGAATCACGTTGAGCGCCAACCGGTTGGTTGGGATCGGCGCGCGTCAAACCGCTTGCAGCTGTTCACGTGAGCGGTACATTTGCCGCATGACAAGCGGTGACTATCAACCACAACCCGGACCGTACGGCGAACCCGGCGGATATCAGCCACCATCGGGTGGTCAAGAACCAGGTGGGCTAGGCCTGCGATTCGCCGCCCGGCTGATCGACGGCATCATCGTCAACGTCGTCGCCTTCGGGATCGCGCTCGCGATCGGATCGCTGACGAACTACTGGGTGACCGGCCTGTTCTCCGGCCTTCTGACGTTCCTCTACTTCCTGCTCTTCGAGAGCACCCAGGGGTGGACGCCGGGCAAGAAGCTGTTGGGCCTGAGCGTGCATGGGCCTGCTGGGGCGCCAAAGCCCGATGTTCAGCAGGCGGCAATCCGCAATGTGTGGACGCTGCTCAACATCATCCCGTTCATTGGTGGCCTGCTGACCCTCGTCGCCGTGATCGTCATCGCGGTGACGATCAACAGCAGCCCGACCAAGCAGGGCAAACACGACGAGCTCGCCGGCGGCACCCAGGTGGTCAAGGGCTAGATCGTCAGATCACGATCCCGAGCAGCAGCACAAGCACCAGCCCGGTGACCGACAGCACGGTCTCCATGATCGACCAGGACTTGATGGTCTGACCCACGGTCATCCCGAAGTACTCCTTGACGAGCCAGAATCCGGCATCGTTGACGTGGGAGAAGAACAGCGAGCCTGCGCCGACCGCCAGGACGACCAACGAAACCTCGCCGGTGCTCATGCCTTCCACCAGACCCAGCATCAACGACGACGCGGTGATGGTGGCCACCGTAGCGGAACCTGTTGCAAGCCTAATCAATACGGCCAGCACCCAAGCCAGCAGGATCACCGAGATACCGGTGCCCTTG
This sequence comes from Mycolicibacterium moriokaense, assembly GCF_003201655.1. Classification (GTDB taxonomy): domain Bacteria; phylum Actinomycetota; class Actinomycetes; order Mycobacteriales; family Mycobacteriaceae; genus Mycobacterium; species Mycobacterium moriokaense_A. The sequence goes on from NZ_QJJU01000008.1 coordinate 28,324, forward strand.
GCCCAGTCTGCGAGCATGGTGCCGATACCAGTGTCCACCAGGACCTGCTTGAATCCGCCGCCTGCGGCGACGATCAAGATGATGCCTGCGACCGGCGGCAGCGACGTCTCAAGGCATTTGACGACCTGATCGCGCGTCATCGCCGCGCCGCGGCCCAGGGTGAAGATGCCGACCACAACCGCGATCAACAGCGCCACGAGCGGACGGCCAAGAATGTCGAAGGTTTGGCGCAGCGGATGGGCTTTGTCGTCGATGAAGATATCGACCAGCGCCTTGCCCATCATCAGACCGACGGGCAACAGAACAGAGAACATCGTCATTCCGAAGCTGGGGCGTTGGCGCTCAACGCGCGTCGCGGTTTGGGTCGTCGTACCCTCGCCGCCCGCCTCGGCGCTCGTCACCGAACCGCCGGCGGTTCCGGCGAAGTCGTCGGCGTCGAACCGGTCCGGCACGTCGAGGACAACCCAACGGCCGGCGAGCCGCCCGAACAGCGGCCCGGCAACGATCACCGTCGGGATCGCGACGGCCACGCCCAACGCCAGCGTGACACCGAGGTCGGCGTGCAACAGACCGATCGCGGTCAACGGTCCTGGGTGCGGAGGCACCAGCCCATGCATGGCGGAAAGCCCTGCCAGCGCTGGGATTCCGACGGTGATGAGCGAGAGCTGGGACCGCTTGGCGACCAGGTAGATGACCGGCATCAATAGCACGAGGCCGATCTCGAAGAACATGGGCAGGCCGATGATGGCGCCTACCAACGCCATTGCCCACGGCGGCGCCCGCGGCGAAGCGCGTCCGACGATGGTGTCGACGATCTCGTCGGCCCCTCCCGAGTCAGCGAGCAGTTTGGCGAACATCGCACCGAGGGCGATGAGAATACCGACGCTCGCCGCCGTGTCGCCGAATCCCTTGCCGAACGAGTCGAGGACGTCCCCGGGGTTCTGCCCCGCAACGACGCCCACGGTGATCGCGCCGAAAATCAATGCGAGAAAAGGATGCAGCTTGGCGATCGTGATGAGCACGACGATCAGCGCGATGCCCGCCAGCGCGGCCAGGATCAATTGCCAGCCGCCGGCCACGGGTTCGACGAGCTTGGGGTCGGCCGCCAGGATGGTTAGTGCCGGCCCGAATTCTGAAGTCATCGGTTCTCCTGTTGGGTTGTGCGCGTCGCGGATAACGCGACGTAGTTGTCGATGATGGAATCGATGTTCTGATCGACATCGATGACGATGCCGCCTTCATCGGGCTCGAGCGGCTCGAGCGTTGCGAACTGAGATGCCAGAAGCGACGCAGGCATGAAGTGTCCTGGCCTGCTGGCCTGCCGCTTGCCGATGACGTCGGGTGTGCCGGACAGATGCATGAATTCGACGCCCGGGCAATGGCGGCGCAACTGGTCGCGGTATTTGCGCCGCAGTGCCGAGCAGCTCATCACCCCACCGTCGCCGCAATGCTGGGCAAGCCACTCCCCGATCGCTTCGAGCCATGGATGGCGGTCGTCGTCGTTCAGTGGTTCACCGGCCGTCATCTTGGCGATGTTGGCCTGGGAATGAAAGTCATCGGCGTCGGCGAACGGCACCCTCAGACGCTGCGCCAACGCCGCGCCGACGGTCGACTTGCCGGAGCCTGAGACCCCCATGACGACGATTGGTGACGCCATAACCTCCACCTACCCGGTTGTGCTTGACGTCACACAGCCTGCCTCAATAATCATACGATTGCAATACTGCAGCGAAATCATATGGTTTTAATAACGTCAGCAAAGCTATGACAAGATGTATAGGTGACCTCCGAGGCAAACGTCGGCGCTCTGCACGACAACTTGCTCACCGCGCTCGGCACCGCGATCGTGTCCGGGGAGTACCCGGCAGGAGAGGTGCTGACGCTCGACGGGGTCAGCGCGCAGCACGGCATCTCGCGCAGCGTGGCCAGGGAAGTCATCCGCGTGCTGGAGTCGATGGGCTTGGTCGCATCGCGCCGACGGGTGGGCATCACGATTCAGCCGGCCCACAAGTGGAACGTCTTCGATCCTCAGCTGATCCGGTGGCGACTCGAGTCCGGCGACCGGGCCGCCCAACTGGTTTCGTTTTCGGAGCTTCGGCGCGGATTCGAACCCGCCGCTGCGGCTCTTGCCGCGCGGCGCGCAGACCCCCATCAGTGCCGGATCCTGGCCGCCGCGGTGTCGGACATGGTGGTGCACGGTCGCTCTGGAGATCTCGACGCATATCTGTTGGCAGACAAGATCTTTCACCAGACGCTCCTCGAAGCCAGCGGCAACGAGATGTTCCGGGCGCTGAACGGCGTCGTCGCCGAAGTCCTGACCGGCCGCACCCACCACGGCATGATGCCCGCGGTGCCCAACCCTGCGGCCATCGAGCTGCACGACCAGGTTGCGCGCGCGATCCGGCTGCGCGACGAGGAGGCCGCCGAACGCGCTATGCGCGCGATCATCGATGAGGCGGCATCGGCTGTGGCCGAAGAGTTTTCGGAACCTACCTAGGGGCGAGCCGCGTAGCTGTAGTTGATGCTGCCGTCGCTGACCGTGGTGACCGTCAGCGTGAAGGACCTGGAGTCCTCACCGGAGACCACGGCGCAGTCAACAGTGTTTCCCGGCTTGCCCTCTAGATTCCCGGTGCATTGCGCTGAGTCAGGCCGTCGCCCCAGCTGCTTCTCGAACTCGTCGAGCAGCGAACTCGCGACTTCCTCCTTGGTCAACACCGGCACCACGTCGAAGTTCATCATCAGACCCTCGACGCTGTTCACCTCGACTGTCCGCCGCAGCTTGACTCCGCCTGCGTCGACGTTGCAGTGCGCGGTCGCGCCGACCCTGCCTTCCAGGCCCGATTCGCACGACACCGAAGCGACCCGCGCCTGTGTCGCGTCGACCACAAGCCTCGAGACCGCCTTCTCGAGTTGCTCTTTGGATACCGCAGGGCTCATCTCATAGTTGATGGCGCTGCCGTCGACACCGGTGACGGTGATGACCGGCTCGAAGTTGTTGGTCGCGGTCATCACCACCTCACAGCGCGTCGTCTTGCCGACCTCCCCGACCAGATCCTCGTTACACGTCACCGATTGCGGTTGTTGGCCGGCCTTGGCGAGCCGGGCGGCGATGTCAGTTTGCAGGGCATCCCTACCGACGGTCCCCGTGCCACCGTTTCCGCCCTTCGCAAAACAGCCTGAGAGCAGTGCCCCCACCGCCGCAAGGGCGCCCACGGCTGCAATCAACGCATGCAAGGGCCACCTCCTGGACCGTTGCTGGCTTGACGCCACCTGGGCGTTTGCTCGGACCATAGCAAGTTGACTGAGGCGGTAATGGTTAACTGACAAAGTGGGCAGACATCCTTCGCTTGCGCGCCGATTCTTTGATCGCTTCGAACCGGTGCACGCCGTCACCTACTTCGCTCCTGAGGCCCGAACTGCCCTCGACGGGCTGGGATTTCGCGGATTCTGGATGGGCTACTTCGCCGCGCGTTCTGCCCCGTTCGGGGTAGTGCCTACGGACGTCGTCACCGCCGCGTTCTACAACTTCGCCCCCGAACGCGTCGCGAAGGCGCTACCCGCGGCATGGGACATCGCCTCGCCGACGGACGCGTTGCTCGTCCGCCAGGATTCGGCGGTGGCGGCGCTGCGCCGCTACGGCGTGACCGATGACGATGCAAGCGCGGCGGCCGAATTGGCCGAGAAGGCCACGCGCAGTGCGCCACTGGACGGTCGTCCGTTGTACGCCGCGAACGCGGGGCTCGACTGGCCGGACGAACCGGTGGCCAGGCTGTGGCATGCCGTCACCCTGCTTCGCGAGCAGCGCGGCGACGGGCATATTGCAGTGTTGGTCACGAACGGCGTATCGGGGCGCGAGAGCAACGTGCTGCACGCCGCCGCGGGCCGGGTACCGCAAGAGATGATCATGCGTGCCCGCGACTACGACGAGGCGCAGTGGGACCACTACCGACAGCAGCTGGCCAGTCGCGGGCTAATCGGCGGCGACGGCGCAATCACCGACGCCGGTCGAGACCTCAAGCAGCGCATCGAGGAGGCCACCGACCGGCTGGCGCTGTCGGCGCTCGACGCGCTGAACGACGACGAAGTCGAGAGGCTGTTCCGTGCGCTCACGCCGATCACCCGCAAGGTAGTGGCTGCCGGTGATCTCCCCACCGCGACTCCGATGGGCCTCCTCCGCGACGACCTGCACGACGACAGCGCCCACCTCTCTTAACCGCGACTGTGCGTGTCTGCACACCGACACGCCGTGTTTCGCGGACATTTTGCGCACGCTCACGGCACGCTGATGGACGTGAGCGGGTACGGTCCACGTTGATGCGCATCATCGTCACCGGCGGCAACAGCGGAGTCGGAAAGGCGACCGCTGCCGGCGCAGCCGCGGCCGGCCACAGCGTGATGATCGCCAGCCGCAACATTGAGAAGGCCGAGCGGGCGGCCGCCGATATGGCGGGCGACGTCGAGGTCGCTCAACTCGATCTGACGGATCTCGCCAGTGTGCGCGCGTTCGCGGAGTCCGTGAAATCCGTTGATGTGCTTGTGAACAACGCCGGCGTGATGGACCTGCCGTTGACCCGTACCGCCGACGGGTTTGAGGCGCATATGGGCACCAATCACCTCGGCCACTTCGCGTTGACGTGTCTGCTCGGCGACAAGATCAAAGACCGCGTGATCTCAGTGGCAAGCGCGATGTATCACGTCGCGCGCATCCATTTCGACGATCTCAATTGGCACACGCGCAGGTATTCGAAGACGGCGGCCTACGCCGAATCCAAGCTGGCCAACCTGCTGTTCGTTTGCGAGCTCGCCAGCCGTGGCATCCGTGCGTATGCGTCGGATCCGGGCATGACGGACACCGGCATCACGAGAGGCATCGCCGCCGGTATACCGATGGCCGAGCGCAGTCCTGTGTGGCACTTCTTGCACACCCCTACCCAGGGTGCGCGAGCGACCCTTCAGGCGTTGACGACCGACCTGCCCAGCGGAACGTATATCGCGCCGCGATTCAACCAGTGGGGCAAGCCGCGAGTGACGCGCCTGCGCAAGAAGGCCCGCGATCCGGCAGCGGCCCGTCGGCTCTGGGAATTGTCCGCCGAGTTGACCGGTTGCGACTGGCCGCGGTAACCGTCAACGCACCCTCGCCGCGCGACGAGCGTGCGCAAAATGCCCGCCGAACGCGGCGTGTCGCCGTACAGACACGCACGCTCGCGGGGAGCTGCGACTAGTGCTGGTTGCGGTTCCACTCCACCCAGCCAACGCCAGTGCGGCCGTCCTCCGTGGTGACCGCTGCCCAGGCCCTTGGGAAGTGGCTGATTCGCCCGTCGGGCGCCGTCAGCAGTACCGGTGCGTGACCTCGGATGTCGATGGTGGCCGTCAGGTCGCCAACATCGAGCGTCGTAGCCTGCGGTAAGTCGTTGTCGCCGAACGTTTCCCGTGCGGTGACCGTTTGCACCTCGGCCAGCGGACGGCCCGGTTCCTGCACGTATCCAATGCCGATCGGCGGTGCGCCGGGAATGCGGATGTCGACGCCGTGGATGTGTGTGCCGTCATCGAGGTGCAGTGCGCTCCACACCCAGTCCATGGCCCACCAGTCGCGCACACCCCACGAGTGGTCGCGCTGGCCGGCGACCTCATCCACGACCAGGTCCCGGCCATCGACGACAATGGTGCCCGACACCGTGCATGGGATCTCATAGCGCGGGGTGATCCGATACTGGTACGGCGTGCCCGCCGTCGACCACACCAGATCCACTGTCAGCTCGACGGGTCTGCCGGCTTCGCCGCGCAACAACGCGGCGGGATCGTCATGGGCGTGGCCACGACCACGCACCTTCACCCGATATGTCCGCAGCGGTTCGGTCGCCTCGAGCGCGAGCTCCATGGCATCGGTGCTAACGGTGCGGGGGTCGTCGGGCAGCACAGCCTCGAAGTCGTTGAGCGCGATGGTCGGCATGTCGGGACCGCACAGCAGCGCATTGATCCATGCGGTGTGCTGGTTCGGATAGAGCCCCAGCCGTATCCAGCCACCGAAACCCTGCTCCGCGTCGGCGAAGTCGAAGTACCAGCTTTCGTTCCACAGCGGCTCGTCGGTCGGCGCGTGCGGGCCCTCGTCCTCTGCAGCAGGCGTGAGTGGCTCGGCGGCAACAGGTTCGGGCAGGACAGCCAACGCATCGGTGTCGAGCACTTGCTGGCAGTGCCGCTGCAGCATCACCATGAACATCTCGTCGCCGCGGTCGGTTTGTGCGACGAGCATCGACGAGACGATCGCCATCACCACCCCGAAGAAGCTCTGTCGGCGCACGCCGTCGCGGACGTCGTCGAGGCTGATCGGCGCGTTGGGGCCGAGGGCGTCGTGGTAGGCCCGCAGCAGCACCTCGGTGTGATCGCGGCGCACCTGGTCGGGCAGCGCACAGCCGAGGAAATACGCGACGTCGGTCATCGCAGGACCCCACGTCACGGTCTGCCAGTCCACCACTGTCAGCGGCCGGTCCGCGCCGGGCTCGCCGAACAGCATGTTGTCCAGCCGGTAGTCACCGTGCACAAGACCATGCACACGCTCGGCCCCGACTTCGCTTGCGATGTAGGCGTCGAAGCTTGCGACCAGACGCTCGCACACCTCGCGATGCTCCGGCGCGATCTGGTCGCGGTAGCGCTGTAAGAACCCGGCGTACAACTGGCCGATCAAGGCCTGGTTCAGCGGCGACTCGCGGTTGAGCCATTCGGCGTCCGCCATCGTGGTGTCGCCGAGCAGCGGCGCGTGCACCCGACCCAGTTCCGTCAGCGCCAATACGGCCTGTTCGACTGTCGCGCCACGGATTTCGTCGCCGACCACAGCTGGCCCCGCGTCACCGAGCAATAGGTGAAAGGCACCCGTCTCGGAATCGAAGGCGGCGTGGTGGCACGGCGCGACAGGTCCGTTGATGTGGGGAGCGATATCGGTGTAGAACCGCACCTCGCGTTCGTAGAGGCCGAGCGCCAGCCCCGTTTGCCTGCTCACCGGGTCGGTGGCAGCGACCTTCAGAACCACCGAAGCTGGCCCGCTGTCACCGTCCGCATAGCTCAACCCGACGTGGTAGCACTCGCTCATCTGGCCCGTGCCGATGCGTTCGAAGGCGAAGTCGCGTACCGGGACGCCGAGAGCCCCGGAGAGCCATTCGACCGTGAGGTCGGCTGGGCGTTCGATGACGGCACTTCGCGTCGGCTGCACGCACCAAACCTAGGTATCTACTTGACAGGTGTCAACTAGTGATGCGCGCTGGTGGTCTCCGTGTGGCACATGTCCGGCGGCGTCCCGACCACGTCGAGCGCCGGGTTGCGGTCGAAGAACCCGAACGGCTTGAGCCAGAAGGACACCACGTCGACGGGCATCACCGGCCAGTCCTCCGGCCGCGTGATGTGGTGGATGCCGAACACGTACCACATCACGACATCGGTGTTCTCAATCGACCTGTTGGCAAGGGTCCATTTGGCAAGACCGGTGTCGCGCGCCGACTGGTTGACGAATTCGCCTGCGGGCCAACGCTCACCGGGATGATTCGGCGTCACCCACAGGGTGTGTGCGATGACGTTGGCGCGCGCGATCACCGGTGAGTCGGGGTCGAACAACGGTGGAATCGCCCCGCTCGGTACGAGTTTGTACGACGGGTGGGTGCCGATCCCGTTGACGACGTTGGTGTTGACCACTTTCCAGGCCCGCTGTGTCGCAAAGTTGACGTCCTGTTTGGCCTGGCTTTCCGTGTGCAGCGGGTGGTTCCGTGTCACCAGCGACAACCCGTACGGGTTATCGCGCCCCATCGGCTCGGCATGCGACTCCGTCATGAACACGGTGTTGTCAGTGCCGTCGATGTCCATGTCGAGCCGCGCCACCAGGAAGTGCTGATGGAACGGCGCGTAGGTGCGTTCGTCTACGAGGGTGCCGTTCGGGTGAGGCTGTCCCGGAGCGAGCGGCGTGGTCACCATGATGCCGGTGGCGCGAATCTCGCACTCGATGCTGCCGTCCTGGTACAGCCGCCAGTACATGAGGTACTCGTAGTTGGCGACGGTCACATCGGAGGAAACGGTGAGCCTGCGCATCCTGCGCACTTCGGCGCCGACGTCGTGATCGACGTGCTTCCACAACACAGCGTTGTCTTCCTCATGGATACAGACCGCGTTGGTGATGGTGTACGGCTCACCTTTGCTGTTGTGCAGCACCGCGTCCAGATAGCGGATCTCACCAAGACAGTCGCAGCCAAGCTCCAACGATGTGGTCATGAAGCCAAGGCCCCATTCGCCGATGTCGAAGGCGGTGCGCCGGTAATGGTCCTCGGAGGAGTCGCGGTATGGGACGATCATCTCGGCAAGCGATATCCGGTGTGCCACAGAGCGTTCCCGCTCGCCGTCGCGGTAGCGGATGGTGTGCAGAGTCATCCCCTCGCGATGGTTGAAGCCGACGCGCAACGACCAGTTCTGCCATCGCAGCAGGTTGCCGTCGAGGGTGAACGACGGTCCTTCAGGCTGGTCGATGTGTAGCGGCTTGAGTGGCTCGCGCCGCGATGATGCGCGGATGCTCTCCGGGATGTGCATGGGAACGTACTCCCCCATGACCGCGGGGGGTTCGACGCCCTCCCCAGAAAAAGGGCCACTGTCCTCAACCCGGAGCAGTTCCATCGAGTTCAGGTCGACAACGCAGTGCAGACCACTGACGGGGTGGGCATACGGGTTCATGCCGGGGCCCCCCTTGATCCAGGTGTCCGACCAGCCGATCCTGCGGTCGCGGTACTCGGGGGGCGCCACCGCGTCGCCGTAGGTCCAGGTGTCCATGAACACCAGATCCATATCGGTGATACCGCGTTTGGCCAATGCGGCAATGACGTCCGGGTGTGTACGCAATAGCTGGTCGCATTCGACGAACTCGTCGACGGTGAAGTTGGCCTGCACGCCGGGAATGTGTTCGAACGACTCGACCCGATCTTCGCTGAGCGACACGACGCTCTTGTAGGTGGCATTGTTCGCGCGCTGCAGACAGATCACTTCGGCGCGACGCGAGGGCGGGTCTCCTCCCTCGTCGAACATGCGCAGCTCGGCCTTGCTCGGTTCGATCATTTCGATGGATGCGTACCGCCAGCCGTCGCCGACGCCATGCTCACGTTGCAGGATCGACGCGACCGTCGTGAACTCCTCGCCGCTCAGCGGATCCAGAGGGTAAGCCACAGCGATCACGCAATCACATCCGCGCCGCGCCGCGCAGCGATTTCTGGCACGGCGACGGATTCAGCGGGCAGCCAGAGAGAAGCCCTCCCACGCACGGCGACGTTCGGCGTGCGGGTCGTGTTCGACACGGGGGCGACGGTCGAAAATCTTCACCGCCCGATCGGCACCGGTGTACGCAGGCCAGTCGTCGCCGGGCACTCCGGTGCGAGCAAATGTCCGCCAGCTTGACTGCACATCATCACTGACTCGCAGCGCCGATCGTCGGTCTGCGGCGGCGGTGATCAGCCTGCCGAATTTCGTGCGGTAGACGTCGAACACCGCCAACAGCTCGGTGGCATGCGTGGCGCCAAGGCCCGACCACCGCAGGGTGCGCGTCGCGTAGTCGTAGCGGTACAGGTAGGTCGGGGCGTGCTTGCTGTGTGCTTCGGCGATCTGCCAGGCCGCCGACCCGAAGGCGAAGTCGCCGCCGAACTGGATACACGCCGACGGGTCCGGATAGCCGGGGTAAGCGGCTGTAATGCGCTCGCGCTCAGCGGGTTCCGTCCCGGCCAACAGCCGCTCGATCATCGGTTCGGTCATCGGCAGAAGCCCTAGGAAACGGCCGAAGAGCCTGGCTTCCTCCGCGTTGGTGCCCACGATCAGGGGCACACGATGCGCCTTGCCCTCACGCATCGCCTCAACCGGGTCCAGCGGTAGATAGTCGCTGCCTGCGGTTGGGCCTGCCGCGAAGGCGCCGAGCATTTCGCGTTGCCCCTCAACAATCAGTCGCTCGAAGGCGTCCACAAGTTCGGCAGGACGAGCCGCCATCACCGCGTGCGCACCGTCGTCCTTACGCGCGCCGAGCAGTGCCGCGAATTTCGTTGCGTACTCGACCGCCACATCGGCGGAGCGGACCATCCCGGCGGCAGGGCTCTCCGAAATCGCCCGCGCAAACAGATCTTTGGCGGCAGGAACCGCCAGCAGGGTGGCGACGGCGTGCGCCCCTGCACTCTCGCCGAAGATCGTCACGTTGTCCGGATCGCCGCCGAATACCGCGACGTTGTCGCGCACCCAACGAAGCGCCATCACCAGATCCCGCAGAAACAGGTTGTCGTCGATGGTGATGTCACCGCTCGACAACGACGACAGGTCCAGGCATCCCAGCGCGCCAAGCCGGTAGTTCACCGAGACGTACACACAACCCTTGCGCGCTAGCGCCGCGCCGTCGTAGATCGGTGTTGCCGAGCTGCCCATGAAGTAGCCGCCGCCGTGGATGAACACCATGACCGGCAGCGGGCCATCCGCAGGGCGTTTGGGCGTGACCACGTTGAGCGTCAGGCAGTCCTCGCTCATCGGCTGGTACTTGCCAGGCGCGAGGATGGTGTACATGCGCTGCTGCGGTGCGCAATTGCCGAAGCCGTGGCAGTACCGCACGCCCGGCCACGGCTCCACCGGCTGGGGGGCACGCAGCCGCAACGGGCCGACGGGCGGGGCGGCGTACGGAATCGAGCGCCACCGGTTCACGCCGTCGCGGGTGAAGCCTTCGACCGTGCCGGACTGGATGGTTGCGCGGACGACCTGCTCGTGCATGACCCGACCGTATCGAACCGACGGCCCTCGCCGCGCCTGGTCAGAGATCACATGTTGGCCAGCTAGCCTTGGCCGTTATGCGGATTGCCGGGCTAATCGCGGCGTCTGTGCTGGTGGCGGGGTGTTCACACTCGGTTGGCGGGGATGCCCAGCGGACGGCGCCGTCGTTGACGGTGCCGCCGAGCACGACGCGCGCTGCACCATCGACCACTTCACCCACCTCGACGACGCCCGCCCGACCTCCTGGCGAAGGGGCGCCTATCGGCGCCGTCATCGCCTGGGTTGAAGCGGGCAAGCCCGCCGATCCTGGCTCGTATCACTCCGCGACGCGCGACGGCGACACCACACAACTCGGCGAGGACGTCGCATTCGTCACGCCATCGGGCAAGGCCAACTGCATGACCGACTCGAAGTACAGCGCAGGCGCACTGGCATGTTTGGTGGATCTGACGAAGCCGCCTCCGCGACCCGATGATGCATACGGCGAGTGGAAGGGCGGCTGGATCGACTACGACGGCAAGCTGATCATGGTCGGCCGGGTCAAGGGCGACCCTGAACGGTTCGCCGCGGGCAGCGGGCCGGAGCTGCCATACGGCCAGTCGCTGGCGTTCGGCGACTACCGATGCCGGAGCGACCAGGCCGGCCTGGTGTGCGTGAACTACGCGTTCCAATCGGCGGCTCGGTTCAGCGACGCCGGTGTGCAACCGTTCGGATGCCTGAAACCGTCGGCACCTATGCCGCAGGTCGGCGAGGTGTTCAGCTGCTGAGCGCGGTGTCGTGGGCCGGATACGCATGCACGATCACCGAGCTGATCTTCGGAATCGCATGGGCCAGTTCATGTTCGGCACCGTGGGCAACGGTGTGTGCGTCCGCCAGGGTCAGTGACGGATCAACATCGAGTTCGGCATCAGCCTCGAGTTGATGGCCGACCCAGCGCATCCTGACCCGTCGAACTGCGCGGACTCCCGGGCGGGTGGCCAAGACCGTCACGGCACTGTCGACCAGTTCGGGGTCGACGCGATCCAACAGTCTGCCGAAAACGTCGCGTGCGGCGACGATCAGGACGACGCCGATGACGCCCGCGATCACAAGACCGACAATCGGATCGGCCGCCGGAAATCCCAGCGCGGCGCCGAGGGCGCCCGCGACCACCGCCAACGACGTCAAACCGTCTGCGCGCGCATGCATTCCGTCCGCCCGCAATGCGGCCGACCCGATACGGTTTCCGATCCGAATGCGGTAAAGCGCCACCACTTCGTTGCCGACGAACCCGACGAAGCCCGCGGCCGCGACCAAGCCCAGATGTGCCAGCGGAACGGGATCGACCAGCCGGCGGACCGCCTCGACGGCGGCGACCACCGCCGATATCGCGATCATCGCAACCACGAACAAACCGGCCAGATCCTCAACGCGCCCAAAGCCGTACGTGTAGCGGCGTGTGGCGGCTCGACGGCTCACCGAGAACGCGATCCACAGCGGCACCGCGGTCAACGCGTCCGAGAAGTTGTGCACCGTGTCGGCGAACAATGCCACCGACCCCGACAACGCGACGACGGCAAGCTGCGCTGCGGCCGTGATGCCAAGCACCACCAGGCTGATCTTGACGGCTCGGATACCGGCGGTGCTGTCACGCAGCGCGTCGTCGACGGAACCGGCGTGGTCGTGACTGTGGTTGATGCCCATCAGCCCGTCCCCTCCTCGTGCAGCAGCCGCAGCTCACCGTCGTCGAGGTGGTGCGCGGGTACTCCGCCCGCGGCGTGTTCGGCGTTGTGCACCGCATCGGTGACGAGCTGGCGGACGTGGTCATTCTCGAGGCGGTAGAACACCTGGGTGCCCTCGCGGCGGGTGCGCACCAGTCGCGCCATCCGCAGCTTGGCCAGATGTTGGGACACCGACGGTGCCGGCTTGTCGACCCGCCCGGCGAGGTCGTTGACGGCCAATTCGCGGTCGGCCAGCGCCCAGAGCAGCTGAATGCGGGTCGGGTCGGACAGCATCCGGAACACCTCGACGACGAGGTCAGCCTGTTCGTCGGCCAACCTGCGCCCACAGACCTGCTTATCTGCATTCATACGCAGATAATAGCGCTCCGCGGGCCGGCCTGGCTTCACCGCGTTCCCATCGGTTTGTCGTTGGCAATCGTAGAACGGGTGTCCCCCGTGGCGTTCACAGCGAAAAGACGTCGCCGGCTACCGCCAGCCGTCAGCGGACTTCGCCGCCTTCATCAGGGCATCGCACAGAGCCCGTAACTCGGACCCTTCGGCTCCCTCTTCGATGGCCGTCGCGACGTCCTCCGCAGCGCATCTGACCTGGTAGACGCGGTCGGACAGCTCCGATGCCTCGTCGGCGGTCAGGACGACGGAATCCGGCGCCAACGACGTGCCCCTGACCATCGCACGCTGTTCGTAGGCGCGCTGGCGGCATGACTGTCTGCAGTACTGCCTGCGCCGTCCCATGCCGACGTCAGCGACTTCACGACCACACCAACGACAGGGTTGAGCGCGGAGACGACGTACCACGGGACATGACTGTAGACCGCCGGGTGCGCGGATCCCGGTATCATGAACGGTCGAGTCGGGAACTGCGTGCCGCGTTGCTGCGTTGACTACCCGGACAAATAGTTAATTGAGGAGTGTTGACGATGGCTGATCGTGTCTTGAGAGGCAGTCGGCTCGGAGCCGTGAGCTACGAGACTGACCGCAACCACGACCTGGCGCCGCGTCAGGTTGCCCGCTACCGCACCGAGAACGGCGAAGAGTTCGAGGTCCCGTTCGCCGATGACGCCGAGATCCCCGGCACCTGGGCGTGCCGCAACGGCATGGAGGGCACCCTGATCGAGGGTGACGTGCCGGAGCCAAAGAAGGTGAAGCCGCCGCGCACCCACTGGGACATGCTGCTGGAGCGTCGGTCGGTCGACGAGCTCGAGGAATTGCTCAAGGAGCGCCTCGACATCATCAAGACGCGTCGCCGGGGCTAGCGCGTAACGCCGACTCCGCGGGCCCGGTCCATGCGGCCACGGAAACCCCACTCTGCGACCTTGAACAGGGCTTCGCGGATGTTGGACCCGCTCATCTTGGATTGGCCGAACTCGCGCTCGGTGAAGGTGATCGGTACCTCGACGACGACGAACCCGTTATTGATGGTGCGCCAGGTCAGGTCGATCTGGAAGCAGTAGCCCTTCGAGTCCACCGCGGCCAGGTCGATCTTCTCCAGCACCTCGCGCCGGTAGGCGCGGTAGCCGGCGGTGATGTCGTGAATGTCGACCCCGAGCAGGATCCGCGAATACCCGTTGGCGGTGCGGGACAGCACCATCCGGCGCCGCGGCCAGTTGCGCACTTCGCCGCCCGGCACATAGCGCGAGCCGATCGCCAGGTCCGCGCCGCGATCGACGGCGTCCAGCAGCCGATGCAGCTGTTCGGGCGGGTGGCTGCCGTCGGCGTCCATCTCGACTAACACCGAGTACTCGCGATTCAGACCCCAGGCGAATCCCGCCAGGTATGCGGCGCCGAGGCCGCCCTTCGATGTGCGGTGCATGACGTGCACCCGGTCGGTATCGGCCAGCGCAAGCTCATCGGCCAGTTCACCCGTGCCGTCGGGGCTGCCGTCGTCGACGATCAAGATGTGTACGTCCGGCTGCGCCTTGTGCACACGTCCGACGATCAACGGCAGGTTCTCCCGCTCGTTGAACGTGGGGATGATGACCAGAGTGCGCTGACTCGGGCGCTGATCGCCCTGGCCGGTACTCATGTAGCTCCTTTGTCATTACTGCGGCGGCCTAGCCGACGCACGAAACTCCCATTGTGCAGTATTGCGGCGATCACAGCCCCAACTCCGAGCGCCACGAGCAGGCCCTGGATCTCGGGGCCCCAGCTCGTCGCCAGCGTGAGCTGCGTTTTTAGCCGCACCTGCATGTCGAGGTAGGCGGGTTCGAAAAACGCGGTGTGAGCCAGCTCGCGACCGTCGGGCGCGATGATCGCGCTGATACCCGTGGTGCCAACGACCACGACGTATCGATCGTGTTCGATCGCGCGCAGCCTGCCGAAGGCCATTTGCTGCTCACTCATCGCCTGGGTGAACGTGGCGTTGTTGGACGGCACGGCCAGCAATTGGGCGCCGTTTAGCACCGACTCGCGGGCGGCACGATCGAAGATCACCTCCCAGCACGTCGTCACGCCGATGGGCACGCCGGCGGCGTTGACTACCCCGTTGCCGTCACCAGGCACGAAGTAGCCCGCCCGGTCCGCGTAGGACGACAGATGGCGGAAGAAGCCCCGCCACGGCAGGTACTCGCCGAATGGCTGGATGATCTTCTTGTCGTGCCGATCGGCGGGTCCGGTCGCCGGATTCCAGACGATCACCGAGTTCGTCGCCACCGGGTTGTCAGGACTGTAGCCGGGGGCGGCGACGACGCCACCGACGAGGATCGGCGCCCTGACGTCCGCCGCTGCGATGGAGATCTCATCGCGGGCGTCGGGATTGGTCAGCGGATCGATGTCGGAGGAGTTCTCCGGCCAGAAGACAACCATCGGCTGTGGCGCCCGGCCTGCGCGCACGTCGTCGGCCAACTGAGCGGTTTCGCGGACGTGGTTGTCGAGCACGGCGCGGCGCTGCGCATTGAATTCCAGCCCCAGCCGCGGCACGTTGCCCTGAACTGCGGCGACGGTGATCGCCGGGTCGTCGCCTGCGCCGACACCCGAATGCCTGACATGCGGCCATGCCAACGCTGTTGTCAGCAGCACAGCGGCGATGCACACACCGGGTAGCACCACTGCCGGCGGTGCCGACTTGTGGCTTTCGTCTTTGTCGCGCCACCACTTGACGACTTCGAACGCCAATGCGGCCAAACTGAAACCGACGAGCACCACCGCGAATGACAGCAGCGGCGCACCGCCGAGTTGCGCGATCGCCAGCAACGGACCGTCTGTCTGACTGAAACCGACTACACCCCAAGGGAATCCACCGAATGGCAGCGTCGACTTGAGCCATTCGACTGCGGCCCAGACGGCGGCGAACCAGAAGGGCCAGCCCGAAAGACGCCGGACCGCGACCGCGCCCAACCCGAACAGCGCAGGGAACAGTGCCTCCATGGCCGCCAGCGCGATCCACGGAATTGCACCGACGAACGAGCCGATCCACGGCAGCAGCGGAAGATAGAAGGCCAGCCCGAACAGAAATCCGTATCCGAATCCACCTGCAAGCATGGTGGATTCGCGCGTCAGCAGCCAGGCCAGCATCGCAAACGCCGCAATGGCCAGGTACCACCAGCCGAACGGCGGAAAGCTCATGCACAGTGCCAGCCCGGCCACGATCGCGACGCTCAACTGGGGCAGACGATCAACCACCGCCCGCCCGAATCGCTTGAGCCGCAACTGGAGATCGGCGAACCGCTCGGACTCGGCTGGTTGGTCGTCCTCCTCCATCAGGGAGAGTTCGGCTTCCTCGTCGTCGTCGTCGACGGCGGGAAAGATGTCCGTATCGTCAGTCGCCTTGGCCCACTCGCGCCTGCGGCGCGATCTAGCCATGGATGACGGCACCCCGGTGCACCGTCTGCCTGCACCGCGGCAACGGGCCGTCCAGGCGTGGCAGGGCGGGTACCCGCGAGCGCTGGTCGGTCGACCAGCGCTGCACGGCATCGGCAGGAGCGCTCACCTCGAACTCGTCGGCCTCCCAGATCACGTAGGACGCGGGTGCGCCGGGGACAAGGGTGCCGGTGATGCCGTCGCGCACTCCGCCTGCGCGCCAGGCGCCGCGAGTTGCGGCCGCGAACGCCGCGCGTGCCGAGATCGAGCTGCCAGGGGTGTGGTGTCGGGTCGCCGCGCGGACCGTCGCCCACGGATTCAAGTCGGTTACCGGACTGTCGGAACCGAAGGCGATTGGCACGCCTTGGGATGCTAACAGCGCCAAGGGGTTCAACCTCGCGCTTCGGTCAACGCCGAGACGTTGCGCATACATGCCGTTGTCACCGCCCCACAGCGCATCGAAATTGGGCTGCATGCTGGCGATGACGCCCCAAGCTCCGAGCAGTCCCGCCTGGTCCTCGGTGACCATCTCGAGGTGTTCGAGTCGATGCCCGCAGCGTGCCACCGCCGGTGCCCCGAAGTGGTCGATGACTCGCCCGAGCGCGGTCACCACGGCGGTGACCGCCGCGTCACCGATGACGTGGAATCCCGCGGTGATGCCCGCTTCGGTGCAGGCGTACAGGTGAGCGGCGATCGCATCGGTGTCGAGGTAGGTATTGCCAGTCCATTCAGGTGAGCAGTCGGGCGCGTCGGTGTACGGCTGGTCCAGCCACGCCGTGTGTGAGCCGAGCGCTCCGTCGACGAACAGGTCGCCGGCCAGCCCGCTGGCACCGGTGCCGTCGATCAGCTCGCGGGCCTGTTCGGCGGTGGTGACATGTTCGCCCCAATAACCGACGACCTCGACACCGTGCTCGGTATCGCGCACCCCGCGCCAGTCGTCAAGGCCGCCGATGTCGGGTCCGGCGCATTCGTGGACGGCGACGATGCCCAATGCGGCTGCGGCGTCGAGGGCGGCCAACCGTGCGTCGTGGCGCTCCTCGCCGGTCAGCTTGTCGCGGGCGGCCGCGCGCACCAGGTGGTGGGCGTCGCTGGTCAACGGCCGCTGCGGGTCGAACCCGGCTGCGTCGGCAAGCGTTGGCGCGAGGCGGCGCAGCGCGGTTGAGGCCGCGGCGGAGTGGACGTCGATGCGGGCCAGGTAGGTGGGTCGGTCGCCGACGACGCTGTCGAGGTCGTCTGTGCTGGGCGCGGTGTGCTCGGGCCAGCCGGATTCGTCCCAGCCGTGTCCCCAGATCGGACCGTCGGGGTGTGCGCGCGCGTAGTCCCCGATGAGTCCGAGGCAGTTCCGCAGCGATGTGGCGTTACGCAGGTCGAGCCCGGCCAGCGTCAGGCCGGTGGCGGTGAGGTGGACGTGACTATCGACGAATGCGGGTGCCACAAAGCCGCCGTCGAGGTCGACCGTCTGCGCATCCGGAAATTGTTGGCGCCCAACGTCATCGCTGCCGAGCCAGGCGACGATGCCGTCGCTCACCGCCATCGCGGTCGCGTCGGGCATGGCGGGGCTGTGCACCCGCCCGTTGATGAGGAGGGTCGTCACTTACTCGGGCTTGCGCTCCACGGCGTGGGACTGGACGTCGATGACCTCACCGTCGATGTAGTCACCGCGGCCCGAGGCGTCGTAACCCCAGCCGGTGGTTGCCGCGGGCCCCGCAGCGACCACCAACGGCACGCGCCGTGCCGCCATGGCAGTGACGAGCGGGCGCGCAGCAGCACGGGTCGGCGGGAGCAAGAGCAGCGAGCCGATCACGGAGCTGGCCAGACCGGGAATCACGACAAGCACGGTACCGAGTGCGACGAGGACGCTGTCGGCGGCCGCGCCTTGCACAGAGGTTGCGTCAAGCCCGGACCGCAGCCGGCGGAGGTGACGTTTGACCTGTGAGCCGGCCAGAGCCAGGCCGAGCGCGAATGCGCCGAGCAGCGCAAGCACCGTCCAGCCAAAGCCGATCGTCGACGTCAGAGCCACAACGACCGCCAGCTCGACGACTACGTAGATCAGAAACAGCCGCATCGCCATGTAGATGGAACGTCCCCCGCCGCGACTTGGTTCCGTAGATTGACCGACGTGACGACAATCAAAATCGACACCCCGGACGGCCCGATCGATGCACTGCTCAGTATTCCGGTCGGCGAGGGTCCCTGGCCCGGCGTGGTGGTGGTACACGATGCGTTCGGTTACGGCCCTGACAACGAGTCGACGTCGGCGCGGATCGCCGCGGCGGGCTTCGTCGCCATCACGCCGAATATGTACTCGCGTGGCGGCAGGGTCCGGTGCATCATCAGAGTCTTCCGGGAGTTGCTGTCGCAGCGCGGCCGCGCGCTCGATGACATCCTGGCTGCCCGCGATCACGTGCAGTCGATGCCGGAGTGCACCGGCTCCGTCGGCGTTGTCGGGTTCTGTATGGGTGGCCAATTCGCACTAGTCTTGGCGCCCCAGGGTTTTGGTGCCTCAGCACCGTTCTATGGCACTCCCCTGCCACGCAACCTTGCCGAAACCCTGGACGGCGCATGCCCGATCGTGGCGAGCTACGGCCGGCGCGATCCGTTGGGTGTCGGTGCTCCCGCGAAGCTGCGTAAAGTTGTCGACGATAAGCGCATCACCGCCGATATCAAGGTCTATCCGGATGCAGGCCACAGCTTCGCGAACAAATTGCCGGGCCAGCCCCTTCTGCGAGTCTCGGGATTCGGCTACGACGACGATGCGACCGAAGACGCCTATCGCCGCGTCTTCGCGTTCTTCAACGAGCACCTGACTGCGTCGAGCTAGTGTCGTGAGTCAACGCGGCGGTCACATCTGCCACGTCAGCACCCGAAGTCGGACCTGACCCCAACTGAAAATGCGATATCACATGCGATATCACGATTCCGACGATCGTACCGACCCGCACTCGTTACGCATGTGGCCAATGTGAACAAGGCGCGTTGCGAGCGTTGAACCACCGCAACCGAACTAACGACTCACGACATTAGGACGGCGCCTTCACCTCGATCGCAGCGTGCACACTTGACTTCTGGATGGTGACTCGCGGTGTGTTGTTGATTCTCTTGGATTTCCATGAGCGAACGTCGTCAGCAGCAGGTACTTGGATCTGCGAAGTCTATGCCGCTTTCAGCTCGACGCCGACGCTCTTCTTGTCGAGGCCGCGCAGCTTCATGTACACGCCGAAGCCCCACCCGAGAATCCCGTATCTTTTGTTGACCGCGCGTTGGACGGCCATGGCTTCGGATTTGTCGAGGACCCGCGCGACCGCCTCGATCGAGTCGCTCTTAGGCTTGCCGCGAGGGTCGCAGATCGCCAGCGTGACTCGCGGAGTGTTGCGGATCCGCTTGACCTTCCACGAGTCTTCTTCGGTCATGACCAGTAGGCGATCGCCATCCGGGGCCGCCCAGATCGCCGTCGGCTTGGGGGTGCCGTCCTTGGTGAACGTGGTCAGCAGGATGTACTTGGCGTCGGCGATCTCGGCGAAGGAAGGTGCCATCATCACACTGCCTTCAACTCGATAGTCACGTTCTTCGCCATTCCCCCGCGCAGCTTCGAGAAGACATTGAACGTCTTGCCGATCAGCCCGTATCGCTTGCCGATCGCGTCGTATGTCGCGCCGTTGGCCGCCTTGTCCAGGATCGCGGCGGTGGCGTCGACCGCCTCTCCCTTGGAGTTGCCGCTTCGGTCGCACGGCGCAATGGTCACGCGCGGGATGTTGCGGATTCGCTTGACCTTCCAGGACTGCTCCTGGGTGATGACCACCAACCGATCGCCTGCGGGCGCGGCCCAGATGGCCGTCGGCTTTGGCTTGCCGTCCTTGGTGAACGTAGTGAGCAGGATGTATTCCGACTTGGCGACATCGGCAAAGGTAACTGGCACGCACACCAACCTAGCCTTCGAGCTCGCCTTCCGTCTCGAGGAGCACTTGGCGCAGGCCGTCGAGGGTGACCTGGTCCGGTTGCGCCCACATCCCTCGCCCAGCGGCTTCAAGCAGGCGCTCGGCCATGCCGTGCAGCGCCCACGGGTTCGACTCGGCCATGAACTTGCGGTTCTCGTCGTCGAGTACGTACTCCGCCGACAGCCGCTCGTACATCCAGTCGGCCATCACCCCGGCGGTGGCGTCGTAGCCGAACAGGTAGTCGACGGTGGCGGCCATCTCGAATGCGCCCTTGTAGCCGTGCCGCCGCATCGCGGTCATCCAGCGAGGGTTGACGACGCGGGCCCGGAACACGCGGGTTGTCTCCTCCGACAGCGTGCGGGTGCGTACGGCGTCGGGCCTGGTGTTGTCGCCGATGTAGGCGGCCGGTGACTGGCCGGTCAGCGCCCGCACCGTGGCGATCATGCCGCCGTGGTACTGGAAGTAGTCATCGGAGTCGGCGATGTCGTGCTCGCGGGTGTCGGTGTTCTTGGCGGCCACGACGATTCGCCTGTACTGCCGGTTCATATCGTCGGCTGCGGGCGCGCCGTCCAAGCCGCGCCCGTACGCGAAGCCGCCCCATGCGGTGTAGACCTCAGCGAGGTCTGCGTCATCGCGCCAGTTGCGGCTGTCGATCAGCTGCAACAAGCCCGCACCGTAGGTGCCCGGCTTGGATCCGAAAATCCTTGTCGTGGAGCGACGTTGATCACCATGTTCAGCAAGGTCGGCCTGCGCGTGAGCTCGAACGTAATTGTCGTCGGCAGGCTCGTCGAGGTTGGCGACAAGTTGCACCGCGTCGTCGAGCATCGTGACGACATGTGGGAACGCGTCGCGAAAGAAGCCGGAGATGCGCACGGTCACGTCGATACGGGGACGGCCGAGCTCGGCCAGTGACATCGGCTCCAGGTTCACCACCCGTCGCGACGCGTCGTCCCAGACCGGCCGAACACCGAGCAGCGCGAGGACTTCGGCGATGTCGTCGCCCGAGGTGCGCATCGCCGAGGTGCCCCACACCGACAGCCCGACAGATTGCGGCCAGCGGCCGTAGTCGTCGCGGTAGCGGGCCAGCAGCGAATCGGCCATCGCCACACCGGTTTCCCACGCCAGCCGGGATGGCACCGCCTTGGGGTCGACGGAGTAGAAGTTGCGTCCGGTGGGCAGAACGTTGACCAGGCCGCGCAGCGGTGAACCCGAAGGGCCTGCCGCGATGAACCGCCCGTCGAGCGCACGCAGGATCTGCGCGATCTCCTCGGACGTGCCCGCCAGCCGCGGAACCACCTCTGTGGCGGCGAACTTCAGGATGCGCACGACGTCGGGGTTGTCCGTCAGCGCCTCGACCGCATCGGCGTCCCAGCCGGTGTTCTGCAGCGCGGCAACGAGTTCGCGGGCAGCCGCCTCCGCGGCGTCGACGGCGGCGCGGTCGTCATTACCGTCCTCGGCCAGGCCGAGCGCCTGTCGCAAACCCGGCACGGTCTGCTCGCCGCCGAACAGCTGGCGTGCTCGCAGGATCGCCAGCACCAGGTCGAGTTCGACACTGCCCGTAGGCTTTACGCCGAGGATATGAAGTCCGTCGCGGATCTGGACGTCCTTGATCTCACACAGCCAGCCGTCGACGTGGAGCAGCATGTCGTCGAACGAGTCATCCTCGGGCCGATCTTCCAGCCCGAGGTCGTGGTCCATCTTCGCCGCGCGCATCAGCGTCCAGATCTGCTGACGGATCGCAGGCAACTTGCCAGGGTCGAGCGCGGCGATGTTGGCATGCTCGTCGAGCAACTGCTCCAAACGCGCGATGTCGCCATAGGTTTCGGCGCGGGCCATCGGTGGGATGAGGTGGTCGACCAGGGTGGCGTGTGCGCGGCGTTTGGCCTGGGTGCCTTCCCCCGGATCGTTGACCAGGAATGGGTAGATCAGCGGCAGGTTGCCCAGCGCGGCGTCGGCGCCGCACGCCGCCGACATGCCGAGCGTCTTGCCAGGCAGCCACTCCAGGTTCCCGTGCTTGCCAAGGTGCACAACGGCGTCGGCCCCGAAATCGGCGGCGATCCAGTGGTAGGCGGCGAGATACTGATGACTGGGCGGCAGGTCGGGATCGTGGTAGATGGCAACGGGGTTCTCGCCGAAGCCCCGTGGGGGTTGGACCATCAGCACCACGTTGTCGGCGCGCATCGCGGCGATCACGATCTCTCCGTCGGGGTTCTGGCTGCGGTCGACGAACAGCTCACCCGGCGGCGGGCCCCAATGTTTGATCATGGCATCGGTGAGCTTGTGCGGCAGCGTTTCGAACCACTCGCGATAGTCCTTGGCCGATACCCGGATTGGGTTGCCCTCCAGCTGTCCGTCGGTGAGCCAGTCAGGATCTTGGCCGCCGTGCTCGATCAGCGCGTGGACGAGCGCGTCGCCATCCTCGGCGTCCACGCCGGGGATCTCGCCGACGCCGTAGCCCGCGTCGCGCATGGCCCGCAGCAGCGCGACCGCGCTGGCCGGGGTATCCAGCCCGACGGCATTGCCGATGCGGGCGTGCTTGGTGGGGTACGCCGAGAACACGACCGCCACCCGCTTGCGGGTTGCCGGAATCGACCGCAACCGGGCATGTTTAACGGCCAGCCCCGCGACGCGGGCGCAGCGCTCCGGATCGGCGGCGTATGAGATCAGGCCCTCGTCGTCAATCTCCTTGAACGAGAACGGAACCGTGATGATGCGCCCGTCGAACTCAGGAACTGCGACTTGGGTCGCGACATCGAGGGGTGAAAGGCCGTCGTCGTTGTCGGACCACTGCGCGCGCGAACTGGTCAGGCACAGACCCTGCAGGATCGGGATGTCCAGCGCGGCCAAATGAGCCACGTTCCAACTGTCGTCGTTGCCGCCTGCGGTTGCGGTGGCGGCTGCGGCGCCGCCTGCGGCCAGCACGGTGGTCACCATCGCGTCGGCAGCCGCGAGCAGGTCAAGCAGCCCGGCATCGGCAGTGCGCAACGATGCGCAGAAGACGGGCAGCGGCCGACCCCCCGCGTCCTCAATGGCGCAGCACAGCGCCTCGATGTAGCCCGTGTTGCCCGCCAAGTGCTGCGCGCGGTAGTACAGGACCGCGACGGTCGGTCCGTCTCCTTCGCGCGCGGGTCGGTCGAGGACGCCCCAGCTGGGCGCGGTCACCGGCGGCCCGAACCCGAAACCGGTCATCAACAGCGTGTCGCAGAGGAACGCGTACAGCTGCCGGAGGTTTTCAATGCCGCCCTGCGCGAGATAGATGTGCGCCTGCAACGCAACGCCTGCGGGCGTCGTGGACTGCCCCATCAACTCGGCGTCCGGCGACTGCTCACCGCTGACGACCACTGTCGGCACGCCGCTGGCCACCACAGTGTCGATGCCGTCCTGCCAGGCGCGATATCCGCCAAGAATGCGGACGACGGCGACGGTGGCGTCGGCCAGCAGCTCCTCGAGCTCGCCGTCAGCCAGCCGCGACGGATTCGCCCACCGGTAGGTTGCGCCGCTCGCGCGGGCGGTGATCAGGTCGGTGTCGGACGTCGACAGCAACAGCACGGTGGGGTCTGGCACCCACCATTCCTACCCCACGCCCAAATCAGTAACGGGTCCAGCGCCCGTAGCCAGCGTGGGGCGTGGGCAGAGCGAGCGCGACGACGGGCACGATCAGAAGGCCGGCGAAAACGATAAGTTCGAGCATCGTTGTTCCTTCCCTTAATACCGCTTACTGCACACGCGTGCAGTAGTCAGAAAGTACGACGTAACGGGCCAGAAATGATCATCTTGTGTGGCACGGATCACCGCGCCTCGCATTGTGGCCGCGGTCACATTCGTCAGGCGGTGCGTACTTCGTAGTCGTCTGTGCGCGGCGTGCTCAGCAGCTCGCGGTGCCGGATCGGTGTCCAGGGAAACAGCTCGGGCAGACCGTCCTTGCCCAGGTACCAGCTCTTGCAACCCGTCATCCAAACCGTTTGCGGCATTGCGGCTTTCATCTCTTCGTTGTAGTTCTTGGTCGCCGCCTCGGTCGGCGCCGCGGCAACGACTCGGCCGTCGCGAATCTGGTTGATCCACCACATCGCGTAGTCGGCCTGATTCTCGGCGATCATCACCAGTGATTGATTACCGATCGGCGAATGCGGGCCCATCAACATGAACAGGTTGGGAAAGCCAGGGACCGCGACCGAGCGGTACGCGCGGGGCCCGTCCTCCCAGGCCTCGTCGAGCGTGAGGCCGTTCTCGCCGACGATCTCCATCGGGCGGACATAGGCGCGGGCGTCGAACCCGGTGGCCAGCACAAGCAGATCGGCGACGTGCAACGTTCCGTCCGCGGTGACGACCCCGTTGGGCTGGACGTGGTCGATGGCTTCGCTCACAACTTCGACGCCGGGCTTCTGGATGGCCTGGTAGTAGTGGCCGGCGAGAATCTGTCGCTTGCACATCGCCTGGTAGTCGGGAGTGAGCCTGCGACGCAGGTCGGGATCGCGCACCGAGAATCGCAGATTGACACGGCACAACCACTGCATCAACCCTCGCTGGAAACACGGTTCGACGGCCGCGCGCCCCAGCATGTTCTCGATATAGAACTGCCAGAACCGGTAGCCGAGTCTGTTCAGGACCGGCCAGCGCCGCATCGCCGCCTTCGTGAAGCGCGAGTATCGCACGTTCGGCGACGGCATCACCCACTGCGCCGTGCGTTGAAAGATCTTGAGACCCCGTACTTTTCCGCCGAGCTCGGCGCTGATCTGCACGCCGGTCGAACCCGTCCCGATCAATCCGATCCGTTTGTCGGGCAACGAAATCGAATGGTCCCAGCGCGCGGAGTGAAACGACGGACCCGCGAACGTGTCCAGGCCGGGGATGTCCGGGTACCGCGGCACCCGCAGCACGCCGGTCGCCGTGATGAGGACATCGAACACTTCCTCACCGTCGTCGGTGCCGACGCACCACTGCCCGTCGCGGTAGCGGGCCGATCTGACTTCCGTGCCGAATCGGATATGCCGACGGATGCCACGTTCGGTCGCGACCTGCTGAAAGTAGGAATGGATCTCCGGACCCGGTGACATGAACCGCGACCAGCCAGGGTTGGGCCGGAACGAATACGAGTAGAAACGCGAAGGGACATCGCATGACAGGCCGGGATAGGTGTTGTCGCGCCAGGTCCCGCCGACCTCGTCGGCCTGTTCGAAGACGGTGAAGGTGTCGATGCCGGCGTCCTGAAGTTTGGCAGCCATGCAGAGGCCGGACATCCCTGCACCGATGATCGCGACCTTCAAGATGCGCTTCTCCGCCACCGTGACCCCCTTACCGCGTTTCGAACGCTACGCCCGAGTTCGGATCGTGATCAGCCAAACCGTTGACCTCGCGCGCGACGCCTGCGGAAATGGACGCGTGACTGAATCCATTGATGTGGTGAAGCTGGGCGCGAACATCGGCGCCCGCATCGACGGCGTACGGCTGGCAGGGAAGCGCGGCACCGAGACCGTCACGGCGATCAACGACGCGCTGCTCGAGCACAAGGTGATCTTCTTCCGCGACCAGCACGACCTGGACGACGACGGCCAGCTCGCGTTCGCCCGCACACTTGGCACACCGACGACCGCGCATCCGACGCTGTCGGAGGGCGCAGCTGTGCTGCCGATCGACTCGCGGTACGACAAGGCCAACAGCTGGCACACCGACGTGACGTTCGTCGACCGCATCCCGAAAGCATCTCTGCTGCGTGCTGTCTCGCTGCCTGCCTACGGCGGCACCACGACATGGGCGTCGACCGAGGTGGCCTACGACCAGCTGCCCCCGCCGCTGCGCGTGCTCACCGAGAATCTCTGGGCGGTGCACACCAACACCTACGACTATGCGGCCGACTACGACGGCAGGCACGACGACCTCACCGACGCGGTGCGCGAATACCGCAAGGAATTTGTGCGCGAGTACTACGAGACCGAACATCCTGTGGTGCGGGTGCACCCCGAAACCGGCAAGCGTGTACTGCTGCTCGGCCACTTCATCAAGCAGTTCGTCGGATTGAGCCAGGCAGAGTCGGCGACGTTGTTCGGTCTGCTGCAGGCCCGAGTCATCAAACTGGAGAACACTATTCGCTGGAACTGGCAGCCAGGCGATCTGGCCATCTGGGACAACCGCGCCACCCAGCACTATGCCGTCGCCGACTACGACGACCAGTACCGACGGCTCAGCCGCGTCACGCTGGCCGGAGACATCCCCGTCGACGTACACGGCCAACACAGCCGCGCCGTCGTCGGGGATGCCTCCGCGTATTCGGATGTGGTCAGTCCCATAGCGCTGGCGAGCTGACTACAGCCGGTCCATTTCGCGCGACATGAGCGCGTTGTCCAGCCAGACATGCCGCTTCGGGTAGTGCTGTCGCGCAGCCGGCTTCTCAGACGCCGCGAACATCGCCTGAACTGCAGTGCTGACGGCGTGGACGGTGTCGCTCCACCGGCGGGTCTTCGCCGGAGGTAGCGCCACCGCCGCCGCCGTGCTGAGAAGCACCTGCTGTTCGGTGATCAGCGCCTGCGTGTCAGTCGAGGATGGCGCCGAGGTAACCAGCGTCTCCATGCTCTCGTCGAGTGCGGGGCTAAATGTCGTTGCCATGTCGGTCATTTGAGTTGCTCCCACTGTGTGTTCCGTGGTGTCCTGGTGACCCGGATCCCCCATGGGAGAAAAATTAACGCCGCTGGGGACGCATCTCACGCGTAGACGGGTACTCGTTTATCTGGTTAACTCCCGCAGCCATACGCAGGTACGGGCCCGAGCGCACGTCGCACCGGCTTTCGTACCGAGGGCTACGTTCGCCACAGCAACGTTCGGCCAGTTGCGCGGCACCGCTCAGAGCCTCCGATAGCCCTGACGAGCGGTCGCGCCGTACCGTGATCGAGTGGCCAGAACCCGCGATCGCGACGCCTGCCCGGGTGCTTTGCAGCTGCACCAGGCCGCAGACGGCGCTCTGGCGCGAGTACGGCTACCTGGCGGCATGATCTCGGCGCGACAGTTGGAAGCACTCGCGCACGCCGCGACGAGGTTCGGATCCCCGGCCATGGAACTGACGTCACGCGGCAACATCCAGCTGCGGGCCATCACCGACACCGCGGCGGTCGCCGAAATGGTTGCAGCGGCAGGCCTGCTGCCGTCGCAGACTCATGAGCGGGTGCGCAACATCGTCGCGTCGCCGTTGTCCGGCCGTGCCGGCGGGACGACCGATATCCGAAGACTGGTCAGCGAATTGGACGACGCCATTCAGTCCGAGCCCGCGCTGGCCGAATTGCCAGGCAGGTTCTTGTTCGGTCTCGACGACGGCCACGCCGACATCTCGGGCCTCGCCGCCGATGTGGGCGCACACTTTGTCGACGAGGACACCGCTGCCCTGGTGCTGGCGGGCCAAGATACCGGTGTGCGGCTGGCGAGACCCGACGTCGTGCCCGCGCTGATCGCAATCGCGACTCGGTTCGTCGCAACCCGCGGAAAGGCGTGGCGGGTAGCCGAACTGGCCGATCCGTCCCTGCTGCTGGAGCACTTCACCGCGAGCGCTGCGCCAGGGGCGATGTGGCCGCCTGTCGTGCTGCCGCCGGTCGGCTGGCTTACGCAAGACGACGGACGTGTGGCGCTTGGAGCCGCGGCGCCGCTGGGCGTGCTTCAGGCCAGGGTCGCTGAGTACCTCGCGGCGATCGACGCGCCCCTGGTGATCACGCCGTGGCGTTCGGTTCTGGTCTGCGACCTCGACGACGGCGTCGCCGATGTAGCGCTTCGCGTGCTGGCGCCGATGGGGTTGGTTTTCGACGAGCACTCGCCGTGGCTGGCGGTCAGCGCTTGTACGGGAAGCCCCGGCTGCGAGCATTCGGCCGCCGACGTTCGCGCGGATGCCACGGCGGCGCTTGACGTGCCTGCCGACGGACACCGGCACTTCGTCGGGTGCGAACGCGCGTGTGGCAGCCCGCCCGTTGGAGAGGTGCTTGTGGCAACCGGAGACGGATACCGGCTGCGTAAGCCCCACCCGTAGGGTGAGCGGGTGCTCGACTACCTCCGCGACGCGGCCGAGATCTATCGGCAGTCGTTCGCGACGATCCGCGCCGAGGCGGACCTGTCGCGGTTCCCGGACGATGTCGCGCGGGTGGTGGTGCGACTGATCCACACCTGCGGGCAAGTCGACGTTGCCGAGCACGTCGGCTTCAGCGATGACGTCGTCGCCAAGACCAACGCCGCACTGATCGCGGGCGCGCCCGTCTTGTGCGATTCGTCGATGGTTGCCGCGGGCATCACCAAGTCCCGGCTGCCTGCCGACAACGAGGTGGTGGCGCTGGTGGCCGACCCCAGAGCGGCCGATCTGGCCGACCGCACCGGCACGACGCGATCGGCTGCCGCCGTTGACCTGTGGGCGGACCGTCTCGGTGGGGCCGTGGTGGCCATCGGCAACGCGCCCACCGCGCTGTTCCGGTTGCTGGAGCTCATCGACGACGGCGCCCCAACCCCGGCCGCAGTGCTCGGCGGCCCCGTCGGGTTCGTCGGCTCGGCGCAGTCAAAACAGGAACTGATCGACCGGCCTCGCGGCATGGCGTACCTCGTCGTCCAGGGCCGCCGCGGTGGCAGCGCGATGGCCGCCGCCGCCGTCAACGCGATCGCGAGTGATCGGGAATGAGCAGAGGCAGGCTGTGGGGTGTCGGGCTGGGGCCCGGCGATCCTGAACTGGTGACCGTCAAGGCGGCCAGGGTGATCGCAGAGGCCGACGTCATCGCGTACCACAGCGCACGCCACGGCCGCAGCATCGCGCGCGGGATCGCCGAACCCTACCTCCGGCCCGGCCAGATCGAAGAGCACCTGGTCTACCCGGTCACCACCGAGACCACCGACCATCCGGGCGGCTACGCCGGTGCGATGGAGGATTTCTACCGCGAGTCGGCTGACCGCATCGCCGCGCACCTCGAAGCAGGCCGCAGCGTCGCCCTGCTCGCGGAGGGCGACCCGCTGTTCTACAGCTCCTACATGCACATGCACACACGGCTGACACAACGGTTCGACGCCGTCATCGTCCCCGGTGTGACGTCGGTTAGCGCGGCCTCGGCGGCGACCGGCACCCCACTGGTCCAGGGTGACGAGGTGCTGACGATCCTGCCAGGAACGCTGCCTGCAGAGGAGTTGAAGCGTCGACTCGCCGACACCGACGCCGCCGTTGTCCTCAAGTTGGGTCGCTC
The DNA here is from genome assembly GCF_003201655.1 of Mycolicibacterium moriokaense. GTDB lineage: Bacteria > Actinomycetota > Actinomycetes > Mycobacteriales > Mycobacteriaceae > Mycobacterium > Mycobacterium moriokaense_A. The sequence continues at coordinate 57,724 of NZ_QJJU01000008.1, forward strand.
GTATCCGGCTGTGCGAGAAGCACTTTCGTCTGCAGGACGGCTGGACGAAGCTTTTTACGTGGAGCGGGCAAGCACCCCGCTTGAGCGTGTGATGCCGGCGGGCGAAGTCGACGACGAGAGCGTGCCGTACTTCTCGCTGGCGATGCTCCCTGGCGCAGCGCGGCGGAACGCGGTAAACGGCAGCGTCGCGGTGGTGGGTCTCGGCCCCGGCGACACCGATTGGATGACCCCGCAGAGCCGACGCGAACTCGCCGCCGCCACCGATCTCATCGGCTACGGCCCCTATCTCGACCGGGTCGGCACTCGCGACGGTCAGCGCCGCCACCCCAGCGACAACACCGACGAGCCTGCGCGTGCCCGGTTGGCGTGCACGCTGGCCCAGCAAGGGCGCGCGGTCGCGGTGGTGTCCTCCGGCGACCCCGGCGTATTCGCGATGGCGACGGCCGTGTTGGAGGAGGCCAAGCAGTGGCCTGGCGTGCAGGTGCGGGTGATCCCGGCGATGACGGCCGCGCAGGCCGTCGCCAGCCGGGTCGGCGCCCCGCTGGGCCATGACTACGCGGTCATCTCGCTGTCCAATCGGCTGAAGCCGTGGGACGTCATCGAGCAGCGTCTCACGGCCGCCGCGCAAGCCGACCTAGTCCTGGCGATCTACAACCCCGCGTCGAAGACCCGCACCTGGCAGGTCGGCGCGATGCGGGATCTGCTGCTGGCCAATCGCGACCCCGGTACTCCGGTGGTGATCGGCCGCGATGTGTCGGGGCCACGGGAAGAGGTGAAGGTGGTCAGGCTCGCCGACCTCGATCCCGCCGACGTCGACATGCGCTGCCTGCTGATCGTCGGATCGTCACAGACGCAGTGGTACTCCGATGATTCCGGGGACCGGGTCTTCACGCCGCGCAGATACCCCACCTAGGATCTGACCCTCATGCAGACCATTCCAAGGGGCCCGGAAGATGTAACGCCGTCATGGCTCGGCTCGGTTCTGGGCACCGAGGTCAAACGCGTCGACGTGGAGCCGATCGGCACGGGTCAGACCGGTGCCACCTACCGGGTTTCGGCGACATACGCAGCCGAGCGATCCGACCTGCCAGGCTCATTCGCGATCAAGTTGTCCGCACAGGACGACGCGGTCCGCGAGCGCGTGGCCCTCGGCTACCGATCCGAGGTCGAGTTCTACTCGCGGATCGCCAACGAGATGCGTATCCCCGTTCCCCGGAGCTTCCACACCGACATCTCCGAGGACGGCGCGGATGTCGTACTGCTTCTCGCGGATATGGCGCCCGCGGTCCAGGGCGATCAGATCGCGGGCTGCACGGCAGCCGAAGCTCGCTTGGCGGCGGAGGCACTGGCAGGGCTGCACGGCCCGAGCTGGTGCGATCCGGAGTGGATGAACCTGTCGGCCATCTCGATGCCGAAGCCGGGCGACGACGATGCGGCCAAAGGCCTCGGTGACATCTCAAAGATGGCCGCCGACATTGTGATCGACAGGCTCGGCGCGAAAATCAGCGGAGAGGACCAGGAGACTCTGGTCGCCGCCATGTCTGCGGTGACTCCTTGGTTGATGGTCGAACCGAAGCGGTATGCACTGATGCACGGTGACTACCGGCTCGACAACATGCTCTTCGATCCCGACCGGACTCGCATCACCGTGGTGGATTGGCAGACCGTCGGAATCGGCCTTCCTGGAAGGGATCTCGCCTACTTCACCGCAACCAGCCTCGACCCGGTGATGCGGTCGGAGGTCGAGCGGGACTTGGTCGACGACTACCACCGGTCGCTGCTCGGCTACGGCATCACCGACTACGACTTCGACATCTGTTGGCGCGATTACCGTCTCGGTGTGGTGCAGGCGCCGCTGCTCGTCGCCTTGGGGACGGCGTTCGCGTCGTCGACGGACCGTGGCGACGAGATGATGCTGGCCATGCTGAGCCGGGGGTGCCAGGCGATCCGGGAGCTCGGAACGCTCGACCTGATCAGCAGCTACCAGTCGATCTGACCCAGGCCGCGGCCGCTGTTACATCAACTGCAACAGGGGTACCTGCCTGGCGGGACTTCCGTTCCACGCGCGTCATCAAATGATGACGGCGGCGGGAGGGATGCACCTGCCCATTCACTGGGGCGTCGATACCACCCATCTCACAGCGTCGTCGACAGTGGCCACCGTGGCAACGTTAGGGGGCAGCGGCGGTCGGTCCACCATCACCACCGCAACGCCGAGCGCCGCCGCAGCATCCAGTTTGGGCCGCGTCATCTGCCCACCGCTGTTCTTAGTGACCAACGCGTCGACGCGGTGGTCGCGAAGCAACGCCAGTTCGTCGTCGTAGTGATATGGCCCGCGCGACAACACGAGCTGGTGGCGGCGAGGCAAGGTGTCCGGGTCCGGTGCGGTGACCGCGCGGATCAGAAACCACGCGTCGACGTCGGCGAAGGCCGCCGTGCCGGATCGCCCCGTGGTCAGGAACACCCGCGAATACCGCTCGGCGGCAACGGTTTTTGCCGCCTCCGCGTCGGAGGCGACGCCGATCGCATCACCGCGAGGCCAGGCGGGGCGGGCCAGCACCAGATGGGGCAGACCCAGTTCGTCGCATGCGGTCGCGGCGTGGGCCGAGATGGTCGCGGCGTAGGGATGGGTGGCATCGACGACGGCGTCGACCTTCGCATCGATCAGCCACCGCCGCATCCCCTCGACACCGCCGAAGCCGCCGATGCGTACCTCGCCGACCGGCATCGCGGGATCCGGCACACGGCCCGCCAGAGAGCTGACCACGTCGACCTCAGAGTGCAGACGTGCCGCGAGCGCGCGTCCCTCCGACGTACCCCCGAGCAGCAGTACCCGCATCAATGCCGTCCCCGCCGCACGCGTCCCGACGAATACAGGTAGCTGTCGGAAAAGCCCTCAGCGGCAAGCACATCCCCTACCACGATGACCGCGGTGCGGGTGACGCCAGCGGCCTTCGTCTCCTCGGCGAGGTCGGCCAGCGGGCATCGCACCACGGTCTGCTGCGGCCAGCTGGCGAATGCCACCACGGCACACGGGGTTTCCGGGCTATAACCACCGTCCAGCAGTTGGGGCACGATCGCGTCGATCTGCGCGGCGGCCAGATGCAGCACCAGCGTCGAACCCGGCGTCGAGAGCGTCTGCAGGTCCTCCCCCGGTGGCATAGCGCTTGACAGCGTCGCTACCCGCGTCAACGTCACCGTCTGCGCGACCCCCGGCACGGTGAGTTCGCGGCCCAACACCGCTGCGGCGGCTGCGAACGCCGGCACTCCGGGCACGATCTGGTAGTCGATGCCGAGCGCGTCAAGCCGTCGGCATTGTTCGGCGAGCGCGCTATAGATCGACGGGTCACCCGAGTGCAGCCGCGCCACGTCGAGTCCCGCCGCGTGGGCATCGGCCAATTCGGTGATGATCTGGTCGAGGTTCAGTGGGCCGGTGTCGATCACCCGGGCGCCTGCCGGGCACAGCGCCAGCAGGTCCTCCGGCATGATCGATCCGGCGTACATGCAGACACCGCAGCGACTGAGCAGCCGCTGACCGCGCACGGTGATGAGATCGGCGGCGCCTGGCCCAGCACCGATGAAGTAGACCGTCATCGCGTGGTCACCGACCACTGTGTGACGGGCATGGCGGGCCGCCAGCCTGTGAACGCGCCCAGCGGCTCCCCGCTGTAGTGCTGGAACCGGCGAAGCTCGCCGCCTACCCGCGAATACCACTGCGCGAGAACAGCTTCTGACTCAGCAGTGACGGCGTTGACCACCAGCCTGCCGCCTGCGGGCAGCCGTTCATAGCAGGCCTGCAGCAGCCCGGGTTGGGTCAGGCCGCCGCCGATGAAGATCGCCGACGGTCGCGGCAGCCCGTCGACGCCTCCGGCACTCAACACGATTTCGTCGAACGCACCAGGCGCCTCGCCGCGTACGTCAACGATGGCTCCGTGCGCCAGCGCGTTCTCGGCGATCCGTTTACGGCGCTGTTGGTCGCGTTCGAATGCCACTGCCCGACAACGCGATCCGCTGCGGCACCACTCGATCGCGATGCTGCCCGATCCAGAGCCGACGTCCCACAGCAACTCGCCCGTCCTGGGTGCCAGCGTTGCGAGGGTGACCGCCCGCATCGACTGTTTGGTGATCTGCCCGTCGTGGGCGAACGCGTCGTCGGGCAGCACCGACAACCGGGAATCGTCGGGCAGGTACCGCACCGCCACCACGTTGAGGTCGTCGACGTCATCGGGTGGATTAGCCGCCCACTCGCGCGCGGTGGTGTCGCGACGGCGCTCGTCGGGGCCCCCGAGTTGTTCGAGCACTGTCAGTTCGGAGTCGCCGCGACCGCTACCGGCGAGGAGCCGGGCCAGCGCGGCGGGGCTGGAGCCGTCGCGGCACAGGACGACGGCCTGCCCTCCGCGCCGCACTGCCGAGTCCGGTTCGGCGGTCATCAGGCTGATCACCTCGGTGTCCTGCACCGCCCACCCGAGCCGCGCGCATGCCAGGGCCACCGACGATACGTGTGGCAACACCACGACCTGGTCCGCGCCAAGCAACTTGATAAGCAAGCGACCGACGCCGTGCAGCATCGGGTCCCCGCTGGCGAGCACGTGCACATCGCCATCGATGTCGCGCAGGGTTTCCAGCGTGCCGAGCATCGGCGACGGCCACTGCCTGCGCTCCGCCTTGACGGTGTCGTCCAGCAGACCCAGCTGGCGCTGTGCTCCGTAAATGACTGTTGCCCTGTGCAACTCGGCCAACGACGGCGCGGTCAGCCCGGCCATGCCGTCGGCCCCGATGCCGACCACCACGATCATCGCGGCATCCTCCGCCACACGAACTGTGGCAACAGGCGCAAACCGACGAACATCGGCCGCAGTGCCCATGGCACCCACACCGTGCGTCGTCGTTTGGCCAATGCACGCACCGTCGCCGCCGCGACCTGGTCAGGTGTGCTCGACAGCGGTGCAGGCGTCATGCCCTCCGTCATACGCCCGATAACGAACCCCGGTCGCACGACCAACAAATCCACCCCCGACCCGTGCAGAGCGTCGGCGAGTCCGCTGCAGAAGCCGTCAAGGCCTGCCTTGGCCGACCCGTACACATAGTTGGCGCGGCGCACCCGGACCCCTGCGACCGACGAGAACACCACGATCGATCCGGAGCCCGCCGAGCGCATCGTGTTGGCCAGCACCGTCAGCAGGCTGACCTGGGCGACGAAGTCCGTGTGCACGATGACCGCCGCGTGCGCAGGGTCCTTTTCCGCGCGCGACTGGTCACCCAGGATGCCGAAGGCCAGCACCGCGGTCCGGATGGGGCCGTAATCAGCGACGATCGATTCGACCAGTGGTGCATGGGAGGCAAGGTCGTCGGCATCGAAGTCGCGCACGTGTACAGCGGTGGCTCCGGCGGCCCGAACGGCCGCGGCCTCGTCGTCGAGTTTCTCGGCGCGACGGGCGACCAGCAACACCGTCGCAGCCGGCGCCAGCCGTGTGGCCAGCTCCAGCCCGATTTCGCTACGGCCACCGAAAATCACGATCGGCCCGTCCGTGTCCTTCACGGTTGCGATTATGTCCTGCGCTACCGTGAGGCTTGATGGCGAAGGCAACCACCAGGCTCACCAACGACGCGATGGCGTTTCTCACCGAACGGCATTTGGCCATGTTGACGACGCTGCGCACGGACAATTCGCCGCACGTGGTGGCCGTCGGTTTCACCTTCGATCCAAAGACACATATCGCCAGGGTGATCACGACCGGCGGCTCGCAGAAGGCTGTGAACGCCGACGAACGCGGTGTCGCGGTGCTCAGCCAGGTTGACGGCGCCCGGTGGTTGTCACTGGAGGGCAAGGCCACGGTCAACACTGAAACCGAGGCGGTGCGCGACGCAGAACTGCGCTACGCCCAGCGCTACCGCACGCCACGGGTCAACCCCAAGCGCGTGGTGATCGAGGTCCGGGTCGAGCGCGTCCTCGGCTCGTCCGACCTGCTCGACCGCGCCCCGGATTAACCCGCCGCGCCAGGGCCTGCGGGCACCACGACCAGCTCGTGCGGCCGGTTGTTGACTGGCAACGCCCCGTCGGCGGTGACGACGACGATGTCCTCGATTCGGGCGCCCCACTGGCCGGGAAAGTAGATGCCGGGCTCGACGGAGAACGCCATGCCCGCCTCGAGCGGAAGGTCGTTGCCCGCCACGATGTAGGGCTCTTCGTGCACCGACAGCCCGATGCCGTGGCCGGTGCGGTGCACGAACGCGTCGGCAAGGCCTTCGGCCGCGAGCACGTCGCGCGCGACGGCGTCGACCTGTTCGGCGGTCACCCCCGGGCGCACCGCCTCGACGGCGGCCTGTTGGGCCCGCTGCAGCACCGCGTAGCGCCTGGCCACTTCGGGATCGGGCTCACCGATGCTGTAGGTGCGTGTGGAGTCGGAGTTGTAGCCCGGTTCGTACGGGCCACCGATATCGACCACCACGATGTCGCCTGCGCGCAGTTCGCGGTCCGAGCATTCGTGATGCGGGTCGGCGCCATGCGGTCCCGAGCCGACGATGATGAACGCCACCTCCGAATGCCCCTCTGCAACAATCGATTCGGCGATATCAGCGGCGACGTCGGCTTCGGTCCTGCCCGGCACCAGAAACTCCGGCACCCGTGCGTGCACGCGGTCGATCGCAGCACCGGCCTTGCAGAGAGCATCGATCTCGGCGGGGTCCTTGATCATTCGCAGCCGTCGCAGCACATCGGTTGCCACCACCGGGACCACGCCGAGCACATCGGCCAGCGGAAGCAGGTGCAGCGCCGGCATGGAATCCGTGACTGCCGTCGCGGCGGGCGCTGTATTGCCCTCATGCTCGTCTCGTCCGCGCCCAAGCGCGTCGGACACCACACGGTAGGGGTCGTCGCCGTCCACCCAGTCACGCACGGCCAGAGCGAGTTCGGTCACCGCGGATTCCTTGAGCGAGGCCAGTTCCAGGCGCGGCACCACCATCGTCGGCTCGCCGGCAGCCGGCAGCACGAGCGCGGTCAGCCGTTCGAATGTCTGCCCCCGCGAGCCGACCAGGTAGCGCAGGTCATAGCCCGGCGTGATGACCAGACCTGCCAGACCCGCATCGGCTGCGGCGGCGGCAGCCGCGCGAAGTCGTTGCGCGTACACGTCGGTGCTGAATCGACTGGCGGTCATGCCATGAAGGCTAATCGGGGGCCGAATAGCTGGCGACCTCGATCAGATTGCCGTCGGGGTCGCGGCAGTAGTGCGACGTCATCGGGCCGAGCGCGCCGGTCTTGGGGACGGGGCCTGCGGTGATCTGAACGCCACACGTCGTGAGGTGCTCGCCGATCTCATCGGGGCTTAGGTCGGCGATAAAGCACAGGTCCAGCGAGCCGGGGGCGTCGACGGCGCCGGTCTCCCAATTCGGCGCGCCGCTCGGACGAACGTTGATCTTCTGGTTGCCGAAGACCAGCGCCACGCGGCCCTCGCCGAAGACTTCGCGACGCATGCCGAGCACCCGGACGTACCAGTCGGCGGTAGCGTCGACGTCACGACAGTTGAGCACCACGTGGTCTATTCGGTTCACAGCGAAGGCCATACCTCACGCTACTGTCAGAAGCCGTGGCCGCTCCCCTCGTACTGCTCGACGGTGCCAGCATGTGGTTTCGCTCCTATTTCGGTGTGCCATCGTCGATCACGGCGCCCGACGGCAGGCCGGTGAACGCGCTGCGCGGCTTCCTGGACGCGGTCGCGACGGTGATCACACGCGAGCGGCCGTCCAGGTTGGTGGTGTGCCGTGACGACGATTGGCGCCCGCAGTGGCGCGTCGATCTGATCCCGTCGTACAAGGCGCACCGGGTCGAGGAAGTCCAGGCCGAGGGACCCGACATCGAAGAGGTTCCCGACGAACTCACCCCGCAGGTCGACATGATCATGGAGATCTTGGACGCCTTCGGCATTGCGACGGCGGGTGCGCCCGCATGTGAGGCCGACGACGTCCTCGGCACGCTGGCGTCCAGGGAGCGCCGGGACCCCGTCGTCGTGGTCAGTGGGGACCGCGATCTGCTGCAGCTGGTGTCCGACGACCCGGTCGAGGTCAGAGTGCTCTATCTGGGCCGCGGGCTGGCGAAGGCGACGAAGTTCGGGCCGGTGGAGGTTGCCGAGACCTACAACGTGCCCGTGGACCGCGCCGGACCTGCCTACGCCGAATTGGCGCTGCTGCGGGGCGATCCGTCCGACGGGCTGCCCGGTGTCCCCGGTGTCGGGGAGAAGACGGCCGCGACGCTGCTGGCACAGCACGGCTCACTCGAGGGCATTCTGGCCGCCGCGCACGACCCGAAATCGAAGATGTCCAAGGCGTATCGGACGAAGCTGCTGGCGGCCACCGACTACATCGACGCCGCCGGGCCGGTGGTGCGGGTGGCCACCGAGGCCGATGTCGACTTCTCCAGGCCGTCGGACACCCTGCCGTTGGCGGCCGAGCACCCGCGCAAGGTCGTGAAACTGGCCGAACAGTACGGCGTTACGTCGTCGATCGGCCGGCTGCAGAAGGCGCTCGACGGCCTACCCGGCTAGCTCTGCCCGGGCCGGGACCACACGTCGTTTTGCCCGCCTCTGCGCGACAGTGTCGGTGAAAGCGTTGACCAAATAGGCAGTTAGCGACTTTGTCGTTCAGAGCCGGGCAATTAGAGGTCCACCCCGGAGCCCCGGCCCCGGGACGGCCGCCTACTTAGGCCGACCCACCTCGTAGGTGCCCTTGTCGTCCTGGAACGTCACGGTCACCTGGCGCTTGGTCCCGTCGATGCTGACCTCGCAGTTGAAGGTGTCACCCTTTTTCACCGTCGGGCTCTTACCGTCGTTGCACTTGACGTCCTTGACGTTCTTGGCGCCGTAGCCGTTGGCCTCATCGGTGAGGATCTGCTGCACACCGGATTGCGCGGCGCTGACGTCGAGGTTGGTGGTGACGAACCAGCCCGGCTTCCAGAAACCCATCACCAGCACCGCGGCGACGACGATCGCGGCAAGCAGGCCGATCACGCCGCCGATGACGGCGAGCGAGCGCTTCGAGCCCTCTTCGGCACCCGGCGCGCCGTACTGCGGGTACTGCCCGTACTGGCCCGGCTGCTGGCCGTACTGAGCCGGCGGCTGACCGTACTGAGCGCCTGGCTGTTGCCCATAGTCGGCGGGCTGCTGGCCATACTGCTGGCCATACGGGGCGGCGGGCTGGCCGGGTTGAGGGTACTGACTCGGGTACGCCTGCGGGCTGTACTCGCTGGGCTGCTGGCCGAATTGCTCAGTCGGCGGGTACTGGGGCGGCGGCTGGTAGGCGGGGGCAGCGGGCTGCTCCGGCTGGTACGCGGGGGGCTGCTGCGGGTACTGCGGATACTGCTGTTGTTGCGGGTCGTAGGCCGGAGGCTGCCACGCCGGCGCCGCGGTGGTCGGTTGGTCGGCCCCGGGGGTGGGCGGCTGCCATCCCTGGTCGCCGGACGGCTCGCTCGACGGCTGGTCCTTGCCGGGCTCGGGCTGCTGACCCGGCCACGGCTGCGTCGGATCAGATCCTTGCGGTCCGCTCATTTCTCTCCTTGCTCATGGGTCACGCTGCTGGCGAACACACTACCCGGCATCAACAGCGACGACGCCGCGTCGAATGTCGTTGATAGCGCGTTTCGCGGTAGCACGCGGCACAGGCGTGGGCGCGGCGTTGCGCACCTGGTCAAGCAGGTCGAGCACCTGTCGGCACCACCGCACGAAATCGCCCGCCGACAACGGCGTTCCCGTACCCGACGAGTCGGACGCCGCGAGCGCTGTCGTCAGGTCACCGGTGGTGGCCCAGCGGAAGATGGCCGCCACGAAGCCGTCGTCGGGCTCGCGGCTTCCGGTGAGGCGGTGCCGCTGCTCGTCGGCCCGCACCTCGGTCCACAGCCGACGCGTCTGATTCAAGGCACGGCGGAGCCCGCCGGTGGGCACGGCGGATCCTTCGGACGCGCCGGACGCGTCGCCGCGGGACTCGAATAGCACCGACGACAGCACCGAGGCGAGTTCGGCGGCGTCCAGGCCCTCCCATGTGCCGCTGCGCAGGCACTCGGCGACCAGCAGGTCGCTCTCGCTGTAGATCCGCGCCAGCAGACGGCCGTCGTCCGTCACCTTGGGGTCGCCGTCGTTACCGTCGATGAACCCGCGCTCGGTGAGCAGTACGACGATTCGATCGAACGTGCGCGCCAGTGAGTTAGTCGCCGCAGCGACTTTCTGCCGGATCTGCTCGTTGTCCCGCTCGATCCGCAGGTAACGCTCTGCCAGCCGGGCCTTGGCCTCGCGGTCCGGCAGGTTGCGCGCGCGATGCAGGCGCAGTCGTTCACGCAGGCCGGCCAGCTCCGGATCGACGTCGCGTTCCTTCGGCGGGCCGCTGCGCTTGGCCTTCACCGAGGGCACGTCTAGCCCGGCGGCCGCGGAGCGCAGCGCCGACGCGAGATCGCGACGCGCCCGCGGGTTGCGATGTTCGACCCGCTTGGGCAGCTGCATCGAACCGAGCGGTTCCGACGCGCCGGAGTAGTCGGCGGACGAAATGCGGCCCGCCCAATGGTGTTCGGTCAGCACCAGCGGCCGCGGGTCGTCGTTGTCGCGATCGGCGTCCAGCACGACGGCCAGGCCGCCGCGGCGACCGTGGGTGATGGTGATGATGTCGCCGCGGCGCAGCGCTGCCAACGCATCGTTGGCGGCCTTGCGGCGTTGTAGCCGCGACGACCGGGACTGCGCGCGTTCACGCTCGGAGATCTGCAGGCGCAGCCGCACATAGTCGAGCATTGGCGCGTCGTGCCCGCCGAGTTCGCTTGCTATCTCGTCGACTACGCGTACGCCGCGCTCGACGCCGCGCACCAGCCCGACCACCGAGCGGTCGGCCTGGTATTGCGCGAACGAGCTTTCCAGCAGCTTGTGCGCCTGCGTCGGGCCCATCTGGTTCACCAGATTGATGGTCATGTTGTAGGTCGGCGCGAACGAGCTACGCAGCGGGAAGGTGCGCGTCGAGGCCAGGCCTGCGACCTCGGCGGGGTCGATGTCGGGATTCCACAGCACCACCGCGTGGCCCTCGACGTCGATGCCGCGCCTGCCCGCCCGACCGGTCAGCTGGGTGTACTCCCCCGGTGTCAACGGCATGTGCTGCTCACCGTTGAACTTGACCAGCCGTTCGAGCAGCACCGTTCGGGCGGGCATGTTGATGCCCAAAGCCAGTGTTTCCGTAGCGAATACGGCCTTCACAAGCCCGGCGGTGAACAACTCCTCGACGGTGTGACGGAAGATCGGCAACATCCCGGCGTGGTGGGCCGCGAGCCCGCGCAGCAGCCCTTCCCGCCACTCGTGATAGTCGAGCACGACGAGATCGGCCTCGTTGAGGTCCGCGGTGCGGCGATCGATAATCTCAGCGATGCGGGCCCGCTCGTCGTCGGAGGTGAGCCGCAGCGACGAGCGCAGGCATTGCTTGACCGCCGCGTCGCAGCCGACGCGTGAGAACACGAATGTAATTGCGGGCAAAAGCCCTTCGCGGTCCAACGTACTGATCACGTCGGGCCGGCTCGGTGGCCGGAAGATGCTCGGGCGACCACGGTTGCGGCCGCGCGGCTGCCAATCGGCCAGCCGATCCGCCTCGCGGCGGTTTGCGATGTGGCGCAGCAGCTCCGGGTCGACGAGAAGGTCGCGGCCTGCCTTCGCCGCCTCTGATGCGCGGTAGTCGAAGAGGTCGAAGAGCCGCTTGCCCACCATCATGTGCTGCCACAACGGGACTGGGCGGTGTTCGTCGACGACGACGGTGGTGTCGCCGCGCACGGTCTGGATCCAGCCGCCGAACTCCTCGGCATTGCTCACCGTCGCCGACAGGCTCACTAACCGCACGTCGTCGGGCAGGTGCAGGATCACTTCCTCCCACACCGCGCCGCGCATACGATCGGCCAGGAAATGCACCTCGTCCATGACGACATGCGAAAGTCCGTACAGCGCTGGCGAATTCGCGTACAGCATATTCCGAAGGACTTCGGTGGTCATCACCACGACATCGGCGTTGCCGTTGATCGACTGATCGCCGGTGAGCAAGCCGATGCGCCCAGGCCCGTACCTGGCCACCAGATCGTTGTGCTTCTGGTTGCTCAGCGCCTTGATCGGCGTGGTGTAGAAGCATTTTCGGCCCGCGGCCAACGCGAGGTGGACGGCGAATTCGCCGACGACGGTCTTGCCCGCACCGGTCGGTGCGCACACCAGCACGCCGTGCCCGTTCTCCAATGCCAGGCAGGCGCGTCGCTGAAAGTCGTCAAGCGCGAAGGGCATCTGCTCGGCGAAGCCGGCCAGTTGGCCGCTAAGTGGCGTCGTCATCGACTACGACACGGGCCGGTGCAGGCACGGCTGTCGGAGGTTCGATCGGTGCGGCTTGGTCGTCGGGCACGTCTTCAAGGGCGGCGCGGCGGGCCTTGCGCTTATCGTTGAACCGGGCGACCTGGATCGAAACCTCGAGCAGCAGGGACAGCGCCAGCGACAACGCCAGCATGGAGAAGGGGTCGGAACCCGGTGTCGCGAAGGCGGCGAAGACGAAGAGGCCGAAGATCAGTCCCCGCCGCCACGCCTTCAGCCGCTCATAGGTGAGCACGCCGACGAGGTTGAGCATGATGATCAGCAGCGGGAACTCGAAGCTGATGCCGAACACCAGCAGCAGGTTGATCAGGAACCCGAAGTACTGATCACCGGACAGAGCAGTGACCTGCACGTCGCTGCCGACGGTCAGCAGGAAGTGCAGGGCTTTGGCCATCACGATGTAGGCCAGTACGGCTCCGGTGACGAACAGCGTGGCCCCGACGCCGACGAACGCCATCGCGAATCGGCGTTCCTTCTTGTACAGGCCGGGGGTGATGAAGGCCCACAGCTGATAGAGCCACACCGGGCAGGCCAGGATGATCCCGGCGGCCAGCGCCACCTTGAGCCGCAGCATGAACTGGTCGAACGGGGCCGTCGCCAATAGCCGACACTCGCCGTCGGGCGCGATCGTGGCGCGGGCGGATGCAGGCAGCGAGCAGTAGGGCCCTCGCAACCACTCGCCGAGGCTGTGGAAGCCGAAGAAGCTGTGCGTATACCAGAAGAAGCCGATGGTGGTTGTCAACACGACCGCAACGACGGCGATCAGCAGGCGGGTACGCAGTTCGGTCAGATGCTCAACCAACGACATGGTGCCGTCGGGATTGGCCCGCGATTGACGTCGACGAGGATCGAGCTTCTTGAAGATTCCGGGGGTTTGCACGGGCGTGTGAGGTGACGCGGCCTAGAGACGCGGCGTCATGCCGCGCTCACCGTTCCGGCCTGGTGTCAGGCCGGGTGTTTGTCGGTCGGTTGCTCGGCCTCGGGAGCTGGGGCATCAGCCCGCTCTGAGGCGATCGGAGTGGCCGGCGGCGCCGCTGCGTCCGGCTTGGAGTCGGACTGCATCTCTTTGATCTCCGACTTGAAAATCCGCATCGACTTACCGAGCGATCGCGCCGCGTCCGGGAGCCTCTTGAAACCGAACAGCAGGACAGCCAGGGCGATGACGATCAGCCAGTGCCAGGGTTGTAGACCACCCAATTTGGTTACCTCCAGACGTCTGGACCGAGTCTACCCGCCGAGGTTGTCAGCACCGACCTCATAGGCGCGAAGCGCCGCGCCGGCCGACTCGCGCACCCGCTGTACGAGCGACTGGGGTTCGAGCACGCGGACGGCCGATCCGAAGCCCAGCACGAACCGGGCCATCCACTCGTCCGACGCGTAGGTCATCGCGGCTTCCCAGGCGCCGTCGGGCAGCTCACGGATTTCACGCAGAGGGTAGTAGTCGAACATCCACGACGCGGACCGGTCGATGAGCAGCGTGGCCGACGGCAGCGACGGGTCGGCGTCGAACAGCGAGGTGTCGGGGCCGGCCTGCACCGCGGGCGGTGGAGGAGTCGACGGCTCGTCGAGCACCCTGGCGTCGACGATGCGGTCGAATCGGAACAGCCGCACCCCCTCGGCCGACCGGCACCAGGCCTCCAGGTAGCTGTGGTCGGCCACCAGCGCCACCCGGATGGGGTCGACGACCCGACTGGACAGCATGTCGTGCGACGCCGAGTAGTACTCGATCGCCAGCGCGCGGCCGTTGCGCACGGCGGCGCGGACGGCAGCGGCCGCCTCGCTTTCCGCGGGGGCGGGTTCGTCGACGGCGGCTTCGGCTCCGTGACTGAGGGTTCCCGCGGCGGACTCGATCTTGGCGATGGCGCTGCGCGCGGCTTCGGGGTCGACCATGCCGGGCACATCGAGCAGGGTCCGCAGCGCGACGAGGACGCCGGTGGCTTCCGGCGATGTCAGCCGCAGCGGATGGTCGATGCCCGCGGTGAAGGTGACTTCGATTGTGTCGCCGGAGAATTCGAAATCGATGAGGTCACCGGGGCCGTATCCGGGCAGACCGCACATCCACAGCTGGTTGAGGTCGTCGCGCAGTTGCTTGACGCTGACACCGAGATCCGATGCGGCTTCGGTATAGGTGATCTTCGGGTTGGCCTGGAAATACGGCACCATATTCAGCAGCCGGACCAGCCGCGCGGACACGGCGGTCATGCGGTGACCTCGTCGCTCTGGCCGGCTTGTGCGCGGAGCCGGGCCAGCACGTCGTCGCGCAGCGATTGGGGCTCGAGGGCGACGGCGTCCGGCCCGTAGCCGGCGATCTCGCGCGCGAGCCGGTCGAGCATGCCGATATCGACGGTGATCTCCTCGCCGGCGCGTTCGCCGAGCGTGACGGGGCCGACGACGGTGGCCCGGCGGCGCAGCGCTGTGGCGCGGCCGTCGGCGACCCACACTCGGGCCTGGCCGGTGTTGGGCCACTCTCCTACCGCGCGGTCGACGATTTCGCGCAGATTGACGTCGTCGGGCCGCTTCACGGCGCCGGGTGGGCCGATCGGGGTGACGTCGGCGCCGATGCGGGAGAGCCGGAACGTGCGGGTGGCGTCGCGGTCGCGGTCGTGGCCGACGAGGTACCAGCGGCCGCGGTCGGTGACCACACCCCACGGCTCGACGGTGCGCGTGATGTAGGGGTCGGTGCGGGACGGTCGGTGCGGGAACTGCACAGCCTGCCCAGAGTCGATGGCGGACAACAGGATTCCCAAGACGTCCTCGGAACCGCGTAGGCCGGGCAGCACGGCGGTCGAGGTGATCGCGATGCCGGAGTCGGCCGCGTCGACGTCGACACCGGCGGCGCGCAGTTTGAGCAGTGCGCCCTGGGTGGCGGTGATGAGCTCGGGTGATTCCCAGAGTTGCGTCGCAACGGCGACGGCGGCGGCTTCGTCGGCGGTCAGCTCGACGGCGGGCAGGGCGTAGGCGTCACGGTTGATGCGGTAGCCCTCGGTCGGGTCGAACTGTGAGACCCTGCCGGTTTCGAGCGGGATCCCGAGATCGCGCAGCTCGTTCTTGTCGCGCTCGAACATGCGGGAGAAGGCCTCGTCGGTGGCGCTGTCGGAGTAGCCGTAGACGGTTTCACGGATCCGATCCGCGGTGATGAAGCTGCGGGTGGACAACAACGCGATGACAAGGTTCATCAACCGCTCGACTTTGGAAATGCCCACTTGTGACACCTTAGGGCGTCGGGGTCGGTGTCACTTCGCGGCCGAACCCGCCAGCGCGTCGGAGATCAACACGCCCAGATGCTGCCAGTACACCCAGTCGGCGATCGCCGTGCGTTGCGCAGGAGCCTCCGCGGCGGTGTGCGCGCGATACAACGCCTGCTCCTGGACCTGCTCCGCGTAGTTGACGAAGGCCTCAAGATGCGCGACCCCGCGATCGGGGTTGGTGCTCATCATCGGCTTCATCACCTCGAACCAGAGCTTGCTCGTATCATCGTCGGGCGGGTTCGTGTCGGACGGGGCGGGGGGCAGGAGCTCCGCAAGAGCGTTGTCTTTGACACCGGCCAGATGCGACGCCACACCGGGAGCAATGACCTCTAAGCGGTTGCGGCCCTGCATCTTTCCGCTGTCGGGGATGTCTTCGGATTGAAGAGTGATCTTGGCAGTGCCGGGGTCGAAGTTCTTGAACTGATCCTCGGTTGCCACCACGGCCCGCAATCGCACGTTGTGGTGTTGGGCCCAGCCCTGAACGGCGAGGATCGGATAGGTCGCCCACTTGGTACGGTCGCCGACCGGGATGGATTCGTCGGCGCTGGCCATGCGGACCTGCTCGGGAAGGTTGACGCCCTCGGGGATGTAGGCCAGCCCGTAGCTGTTGGCGACGACGATCTGGCCTTCTATGGTCACCGCGGTCACCCAGAAGAAGCCGAAGTCGATGTTCGGCTCGGCGTTGAGTGCGGCACCGATGCGGCGGGCCAGCTGCAGAGGATCGCCGCTGGTGGTTTGGCGGCGCAGTGCACCGGCAGTCGCGGCGACGACTGCTGCGTCGCGCTCTGCGCGCCTGGCCGAAACCGGTACTGGCGCAGGCGCTCCCACAGCACTGGTCGCACCCGCAGCGGACGCGGGCGCGACGCCGGGCCCCATCGATGTGGGTGCGGGGGCAGCCGCGCTCGGGGGTGCCAAGGGGCCCGCCGGTGGTGGTGTTGGCGGAGGTCCAAGCGGCATCGAAGGTGCGGGCGGTGCACCAACGCCTGGCGCGGCGCCGACGGGAGGTGGCGGTGGTGCGGCCGCGGGAGGCGGTGCGCTCGGCGTCGGCGCGGGCGCGTCGGGAATTCGCGCTGGGGCGGGAGGCGGGGTGGGAACGGACGGCTGCGCAGCCAAAGGGGTGTTGGCAAGTTGGTTCGTCAACGGCGCCGGCTGCGGTGGAGTACCCGTGGGTGGGCCGCCAGCGGCTGCCCTGGCGGCATCCGTGGTGGGTGTGCCGGTGCCAGCGGCGGTCGGATTCACGGATGGCGCGCCCGCAGCGCCCGAAGTCGGGCTCGAAGTCGATGTCAGGGGCGAGCTGGGGCTGCTGATGCCCGGTGAACCCGAAGGTCCGCCGCCGAGGTTCGGTGCGGCACTCGCAGGACCGCCTGGTGCAGGGGTAACAGGACCTCCTGCCTGTTGCGGCGGAGTAATCGGCGCAGCTGGAGGGGACGGTGGTGTGGCCGCAGCTTGAACTCCGACTGGCTGTCCCGGCTGGACTGGAGCCTTCGGCAGTGGCGGCGTGGGCACCGGCGTGCTGCCCGTCTGGACACCTCCAACAGGCTCCACAGTTGGAGGAGCTTGCGCGGACGGGGCCGCAGGCCCCTGAGAAACTAGTGTCTGCATTCCACCGACTTGCTCCAATCGCGGCGGAGCCTTCTCTCCTGGATTGTCCGCCGTTCCGGGTGCATGTGGGTCGGGTTGTCCCGGTTTGTCAGCGGGCGATAGCGACAAGTCGCCCGGCTTGACGCCCCATGCCATAGCGAACGTATTGACGACGTTGGCATTCTCTCGATGCTCTCGTTGCACCAGAGGCTGGATAAGGACGTCGGGATTCTGATTATTCTTCCTGGCAGCCTTTTCGATATTCTCGATTTCCAGTTGCGCCGCAGTGACATTGGAGGTAATGGTGTCCTTGGCTACCACGATTGTGGTGGCTGCGTTGTTGCACCACGCGATCGCATCACGCAGTTGCGTGACATGATTCTGCATCGCCATGGTGGCACCCGCGACAGCAGCTCCTGCGGCTTTGGAAGCGTCCCCTGACCAGACATGGACCCCGTTGAAGATTGTCGCTTGATGGCCCTGCCAAGTTGATAGCGCCGAATTGACTTTGGCAAGAACGCCGCTTAATTCGTTCGCGCGGTGAGTGAAGACATCTTCATCAGTTTCTGGCCACGCCCCTGGCCCCGTCATCTCGGCGGCGTGCGGACCTGACGGCTTGCCCTTACCCACTGCCCACCGCCATCGCTATGCTCCCGCTGCCAGACATGCAGTGTTGATTGCCTGCGCCAGGTAGGTCGATGTACTCACGAGATAATTGTCCGCGGGGGTGTACGTCGGTACCGCGCGTACGTATGCGCGCCGATACTGCGCCGACAGCATTGCCCAGTCTTGCAGCACAGCATTCTGACTCAGGCCACCGATTGCCTCCGCCTGATCGGCGAACGCTGTCATCAGCGGCACCACAGAATCATTGAGAGCCTTCTCGTCGGGAGTCCATTCGGTGGCGGGCCGATTCGGGTCAACTTTCCGCCACTCTGCGGTATCTGCGTCGAACTTTCGGTATGTGGAAAGCCAGTCGCTACAGACCGAGTCCGAAGACGAGAGGAATCGTTGCGGATTGGCGGCGTCTCCGGGATCCGAAATCTTCGACGGAGAAGGAGCTTTCGGAACGAACGGCGCCTGCGTCGCCGCAGAATCATATGTAATCGCACTACAAATACTCACAAGAGCACTTCCTGTGCCGTCAACGACACCGGCGAGATAATTGTCGTCTGGCTTGTAATCTGAAACCGACTGATTGAAGATTCGCGCATATGCGATGAACTGCTCATACAACTCGCGAACGGCCCTGTGCGGCGTGACCTTAACCAAGTCAACGGTTTGGCTGGCCGTGTCGTCCATCGCCTTACCCACGGACTCAAACATCGAACGCTGGTCTGGCGTCCACGCCGTCGCAGGTATCGAGGCATCCCTACCGCGCCATTGAGTTGCACCTTCCGCGGCCACGTATTGGTCAGCGATTCGATTCCAGGCGGGGCACGTCGGCTCATCGGTGATAATGCCAACGGGCCCTTTGTCATTCACGCTCGCGAACTCTGCGCCATTGCCGTTCGTCGGCGTCGGCGACTCGCCACCACCAGAGTCATTGCCGACCACCAACACCGTGATGACAACCGTCACCGCGATCACCGCAAGCAAGGCGATCCCGCCAAAGATCCACTTGCCCTTGCCGCCGCGAGGCGAAGGGCCCGGCGGAGGACCCCACGGATAGTTGGGGCCCCACTGCGGCACGTCACCGACCGGCTGGCCGCCCGTCGGCGGTTGCGAACCCCACTGATTGGGCGGCGGGGGCACAGTCATCGGCACACCTTCGCGTCGCGAACGGTCATGTCACAGCACGCTTTCCGGTCCGGATGTGGCCGGGCGCGTCGGCGCCGGCTTATGCGGCTGCTGCGGAAAATCAGGCGCTGGCGGCTGCGGTCCCGTCGCTGGTGCCCTTTCCGCATTGCTCGGTCCAGCGGCACCGTCAGATGTAGACGCCGGCTTCCCGCTGGCCGATTCGGCGTGCTTGGCCTCATCCGGTGATCCGTCGCCCCGTTGATCCGACTCCGGATCCGTCTCTTCCCCTGTGCCGCCAGCCATTTGGCCGACTTGCTGCATCGCGCTCTGCACGCCCTGCATAATTCCCTGCGGAATCGACGCCGCCATGCCCGCCATTTGCATTGGTATCTGCGCGGCCTGCTGAGCCATCTGCATCGGCATGCCCATCAACTGGCCCATCTGACCCGCCTGCTGCGTAGCGCCTGCCGCCGGCGTCGCACCGGCAGTCGCAGCCGCCCCACCGGCACCACCCGATCCCCCAGCACCCGCGGCTTCGGCGCCCTCCATTTCGGATAACGCCTTGAGAACTTGGTCTGCGAGGTGTTGATCCATGCCCTCATACTTCGCGGCCGCCTGAATGATGTTCTGCGCCGTGCGTAGCGCGTCGGCCCTTGTTACCGGCATGCCCGCGATTAGCGGAGCCTCCATCGACTGCGTGCGTGCATTGAGAATTGTCGACAGCGCGTCGCCGCCCGTCGCCATGAATGGCAGCGGCGGCTCCGGAATCTCACCCGCCGCATTCAAAAGGCCTTCCCCACCGCTAGCCAGCGGGGCCGTGTCTACCCTGAGCTCTCCCGGCATCAGCGAGCTCCCCCTGCCAAGTCGCGATCGATTGCTGGCCCCATCGCCCACTCCGGGGTCGAATGCCGGTCTGCACCGCGAACGCGCTCAAGCGACGCACGACGAGGAGTCGCTACAACAGCACCCAGCAACGTCTCTCCAGCATCAATCAGGCGTTCGGCATCAGCGTCGCGCCGGCTCTGTAAAGTCACACGGCCACCTTTAGGAACACCCGAACAGCGCCAATTCGCGAAGGTGCGATTCCCACGCGCACATTCGGCATTCCCTCCAGCAGTCGTAGCAGCAAATGCTACCCGAGCCGTCGGTACGCCGACCGCGCCAATTTGGCGTGCGGTGCGATAACTACATCGAAGCGATGAGGCGCTTGACGCGTTCGTCTACCGACCGGAACGGGTCCTTGCACAGCACGGTGCGCTGGGCCTGATCGTTGAGCTTGAGGTGCACCCAGTCGACGGTGAAGTCACGGCCGGCCTCCTGCGCTGCACTGATGAACTCGCCACGCAGCTTGGCCCGCGTCGTTTGCGGCGGGGTGTTCACCGCCGCCTCGATTTCCTCGTCGGTGGTGATCCGCGCCGCCAGGCCCTTGCGTTGCAGCAGGTCAAACACACCGCGCCCGCGCTTGATGTCGTGGTAGGCGAGGTCGAGCTGGCTGATCTTCGGATCGGACAGCTCCATGTTGTAGCGGTCCTGGTAGCGCTGGAACAGCTTGCGCTTGATGACCCAGTCGATCTCGGTGTCGACCTTCGCGTAGTCCTGACTCTCGACCGCGTCGAGCTGCCGCCCCCACAGGTCGACAACCTGCTCGATCTGCGAGTTCGACTCCCGTGTCTGCAGGTACTCGACCGCGCGGGCGTAATACTCCCGCTGGATGTCCAGCGCGCTGGCCTGCCGCCCGCCCGCCAACCGCACCGGGCGCCTGCCCGTCAGGTCGTGGCTGACCTCACGGATGGCTCGGATCGGGTTGTCCAGCGAGAAGTCACGGAACGCCACCCCGGCCTCGATCATCTCCAGCACCAGCGACGCGGTGCCCACCTTGAGCATCGTCGTGGACTCGCACATGTTCGAGTCGCCCACGATGACGTGCAGCCGGCGGTACTTCTCGGCATCGGCGTGCGGCTCGTCGCGGGTGTTGATGATCGGCCGTGACCGTGTCGTCGCCGACGAGACGCCTTCCCAAATGTGCTCGGCGCGCTGACTTAGGCAGAACGTTGCAGCCTTCGGCGTCTGCAGCACCTTGCCCGCACCGCAGATCAACTGCCGGGTCACTAGGAACGGCAACAGCACGTCAGAAATCCGGGAGAATTCGCCGGCCCGCACAATCAGATAGTTCTCGTGGCAGCCGTACGAATTGCCCGCCGAATCGGTGTTGTTCTTGAACAGGTAGATGTCGCCGCCGATGCCCTCGTCGGCCAGCCGCTGCTCGGCGTCGATGAGCAGGTCCTCGAGCACCCGCTCGCCGGCGCGGTCGTGGGTGACCAGCTGAGTGAGGTTGTCACACTCCGCGGTGGCGTACTCCGGGTGGCTGCCCACGTCGAGATATAACCGCGCACCATTGCGCAAGAACACGTTCGAACTGCGACCCCACGAGACCACCCGCCGGAAAAGATAGCGGGCAACCTCGTCGGGGCTCAGCCGGCGATGGCCGTGGAACGTGCAGGTGACACCGAATTCCGTCTCGATGCCCATGATTCGTCGCTGCACCTCATCGAGACTACTGGTTGCTGCCCGACCACGAAGCGCAAGCCGCGCCGAAGGTGCGGTTGACAGTGATTGGGGTGTCCGTCAAGGTCGGGCCCATGACCGCCAGGCCGGCCGATCGACCGACCCCTAGCGTGCTGGGTCAGAATTCGCCGCAGTTCGGCGTAGTGGGTTGGCCGTTGAAGCGGCCGGCGATCCACTGCATGGCGGGCTCGCCGTCGACGAGCATGGGCAGCGCGTGGTTGACGACGAGTTTGTTGAGGAAGGGCGGTTCCTCGTTGGTGCGAAATTCGACGTCGGCGCCTAGCGCACACCAGTCCCTGCCGAGCTGGTTGGCCGCCGTCCAGGGCACCAGGGGGTCGTAGCGGTTGCTGTCGATCAACACCGGCGCGTTGGGTTTATAGCGCCCGAGCTTCTGCAGATCCAACAGACTGCTGAAGGGTTCCTCGTTCATGGTTTGCCGCCAGTCTTCCGTGAAGTAGGGCTGCAGATGGCGGAACGCGAAGTCGATGAGGGTTTGTCCGACACATTGACGCGCGACAGAGTCCAGCATGGCTTGGCCGCGGGGCGTCAGCTTAGAGCGAATCGCATTGGCGTACTCCGGGTAGGCGGCGATGGCGCCGTTGATTGTGTAGCCGACCACGCCGACAAGCGCGCTCCCGTCGGTGTACGGAAGGAGTTCCTTCAGGTCGGCCACGGGTGCGCCGGCGTAGGTGCCGACGGTGTGAAGCTCCGGGGCATAGTTTGATGCGAGTTCGGCGGCCGAGCCCGCCGCCCCGCCGCCCTGGGAGTATCCCCAGAACGCCACCGGCCCGTTCGGGTCTAGAGATGTCCCCGGAAGGCGCATGGCCGCGCGGGCTGCATCGAGGACGGCTTGGCCTTCGGCGAGGCGGTTGACATACGTGTGCATCGGCGGGGTGCCCAAGCCCTCGTAGTCGGTCATCACGATGGCAAATCCCCGAGCGACCATGGTGGCCACGAAGAGCTCCTCGTAGTTGAACATGATGTCCCAGCCGCCCGAATAGTGGATGCCCTGGTTGAACATTCGCGACGGCGCACATTGATTGCCCTGCCCCTGGGTGCCGGGTGCGTAG
Source organism: Mycolicibacterium moriokaense (assembly GCF_003201655.1). Lineage (GTDB taxonomy): Bacteria > Actinomycetota > Actinomycetes > Mycobacteriales > Mycobacteriaceae > Mycobacterium > Mycobacterium moriokaense_A. The sequence goes on from NZ_QJJU01000008.1 coordinate 80,284, forward strand.
CTGATCAACGGGCGCGGCCCGTTGCCCGGCCACGGGTTGTCGGGTTCGAAGTAGGTGCCGGTGACAGCGATCGGATTCCCGCGTGCATCTGTGCTGCGATACATGATCCGAGTACCGGTCGCCAGAATCGCGCCCAACTGGCCAGACGGCTCCAGCACCAGCCGGGAAGGCTCGGTGCGGATGAGGTCACCGGGCTTTCCCGGTGGCAACGGGTCCGGCGGTCGGTAAAAGTCTTCGTACTGCAGTTCGTCGCCGTCAGCACGCGCCAGCGGCGCGTGATCGCCTGCCAAGCTAACGCACGCCAGCAAGACGGCGACAAGGCCGATTAGGCATTGTCGGACAACGATTTCCGCTGCGGTCGTCGCACTGGCATCAGCCACCGTCGCCCCCTTTGGGGCCGCAACCTACCCCCCGTAAGAAATGCTGTGCAAGTGCTTAGCACGAGCGGCCGGGATGCGTCAAGGGCCGCGACCGCTTCGTCGAGCTGACGACGCCAGTCATCGACCCTGTGGATAACTTCTGCATGACGGTGCACGGATCTGTCAGCATGAGGCATGGGGGGACGAACCGAAGTCGATTTGACACAACTGCGAACTGTCGCCGACCACGTCATGACGGCGGCCGAGGCCATCGCTGAGATGCGTTGGCCTGGACTCGATCCCGATGACCTACAAGGGTCAACTGTCGGTCGTGTCGCCGCACCGGACCTTGTTGCGGCACGCCTCACCGACGTCGTCGCCAATATGCGCGGTTGGGCCATGGCTGCGCACATGTCGGCCGACGCACTTGAACGCGCCGACCGTCGTAACGGCGACCTGTTCCGCCCACGGTGACGCGGCCGACTGTCTCGCAAGCCGAAGCGTGGCAGCCGGATTCGCTAATGCGGTTGGCCGACAGATGGGACGACGCGGCTCGCCGACTTGCGGCGCACGCAGGCTCCGTCATGCGGGAAGTCCACCGCAGCAACGAGTTCTGGGCAGGCGCCACGGCCGACGAGGCTCGGGAGACCGCGAGAAGCTCTGCCAACGCCTGCGACGACGTCGCGCGGTCCCTCGTCATCGCGTCGGTCGCCGCACGCGATGGCGCCGATCAGATCACCGTTGCCCTCACGTCGCTACGGACGCGGCTCGCCGAAGCCCGCGACGGCGGATTTGATGTCTCCGATGACGCGATGGTGTCGATTCGCGCCGGTCCCCCGGCGCTGCTCGTCGCGCTGTCCGGTGGCGACCCCGTCGTCGCGCGCGACATGCTGACGATGCGGGCCGACGAGCTATCGACCCGGATCACGGACGCGCTGGACCGACTTGGCGCGGCCGATGCCGATGCGGCCGCCGACATCTCCGAGGCCTTCGCGTCAGAGCCGACGCCCCGCGCCGCCGCGACGGTGCCCGCCGGGGCGTGGCCTGTTCAGGCGTCCGACGTGGTGGCGGGATGGTCGGCGATGGGCCAGCACCGCATCAGCGAACAAATCGCCGCCATGACCCCAGCGCAGCGCCAACGACTGATCGCCGAATTCCCGCAGCAGGTCGGCAACACCGACGGGGTGCCCTGGGACATGCGCGTGGCCGCCAATCGCGTCAACATCGCGCAGGCGATCGTCGATACAAAGGATCCGGGACGCATCGCGTTCTATCGCAGCCTGCTCGGCGAGGTGGACGACCCGGCACGCAGCGGCCAGCGCGTCGACCGCCAAATCCTCGCCTTCGACCCCGGCCGGGCGTCCTTGGTGGAACTCAACGGCAACTTGTCGACCGCAAAGAGCCTCGCTGTGCTGGTCCCGGGGCTGAACACCACGCTCGATAGCTCGGCGGCCAACACAGCGACCGCGCGCCGATTCGTCTCGGCCACCCGTGGCGACGTCGCGACCATCACCTATCTCGGCGGTCGATTCCCCCAGGGCCGCAACGTCGCGGCGGCGCTCGCTGACGCAGCCAACCCTCGATATGCACTGGACATGGCGCCGCGGCTGGTCGCCTTCAGCGAGGACGTCGACCGCACTGTCGACGCGACAGGACGGTCCATCCCCGTCACCTACATCGGCCATTCCTATGGCGGGTCGATAGTGGGCACCGCCGAAGCGCTCGGCTTGACCGCGGACCGGACGCTGTACGTGGCCGCGGCGGGCGCCGGCGTCGGTGTGGACGACCCCAGCGAGTGGCACAACCGCAACCCGGATGTGCTGCGATTTTCCATGACCGCACCGGGAGATTTCATCGAGGCGGTGCAGGGCATCCCCGAAGGGCCACACGGTGCCGACCCCGACGAGTTGAACGGTGTAATCCACTTAGCCACAGGACATTACGATGACGGACGGTTGATGGCGGGCCCGCAGGCGCACAGCGACGTCATCAACTGGCCGTCGGATGCGTGGCGCAACATCCTGGCAGTCATCACCGGTGATCGCGAAACCTTGCACCAATCGGGCTGATGTATGGCCAGAATGGCCCAATGTGGTCACGCAGCGCGCCCGTAGATGGGTTTCGGTTGGCCTACGACCGCTTCGGGATGCGGGGCGCGCCCCCGGTCGTGTTGCTGCATGGATGGCCCGGCAATCGGCACGACTTTCGCCGGGTCGTCTCGATACTCGACGGGGTCGCCGACATCATCGTTCCCGATTTGCGTGGTTTCGGCGGCTCGGACAAGCACGAGGTAGCGGTGCGCCATTTCTATAGCGCCACCGCTCAAGCGAGCAGCATCGTCGGGCTGATCAAGGAACTGGGGCTGACTGGCGTCGTGATCGCCGGGTACGACGTCGGCAGCCGCGTCGCGCAGAGTGTCGCCCGGATGCATCCCGATTTGGTGCAGGCCCTTGTCCTGTCTCCCCCACTGCCTGGAGCCGGCGATCGCGTGCTCACAGCGCAGGCACAGAGCGAGTTCTGGTATCAGGCCTTCCACCAGCTTCCGCTCTCCGCCCAGTTGATCGACGGCAATCCCGACGCCGTACGGGAATACTTGCGGCACTTCTGGAATCACTGGTCCGGTCCGAATTTCACCCTCCCCGACGACGATCTGGACCGCCTGGTCGCCGACTATGCCCTCCCTGGTGCCTTCACCGCATCGATCGCCTGGTACCGCGCAGGCGCGGGAACTATCGCCCAGTCACTGACCGAGCTACCGCCAGAGCGGGCCATCAAGATCCACGCCGCGACGGATGTGCTGTGGCCACAACATGATCCGCTGTTCCCACGACTATGGGCCGATCGCTTGGAGTACTACTTCAGCGACGTGCGACTTCACCTCGCCAGCGGCGTTGGACACTTCACACCGCTGGAGTGTCCGGATCAGTTCGCGGAGCTCATTCTCATCCGCGCTCGACCCAGCCAAGGCGCCGGCTGATGGCGTCGGCCGCGGCGATCGTCTGCTTGGCGGCCTCCTCGAATTGTGCGGGGCCCATCCGATAGGACGGTCCCGAAACACTCAGCGCCGCAATCACTTGCGCGTTGGCGTCATGTACCGGTGCAGCGACGGCGTTCAGGCCGACCTCCAATTCCTCGGCGACAGAGGCCCATCCACGCTCGCGCGCGGTCGCCAATTCCCGCTGCAGGTCGGCGATCTTGACAACGGTGTTCTCGGTGAACGACTCGAGCACCGATGCCAGCCGGGCCCGGACGTCCGCGGCATCGAGCCCGGCGAGTAGGACCTTGCCGCTCGACGTCGCATGCGCGGGACAGCTCTGGCCAACCCATGTGCGCAGTGTGATCTCGGCGGGGCCGATCGCCTCGGCGATGTTGATGATCCTGTCGGCGTGCAGCACCGCCACGTTGGTGGTCTCTCCGACCTCGGCGGCAAGGCTGTCGCACACATCCTGGCTGAGCTTGACCAGGTCGAGATGTCCGCTGCTCGCCCGTGCCAGACGAGCGATCGAGAAGCCCAGCCGATACTTGCCGCGGTCGGATACCTGCTCGACGTACCCGCGTGACTCGAGCACCGCGATCAGCCGCGACACCGTCGACTTGTGTACCCCGAGTTCTGCGGCGATCTCCGTGACGCCTGCCTGTCCCAGCTTCGCCAGAATCTCGAGCACCAGCAGGGCGCGGTCGACCGACTGCACCGCTGCTGCGGGCTTGTCGTCGTCCTCACGCGTGGCCATGGTTTGCCAAGCCTATACGCGGGGCACACCGAAATTGCCGACTCGCCGCCGCACCGCGGCGATCTCACGCAGTCCGTCACCGAGCAGGCTGCGGTTCAACGGCGACAACTCCGACATCGTGATCACGTCGCCCGGCGTGTGGCCTGCTGACATCTGCTCGACCTGGTGTGCCATCCTCAGCCGCTGCAGCATCACGAAGACGTCGCACAGTGTTTCGGCGTCCCGTTCTCTGATCGCACCGGCCTGCGCAGCGGCCGACAGCCGGGTGGGTGTCGACGCCGACGTGACATCGGCCGTCAAACCACCCCAGCGCGCCAGGTTCACGATCGGTGTCACGGCGTGACTCTTCAAGTCGAACGTTCCACCCCTGCGCGACAACACATCCCGCACAGAGCGTGTACGGACCTTGCCGGATAACGCCTCAAGCAGCTGCAGCCGCAGTGCATTCGGATGCGCGTCGCGCATCCGGCGATAAGCCGAAGGGACCGTGTGCAGCGCCGCGTCGCCCCACACGACACGTCCGTCCAGAAGCAGAGACGACAGGATCAGGCCGCGATCGCGCAGCGGATTATCGAGCCACCCTTCCGCGGCGGCGAACCACTCCGACTGCGAGCGTGAGAACAGTGGGCTGGATGCGACGGCGTTGTTGCGGTCCGACGGCAACCCGCAGCCGTCAAGGATCTCATGGTTGCGAGCCGCAATCGCTCGCAATTGTGTGCTCGCCGAGGATAATTCGTCCCTCCACGATAATGCACTGTCGACGTCGGACGACGGCATCGCTTCGCGGCGAGCGATGCTGCCCAGCGTCAGCCACGCGAATCCGCCTGCGGGGGCGTCTTGCGTCTCGGCCAAAGCGAGTTCCAACGCCTTACGCACCAAGCTATCGATCACCACCGAAAGGATCCCGCTTGTCGCCAACGCTTTCGTCCCGTTGCGGAACAGCTCACTGGCGAGGCCCGTCACCCGCTGGCCGACCTTCTGCAACTCGGTGGCGGTGGTGGCCAGGCCGATCGACCGTCGCAGCATGAAGCTCCGCCGTGCGGATGCCGCCAGCAGATCGGCGTCCTCGAGCACGCCGACGACCTCCCCGCGCGACGTCACGACCGGCATGTGCCTCAGCCCGCACTCGAGCATCTCCATCAACACCGCGTCGGCCGTCAAGTCGGCGGTGACGCTGCGCGCGGGAGCACTCATCACGCGGTGGATCGGTACATCGACCGCCAGGCCGGCGGCCACCACACGGGTCCGCAGATCGCGGTCGGTGAAGATGCCCAGACCCCCGTCGGGCAACCGGATGAGCGCATATGACACGTGGTGCTCGGTCATCCGTACGACGGCGTCACGCACCGAGGTGTCTGGCGAGACCAGCAACACCTCGCCATGTACCAGCTCGGCGACCGGCCTGCTATCCGTTGCGGGTGCGATCGTCGGTCGGTCGGCGGTGCCGAGATTCCACGCCGACGACGCCAGGAACGCCAATCCCGCAGGCTTGGAGAACTGCGCCCGCACCAGGGCACCGGGCATCCGGATCAGGGTGGCAGGCCCAATCGTGCTGGCCTCGAAATCCATGCCGCCGCCGGTCAATAGCGGCATATATCCGAAGATGCCGCCGGACCCCACGGTGTCGATGGTGGTGGCGTCGCCGCTGTTGCGCAGCGCGACCTGTCCCGAGTGCACCATCCACACCTCGTCGGGCACCCGAGTCGCGTAGTCGGCAACCAAGGACCCTGCGGGAAATTCAACGACGACCGATCCGGCCGTCAGCTCAGTGAGTTCCTCATCCGACATCGCCTGGAACGGCGTGTGCTCGCCCAGGAAGGCCTTGAGGTCAGGTCTTTCGAATGAGGTCGGCACACTTCTCCGCCATTGTCATCACCGTGATGTTGGGGTTGACCGACGGTAGCTTCGGCATTGCCGACGCGTCCACCACCCGCAATCGAGACACCCCCTGTACCCGCAGCTCCGGATCGAGTACCGACATCGGATCGGTGACGGCTCCCATCCGCGCCGTCGCCGCAGGGTGGTACACGGTGTTGTGGCACTTGTGGATGTAGTCGAGGAGCTCGTCGTCGGTGGTCGCGTCCGGTCCAGGCGCGAGTTCTGTGCCCACCCAGTCGGCGAGCGGCGCCTGCTCCGCGATCTTGCGGGCGAGCCGAACACCGGTAAGCATGATGCGCTCGTCGTAGCCCTCGGGATCGGTGAAGTACCGCGGATCGACCCGTGGCCTGTCACGGAAATCGCGCGACCGCAGCCGCACCGTGCCGCGGGAGCGACCCTGAGTCACGTTGGGAGTCAGGCAGAACCCGTTGTCGGTCGTCGGGTAGCCGCGGCGCAACGTGTTCATGTCGAACGGCACGCTGCCGTAATGCATCATCAGATCCGGCTGGGTTACGCCCTCATCGACCGTGGTGAACAGCCCGATCTCCCACCACTGCGTCGACGTCTTCACCATCGGCCGGGTCGCCTCCCAGAACACCAGTCCTTCGACGTGGTCGTCGAGATTCGACCCGACGCCGGGGGAATCGACCAGCACGTCGATGCCGAATTCCCGCAGATGCTCCGCAGGCCCGATTCCGGACAGCATCAACAACTTCGGGGTGTCGATGGCACCCGCTGTGACGATGACTTCACGTCGGGCGGACACCACGTCGTAGCCGGTGAGGTCGGGGCGCTGGTAACGCACCCCTGCGGCATTGAGCGATTCGTCGAACAGAATCTCGGCGACCCACGAATCGGTGCGCACCTCAAGGTTCTTGCGGGTGCCGAGGATCGGATGCAGGTATGCATGCGATGAGGACATGCGAGTGCCATCCTCGGCCGCGTTGATCTGAAACCATCCTGCCCCGGTTCGGACGGTCTCCCCTCGGTTGAACGCGACGGTCGGCATGCCGACCTTCGCCGCCGCCTCGAGAACCGCTGCGCCGCACGGATCGTCGGGCGGCACGTCGCGGAGCAGCACCGTCTCGGTGAGTCGCTTCGTCAACGGAAGCACCTCGGCGGCGCTCCACCCGTCGGCGCCCATCTGCACCCACTCGTCCAGGCATTCGGCAGGCGGCCAGAACGCAATGCACGAGTTGTGCGATGAGCACCCGCCCAACACCTTGGCCCTGGCATGCCGCATGAACGAATTGCCGCGCTCCTGGGGCTCAACGGGGTAGTCCCAGTCGTACCCGGAATCGAGCAGGTGCATCCATTCAGCCAGCACCAGGATGTTGTCGTCGCCGACATCGGACGGCCCGGCCTCGATCAGGCACACCGTCACGTCGGGGTCTTCGGACAGCCGCGCCGCGAGTGCACAGCCCGCGGTGCCGCCGCCGGCGATCACATAGTCGAACGTCCCGGCGTCAGACATCAGGCCTGCTCCGCGACGTCAGCCTCCGACGTGGTCGCAGCCGCGTGCGACTCAAGGGTGCCAATGTGGTGGCGGCCCTTGATGAAGTACCACAGCAGGCCCGAGCCGAGGATCACGCCGATGTAGACGAACGCGCCCCAGGTGTTGTACCAGGGCTCGCCGTACACCGCGACGCGCGGCCACGCGAGGTTCAGCGCCATCAGCGCGCCCCACAGCACCGCGAAGATGTTGACCGGCAGGCCCCACTTGCCCATCGTGAAGTAGCCACCCTCTTTGAGATCCTTTGGCGGCCACTGCCCTTGAAGGCGCTTCTTCAGCATCGGCCCGGTCACCATGAGGTAGGCCAGATAGATCATGATGATGGCGATCGACGTAAGCACGGTGAAGATCTTGGGCTGGCCGATGTTGATCACCAGGATGATGGCGGCGATCAACCCGATGACGACTGCGGGGACGATCGGGGTCTGGGTCTTCGGATGAACCCGGGCGAGCTTCTCCCCGAACGGAAGTGCGTTGTCGCGGGCCATCGCAAAGGTCAGCCGGATGGCCGCCGTGTGCACGGCCAGCGTGCACACAGTGACAGCTACGACGATGCAGGTCAGAAAGACCCGTCCGAGCGGTCCCCACATCACCTGCTCGACGATGTACTGCAGGCCGCCGCTGCTCTCGCCGATCTTTGGATCTTCCAGGTTCGGCGCCGACATCACCGCGAACACGAGGATGCCGCCTCCGATCACGAAGGACGCCAGGATCGCCCTGAAGATCGCCTTGGGTGCCGTGCGGCGCGGTTCAACGGTCTCCTCGCCCAGTGAGCTCGCTGTGTCGAAGCCATACATCACGTAGAGCGACGCCAGCGACGCGATGAGGAACGCGCCGAGGTAGCCGGCACTCTCGCCTGCGCCGTAGCCGTTCGTGGAGAAGAAGATGTCCGGACCGCGTTTGACGTTGAAAGCCAGGATGATCACGATAAGGATCGCGGCGATCAGCTCGATGAACACGCCTGCGCTGTTGATCATTGCCATCAGCCGCACCCCGAGCGCATTGATCACCGTCGTGAAGACGATGAGGATCGTGCCCAGAATGACGGCGTTGACAGCGAATGACGAGCCGGTTCCGTCACCGACGATCTGGAATCCGCTCCACAGCCGAGGAAGGTTGAGCTGGTAGGCCAGCACCACCGCCGAGATCGTCACGATCGATGCGGTCAGCATCAGCCAGCCGGACGACCAGCCGACAAGCCGGCTGCCGAGCTTCTTCGACCAGTTGTAGACCGAGCCTGCGACGGGATACTTGGCGGCCAGCTCCATGAAGCACAGCGCGACTGCCATCTGCCCGACGAACACCATCGGCCACGACCAAAGGTACGCCGGGCCACCGGTGCCGAAGCCGAAGTAGAACAGCTGGAACGTGCCGGTGAGGATCGAAATGTAGCTGACACCGGCCGCGAAACTCGCGAATTTGCCGATGCTTCGGTCAAGTGATTCCTTGTAACCGAAGTCCTCCATGCCGCTGTCGGCGTGTGGTTCCTTGATCACCATGACTTTGCCTTTCTAACGAGGTCCGATCATCCCTTGAACCACCCGGCGGGTTGGGGTGCGGTGTTGTGCCAGATGTGTTTGATCTCTTGGTATTCCGCGAGGCCGGTCGGCCCGAGCTCGCGACCATTACCCGACTTTCCGAATCCGCCCCACTCCGCCGCGGCGGTGTAGTAGCCGAAGTCGTTGAGCCACACCGTGCCGTGCCGCAGCGCCCGCACCACACGTTCGCCCCGCGCCGGATCGGATGTCCGAACACCCGCCGCGAGACCGTATTCCGTGTCGTTGCCGAGCGCTATCGCCTCGGCCTCTGTGGTGAATCGTTCGACCGTGAGGATCGGCCCGAAGGTCTCCTCCTGGACGATTCGCATCGACCGGTCACATCGGTCGAAGATCGTTGGCAGGTAGAAGCTGCCCTTCGCCAGCGCCGGATCGCTGGGTCGCGCGCCCCCGATGACCAGCTTCGCGCCGTCGGAAATACCTTGCTGAACATGGGCTTCCACCTTGGCGCGGTGCTGCTCGGAGACCAGCGGCCCCGTCTCGCTGGCCGGGTTCATGCCGTCTCCGATGCGGATCTTCTCGGCGCGGGCCGCCAGTTCGGCGACGAAGTCGTCGGCGATCTGCTCTTCGACGATCAGCCGAGTGCCTGCCGAGCACACCTGCCCCGAGTGCAGGAATACCCCAGTCAGCACGTGGTCGACGGCGCTGTCCCAATCCGCGTCGGCGAACACGATATGCGGGTTCTTGCCACCGAGTTCGACGGCGACCTTCGTGACGTGTTCGGCCGCGACCTTCGCGATGGTCCGGCCGGTGGCCAACCCGCCTGTGAAAGAGATGAAGTCGACGTCCGGGTTGTCGGTCAGCGCCGCGCCGAGAACCGCACCGCTGCCCTGTACCAGGTTCACCACCGACGGTGGCACACCCGCCTCGTCGAGCAGGTGCATGAACGCGATGGTGGTCAGCGGGGTGACCTCACTGGGTTTGGCGACCATCGTGCAGCCTGCGGCCAATGCTGGCGCGATCTTCCATGACATCTGCAGTAGCGGGTAGTTCCACGGCGCGATGAGCACACATACACCGATGGGTTCGCGGACCACGCGGCTGATGACGGCAGGATCGCCGACGTCGACGAGCCGGTCGGATTCCACGCCGACCAACCTCGAGTAAAACCGGAAAACCGATGTGACGTCGTCGATGTCGATCCGGCTCTCCACTAATGTCTTGCCGGTATCCCGTGTTTCCAGCGACGCCAGAGCTTCTTTGTCCCGCTGCAGAAGATCAGCGATCCGGTCGAGCAGCGCGGCCCGTTCGGCTACCGGGGTCTCGGGCCAGGCGCCGTCGTCGAACGCATTGCGCGCGGCCGCGACGGCGGCACGCGCGTCGTCGGAGGTGGCCTCGTCGACGACGGCGGTGATGCTGCCGTCGGCCGGGTTGATGATTTCGCGAGTGCCACCGTCGGACGCGTGTCGCCACTGCCCGCCGATACAGAGATCCGGTTCACCGTTCATGGTTCATCCCCTCAGCTCCGAGTCGGGACACTACCCACTGATGGAACTCCGCGATGTGGTGTTCGGCAGGAACGAGAACACCACCGTGCCGGTACGCCCGTGACGACATCGCAGGCTGCGTTCGCTCGCAAGCGTCGAAATCCTGCTGATTGACGCGGTGGAACAGCTCGACCGAGCGGGACACATCGCGGCCCGTTGAGACGACGTCGGGGGTGTAGAGCCAATCGCATTCGACGACGGTGCGATCGGCCGACATCGGGTACATCCGGTGGAAGATGATGTGGTCGGGTACCAGGTTGATGAACACCGTCGGTTTGACCGTGATCGCATAGTAGCGGCGGTCCTGTTCGGCTGTGATGCCCGGCAGCGCGCCAAAACCGGCCGAGCCGTCGACGGTGAACCCGGCTACGTCAGAACCGAATTCGGCACCATGGCCCACGTAGTACTGCGCGGCGAGTCCCTTGGAGAACTCAGGCAGCACCTCGACGAGTTCGGGGTGGATCGACGCGCAGTGGTAGCACTCCATGAAGTTCTCGACGATGAGCTTCCAGTTCGCGGCCACATCGTAGACCTCCCGGTGGCCCACCTGCAGGTCCTCGATGCCGTATCGGTCGATGGCCGTCGGGTCGCCGAGCCGGTTCGTGACATCGCCGATGACGGTGTCGGCGAAGGAGGGCGGCTTGTCGGCCAGGCAAACCCACGCGTAGCCGAGCCATTCCGTCAGCGCCACCGGCACAAGGCCATAGCGATACCGGTCGATGCCCGCGCCGTTCTCATCGGTCAGGCCGGCGATGTTGGGTGCGGCGACGAGCTTGCCGTCCAGCGCATAGGTCCACGCATGGTAGGGGCAGCGGATGTTGCGGCGGACCTCGCCTTCGGACACGGTGCACAACTGCGCCCCGCGGTGCCTGCAAACGTTGAGGAACGCGCGCAGCATCCCGTCGCGGCCGCGGACGACGAGCACGCTCTCCGAGCCGACCTCAATCTTGCGGAACTGCCCTGGGTTTGCGAGGTCGGCGCAGCGAACCGCGCAGAACCACATCGACTCTAAGATCTGGCTCTGCTCGGCGGCGAAGATCGATTCGCGTGTGTAGTACGCACCGCCGAGCGTGGCCAACAACGTCGAGGGCTGATCAGTGGCGGTCATGTGGTCACCAACCGTCGTGGATCGAACAATGCAATCGGGTGGGTCGTCGACCCGGCGGTCGCCAGGTCGGCGAGGATCTCACCGACCACAGGGACGAACTTGAAGCCATGCCCCGAGAATCCGCACGCAACGGTCACATTCGCGCTGTCCGGGTGCCGAGCGATGACGAAGTGCTCGTCGGGCGTGGTGGAGTACATGCACGTCGCCGAATGCAGACACGGTCCGTCGAGCGCGGGCAGCAGTTCAGCTACGCGGTCGCGCATTTCACGGATTTCGGGCTCGTGCACTGTGCGGTCGATGGTTTCTGGCGTACAGACAACGCCCTTGCGGAAGAATGCGACCTTGACGCCACCGCGCGGCCCGTCGATCGCCGGGAACCCGTAGATCTGCATGCCGTGCGCGTTCTCGTCGATGAAGATCGGATGGTCGACGAACGGCGCCGTGCCCCCGATCGGGTCGAGCCAGTAGAGCACTTGGCGCTCGATCGTGATCGGAATGCCGAACTCCGCCAGCAATTGCGGCGCCCAGGCCCCTGGACAGATGACGAGTTGCCCTGCTGTGTAGGTGTCGCGCGCAGTGCGGACGGTGACACCGCCCGCCGTTTCGCCCCACTCGAGCACTTCTTCGCCGAATGAAAGGGTGGCACCTGCACGCTCGGCGAGGTCGATGTGCGCCTGCACCGTCATCTCCGGGCGGGCGAATCCCGCTTTCGCCTCATAGAGTGCGATGTCACCGCGCTGAGGCGTGAAATTCGGGAAACGGGAGCGGATTTCGGCTGCGTCGAGCACCTCGTGCGGCAAGTCCCATTCCTGGCTGGCCCGCAGGCTGCCAGCCACGGTGAGGCAGTCCGGCGGTCCGACGAACAGGCCACCCGTGATCCGGTAGACATCACGGCCGGACTCTGCGGCGAGGTTGTCCCACAGCTCGTATGCGCGCAGCAGCAGAGGCACATACGCCGGGTCTTCGAAGTAGGACTGCCGGACGATGCGTGAACCGCCGTGGCTGGATCCCTTGTCGTGGGCGGGCGTGAACTTCTCAAGCCCAAGCACCCGCTGACCGCGGGCGGCGAGGTGGTAGGCGGCCGCGCTGCCCATGCCGCCCACGCCGATGACTATGACGTCGTAACTCATTGTGCTACCTCTTGATCCGCGACATCTCGGGATCCACCACAGGCTCGGCGTGCACGACGGCGGTGAACCGGGTGCCGCGGTAATCGACGGTGACGATGTCGTCGACCTGCGTCTCGGCGGGCAGCCACGCGTAGGCAATGGTTCGCCCGACGGTGGCCGAATAGCCTGCGCTGGTGACATATCCGACACAGCCTCCGTCGGCGTAGACGGGCTCCTTGCCAAGCGCGACGGCGGCGGGGTCGCCGAACACGATGCTGCGCAGAACCATCGGTGGCGGATCACCGAGCGCTGCCTTGCCGACGAAATCGTCCTTGGTCATCCGCACCGCGAAGTCCAGGCCTGCCGCCGCGGGCTGGTGTTCGGCGGTCATGTCGGTCCCCCACAGCCTGTAGCCCTTTTCGATGCGCAGGCTGTTGAAGGCGATGCGCCCTGCGGCGATAACGCCGTGGGGTTGCCCCGCTTCGGCCAGCAGATCCCACAGCGCCGCACCGTATTCGGCACTGGTGTAGATCTCCCAGCCGAGTTCGCCGACGTAGGACACCCTCAGCATGGTGACGGGGATGGCGTCGAGGTAGGTCTGCTTGGCCCTGAAGTACTTGAACGCGTCGTGTGACAGGTTGTCGGGGCACAACGGCTGGACCATGTCGCGGGCAAGTGGCCCCCAGACGCCGATACAACAGGTGCCGCCGGTGATGTCGCGCAACGTGACATCGTCGGGCAGTTGGCGGCTGAACCAGTCGAAGTCCATCGGCCCGTTGACGGCGACCTGGAACGCGTTCGGGCCCAGCCGGGCGACGGTGATATCGCTACGGATGCCGCCCGTTTCGTCGAGCAGCAGCGTGTAGGTCACCGAGCCGACGCTCTTGTCGACGTTGTTGGTGGTCATCTGCTGCAGGAAGGCGGCGGCGCCGGCACCAGACACCTCGTAGCGGGTGAGTGGCGTCATGTCGTACATGGCCACTCCCTCCCGGGTCCAATGGGCCTCCGCGATGGAGATGGGTGACCAGAACTGCGACGACCAGTCGTCACGATCCTGGAATGCCAGCCCGTCGGCGTGAAGTCGTTGCGCCAGTTCGGCGTTCGCCTCGAACCAGGCGGGCCGTTCCCAGCCCGCACCCTCGAAGAAGTAGGCCCCGAGCTCCTTCTGCCGCTCGTAGAACGGGCTGGTCCGCAATCCGCGCAGCGCTGCGCGGAACTGGTTGGGGTGGATGATGTCGTAGACCTCGATGAAGGCCTGCGAACTGGTCTGCATGATGAACTCCGGGCTGCGGGCGACGTCCTCGAAGCGGTAGAGGTCGCATTCGTGGACGTCGATCGACGGGGTGCCGTCGACGATCCACTCGGCGGTGGCCTTGGCAACACCTGCCGAATGCGTCACCCATACCGCCTCGGCGACCCAGAACCCAGCTAGCTCACGATGCTCCCCCATGATGGAGAACCCGTCAGGGGTGAACGAGAAGATGCCGTTGAACGCCTCTTCGACCTTCGAATCACCCAGTGCGGGAATGAGTTCCCGCGCTTCATGCCACGCGGGTGCGAAGTCTTCCTCGGTGAACGGCAGCATCGACGGCATCGGCTCACCGGCGGTGTCAGACATCAGCGTCGACATGTCGACGGGCATCGGCTTGTGGCTGTAGGACCCGATGCCCATGCGGTCGACGTGTTCGCGGAAGTACAGATCCTGGTCCTGGTGACGCAGGATGGGCAACCCGGCTTCGGACAGTTCGGTGTTGCGTCCGACGAGCGCACCGATCTGACCGGTCCGCGCGTACTGGTGGGCCATCGGCACCAGCGGGACGACGAGGCCGACCTGCTTGGCCAGCTGCGCACCCCAGAAGCCTGCTGCGCAGACCACGATGTCGGCGTCGATGACGCCTGCATTCGTATGTACGCCTGTCACGCGGCCGCCGGATTCGACGATTCCGAGCACTTCGGTATGTGGACGAAACGTCGCGCCCCTTGCCTGGGCCTGACGCGCCTGTGCCTCGGCGGCGCGTACCGCCTTCGCAAGTCCGTCGGCGGGCGTGTGGAATCCGCCGAGGATGCTGTCGCGGTCCAGCAGCGGGTGTTTCTCAACGCATTCGGTCGCGGTGAGCAGCCGCCCGTCGATGCCCCATGCCTCGGCCCAGCCGGCCTTGCGGTGCAGATCGGCCCAGCGTTCCGGCGTGGTCGCGATTTCGAGTCCGCCCACCGCGTTGAACGCCCAGCCGTCGGGATGCTCGAGAGCACCGAACTTTTCCACTGTGTAGCGCGCGAACGCGCTCATGGTCTTCGACGGGTTGGTCTGGAACACCAGACCGGGCGCGTGCGAGGTCGATCCGCCGGTGGTGAACAGCGGTCCGCGGTCGAGGACGGTCACGTCGGTGTAGCCGCGCGCGGTCAGTTCATCCGCCAGTGAGGTACCGACAATGCCGGCACCGATCACGACAACCTTGGGCATGGGCTGACCTCTTTAAGTGTTGCGCATTGCGCAACGTGTATTGCTGGACGCAACACATGATTCTCCGGTGAGCAGCGTCACGTCAACAGGGACACGCAGAATTAACGGCGCGACTAGCCAGCGCGCAGGCTGCGCGGCGTCGTCGACCGCACCGGACGCCCGAATCGCGCGGCCACACCGTCGCTGTACACGACGTGATCGGGTGGCCGCTTGCCGAGATCGCCAAGGCCGACTGACGCAAGCAGCCCGTCATCGGTGAAGTCGATCAGCTCGGCACGCCGCAACGGCCAGACCGAATGTTCGTTGGGCACGTACCACGTGCTCCGCGCGCGGACGACGTGCGCACCCCACCGCGCGGTCAGAAAGTGCTCGAGCGGTCCAGACGTCAGCGGCTCACCGACCTTCACCTCGACACGGCTCGACGCTGTCACGCCCGGCCAACGCAGCGTGGAGGTGTAGACACGACGGTCCCGATCCTCCCGGTAATCCATTCGGGCCCATCGATATGGCACCCCGACCATCGACCTGCCAACTGCGAGCATGCCAAACTCGTTGGTGTCCAAGCTGAGAAACACCACTCCTCGACGGCCCGTTCGGTCCACCGAATACAGCCGGACGTTCGTCTCCAGGAACCTGTTGAACAGAGACATCCGAAACGGCACGACGCCAACGTAACTCGTACCCTCGAAGGTGTCGGGCTCGGTGTCCGGCGGATACAGGTGCGCAATGCTCGCCGGCGCGACGGCCCAATGGAGAAAGGACACGTTCAGCCAGTTCTGCCGCAGAATCCGCGGCCGTGGCAGGATCGGTGCCTTGGGCGTCACCAACTCCGCCATCGCGACGATCTAGTCGCCGTCCGGCTTCTCGGCGCCCGAATCCTCGACAGGCAGAAGCGCTTCCAGCGCGGAGCCGGTGATCCGACGGAACGCCCGACGCGGGCGGTTGGCGTCGAGGATGGCGACCTCGAGCGTCGACGCCCCCAGCGTGCGGGGCTCCGAACCACCGGTGCCGATGCCCGCCTTCAGCGCGTCGATCGCGATTCTGGCAGCCTCCGAAAGGCCTGCGTTCTCGGTGTAGGACTCGTTCAGTTTCTCAGTGATCGGCTCGGTGGTGCCGCCCATCACCACGAAATGCGGTTCGTCGGCGATCGATCCGTCGTACGTGATCCGGTACAGCTCAGGCAGTTTGGTTTCCCCGAAGTGGGCAACCTCTGCCACGCACAATTCGACCTCGTAGGGCTTGGCCTGCTCGGTGAAGATCGTGCCAAGCGTCTGGGCGTACACGTTGGCCAGCTGGCGACCAGTCACATCGCGGCGGTCGTACGCGTAGCCGCGGGTGTCGGCGAACTGAATGCCGCCGCGGCGCAGGTTGTCGAACTCATTGAACCTGCCGACAGCCGCGAATCCGACGCGATCGTAGAGCTCGCTGACCTTCTGCAGTGACCGCGACGGGTTCTCCGCGACGAACAGCACACCGCCGGAGTACGCCAACGCCACCACACTGCGGCCGCGGGCGATGCCTTTGCGCGCGAGCTCCGAACGCTCGCGCATCGCCTGTTCGGGCGAAATGAAATATGGAAAGCTCACGAATCTCCCCGGGCATCATGCGACTGAGCGGCACTGTCGGGACCGAAAGTATCTTGACGAGAACGGCTTTCGATAACCTCGCGCGCCAGAGCGGCGATCCGACTCTCCGCCACATCCTCGGCACCCTCTGCACTAAGAATCACCGCGGTCGGATAGATGCCCCGAACCAGGTCGGGACCGCCTGTCGCGGAGTCGTCGTCAGCGGCGTCGTACAGCGATTCCACGGCCACCCGCAGCGCCGAATCCGCGTCGACCACTTGCGAATACAGCTTCTTTATCGAGGATTTGGCGAAGATGGAGCCGGAGCCCACCGACTGGTAGCCCTCTTCTTCGAGGTTCCAGCCGCCTGCCGCGTCGAACGACACGATCCGCCCCGCCGCATCCGGGTTCGGGTCGTCCAGGTCGTAGGCAGCCAGCAGCGGGAGCGCGACAAAGCCCTGCAGCGCCGCGGCGAGGTTGCCGCGCACCATGGTCGCGAGCCGGTTCACCTTGCCGCGGAAGGTCAGCGGCACGCCTTCTGTCTTCTCGTAGTGCTCGAGTTCGACAGCGTAGAGCCGGGCGAACTCCACAGCGATGGCCGCCGTGCCCGCGATGCCGGTCGCCGTGTAGTCGTCGGTGATGTAGACCTTCTGCACGTCGCGCCCGGCGATCATGTTGCCCTGAGTGGACCGGCGGTCGCCTGCCATGACGACGCCGCCTGGGAATTTCAGCGCGACGATCGTGGTGCCGTGCGGCAGAGCCCCGGAGGGCACGGGATCAACGGAACCCGACCGGTTCAAAGGCAGAAGTTCAGGCGCCTGACGGCGCAGCAGGTCAGAAAAGGACGACAAGTCCACGGGGACGGAAGGAGTTCCGGGTAGGGGTGACGGGAAGGCCAGCTGATCGCGGTGCGGCCAGGTCACTGTCCACCCTTCTGGACGTACGCGCGGACGAAGTCTTCGGCGTTCTCCTCGAGAACATCGTCGATCTCGTCGAGCAGGTCGTCGGTCTCCTCGGCCAGTTTCTCGCGACGCTCTTGCCCGGCGGCCGTGCTGCCGGTGAGGTCGTCGTCCTCGCCGCCACCACCGCCACGCTTGGTCTGCTCCTGAGCCATCGCTGCCTCCTGCGTATGTCATCAGCGGGTTCACAGCTGCCCGCCGGTTACTCCACACTACCGGTCGACGCCCGGATTGCCTGGGATAGCGCGCTCAGGTCGTTAGCTGTTCCACCAGTTCGACGGCGCTATTCACAGAGTCCAGCAGGGCTCCGACATGCGCCTTGCTGCCGCGCAGTGGCTCCAGCGTTGGAATCCGGACGAGCGAATCGCCCCCCAGATCGAAGATCACCGAGTCCCAGCTGGCGGCGGCGATGTCGGCGCCGAACCGGCGCAGGCACTCCCCGCGGAAATACGCGCGGGTGTCCGTCGGCGGGTTGTCCACGGCGTCGATCACCTGCTGCTCGGTGACCAACCGCTTCATCGAACCGCGCGCGACCAGCCGGTTGTACAAGCCCTTGTCCAGCCGCACATCGGAGTACTGCAGGTCGACCAGGTGCAGTCGCGGCGCGGACCAGCTGAGGTTTTCCCGGTGGCGGAAACCCTCAAGCAGCCGCAGCTTCGCGGGCCAGTCCAACAGTTCGGCGCACTCCATCGGGTCGCGCTCGAGAAGGTCGAGCACGTTCGCCCAGGTTTCTACGACGTGGGCGGCGCGGGGATCTGGATCGCGGCTGTCCACCAGCTTGGCCACCCGGTCCAGGTAAATCCGTTGCAGCGCAAGGGCGGTCAACTCGCGGCCGTCTGCCAATGCCACCGTGGCGCGCAGCGACGGGTCACGACTGATGACATGCACGGCGTGCACGGGCCGAGCCAGCGCCAGGTCGGTGAGGTCCATGCCCTCTTCGATCAGATCCAGCACCAGCGCGGTGGCACCCAGCTTGAGATACGTGGATGTCTCGGCGAGGTTCGCATCGCCGATGATGACGTGCAGCCGCCGGTACTTGTCGGCGTCGGCGTGCGGCTCGTCGCGGGTGTTGATGATGCCGCGCTTCAACGTCGTCTCAAGGCCGACCTCGACCTCGATGTAGTCGGAGCGCTGCGACAGCTGGAATCCCGGGTCGTCGCCGGACGGGCCGATACCGACCCGGCCGGAGCCGGTGATCACCTGGCGCGACACCAGATGCGGCGTCAGACCCGCGATCACCGCGGAGAACGGCGTCTGACGCGACATCAGATAGTTCTCGTGCGACCCGTAGGACGCGCCCTTGCCGTCCACGTTGTTCTTGTAAAGCTGCAGCTTGGCCGCGCCAGGCACGCTTGCGACGTGGCGCGCGGCGGCCTCCATGACGCGTTCGCCTGCCTTGTCCCAGATCACCGCGTCCATCGGGTCCGTGCACTCCGGCGCGGAGTATTCGGGGTGAGCGTGGTCGACGTACAAGCGAGCACCGTTGGTCAGGATCATGTTGGCGGCACCGACCTCGTCGGCGTCAACCACCGGCGGCGGCCCCGCAGACCGGCTCAGGTCGAATCCACGGGCGTCGCGCAGCGGCGACTCCACCTCGTAGTCCCAGCGGGTGCGCTTGGCCCGCTGGATGCCCGCAGCGGCCGCATACGCGAGCACCGCCTGCGTCGATGTCAGGATCGGATTCGCGGTCGGGTCGGACGGCGATGAGATGCCGTACTCGACCTCGGTCCCGATAATCCTCTGCATAGGGCCAGCCTAGGGGACGCCGCGCAGTAACCTGCCACCGTGCCATCCGAGCGACGCGATGTGGCCGCGCCCCAGTTCGTGGCCGCGCTCGGCGCTGCCATGGCCGCGGCGAACTATCCCGTCACGATGGTGCACGGGGTGATGGAACAGACAGCTCGCGCGTACGGCCTCGACCACGAGTTTCTGGCGCTTCCCAACTATGTGCAGGTCGGCAGCGCCTCCGGCGAGGGCATCTATATCGCCAACCCTGATTTCAATGTGCGCTACGACCAGTCCTTCCCGCTGGCCAAGTTGGTGGCGCGAGCACCTTCAGGAACGGTCAGCCCTGAAGAGGGCATGGCTGAACTCGACCGAATTCGTCACCTGGACAAGCGATTTCCGGTGTGGATCACGATTCTCGGCTATGCGGTGCAGAGCATCGGGCTGGCACTGATCCTGCAGCCGACGCCGTGGAGTCTCGTCGGTGCCGCGACCCTCGGTCTGCTTGTGGGCGGCCTGAGCGTGATCGGCCGTCGCATCGAGGCCATCGGCTACATGCTCCCGACCGTGTGCGCATTCCTGGTCGCATTCATCGTTTTCACGTTCGAGAACCGATGGCACGTCGGTACTGACAGCCTGCGCGCGCTCGCGGCGCCGCTGGCCACCTTTCTCCCCGGCGCCGCGATCACGCTTGCTGTCATCGAGCTGGCCACCCACCATGTGGTGTCGGGCGCCAGCCGGCTCGTCGCCGGATTCATGCAGATCGCTCAGTTGGCCTTCGGCATCCTCATCGCGGCGCAGATCGCGGGCATCGACGATGGCAACCTCGTCACGACCCAGTTGAACCGGCTCGGCCCGTGGGCGCCGTTCATCGGGGTGCTGGTGTACGGAGTCGGGATATGGCTGAACTTCGCTCCCCCGACGAAGTTCCTGCCGTGGATGGTGCTGATGCTGTACATCGCCTATGGCGGCCAGTGGATCGGCAACGCCGTACTCGGCAGCTATGCCAGCGGGTTCGGCGGCGGGCTGGCGCTCATCCTGTTCGCGCTGGCCATTTCGCACCGCCCCAACACACCGCCCACGATGTCGCTGGTGGTGCCAGGATTCTGGCTGCTGGTCCCGGGATCATTGGGCTTCATGGGGGTCACGCAGCTACTCGGCACGCACAGCACCGGCGTCTTCACCGCGACGCTGATCTCGATGATGTCGATCGCCGTCGGCGTGCAGACCGGGCTGCTGCTGTGGCGGGCGGCTATCCAGCTGACATCCTCACCGAACCGGCAGGCCTTTCATGATTGACGTCACGCAGCGACGGGCCGCCGATGCCTGGTTCCTTGACCATGGTCTACCCGCGGTGCTGAGGCCCGGCGCCCTGGTTCGCCGGGTTTGGCCACGCTCGGCGCCGGCTTTGGCCGGGTTCGCGGTCATGATGGCCAACTCCGCGCTTGTCGTAGCGATGACCGGCAAGCACACCATTGACATCGAGGGCCATCCGACCCGAACGGAATGGTTCGTCCTGGGGCTGCTCATCTTTGTGCTGCCCATCGCGGCGGTGGTCGGCTGGCTGGTTTCACGCATCTCGACGCTGCGTGGCCGCAGCGTCGCGGCGACGGTCGCGGTGAGCGTCGCGATTGCCGGTGGCATCCTCGGCGGCCCCAGCCCCCGGGTACTGGTGGACCTCATCATCGAAGGCGTTGTCTTCGCCGCGATCTTCGCGTTGACCGCATGCGGCGCAGGCTCGATCATGAGCTGGGCCGCGCAGATGACGATGTCGAACCTTGCCGCGGCCGGATCGTTGGTGACCCGTGCCCTGCCGCTGCTGTTGCTGACGTTTCTAGTCTTCTTCAACTCCCCCGTCTGGCTGATGGCGGCCACGATCTCACGGCCGCGCCTGTGGCTGGCCTTGGTGTTCCTCACCGCGATCGCGGCGGCCTTCGTGGTAACCGTCACCGCCGACCGGGTGAGGCCGATCATGGAGGCGGGCGACCCGACCGACGACCAATCGGTTCGACTTGCAGGCACACCGTTCGAGACGATGCCCGATCCTGCGAGTGTGCGTGCACTGAGCCGCACCGAACGGCTCAATGTCATGTTCGTGGTCGCCGCATCGCAACTCAGCCAGATCTTCATCATCGCGGCGATGGTCGGCCTGCTCTTCTTGATCCTCGGCCTGATCCTGCTGTCCCCCGAATTGCTTGCGGCGTGGACGCGCAACGGTGGCCGCAGTGACGGCAGCCTCTTCGGAATGACTATCCCGGTGCCGGATTCGCTGATCCAGATCTCGCTTTTCCTCGGTGCGCTGACGTTCATGTACATCAGCTCCAGGACCGTCAGCGACGCCGACTACCGGACTCGGTTCTTCGACCCCCTGATCGACGACCTGCGGCTCACATTGACGGCCCGCAACCGTTACCGCGCAGCGGTATCGGCGAGCGCCTCACCGCAGCGAGGTCAATAGGGTTGTGAGAGTCTGTGTCTCGGTCGCGGGATCGGGGTTGCTGGCCCGCAACGCCTTGAGGACGTGGTCGATCTGACCGTCTAGGACGGTCCACGAGGTTTCGTCCAGAGGCTGCAGCGTCGGTTGGGCGTCGTCCCACGCGGTTTCGAGGTCCTTAATACGGGCAGTTGCTGCAGCTTGGTCGCCGGCCTGCACCTTGGTGAGCGAGTCCGCAGCGATGGTGCGGAAGTTCGCGACGTCAGCCGACGGAAAATGCGCGGTCGGCGACTGCCCTGGGGTGAGTGTCGCGTTGACGGACGAGCCGGACTCCTCCTCGCTTGCGGGGGTTGCGTGCGGCTGCGCGGCGGCCCCCACGAGCAGGGCGCCTGTCGCGACGGCGACTACGGCGTAAAACCCGAGCATGATGCGCTCGCGAGCCGGCCGCGTGGCCACCCTAGGCGTAGGAGTCAATTCGGGCTCTTCGATCACGTCGGCGCGGGTGCGCGTCAGGTAGACCACGGTCGCGAGGATCGCGGCAAGGAAGATCACGCTGGTGAGCGCAACACCCAAACCGAGGCCCTGTTGGTCCTTCGGAAAACCTAGCCAGTCACCGAGATTCGCACCCAGCGGGCGGGTCAGAATGTAAGCCAGCCAGAAGGACAGCACGGCGTTGGCGCCCAGCCGCCAGCCGATCACCGTCGCGACAATCAGGGCGGCCGGAAGGAGTACCGACGTACCGGGACCCCAACCGGTGAGTTCAAGAGTCCAGTCTCCAGCAGCTGTACCGAGGGCGAAAGTGACTAGTACCGCGAGCCAATAGAACGACTCTCTCGGCAACGTGACGATGCTGTGGATCGAGAGCGTCCGCTCACGCGCCCACCACACGCCGAAGACTATGGCCAGAGCGACTGCGAAGACGGTCGTGCTCACCGCGAGCGGAACGCTCAGGCTATCGGTAAGGATGTCGGTATATAGCGTGCCGGTCACGCTGATTACAACGACGGTCAGCCAGTACACGAATGGCACGTACCTCTTGAGGCTCAGTTGCCACCCCAGCACGCCGACGAGTAGGACTGTGAATATGAGGGCGGTGGGAATCAGACCGACTCCCAACGTCATGTTGATCCAGTCGGCGAAGCTCTCGCCCACGGTGGTGCACAGGATCTTGATGACCCAGAACCACACCGTGATCTCGGGCACCTTGCTCAGCATCACACGGCCCAAATTGGCGGCCTCAGTTCTTGATGTCTCGGTCACAGCACCCCACCCTAGAGACGGTTAGCTGAGGCCCCGCTGAGAACGCTTAGTGGCACAACACGCAAGCGTGGCGCGGCATGCGAAAGTCGGCACGCCATGCCCAGGCCTGGTGGTAGGGCGTGACGCGCCAACCTTTTCCGCCGCTGCGAACCCGCGTCGACGCGCTTGGCGATGCTAGGGGGATCGCACGAACGCCAGGCGGATCAAAGCCAAACGCAGGTTGGCACGTACGAGCTTTGAGCCCAGTCGCACTGGATCAGCCCGCCGATCGCAGCCGGTAGCCAACGCCGCGGATGGTTTCGATGGTGGTGGTACCGAACGGAGTGTCGATCTTGCGACGCAGGTAGCTCATGTACACGTCGATAATGTTGGCAGGCCCTCCGTAGTGGGCGTCCCAGACGTTGCTGAGGATGTCGGCCTTGGTCACCAGGCTATCTTTGCGACACATCAGAAACTGCAGTAGCCCAAATTCACGACGGGTCAACGGGATTGGTACACCGTCGCGTTCGACAACCATCCGTGCCGGATCCAACGACAGGCCGCCGGCCGTCAACACCGTCGGCCGTTCGGGTGTCCCCCGCCGCAACAGTGCGCGCAGCCGCGCCATGAGCACCCGAAACGAGAACGGTTTGGTCATATAGTCATCGGCGCCCAACTCGAAGGCGTCGGTCTCGTCGAACTCACCGTCTTTGGCGGTCAGCATCAGCACCGGTGTCCAATTCTGACCCGCCCGCATCTGCCTCAATACCTCATAGCCGTTGAGTTTGGGCAGCATGATGTCCAACACGATCACGTCGAAGGTTTCCGCGGTCGCCTGGAGCAGGCCCTCGGCACCGTCGCCAGCGTTGACTACCACGCATCCCTCAGCACGCAGACCCATCGCCAATGTCGCCGCCAGTCGCGGCTCGTCTTCGACAACGAGAACCTTCATCGCCCACCGCCAATGCTGGGGGTCTCCGATATGCCGCCACCTCGACGGTCCGCCCGACCACGCCACAATGTCAGCTGCACACTAAGAGGACGCTGAGACCGAATCAGGCTGGGACTCGCTGTATATCTGGCCGGTGACAGTTGGCGACGCTCACGCTAATGGGGTGCCAACAACACCAGCATGACTGTCAGCATCGCGCCGCCAACCGTGCGCCAGATCGGGGCTATACACATATCGTCAACCGGCCCCAATTCGCATGAGTGCCAACTGGTGCCACACGTCGCGCCCGGCGCCTACATCGGCAGTGTGCGCGTGCAGAGCTGAAAACGCGCTGAGGAACATAGTTTTCGAGAGTTCGCAGGGCAAGAAGGCCGCACATAGTCGCAGATGGGCCGGGTTTCTCAGGGTTTCTTTAGCCATCTGTTGTCACACTTCGGCCCTACTTCAGTACCCACCGAGATAGAGCAGCGTAGCTGGGTTCCGCTGAAGGCTGCGCGCCTGCCGGCGCGCGGTGACCCGCACGATCCGACAGGAATCCGGCGCGAGTGACAGGCGACTCAACGCACCGACACGACAAGGAGTCCTCTGTGAAGGCACACATTCGAGTGCTGACGGCGCTGGCGGCGCTGGCGGCGGCAATCATACCGGTGTCGACGGCGCACGCAGGTCTGGACAACGAATTGAGCCTGGTCGACGGCCAGGATCGGACGATGACGATCCAGCAGTGGGACACCTTCCTCAATGGTGTGTTCCCCCTGGACCGCAACCGGCTGACCCGTGAGTGGTTCCACTCGGGCAGTGCCGTGTACAACGTGGCCGGCGCGGGTGCCGATGCGTTCGCGGGCACCCTGGAACTGGGTTACCAGATCGGCTTCCCCTGGTCGCTGGGTGTGGGCATCAACTTCTCCTACACCACGCCGAACATCCTGATCGACGACGGCAACTTGACGAATGCCTTCGCCCAGTTCATCACCCCGAACCTGTTCCCGGGTGTGTCGATCACCGCTGACCTGGGCAACGGCCCGGGCATTCAGGAAGTCGCGACGTTCTCGGTCGACGTTTCAGGCCCGCACGGCAAGGTGGCGGTCTCCAACGCGCACGGCACCGTGACCGGTGCGGCCGGTGGTGTGCTGCTGCGTCCGTTCGCCCGCCTGATCTCCAAGGCCGGTGACAGCGTCACCACCTACGGCGAACCCTGGAACATGAACTAGCCGGGGTAAGTGGTCGGCGCGCCACGCCCCGGGTCCGTCTCGCTCATCGTTGACACATGGCGAGGGCGGACTCTGCGGTGCCGCGTGGCGCGCCGACCCCGCAGCCTGGAAGGATGGCGCGCAGATGAAGGTCTTGCTGGTCGAAGACGAGCGGCGGTTGGCGTCGACGCTGGCCGCTGGGCTGCGCGCAGAAGGCTGCGTCGTTGTCACCGCCTCAGATGGCGACGACGGGCTTTGGCATGCAATCGAGCACGAGTTCGACGTCATCGTGCTCGACATCATGCTGCCAGGGCTGAGCGGCTACGAGGTGCTGCGCCAGATGCGCGACAAAGACGTGTGGACACCGGTGATGATGCTTACCGCCAAGGACGGCGACTACGACCAGACCGACGCGTTCGACCTCGGCGCTGACGACTATCTGACCAAGCCTTTCTCGTTCATCGTGCTGGTGGCGCGGCTGCGCGCACTGGTTCGTCGCGGCGCTCCACAGCGTCCCGCAGTGTTGACTGCAGGAAGCCTGTCTCTGGACCCGTCACGGCGTGTGGTGGAGCGTGCCGATACGCTAATTCCGTTGACCCCCAGGGAATACGGGCTGCTCGAGTACCTGATGCGAAACAAGGACACCGTCGTCAGCAAGACCGAGATCCTGCAGAACGTGTGGGACGCGCATTACAACGGGCCCGACAACGTCGTCGAGGTGTATGTCGGCTATGTGCGTCGTAAGATCGATATCCCGTTCGGCACCAAGACTATTGAAACCGTCCGCGGCGTCGGCTATAGGCTGGAGTCCGGCGCCTACGCCAACGGCAACTGAATCGTCATACGTGTACCTCCACCCGGCCGATCGTGGACCGTCACGCTGCCACGGTGCGCCGCAACGATTTCGCGTACGATCGCCAGGCCGAGTCCGGCACCGCCGCCGGCGCGTGAGCGATCCGGGTCCAGCCGAACGAAGCGATCGAACACTCGCTCCCGATCTGCTTCGGGGATGCCAGGACCGTCGTCGGTGACGCTGACCGTCGCGTCGCCGCCACCGGATGCCACCGCGACGTCGATCCGCGACGCCGCGTGCAAGGCGGCGTTTTCGAGCAGGTTGCGCAGTACCCGCGACAGTGCCCTGGCATCCCCGACCAACCTGGTCGGGGTGAGCTCAGTGTGAACGGCCAAAGACGTTTCACGCCTTAGCCTTTGCGCTTCATCAGCGGCGATATCGTCAAGATCGACGTCCTCCCGACAAACAACGAGACCTCGCTCATCAGCGCGGGCCAGCAACAGCAGATCGTCGACGAGTGCCTGCATCCGGTGCGCTTCCGGTATCAGCGTGCCTGCGGCGAGCTCCTCGTCGAGCAACTCGGGGTGCGCGACAGCGACCTCCAAAGCGGAGATGATCGTGGCGAGCGGGCTGCGCAGCTCGTGCGAGGCGTCACCGACGAAGCGCTGCTGCGCGGTATGACCGGCCTCGATACGGGCGAGCATCTCGTTCATCGTCTCGGCCAACGCCGCTATCTCGTCGCGGCTTTCAGGCACCGGCACCCGTTCGGCGAGATCAGACGTGGTGATATCGGCCACCCGGGAGCGGATCGCATCGACGGATCGCATCGACCGCGCCACGAGCATGTAGGTGGCGGCGGCCGAGACGGCGATGACGATCGGCGCGGCGATGGCGAGCGCGATGACGACGGTCTTCACCGCGGACACCACGACCTGGCTGCCCTCACCGACCAGCACGGTGTAGCGGGCGCCGTTAGGCGCCGACACGGTTTGAGCGCTGAACCGGATCCGGCCGAAGGGCGAAGCGTGCTCCACTATGCCGATGTGTAGGCCGTCGCCGATCTCGGAGACCGGGACCATTGGCGTGTGCGGTGCCGAATCCGACTGCGCGACGACTCTGCCGTCCGTGATGACCTGCACGGCAAGAATGCGCTCATCGGTGCGCAGCGCTTGCGGTTCCATTTGTGCCACACCGTCCGTTTGGATCTCAGCCGCCACATCGCTCACCCGAGCGGCAGCGGTGCTGTCGATGCCGGACAACATCGACCGATACAGCACCGCGGTGAGGCCTGCACCGGCCAAGGTCAGCGTGAAGAACACGACCGTGGCGGCGACGAACGCGGAACGCGCCGAGATGCCCCAGTTCCACGGCCGCCACCACGTGCGGCTTACTCCAGCCATCTGCTTCAGTCCACCACCGCCGGTCGATTTTCGCCATACCGGCGCGCTCAGCGGTCAGAGCCGCCGCAATCGCGCACAATGTTGCCCGTGGCCGACATCCGACAGGTGCACGACTGGTTCTTGCATCGCGGGCTGCCGCTGGTGCTAACCCGGCGTGTCCGGTCGCGGGCGCTGATCGAGCGTTCGGCGCCGATGGTCAGCGGCGTCGGCGCGGTGATATCGCTGACGATGATGCTGGCCGAACTCACCGACGGCGATCCCGATTTCGGCTATGTGACCCGACTGGGCGTGCTGACACTGCTGCTGATTGCGGCGCCGTTCGCGCTGTATCTGCTTCATCCGGCACCCGGCTGGGTGAAGCAGGCAGACGGTCGGCAGCGCTCCTCGTCATGGCGCTGTTCGTATTCGGTCTCCCGTTCGCCGCAAGCGGCTTCTCGGGCATCGCGGCGGCCGAGGCCTTCGGCCTCGCGGTCGGCGCGGTGCTGGCAATCTGGCTGACGTACATCGGGTTCGGCTCGATCGCGTTGTGGGCATTCCGCTTTGCCTGGGTACAGGTCGGCGCGCTCGGCACATTGATGAGTCGGGCACTGCCGCTGCTGATGTTGACCGTGCTGGTGTATTTCACCGGTGAACTGTGGCAGCTGTCCGCTCGGATGACCCGCCTACGGCTTTGGCAGACAATCGGATTCCTCGCTGTCTTGGCGGTGGTGTTCATGATCACCACGATTCGCGACGAGGTACGCGCACTGCGGGAGGATCGCGCCGAGCAGTCGGATCCGGCCAAGCTGCTCGAGGGCACGCCGCATGCGACGCAGCCCGGCCACCAGCCGCCGCGCACCCCGCTGTCACTGGCCGAACAGGTCAACGTCGTCGCAGTGATGGTGGTATCTCAAGCAATTCAGGTCGTGATCTTCACCGCTGGACTGTTTGCGTTCTTCCTCGCACTTGGCATCGTCGCGGTGCCCGACGATGTGGCCGTGCTGTGGTCGTCGGAACAATCCTGCCCGGTCGGCGAACCACCATGCCCGGGAACATGGTTCGGCGTCCATGTGCCTGTACCCCAGACCATCGTCCACATGTCCCTGTTGGTCGCGGTCCTGTCCGGTTTGTACTTCACCGTAAGCACTAGCGTTGACCCGCTGTACCGAGAGCGCTTCTTCACGCCGTTGATCGACGATGTGGCCGTGAGCCTGGCGGGCCGCGACGCCTACCTCGAAATGGAGAAAGCCTAACCACCGCGAGTGTGCGTGTCTGCTCGGCAACACGCCGATAATTGCGGACATTTTGCGCACACTCGGTCCCACGCGAGGGTTACGTTCCAGGCATGGCCGACTGTGACATCACGATGATCGACGACGTATTCGCGAACCGTTATGGCGAAGTGCTCCTCGTACGCGTCGCGACGTCGGGACCAGAAGCAACCGTCTACAACACGTTCCCTCTCAACGACTGTCCCGCAGAACAGTGGGCAGGCTCGATGCGCACGCGATCGCTGCGGAAAACGGCGCTGCAGCGGCACTACTCAACGGCCCTCGCTACTGGCTGATGAGCAGCATCGGAAAGCAACGGCGAGAAGCTCAAGAGCACAAGAGCTTCGGTGGAATTGCGATGATTCGCCAGGCTACGGTGAACACTCGCGTCAATGAATCCGGCGCCCTACAACATCAATCAAGTGGATCGCAAGGCGATCTTCGTCTTTGACGCGGGCCGCGAGATCTACGAACTCATAGACCCCGAGGACAGGCGCTGGGTCATCCAAACATGGAGCCAGACCGTCGACCGCGCGCTTGCGCTCGCGGATCTGCCCGCCCTCGCGAGCCGACTTTCGTTGCCGCCGGGATGGCGCTACGAGTCAAGGACGCCGTCGACACCGCTGCGCGTTGATTACGACGAACACCGAAGCCTGCGTCACCCAGGACGATCTGGCCAACAGCTACTCGTTGCAGACCTAGACCGGGACGAGCGTGCGCAAAATGTACGCATACAACGGCGTGTCGGCGTACAGACACGCACGCTCGCGGCAGTAAAGCCTAGAGGTACTGACCCAGGTTCGACTCGGTATCAATAGCACGGCTGGCGCTACTGCTCTTGCCCGTGACCAGCGTGCGGATGTACACGATCCGCTCGCCCTTCTTGCCTGAAATCCGTGCCCAGTCATCGGGATTGGTGGTGTTGGGCAGGTCCTCGTTCTCGGCGAACTCGTCGACGATCGAGTCGAGCAGATGCTGAATGCGTAGACCGCGCTGACCGGTCTCCAGCACCGACTTGATCGCGTTCTTCTTCGCACGGTCGACGACGTTCTGGATCATCGCGCCGGAGTTGAAGTCCTTGAAGTACATGACTTCCTTGTCACCGTTGGCATAGGTGACCTCCAGGAACCGGTTGTCGTCGATCTCGGCGTACATCCGGTCGACGACCTTCTCGATCATCGCCTTGATGCACGCCGTGCGGTCGCTGCCGAACTCGGCAAGGTCGTCGGCGTGGATCGGCAGGTCCTCGGTCAGGTACTTGCTGTAGATGTCCTGCGCCGCTTCGGCATCCGGCCGCTCGATCTTGATCTTGACGTCCAGGCGGCCAGGCCGCAGAATCGCCGGATCGATCATGTCCTCACGGTTGGAGGCACCGATCACGATGACGTTTTCCAAGCCTTCGACGCCGTCGATCTCCGACAGCAGCTGCGGGACAACCGTGGTCTCCACGTCGGATGACACGCCAGTGCCACGGGTGCGGAATATCGAGTCCATCTCGTCGAAGAACACGATCACCGGTGTGCCCTCCGACGCCTTCTCCCTCGCACGCTGGAAGATCAGCCGGATGTGACGCTCGGTTTCGCCGACGAACTTGTTAAGCAGTTCCGGACCCTTGATGTTGAGGAAGTAGCTCTTCGCTTCCCGGGCGTCGTCGCCACGGACCTCAGCCATCTTCTTGGCAAGCGAGTTGGCCACCGCCTTGGCGATCAGCGTCTTACCGCAGCCGGGCGGGCCGTAGAGCAGCACACCCTTTGGCGGACGCAGCGAGTACTCCCGGTAAAGCTCCTTGTGCAGGAACGGCAGTTCGACGGCGTCGCGGATCTGCTCGATCTGCCGGCTCAGGCCGCCGATGTCGAGGTAGCTGACATCAGGCACCTCTTCGAGAACCAGGTCCTCGACCTCGGCCTTGGGGATGCGCTCGAACGCGTACCCGGCTTTGGTGTCGACCAGCAGGGAGTCGCCGGGCCGCAGTTTGCGGGGCCGCAGGTCGTCTTCGACTTCGTCGTCATAGCGGTCGGGCAGATGATCGCCTGCCACCAACGGCTCGGCCAGCCAGACAATGCGCTCCTCGTCGGCGTGACCGACTACGAGCGCGCGATGACCGTCGGCCAGGATTTCGCGCAGCGTGGATATCTCGCCGACAGCCTCGAAGTTGCCTGCCTCGACGACGGTGAGCGCCTCGTTGAGGCGCACGGTCTGGCCCTGCTTGAGCGTCTTGGTGTCGATGTTCGGCGAGCAGGTCAGGCGCATCTTGCGGCCGGAGGTGAACACGTCGACGGTGTCGTCCTCTTGCACGGAAAGAAGCACACCGTAGCCGCTCGGCGGTTGACCCAGCCGGTCGACCTCCTCACGCAGCGCCAGCAACTGCTGCCGGGCCTCCTTGAGGGTTTCCATCAACTTCGCGTTACGGGAGGCAAGCGAGTCGATCCGCGCCTCTAGCTGGTGCACATCGCGGGCGCTGCGGAGTCCGCTTTGCGGGCCTACCGCGTTCTCCAGCTGCTCACGCAGAAGTGCGGCCTCGCGACGCAGCTCCTCCAGTTCGGCGGCTTCATCGCTGGACATCCCGGAGTCGTGGGGTGTCCCGTACGCTTCAGAACGCTCTGACTCATTCATGTGGCGCCCCTTCCCGCACCGGGAGTTGGTGCAGTAACAACTTCAACGCTACCGGCGATTCAGCCTTTGTGTGCGGTGTAGGAATTCGACACACCAGCAACACTTGTTAACCTCTGTGGTGAGTTGGGCCGATCGAAAGGACAACCGTGACCCTGAAAACCCTCGTTACCGGCGTGGCAGCAGCCGCTCTGGTGGCCGGTGCGGCAGCTGGTGTGACTTCCGTTGCATCTCCCGCCGTGTCGTCCGCCCCGGCCGTGCAACCGGTCGTGTGGGACATTCCGATGCCGCAGGCACCGGCGCCAGATTTGCAGGGCCCGCTCCTGCAGACGCTGCGGGTGCTCGCCGGCGGCGGCTCGTTCAGCGGTAAGGCGTCCTACATCCAGGGCGGTATCGGCCGGATCGAAAGCATCGCTGCCGACCGGGCCTACAACAAGGCCGCGGCGGAGGGCAAGTTCCCGCTGACGTTCAACATCGCCAACATCGACTCCGACGGTGGCGTGGCCAACGCTGACGTCACCGCGACGTCGGCACTCGGCACGAGCGCGACCCAGAACGTCCAGTTCGTGGCAGGCCCCAGCCCCACCGGCTGGCAGATCTCGAAGTCATCCGCGATGTCGTTGCTCTCGGCCGCCGGCTGATCAACTGAGTGCATCGCACGTTTGCCGCAGTCCTGGGCGCCGTCACGATTGTGGCGGCGCTCGGGCTGAGCGGGTGTAGCGACGACACGAGCTCCGCGCCTAGCCCGACCCCCGTCCCTCTCACCAAGCCCCCGACTGTTTCGCCGTCGCCGGCCGAAGCCGGGGCGCCATTGCCGTCACCGACAGCGTTGGCCGATGTGATGGGCCGGCTCGCCGACCCCGCCATCCCCGGTCCCGACAAGGTCGGCCTCGTGCAGAACGGCACGCCTGCAGACGGCGCGGCACTGGACAGGTTTGCAAAGGCACTGCACGACAGCGGGTACGCGCCGGTGACGGTCGATGCCACTGACCTGATGTGGGCGTCGGATCAACAGGGCAACGTCATCGCCAATGTCACCATGAAGCCGGGCGGACCAGCGGCGACCGACAAGACGTTGAAGTTCCCGATGGAGTTCAGCCCGCAGGCCGACGCGTGGCAGCTGACCCGTCAGACCGCGGACTTGCTGCTCCAGATCGACCCGCAGCCGACGGCCAAGCCAACCCCCTGAGCACGTAAACGTGTGGATCGGTTGGCTGGAATTCGACCTACTTCTCGGCGATGTGCGCTCCCTGAAGCAGAAGCGCTCAGCCATCCGCCCGCTGATCGCCGAGCTACAGCGCAGATTCGCGGTGTCCGCGGCCGAAACTGGAGCCCAGGACTTGCATCGCCGCGCCAACGTCGGGCTGGCGGTGGTGTCAGCCGACCGCGAGCACGTCGTCGACGTGCTGGACGCCGCAGAGCGCTTCGTGGCATCGCGTCCGGAGATCGAATTGCTTTCCACTCACAGAGGACTACGACGCAGCAGCGACGACTAAACGCTGCCGCCCAGCTGACGCTTGCGCCGAAGCGGCGTCGGCGTGACGGCACCCGGCGCCAATTTGCGCACACTGATCAGAAAGGCCGTGTGCCCCCGCATCGTGTGTTGTGGGCGCACCGCGAGGCCGACAACGTGCCAACCGCGTTGGATGCTCTCCCATGCGCGCGGCTCGGTCCAGCACTGCTGCTCGCGCAACGCTTCGACTGTGCGCGACAGCTGCGTGACGGTGGCAAGGTAGATCATCAGCACCCCGCCTGCGACGAGCGCGTTGGCGACGGCGTCGAGAATCTCCCATGGCGCCAGCATGTCGAGCACCACGCGGTCCACCTCCGGGCCCGCGTAGTCGGCGACGTCGGCGACGACCAGGTCCCAGTTGGCCGGACGGTCACCGAAGAATGTCGCGACATTGCGGGCCGCATGCTCGGCGTGATCCTCGCGCACGTCATAGGACGTCACCCGTCCCTCGGGCCCGACGGCACGCAGCAGCGAGCACGTCAGGGCCCCGGAACCGGCACCGGCCTCGAGCACCCGAGCGCCGGGGAAGATGTCACCCTCGTGCACGATCTGGGCGGCGTCCTTGGGATAGACGACCTGTGCGCCGCGTGGCATCGACATCACGTAGTCGACGAGCAGCGGCCTCAGCACGAGGAACTGGTCACCACTGGTGGACTTCACGACACTGCCCTCTGGCAGCCCGATGACGGCGTCGAGGTCGATGATGCCGCGATGGGTGTGGAACTCCCCGCCTGGCGCCAGCAGCATCGTGTAGTGCCTGCCCTTCGCGTCGGTGAGCTGTACGCGATCACCGGCTTCGAATGGACCCGTCCTTGGCACAGCTGATCAGCCTGCCAGCAGACGCGCCGGGACGGGTGCTCGGGGTTGTCGGATGGCGGTCATACGCTGGCTTCATGAGTGACGAGCCGGGCCCGCAGGTGCGGCGCCCAGCGTTGTCTCCGTCGCGGGCCAGCGACTTCAAGCAGTGCCCGCTGCTGTACCGGTTCCGCGCCATCGACCGGCTGCCGGAACCATCGTCGACGGCTCAAGTACGCGGGTCGGTGGTCCATGCCGCCCTTGAGCAGCTGTATGCGCTGCCCGCCGCCGAACGGGGTCCCGACACCGCGATGACGCTCGTCGACCCCGCATGGGAACGGATTGTCGCGGCTCAGCCCGAGCTGGCCGACGAGTTCGAACCGGCGCTGCGGGCCGAGCTGCTCGAGGAGGCCAAGGCGCTGCTGTCGGGCTACTACCGGCTGGAAGACCCCACCCGGTTCGACCCGGAGAGCTGCGAGCAGCGCGTCGAAGTCGAGCTCGAGGACGGCACGCTGCTGCGCGGCTTCGTCGACCGCATCGACGTGGCACCGACCGGCGAGCTGCGGGTGGTCGACTACAAGACCGGAAGGGCGCCGCCGGAGGCGCGGGCGCTTGCCGAATTCAAGGCAATGTTCCAGATGAAGTTCTATGCGGTGGCACTGCTGCGGTCTCGGGGCGTGCTGCCCGCCCGGCTGCGGCTTCTGTATCTGTCCGACGGGACGGTGCTCGACTACACGCCCGATCTCGACGAGCTGTTGCGTTTCGAGAAGACCTTGATGGCGATCTGGCGGGCCATCCAATCCGCTGGCGCCACAGGCGATTTCAGGCCGCACCCGTCTCGGATGTGCGACTGGTGCGCCCACCACTCCCACTGCCCGGTGTTCGGTGGCACTCCCCCGCCGTACCCCGGTTGGCCACAGGCGCCCGACGAAGGTGACGATGACACGGTGTTGCACACCTCGGAGCCCGCTGCGTGATCGATTGCCTCTACCGTCGGCTCCCGCCGACGGTGAATTTCAACTGTTCGAGTCCACCGACGGCACGCGCAGTAACTGGGACCCCGAAATCCAGCACGGCTCACCGCCGCTCGCGCTGATGACCAAGCTCATCGAGGAGCTGGCCGCGGATTCCGGATTGCGGGTCGGACGGCTCACTCTGGACATCCTCGGCCCTATCCCGGTCACGCTGGTGCGGGTT
Source organism: Mycolicibacterium moriokaense (assembly GCF_003201655.1). GTDB lineage: Bacteria > Actinomycetota > Actinomycetes > Mycobacteriales > Mycobacteriaceae > Mycobacterium > Mycobacterium moriokaense_A. The sequence goes on from NZ_QJJU01000008.1 coordinate 115,108, forward strand.
CGGGCCTGGGTGGAGCGCCCTGGTTCACGCATAGCCATGATGGTCGCCGAGATGTCGGCTCCGCGTCCCGACGGCACCCAGCGGGCCGTCGCCCGCGTCACGGCGTGGCTGCTGGCGACCAGCGACACCGCGGACGCGGCGACCGACCGCTTTCCCCTGCTCGTCGAAGGCGAGGCGGCCACGGTGCCGCACAGCTGGGTGGGCGCCAAGGGGTATCTGGAGACGGTGAGCTGGCGGAAACAACACACCGTCGACGGCGAGTCGAACGTTGCCTGGCTGAGCCCGCTGGTGCCTCTCGTCGATTCCGAGGCGCCGACGGACCTACAGCGGCTGGCGATGGTGGCCGACTCGTCCAACGGCGTCGGGATGGCTCTGGACCCCGAGCAGTTCGTGTTCATGAACACCGACACCGCCGTACACCTGCACCGGCTGCCCAGCGGCAACGACTTCGCGCTACGCGCCCGCGCATCGTTCGGCCCTGACGGCATCGGTGTGACAACCGCGGAAGTCTTTGACCGCCAAGGATTCATCGGCGTCGTGGCGCAGACGCTCCTTCTGCAACGCCGGACCTAAAAAGAGCGGCGGCGGTCACTTCCAACGGCCTCTCGCGTGACTTGTATATGTGTTTGCGTCTATATAGACGCTGTGCAATACTGGATTTATGGACGTCTTCGAAGCGGTCGCGGAGCCGAGCAGGCGCGCGCTGCTGGACGCGCTAGTCGACGGTGAGCGCACCGCGGGCGAGCTCGTCGCGACCCTGCCCGGGCTGACCCAGCCGACCGTCTCGCGGCATTTGCGGGTGCTGCGCGAGGTCGGCCTCGTCGAAGTCCGGCCCGACGCGCAGCGCAGGATCTACGCGCTGCGTGCCGACGGGCTCGTCGCCATCGACGACTGGATCGACCGTTACCGGCGCTACTGGGCCGATCATCTCGACGCAATCGAACGGCATCTGCAAGGCAAGCACAAGGAGTCACGATGAGTGAGCGCGACGGACGGTTAACGGTGGACGGCGATCGCGCGGTGCTGAACTTCGAACGCCGCCTTCCCTTTCCGATCGACGCCGTCTGGTCGGCCATTACCGATCCCGACGAACGTGAACAGTGGTTCGGTGAGACGACGATCGACGCCCGCGAGGGCGGGACCATCGACATGGTCGCGACAGGCCCACCGCTGCCACCCGAGCGCAAGCGGATGACTGGCCGCATCCTCGTGTGGGACCCACCGCACGTGCTCGAACACGAATGGAAGCAGCCAATCGTCGAGGACGGCGTGGTGCGCTATGAACTGACGGCCGACGGAGACGGCACCCTGCTTCGCTTCACCCATCGCGGCCTCGGCGTGCGTAACGCTTCCGGATTCCTTGGCGGAACTCACGCCTTCCTCGACCGTCTGGAGGCCTATCTCTCCGGCGGCGAATTGCCGGATTGGACGCTGCGACGCCATGAAGTCAACCAATCACAATTGGAGTCGAATTAGCATGAATCAGAATGGTTCTCACATCGCCGCCCCCGCCCTGGCGATCGCCTATCACTCCGGCTTCGGCCACACCGTGGTGCTGGCGGACGCGGTTGCCTCCGGTGCCCGAGAGGCCGGGGCCGACGTGACCGTCATCGCCGTCGACCGCATGACCGACGTCGAGTGGGACATCCTCGACGTCGCGGACGGCATCGTGTTCGGCAGCGCAACGTACATGGGCAACGTCTCGGCGGGGTTTCAGACGTTCGCCGAGCAGACCGGACGTCGGTGCATGAACGGGACGTGGCGCGACAAGATCGCGGCAGGATTCACGAACTCGGGCGCCAAGAGCGGCGACAAGCTCAACACCCTGGTGTCGTTGGCGGTATTCGCCGCCCAGCACCATATGCACTGGGTCAGTCTGGGTCTGGGCGCCGGCTGGAACAGTGCGACCGGCAGCGAGAACGACCTCAACCGCCTCGGCTACTGGCTGGGCGCGGCCGCTCAGACCGATGTGGACGCCAACGCCGACGAGGTGCACCCGTCCGATGTGGAGACGTGTCGCCACCTCGGCTATCGAGTCGCGATGGTGACGCGGCAGCTCAACATCGGCCGATCCGCTAGTCCAGCGGCTTCATCTCCTCCAGCATCGTCGGCACCAGTTCGCTGACGGTGGGGTGGATATGGACGGTGTGTGTCAGCGTCGTGTAGGGAGCACCCGCTGACATCACGTCGAGAATGGAGTGGATCACCTCGTCACCGCCGACGCCGAGGATGGCAGCGCCGAGGATCTTGCCGTTCTCGGCATCCACGACGACCTTCATAAACCCTTGTGTCTCACCCTTTTCCACCGCACGCCCGACCCGGGTCATGGGGCGAAAGCCAACGAGCGCCTTGCGGCCGGACTTCCTGACCTCGTCGACAGTCTTGCCTGCGCGCCCTAGGGGCGGGTCGATGTACAACGCGTAGGTGGGGATCCGGTCGCTGACTTTCCTTGGCTCGTTGTCGAGCAGGTTGGCCGCCACGATCTCGAAGTCGTTGTACGACGTATGGGTGAACGCGCCGCGACCGTTGCAGTCACCCATCGCCCAGATGTGCTCGACATTGGTGCGCAGCTGGTCGTCAACGGCGATGAAACCGCGGGCGTCGGTCTCCACCCCGGCTTTGTCGAGACCGAGGTCGTCAGTGTTGGGCTGTCGGCCCACCGCCATGAGGAGATGCGTGCCGGTGATCGGCTCGGCACCCTCGGCGGGCACAACTTGAAAGCCGCTGTCACGCTTGCTGAATTGAATTGCCGTGGCGTCGACAACTATATCGATGCCTTCGGCTTCGAGGATCTCCTTGATGGTCGCCGCGACGTCCTCGTCCTCGCGTGGGGTCAGCCGCGGGCCCCTTTCGATCACCGTCACTCGGGCACCGAACCGACGATACATCTGGGCGAACTCCAGCGCGATGTAGCTGCCGCCGATGATCACCAGATGTTCTGGGACGGTGTCGAGTTCGAGTATGCCCACGTTCGTCATGTACTCGATGGCCGCGAGGCCGGGCATATCCGGCGCGACCGCACGCCCGCCGACGTTGAGGAAGATCTTGTCGGCCTCGAGTTGCCGCCCATCGACGTTAACCGCATGCGGACCTTCGAACCGGGCATGGCCGCGGATGTAGGTACAGCCCTCCGTATTCTCCAAGAACGATTCGAGCCCCCGGCGGTCGTCCCCTGAGACCTTGTCCTTGCGCGCTTTGACTTTTGCCATGTCGACGGTGATGTCACCCGTGCCGATGCCGAAGTCGGCGCCGCGACGGGCCAAGTGTGCGGCATGTGCGCTTGCCACAAGGGTTTTGGTGGGGATGCAGCCGGAGTTGACGCACGTGCCGCCCGCCAGCTTGCGTTCGATGACCGCCACAGTCTGACCGGCTGCGGTCAGCCGCAGCGCCAGCGGCGGGCCTGCCTGGCCCGCGCCAACGATGATCGCGTCGAACTTTTCTGCCATGAAAGATGTTTCAGACGAGCGGAGCGAAGCTGACGAGGAATGCGATCAGGAATCCACCGCCGACCGCGACGATGTCCTCTCCGATGGCGGCGGGCCGGTCTTTGCCGCCGTTGGCCGCGGTCAGACGCGATCGTGCTTCCGCACCGCCGAGTGTGCCGAGCACCGCGCCAATGATGCCCGCTCCCAGCGCGATGAACGTGTGATGCGAGACGCTCCCGATGACGGCTCCGGCGAATGCACCCGTGATGAGGCGTGTGGCGAACTGCGGCGTCGTCTTGCGGCTCGGCGTCTTCGGGAGCTGGTCGGTGACCAGCTCGATCAGCAGGAAGATCGTCAGAACCGTGACGGTGATGGGGTGGGCCACCCACTCCGACCACAGCCCGTGGACGTCGATCCAGCCCAGAAACGCACCCCAGGCCACCACCGCAGGCGCGGTCAGCGCGCGCAGACCGGCGATCACACCGATCGCCAGAGCGAGCAAAATAACGATGACCTGCGTCATGGGCGCCTCCCGATCCGTGAAAAGGACAACCGGACGCTAACACGCACCGCGCCGATGATCCGGTCGAATCAGAAGCGGCAGAACCGGATGTCAGACGCCAGGATCGCCTTGGCACCGATCGCTGCCAGTTCGTCCATGATGGCGTTGACATCTCGACGCGGCACCAGCGCGCGCACCGCAACCCACGCCGGATCGGCCAGCGGAGCGATGGTCGGTGATTCCAGGCCGGGCGTTACCGCAGTGGCGTCGTCAAGCACACTGCGCGGGCAGTCGTAATCCAGCATCAGGTACTGCTGGCCGAACACCACCCCCTGAACCCGAGCCGCTAGCTGATCACGAGCCGCGGCGTTCTCGTCGCCTGCGTTGTCGCGTTCGATGAGCACAGCCTCCGAGTCGCAGAGCGAATCGCCGAACGGCACCAGGTCGTGCAATCCGAGGGTGCGACCAGAGCCGACCACGTCGGCGATCGCGTCGGCCACCCCGAGCTGAACCGAAATCTCGACGGCGCCATCGAGCCGGATCACCGTCGCGTCAATCCCGCGCCCCGCCAAGTCTTTTCGCACCAGGTTGGGGAACGCCGTAGCGATCCGCCTGCCCGCCAGGTCCTCGACGCGCCATTGCCGCCCGTCGGGCGCGGCGTAGCGGAATGTCGACGAGCCGAATCCGAGTGCAAGGCGTTCGCGGACGGGCGCGTCGGACTCGGCGGCCAGATCGCGGCCGGTGATGCCCAAGTCGAGCTGTCCCGACCCGACGTAGATGGCGATGTCCTTGGGCCGCAGAAAGAAGAATTCGACGTTGTTGCCCGGGTCGATGACCGTCAGATCCTTGGGGTCGGTGCGTCGCCGATATCCGGCCTCCGACAGGATTTCAGCGGCCGGTTCGGACAGTGTGCCCTTGTTGGGCACGGCGACCCTGAGGTTTCCGTTCATAGCTTCGCGTAGACGTCGTCGAGGGTCAGGCCGCGGGAGATCATCAGCACCTGCGTCCAGTACAACAACTGGCTGATCTCCCCTGCCAGCGCGTCTTCGCTCTCGTGTTCGGCGGCCAGCCAGACTTCGCCTGCCTCTTCGAGAACCTTCTTGCCCAGCCCGTGCACGCCGCCGTCGAGCGCGGCGACGGTGCCGCTGCCCGTGGGCCGGGTGCGCGCCTTGTCAGTCAGTTCGGCGAACAAGGCATCGAAGGTCTTCACGGGACGCGATTGTTCCACGCCCGACATGCCGTGGTCACGCGGGTTTGCGGGTGGCGGTCAATGCGCCGCGCCGTGATGCGCGGTCTCGCCGTGCATGTCCTCGAGGTGCTTGCCCTTGGTCTCCTGGACCCAGCGCCAGACGAACAGGAACGACAGCACCGCGCAGACGGCATAGAACCCGTAGGCGAGGGACAGCGAGAGCTCGCCCAGCTTGGGGAACGTCGCTGTGATTAGGCAGTTGGCTATCCACTGCGCCGCAGCGGCCAAGCCCAGGGCCGCGGCCCGGATGCGGTTCGGGAACATCTCGCCAAGCAGCACCCACACCACCGGACCCCAGGACATGCCGAATGCCACAACGAACAGGTTCGCGGCGATCAATGCGATCGGTCCGGCGGCGCCCGCCAAGTGCGGCTGGCCGTTGACTAGCGGAGCAGTGCCGAAGACGACCGCCATCGTTCCCAGTGTTACAGCCATTCCGGTCGAGCCGATCAGCAACAGCGGCTTTCGCCCGACCTTGTCGATCAGCGCGATCGCGATGAGCGTGGTGGCGATGTTCGTCACCGAGGTGATCACGGTGATGATGAACGACTGGCTCTCGTCGAATCCGACGGCCTGCCACAACACGTTCGAGTAGTAGAAGATGACGTTGATGCCGACGAACTGTTGGAACACCGAGAGCCCGACGCCCACCCAGACGATTCCGTAGAGCCCGCCGGTCGGCTTGCGCAGATCCGACCACGACGGCGGCTTCTCGGACTTGAGTGATTCCTGGATGCGAGTGATGGTCAGCTCCAGGTTCTTCTCCCCGAGCAGCATGCTCAGCACCTTGCGGGCCTCCGGAATCCGGAATGTGGCAACGAGATAGCGCGGTGATTCGGGAATCGTGAAGGCAAGCCCGCCGTATAGGAGGGCAGGCACCGCCATGATGATGAACATCCACCGCCAGGCCTCCGCGCCCAGCCAAAGCTCCTCGCGCGATCCGCCGGCCAGGTGCGCCAGCAGAGCGTCGACGCCGAGTGACACGAAGATGCCTGTCACGATTGCCAGCTGCTGCAGAGAGCCAAGCCGGCCGCGGATACGCGGCGGGGACGTTTCTGCGATGTAGGCGGGCGCGATGACCGATGCCACACCGACGCCGATGCCGCCGACGACCCGGAACAAGCCGAATATCCAGATATCGGGCGCAAGGCCGGTGCCGAAGGCACTGACCAGGAACAGCAGCGCGGCGAGTTTCATGACAGCGAGGCGGCCGATTTTGTCCGCCAGCCGTCCGGCGACCACCGCACCGAGCGCCGCGCCGATCAGCGCCGCTGCGACCGCGACACCGGTCACAAATTTGCTGATCTGGAAGTGGTCTTCAACCGCCGCCACAGCGCCATTGATGACCGCGCTGTCGTACCCGAACAAGAGACCGCCTAGCGCCGCAACCGACGCAATCCGGACGACCCGTCCGCTGTGCTCGGATTCCTCGTAGTCCAAACCGGGTGCAGAATCGCCGACGGGTCCGTGTGTCATGTGACGCCCTTCCGCAGCATTGCGTGATGGAAGTCACATTCAATCACTTACGAACTCGTCAGGCGGTGCGTTCCCCAAACTCAGAACTGAGTTCGCCGAATACCCGTCGCAGATCCGCGACACCGACATCGGCCAGCGACGAAATATGCCGCCGCCGTGGACCACGGGGCACTGCTACGTCGTTTGGTACCACCAACACCGGGCATCCGGCGCCCTCCGCGGCCGCAGTGCCCGTCACCGAGTCCTCAATGGCCAGGCAGAGTTCCGGCGACAGATCGAGCAACTTCGCGGCCCGTTTATAGGCGTCGGGTGCGGGTTTGCCGCGCGGCACTTCATCGCCGCATACGGTCGCCGAAAAGTATTGGTGGCCAATGCTGTTCAATGCCCGGTCGGTGAGCGCGCGCTGGGTGTTGGTAACCAGCGCCATCGGAGTCCCTTCGGCGGCAAGTGCTTCCAACAATTCCCGCGCCCCGTCGCACCAGGGCAATCCACCGTCGAACAATTCTGCGGTGCGGGAGTGCAGCCAACGGTCGGACTCCGCCATCGCGGCCGGGTCCAGCTCGAGACCCAGGTCGGTGTAGACGGTGCGAATCGTGTCCTCGGCCGAGCCGCCCACCATCGACAGCCGAACCTCTGGGGTCAGCCGACCGCCGTGGTGCTGGTAGAGCGCGGTCAGCGAGATGTCCCACAGCTTTTCCGAGTCGACGAGGGTGCCGTCCATGTCGAAGAGCACCGCTTGCATGTCACCGATTCTGTCATGCGCTACCCGGGCAGTGAAAATCGCGACCTGCTTTGCGCTGAGCCGCAATATGTTTCGACGGCTCATGGCGGGCCAGGAGTAGGGCTCAGTCCTCCGGGTTGTAGCCGAGGTTGGGGCCGAGCCAGCGCTCGGCCTCCTGCAGGGTCCAGCCCTTGCGGGTCGCGTAGTCGGCGACCTGGTCCTGGGCCATCCGGCCGACCACGAAGTACTGCGACTGCGGGTGCGAGAAATACCAGCCGCTGACGGCAGCACCGGGCCACATCGCCATCGACTCGGTCAGCTCGATGCCGGTCCGCTCCTGGACGTCCATCAACTCCCAGAGCGTCGCCTTCTCGGTGTGCTCCGGGCAGGCCGGGTAGCCGGGGGCAGGACGGATTCCCACGTACTTCTCATCGATCAGCGCCTCGTTGTCCAGCTGCTCGTCAGGCTGAAATCCCCAGAACTCCTTGCGGACCCGTTGGTGCAGCCGTTCGGCGAACGCCTCTGCCAGCCGGTCGGCGAGTGACTCCAGCAGAATCGCGCTGTAGTCGTCGTTGGCTGCCTTGAACTCGACGATCTTGTCCTGGCTGCCGAGCCCCGTGGTGACGGCGAAGGCGCCGACGTAGTCAGCCAGACCGGTGTCCTTGGGCGCGATGAAGTCGCCGAGGCTTCGGTTCGGGATGCCGGCCCGGTGCTCGCCCTGCTGGCGCAGGTTGTGCAACTTGGCCACTACCTCGGTACGGGTCTCGTCGGTGTAGACCTCGATGTCGTCGCCGACCGCGTTCGCCGGGAAGAACCCGATCACCCCGTTGGCAGTCAGCCACTTCTCCTTGATCAGGGTGTCGAGCATCTCCTGGGCGTCGTCGTACAGCTTGCGGGCAGTCTCGCCCGAGACCGGGTTGTTGAGGATGTCGGGGAACCTGCCCTTCATCTCCCATGCGTTGAAGAATGGCTGCCAGTCGATGTACTCGCGCAGCTCCGCGATGTCGTAGTCAAGAAATTCTCGTACTCCCACACCCTGCGCGGGCACCGGCGGTGCGTAGCCGTCCCACTCGATCGGCGTCCGATTCGCGCGGGCCTTCTCCAGCGTCAACATCGGCCGCTCGCTCTTCTGGGCGTGCCGTTCGCGAAGCGACGCGTAATCCTTCTCGGTGGCCTCCAGCAGGGCCGGACGCTGCTTATCGTCGAGGAGCGCAGCAGCGACCGGCACCGAGCGGGAAGCGTCCTTGACCCAGACCACCGGACCACTGCGACGCGGCGACACCTTCACGGCCGTATGGGCACGCGAGGTGGTCGCGCCACCGATCAGCAGCGGGATCTCCAGCCCCTGACGCTCCATCTCGACGGCGAAGTTGACCATCTCGTCCAGCGACGGGGTGATGAGGCCGGACAGCCCGATGATGTCGGCGTCGTGCTCCTTCGCCGCGTCCAGGATCTTCTGGGCAGGCACCATGACGCCGAGGTCGATCACTTCGAAGTTGTTGCACTGCAGGACCACCCCGACGATGTTCTTGCCGATGTCGTGCACGTCGCCTTTGACGGTCGCCATGATGATCGTGCCGTTGGTGTCTTTCCCAGCTGCAGCGCCGGACTCTTCCTTCTCCGCCTCGATGTACGGCAGCAGGTACGCAACGGCCTTCTTCATCACCCGCGCCGACTTCACGACCTGGGGCAGGAACATCTTGCCCGCGCCGAAGAGGTCACCGACGACGTTCATGCCGTCCATCAGCGGGCCCTCGATCACCTCGATCGGGCGACCACCTGTGGCGGCGATCTCGGCCCGCAGTTCCTCGGTGTCGTCATCGACGTTGGCGTCGATGCCCTTGACCAGGGCGTGGGTGATCCGCTCGCGGACCGGGAGGCTGCGCCACTCGGCTGCCACCGGGTCGTCGGCCTTCTCCGAGCTGTTGAACCGTTCGGCGATCTCCAGGAGCCGTTCGGCCGCGTCCTCGCGACGGTTCAGGACGACGTCCTCGATCCGGTCCCGCAGCTCGGGGTCGATCGAGTCGTAGGGCACCAGCGCACCGGCGTTGACGATGCCCATGTCCAGGCCGGCCTTGATGGCGTGGAACAGGAACACCGCGTGGATCGCCTCGCGGACAGGGTTGTTGCCCCGGAACGAGAACGACACGTTCGAGATGCCGCCGGAGATGTGCACCCCGGGAAGGTTCTCCTTGATCCAGGCGCAGGCCTCGATGAAGTCGATCCCGTACGTCGCGTGCTCCTCGATACCGGTCGCCAGCGCGAAGCAGTTCGGGTCGAAGATGATGTCCTCGGGCGGGAAGCCGACCTCTTCGGTCAAGATCCGGTAGGCGCGCCCGCAGATCTCCTTGCGGCGCTCCAGGTTGTCGGCCTGACCCTGCTCGTCGAAGGCCATCACGACGACGGCGGCGCCGTACTTGCGGCACAGCCGTGCCTCGCGGATGAACTTCTCCTCGCCCTCCTTCATGGAGATCGAGTTGACGATCGGCTTGCCCTGCACGTTCTTCAGGCCCGCCTCGATGACCTCCCACTTGGACGAGTCGATCATCACCGGGACGCGGCTGATGTCCGGCTCGGCCGCGATCAGCTTGGTGAACCGGTCCATCGCGGCGATGCCGTCGATCATGCCTTCGTCCATGTTGATGTCGATGACCTGCGCACCGACCTCGACCTGCTGCAGGGCGACCGACAGCGCGGTGTCGTAGTCCTCGGCCTTGATCAGGTTGCGGAACCGGGCGGAGCCGGTGATGTTGGTGCGCTCACCGATGTTCACGAACAGGGAGTCGTCGGTGATGTTGAGCGGCTCCAGGCCCGAGAGCCGGGTGGCCACTTCGATCTCCGGCACCTCGCGCTGCGGCTTGCCCTCGACGACCTTGGCGATCTCGGCGATGTGCGCCGGCGTCGTTCCGCAGCAGCCACCGACGAGGTTGACCAGGCCGGCCTCGGCGAACTCGGCGAGGTAGCCGGCCTGGCGCTCCGGGGACTCGTCGTACTCGCCGAAGGCGTTGGGCAGGCCGGCGTTCGGATAGCAGGAGACGAAGGTGTCCGCGATCCGCGCCATCTCGGCGATGTAGGGCCTCATCTCCGGCGCGCCCAAAGCGCAGTTGAGGCCCACCGCGATCGGCTTCGCGTGCCTGATCGCGTTCCAGAATGCTTCGGTGACCTGACCGGACAACGTCCGCCCGGAGGCATCGGTGATGGTGCCCGAGATGATCAGCGGCCAGCGGCGTCCGCGCTCCTCGAACAGCGTCTCGACGGCGAACACCGCCGCCTTGGCGTTCAGCGAGTCGAAGATCGTCTCGATGATGAGGAGGTCGGCACCACCGTCGACCAGGCCGTTGACGGCTTCGAGGTAGGCGGCAACCAGCTGGTCGTAGGAGACGTTGCGGGCTCCGGGGTCGTTGACGTCCGGCGAGATCGACGCGGTCCGCGTCGTCGGCCCGATGGCGCCGGCGACGTAGCGGGGCTTCTCCGGGGTGCTGAACTCGTCGCAGGCCTTGCGGGCCAGTGCGGCGCCGGCGTAGTTCAACTCGTAGCCCAGCTCCTCCATGCCGTAGTCGGAGAGCGAGACCGCGTTCGAGTTGAACGTGTTGGTCTCCAAGATGTCGGCGCCCGCCTCGAGGTACTCGCGGTGGATCCCCTCGATGATCTGCGGCTGCGTGAGGGTGAGCAGGTCGTTGTTGCCCTGAAGAGCGGTCGGCCACTCTATGAACCGCTCGCCGCGGTAGCCGGCCTCGTCCGGCCGGTCCCGCTGGATCGCCGTGCCCATCGCGCCGTCGATCACCATGATCCGCTGGCCGAGAGCAGCCGTCAGTTCGTCGGTGCAGTCGGGGCGGATGTTCGGCTCCCAGGCGTTCACGTGCACTCCTTCCGTAGCGGAAGGCGTCCTTAACTCTGCCGAGCGTGGCGGATACGGGGGTGAACCCGGACCCGTTGCAACGCCTCTCGACCAGGAAAGTCTACGTCGTCACCCGATCGACGTCCGGACGCCCAGCTCATCGTCGCGATAGCCCCCCCGCCCGCGTGCGATCGCAACCCCTTGAGCGACAGCTCGGGGATCTTGTCGGGAATGTCGCAGTCACCAAGGCTAACCAGATAGCAGCCGAACGTATTTCGTCTCGACGGCGTCGGCACTAGCAATTCGGTTCATCGCGCGAGCGCCCATTCTCGCAATATTCACCCGTGTGGCGATGGCGCTCGTAGCCGCCACACAGGGCTTACGCTGGCCTAGTGACCCCGTCGGATGCGAGCGGCAACAGGCCGGCCGACCTGCCCAAACTGAACGACACCATCGTCGTCGCCGCCTTCGAAGGCTGGAACGACGCCGGAGACGCGGCCAGCGACGCCCTTGAGCACCTGGATGCGATCTGGGAGGCCGAGACGATCGTGGAGATCGACGACGAGGCTTACTACGACTACCAGGTGAACAGGCCGGTGATCCGGCAGGTGGACGGGGTGACCAGGGAGCTGGTCTGGCCGTCGATGCGGATTTCACACTGCCGCCCGCCCGGCTCCGACCGCGACATCGTGTTGATGCACGGGGTGGAGCCGAATATGCGCTGGCGCACGTTCTGCGCCGAGCTGCTGGCCATCGCCGACAAGCTCAACGTGCAGACCGTCGTCATTCTCGGGGCGCTGCTTGCAGATACTCCGCACACCCGGCCGGTGCCGGTGTCTGGAGCCGCCTACTCCCCCGACTCCGCGAAGGCTTTCGGCCTGGAAGAAACCCGCTACGAAGGCCCTACGGGCATCGCAGGCGTGTTCCAGGACGCCTGCGTGCAGGCGGGCATTCCGGCGGTGACGTTCTGGGCGGCTGTTCCGCATTACGTGTCGCAGCCGCCGAGTCCCAAGGCGACGGTGGCGCTGCTGCGTCGGGTCGAGGACGTGCTCGATATAGAGGTACCGCTGGCCGACCTTCCCAGTCAGGCCGAGGAGTGGGAGCAGGCTGTGAGCGAGATGACGGCCGACGACGACGAGATCGCCGAATACGTCCAGTCCCTCGAGGAGCGCGGCGACGCCGAGGTCGACATGACGGAGGCGCTCGGCAAAATCGACGGTGACGCGCTGGCGGCGGAGTTCGAGCGCTATCTACGCCGCCGTGGTCCGGGATTCAGAAGCTAGACCTTCACCGGTTTCGGCGCCTTCCAGACCCCGTTGAGCGCGTCCGGCTTGGGCCAGTACAACCGCAGCACGAGCACGAACGGCCCCTTCGGCGCAGGCAGCCAGTTGGACTCCTTGTCAATGCCTGGCGACTCGTTCTGGATGTAGAACGTGTAGCCACCATCGGTGTCGGGAACGAGGCTGGGCAGCATCGGCGAGTTGATGAGGTAGCGCTGGATCGGGTTGGCCACCAGCAGGCTCTGCGGCAGCTCGTACATGGTCAGCGACCAGAACGCGTTGACCGGAGGCAGCTGCCCCGAAGCGAAGTGGAAGGTGTAGTTGTTCGCACCCGTCAACGCCGCGGCCGCCGAGTCGTTGGTGAAGCTCGGGTAGATCGCCCCTGCGGCCGTGTTTCCATAGATGCCGAGCACCGCGCCTGCCATCCGGTTCAGGTAGTTGCCCTTCAAATCGTCCGCGGTGCCGAAGAACTGAGCCGAGCCGATCTGGCCCGTGTCCACCTTGTCCTTCTTGAACGTGTTGAACTCGTTCCAGGCATCGGCCATCCCGCCCTCGATCGCCGACCGCATCTCGGGCGTCAGCTTGTCGGCCGCGAAGTTCCTTTCGGGACCGATCCCGATGGTTTCGAAGCGGGCGCGCAGATCCTTTTCGGACGGCAGCATTGGCGCGAATTGCATGACGAAGTTGAGGATCTCGAAGAACTGCGGTGACGACTTCTGCTGGTCCGCCGTCAGCGGCGGCACGAAGTCGATCGCAGGCGCAGGGGCAGGCGGCGGCTGGTTCAGGTAGGCCGACAGCGGCTGGACCTGGTATCCGGCCTGGATCTTTTTGACCTGGTCGATGTCGGACGGGCCAAGCAGCTGAGTGCGGTAGAGCACCAACGCCAGATCGGTGTCCGAGCGGATAACCTCGTTGATGCCCTCAGGTTTTTCGCCCTTCCAATTAGGCCCTGCGAGAAGGTATTTGCCGCCGCCGTTGCCGGTAGTGCGACCGCCGACGTACGCCATGTTGTAGGTATAGAGATCGACGAACTGCAGCGAGTAGTAGCGGTCCTGCTCGATCGGCGGGACGGTCAGCACCAGCGGCTCGGCGCGCAGGTCTGCGCCGACGCTGGAATAGGGAGTGTCCGAGTTCGGCGTCTGGATCGCCTTGTCCTCGGGTGTGTAAACCCGTGCGGTGTTGTGAATCTCGTTCCAGCCGCCCTTGTACTCCTGGTCGTCCTTGTTGACGAAGTAGCTGTACATGACGCGGTAGTTGTCGACCATCGGGAAGCCATAGATGTAGGCCTCCTTCGCGATAGCGCGGGCCTGCTCCGGTGTGACGGCCGCCGCGCTCGGCGGCGGCGATGACGTGGGCGTCTCCTCCGTTCCCTTGCTGGTGCAGGCAGCCAGCAGCGCGACGATCGCCAGAATCACGCCGAGCCGTTGGATCAATGCTTTTCCAGCGCTTCGATGCGCTCACTCATCGACCGCCCCAGGGCGGCTGACTCGTCATCCATCTCCGTAACGCGATCCGCGAGACCTTTCATCATCGTCGACTCACCCCATGGACTAGTCAGCACGGGACGCAGCCATCGGAACAATCCGACCCAACGGGGACAATTGATTTGGCGCTTGCGGCCCTCGATCCCCTTGACGAACGCAGCACCGCACGCCTCGACGGAAGTGGTCTTGCTCATCGGTCCAGGCAGACTCTCGACCGCGTTGCGGAACGAGGTCAGGTCCGCCTTCCCCTCTCGAACCATCGGGGTATCGATCCACGACATGTGCGCTGATCCGACGTCGACGCCGTATTGGGCGACCTCCATCCGCAAAGCGTTTGCAAAATGTTCGACACCGGCCTTGGCGAGGCTGTAGGACGCAGACCCGGCGACGGGCGCGTAGGCGGCCAACGACGAGACGACCAGAACGTAGCCCCGTCGCTCGATCACCGACGGCAGGGCCGCCCTGACCGTATAGAAGACGCCGAGTGCATTGACGTCGAGCAGAGTCTTAAACGCTTCGGGATCCACATTCAAGACTGACCCGAAGACAGCGATGCCCGCGTTGGCAATCACGATGTCGACACCGCCGAACCGCTCGACGCCCTTCTCGACGGCGGCCTGCATTGCCGACAGCTCACGCACGTCGGCGACGACCGTCAGTACCCGATCCTCGCCGAGCTTGGTAGCCACGTCCTTGAGCTGGGCCTCGTCCAGGTCGGTCAGCACCAGCTTCGCGCCCTTGGCGTGCAGGCGGCGGGCCACCTCCGCGCCGATGCCGTTCGCGCCACCGGTGATCAGCGCAACTTTCCCGTTGACAGAACTCATAGCGGCCAACGTACCCCGCACGACGCGGCGTCGGGACGGTCTTGAAGTTCTACAGTTCGACGCCAAGCAGAACGTCGGCAAGGGTGGCCACCGTGCGCGCCGCTTCGGTGTCGTGGCCGCCATACTCCAGCGCATCGGTCGCCCAACCGTCCAGTGCGGCAATTGCTTTCGGGGTGTCCAGATCGTCGGCCAGATACTGGCGCACCCTGGCCACGACGTCGGTCGCGTCGGGTGCCGCGGGCAGCGCCGTCGCGGTCCGCCACCGCTGCAGCCGGGTGTTTGCCTCGTCGAGCACCTGATCGCTCCAGGACCGGTCGGCGCGATAGTGACCGGCGAGCAGGCCGAGCCGGATGGCCGCCGGTTCGACGCCGTCGGCGCGCAGTCGCGACACCAGGACGAGGTTGCCGCGGCTCTTGCTCATCTTGTGCCCGTCCCAGCCGATCATCCCGGCGTGCACGTAATGTCGCGCGAATCGTCGCTCCCCCGTTACGGATTCGGCGTGCGCGGCGGAGAACTCGTGGTGCGGGAAGATCAGATCACTGCCACCGCCCTGGACGTCAAGGCCGGTGCCGATGCGCGACAGCGCGATCGCCGTGCACTCGACATGCCAGCCCGGCCTGCCTGGGCCGAACGGCGACGGCCAGCTGGGCTCGCCGGGGCGCTCGGCGCGCCACATCAACGCATCGAGTTCGTCGCCTTTGCCAGCACGGGCGGGATCGCCGCCACGCTCGGTGAACAGCCGCAGCATGGTGTCGCGGTCGTAGCCCGATTCGTAGCCGAACTGCACAGTGGCGTCGGCGCGGAAGTACACGTCCGGGTGATCGGGGTCGTCGACCACGTAGGCCGCGCCCGACGCCAGCATCTTCTCCACCAGCTCGATGACCTCGCCGATAGCCTCTGTGGCCGCCACATAGTCGTGCGGCGGCAGCACCCGCAGGGCCGCCATGTCCTCGCGAAACAGCTCGGTCTCGCGATCGGCCAGCTCACGCCAGTCGACGCCGTCACGCTGGGCCCGCTCGAACAACGGGTCGTCGACGTCCGTGACGTTCTGCACGTAGTGCACCTGGTGCCCAGAATCCAGCCACGCCCTGTGCACCAAGTCGAACGCCAGGTAAGTGGCCGCGTGCCCCAGGTGGGTGGCGTCGTACGGCGTGATGCCGCAGACGTACATCGTGGCCTTCTCGCCTGCTGTGACCGGGCGGATCTGCCGGTCGGCGCTGTCGTAAAGGCGCAGCTGCGGGCCCCGTCCCGGCAGCGCCGGGACGTCCTGAGCCGGCCACGATTGCATAGCGTCGACTCTAAGGTGTTCGCTCAGGACGGCCTCCGATGGTGTGTGGGTTCGAACCTGACCTACAACGCCGAGTGCCGATCCATTCCCACCTCACCGCTCGCGATACGCCGACAAGATGCCGTCGAGCAGCACGGCCGCCAGTTCGGCACGACACATCAGGAGGTCCGGCAGGTACGGATCGCGCCGGTTGTAGATCAGCGGTGAACCGTCCAGCCGCGATGCGTGTAGCCCTGCGGCCTGCACCACTCCGGCAGGCGCGGCCGAGTCCCACTCCCATTGGCCGCCTGCATGGACATAGGCGTCGACGTCGCCGCGGACCACGGCCATCGCCTTCGCCCCTGCCGACCCGATCCGCACCATCTGAATGTCCATCCGGTCACGCAGCCGCCACAGCACCGCGGGCGGTCTGCTGGCGCTTGCGGTGATGCGGATCGGACCTCCGGCGCGCGGCGGCGGCGCGGTGACAGTGTCGGTGCGGTACACCTCGCCGCGGGCGGGCAGCGCGACCGCGGCGTCGGTGATGCCGCCGCCGTGAGGTCCGTCGCTGCGCTGCCACAGCGCGATGTGCACCGCCCAGTCGGTTCGGCCAGGCCACGAGAACTCGCGGGTGCCGTCCACCGGGTCGACGATCCACACGCGGTCTGAGTGCACCCGCGACAAGTCGTCGACGGCCTCCTCGGACAGCACCGCGTCGCCGGGCCGGTCACGAGCAAGCCGGTCGAGGATCAGAACGTTGGCCCGATTGTCGCCAGCGTCGCCGAGGTCGTACGGATCGTCGAAGCCCACTTCTTCGCGCACCGCCAGCAGCAGTTCACCGGCTTCGGCGGCCACCTCGGCGGCCAGCGCCGCATCGGTAAGGCCCATCGCGACAGTATCCACGACGACGGCGCCCACCTGCATTCAGAGCCACGCAGCGTAAGAATCCAGAATTCGGTCAGAACGCGGGCCACGGGATCGGCCTGCGCCGGTCCGGTGTTGGCATCACCGGATTATCCAGCAGTGCAACAGTTCTGGCATGCAGCGCGTCCACCTCGCGACGGGTGATGTGTTCACCCAACCGTTCGCCCAGGCTGCCTCGCAGCCGATCGCGCAGTCGGGCCACCGTCTCCAACGTGTCGTCGTCGACGGGCTTGCCCGCCCAGCCCCACAGCACGGTGCGCAGCTTGTCCTCGACGTGCAGGCTCACCCCGTGGTCGACGCCGTGCACCACGCCGTCGACACCGGAAAGAATGTGCCCACCCTTGCGGTCGGCGTTGTTGATCAGCACATCGAAGACGGCCATCCGTCGCAACCGAATGTCGTCGGCATGCACCAGCGTCACCTCGTCACCCGCGTAGTCGTAGGCCTGCAGCACCGGCAGATAGCCAGGCGGAATGTGTCCAGCGGGCAACAGGTCGATGAGGTCCGGCCCTGCCTGCAGTTCGTCGCCGACGTCGTCACCGGGCTGATCCACCCACAACTGCAGCATGCCGCGGCCCGCAGGGCCATCGCGAATGATGGTGTAGGGCACAATGTTCCAACCGAGCGCATCAGAAACGAGGTAGGCGCTGAGTTCGCGGCCTGCCAGCGTGCCGTCCGGGAAATCCCACAGGGGCGCCTCGCCAGCGATGGGTTTGTAGACGCAGTGAGCCTGGTGCTCATCCAGATGCGCTTCGCAGAGGAAGGTGGCGTTGCTCGCTGAGCGGATTCGTCCGATGACGGTCAACTCGCCGCGCCGCAACACCTCGCAGTCATCAGACGCGTCGCTAGGAATCGGCGTCATCCTCGGACCCGGCAAAGGCGCCGCGCCGGTAGCCGTTGGTGCGCACGCAGATGTGGCCCTCTGGGTCGAGCGGCTCATCGCACAGCGGGCAGGGCGGTCGGCCTGCCGATATGACCCTGTTGGAGCGTGTCGCGAATTCGCGCGCCGACTCAGGCGACAGGAAGACCCGCACCGCGTCGGGCCCCTCCTCTGCGTCGTCGAGCACCACTGACGCGTCGAACTCGGTCTCGGACACCGCAAGCAGTTCGACCACCACCGTCTGCGCTTCCGAATCCCAGCCGAGGCCCATGGTCCCGACCCGGAACTCGGCGTCGACAGGCGTGACCAATGGGCTCAGGTCCTCGATGTCGGCGGTCTCGGGTGGGATCGGGGTGCCGAACCGGCGATTGATCTCAAGCAGCAGCGCCGCGATCCGCTCGGCGAGCACCGCAACCTGCTGCTTCTCCAGGATCACCGAAATCACGCGCTTGTCGTGGACGGCCTGCAGGTAGAAGGTTCGGTTCCCGGGCTGCCCGACGGTCCCGGCCACGAAGCGGTCGGGCGTGCGGAAGACGTGAATTGCGCGGGACATGGCACCCTCCAAAATACCGGCATCGGCACGTCGGCCGTAATTCCACGGCGGGCCCTCAATCGGTAGAGCCACCGACCACAGCGTCATCGGGCGGCACCTCGCCGTCCTTATTGGCGGCCTCGCCGTCGGCCTTTGGCGGTTTGGCCAGCAGTCCGGCGGTGAGGGCGTCACCAGTGTGGTTGACGTGTATGACGAACGGACGCAACGCGGTGTAACGGATCACACTCATCGACGCCGGGTCTGCGCTGATGCGCTGGAAGGTGTCGAGGTGGGCGCCGAGCGCGTCGGCCACCACGGACTTGATCACATCGCCGTGTGTACAGGCCACCCACAGCGCGTCGCCCTCATGCAGTTCGGCGAGCCTGCGGTCGTGCTCGCGGACGGCGGCCACTGCCCGCGATTGCACGTGGGCCAGCCCTTCGCCACCGGGAAAGACGGCCGCGCTCGGCTGCTGCTGCACCACCGCCCATAGCGGTTCTTTGACCAGGTCACCGATCTTGCGGCCAGTCCAGCTGCCGTAGTCAACCTCGGAGATACGCTCGTCGACCATCGGATCCAGCCCGAGGGCCGCGGCAAGCGGCTCGACCGTCCGACGGCAGCGCAGCAGCGGCGAGCGCACGATGGCACGGATCGGCAGCCCGGCGATCCGTGCGACGAGTGCCTGCGCCTGTTCTTCGCCTTTGTCGTCGAGGTCGACGCCCTCGGTGCGGCCCGCCAGCGTGTGCGCGGTGTTCGACGTCGACCTGCCGTGCCGCAGCAGAATCACGGTCACGTCGCCGCCACCACCCCTGTGCCCAACAGGATCAGCACCACGGTGCCGAGCACGACACGGTAGCCGACGAACCAGTACATGCTGTGGCTCACCAGGAACCGCAGGAACCAGGACACCGCCGCGAACCCGATGACGAACGCGATGAGGGTGGCCACCACCAATTGCGGGCCGCTCGCGCTCATCCCCTCGCCAACGGGGTGGAACGCGTCGGGCAACGAGAACAGCCCCGACGCGAAAACGGCGGGGATGGCGAGCAGGAAGCCGAACCGCGCGGAAAGTTCTCGGTCGAGCCCGAGGAACAGGCCCGCGCTTATGGTGGCGCCCGACCGTGACACACCGGGCACCAGCGCAAGGCACTGTGCCAGCCCGACCGTGATGCTGTCCTTCCACGTGAGCTGTTCGGCGTGCCTGGTCTGCTTGCCGTAGTACTCGGCGGCGGTGATGACGAGGGAGAAGATGATCAGCGCGCTTGCGATCAGCCACAGATTGCGTGCGCCAGTACGGATTTCGTCCTTGAATAGCAGACCGAGCACGCCGATCGGGATGGTGCCGATGATGACGTACCAGCCCATCCAATAGTCGAGCGTGCGGTGCGCGGCGACGAACAGACCGTTAAACCAGGCCTTGAGGATGCGGCCGATATCGCGGGCGAAGTACAGCAGCACCGCCACCTCGGTGCCCAGCTGGGTGACCGCGGTGAACGACGCGCCTGCGTCGTCGTCGAAGAAGATGCGCGAGACGATCGCCAGGTGGCCCGACGACGAAACGGGCAGGAACTCGGTCAGTCCCTGCACCACCGACAAAACGACCACTTGCAGCCACGACATCGCCGGCGCCTCAATCACGACGAAGACCGTACCGTGAGGCTGCTGTCAGCGCGCTGTGCGAGTCACCGAATGAGCGTCGGCGACTGCGTCACGCACGGCAGCGGACACGCTGCGCTCGTCGAACACATCGACGTCGGTGAGCCTGCGGCTGGCAGCCGCGACGACATCCTCGGCCTGCGGAACCGGCCCAGTAATGCGCGGGCGGTATATCTCGACGACGAGCACCTGCTTTTCGATACGGAACGAAAAACTGCGACCGTCCCCCACCTGGCCAAATCCGCTGGCATGTAGACCTGTGGTGATGTCCTCGATAGCAAACCGATGGTTATCCAAATCCCTGTCTGCGGCGAGGGTCATGGTCGAACCATACCGCCGGCGACGGCGCTGAGCGTGCCGGACGTGGCCATTTGTTGATGGCGGTCTTGCCTACACTTGCATCTCAATCGAGATCCAATGCCCACGTCCGAGAGCTACCCTTTGCCGCGCCGCTTGAACAGGTCAATTCAGCTAATTCGCGTCAGCGCTGTTGTGCTGGCAACGGCCGGATTGGTGAGTTGTTCGGCTAACAAGGCCGACGCTCCGCCACCGACAATCGTGCCCGCCAAGGCCGCGCAGTCCCCTCCTGTCACCGGACAACCCGCGGGCGTGGTGAAACCGCTGGCAGGGCACGCCGATGCCGCCGTATTCGACGTGGCAACGGCGTCGTTGGCGGTGCTCAGCCCCGGTATCGGGGGTCAGTCGACGGTCACCGTTGTGCCCCCGTCCGGCACCGAGCGAGCAGTGCCACTGCCCGGCCCTGCGACGGCCATGACGGGTGACAACGACGGCCGGGTGTATGCCGCGACGCGCGGCGGCTATTTCCGCGTCGATATGCGCGCAGACACGGCCACCAGAGTGGACGTCGAGGGCCAACCGGGCGCCGACTTCACGGCGATCACCCGCCGCGCCGACGGCAAGCTGGTCCTCGGCAGTGCGGACGGCGCCGTCTACACAATGAGTTCCGACACGGCCGTCGGCGCGTCCCTGAAGATCTTTGCGCGGGTGGACGCCCTTGTTGCGCAAGGAAATACGGTAGTTGTGCTGGACCGCGGCCAGACGTCGGTGACCACCATCTCGGGCAGCGGCAACGACGCCGATCACGCACTGCGGGCCGGCGAGGGGGCGACCACGCTGGCCGCCGACTCGGCAGGGCGGGTGTTGGTCGCCGACACCCGCGGCGACGAGTTGCTGGTGTTCGGCACCGATCCGCTGATCCTGCGCCAGCGGTCCCCGGTTCGCGACGCGCCCTACGGGTTGGCCGGCTCGTCGGGGCTGACCTGGGTGTCGCAGACGGCAACCAACACCGTCGTTGGTTACGATCTGGCCACCGGTATCCCCGTCGAGAAGGTGCGTTATCGAACCGTGCAGCAACCCAACTCCCTGGCCTTTGACGAAGCATCTGGCACCCTGTATGTGGTGTCCGGCTCGGGAGCGGGTGTGCAGGTGATAGCGGGCGCAGGAATGGGCCACCGATGAGCGCTTGCGCGAAGAGGCGACAACCTTGACTGCCATGCACCGCGGACGGATGCCAGAAGGCTGGGAACGCGATCTATCGGACGAATACGAGTGGATACCCCTGCGGCTACCACCGGATCTGACACGAATCAGCGCGTCCACCCGATTGTCGATCGAGGCCGAGTACCGCGGATGGGAGCTCACCCGGGTCCGGCTGTACACCGACGGCAGCAGGCGGGTGCTGCTGCGCCGCAAGAAGATCGCCGCGGACAGGGTTGGCATTCCGGATCAACCCGGCTTGTGATGTACCGCGCGCTGCGGTGGGTGCTGTTTCTGGTTTCCCCAGAACGCATTCACACCTTTGTTTTCGCTTTCCTGAGGGGCGTGACAGCGGTCCTTCCGCTGCGCCGCGGGCTGGCGAGATGGCTCGCGCCGAAGGATCCGGTGCTGGCCAGCACGGTGTTCGGGGTGCGGTTCGGCGGCCCGATGGGCCTGGCGGCCGGGTTCGACAAGGACGGCAGGGGCCTGCGCACGTGGGGCGCGCTGGGATTTGGCTACGCCGAGATCGGCACCGTCACCGCACAGGCGCAGCCTGGCAATCCACCACCGCGAATGTTCCGGCTGCCCGACGACCGCGCACTGCTCAACCGGATGGGGTTCAACAATCACGGCGCTGGCGAGCTGGCACTGCGCCTTGCCCGGCGAGCACCGGATGTGCCGATCGGGGTCAACATCGGCAAGACCAAGGTGACGCCGCCAGAGGGTGCGGTCGACGATTACGCCGAGAGCGCCAGACTGGTCGGGCCGCTGGCCGCGTTTCTGGTGGTCAACGTCAGCTCACCGAATACGCCGGGGCTGCGTGACCTACAGGCCGTCTCCTCATTGCGGCCGATCCTGTCCGCGGTACTGGCACAGACGTCGGCACCCGTACTGGTCAAGATCGCACCCGATCTGTCCGACGACGACGTCGACGAGATCGCCGATCTGGCAATCGAACTGGGCTTGGCGGGCATTGTCGCCACGAATACCACCGTGTCGCGCTCTGGGCTCGCGACACCGGATGCCGACGCGCTGGGCGCCGGCGGTATTTCCGGTCCGCCGGTGGCAGAGCGTTCGGCGGAGGTGCTGCGCCGGCTGTACCGGCGGGCAGGCGGCAGGCTGGTGTTGATCAGCGTCGGGGGCATCGAGACCGCCGACGACGCATGGGACCGCGTCACGTCCGGCGCATCCCTGCTGCAGGGCTACACCGGCTTCATCTACGGTGGCGGCTTGTGGGCCAAGCACATTCACAATGGCCTGGCCCGCAAGCTGCGCGAGGGCGGCTTCGAGTCGCTGGCCGATGCCGTCGGCTCGGCCGCGCGCTGACTACTTCTGCTCGTACGTGCCCTGGATGACAGCGCGCGCAATCGCGTTCATGAACAGGTTGAAACCGAGATACGCGGGGCTGGCGTCCCCGTCGAGTTCGAGCTTCTCGACCTTGACGGCATGCACCGCAATGAAATACCGGTGCACGCCGTGCCCTTGTGGCGGGGCGGCACCGATGTAGCGCTTCAGGCCCGCGTCGTTCGCCAAAGTGATTGCGTCGCCGGGAAATCCGCTGCTGCTGCCGTCGCCGACACCGGCGGGCAGGTCGGTGACGGTCGCGGGCAGGTTCGCGACGGCCCAGTGCCAGAACCCGGATGCGGTCGGCGCATCCGGGTCATAAATCGTGACGGCGAAACTGCGGGTCTCCTCGGGGAAACCCGACCAGCTCAGCTGCGGTGAGACGTCGGCACCGCCTGCTCCCATGATGCCGCTGACTTGGTCGTTGGCCAGCGGCTGCCCATCGGTCACCGACTCCGATGTCAGGGTGAACGACGGCAGCTTCGGGAGAAAGTCATAGGGGTTGTATGGAAAAGACACAGTAGGCCATTCCTTTCGATTCTTTTGTGGTCAGCAGTGCTGCAGGAAATGCTCGAGTACCCGGGTGCCGAACTTCAGCGCGTCAACGGGTACCCGCTCATCGACGCCATGGAACAGCGCCGCGAAGTCAAGGTCAGGCGGCAACTTCAGCGGCGCGAACCCGAAGCAGCGAATCCCCAACCGCGCGAAGTGTTTTGCGTCGGTGCCGCCCGACAGCATATACGGCACGGTGCGGGCATCGGGATCGGCGGTCAGGATCGCATTGTTCATCGCATCGAGCAGCTCACCGTCGAAAGTGGTCTCGTAGGACGGTAGCTCGGTGATCCATTCGCGGGTGACATCGGGGCCGATGAGCTCGTCGACCTCGCGCTCGAAAGCTGCCAGCCTGCCGGGCAACACGCGACAGTCGACCACCGCCTCGGCGGTCGCAGGGATGACGTTGGCCTTGTATCCCGCCTTGAGCATCGTGGGGTTGGCGGTATCGCGCAGCGTGGCACCCACGATGCGGGCGATCGGGCCAAGTTTGGCGATTGCCCCCTCCAGATCAGGTGAGTCCACGTCGAAGGTGTAGCCGGTCTCCTCGGCGACGGCCGTCAGAAACTGCTCAACGGCGTCGGTCAGGACGACCGGGAACTGATGGCGACCCAGCTTGGCTACCGCTTCGGCGACCGCGGTGACCGCGTTGTTGTCGTGGACCATCGACCCGTGCCCTGCGCGGCCGCGGGCGTTGAGGCGCATCCACATCATCGCCTTCTCGGCGGTCTCGATCAGATAGAGCGTGCGCTCGCCGCCGTCGCGGCGAGGGATCGTCAGCGAGAACCCGCCGACCTCCCCGACCGCCTCGGTGACGCCGTCGAAAAGGTCGGGCCGGTTGTCGACCAGCCACTTGCAGCCGTACTTGCCGCCAGCCTCCTCATCGGACACGAACGCGAACACCAGGTCACGCGGCGGGACGATCCCGGAGCGTTTGAACCGCCGGGCGACCGCGATCATCATGCCGACCATGTCCTTCATATCGACCGCGCCGCGACCCCACACGTAGCCATCCTCGACGGCACCGGAAAACGGGTGCACGCTCCAGTCCGACGCCTCCGCCGGCACGACGTCGAGATGGCCGTGCAGCATCAGGGCGCCACGCGAGGAGTCGGCGCCATCGAGCCTGGCGAAAAGGTTGCCCCGGCCTGGAGCTCCGGCCTCGACATATTCAGTCGTGTAACCGACCTCTTCCAACTGTTCGGCCACCCACCGGGCGCATTCGGCCTCGCCCTTGGTGGTCTCCAATTCGCCGGTGTTGGACGTGTCGAACCGGATCAGCGCGCTGACGAGATCAACCACCTCGGCTTCGGCATTGGGGGCAGCAGTCACAGTCACCATTCGTACCATTGAGGTGGCCGCTTGGTTTGGGTCCTGGCAGCCCAATCCGTTAGCCTTAGCTGCCCAGAACTGGTCCGAGTGGCGGAATGGCAGACGCGCTAGCTTGAGGTGCTAGTGCCCTATTAACGGGCGTGGGGGTTCAAGTCCCCCCTCGGACACCAGTTTTTCCTTCGGCTCAGGCCTCGTTCGGCATATTCGTCCAGCCCTTACGATCGGCACGGGCGTACCACCCGGAAGCCGCCAGTGTGCCGCCGTCCACCGGCACCGTCTGCCCGGTGACGAACCGCGCGTCGTCGGACGCCAGGAACTCCACCACGGCGGCGTAGTCGTCGGGCCGACCGAACCTGCCAACCGGGATCCATGTCCTGATCAAGTCGGGGTCGCGGCCCCGCAGCATGAGCTCCGCAGGCGTCTGAGGCGTGTCGGCAAGGTCGGGTGCGATCGCGTTGACACGAATCCCGTGTTGCGCCACGTCGACGGCAAGGCTGCGGGTGAACGCCACCACCCCGGCGTTGAAGGCCGCGTACGGGGCGGCGTAGGGAATGCCGCGGTACGCCTCCACGGTCGCGTTGTTGACGATCGCCCCGCGCCCGCGACTCACCATCTCAGGCACCACGGCGTGGCACATTCGCAGCACATGGAGCAGGTTCAGCTCGTAGAGCGCCTGCCACTGCTCCTCGGTGCTGTGCAGGAAATCCCTTGCCGCGGGGCGGAAATCGCCGACGTTGTTCACCAGGATGTCGATCCGCGAATCATGAACGGCCAGCGCAGTTTCAACCACTGCGGCCACGACGGCGCGGTCGCGGATATCGCCGACGACAACCGTGGCGCACCCGCCCGCCGCGACGATCTGGTCATGGGTGGCCGAGGCCGCATCGGGATTGATGTCGGCGAGCACCACGTGCGCACCCGCCGCGGCCAGCCGCTTGCTGATGCCGCCGCCGATGCCAAGAGCGCCGCCTGTGACGACCGCTACCTGGCCGGAGAACCGCACCCCGACAGCGTATTGCTAATAGACGTCTCGGACGTAGCGCTTGGCCGCCACCAACTCGCGCTTGTAGTCGTGGGCGTGCTCCTCGGACATCGAGCCGTGCCTTCGAATGATCGCGGTCAGGGCGGAGTCCACGTCCTTCGCCATCTTGCTCGCGTCACCGCATACGTAGAAATGGCCGCCATCGTCGAGCCACCGCCAGACGTCGGCGCCGTAGTCGAGCATCTTGTGCTGGACGTAGACCCGGTCGGCCTGGTCGCGGGAGAACGCCAGATCCAGCCGGTTGAGGAAGCCGTCGCGGACCATGTCCTCCAAATCGTCGCGGTAGTAGAAGTTTTCGCTGCGATACTGGTCGCCGAAGAACAGCCAGTTGCGGCCGGCATGGCCGAGCGCGCGCCGTTCCTGCAGAAAGCCGCGGAACGGCGCGATGCCGGTGCCAGGACCGACCATGATCATCGGGGTTTCACCGTCTTCAGGCGGACGGAAATGCGGTGAGCGCTGCAGGAATACCGGCGCCGCCGCTGCGCGGTCGGCCAGAAATGTCGAACACACCCCGCCGCGCCGGCGACCGTCGGCGCCGAGGTAGCGCACCACCGACACCGTCAGCTGCACCTCGTGCGGGCTGACCAGCGGACTCGAGGAGATCGAGTAGTTCCTCGGTGTCAGCCGGACCAGCACCTCCTGCCACTCCTCGGGCTCGGCGCGGACAGCGAATTCCTGCACGATGTCGAGCCCATTGCGATTCACCAGCCACTTGTCGAGCTTGTCCCTCGGTGCGAGCAGCGCCTTGGCGGCCGCCTTGTCCGCACACGATTCCGCGACGAAGCGCAGCAGGTTCGGGGTCACCCGGCAGATGTCATAGGACACGATGAGCGCATCGCGCAGGCTCTGCTCATTGCCGTCCACCTCGACCGAGATGTCGCCGCGCAGTCCGGTGGCCGCCAGCCAGGCGTCGACCGTCGCCGGGTTGTTGGTGGAGTACACCCCGAGCGAGTCGCCCGCCGCATAGGTGGCGTTGTACTCGGAGATGTCAAAACCGATCTGACGCACTTCTTTTCGCGAAGTCGGCGCGGTCAAGGTGATATTGCGCGACAGCGGCGCCAGGATTGGCTTGGCCCTGGTGAACGGCTCGGCCGCGGTGGTGGGCCTGGCAATGATCGAGACGCCGCCGTTATTGCCGTTGGACGGCGACGGCTCGGCCGGTGCGCCGACGAGGGCGGTGACCTGTTCGGCCCACTGGTCCATCGGCCCGTCGTCGTAGACCTCGCACTCTGCGCGTTCCAGTAGCCGCGTCGCGCCGAGCGCCGCGAACCTGCCGTCGATCGCCTTCGCGTGGCCACAGAAGTTGTCATATGCCCGGTCGCCGATGCCGAGCACCGCGTACCGGATACCGTCCAACGGTGGCGCGTCGGACGCATGGATACGATCCCAGAACGCGGCGCCGTTGTCGGGTGGCCCGCCGTCGCCGAACGTGCTCGTGATCACCAGCACATCGTGGGCGCCTGCCAGCTCCGCCAGCGCCATATCGTCCATGTTGACCAGCTGGGAGCCGCCGAGTCGGCCTGCCAGCCGCGCCGCGAACTCTTCGGCGTTGCCCGTCTGCGACGCCCACAACACCAGCGGCCCGTCCTTGTCCTGCTCATCGGCGGGCGCAGTTGTGATGCGCGAATACCGGCCTGCCAGAAGGCCGTCGATCCACAACCGGACATTCGTAGCAACGGGCGCTGAGGCGGGCAGCACGGGAAGACTGCTGACGCCCTCAGCAAGTCCGCTGAAAAAGGCTGCGAGATAAATCTTTTCGTCGTCGGTCAGCGTCGGCCGGCTACTGAGGCCGAGTTCGTCGACGATGGGGTCGACCAACTTCACGGGGCGCAGGCTCACAGCGCACACCTTGAACTCGGGCTGCAGAGAGTCGGGGTCGACGGCGTCGTTTGTCAGTGCGTTGATCGTGAGGTACTCGCCGTGTTCGTCGTTCCAGTGAAACGGCACAAAGCAATTGCCCGGCCGCACTCGGTCGGTGACCACTGCTGGCAGCACCGCGCGGCCGCGGCGCGACGTCAGCTCGACGGGCTGTCCGCCGACGATGTCGAGTCCTACGGCGTCAGTGGGATGGATCTCGACGAAAGGTCCGCTGTCGAGCTTGTTGAGCTTGTCGACCTTGCCGGTCTTGGTCATCGTGTGCCATTGGTGCTGCAGCCTGCCGGTGTTGAGCACCAACGGGAAGTCGTCGTCGGGCAGTTCACGAGCATCCATGTGCGGGCGGGCGAAGAATGCCGCGCGTCGTGACGGGGTCGCGAACGCCAGCCGCGGGCGGTGGCCGTTTCCGTCGACGTGCAAGTCCTGGCTGATGCCGTCGTTGAGGTAGCGGATCGGATGACGGTCGTTGTCGTCGTCGGGCGGGCACGGCCACTGCAGCGGCGTCTGCCGAAGCCGCTCGTAGCTGGCACCGCGCAGGTCGTAGCCGGTTTTCGGGTTGGCGAACCGGCGGATCTCATCGAAGATCTGCTCGCTGGACTCGTAGTTGAAATGCTCGCCGAAGCCCATGTGCGCGGCGACCTGGCAGATCAGCTGCCAGTCCGGCCGGGACTGGCCTGCAGGCGGGATGGACTGCTGCAAGAGGGTGAGATTCCGCTCGGAATTGACCATGACGGCGTCGGATTCGGCCCACAGCGTCGCAGGAAGCACGATGTCGGCGTAGTGGTTCGTCGCCGTGGTGCGGTAGGCGTCCTGGGTGATGACGAGTTCGGCGGCCTCGAGCCCGGTGATCACGGTCTTCCGATTGGCAACCGTGGCAACGGGATTGGTGCAGATGATCCAGCATGCCTTGATGTCGCCGTCGGCGAGCTGTTCGAACATGTCGATGGTGCCCGGTCCGACTTCGGAGCGGATGGTGCCCGGCTCGAGGCCCCACTCGGTCTCGACGAACGCGCGGTCCTGCGCGGAGAGCACCGAACGCTGGCCTGGCAAACCGGGCCCCATGTAACCCATTTCGCGGCCACCCATCGCGTTGGGCTGGCCGGTCAGCGACATCGGCCCGCTGCCAGGCCGGCAGATCGCACCGGTGGCCAGGTGCAGGTTGCAAATCGCGTTCGTGTTCCACGTGCCGTGCGTGCTCTGGTTGAGCCCCATCGTCCAACAGCTCATCCACTCCCCCGCCTCGGCGATCATCCGGGCGGCGGTCCGAATGTCGGATTCTGGGATGCCGGTGATCTCCGCGACTCGGTGTGGCGGGTAGTCGGCGAGGAACGCGGGCATGGCATCCCAGCCGTCGGTGTACTCGGCGATGAATTCCGTGTCGATGTCACCGTTTTGGATAAGCAGGTACAGCAGGCCGTTGAGCAACGCCAGGTCGGTACCGGGTTTGATCTGCAGGAACAGGTCGGCGCGTTCGGCGGTGGTGGTGCGACGCGGGTCGACAACGATCAGCTTCGCACCCGCCTTGAGCCGGTCGGCCATCCTCAGATACAGAATGGGATGGCAGTCGGCCATGTTCGAGCCGATGACGAAAAACAAATCGGCGCAATCGAAGTCGGCGTATGAGCCGGGTGGCCCGTCCGCCCCGAGGGATTGCTTGTATCCGGTCCCTGCGCTGGCCATGCACAGCCGTGAGTTGGATTCGATGTGCACCGTCCGCATGAAGCCCTTGGCCAGTTTGGTGGCCAGATACTGCGCCTCGATCGACATCTGGCCGGAGACGTAGAACGCGACGGCATCGCGGCCATGCTCATCGATGATCGCGCGCAACCGCCTGCCTGCCTCTGCGACGGCGTCGTCGACGGGTGTGGGGACGGGTTCGTCGTCGCGCGTCGGGCGCAGCAGCGCCGACTTCAGCCGCCCGTCGTCGGCGGCCATCATCTCGGCGTGCGTGGCACCCTTCGTGCACAGGCGGCCGAAGTTCGCGGGGTGCAGCTTGTCGCCCGATACTCGCGCGATGACTGGCCTGCCCGAGTCGGCATCCGCGGCTGTTTCGACCTGGATGCCACAGCCGACGCCGCAGTACGAGCACGCCGTCCTGGTCACCGACATGAGGCCCATGATGGGCGGGCAATGTTTCGGGCTCTTATCCGATGACGTTATCGGGGTGAAAATTGATGCTCACCGGGCGAGAAGCCGCCCGGTGAGCGGAGTTTACGCAGGTCAGGTCGCGGGCACGGGTGCGGCGGTACGGCCGATTTCTTCGCCGGCGCCGGCGCGGACGGTCTGGATCCTCAGGAACACGGCCCATGTGACTATGGCGCAGATCACATAGAAGGCCATGAACACCCAGAACGCGCTCGTCGCCGACTTCGCCGCGCTGACGTACGAGGCGCGCAACACGACGTTGATGAACACGCCACCGAGGGCCCCGATCGCGCCGGCGAAGCCGATTAGCGCGCCAGACATGCTGCGCGACCACGCGGCCTTCTCGTCTCGACTCCACTCGTCGTGACCCTGCGCCTTGGCCTCGAAGATCGACGGAATCATCTTGTATGTAGAGCCATTGCCGAGGCCCGACAGGATGAACAGAAGGATGAAGCCGACGACGTAGGCGGTCATCTGCCCGCCCGTAGGGGCCCCCTTCATTCCGTCGTCAAGGACGCCCGTGGTTACCAGGATGCCCGCCGCGAAGATCATCGCGATGAACGTGTAGAGCGTCACCTTACCGCCGCCGATACGGTCGGACAGCTTGCCGCCGAACGGCCGGGAGATCGACCCAAGCAGCGGCCCGATGAACGCGATCTGCGCGGCGTGCAGCGATGCTTGCGCCGCATTGTCACCGCCGGCCAGAAAGTTGATCTGCAGCACCTGACCGAAGGCGAACGAGAATCCGATGAACGATCCGAACGTGCCGATGTAGAGAAAGCTCATCACCCAGGAGTGCTTGTAGCGCAACGCCTCTGCCATCGCGCCAAGGTTCGACCGCTGGTTGCCGAGATTGTCCATGAACAGCGCGGCGCCGAGCGCCGCGGCCGCAATCAGAACAAGGTAGATGGCGCAGACGATTTCGGGGGACTTGTTGCTTACCGTCGCGATCACCAGCAGACCCACCAACTGGATGACCGGCACGCCGATGTTGCCGCCGCCCGCATTGAGCCCCAACGCCCAGCCCTTGAGCCGCTGCGGGTAAAACGCGTTGATGTTCGTCATCGACGAGGCGAAGTTGCCGCCGCCGAAGCCGGCGAATGCCGCCACGATCATGAACGTGGTGTAGCTCGTGTGAGGTTGCTTCATCACGTAGAGCGTGAGGAGGGTAGGGATGAGCAACAGCAATGCGCTGACGATTGTCCAGTTGCGGCCACCGAACTTGGCGGGGGCAACCGTGTAGGGGATCCGCATGGCCGCGCCGACCAGCGTCGGCATGGCGACGAGATAGAACTTGCCTGCGGGATCGATGTGATAGACGTTCTGCGGCATGAAGAGCACCATCACCGACCAGATCGACCAGATCGAGAAGCCGACGTGCTCGGCGAAGATCGACCAGATCAGGTTGCGTTTCGCGACTTTCTTGCCGCCCGCCTCCCAGGCCTCGACGTCTTCGGCATCCCAGTGTTCGATGTTGCGGTCGCGCGTCAATATTGTCATCAGGGCCTCCCCGGCAGCGGTTGAAATAGATGTACTGCCGCCCCGTTCCGCCTCGATTGCACTGCCGTATCGGAAGTGTCAACACCCACTCACATCGGCGAAACATCCGTTGGTGCGCAATGGGACTCCTTGCGGACTCATCGGCGAAACGGCCGCGAAACAATCGCACCCTAGCTTCGGTGAGGGTGAGCGACGGAAGCACTCCGCGATTCCTTCAGGGCCCGTTCGAGTTTGAGGGCAACGGCCTGGACAAGCCGTCGCTGATCGACGAGTCGTTGCGCTACGTCGTCCCTGCCGGTGCGGTGACGCAGCCGGTGTACTTCCGCGGCGGCAACTCCAGCAAACAGATGATCACGGTGGTGCTGTTCCGTGACGGCAAGCCGATGCGCTACTTCCCCATTGCGGCGAAGGGCGCTACCCATGTTGCGCTGCGGGTGGTCGAAGACCTGCTCGGCGACACAGTGCTGGAGCTGCACATCGCCGCCCCGAGCGGCTGTAGGGGCACGGTGGTTGTCGACCTGGGACTGGTTGAAATCTGATGACGCAAAAGCTGGTCGTCGTCGGCAACGGAATGGCCGGAGTGCGCGCGATCGAGGAGATCCTGCTACGCGGCGGCGGCGAGACGTTCGACATCACCGTGTTCGGGGACGAACCGTACGGCAATTACAACCGGATTCTCTTGTCCAATGTCCTGGCGGGCAGCGACGAAGCCGACGAGATCTACCTCAATGGGCTGGACTGGTATAACGACAACGACATCGACCTGCGCGCCGGAGTGCGTGTGGTGCGCATCGACCGGTTCGCCCGGCTCGTGCATGCCGACGACGGCTCGGTCACGCGCTACGACTACCTGATCCTGGCCACCGGCAGCCGGTCGTTCTTCCCCCCAATGGCCGGGCTGTGGGCCGATGACAAAACGTTGACCGATGGGGTCTTCGGGTTCCGCACCCTCGACGACTGCGTCGGCATGATCAACCAGGCGGCGCAGCGCACCAAGGCGGTGGTGATCGGTGGTGGACTGCTCGGGCTCGAGGCCGCCCGCGGCCTGCAGAGCCGGGGACTGACCGTCGACGTCGTGCACGCAGGTCCCACGCTGATGAACGCACAGCTCGACGACACAGCAGGCGCGATTCTGCGGAAATCGGTGCAGAACATCGGGATCACCGTGCACGTGGACAAACGGACCACCGAGGTGCGAACCGACGCCGACGGCAGGCTGTCGGGAATCGTGTTCTCCGACGGAGATTCGATCGACTGCGACATGTTGGTGATCGCGACGGGCATCCGCCCGAACGTCGGACTCGCACAGCGCGCAGGGCTGACTGTCGAGCGGGCGACCGTCGTCGACGACCAGATGCGATCCATCGACGACGACAACATCTACGTCGTCGGTGAGTGCGCCCAGCACCGCGGCCAGGTGTACGGGCTGGTGGCTCCCCTATGGGAGCAGGCCACGGTGCTGGCCGACCACTTGACCGGCACCGATACGACCGCCGCGTATCACGGGTCGCGAACCGCCACCAAGCTCAAGGTCGCCGGTGTGGACGTCGCGTCGATGGGCCTGAAGGCGCCAGAGCTGGAGGACGACGAGTTCGTCCAGTACTCCGAGCCAAGGCACGGGGTGTACAAGACCATCGTCATCAGGGACGGCAAGCTGGTCGGGGCCACGCTGCTCGGCGACGTCAGCAAGGTGTCGTTCCTGACGCAGGCGTTCGACAGCGGGCTACCGCTGCCCGACGAGCGGGTGTCGTTGATGTTCGACATCGGCACCCCCGATGTCGCGGTCGGCGTATCTGAACTGTCCGACGACGCCCAAGTGTGCAACTGCAACGGCGTGAGCAAGGCGACGCTGGTGAGCTGCGTGCAGGGTGGCGAGATGTCGCTCACTGGGGTTATGGCCAAGACCAAGGCCGGCAAGGG
Organism: Mycolicibacterium moriokaense; assembly: GCF_003201655.1. Taxonomy (GTDB): domain Bacteria; phylum Actinomycetota; class Actinomycetes; order Mycobacteriales; family Mycobacteriaceae; genus Mycobacterium; species Mycobacterium moriokaense_A. The sequence continues at coordinate 148,373 of NZ_QJJU01000008.1, forward strand.
CTGCGGGTCGTGCAAGGAGCTAGTGGGCCAGATCGTCGAGTGGGCGGCAGACGGAGCAGTGACCGAGGACCCATCGGCTTCGTGGTACGTGCCCGGAATCCCATATGACAAACCGACTTTGATGAGACACATCCGCGATCTCGAACTGCATTCGGTGTCGTCGGTGTTCTCCGCGCTGGCGCCGGACGGCCAGGAGGATGCCAACTCGAAGATGGCGCTGGCGTCACTGTTGGAGACGATGTGGGCCGACGAGTTTGTCGACGAACGTGACGCTCGGTTCATCAACGACCGCGTTCACGCCAATATTCAGCGCGACGGCACTTTCTCGGTGGTGCCGCAGATGAAAGGCGGCGTGACCAACTCGTGGCAGTTGCGCCGGATCGCCGAGGTCGCCGACAAGTACGCCATCCCGATGATCAAGCTCACCGGCGGCCAACGGATCGACCTGCTTGGCGTGCGCAAGGAGGATCTGCCCGCCGTATGGGCGGATCTGGACATGCCATCGGGTTACGCCTACGGCAAGAGCTTTCGGACCGTCAAAACCTGTGTCGGCAGCGACTTTTGCCGCTACGGCCTTGGTGATTCCACCGCACTCGGCATCGCGATCGAGGAGCGCTACCAAGGCCTGGCCAGCCCGGCCAAGATGAAACTGGCCGTCACGGGTTGTCCGCGCAACTGCGCAGAAGCGTTGTGCAAGGACCTCGGCGTCGTCGCGGTCGGCGACGGTCGGTGGGAGATATATGTCGGGGGCGCGGCGGGTGCGCACATCCGCAAGGGCGACCTTCTCGCCACCGTCGACGATCCGCAGACGGTCGTCACACTCACCGGCCGGTTCCTGCAGTACTACCGGGAGAATGCGAACTGGCTTGAGCGCACCTACAAGTTCGTTCCGCGCGTCGGGATCGACAAGATCCGCGGCATTGTTGTCGACGACGCTGACGGGATCGCCGAATACCTCGACGCGAACATGCAGAAGTCGGTCGACGCGTACCGTGATCCCTGGCAAGACGGCCGAAAACCGGTGAGTGAGGGGCAGTTCCGCACCTCGCTGCCACTCCTGCCGCTCCCCCAGGTGCCAGTGCGATGACCGACGTCGTGATCGGGTCGGTCGAAGAGATCCCGGTCGGCGAGGGCCGCACGTTCGCCGTCGACGGCAAGCAGATCGCGGTGTTCCGGCTGCGGGACGGCTCGCTGCGTGCCATCGACGCGGTGTGCCCGCACAAGGGCGGGCCACTGGCAGACGGGCTGTCCGACGACCGGGTCGTGGTGTGCCCGCTGCACGGCTACACGTTCGACATGGGCACAGGAATCGAGGCGGGCGGTGCCGACATTTCGGTACGCAGCTACGCGGTGTCAGCGGTTGACGGGACCATCCGGATCAGTCGGCCGGCTTGACCGCAAGCACTGGCTTGGGGCACTCGAGCAGCAACTGCTGCGAAACGCTGCCGAGCAGCAGCTTTCCCACCGGGGTGCGGTGCCGGATGAATCTAGGCGGCGTGTAGGTCGGTGAGGGCGATGCCGATTCTGAGTTCGACTTCGCTGACCGCGACCAGTGGCGCTCCGGGCAGTGGTGGCGCGGTTGAGCGATACCGCGCACCAGTGGGCGTGACGAATTCGGCTGTGTGCACACCGTTTTCCTCACCCGCGGCGACCCGCCAGCCCGGTGCTTCCTTGGTGTAGTTGCACCGTTCACACTCACCCAACCCATTGCCGGCACTGGTCGGCCCACCCCGGTTGCGCGGTGTCGCGTGATCACGATGCCGAATCGGGGCATCACAATACGGTGTGCGACACGTCCGATCCCGCACCCCGATAAAACCAGCTAAACCCTTGGGGAAGAACCGCGACCGCGACTCCATCGCCACCAACGATCCGCTCTTGGGCTCCCGATATAGCCGCCGCAGCGTGGCCAACGACCGCTCATCAACCACCGCATCACGCACCAGGCGCTGGGCCACCAACGCCGGAATCGGCCCATAACCCTCCAGCACCGCAGGCGCGTTGTCCTGCCCCCACAACGCCTGATCCGACATCACCAGATTCAGCGCCACATGCTCGGGTTCCTCGGCGGGATGTCCGGTCACCCGCTCCACCAACGTGTCGGCCATCACCTGTCCCCGCGAACGATCATCAAAGGTGGTATCGGCGGAACGCTTGAGCGCCGCATACACGCCTACCCCCTGGGCCACCGGCAACAGCGCGGTCACATACGTCATGCAGTCCGGCGCGGGCCGGATCGTCACGGTGCGGTCGGCCTCGGCCTTGGCTGCCCGATCCACCACCGCTTGGGCATCCAGTCGCGCGGCGATCTCCTTGGCCGCCGCAACGATCCGCCCATCCCCCATGCCGTCGAACCTGCTGACGTCGCCGCACAGTTCGGCATCCAGCACCCGCCGGTCGTCGGCAGAAAGGCAGGCCGATTCGCGTGCGATCAATGTGGCCCGCCACTCCGACAACGCACCACACTCCAGGGCGGCCAACGTGTGCGGCATCTCGTGCACCAAGGCCTTGCCGAGGCCAAGGTGCCGTCCGCCCCGGGCAGGCGAATCCCGCCGCGCCAACGCCACCTCGCCGGCCACCCCACGGCCCAGCTTCGCAGTGGGCACCCCGGCAGCGGCCTCCCCGGCTCGGCGTTTCTCATCCAACGCCGCAGCCGCCCGCGCCTGACCGGCCGCCGCGGCCGACTTCACCCGCTCCAACCACGCGATCTGCTCAACCAGGGCCGCCTCATCGGCATGCGGATCCACCGCCGCCAGCACCTCGGGATCGAACATACATTCGAATATAGATGGACCCTCCGACAAATACTGTCGCCTGTGGCCTGCCAGTCGAGTTCGACTGCGGCTGATAGTCACGCTCTGCCAAGATCGGGCATGCCCGCCGTCCGGCGCCTGCTTGCTGCGCTCTGCGTCCCAGTCCTGATCAGCGGCTGCGTGCCCGGTGCATTGCCCACCCAGTCTCCGACCTCAACAACCACGAACCCCAAAGCGGACGCGGTGATGCGCATCGTGCGCGACATCATGGCGCAGGCCCATCTGAAGGCCGTCATCGTGCGAGTGACGGTAGACGGCAAGGAGGTCGTCACCCAGGCCGTCGGCGAGTCGATGACAGGTATTCCCGCGGCCACCAACATGCATTTCCGCAACGGTGCCGTCGCCATCTCATACGTATCCACGCTGCTGCTGCAGCTCGTTGACGAGAAGAAGGTGAGCCTCGACGACAAGCTGTCGAAATGGCTGCCAGAGGTGCCGCACGCCGATCGCGTCACGCTGGGCCAGCTCGCGCAGATGACGTCCGGTTACGTCGACTATGTGATCGGCAACACCGCGATGAACAACGCGCTGTACGCGAACCCGTTCCGGCGCTGGACGGTACCCGAGATGCTGCACTTCGCCGTCGATCAGCCGCTGCTCTACGAGCCAGGGACCAACTGGAACTACGCCCACACCAACTATGTGCTGCTCGGCCTGGCACTCGAGAAGGCCACCGGCCAGGAGATGTCGAAGCTGTTGTCGGACAAGATCCTTCGGCCGCTTGGGCTGACCAACACGGCCAACTCGCTGACTCCCGAAATCCCGTCGCCGGTCCTTCACGCGTTCAGCTCTGAGCGCCGTGCTGCGCTCAAGATCCCCTCCGGCACACCGTTTTACGAGGAATCGACGTTCTGGGATCCATCCTGGACCATCACCCACGGCGCCATACAGACGACCAACATCTATGACATGGAGGCGACCGCGGTCGGCATCGGTTCGGGCAAGCTGCTCACAGCCGACTCGTACAAGAAGATGGTGTCCACCGACCTGCGCGGCAAGACCCACAAGCAACCCGGCTGCACCACGTGCGATGAGATGACCGACGCCTACACCTACGGAATGGGCATCGTCATTTCCGGCCACTGGCTGATACAGAACCCCCTGTTCGGCGGGTACGGCGCAATCGAGGGTTACCTCCCGTCACAGAAGATCGCGATCGCCGCCGCTGTCACATTCGCACCCGAGGCCTTCGACGGTCAGGGCGACTACAGCAACGCAGCAGACCCGCTGTTCCGCAAGATCGCTGCCGAACTCGCCCCCGACGATGCGCCACCTATGCCGCCACCGAAATAATGTCCGGGTGGCGCCCAAGGTTCTGTTCATCTATAACGAGCATCTAGCGACCGAAGCCCTGTTGGGCGAAGCGTTCGCCGAACAAGGCTTCGACATCGACACCTTCGAAGTCGTCCCTGCCGAACGCGTCGACGACCCGGCCGTCGACGTGACGTTTCCCGACCCCGTTGGGTACGACGCAATCGTCCCGCTCGGGGCACGCTGGCCCGTGTACGACGTCCCGCTGCGCGAGACCTGGGTGGGCAGCGAAACCCAGCTAGTGCGCGACGCCGCCGACGCGGGGGTCCCACTGCTCGGAGTGTGCTTCGGCGGTCAACTCCTTGCCCAAGCGTTCGGCGGAACCGTGGCGCGGTCAACCGTCCCGGAGATCGGTTGGTACGAGGTCGAAAGCGACCACCCCGACCTGGTGCCCGGCGGGCGCTGGTTTCAGTGGCATTTCGACCGGTGGACGCTGCCGCCGGGCGCAACCGAGATCGCCAGAACGGCGAACTCGTCTCAAGCGTTCGTGCTCGGCCGCGCATTGGCCCTGCAGTTCCACCCGGAGATCGACCGCGCCCTGCTTGAGTTGTGGCTTGCCGAGGATCGCGACGGCGAAGTCGCAGGCGCCGGACTCAGCCACGACGAATTACGTCAGCGCACAACCGAACTCACGGACGACGCCGCGAAAAGAATCCGTGGCTTGGTGCGCGGATTCCTGACGCACGTGGCCCGTCAACCGTGTCCGAGTTCGTGAGCCAACGCAGCCGTGATCGTTATTCGATGCCCATGATTGTGGGTACCCGGTCGATACCGATGTCAGAGCACACCTGCCGTCGTACTCTGAATATGTCACCGACAGTGAAAAAGATCGCGATGAGCGGATGGAGCGGGCTCGCCCGTCGAAATGCGAGGCTGATCTTCCGGGACCGCCGAGACGCCGGCCAAGTCCTGGCTGAAGAGTTGGCGTCCTACCGCGGCAGAGACAACCTGTTGGTGCTCGGCCTTGCGCGTGGCGGCGTGCCCGTCGGGTGGGAGGTCGCGTCGTTTCTGCGGGCACCGCTTGACGTGTTCCTGGTGCGAAAGCTCGGCGTGCCGCAATGGCGGGAACTCGCGATGGGCGCAATCGCCACCGGCGGCGGGATGGTCGTCAACGACAACTTGGTGCGCAATCTCGGCATCAGCGACGAACAGTTGCAGGCCACGATCGCCCGCGAAACGGAGGAACTCCATCGCCGCGAGAGCGCCTACCGGGGCGAGCGCGCCCCAGTGGACATCTCAGGCAACACGGTGATTCTCGTCGACGACGGGATCGCCACGGGTGCCAGCATGCTGGCAGCGGTGCGTGCGGTGCGGGCCGCCAACCCGGCCAAGGTCGTGGTGGCGGTGCCGGTCGGACCGGAGTCGGCGTGCAAGCAGCTGGGCGAGGAAGCCGACGACGTGGTGTGCGCAACGATGCCGCCCGGATTCGAGGCCGTTGGCCAGGTATTCGAGGACTTTCACCAGGTCACCGACGACGAGGTACGTGAATTGCTGGCTACGCCAACGGTTTAACGCTTGTTGCTGTCCTCGTCATGCGGTTCAACCGCAGTGGTTTCGGCGTCACCCTCGGCTTCGGCCTCCTCGGCCACGGGGGCTTCTTCCGGATAGTCCTCGGCGAACTCGGTTTCGCTTTCCTCGTGCTCCACGGGTGCTTCTTCGCCGGAGTCGCGCCCTGACCGCTCACGCAGCGCGTCGACGATGAGCAGCACCACGCCGATCACGCTTGCAGCGATGCACACCCAGGCGATGAGCTCATTACTGGTGACGACGGCGGTCACCAGGGCCGCGAGGCCGATGACGGCGAGCACAAGCGCAACGATCAGCATTGACCAACCCTAGGTGGTAGAAGCAGCGTTTTCGAGCGGCTAAGAGCTAGTTGTTGCCCCTATTGAACTGATTGAAGCCGCCGGCGTCGTTGTTGGCGCTGGAATCGACCGGCGCGGCCGAACCGCGCTGGCCGAGCTCTTCGAGTTGCGATTCCAGATACGTCTTGAGCCGGGTGCGGTACTCACGCTCAAATGTCCGCAGTTGTTCCAGCCGGCCTTCCAGCACGGTGCGCTGCTGGTTGATAGTGCCCATGATCTCGGAATGCTTGCGCTCGGCGTCCGCCTGGAGGGCGTCGGCCTTCTCCTGGGCCTGGCGCAGCTGCGACTCCGACCGGGTCTGGGCGTCGGCCAGCATGGCGTCGGCGCGCTGACGGGCCTCGGCCACGGTGTTCTCGGCGGTCTGCCGGGCCTCGCCGACCATCGCGTCGGCCTGGGCGCGGGCGTCGGCGAGCAGCTTTTCCGACTCGGTCTTGGCGGTGCCGGTCAGCCGGTCCGCGGTGTCCTGCGCCAGGCTGAGCACCTTCGCGGCCTTGATGTGCTGCTCCTCGCTGACCGCTGCGGCCGGTTGCGGAGGCGCCTGGTACACGGGCTGGGGTGCGGCCACTGGCTCGGGCTCTGGCTCTGGCTCGTACACCGGGATGGTCTGCGTCGGCTGCACGACGCCACCGCCTGCGTGGGCGGAGGCCAGCTCCTGGTCCAGCTCGGCGACGCGCTGACGAAGATCGGCGTTCTCTTCGATGAGGCGGGTCAGCTCGTTCTCAACCAGATCGAGAAAGGCGTCGACCTCGTCCTCGTTGTAGCCACGCTTGCCGATCGGCGGCTTGCTGAACGCAACGTTGTGGACGTCGGCTGGTGTGAGCGGCATTGTCTGCCCCCTTGGAGTCTTGGACCGTCAACCGATCTCAAAGTGTAGAGCCTTACTGGAACGTAACTGGCGCCCATCCTGTCACACCAGACCCGGCGGTTGCAGGAGAGGCCAATAATTAAGAGCGAATTTCAATCTTCCGACCAGTAGCTCAGTCGAATTGTCGACCCCGGCAAACGGTCATGCATGGCTGTCATGATCGCCAAATCCGGGCGCAGGGGCCAGTTCTCAGGCGGCAGCGCCGAACGCCAGCTGCATGCCGATGAACGCGACGAGCAGCAACACCATGATCGAGAGATCGAACCGGACCGCACCAATCGTGAGCTGTGGAATGAGTCGTCGAAGCAGCTTCACCGGCGGGTCGGTGACGGTCATGATCACCTCGAGGATCACCACGGTCAGCCCCCTCGGGTGCCAGTCGCGGGAAAACGAGCGGATGAACTCGACCACGACGCGTGCGATCAGCAGCAGCCAGAAGATGAAGAGCGCGAAACCCAGGATCTCGAAGAAGAGCGGCAACGACGGGCGTCCTCACTACGGGCAGATGTGTGACATTCGATACAACCAAAGCCAACGCATCCGCTGCAGGTCAGCGCGACGCGCGACGCCAGCCTACCTGTCCGGCCTGAGACCTACTGATAGGCGTAAAAGCCGGCCTCGGCGATGCGGCGGCGCTCGTCGGCGCTGACGTCGATATCGGCCGGTGAGAGCAGGAAGACCTTGGTGGCGACCTTGTCGAACGAACCGCGTAGCGCGAACGCGAGGCCTGCGGCGAAGTCGACCAGCCGCTTGGCGTCGGCGTTGTCCATCGTCACCAGGTCCATGATGACCGGGGTGCCGTCGCGGAACCGCTCACCGATGGTGCGGGCTTCGCTGTAGTCCTTCGGCCGCAGCGTGGTGATCTTCGAAAGCGGGCTGCCCGCGTCGAAAAGCTCCGCCATTCTGCGCGGATCCATGGCCAGTGCGCCGCGGGTGGAGCCGCGCAGCGCGCCGAGTCGCGGAGCAGACCTGTCGTACTCGCGGGGGCCCCTCGGCCTCGGTTCGAAACGGTCCTCGTCGCGGTATCCGCCGCGGTAGCTGGACGACGGTTCGTCGTAGTCGCGGCCGTACGAGTCTTCCTCGAAGCGGTCGTCGCGGGTACGGCGCGAATGACCGCGCGACGGGCTGCGGTCGTCGTCCTCGTAGTACTCGTCCTCATAGTCGTCCATCGGCGCCATACCGAAGTAGGCCTTGACCTTGTGCAGTGTGCTCATCGGCGGGACCCTTCTCGACTTCCTGGTTGTGGTGTCTGTGATGAAGATGTGACTGGAGTGACTACTCATGGTGACGTTAGCGGTCGTTGCCCCAATAGCGCGGTACCGACACGCACACACGTCGAACCGTGTTTTACGGCGATCTCGAGGTCGCTGGACATCCCCGCCGACAGCCCGAGCGGCTGCTCGTAGGCCTTCTGCACGCGCTCCTTCTCTTGTTCGAGGCGCGCAAAGGCTTCATCTGGATCGGCGTCAAGAGGCGGGACGGCCATCAGCCCCACGAACGCCAACCCGTCGGCGGCTGCAACGGCGGCGCACAGCTCGTCGACGGAATCCGGACAGCCGATGTCCACACCGCCGCGCGACTCGTCGCCGTCCAGGCTGAGCTGGAGGTAGACCCGCAGCGGTTCGGCCCGCCTGCCTTCGCTCAGTGCTTCGCTGGCAGCCCGGTCCAGCGCGGCGATCACCTTCGCGCTGTCGACCGAGTGGACGGCGTACGCCCAGCCGGCGATCGACCGCGCTTTGTTGCGCTGTATCTGCCCGACCATGTGCCAGCGAATCAACTCATTGCCCAACACGGCACCGACTTCAGCGCTTTTATTCGACGCTTCTTGTTCGCGAGATTCGCCAAATTCGAGGCATCCTAAACGCCGCAGAATTACCACATCGCCGGCGGGAAAGAATTTTGTAATGGGTAGTAATTCAATTTCACCGGGATTGCGTCCAGCGGCCTGCGCGGCATGCTCAACGCGGGCACGGGCGGCCACAAGCGCGTCGGCCAGTTCGCGTTCACGAGCGCTTGCCATCGCGTTCACTCCATCCACACCAACGACGCCAGCCTGCCGGTCGGGGCGTCGCGCCGGTGACTGAACAGGTTGCCGTCGTCCACGGTGCAGCGGGGGTCGATGTCGATGGCCGTGAGGCCCAAAGCCGTTAATTGCCTGGCGATTCCGGCCCGCAGGTCCAGCCCCGGCGTGCCCCTCGAGGTCGTGGTGCGGCTGCCAGGCAGTGCCGCCTCAACCTCGGCCGCCATGTCCTCAGGCACCTCGTAGTTGCGCCCGCTGACGGCAGGGCCCAGCAGTGCGGAGATGTCGCCTGCGTGCGCGCCGAGTCGCAGCATCGCCTCCACGGTCTTGGCGACGACGCCGTTCTGCGCACCGACCCGGCCCGCGTGGACGGCCGCCACCACGCCCGCGCGGGCGTCGCCCATTAAAACGGGAACACAATCTGCAGTAACCACCGCCAACGCCAATCGTCGCGTGGTAGTGACCAATGCGTCGGTTTTGTCGACGACGCCCTCGACGGGTTCGTCGACTACTACCACCTGATCGCCATGCACCTGGTTCATCCACACCACCGCGTTCTCGCCCAAGCCGAGCGCCGCGGCCAGCCGTTTGCGGTTGGCGCCGACCGCGGAGGGGTTGTCGCCGACGTGGTCGCCGAGATTGAACGTGTCGAACGGAGGCGCCGATACACCGCCGGCGCGGGTGGTGGTCACACGACGGATACGAACGGTCACTCGCCCAGTATCCGAGAGCGGTTCAGTGGCGCATGAAGGGCGGCACGTCGACATCGTCGTCGTCGTCGCCACCGATGCTGACCGTCGCACCATTGGTGTGCACTGGCACGCTGACCGCGTCGGCCGGATCGAACAGGGCGGTGCTCACCTTGCCCGCCTTTCCGGCTGCGATCGGCTGGGCGCCGACACCGACGACCGGCTTTCGGCCGGGCCCGCTGGCGTCGAAGCCTGCCGCGATCACCGTGACGCGGACCTCGTCGCCAAGCGAATCGTCGATAACGGTGCCGAAGATGATGTTGGCCTCGAGGTGGGCAGCTTCCTGTACCAGCGACGCTGCCTCGTTGATCTCGAACAGCCCGAGATCGCTACCGCCTGCGATCGACATCAGCACACCCTGGGCGCCCTCCATCGACGCCTCGAGCAGCGGCGAATTGATCGCGATCTCGGCTGCCTTCAGCGCACGGCCGTCACCGCGCGCCGCGCCGATGCCCATCAGCGCGGTGCCGGCGCCGCTCATGATGCCCTTGACGTCGGCGAAGTCGACGTTGATCAGGCCCGGCGTGGTGATCAGGTCGGTAATGCCCTGCACGCCGTTGAGCAGCACCTCGTCGGCGCTGCGGAATGCGTCCATCAACGACACCGCGGCGTCGCCCATCTGCAACAGCCGGTCGTTCGGAATGACGATCAGGGTGTCGCAGCTCTCCCGCAGGGAGGTGATGCCGGTCTCGGCCTGGTTGCTACGGCGCTTGCCCTCGAATGAGAACGGCCGTGTCACCACGCCGACCGTCAGTGCACCGAGCTTGCGCGCGATGGTCGCGACGACGGGAGCACCGCCGGTTCCCGTGCCGCCGCCCTCGCCCGCGGTGACGAACACCATGTCGGCGCCGCGGAGCAGTTCCTCGATGTCGTCCTTGGCGTCCTCGGCGGCCTTGCGCCCGACCTCGGGGTCGGCGCCAGCGCCGAGACCGCGGGTGGAGTCGCGTCCGACGTCGAGCTTGACGTCGGCGTCGCTCATCAACAGCGCCTGCGCGTCGGTGTTGATGGCGATGAACTCGACGCCCTTGAGGCCCTGCTCGATCATCCGGTTGACGGCATTGACGCCGCCGCCGCCGATGCCGACCACCTTGATCACGGCGAGGTAGTTATGCGGGGGGGTCATCGGTCGCCTTCCTCCCAGGTTGTCTGGTGTAGCGCCGAACACTTGGCAAACTCTCAACCTCAACCAGAGGTTTATAGTTATGTCAAGTTGTTCCGCGCAACCAGAACGGTAGGGCGAGGCTGCGGGGTATCCATGCAGGCGCGCCGAAGCGCAAGTCAAGAATTTTCGTGCAAAGCCGGCCCGCGACGACCGCGACTACCTGTGAGGTTGCTGCCAGAATCAAGAACATGGTCATCCGGAACATCGGGGTCGCATTCGTCGGGTTAGCACTCCTTCTCGCCGGCTGCAGTGCATGCACCCGCCGAGCATCCGCGCCGAAGGCGACCATCTCCACCGAGGATCAGATCCACAGCGTGCTCGCCAGGGTGGGACGGGCGTATGCCGCCTCGGACTACGACAACATCGTTGCCTTGACCTGGGCGAAATACCTCGACCAAGTCGATACGCCGTCACCGGCCGACGTCCCCCCGATGGCCGTGCTTCCGCTCGAGGTGTTCTCGCACATGTCTCCCGGCGCACTCGCCGAGCGTCTCGGCAAGGAGTACGCGGGCGCGTCCGCCGATTCCCTGCGACGGCTGGCCGCTGCGCTGATCCGCAAGGACGAGGCCTCATACATCGAGGCGATGTCCGACGTCATGGCCGAAACGATGGAGGTACGCATCGACAAGTTCGAGAACCTTGCGATCAACGGCGACAACGCAACCGCCGACGCATCCTTTGTCATCGGCACTGGCGGCAAGACCAACTACACCACCGACGTCACGCAGTTCGCGCTGGTCAAGGAGGATGGTCGGTGGAAGGACTGCACGCCGCCGGATCAAACGGAGTAGCGCGCCTACTTGACCGTCGGAAGGTCCGGGCTGGAGACGTCGTACGTCTGTCCCGGCTGGGTGAGCAGAGCGCCCAGTTTGAGCGCCTTCTCCTCGGTGCGGTCGGTGGTCCCCCACACCACCACCCGGCCATCGGTCAAGGTCAGGGTGATGGCGGCGACCGACGGCGCCGCGATGCGGCCGACCTGTCCTGCGACCTCGGGCCGCAGCGCTGTCATCACCTGTAGCGCGGCCTTGGTCGGCGCGTCGCTCGGTCCCGGATTGTCGGCGTCGAGGTAGGGCACGCCCACAGGCGGCGGCGCGGTCGCGAAATCCACCCCGTCCCTGTCGAACTGGTGTGGACCGTCCGGGTAATCCTTGACGACGACGGGCACCCGTTCGACGACCGTCACGCGCAGCGTCGATGGGTACTGGCGCTGGACCCGCGCGCTTGCCACCCGCCGGATGGCCGCCACCCGTTCGGCGACGGCATCGGTGTCGACCTGCAGCAGCGGCATGCCAGGCTGGACGTTGGCGGCCGCGACGACCTCGTCCTGCGTCACGGCGCCAACGCCGACCACCACGACGTTGCGCGCCGACATAATCGGCGTGAAGTACAGCAGCAGGCCCAGCCCCACCACCACGACACTCACCAATGCCGACCACATCAACACCTTCAGGCCCCGAACAGTCCGGCGGCCAAGCCTTTTCACGTTTTCCGGCGGCGCGCCCATCACGCGACGCTTGGCCTCCCTGCGGGCGTGCTCGATCGCGGTCGCGCGGGCCTCGGCGGCGCGGCGCTCTTCACGTTCCCTGCGCGCCCGCCGTCGCGGCCCCTCGAAGTCGGCGGCGGCCGCAGGCGGCGGCGTCGGTTCCTCCTGGGCCTCTGCGTCGCCGGTTTCCGCGTCGGTCGGTTCGGTCATGTCAAGGCCGTCCCCGGTCGCCCCGGCGCGCTCCGGTTCGCCTTCACCTGCAGTGCCGCCAGGATTTCCTTGCCGAGCATCGTCACGTCACCGGCACCCATGGTCGCGACGACGTCGCCAGGGTCGGCGGCCGCCGCCACGCGTTCGGCCACCGCCGAAAAGTCGGGTACGTAGGTCACAGGCACGCTGACGTGGTCGGCGATCATCGCACCGCTCACGCCTGCCATCGGTTGTTCGCGCGCCGCGTAGACGTCGAGCACGAACACCTCGTCGGCCTCGCTGAGTGCCTGCCCGAATTCGCGTGCGAAAGCATTTGTGCGCGAATACAAGTGGGGTTGGAACACCACGATGGACCGGCCCGAAAAGCCTGGGTCGCCCTGCTGCGCAACGGCCCGCAGGGCCGTCAGCGTGGCCTTCACCTCGGTCGGATGGTGGGCATAGTCGTCGAACACCCGCACGCCGTTGGTGGTGCCGACCAACTCGAACCGTCGCCGGACACCCTCGAAACCGGCAAGCCCGTCGAGCACGGTGTCGGGTTGCGCGCCGATCTCGATCGCCGCCAGCAGCGCGCCGAGCGCATTGAGCGCCATGTGTCTGCCCGGCACCGCAAGCCGCATCACACGCGGGTGCACTTCACCGTCGAGCTGGACGTGCGCAACCGCGCCGGTGCCCTGCTGCTCCCAGTCCACAAGGGTGCCTGCCAGCGACTTCGCCGAATCACTCCCGTAGCGCAGCACCCGGATGCCCAGCGCTGCGGTGCGCTCGGCCAGCCCTGCCGCGCCGACGTCATCGGTGCAAACCACCAGGGCGCCACCGGGTTTCAGCCGCTCGACGAATCCATCGAATACCGCGCCGTACGCCTCGGCACTGCCGAAGAAGTCCAGATGATCCGCCTCTATATTGGTCACCACGGCGACATCTGGTGTGTACTCCAACAGCGACCCGTCGCTCTCGTCGGCCTCGGCGACGAAACAGTCCCCGCTGCCGTGGTGAGCATTCGTCCCTGCCTCGCCCAGATCGCCGCCCACCGCGAACGACGGATCAAAACCGCTGTGCTGCAACGCCACGATGAGCATCGACGTAGTGGTGGTTTTGCCGTGGGTGCCGGTGACCATCAGCGTGGTGTGTCCGGCCATCAACTTCGCCAACACCACCGGCCGCATGATCACCGGGATGCCACGGCGACGCGCCTCGACGAGTTCGGGGTTGGTCTTGGGAATGGCGGCGTGGGTGGTGACCACCGCCGTCGGGCCGCCGGGCAACAGGTCAAGTGACGACTCGTCGTGTCCGATGCGTATCGACGCGCCGCGGGCGCGCAGCGCCGCCACGCCGCGCGATTCCTTGGCGTCCGAACCCGATACCAGGCCACCGCGGTCAAGCAGGATACGGGCGATGCCCGACATACCCGCCCCCCCGATGCCGACCATGTGCACCCGCTGTAACTCTTCGGGCAGCGAATTGTCCTTCATCGCCGACTCTTTCGCGCAGTGCGCGCTACGTCCAGCGCGATCTCGGCGACGCGCTGTGCGGCATCCCGGTGTCCAGCCAGCGCCGCGGCCTCCGTCATCGCCTGTAGTCGGCCTGTGTCGTTGAGCAGGCTCACGACCGTGTCGGCGACGAACGACGGGGTCAGGTCGGCATCGTCGACGACGAGACCGCCGCCCGCGTTGACGACCGGCAGCGCGTTGAGTCGCTGCTCACCGTTGCCAATCGGCAAGGGCACATAGACCGCGGGCATACCGACGTCGGTCACCTCGGCGACCGTCATCGCACCCGAGCGGCAGACCGCCAGATCGGCGGCCGCGTATGCGAGGTCCATCCTGTCCAGATACGGCAGTGCGACATACGGCGGATCACCGTCGGCAGGCTCGCGAAGGTCGAGGGTGTTCTTGGGGCCGTGGGCATGCAGCACCGAAATACCGGCGACGGCAAGGTCTTTGGCAGCCGCGGCGACCGCCCGGTTGACCGACTGGGCACCCTGCGAGCCGCCGAACACCAGTAACACCCTCGCATCGTCGGCGAACCCGAAGTGGGCGCGCGCCTCGGCCCGGAGCGCCATGCGGTCCAACGAGGTAATCGCGGCCCGCACCGGCACCCCGACGACCTCGACGCGGCGAAGCCCCGGGTCGGGGACGGCCGAAAGCACCCGCTTCGCCGATCGCGCGCCGACGCGGTTCGCCCAGCCTGCGCTCGCGTTGGCCTCGTGAACCACGACAGGAACGCGGCGGCGGCGGAGTCCGCCCCGCGCCGCAAGGTATGCGGGCAGCGCGACGTAGCCACCGAACCCGATGACCACATCGGCGTCGACGTCGTCGAGCACCGCACGGGTCTGGCGGACCGCCCGCCGCACCCGCAGCGGCAGCCGCATCAGGTCACCCGACGGCCTGCGCGGCAGTGGCGCCGGTGTGATCAGTTCGAGGTGATAGCCGCGTTCCGGCACGAGCCGGGTCTCCAGCCCACGCTGCGTGCCGAGCGCAGTGATCCGCACATCGGGATCGAGCGCGACAAGGGCGTCGGCCACAGCCATTGCGGGTTCGACGTGCCCCGCGGTACCCCCGCCGGCGAGGACGATCGAAATGCTCACCCGTTAACGCTGACCTTCCATTGCGCGAGCCCGACGGCCCGTCCCAGTTCGGCCTCCATGATGCCCTGACTGCCGGACCTGCCGGTCGGCCGGATGGGGTTTGCGCTTCTTGGCAGGGGCGGCCTTGCGGTCGGGCTTTCGCGTCGCCTTGGCGGGCGGCGCCGCCGGGCGTGTCCGCAACCGGTCGCGCAGCGCCTCGGTGCGGGTCGGCACATAGGGCTCCGGCAGCGGCAGCCGCAGCAGCCGGTTCATCCGGTCCTCACGTCCTGCCCGCAGCGCGGCCACCGCCTCGGGTTCGTGGCGCGCCGCATTCGTCATGATGCCGATGATCAAAAGCGTTGTCGCCGTTGAAGTCCCGCCCGCTGAGATCAGCGGCAGCTGCAGCCCCGTTATGGGCAGCAGCCCGACCACGTAGCCAACGTTGATGAACGCCTGGCCCAACACCCACAGCGTCGCGGTCGCGGTGAGCAGTCGCAGGAACGGGTCGGCCGACCGACGCGCGATCCGCATCCCTGTATAGGCGAACAGTCCGAACAGGCACAGCAGCGCGACGGCGCCGACGAAGCCGAGCTCCTCGCCGATGATCGCGAAGATGAAGTCGTTATGGGCGTTTGGTAGATAGTTCCACTTGGCGGTGCTCTGGCCCAGCCCGTCACCGAACACGCCGCCGTTGGCCAGCGCGAACCGCGCCTGGCGGGCCTGATAACCAGAGCCCTGGGCGTCCGCGCCGGGGTTGAGCCACGACTGCACGCGGTCAGATCGGTAGCCCGCGGAGACCGCAAGGATGGCAGCCGAGATCATCACCGCGACCATCGAGGACAAGAACACTCGTAGCGGCAGACCCGCGTACCACAGCAGGCCGAGCAGGATGATGCCGAGCGACACCGTTTGCCCGAGGTCCGGCTGGGCGACGATCAGCGCCAGCGCGATCACCGCGGCGGGCACCAGCGGGATCAGCATCTCGCGCAGCGACGCGTGTTCCATCCGCCGGGCCGCCAGCAGGTGCGCACCCCAAACCGCGAACGCGATCTTCGCGAGTTCCGAGGGCTGCATCGAAAACCCGGCGATCACGAACCAGCCGCGAGAACCGTTGGCTTCGTGGCCGATTCCCGGAATCAGCACCAATACCAACATCACGACGGTGACTGCGAAGGCGGAGAAGGACAAGCTGCGCATCAAATTCACGGGCATCCGCAGCGCGATGTAGAACGCGACCAGCCCGACCATGGTCCACAGCACCTGTTTGGCGAAGATCGCCCACGGAGAGCCGTCCTCGTCGTAGGAGTGCACGCCTGACGCGGACAGCACCATGGTCAGGCCCAGCGTGACGAGCAGCGCGGTGACCGCGATGATGAGATGAAACGACGTCATCGGCCTGCCAAGCCATGCGCCGAACCGGGTGCGCGGCATGCGGGTGGCGGCCTCTTCGGCGTCATTGGCAGGCTTGGTCCTCCGGAGCCGCAATCGGGTCAGGATGTTGCTCACTGCGGATTACCTACTCAGGGCAGCAACGGCAGAGGCGAACGCGTCCCCGCGCTGGCCATAGCTGCTGAACTGGTCGAAGGACGCACCGGCCGGGGCCAGCAACACGGTGTCTCCGGGGCCGGCCAGGCCGCGGGCGGCGTCGACAACGGCCGTCATGAGGCGAGTCACAGAATCCTCAATGTCCTCATTGTCCTCAATTTCCCCTTGCACCCCAGAATCCTCCCCCGTCACTACCTCGACGACGGGGACATCCGGGGCGTGTCGCGATAACGCGTCGCGGATCAGGGTCTTGTCACGGCCGATCAACACCGCTCCGACCAGCCGATTCCCCACCGCGCTGACCAGTTCGTCGACCGAAGCACCCTTGAGCAGGCCACCGGCGATCCACACCACCCGCGGGTACGCAGTGATCGACGCCTGCGCCGCGTGTGGATTGGTGGCCTTGGAGTCGTCGACATACGTGACGCCGTCGACGACGTCGACCACCTCGGCGCGGTGCCTGCCAACCCGAAACCCGGCAAGCGCCTCGGCGATGGCCTGCGGTGGCACATCCACCGCGCGGGCCAGCGCCGCGGCGGCCAGCGCATCGAGCGCCCCGACCGGTCCGGCTACCGGGATCGATGCCGCCTCGGCCAGCGCCAGCTGTTCGCCGAACGCGTTGTCGACGAGCACACCGTCGCGCACACCCAGCTCGCCCTTCGCGGGCTCGCCGAGCCGGAAGCCGACTCGCACCGGCGCGCCAGCGCCTGCCAACAGCCCGGCCGCGACCGGGTCGTCGAGCCCGACAACGGCCACCCGGCCGTCGAGCACCCGTGCCTTGTCGCGGGCGTAGGCGTCCATCGTGCCGTGCCAGTCGAGGTGGTCCTCCGCGACGTTGAGCACGACGCCGGCCTCCGGGCGCAGCGACGGGGCCCAGTGCAGCTGGAAACTCGACAGCTCGACGGCCAGCAGTTCGGCCTGCTGATCCAGGACGTCGAGCACGGGGTCGCCGATATTGCCGCACAGCAGCGCGCGGCGACCGGCGGCCACCAGCATCGCGTGCAGCATCGAGGTCGTGGTGGTCTTGCCGTTGGTGCCGGTCACCACGAGCCAGCGCCGCGGCGGCCCGTAGCGGCCGGAATTGTCCAACTGCCAAGCCAATTCGACATCCCCCCAGATCGGCACGCCTGCCGCGGAAGCGGCGGCAAGCACGGGCGCGGTGGGCGGCAAGCCGGGGCTGGTGACGACGAGGTCGTAGTCGGCGATCCGATCGGCGGCGTTGGCCGCGTCGATCACCGCGACACCGGACTGCGCGTACGTGGTCAGCATCGACGGGCTGTCATCGGTCAGCGTGACTCGTGCACCGAGCGGCGTAAGCGCGGCCAGTATCGCGCGACCGGTGACGCGGGCGCCTGCGACGAGCACAGCGGCTCCGTAGAGGTCCACGTCAGGCTCCGACGGTCGTCAGCCACTCGCTGTAGAAGAGCGCGACGCCGAGTCCGCAGGCGATCGCCGTGAGCAACCAGAACCGGATGATGACCGTCGTCTCGGCCCAGCCGACGAGTTCGAAGTGGTGATGGAAGGGCGCCATTCGAAACACCCGTCGCCCTGTGGTGCGGAACGCCATGATCTGCACGACGACCGACGTGACCTCGGCGACGAACAGTGCACCGAGCACAACCGCAAGCATCTCGGTGCGGCTGGCCACC
Source organism: Mycolicibacterium moriokaense (assembly GCF_003201655.1). Lineage (GTDB taxonomy): Bacteria > Actinomycetota > Actinomycetes > Mycobacteriales > Mycobacteriaceae > Mycobacterium > Mycobacterium moriokaense_A. The sequence goes on from NZ_QJJU01000008.1 coordinate 166,608, forward strand.
GAAAGCCCGGCGATGATGCCGCCGAGAGCCAGCGAGCCGGTGTCGCCCATGAAGATCTTGGCAGGCGCGGCATTCCACCAGAGAAAGCCGATACACGCACCGGCCGTTGCCGCCGCGATGATCGCCAGGTCCAGCGGATCGCGGACGTTGTAGCAGCCAAGCCCCGGGCTGTTCGCGCACGCGTTGCGGAACTGCCAGAACGTGATCAGCACGTAGGCCGCGCACACCATGGCCATCGCCCCTGCGGCAAGCCCGTCCAAGCCGTCGGTGAAATTCACCGCGTTGGACCACGCGTAAACGATCGTGACGCAGAACAGCACGAAGGCGGCGGGCGCCAAGGTGACCGTGGCGATCTCGCGGACATACGACAGCTCGGCACTGCCCGGCGTCAGGCCGTCGGCGTTGTGGAATTGCAGCGCAAGTATGCCGAAGAGCACGGCGGCGACCAGAATACCGACGGTCTTGGCTGTCTTGTTGAGGCCGAGATTGCGGGCCTGCCTGATCTTGATCAGGTCGTCGACGAAACCGACGGCGCCAAGCGATGTAGCAAGGCCGAGCACCAGCCAGCCCGACGCCGACGGCCCGCGGCCGTCCATCACGATGCCTATCAGCTGGGTGCCCAGGTATCCGGCCCAGATCCCAGCGACGATGGCCACACCACCCATCGACGGTGTGCCGCGCTTCTTGTGGTGGCTCGGCGGGCCGTCCTCGCGGATCTCGTGCCCGAACCCCTGCCTGGTGAAGAGCCGGATCAGCACCGGCGTGAGAAGAATCGAGACCGTCAGCGCGATGCCGACGGCGATGAGAATCTGCCTCATTCGCGGTGGTCCTGTGCGACCAGTGCTTCGGCCAGGGCGCCGAGCCCTGCCGCATTCGAGGCTTTCACCAGCACCACGTCGCCGGCCTGCAGTTCGGCCCGCAACAATGCCAGCGCGGCGTCGGCGTCGGCGACCATGGTGGATTCAGATCCCCACGATCCCTCCATGACCGCCCCGTGGTGCATGGCGCTCATAGACCTCCCGGTTCCGACGACGACGAGTCGTGACACATCTAATCGCACCGCCAGCCTGCCGATGCGGTCATGCTCGGATATTGCATCATCGCCGAGTTCTGCCATCTCGCCGAGCACCGCCCAGCTGCGGCGTTTTCCCGCGGCGGTAGCGGGTGGGCCCCCAGCTTGCGAGGGGAGTGTCCCGGCTGGGGCTTCTCGAGCCATCCACACCAGCGCCTTCAGCCCGGCCAGCATGGAATCCGGGTTCGCGTTGTACGCGTCGTTGATCACCGTGACGCCATCGTCGCGCGTCGCGACCTCCATGCGGTGCCTTGACATCGGACCAGCCGCCGCCAGCGCTGCTGCCACCTGTTCGAGACTGGCGCCGCACTCGACCGCGACGGCGGCGGCGCACAGCGCGTTCGACACCTGGTGGTCGCCGTGCACGGCAAGGGCGACATCGGTTTCACCATCGGCGGTATGCAGTGTGAAGCGCGGCCGGGCCAATTCGTCGAGCGTGACGGGCCCGGCCCACACGTCGGCCCCCTCGGAGCGACCCACTCGCACCACCCGCGCGGCCGTCCGGTCGGCCATCGCGGCCACCGCGGTGTCGTCGACGTTGAGGATCACCACCCCGGACGACGGAACAGCCTGCGGCAGTTCGGCTTTCGTCGCAGCGATAGCCTCCCTTGAGCCGAACTCGCCAAGGTGCGCGGTGCCGACGTTGAGCACCACCGCGATCGACGGCGGCGCAATCTCGGCCAATGCGGCGATGTTGCCAGGGTGGCGCGCCGACATCTCAAGCACGAGGTAGTCAGTGGACTCCGTCGCACGGAGCACTGTCCACGGATGGCCGAGCTCATTGTTGAAGGAACCGGGCGGTGCGACGACCTCCCCCAGCGGGGCGAGCACCGCGGCGAGCAGATCCTTCGTCGACGTCTTACCCGACGAGCCCGTGACGCCGACGATGGTCAGCCCACCTTCGACGAGTTCAGCGGCGACCGCGGCCGCCAACCGCGCCAGCGCCGCGAGCACCGCGGCACCCGAGCCGTCCGTGTCGTATTCGAGCACGCCGGCCGCAGGGTCACCGGCGGAATCGGGTTCGACGACGATCGCAGGCACGCCGACCGGCCGCGCCGCCAGCACCACGACGGCGCCCGCGGCAACGGCGGCTTCTGCGAAGTCGTGGCCATCGGAGCGCGCACCTGGCAACGCCAGGAACAGTCCGCCGGATGTCACTGCCCGCGAATCGAATTCAACGGTTCCAGTGACGCAGGCTGCTGCCGCCTCTTCTGGCGAGATGCCGGACAGTTGGCCACCGACGATATCGGCGATCTGGGCGACGGTCAGATCGATCACAGGCAGCGCCCGAGCGCCTCAAGGGAACCCGCTAGTTCCTCACGGTCGTCGAACGGCCGGGTCTGGCCGTGGCTGGTCTGGCCGGCCTCATGTCCCTTGCCCGCGATCAGCACGACATCCCCCCGCCGCGCCCACGCCACCGCGTGGTCGATGGCCTCGCGGCGGTCGCCGATCTCGACCACCTGCGCCCCGCCGCCCGCAGCCGTCGCTCCGGTCATGATCGCGGCCCTGATCGCGGCGGGGTCCTCGTCGCGGGGATTGTCATCGGTAACCACCACGAGGTCGGCCAGTTCGGCGGCGACACGACCCATCGGCTCACGCTTGCCGGGGTCGCGATTGCCGCCCGCACCGAACACCACCGCGAGCCTTCCGTCGCCTTGTTCGCGCAGCGTCTCGAGGACCGCGCGAAGTGCACCGGGTTTGTGCGCGTAGTCGACGAGCGCGAGAAAATCCTGGCCGCGGTCGATCGGCTCCAGCCTGCCGGGCACCGTAGCGCTGTGCAGCCCCGGCGCGGCCTGCTCGGGTGACACCCCGACGGCGTCCAGCAGTGCTACGGCGAGCAGACAGTTGGCGACGTTATAGCGACCCGGTAGGCCGATCCGCAGCCCGTGATGAACACCCGCCGGGTCGACGGCGAGGAACTCTTGCGCGCCCAGCTCGACGGTATCGACGTTTTCCACCCGCCAGTCGGCATCGCGTCCGGTCGCGCTCACCGACACCGGGTGATGCGCAAGACGCGCCATGTCGCGTCCCGCGTCATCGTCAATACAGATCACGGAAATGCTTGCGTGAGTTGGGGACCCGGGGTCGAACAGCCGTGCCTTGGCGTCGAAGTAGTCCTGCATCGTCGGGTGGAAGTCGAGATGGTCCCGCGACAAGTTGGTGAAGCCACCGACCGCGAACTTCACCCCGTCGACGCGGCCAAGTGACAGCGCGTGGCTGGATACCTCCATCACCACGGTGTCGACGCCGTTTTCGACCATCACCGCAAGCAGCGCCTGCAGGTCGGGCGCCTCTGGTGTGGTCAGCGCACTGGGCTGATCGCGTCCGTCGACGCGGACACCGACAGTGCCGATCAGTCCGGCCACCCGGTCCGCCGACCGCAGGCCTGCCTCCGCCAGATAGGTGGTCGTGGTCTTGCCGGACGTCCCGGTGACTCCGACGACGCGCAGCTGCTCCGACGGATGGCCGTAGACGGTGGCCGCCAACTCGCCAAGGACCGAACGGGGGTCGGGATGAACGAGTACCGGCACGCCAACGCCGTCACCCATGTGGGCGACGCCGGCGGTGTCGGTGAGCACCGCGACGGCGCCGCGCGCCACCGCATCCGCGGCGTAGCGTCCGCCGTGCGACGAGTCCCCTGGCAGCGCAGCGAACAGGTCGCCGGGCTGCGCATTCTGGCCCCGCAGGGTAACCCCGGTGACCTGCACGTTCGGCACAATGACGCCGTCCACGGGCAACGCAAGCACCTGCTCAGCCAGCCGCCCAAGCGCTTGGCCGACGGGATGGTTGGGACGCAGGTTCATGGCGATGACACAGTACCGGCCCGTCAGGGACGTTTCCCCGCTCGCGGCTGGCGGCTCCCCGGTTCAGGCGGCTTGAAGTGTCAGCGGCGGGCCCGGGTCCGGTGACAGCGGCACGTTCTCCCGCTGCAACAGCCAGGCGGCGATGTTGTGGAACAGCGGAGCCATCGTGGTGCCCGGCAGGCCTTCCGCGGTGTGCTGCGGGTTGTCGGCCATGACGCCGATGACGTAGCGGGGGTCATCGGTGGGCGCCATGCCCGCGAACGTTACCCAGTAGACGTTGTCGTAGTAGCACCCGCAGCCGGGGTTGATCTGCTGTGCCGTGCCGGTCTTTCCAGAAATCTGATAGCCATCGACCGCAGCCAGCGGCCCGGTGCCCTGCTGATCGCCCCTCGGATCGCGTTGCACCGTTGCGCGCAACATCTCCCGCACCGTCTTCGCCGTTTCCGGCGACACCACCCGCACGCCCTCCGGCCGCGGCTCGTCGGTGCGGCTGCCGTCGGCGCGCACGGTGGTCTTGATGATCCGGGGCGGGATGCGCACACCGTCGTTGGCGATCGCCTGGTACATGCCCGTCATCTGCAGCAGCGTCATCGAAAGGCCTTGGCCGATAGGCAGGTTGGCGAATGTGCTGGCGGACCACTGGTCGATCGGCGGCACCAGCCCTTCGCTCTCGCCCGGCAGCCCGACTCCGGTGCGCTGACCGAGACCGAACTTGTCGAGCATCTCGGAATAGCGTTGCGGGCCGATGCGCTGCGCGAGCATCAGTGTGCCGACGTTCGACGACTTACCGAAGATCCCTGTGGTCGTGTACGGCATCACGCCGTGCTCCCACGCGTCATGCACACTGACGCCGCCCATGTCGATCTCGCCGGGGACCTGAAGTACCTCATCGGGGCTCGAAAGGCCAAACTCGATCAGCGAGGCGGCGGTGACGATTTTGTTCACCGAGCCCGGCTCGTATGGCGACGACACCGACAGGTTGCCGAGTTCCCGATTCTCCTGACGGCCGATGTCCTGGCTCGGGTCGAACGTGTTGTCGTTCGACATCGCCAGCACCTCACCGGTTTTCGCGTCGAGCACAACAGCCGAGATGTTCTTTGCGCCGGAGGCGTTCTTGGCCTGCTGCACCTGCTGCTGGACGTAGAACTGGATGTCGTCGTCCAGAGTCAGCATCACCGTCCCACCGTCGACCGCGTCGTGCCGGTTGCGGTAGCTACCGGGGATCACCACGCCGTCGGAGCCGCGGTCGTAGGTGAGCGAACCGTCGGTGCCCGCCAACGAGGCGTCGAGCGAATCCTCAAGCCCGAGAAGGCCGTGGCCGTCCCAGTCGATTCCGCCGACGATGTTGGCCGCAAGCGATCCGCCGGGATACTGGCGCATGTCCTGGCGCTCGGAACCGACTTCGGGGAACTTGGTGATGATCGCGTCGGCGACGGCAGGGTCTACCGCGCGCGCGAGGTAGACGAAAGAGTCGTTGCTGGTGAGTTTCTTCAGCACGGTGTTGGTATCGGGTTTGTTATTCAGCCGCAACGCGATTTCGGCGGCGATGTCGCGCAGTCTGCGTTCGGGGTCGGGCGCCGCCGACGTCTTCGCCTTGGCATCGGCCAGCTGCTTGCGGATCTTGACCGGCTGGAAGGTCAGCGCTCTTGCCTCGATTGTGAATGCGAGCTTGTCGTTGTTGCGGTCGACGATAGACCCGCGCACGGCCTTCTCCACGTCGGTGACCTTGAGCTGACCCGCCGCCTCGGCCCGCAGGCCCGCAGCGCGGGGCACCTGCAGGCTGAACAGCTGACCAACGGCAACCAGCAATACCAGGAAGATGACGGCGTTGCCCGCCCTGTGCCGGAATACGAAAGATGCACTACGCAAACCACTTTCGGCCATCGGCTCGCGGATCCGCCTCGCCCGCGCCGAGCGCTCCTGTGTGGGTTGTGCCTTGCGCGCCTTCGGCTTTCCGCGGCCACCGCCCCGGTTATCGTTGCGGCTCATGCGGGTGCGCCGGGAAGCGGCGCGGCCGCGGGTGGAGCTGCTGCGGGGATGTCCGTCGGCGGGGGCACATCCACCGGGCCAACCGCGGGGACCTGCCCAGTGACGGCGTGCGGAACCTCGACACCGGGTGCAGCGGCCAGCGGTGCTGCGGGCGTCACCGCCATCGGGCGCTCGACGCCGGGCAACGGAGTGGGTGCCAGCGGAGCCCTGGGCGGCACGCGGACGGTGAGCTCGCGCGGCTCCACGACGCGCGGCGCGGGCGCGGGCGGCGGCAACGGCGGCCCTTCCTCGGGCAGCGGAGTATTCAGCGGCGGCGGGGCCACCCCCTGGGCGGGTTTGGGTGTGCCGATCACAACCCACTTGCCCGACGCGTCCTGCACCAGGTGCGCGGTGTCCCTTGACGGGATCATGCCAAGGTTGCGGGCCGCTTCGGCCAGCGCAGGCGCGGCCTGAGCCTCGAGCACCTGACGTTCCAGCGCTTCCTTCTGCTGCAAGAGCGCCTGATTGGTCTCTCGTGCGTGTCCCAACTGGTAGGAACGCTCCGCGGCATCCGTCGACAGCCAAAGCGTGACGCCGAGGCCGACGCCGAGCGACCCGATCACAAGCACCACAAACGGCACCCTCGCCACCAGGGCACGCGGGTCCAGCTCGATCGAGGCCAGCTTGACGATGATCCGCTCACGCAGTGGCGGCCGGACAACCTTGGGCGCCTTCGCCTTTCGAGCCTTTGCTCGCGCCTTGGCCTGGCTGGCGTTCTTCGGCCTTGCCGGTCCGTCGGTTGGCCGAGGGAACGGGTTGGTCGCCGGCGCCGAGTGCTGCGGGCGCTGCTCACGCGGCGGCTTGCGCTTGCGCGGCGGCGCGTCGGCGGGGCGACGGGTGGTGTTACGGCTCGTGCGACGGGGCTCGTCGCCTCCGCGAACCGGTGTTGGACGCTTGGCCTGCTTGGGCTTCATCGGTATACCCCAACCTTTTCCAGTGCCCGTAGCCGCACGGACGCGCTACGCGGATTGAGTTCGATCTCCTCGGGGCCCGCACGCTCGGCTCCGCGGGTCAGTGCGACGAATTCCGGCCCGTGGCCGGGTAACTCGATAGGAAGGTCTTGCGGGGTACGTGATGCGGTTGCGGCGGCGAATTGGTTCTTGACGATGCGGTCTTCAAGGGATTGATAGGCCATCACGACGATTCGGCCGCCGGGAGCCAATGCGCCGAGGGCCGCGGGAATCGCGTCACGCAACGAGTCCAGTTCGCCATTGACGACGATGCGCAGCGCCTGGAACGTGCGCTTGGCCGGATGCCCGCCGGTGCGCCGGGCCGGCGCGGGGATTGCCTCATATAACAGCTCGACCAGCTCGGAAGTGGTGGAGAACGGCCGTTGCGCACGTCGCCGGACGATCTGCTTGGCGATGCGGCTCGCGAAACGCTCCTCGCCGAACTCCCGCAGCGCCCGGGACAGCGCCTTCTCCTCGTAGGTGTTGAGGACCTCCGCTGCGGTGAGCTCCGCATCAGGATCCATCCGCATGTCCAGTGGCGCATCGGCTGAATAGGAGAAGCCGCGCTCGGTGCGGTCGAGTTGCATCGATGACACCCCGAGGTCGAACAGGATCCCGTCAACTTTGTCTGCCCAGTAACCGGTCTCGGTCAGCACGCTCTCGATACCGTCGTAACGGGTGCGGACCAGCATGACTCGCTCGCCGAACCCCTCAAGGCGCTCGCCGGCGATCCACAAGGCGTTTGGATCGCGATCCAGCCCGATCACGCGCAAGCCGGGAAACTCGGCGAGGAAGCGTTCGGAGTGCCCACCCGCGCCGAGTGTTGCGTCGACGAGAACCGCACCGGTGCCGTCCGTGTTCTGTCGGGTGAGTGCCGGAGTCAGCAGCTCGACGCAGCGGTCGAGCAAGACGGGAACGTGTCCGTGATCGCCGGAGCGCTGGGCCATCGCAATTCCTCCGGTGAGGGCCCCTGCACCGAGGTCCCTGTCCGAGAACCCGGACCTGACGTTGGGGAAGTACGCCAGGGCCGGTTCGGACAGAGGCCACGATGCACGGGCAACGTGCCTGTCGGCCGCCGAATCAGATGATGTCGTGCAGAGCTTCATCGGTGGCCGCGGAGAAGTTCTCTTCATGGGTCTGCTGGTACGACTGCCATGCGTCGGCGTCCCAGATCTCCAGGTAGTCAACCGATCCGATCACCACGCACTCCTTGGAAAGGTTGGCGTAGCGGCGGTGGTCGGCTGACAACGTGATCCGGCCTTGGGTGTCGGGATGCTGCTCGTCGGTGGCTGCGGCCAGGTTACGCAGGAACGCGCGGGCCTCCGGATTGCTCCGCGACGCCTGCGACGCTCGCCGGGCCACCTTTTCGAACTCGGCGCGCGGGTAGACGGCCAGGCTGTGATCTTGGCTCTTGGTGACCATCAACCCTCCTGCCAGCGCGTCGCGGAACTTGGCGGGCAGTGTGAGCCGCCCCTTGTCGTCGAGCTTCGGCGTGTAGGTGCCGAGAAACATCCCGCCAACCTCCCGCCAACCTGCCTAACAACAGAGCCCCGGTCGCTCCGTTGTCCGCCACTTTACCCCACAATCCCCCACATCGCTCCATTTGATAGCAAAAGTTGACCGTGCGTCCCCACTACGCCCCCTGATCCAGGTGTTTTCCCCCGCCTAGAAGCAAGTGCCGATGGTCGCCACCAGGTAAAACCCCAGGTAGACACCGTCGAGGGGCTCAGTGGGGCGGTGTGGGGAGAATTCGCGACACGCTTGCGCACAAAAAAGGGGCAGCCCGTCGCGGGCTACCCCTCGGCTCGATACCGGCCTACTCGTCGAAGCGGCGGCGGAATCGATCCTCCATCCGACTGGTGAACGATCCGCCAGAGCCCTTACCGCGCTTCTGGCGAGGCGAGCCTGGCTCAGCCGAGCCAGCGCGGTCGCGGCCTTTAGCCACCCGCGGGCCGGTGATGGCGAAGATCACACCGCCGAACATCACCACAAAGCCGATGACGGACAGAATCGGGAAGCTACCAATCATGGTGGCCTTGAACGCGACACCGGAAACCAGCATGGCCAGACCGATCACGAAAAGTGCGACGCCCTGAAGACGGCGCCGCGCCGAGGGCGCACGCAAGGTCCCACCGCGAACGCTCGACGCGAACTTGGGGTCCTCGGCATAGAGCGCGCTCTCGATCTGATCGAGCATGCGCTGCTCATGATCGGAGAGTGGCATTCGTCCCTCCTTGCCGGCCCGGCCGTCTAAATGATCAAAGTCGTGTTCGCCCGCATTCACGGGCACCTAACAGTCATGATACGAGGTCGATCTGAGCCGTACCACCTAGTTCGACGGTCGATTCTATGACGGGCGCCGCCATTGCGAGCCAGCACCTCACCCAACCAATAATGGTGTGGACCACACCGCTTTGCGGCCGGAAGGCAAGGAAGGACGAGGACAACTTGGCGACATTTCTCATCGATCTGTCGCCGAGCGATATGCAGCGCAGGCTCGGTGACGCGCTGGCGGTCTATGTCGACGCCATGCGATACCCCCGCGGCACCGAAGACCAGCGCGCGTCGATGTGGCTCGAGCACACCCGCAGGCATGGCTGGAAGGCCGTCGCGGCGGTCGAAGTTCCCGACCAACAAGACAGCACCGACACACCGGGCGCAGCGCTGGCCGCCGCGCCGATCCTCGGAGTCGCGTACGGCTACTGCGGCGCGCCGGACCAGTGGTGGCAACAGCAGGTGGTGCAGGGCCTGTATCGGGTCGGGGCCGACAGAATCCGGATCGCCGAGCTGATGACGAGCTACTTCGAACTGACCGAACTGCACATCGCGCCGCGCGCCCAGGGCCGCGGCCTCGGCGAGGCGCTGGCGCGGCGGCTGCTCGCCGACCGCGGCGAGGCACACGTGCTGCTGTCGACGCCCGAGATCAACGGCGAAGCCAACCGGGCGTGGCGGCTGTACCGGCGACTCGGGTTCACCGACATCATCCGCGGCTACCACTTCGCAGGCGATCCGCGCGCGTTCGCGATCCTTGGCCGGGCATTGCCGCTGTAAGACAGGAATCTGGCACGATGACCAGGTGCCCGCCCGTTCCCGCGTGAGCCGCAAGCTCGCCGTCGCGTTGCTGCTCCTGATCGTCGTGCCGATGGCAGTGGGCTGCGTACGCGTGCGGGCGTCGATCACGGTGTCGCCGGACGACCGGGTTTCGGGTCAGATCATCGCGGCCGCCAAGCCGCGCAACGCCGACGACAAGGGTCCGCAGCTGCTCAACAACCTGCCGTTCGCGCAGAAGGTCGCGGTCTCCGAGTACGCCCGCGACGACTTCGTCGGCTCGCAGGCGGTCTTCTCCGACCTGACTTTCGCCGAACTGCCCCAGCTGGCCAACATGAACCGGGATGCCGCAGGCGTCGACATCTCGCTGCGCCGCGCAGGCGACCTGGTCATCCTCGATGGGCGCGCCGACCTCACGTCGCTCAACGACTCAGAGGCCGACGTGACGCTTTCGGTGTCGTTCCCCGGCGATGTGACGTCGACCAACGGTGACCAGGTGTCTTCCGATGTTGTCGAATGGAAGCTGCGGCCCGGCGTGGTCAGCACCATGAGCGCCCAGGCCCGCTACACCGATCCGAGTGCGCGCTCGTTCACCGGCGCGGCCATCTGGCTTGGCGTGGCCTCGTTCCTGGTGGCCGCGATCATCGGCGGACTGGCGTATACAAGCCGGGACCGCTCGTCGCGCCCCACTTGATACCCGCACTGCGAGCGAACGCCCCTGGTGAGTCAGTGCCCTGACTTGGTACAAAACCCGTAGCACGCTCTACGCTGAATGGACTCGGGGCCGAGTACGAGGAATGTAGGCAAAGATTTGTCCGGAAAGGGGCGCCCGCTGAGCGTGGATGCAGCGGTACCGTCGACCGTCGAGTTGGCCAGCGCCGTCACCGACCAATTGCGGGAGTATCTCCGCGATCGTCGTAGCGACGCCGCATACATCGGTACCGACTACGCGGAGTTGACCGCCGCCCTCGAGGAATTCGTGCTTCGGGGCGGTAAACGGGTGCGCCCGGCGTTCGCCTACTGGGGCTGGCGCGCGGTGGCGGACGCAGCAGCGGATCCCTTCGATCCGTCGATGCTGCGGCTGTTCTCGGCCCTGGAGTTGCTGCATGCGTGCGCGCTGGTGCACGACGACGTGATCGACGCCTCGGCCACCCGCCGCGGGCTGCCGACGGTTCACCGGCTGTTCTGCGACAAACACCGCGGCAGCCAGTGGCATGGGTCGTCGGAACAATTCGGGATATCGGCGGCGATTCTGCTCGGCGACCTGGCGTTGGTGTGGGCCGACGACATCGTCGCCACTGCCGACCTTCCCGCCGACGCACAGTTGCGGGTACGGCGGGTCTGGTCGGCCATCCGGACCGAAGTGCTCGGCGGGCAGTACCTCGACATCGTCGCCGAATCCAGCGGGGCCGAGTCGGTTGCGTCGGCGATGACGGTCAACATCTACAAGACCGCCTCGTACACGATCTCCCGCCCATTGCAATTCGGTGCGTCGGCCGCCTCCGATCGCCCCGATGTCCTCGCTGTTTTCCACGAGCTCGGAACCAGTCTTGGGGTTGCGTTCCAACTACGCGACGACGTGCTCGGCGTCTTCGGCGATCCGGCGGTCACCGGCAAGCCGTCCGGCGACGACTTGCGTTCCGGCAAGCGCACGGTGCTGCTGGCCGAGGCCGTCGAACGCGCGGAGAAAGTCGACCCCGTCGCCGCCAAACTACTGCGGACCTCGATCGGAACGGAACTGTCCGACGCCCAGGTGAAGGAACTGTGTCTGGTCATCGAATCGGTCGGCGCGCTGGCCGCGGTCGAGGACCGCATCGATACGCTCACCCGTCGCGCCCTTGAGACGCTGAGCGCCGCACCGATCGACGTCCAGGCCAAGGTCGGCCTTTCCGAGCTCGCCAGGCGGGCCGCGAACCGGTCCGCCTAGGAGCATGACAACCCCGACGCCGACGCAGACCCCGAAAACCGGGCCGGCACAGCACCTTTGGAGGCTGACGTCCTTTGCGACGTCGCCACAGGCCAGGCCGGCACTACTTGGCGCGCTGGGTGCCGTGCTGATCACTGCGGGCGGGCTCGGCGCGGGCAGCACCCGGCTGCACGATCCGCTACTTGAGTCTCTGCACCTGTCCTGGCTTCGGTTCGGCCACGGCTTGGTGCTGTCGTCGGTGCTGCTGTGGATTGGCGTTGCGCTGATGCTGATCGCCTGGCTGTGGCTGGGCCGCCGGGTGATCGACCGCACCGCAACCGAATACACGATGGTGGCAACCACCGGCTTCTGGCTTCTGCCTCTGCTGCTTTCCGTTCCGGTGTTCAGTCGCGACACCTACTCCTATCTGGCGCAGGGTGCACTGCTGCGCGACGGCTTCGACCCATACATCGTCGGTCCGGTCGACAATCCGAACTCCTTGCTGGACAACGTGAGTCCGATCTGGACGACCACGACCGCGCCATACGGACCTGCATTCATTCTGGTTGCGAAGTTCGTCACGATGCTCGTCGGCAACGACGTCGTGGCAGGAACCATGCTGCTGCGGCTGTGTATGCTGCCCGGCCTGGCCCTGCTGATCTGGGCGGCGCCGCGGGTGGCCCGCCATGTCGGCGCAGACGGCGCGGCCGCGCTGTGGATCTGCGTGCTGAACCCGCTTGTGATCATTCACCTGATGGGTGGCGTGCACAACGAGATGCTGATGGTCGGCTTGATGATGGCGGCGATTGCGCTGACATTCGCGGGCCGCCACATTTGGGGCGTGAGCCTGATCGCCGTGGCGGTGGCGGTGAAAGCCACGGCCGGACTGGCTCTTCCGTTCATGGTCTGGGTGTGGACGCGTGACCTCCGGAAGCGGAGGGGGTACACACCGGTGAAGGCGTTCGGGGTGGCGACCGCCGCATCGGCGCTGATCTTCGCTGCGATGTTCGCCGTGCTGTCCTGGCTGGCAGGCGTCGGCCTTGGCTGGCTGACGGCGCTGGCGGGGTCCGTCAAGATCATCAACTGGCTGACGGTACCGACGGCCGCGGCGAATCTGATCAACGTGTTCGGTGGCCTTCTGTTCCCGGTTAACTTCTACGCGGTGCTCGACGTCACCCGGATAATCGGGATCGCGATCATTGCGATCTCACTTCCCTTGCTGTGGTGGCGGTTTCGCCACACCGACCGCGAGGCGCTGATCGGCATCGCGTTGGTGATGGGGGTGCTGGTGCTGTTCGTGCCCGCCGCGCTGCCGTGGTACTACACCTGGCCGTTGGCGGTTGTGGCCGCGCTTGCGCAGTCGAGGCAGGCGATCGCGGTGATCGCGGGCCTGTCGACGTGGATCACCGTGATCTGGAAACCCGACGGCGCACACGGCATGTACTCGTGGCTGCACGTGATGCTGGCGACGGCATCCGCCGCGGCTGCCTGGTATTCGCTCTACAAGGCGCCGGTCAGTACGCCATCGCCTGGGCCCGACGCACCACCTCGCGGGCCTGATGAGAGTGCAGCGCGTCAACCGGCCTAGCATTCGCCTTGTTGTCGGTCGAGCCGTCGCGGCGGATCGTCAGCGACGCGTCTGGGGTGAACAACCAGCGCAGGATCTCGGTGTCGGGGTACCCCCCGTCGTGCAGCACCACGAGCAGCCCCGCCAGGCTCTTCACCACGTGCCCGGTCTCGTCGAAGAAGGCCTTTGGCACCACCACCACGCCGTCGCGTCGCACCGCGACCAGGTGCCCTTCTCTCAGCTGCTGATGCACCTTCGTCACTGGAATGCCGAGCAAATCGGCTACGGCAGGTAGGTCGTAGACGTCCTCGTTGGGGTCAAGAACATCGTCGACGGCCGGAATGCTGCTCACCGCACTGAGTCTAAGACGAATCGGTCGGCTCGTAACATGTGTTCGGTGGAGGCCTACCAGCATTCTGACCCACTCGTGGGGGCGGTGCTGGACGGGCGGTACCGCGTCGAGGTGATGATCGCGACCGGAGGCATGTCCGCGGTGTACCGCGGGCTCGATCTGCGGCTGGACCGGCCGGTGGCCCTGAAGATCATGGATTCCCGGTATGCGGGCGACAGCCAGTTCCTGACCCGGTTCCAGCGTGAGGCGCGGGCGGTCGCAAGGCTCAAGGATCCCGGCCTGGTCGCGGTATACGACCAGGGCATCGACGGCCAGCATCCGTTTCTGGTGATGGAGTTGATCGAGGGCGGCACGCTGCGCGAACTGCTGCGGGAGCGCGGCCCGATGCCGCCGCATGCAATCGCCGCCGTGCTCCGCCCCGTGCTCGGCGGCCTCGCAGTGGCGCACAGCGCCGGGCTCGTGCATCGCGACATCAAGCCGGAAAACGTGCTGATCTCCGATGACGGCGACGTGAAGATCGCCGACTTCGGTCTGGTACGGGCGGTCGCCGAAGCCAAGATCACCTCCACCAGTGTGATTTTGGGCACCGTCGACTACCTGTCGCCGGAGCAGGTCAGCACCGGCGACGCCGGACCGCGCAGCGATGTTTACTCGGTCGGCATCCTGGCCTACGAGCTGCTGACCGGTGTCACGCCGTTCACCGGCGACTCCGCGTTGGCGGTGGCATACCAGCGGATGGACAATGACGTCTCGCCTCCGAGCGCGGTGATTGCCGGTGTGCCAGCGCAATTCGACGAGCTGGTGGGCCAGGCCACCCGACGCGATCCCGCCGATCGCTACGCCGACGCCCAAGACATGGCGACCGAACTCGACGCAATCGTCGACGAACTGGGCCTGCCGCCGTTCCGGGTGCCCGCGCCGCGCAACTCGGCGCAGCACACCTCGGCGTCTCTATACCTCAGCCAGTCGCGCGCCCAGCGTGCCGCCACCGAAACGACTGCACGGCCGCCTGCGGCACCCGTGCTGGCGCCTCGCCAACACACCCGGGAGCTGACTCGCGACGACTGGCAGCCAAACGAGCCCGAATATGCGCCTGTATCAGGACAATTCGCCGGAGTCGACCTCGACGAGTTCTACTGGGCGCGACAGCGGGCCAAGCGGGCACTGTTGTTCTGGGTGGTTGCGATGCTGACGCTGGCCTGCGTGATCGCCGCAGGCGCATGGACGCTCGGCAGTAATATCGGGACGCTGATCTAAGACGACGCGGTCGTCACGCCACGAACGGCACACCCGGCCTGCAGCGGGTGGTGGCGGCATGCATCCAGGCGTCGTCGCAGGCACGGAACAACTCACCGCGCTGTCATCCCTCCACCCGCAGGTACACATTGGAATTCGGTGGACCACCATCACCACACCACAGGTCGAGGTTGCTTCGCGCGCCGCGAAGTACTACATTCGTAGTGAAGTAATTCATCAATGGATGAAATCACAGTGAGGTGATTGGCGATGACCGAGCAGCTACTCCCGGTTCTGGTCGTCGGGGCTGGCCCGACGGGTTTGACGATGGCCAATGAGTTGGCGCGCCATGGCGTCCGGCCCAGGATCATCGACCGTGGATCCGAACCTGCGACGACGTCCCGCGCGCTGGTTGTCCAGCCAAGGACCCTGGAGATCTTCGACGACATCGGCGTGATCGAGGAGGCGATCGCCGCGGGTGACCCGGCGTCGAACCTGACCATCACATTTGCGGAGAAGATGGTCGAGGTGGATTTCGCGGGCCAGTTGATCGGGCCGCAGAACTACACCGCATACCCCGAACCGCGCACCCTCTCGCAGCAGGACACCGAGCGCATTCTCACCGACTTGTTGAGCAAGCAGGATGTCGAGATCGAGCGCGGCCTGGCGCTGACGGATCTCACCCAAGACGGCGATGCGGTGATCGTGTCGTTGCGCGGTGAGGATGGATCGATAGCGACCGCCAGGTACCGCTGGGTCATCGGCTGCGACGGCGCGCACAGTGCGGTGCGCAAGGCGACAGGCATCCCGTTCGCCGGATCGACGTACCGCGACGAATTCATCATGGCCGATGCCGAACTCGACTGGAGGTTGCCGCACGGCGGACTCTACGGATTTCCCAGTCCTGCAGGCATTTTCGCGGCGTTCTCGATGCCTGGCGAGAACCGCTACCGGATCTTCGGCAACTTCCCACCAGGACCCGAGGGCCCCGGCGCGGAGTACAGCGAACCCACCCACGAAGAGTTCCAGGCGATGGTCGACGAGCGAGTTCCTTTCCCCGCCAAGGTCGTCAAGGAGTACTGGGTGACCCGCTACCGCGTGCATAGCCGCACCGTGCCGCGCTACCGCGACGGTCGGGTTTTCCTGGTCGGTGACGCCGCACACGTGCATAGCCCGGCGGGCGCACAAGGCATGAATACCGGCATCCAGGATGCCTACAACCTGGCGTGGAAGCTTGCGCTCGTCGAACGGGAGCTCGCCGACGAGTCGTTGGTGGACAGCTATCAGGCCGAGCGGCATCCCGTCGGCGTCAAGTTGTTGAGGACAACCGACCGGATGTTCTCGGTCTTCGGCGGCCAGAATCCGCTCGCGCGGCTGGTGCGCGGCAGGGTGGCGCCGCTGCTGGCAGGCCGGGTGCTGACGCGCCCGTGGGTTCGCAGCCGGTTCATCGGCCTGCTGGCGCAACTGCGCCTGCACTACCCGAACAGCCCGCTCAACGCCGAGGACGGTTCGGGCTGGCGGAAAGCGCCCGCGCCGGGCGACCGCGCCCGTGAGGCCGACGTGATGATCGAGGGGCGAGCGGGTGGCCTGCACGAGGTGTTCCGAGGCACCCAGCACACCGTGCTGCTGTTCACCGGTCTCGACGACGACGCGCTCCCGGCAGTGGAACTGTGCCGGATCGCCGAGCAGATCGAGCAGAAGTATCAGGGACTGGTGAAAGCGCGCGTCGTCACCGCCGAGCGATTCGCCGATCATCCTGCGGCACTTGGTGATCCGACGCGGTCGGCGCACCGTCAGTATGGAGTCGCCTCGGCCTGCGCATTCGTCATCCGCCCCGATAAGTACATCGGCTACCGCAGCAGGCCCGTCGATGTTGACAGGCTGATGGCCGACCTAGACCGGAGGTTAGTCGCGCAGCATCTCAGCGACCAAGAACGCCAGCTCCAGTGACTGCTGGGTGTTCAGCCGCGGATCGCATGCCGTCTCGTAGCGCCCTGCCAGGTCGGAGTCCGAGATGTCCTGCGCGCCGCCGAGACACTCGGTGACGTTCTCACCGGTGATCTCGACGTGGATGCCGCCGGGGTGGGTGCCCAGCGCGCGGTGCACCTCGAAGAAGCCCTGCACCTCGTCGACGATGCGGTCGAAGTGGCGGGTCTTGTAGCCGGTCGAGCTCTCGTGGGTGTTGCCGTGCATCGGGTCGCACTGCCAGATCACCTGATGGCCGGTGGCCTGCACCTTCTCGATGATCGGCGGCAGCAGGTCCCTCACCTTGTTGTTGCCCAGCCTGCTGACCAGCGTCAACCGTCCCGGCTGGTTGTGCGGGTCGAGGCGCTCCACGTACTCGACCGCGAGCTCGGGCGTCATCGTCGGACCGATCTTCACCCCGATCGGGTTGGCGATCACCTCCGCGAACGCGATGTGCGCGCCGTCGAGTTGGCGGGTCCGCTCCCCGATCCAGACATAGTGCGCGGACAGGTCGTACAGCCGCGGCTCGGGCTTTTCGACCGGGAAGTCGGTGGATAGCCGCAACATGGCCCGCTCGTAGTCGAGCACCAAAGCCTCATGGCTGGCGTAGATTTCGGCGGTCTGGAGGTTGTGGTCGTCGACGCCGCATGCGCTCATGAACGTCAGGCCGCGGTCGATCTCGGCGGCCAGCGCCTCATAGCGCGCGCCCGCCGGCGAGGTCCTGACGAACTCGCGGTTCCAGTCGTGCACCAGATGCAACGATGCCAGCCCCGACGCGGTCAGCGCCCGCGTCAGGTTCATCGCGGCGCTGGCGTTGGCGTAGGCGCGCACCAGCCGCGACGCGTCGTGCTCGCGGACGGCGGCGTCGGGCGCGAAGCCGTTGATCATGTCGCCGCGGTAGGACCTCAGGCCAAGCGAGTCGATGTCCGACGACCGCGGCTTGGCGTACTGGCCCGCGATGCGCGCCACCTTGACCACCGGCATGCTGGCGCCGTAGGTCAGCACCACAGCCATCTGCAACAGGGTCCGAATGTTCGCCCGGATGTGCGGTTCTGTGTTGTCGACGAATGTCTCCGCGCAGTCGCCGCCCTGCAGCAGGAACGCCTCGCCGCGCGCGACGTCGGCAAGCTGACCCTTGAGCCGCTCGATCTCCGCGGCCACCGTTACCGGCGGAACACTCTCGAGGACTGTCCGCATCACCCTGGCCGATTCCGGATCCCAGGTGGGCTGCTGCGCCGCAGGCTTGGCCAGGGCGGCGTCCAGTCGATGCCGCAGCTCCTCCGGCAGCGGAGGCAGCGACGGGAGCTGGTCGATGGGCACGTCGACGGTCCAGTTCACCTGTTCATGGTAACGGGCGCCGATACCTGGTTTTTACCGCTGGGCTGGCACTTCCCCCGTGGTCATCAGTCGAAACCGCAGCAAGTTGTGTCTGGCATCGACCAATGCGTCATGGGCGTCGCGGGGCCGCGGCGGCATCCGCGGCGATCCGCGCTCCTCCCAGAACTGCCGCAGCTCGCGGGTGAAGCGAGGGATCGCGGGCGGTAGATCGGTCATCGGCCCCCACAACTGGCACAGCACCACATGGTCGTATGCGCCGACCCACGCCCACAGCTCGATCGACTCGTCGCCGTCGACGCCGAAGAAGTCCTCCAGCTCCGACCTGATCTGCCTGCGCGAGCGCCACAGCTGCGACGACGGCGACGGCAACTTGGGCAGCACGTGCTTGCGTACCCAGCTGCCGGCGCGCTCCGGGTTGAATTCGGTTGAGATGGCGTAATACTCGCGGCCGTCCTCGGCGGCCACACCGATCGAGATCAACTCGATGGTGTGGCCGTTGTCGATGAACTCGGTGTCGTAGAAGTACTTCATACGCCGGCCGTTGTCCGTTCCGGCGGCGCTGGGGCGGCATGGATCTCGCGATCCAACTCGGCGTCGACCTTCGCGTCGTCGGGAAAGTGCGGCTCCCCCGCAATCGCGTGCTGTAGCCACAGCTTGGCCTGTACGACCGGACGGCGCAGCCGGCGTTCGCGCTCAAGTGCGCGATGCATCTTGCGCGGCCGATTCGTGTATCGCCAGCGGGCCCAAGGCGCATGTGGCCGCGACAGCCGGATCGCACCGACGAACAGAAGCGGAGTGATGAACATCCCGACCAATCCGGTCCACACCTTGCCCTTGAGCAGCACGACCACCGCAATCAGCAACGTCAGCAACGCGATCGCGATGACGGAGGCTCGCGCGACCAGCGAGTGGTCGTCGCGCCAGATGCCGATGTCGAAGAACGACAGCGGATTGAAGCCGAGTATCAGCAGACCTGCCGCGGCGACCGCGGCAAAGACGGCATCCACCGACGTCCGGCCGTCTTCGGCCCAGTACACATCCGACAGATGCAGAATCAGCGCGAACTCATCGAGTACCAGTGCGGCGCCGATGCCGAAAAAGGTTGCCGCGACCGTAAATTCGGGTACTCCCCCGTCGACCGCCAATGTCACCATCGAAATCCCGGAGATCATGACCAAGATCACACCGATCACGACGTGGTGGATATGCAGACCGCTGCCTGCTGAAATATTGCGCGGCTGCCACCACCTACGCGGCGCGTCGCTGTTCGCGTGGCTGCGGATGTACCGCACGATCGTGCGGGTCACGAAGAACGTAAGGATTAACGCGACGAGGCAGAAGACCAGCGGTATTCGCCCGTGGGGAATGGCGAGGTTCAGGCCGAAGGTCGCGCGCACGCAGAAAACTTACGCCGACCTGCGCGTGTCGTGGACGGGATACCCTCCGACGCGCCGATGGGCCCCGATAGTCTGGACTGCGACATGAGTACTTGGCGGTCGCCCGGCGGGGCTGGTTGGGGGCCAACGCTTGCCTGGCGGCTGTTTCAGCTGCTCACCGTGGCGGCCCTGGCCTGGGCGGCCTGGCGTCTGCTTGGCCACACGCCGTACCGCATCGACATCGAGGTCTACCGGATGGGCGGCCGGGCCTGGCTCGACGGCCAACCGCTGTATGCCGACGGTGCAATGTTCCACACCCGCGCCGGCCTGGACCTGCCTTTCACGTACCCGCCGCTTGCCGCGGTCGCATTCTCACCGTTCGCGTGGCTGCCGCTGAATGTGGCGAGCGGCGCGATCACCCTGACCACCCTGGTGTTGCTCATCGTGTCGACAGTGATCGTGCTGACGGGCCTGGACGTGTGGCCACAGACTTCCGTCACCGCCGAACCGGCCTGGCTGCGGCGATGCTGGCTGGCGGTCGCGATTGTGGCGCCCGCGGTGATCTATCTGGAACCCATCCGGTCGAACTTCGACTTCGGCCAGATCAACGTCGTCCTGATGACCCTCGTCATCGCCGACTGCGTGCCCCGGAGGACGCCGTGGCCGCGGGGCGTGCTGCTTGGCGTCGCGATCGCCCTCAAGCTCACGCCCGCGGTGTTCCTGCTGTACTTCCTGCTGCGCCGCGATACCCGCGCACTGCTGGTGACTGCGGCATCGACGGTGGTGGCCACGCTGGCTGGTTTCGCGTTGGCCTGGCGCGACTCCGTGGAGTACTGGACCGACACCGTGCGCAATACCGACCGGATCGGCACCGCGACACTGAACACCAACCAGAACATCGCGGGCGCGCTCGCCCGACTCGGCCTCGGCGAGAGCGAGCGGTTCGTGCTGTGGACGCTGGCCTGTTTCGCGGTGCTGGGGTTGACGGTGTGGGCGGCGCGACGGGTATTGCGTGCCGGCCAACCCGTGCTTGCGCTGATCTGTGTGGCGATGTTCGGCCTCGTGGTGTCGCCGGTGTCGTGGTCGCATCACTGGGTCTGGGTGCTGCCCACGCTGTTGGTCACCACGGTGGTGGCCTATCGGCTGCGGCATCTGGCGCTGGCCGGCGTCACCGCGGCAGGCATCGCGTTGATGGTGTGGACGCCGATCACGCTGATGCCCGAGCACCGCGAAACCACGGCGTCGCTGTGGCGCCAACTCGCGGGTGGTTCGTACGTGTGGTGGGCGATCGCGGTGATCGCGGTGGCGGGGACAGTGTCCGCGCGGTCGGCCGATCGGTCGGTCAGCCCACAGCTGCTTCCGGCATCCGCGCAGGCGGCTTGACCGCGGTCTGGGCCTTGCCATCCTTGACGTCGGCGGCGTAGAGGTCGACATACTCCTGGCCGCCGAGGCGCATCAGCTCGTACATCACCTCGTCAATCACTGCGCGCTCGATGAACCGGTTGCCCGCCAGGCCTTCGAACCGGCTGAAGTCCATCGGCTTGCCGAACTTGACCTGCACCCGGCCGAACCGCCACATCTTGCTGCCTGGCGGGTTGACGGAATCGGTTCCGATCATCGCGACGGGAATCACCGGAACGCCTGTTTCCAGCGCCAGCCGCGCGAGACCGGTCTTGCCCTTGTAAAGCCGCCCGTCGGGTGACCGGGTGCCCTCCGGATACATGCCGAGCAGCTTGCCCTCACCGAGGACGCGTGCAGCGGTGGTCAACGCGGCGTGCGCGCTGTCGGCGTCTGTCCTGTCGATCGGCACCTGCCCTGCGGCGGTGTAGAACCACCGCTGAAACCAGCCGCCGATCCCCGTTCCGGTGAAGTACTCGGCCTTGGCAAGGAAGGTGATCCTCCGGCGGACCACCAGAGGCTTGTAGAAGCTGTCCGCGACCGCGAGGTGGTTACTGGCCAGGATCGCCGGGCCGGAGTGCGGAACGTACTCCAACCCTTCGACTTTCGGACGGCCGAGCAAAGACAGCAAAGGGCCCATGAAGATGTACTTGAAAAGCCAGTACCACATGGACCCTCCCCAACACCGAGCACCGGACGGTGCTTTGCGACAACTTTACAGTTACTCCTCGACCGTCACCGGGATGTGCTGATACCGTCCCGGCTCCGTAGGCGGCGGCTGGTCACCCTCCGGCGGGCCAGTCGGCGGCGGCGGCGTCTCTGGCGGCTCGGGAGCGATGTTCCCAGTGTCTTCTACGACGGCGCGGACCACGGCCAGCAGCGCGACGCTGTGCTCGGCGATGACGGTCAGAAGCGGATGCTGTTCACCGGCCGCCAGCGCGGCAAGCGCACACACCGGACACCACACCTGCTGACACTTGCCTGGGGAATCGCCGCTGCCCGCCGCGCGAGCTGCGGCCAGTCGCACCGCCGGGTCGAGCCGGTCGAGGATGGTCTGAGCCAGCAGCCGCAGTTCGGGACCGATCTCGGAATGAGACCCAGTCATGCCGGCCACACCTCCGGATTCGGTCGAAATCGCACGGTCAGTTCACTACCTTTTAGCTGCGCCTCCACCACGATGCATCGCCGCAGGACGGATGCCAGCCGAACCCGGCGCCGCATACCGCCGGCACCGATGATCAAGTCGTCGTCGACCCGGCCCAACGTTAACGCGGCGGAGTCGACCTGCGGCAACTCTAGCCGCATCCGGTAGGTCGCTTCGAGCCCAGTTCCAGATTCGCGGTCAACGATCGGCCTCAGCGGTCCAGGCGGCGGTGACCCGTCGCGCCGTCGCGCGCTGTCGAGCAGTTCACCGAGAGCCTTGGGGCCGATCGGTTCCCCTGCGAGGTGCGGGACGAGTACCAGCTGCACATCACCGATGGTGGTGCCCAGCTCGTTGAGCACCACGCGTTGCTCGGAGATGCGCTCGGAGTACCAGTCGAACGCGGGGTGTTCGGGAAGATTGCGGTACTCGTACGAATCATCTTGAATCAGAATTTGATTGACGATCAGCTCGTCGACTTGCACACCCATCAGCGCCAGCGAGCCAAGGGTGCGGACCGCCTCCGCGGCAACCACCCGCTCGGCCGTCATCACCAGGTGCGCGCTGACACGTTCGCCATCGGTGAGCAGCGAGCCCAGCTGTTCGGTCCCCACGCTGATGCGTTCGACGAGCCCGATCACCGCAGCCGTGCCGGCATCGTCGGCGCCGGTCGACAACCGCCGATGCCGCGGCCAGGCGCGCTCCAGGTACAGGCCGAAGGTGGCGGGCAGCGTGAGCATCCGCAGTGCATCGGCGGTCGACGCACAGTCCACCACGACGTGATCCCATTGACCTGAGGCGGCCAGTTCGCCGACCTCATGGAGACCGAGCACCTCCTGAATGCCAGGCAGCGCCGAAAGTTCTTCTGGCGCAATGTCTCCCAGGTCCGACTCGGGAAAGCGACCGGACAGCATGCCTGCGATCTCCCGCCACCGCGCCGCCAGCAGCGCCAGCGTGTCCAGGGCGAGCGCATCGAGGAACCCGCCGCCGGCGTCGGCGTCGTCGGCCAGCACCCGGGTGGGCTCACGCAGGCCCGTCGGCGTCACAACGGTGCCCAACACATCGCCGATGGAGTGCGCCTGGTCGGTGGAGACGATCAGCACCCGCAGCCCGGCACGCGCGTCGCGCACCGCCGTGGCGGTGGCCAACGTTGACTTCCCTACCCCGCCCTTGCCGACGAAGAGACTGATCCGGGCGGCGGCGGCGGCTTCGGCCGCACTACCAAGCTCACTCAGCCTCGACTCGTTTCTTGAGGTCCTTCAATGCGGTGTCCGTGAGGCGCCGTTCGGCCTTGCGCTTGAGCAGCCCAATCATCGGGATGATCAGGTCGACCGAGAGTTCGTAGGTGACGTCGGTGCCGGACCCGTTGGCCGACAGCCGATATGCGCCGTCCAACGATTTCAGCAGCGAACTGGAGACCAGGCACCACTTGACCGATCCGCGGTCGGCAGGCCAGTCGTAGGACAGCACCATAGTGTCCTTGAGAACGGTGGCGTCCAGCACGAGGCGGGCGGTCTTGGGGTAGCCCTCGGCGTCGGCCTCGAGCACCTCGGTCTCCTTGTATTCGGCCACCCAGTCCGGATAGGAGCCGATATCGGCGATGACGTCCATCACCGTCGATGGGTCGGCATCGATGTAGATGGTCTGAGCTGTCTTGTCCGCCACGTGAAAAATCTACCTCCGTCTGGTGGCTCTGGCCGAAGTATCAGGGCAGCCGCGATACGCCCACCGGGCGTGTCGCTTCCAGCCTGCGCTTCACCTCGAATGCCATGTTCTTGCCCGCTACCCGGCGCCGATGGTTCATCTTCGCCAGGTTCATCTTGGCCAGCTGCCACGCCGACACACCCGATGGCTCCGCGTGCAGGAAATAGTGCAGGACGACCCCGTCGAGCGCGGATTCAAGCCATATCTCCATCGTCCCGGTGAGAGCGCCTGCCACCGTCCAGCGGTGCCCCGCGGCGCCCCGGTCCTCAACCACCGTCAACCGCAGGTCTGGCCACCACCGCCGCCAGCTCGCTTGATCCGCGACGGCCCTGCCCACCTCGACGGGGTCGGCGGCGACGAAGGTCTCGTCCGCGATTTGGATGCTGTTCATGGCATACAAGCTTCACATATGCCCGCCCACCGGCCGAGAGTGGCCGACTAGGCTGGGAACGCAAAGCCGCGAAGATGTCGAGAGGCCACGATCGTGCGTGAGTACAGCGTTCCCGCAACGTTCACCGTCGGTGAGGACGACAACGTCGTCGGTTCGGTGTTCAGCAACGAACGCGACGATCCCGACCACGTGATTTTCCAACGCCTGGTCGACGGCGCATGGACAGATATTACCTGCAAGCAGGCTGCAAGTCAGATCCGTTCGACCGCACTGGGTTTGATCGCCGAGGGCGTCAAGCCCGGCGACCGGGTCGCGATCCTGTCGGCGACCCGGTACGAATGGCCGATCATCGACTTCGCCATCCTGGCCGCGGGTGCGGTGACGGTGCCGATCTATGAGACCAGCTCGGCCGAGCAGGTGCGGTTCGTTTTACAGGACTCCGGCGCCGTACTGATCTTCGCCGAGACCGACGAGCACGCCGACAAGATCGAGCACCTCGAAAGCGAGCTGACCGAGCTGCGCAAGGTGCTACGGATTGGGGGTTCAGTCACACCGGCGCTGGACGCGCTTGGCGAGGCGGGCAAGTCCGTCGACCCGAAGGAACTCGACGACCGGCTGGCCGGCATATCCTCCGCCGATCCGGCGACGCTGATCTACACCTCTGGCACTACAGGCCGGCCCAAGGGCTGCCAGCTGACCCACTCCAACCTGCTGTACGAGATCCGCGGCGCCAAGGCGTGCTTCCCGACGCTGCTTGCGAAGGGCGAGCGGATGTTGGTGTTCCTGCCGCTGGCGCACGTGCTCGCCCGTGCCATCACGGTGGCGTGCTTCACCAATAAGGTCACGCTCGGCTTCACAAGTGACATCAAGAACCTGGTGCCGACGTTTGGAGTTTTCAAGCCGACGCTGGTGGTTTCGGTGCCGCGGGTGTTCGAGAAGGTATACAACACCGCAGAACAGAACGCCCGCAACGACGGCAAGGGCCCCATCTTCGAGCGCGCGGTCAACACCGCGATCGAGTACAGCCAGGCGCAGGACTCCGGTGGCGCAGGCCTGCTGCTGCGGGCCAAGCACGCGCTGTTCGACCGGCTGGTGTACGGCAAGCTGCGCGCCGCACTTGGCGGCAACTGCCGCGGCGCGATCTCGGGCGGTGCGCCACTGGGTGCCCGGCTCGGCCATTTCTATCGCGGCGTCGGCCTGACCATCTATGAGGGCTACGGGCTGACTGAGACCAGCGCGGCGATCACCGTGAACCAGATCGACGGCGTGAAGGTCGGCTCGGTCGGAAAGCTGGTGCCTGGCAACAGCATGCGGCTGGCCGACGACGATGAGCTGCTGGTCAACGGTGGCGTGGTGTTCAGCGGCTACTGGCGCAACGAAGCCGAGACCAACGCCGTGTTCACCGACGGTTGGTTCCACACCGGTGACCTTGGCGCCATCGACGACAACGGTTTCCTGACCATCATCGGGCGCAAGAAGGAAATCATCGTCACCGCAGGTGGCAAGAACGTCGCGCCTGCGCTCCTCGAGGACCGGCTGCGGGCGCATCCGCTGATCAGTCAGGCGATGTGTGTCGGTGACGCGCAGCCATTTATCGCCGCGCTGATCACGATCGACCCCGAGGCGTTCCCCGGTTGGAAGCAGCGCAACGGCAAGGACGCCAGCGCCACGGTTGGGGATCTGGCCTCCGACCCCGATTTGATGGCCGAGGTCGAGTTGGCCGTCAAAGATGCCAATCAGGCGGTGTCCAAGGCCGAGGCGATCCGCAAGTTCCGCATCCTGCCCGTCGATTTCACCGAGGACACCGGCGAGCTGACGCCGACGCTGAAGGTCAAGCGCAAGGTGGTCGCCGAGAAGTTCGCCACCGACATCGAGGCGCTCTACACGGGCTAAAGCAGTTCGGCGAGCCGTTGCGCCTTGGTGGTCCACTGCCAATTGTCGACCACCCATCGCCTGCCCGCTTCGCCCATCTGCGCGGCGCGGTCCTTGTCGGCCAGTAGGTCGCCGACCGACGCAGCGATCGCGCCGACGTCCAGGCCGTTGACCACCACGCCCGTCTCGCCGTCCTTGACAGTTTCTGGCGCCCCGCCGGACCGGCCCGCGACGACAGGCACGCCCGTAGCCGACGCCTCCAGATAGACGATGCCGAGGCCCTCGACGTCCATTCCGCCGCCGCGGGTCCGGCATGGCATCGCGAACACATCGGCCATCGCGTGGTGTGCGGGCAATTCGTCGGCGGGCACGCCGTCGGTGAACACCACGTGCTCGGCCACTCCGAATTTCTCCGCAAGCCCCCGCAGCGTCGTGCCATACGGGCCGCCACCGACGATGACGAGGGCGGCGCCGGGCACCCGCTGCCGGATCGCGGGCATCGCCCTGATCAACATGTCCTGACCCTTGCGCGGCACCAGGCGCGACACACATACCACCACCGGCCGATCGCCGAGCCGGTATCGGGCACGCAGCTCGGCGCGGGCCACCTCGTCGGGCGCGAACCTGTCGATGTCCACACCGGGAGCCAGGAGCTCAAGCGCCGCGTCGGGGCCAAACGCCGACGCGAACCGGCCACGCGTGTAGTGGCTGATGTAGGTAACCACGTCCGTCCCAGTTCCGATGCGGCGCAACGCGGTTCGGGCCAGCGGCAGCATCGACCAGCCAACCTCATGACCGTGGGTGCTGGCGACGACGCGGCCAGCACCCGCGTCGCGGGCCAGCGGCGCCATCAACGCCAACGGCGCGGCGGCTCCGAACCACACGGTGTCAACGTCGTGACGGTCGATGAGTTCACGCATCCGGCCAGCCACCGGCGGCACCGGCAGCATCAACGTGCCAGGATGGCGCACCACCTCGTACGACGTATGGCGATCGAATTCGTCGGCGCCCTTCCAGTTCGGCGCGTACACGGTCAGCTGATGTGTCCCCGCCGCGACTAGGTTATCGACCAGGTTCTGCAGGTACGACTGGATGCCGCCGCGGCGCGGCGGAAAATCGTTGCTAACCAGCAGGACCCGGCTCATCGAGGCTAGCCGGACATCCAGTGCCGCCATTGCGCCAGCACCGTTGGCAGGTCCGCACCGAGGGTGTCGCGCACGGCGGTGTCGGCGTCGGGATGTCCTGGACCGCAGGCCCGCACATACAGCGCCCGCAGCGTGGCGGTGCCGTACGCATCGGCGACGAATCGGCTGAACCACCACGCGCGGTCGTAAGCCTTGGAGCTGTTTGGACCATCGAGGTCGGCGTCGGCGGGTATGGTTGCCAACTCTGCGGCGCCAGGGGGCCGCGGTGACGGCGGGCGGCCGACGAAATCGGCGACCCCCTCGGTGAGCCAACGTGGCGCGTCGGCGGTGGTGTCGGCGCGCGATGCGTAGTGGAAAAGCTCGTGGCGCAACACTATTCGCAACGCCGCATCGCTCATTGCGCCAGCACCAGGGGCGAACATGATCCGCTCGGCAGTGGTGGTGGCCGCGATGTCAGGCCCGCCGCCTGCGAGGCGCCCGAACTCGGCGTCCGATCCTGCGCCAACGATGAGGACGTCACGCGGCCAGTCGGGTCCCCAGAACGAGGTGACCGCCGTGGCGGCATCGTTCATCTGCGCGCCGATGCGGGCCAACAGTGGCGCCGTGTGCGCGCCACCGAGACCGACGAGGCGCACCGTGCGGCCGTCATCCAACGTCTCGGTGGTCGACGCGGCGGTGGGTGTGGTGACCGACGCGGGTGCCGCCACAACCGGGAGCGCTGGCACCGGATGCGACCTGCCGACCAGAAGCAGCCCGCAGATCAGCTCGGTGACGAGGATCGCTGCAAGCCGGCGACGGTCAGTAGCGGCGGACGTTGTAGATCGGCGCATTGTCGACCGGGGCGACCCGCACCGGCACGCCGAAGGTCGAGGCGTGCACCATCATTCCGTCGCCGATATATATGGCCACGTGCGACGCGTCGGAGTAATAGGTGACCAGGTCACCCGGCTGTATCTGGTCCATTGAGACTGGCTGCCCGCCCTGGGCGAGCGCCTGGCTGGAGTGCGGCAGCGAGATGCCTGCCTGCTGGAACGACCACATCACGAGGCCGGAGCAGTCGAACTGGCCCGGGCCCGAGCCGCCCCACGTGTACGGCGAGCCGATCCGGCTGAGCGCGGCCTGAATGACGGTGGCGGCCTCCGGGCTCCCGCCTGCTGGGTTGGCTCCAGGAGGTGCCATGTCACCTGGCGGGATGCCGTCCGGCGGAGAGGCCAGAATGCCGGGGTCGGCTGGTGGCGCCGCATCCGGTGGGGGCGGAGCGGGAATTGGCGGCAGTGCCGCCAGGGCTTCACGCTGGGTGGGAGTCAGGGCCTGGAACTGGGACTTGACCACCGCGATCTGTATCTGCAGCTTGCTTTGCTTGGATTGCAGGTCGGCGCGCACCGCGGCGGCCTGCTCGGCCGCGGTCTTGGCTTCGGCGGACGACTTCGCCGACGCCTCCTCGGCCAATGCGGCCTGCTGACCGATTTCGCGGTAACTCTTCATCTGCGCCGACATCTCGGCGGCCATCACCCGCTGGACCGCGAGCTGATCGATGAGACCCTGCGGTGAGGTCGCGGTCAGCATCGCATCCAGACCATCGGTACGGCCGCCCATGTATTGTGCTGCAGCTAATTTGTCGACCGAAGACTGGAATGTTGCCAATTGGCCCTTGGAGGATTCCACTGCTTCCGCATCGGCGACGTGCTTTGCGTCGGCCGCCTCCTGCACTGCCAGCTTGTTGTTCAGATCCAGCTGGGCGGAATGCATTGCCTCGGTGGTCTGCTCGGCCTGCCGAGACAACTCATTGAGTTTTGCCAGAGCATCGTCTGCGGGATCGGCCTGCACATGGCCTGCGACTACGCCTCCAAGCACCATTAACCCAGCTATCGCACCTACAACGGGCCGTCTGAAACCACGTATGGTCCGGTGCGTGCGGTCGAGCCTCAAGATTTGCGCCCTTCAACTGCCGTGACGAAGCCGCGTCGGAACTCTGAAAAGTCTCAGATAGGTTACGAAACGGCATCGGCCTTGTCCAACAGAAGACGCAAATTTAACAGCTGCCTCAGAGATTGTTATCAACGGGCGCGTAAGCGCGTGTCTTCAGGCGACCCCCGAATTGCCGTCCCGGCGAATCGGCACCAACCGTAGTCGCGGTGCCAGCCCGACATCGGCGAGCACCTCTAGCGCTACGCGTTCGTCGTCAAGCAACGTCTCCGGCACCCCGAGCAAAACGCTGACGACACAGTCGGTGCATCCGGATCCGCGCACCGCACAGTCGTCGCAGTCGATCTTCACCGTGCCCATATGGCAGTCCTCTCGATCGGTGTTGCCCGCACGGTATCGAGAGCCACCGACAATTGCGGAAGCCCGCGTGGCAACCATCCGCTGTCGGTCCCCTTCCCTACCGTCAGCTCATGGGCCAGCTGAGCTTTGCGGACGTTGATCCGCTGGCTGACCTGTCGCTGCGGGAGACCACGTTCGTCGTCGTCGACCTCGAGACCACCGGCGGACGGGCCTCCGGCGATGGCCACGACTCGATCACCGAGATCGGTGCGGTCAAGGTGCGCGGCGGTGCGGTGCTTGGTGAGCTGGCCACGCTTGTCGATCCCGGGCGCAGCATCCCGCCGCAGATCGTCGCGCTCACGGGTATCACGACCGCGATGGTGTTCGACGCCCCGAGGATCGATTCGGTGCTGCCCGCATTCCTGGAGTTCTCCCGCGGCGCGGTGCTCGTCGCCCACAACGCCGGCTTCGACATCGGGTTCCTGCGCGCGGCCGCCGAACGCTGCCAGATCGCGTGGCCCCGGCCGCCGGTGCTGTGCACGGTCCGGCTGGCCCGCAGGGTGCTCACCCGCGACGAAGCCCCGAGCGTGCGACTGACCGCGCTTGCGCGACTGTTCGGCGCGACAACCACACCGACGCACCGGGCGCTCGACGACGCCCGCGCCACTGTCGACGTGCTGCACGGGTTGATCGAGCGGGTGGGCAATCAAGGTGTGCACACCTACACCGAGCTGCGGTCGTATCTGCCCGACGTGACGCAGGCCCAGCGCCGCAACCGGCACCTCGCCGCCGCTCTGCCCCATCGCCCCGGCGTCTACCTGTTCCGGGGGCCGTCGGCCGAGGTGCTGTATGTCGGCACAGCGGTCGATCTGCGCAGGCGGGTCGGCCAGTACTTCAACGGCGCCGACCCGCGCACCCGCATGAAGGAGATGGCGTCGTTGGCGACCGCTGTCGACCATGTCGAGTGCGCGCACGATCTAGAGGCCGGTGTGCGCGAGCTGCGGTTGCTCGCCGCGCACGCGCCGCCGTACAACCGCCGGTCGAAGTTCCCGCACCGCTGGTGGTGGGTGACGCTGACCGACGAAGCATTCCCTCGGTTTTCTGCGGTCCGGGCACCCAAACACGATTGCGCCGTCGGCCCATTCCGCTCGCGCGCCGATGCGCTGGAAACGGCAGCGCTGCTGGCGCGGTTCACGGGCGTGCGCACCTGTACTAAGCGGCTGGGCCGCTCCGCGCTGCACGTGTGCCCCGACCGCGAACTATCGCCGTGTCCCGCGCCGCAAGGCATCTCGCCCGTCGAGTACGCCTGTGCGCCCGCCCGCGCCGTCGAGCTGATCGACGGCAACGACAACCGCGCGCTCGCCGCCGTGCTGGCGCACATCGCCGATCTGGCCGAGCGCAACCGCTACGAGACGGCAGCCCGGTTGCGAGATCACGCAGCCGCGTCGATCGACGTGCTGTGGCGCGGCCAACGGTTGCGGGCCCTGGCCGCCGTCACCGAATTGGTGGCCGCACGCCAGGACGGCACCGGCGGCCGGCACCTCGCGGTGATCCGGCACGGCCAGCTTGCGGCGGCGGGCAACGCCAGTCGTGGCGTGCCGCCGATGCCCGTCGTCGATGCCATTTGTGTTGGCGCACAGACGGTTCTGCCAACCGACGCGCCGCTCGGCGGTGCGCTGGTCGAAGAGACGGGACTGATCGCGCGCTGGCTGGCCCAGCCGGGCGTGCGCATCGTGCGGGCCGAGCCGGGCTACGCGTCCCCGGTGGGGGCGGCAGGCCGGTTGGCAGGCTGGGCGGCCTCGGCGCGCTCGGCGCGGGTGGCCGCCGAGCAACTCGTCGACAATTCAGAGCTTCTGAGTGAACCCCACCCAACGCGCGAGCAGCTTTTCGGCCGCCCCGGAGTCGATCGCCTCGGTCGCCCTGGCGAGACCCGACTCCCACGCGGGCACCCATTTGGCGTCGCTGGCTAGTCCCGCGTGGGCGACCATCGCGCCTGCCGCGTTGAGCACCACTGCATCCCGGACGGGGCCCGAGGCGCCACCAAGCACCGAGCGGACCGAGGCGGCGTTAGCCTCGGCGTCGCCGCCGACGAGCTCAGCTATGTCGGCCCGTTTGAAGCCGAACGCTGCAGGGTCGAACGTCAACCGTTCGACGGTCCCGGCCTGCACCCGCCAGATCGTGCTTGTCGTGGTGGTGGTCAACTCGTCGAGGCCGTCGTCGCCGTGCACGACGAGCACGCTCGATCGGCGAGTGGCGAACACCCCCGCCATCACCTCGGCAAGCTCGCCCCAGGCGCAGCCAATCAGGCCTGCACGCGGCCCGGCCGGATTCGTCAGCGGCCCAAGCAGATTGAAGACCGTCGGCACCCCGATCTCGCGGCGTACCGCCCCCGCATGCCGATACGACGGGTGAAACTGCGGCGCGAACGCGAACCCGATGCCGACCTCGGCGACGCACCGCGCCACATCGTCGGGCCCGAGATCGATGCGCACCCCAAGCGCCTCGAGGGTGTCGGCACCGCCGGACAGCGACGACGCCGCGCGGTTGCCGTGCTTGATCACCGGCACCCCCGCGGCAGCCACGACAATCGCCGCCATCGTCGACAGGTTGACCGTGTTGGCGCCATCACCCCCGGTTCCGACGACGTCGACGGTGTCGTTGCCGATGGCATCCGTCGGGACCCGGCGCGCATGCTTGAGCATCGTGTCGGCCAACTCGGCGACCTCTGCCGACGTCGGACGCTTCATTTTCATCGACACGCCGAAGCCTGCGATCTGTGCAGGGGTCGCCACTCCGGTCATGACCTGGTCCATCGCCCAGGCGGCCTGGCCAGGCAACAGCGCTTGACCTGTGGTCAGGCGGCCGAGAACCTGAGGCCACGTCGGGGAGTCACCGGAACCAGAGGGTTGCGCTTGAGCGGATGCCACCCGCTGATTATGACGAATTGCCTGACCCGGGTGGAGTTCGACAACTACAAAGCGTCATACTTGCGGGGTGACGAGCGCTGTAGGCACCTCGGGAACCGCTATCACGTCGCGAGTACATTCGCTGAACCGACCGAATATGGTCAGTGTCGGCACCATTGTGTGGCTTTCCAGCGAGCTGATGTTCTTTGCTGGATTGTTCGCGATGTACTTCACCGCGCGTGCCCAGGCCGGCGGCGACTGGCCCCCGCACCCCACCGAACTGAACCTGTATCAGGCGGTCCCGGTGACGCTGGTGCTGATCGCCTCGTCGTTCACCTGCCAGATGGGCGTGTTCGCCGCCGAACGCGGCGACGTCTTCGGCCTGCGCCGCTGGTACTTCGTCACCTTCCTGATGGGTGCTTTCTTCGTCGGCGGACAGGCCTACGAGTACACCCACCTGGTCTCCCATGGCACCACTATCCCGGGCAGCGCGTACGGCTCGGTCTTCTACCTGGCTACCGGATTCCACGGCCTGCACGTCATCGGCGGCCTTGTCGCGTTCATCTTCCTGCTCGCACGCACCACGATGAGCAAGTTCACCCCTGCGCAGGCCACCGCGGCGATCGTCGTCTCGTACTACTGGCATTTCGTCGACATCGTCTGGATTGCATTGTTCGCCACGATCTACTTCGTTCGATGAGAAGGAGTTCGATGACCGACAAGTCACGCCATCGGCTGCGCCGGCGCCTGTCGGCAGCGGTGCTGCTGCTGATGGGACTGGCAGTCGCCGGTGGCCTTGCGGCCACCCTGACGCCGACGCCGCAGGTGGCGGTGGCCGACGAGTCGGCTTCGGCGCTGCTGCGCACGGGCAAGCAGCTGTTCGACACCTCGTGTGTGACCTGCCACGGCGCCAACCTTCAGGGCGTGCAGGACCGCGGGCCCAGCCTGATCGGCGTCGGCGAGGCCGCCGTCTACTTCCAGGTGTCCACCGGCCGGATGCCCGCGATGCGCGGCGAGGCGCAGGCCCCGCGCAAGGACCCCATCTTCGACGAATCCCAGATCGACGCGCTGGGCGCGTACGTGCAGGCCAACGGCGGCGGCCCGGTCGTCCCCCGCGACGACAACGGCCATGTCGCGCAACATTCCCTGCTCGGTTCGGACGTAGCCCGCGGCGGTGACCTGTTCCGGCTGAACTGCGCGTCATGCCACAACTTCACGGGCAAGGGCGGCGCGCTGTCGTCGGGCAAGTTCGCGCCCGACCTCTCTGACGCCCAGCCCGCACAGATCTACACCGCGATGCTGACCGGTCCACAGAACATGCCGAAGTTCTCCGACCGGCAGCTCTCCCCTGAGGAGAAGAAGGACATCGTTGCCTATGTCCGGATGGCGACAGAGGCGCCCGACCCAGGCGGCTATGGCCTTGGCGGCTTCGGACCGTCGTCCGAGGGCATGGCGATGTGGATTATCGGCATCGTCGCAGTCATCATCGCGGCGCTGTGGATCGGAGCCCGAGCATGAGTGACGAAGTCAAGGACGCACCCACCGACGAACAGCTCGCGCAGATGTCGCGCGAGGAGTTGGTCGAGCTCGGCGGCAAGATCGACGGCGTCGACACCGTCTTCAAGGACGACCGCTGGCCGGTTCCTGGCACCAAAGCCGAGAAGCGAGCCGAACGCGCGGTGGCGTATTGGCTTCTGCTGGGCGGCATTTCGGGCCTGGCACTGCTGGTGGTCTTCTTGTTCTGGCCGTGGGAGTACAAGGGCGGCGAGACGCAGGGTCACTGGTGGTACGACCTGGCCACCCCGATGTACGGCTTGACATTCGGGCTGTCGATTCTGGCGATCGGCGTCGGCGCGGTGCTGTTCCAGAAGAAGTTCATCCCCGAGGAGATCTCGATCCAGGACCGCCACGATGGCCGGTCCTCGGAGCTTCAACGCAAGACCGTCGCGGCCAACCTCACCGATGCGCTGGAGGGTTCAACGCTGAAGCGCCGCAAGCTGATCGGCCTGTCGTTGGGTATCGGTCTCGGTGCGTTCGGCCTCGGCACACTGGTCGCATTCATGGGCGGGCTGATCAAGAACCCGTGGAAGCCGGTCGTTCCGACAGCAGAGGGCAACAAGGCGGTGCTGTGGACGTCGGGTTGGACCCCCCGCTTCAAGGGCGAAACCGTCTACATGGCCCGTGCCACCGGACGGCCCGGTGAGTCCCCGTTCGTCAAGATGCGCCCGGAGGATATCGACGCCGGCGGCATGGAAACGGTGTTCCCGTGGCGCGAATCCGACGGTGACGGCACCACCGTCGAGTCGCACGAGCGGCTGAGCGAGATCGCGATGGGTGTGCGCAACCCGGTGATGCTGATCCGCATCAGGCCGGTGGACATGGCCAAGGTGGTAAAGCGCAAGGGCCAGGAGAGCTTCAACTTCGGCGAGCTGTTCGCCTTCACCAAGGTGTGCTCGCATTTGGGTTGCCCCTCTTCGCTTTACGAGCAGCAGAGCTACCGCATCCTCTGCCCGTGCCACCAGTCGCAGTTCGACGCGT
This sequence comes from Mycolicibacterium moriokaense, assembly GCF_003201655.1. GTDB lineage: Bacteria > Actinomycetota > Actinomycetes > Mycobacteriales > Mycobacteriaceae > Mycobacterium > Mycobacterium moriokaense_A. The sequence continues at coordinate 201,610 of NZ_QJJU01000008.1, forward strand.
TGCACTTTGCGAAGCCTATTTTCGGTCCGGCTGCGCGCGCTTTGGCGCAGCTGCCTGTCACCATTGATCAAGACGGGTACCTGGTCGCCAACGGCGACTTCATCGAACCCGTCGGACCGGCATTCTGGGAGCGGCGATCATGAGTCCAACACTGCCAAAACCGAATATGGCCGAAATCGCAGCGGCACAAGGCGATGCGATCGATTCGCGGTATCACCCGTCGGCGGCGGTTCGCAGGCAACTGAACAAGGTGTTCCCCACCCACTGGTCGTTCCTGCTCGGCGAGATCGCGCTGTATTCGTTCATCGTCCTGCTCCTCACCGGCGTGTACCTGACGCTGTTCTTCGACTCGTCGATGGCCGAAGTCACCTACAACGGCGTCTATCAGCCGCTGCGCGGCGTCGAGATGTCCAAGGCGTTCGCATCGGCACTCGACATCAGCTTCGAGGTGCGCGGCGGCCTGTTCGTGCGGCAGGTCCACCACTGGGCGGCGTTGATGTTCTCCGCGGCGATCATGGTGCACTTAGCCCGCATCTTCTTCACCGGCGCGTTTCGCCGTCCCCGAGAAGCGAACTGGGTGATCGGCTCGCTTCTGCTGATCCTGTCGATGTTCGAGGGCTACTTCGGCTACTCGCTGCCCGACGACCTGCTGTCAGGCATCGGGCTGCGCGCCGCGTTGTCCTCGATCACGTTGGGCATCCCAGTGGTCGGCTCGTGGATGCACTGGGCGCTGTTCGGCGGCGACTTCCCGTGCGGCGGGCTCGGATACCAATGTTCTGCCGACGGTGTCCTGCTGCCCCGCATGTACGCCCTGCACATCCTGCTGATCCCTGGAATCATCCTGGCGCTCATCGGTGTTCACCTCGCGCTGGTGTGGTTCCAGAAGCACACCCAGTTCCCCGGCCCTGGTCGCACCGAGACGAATGTCGTCGGTGTGCGGGTCATGCCGGTGTTCGCGGTGAAGTCCGGCGCCTTCTTCGCGATGACCACCGGCATCCTCGGCCTGATGGGCGGCCTGCTACAGATCAACCCGATCTGGCAATTGGGCCCGTACAAGCCGTCACAAGTGTCGGCGGGCAGCCAGCCCGACTTCTACATGATGTGGACAGAGGGCCTTGCCCGCATCTGGCCGCCGTGGGAGTTCTACCCGTTCGGCCACACCATCCCTGCGGTGGTCGGCGTGGCCGTCGGCATGGGCCTGGTGTTCACGCTGCTGATCGCCTGGCCGTTCCTGGAGAAGAAGTTCACCGGGGACAACGCGCACCACAACCTGCTGCAGCGCCCGCGTGACGCACCGGTCCGCACCGCGATCGGCGCAATGGCGATCGCCTTCTACATGGTGCTGACGCTGGTCGCGATGAACGACATCATCGCGTGGAAGTTCCACATCTCGCTCAACGCGACGACGTGGATCGCGCGCATCGGCATGGTCGTGCTGCCTGCGATCGTCTACTACATCACCTACCGGTGGTGTGTAGGCCTCCAGCGCAGCGACCGCGCGGTGCTCGAGCACGGCATCGAGACCGGCATCATCAAGCGGCTGCCGCACGGCGCCTACATCGAGCTCCACCAGCCGCTCGGCCCGGTCGACGATCATGGCCATCCGATTCCGTTGGAGTACCAGGGCGCCGCGGTACCCAAGCGGATGAACAAGCTCGGCTCCGCGGGCGCACCGGGCAGCGGAAGCTTCCTGACCGCCGACCCGCTCTCCGAGAACGATGCGCTGACGGAAGCCGCGCATGCCTCGGAACACAGAGCGCTCACCGCGTTGCGCGAACACCAGGACCGCAACGGCTCGTCGAACGGCGAGACGAACGGGCACCACTGAGCCGTCCGTCGGCTCGCCGAGGCGAGCTGTTGCGCGGAGCCGAACGCTGCTGTGGCCGTAGCTATTTGGACGGCGGCTCGGCGGCCGAATCGTCCAACATTGCGCGTAGCTGACGCAGGTAGAACCACGGGATCGCGGGCATTCCCACCGTGACGATGCCTGCGAGGACGTAGAAAACCCACGCCGCCGCGTTGTCATCGACGGCCATCAAGTAGGTGGCAACGCCGACTGCCAGCACCGCGACACCCATGGCGATCGCGATGACCACCGCGCACCGCAGCCAGAGCTGGTCTACCGCCGTCATCAACGGGCTCGGCGGCGGGCTGATGGCCTCCCGCGTCGCGTAGCCGGGTCCGGTAGCCCCCGTGCGTCTCGGAGGCACCCGCAGTTTCTCTGTGGCCGGCTCTGCGCCCCGAACTGGCGGCTGCGGCCCGGCCACTGCCCGAACGGGTGTGCCGCGGGCAGGCGGCGGCGATTCCTCCAGCGCTTCGCGGCGTGCCCTGAGCAATAGGGGCACCGCGCCGATGATCACCGCGGCGGAGATGGCGATCACGGCGTAAAGCAGCCACGGCGTGTCGGACTTCCCTGTTGACTGCGCGTGCCCGGTCCCAAGGTCGACGAGGGCCACCGTCGCCGCCACACTTGCGCCAAGCGCGGCAAGCCAGACCGCGGCGCACGCGCCGAGCAGGATGCGGTCGGTGCGGTCGAATTCGGCGGTGTCCTGGCCGTCGGCCGGCTGCGAGCGGCCCGCGGCATCCGTGTTGACAGGCATCAGCAGCTAGTCTGCGCGGCGTTGTTGGTGTTCGACGAGAGCACCGTGCCGTCGCTGGTCGTGATCGAGCAGTTGAGCCGGCTGACCAGGAACAGGCTGGATGCCTGCACCGAGCCGACCTCGGACTGCGAGATGGGCGTCACCGTCAGCGACCACGGGATATAGACGTTGCGCTGGGTGCGGCTGCGGCCGGAGGCGTCAACGTAGGTGACGGTGATGATGTCACCGGGGGCCTTGGTGCCGGTCACCGAGTACGTGACCTGCCGCGGGCCCGCATGTGTCGTCGTCGGCGGCGGAGGCGGTGCCTCGCTGGTCACCGGCGGAGGCGGAGGCGCCTCGGTGGGGGCCGGAGGCGGAGGCGGCGGTGACGGCTCCTGCGTCACTGTCACGGTCTCCGGCGGCGGGGGCGGCGGCGGGGTCGCCGTGGGGGGTGGCGGCGGTGGTGGCGGCGGGGTCGTCGTGGTGATCTCGTCCTGCACCGGCGGCGCGGTGGTGGTGCTGGTCGCAGGTGTGGCGAGGTTGTTGGTGTCGGTCCTTGTGACCAACACCGACACGGACGCAACTAGCGCGACGGCGGCGACGATCGCCGCAACGCCGACTATCCACGGCCAGCGCGGCGGTGTCGGCTGGTCGGCCAAATCGGTGCCTGCGTCGTAGCTGTCGTAGTCGTATAGCGACGCGTCCGCCGGCACGTACGGACCAGCGGTGAACTGCTCGGACTCCGGCGCGGAATAGGCCTGCGAATGGATGTCCGTCTGACCCGTGTCGGGCGCCGCCGAATCGGCTGCTGATCGTGTGGGCTCCGACTCTTCAGGCCCTGGGGGATTCGGCCCGCTCATCTACGCCTATCCTTCTCGACTACTGCCTCGGCAACACTACCCAAAGCGACAGCTCTAACGGATCTCACAGCGCGGGTTGCGGGCCAACTGTTGTCCCGTTGTGACCTTTTAAAGGTCAGTGCTTCTCGGGCCCTGTGTAGTACTCGAACACCAGGCCGGCGGCCGTTATCAACACGAAGCAGGCGCCTGCCGCAATCAGCCAGGGCAGCCACAGCGCCACGCCGACGGCCGTGACCGACGCCGACAGCGCGATGAACAGCGGCCACCAGCTGTGCGGGCTGTAGAAGCCCAGCTCACCGGCTCCGTCGCTGATCTCGGCGTCCTCATAGTCCTCGGGCCGCGTGTCGAGCCTGCGGGCGACGAACCGGAAGAAGGTGCCGGTGATCAGCGTCAGACCGGACGTCATCACCAGCGCGGTCACGCCTGCCCACTCCACGCCGCCGTGGGCAAACATCGCGGTCAGCACGGCGTAGACCACCGCCGACAACACGAAGAACGCGGTCAGGAACTCGAACAGCCTGGCTTCGATGTGCATGTGTTCCTACTTGCTCGCCTGGGATGGCGCCCCGGCCTGCTCGCCGCGGCGGGTGTCGAACGGATGCGTGGTGACGGCCGTCGGCGGCTGGTTGATGGCCAGCAGCGCTTCGGCGTTGGTCTTGCCCGCCATGCGCTGCTGCAGATACGCCTTGAAGTCGTTGGGCTCCACCACCCGAACCTCGAAGTTCATCATCGAGTGGTAGGTGCCGCACATCTCCGCGCATCGCCCGACGAACGCGCCGGTCTTTGTGATCTCGGTGATCTGGAAGATGTTGTCGGAGTGGTTGGCCTCCGGATCGGGCAGCACGTCGCGCTTGAACAAGAACTCGGGCACCCAGAACGAGTGGATGACGTCGGCGGAGGCGATCTGGAATTCGATGCGCTTGCCGGTGGGCAGGACCAGAATCGGAATCTCGGTGGAGCTACCCAGCGTCTCGACCTTGTCGAAGTTCAGGTAGCGACGGTCCTCAGGGTTGAGGCCGCGGACCGCGCCGACCCGCTCCTGGCCGTGGCTGTCCACGCCTTCGGGCTTGGACTCCATCGCGGCCTTGCGCGCGTCGTCGGCGCCGTCGTAGCTGAGCGTGCCGTCCTTGAAGTTGACCTTCTGGTAGCCGAACTTCCAGTTCCACTGGAAGGCGGTGACGTCGATGACGACCTCGGGGTTGGGGTCCTTGTGCAGCACCTTTTCCTGCACCACCACGGTGAAGTAGAACAGCACCGAAATGATCAGGAACGGCACAACGGTGAGCACTAGCTCGAGAGGCATGTTGTAGCCGAACTGGCGCGGCAACTCGGTGTCGCCCTTCTTGTGCCGGTGAAACGCCGAGGCCCAGAAGATCAGGCCCCACACGACGACACCGACCACCAGCGAGGCGATCAGAGAGCCGATCCACAGTTCGCGGTTCAGGTGCGCCTCTGGCGTGATGCCCTCGGGCCAGCCAAGGGCGATCGCCTCGGACCAGCTACACCCGCTGAGCAGCAACGCCGTGCCACCCAGGACGACTGACAACGCGACCGCCTTCAGGCCACGACGTGACACGTTGGAGCCTCCTACGAAGTCGGTAGACCGCCGAGCGGTCACATGCCGCAGTGAATACTACGCAGCGTAGACCACGGCCGGGTACCGGTCTCGACACACCTCGTGATTAGGCATACTGGCGCGGTGTGCGGACTGCTTGCCCTGGTGTGTGACCCGTCCGCCGACGTCTCCCCCGCGTTGGTGGACAGCGTGTCGGGGGCTTCACATCTCATGCGCCACCGCGGTCCAGACGAGCCGGGCACTTGGTCCGACGACCATGTCGTGCTTGGTTTCAACCGCCTCTCGATCATCGACATCGCGCACAGCCACCAGCCGCTGCGCTGGGGCCCGCCAGAGGCGCCGGACCGCTATGTGCTGGTGTTCAACGGCGAGATTTACAACTACTTGGAACTACGTGAGGCACTGCGCTCCGAATTCGGCGCCGTATTCGCCACCGACGGCGACAGTGAGGCCATCATCGCCGCCTATCACCACTGGGGCGTCGATGCGCTGACGCGGCTACGCGGCATGTTCGCGTTCGCGCTGTGGGACACCGTCGAGAAGGAACTGTTCTGCGCCCGTGACCCTTTCGGCATCAAGCCACTGTTCATGGCGACTGGGTCCGGCGGGACCGTGGTCGGCAGCGAGAAGAAGTGCCTGCTCGACTTGGCTTCAACTTTTCCGGACATCGGCATCGATCTCGGCATCGATGATCGCGCCGTGCAGCACTACACGGTGTTGCAGTACGTCCCGGAACCGGAGACCCTGCATCGCGGCATCCGGCGACTGGAGTCAGGCAGCTACGCGCGCGTGCGGCCGGGAAAGCCGCCCGAGGTGACGCGGTACTTCACGCCCAAGTTCGCCGCGAAGCCATTTAGCGCGGGCAGTGAACAAAGCCGCTACGACGAGATCACCGCGGTGCTCGAGGATTCGGTCGCCAAGCACATGCGCGCCGATGTCACTGTCGGCGCCTTCCTGTCAGGCGGCATCGACTCCACCGCCATCGCCGCATTGGCGATGCGGCATAACCCGCGCCTGATCACCTTCACCACCGGCTTCGAACGGGAGGGCTTCTCCGAGGTCGACGTCGCGGTCGCGTCGGCCGAGGCGATCGGCGCGCGTCATGTGACGAAGGTGGTCAGCCAGGCCGAGTTCGTCGCGGCCCTACCCGAAATCGTCTGGTATCTCGACGAACCCGTCGCCGACCCTGCGCTGGTGCCGCTGTTCTTCATCGCTCGCGAGGCCCGCAAGCACGTCAAGGTGGTGCTCTCCGGCGAGGGCGCCGATGAGCTGTTCGGTGGGTACACGATCTACCGAGAACCGTTGTCGCTGCGACCTTTTGACTATCTCCCCCGACCTGTTCGGCGATCGCTCGGCAAGGCCTCCAAACCGCTGCCCGACGGCATGCGTGGCAAGAGCTTGCTGCACCGCGGCTCGCTCACCCTCGAAGAGCGGTACTACGGCAACGCGCGCAGCTTCTCCGACGCGCAGCTGCGGGCGGTGCTGCCGGGCTTCCGTGAGGAGTGGACCCACACCGACGTGACCGCGCCGGTGTATGCCACGTCCGACGGCTGGGACCCGGTGGCACGCATGCAGCACATCGACCTGTTCACCTGGCTGCGCGGCGACATCCTGGTCAAGGCCGACAAGATGACGATGGCCAATTCGCTCGAACTGCGGGTGCCGTTCCTGGATCCCGAGGTGTTCGCGGTGGCGTCACAGCTGCCCGCTGATCAGAAGATCACCAGGGCCACCACGAAATTCGCGCTGCGCAAGGCCCTCGAACCGATCGTTCCCGCCCATGTGCTCAACCGGCCGAAGTTGGGCTTTCCCGTTCCGATCCGGCACTGGCTGCGTGCGGGCGAACTGCTGGACTGGGCCAACGCCACCATCGATGCGTCACAGGCAGGCGAACTGGTCGACATCGCCGCGGTGCGGACCATGCTCGACGAACACCGCAGCGGCGCAGGCGATCACAGCCGCAGGCTGTGGACGGTGCTGATCTTCATGCTGTGGCACGCGATCTTCGTTGAGCACAGCGTTACCCCGCAGATCAGCGAACCCACGTACCCCGTGCAGCTCTAGGCGAGCGCTGCGGCAATCTCGGCGCCCGCGTCGGTGCCGTATGCGTCGGACAGTCGCTTGATGGCGGCATCCTTATCCCAGCTCCACTCCTGCGGGCCCGGCGCCTCGAGCACGAGTGTCGCGACCAGCGAGGCCAGCTGCGCCGACCGTTCCAGGCTGAGCCCGGCGCTGCGGCCGGTGAGGAAGCCGGCGCGGAACGCGTCGCCGATGCCGGTGGGATCTTCCTTGTGGGTTTCAGGCACGACGTCGACGTGGACGAATGTGCCGTCGCGGCCGACGAGGTCGACGCCCTTCTCCCCCAGCGTGGTCACCCGCAGCTGGATCTGACTCATCACCTCGGCCTCCGACCAACCCGACTTCTGCAGCAGCAGGTCCCATTCGTAGTCGTTGGTGAACAGGTAAGTGGCGCCATCGATCAGCCGACGGATCTCCTCACCGTTAAGGCGGGCCAGCTGCTGGCTCGGATCGGCTGCGAACGCGAGACCCAGCTTGCGGCACTCCTCGGTGTGCAGGAACATCGCATCGGGGTCGTTGGCCCCGACGATCACCAAATCCGGTGTGCCGATGCGGGATACCACGTCGGCCAGCTTGATGTCGCGGGCCTGTGACATCGCACCGGGATAGAACGAGGCAAGCTGCGCCATGTCCTCGTCGGTGGTGCAGACGAACCGCGCCGTGTACGCCGAGTCCGAAATCAGGACGCTGTCGCAGTCAACGCCGTGGGCAGTGAGCCACTGCCGGTAGTCGTCGAAGTCCTTGCCCACCGCGCCGACGAGCGTCACGTCACCGCCGAGCACGCCGATTGCGAAGGCCATGTTGCCTGCCACTCCGCCGCGGTGGATCACCAGATCGTCGACCAGGAAACTCAACGACACCTTCTCCAGGTGATCGGCCAGCAGCTGCTCGGCGAACCGACCGGGAAAACGCATGAGATGGTCGGTCGCAATCGATCCGGTCACCGCGATGGTCACGAAACGTCACCCTTCATTTGTTATGCCGTCTAGATAACATTACCCAGGGGACACCCGTCGGCAGTGCGCTAACCTGCCTATAAGTGCCCGCCCGGTCACTGTAGACAGGCGAAGTCATCGTCACACTTCGGGGGAGCAAATATATGACGGGTCCGTACCCGCCCGAATACGGCGCTGGACCGGTCGGCCCGCAAATGTATGCAGCGCAGCCCTATCCGGAGAATGTGCCGTCGCCGTATCCATCGATGCTGCCGCCGCCCCTTCCGTACCCGAAACGGCGGTGGTGGTGGCCCGTTGGCGCAGCGGCATTGGCCCTCGCTGTGGTCGCAGCACTAGTCACTGCAATCGTTTTCGCGTCGCGCAACGACGACGCGTCGACAAGCAAGCCCGTGACCGCCGCGTCGGCCAAGGCCGCCATTCAGGAATATCTGGACGCGCTGTCGAAGGGTGACGATCAAACCGTGGCGCGTCACACCCTGTGCGGGCTGTTCGACGCGGTCAAGGAGCACCGCTCCGACCTCGCGCTGGCCAGTCTGAGCAGCGATGCGTTTCGCAAGCAGTACAGCCACGTCGAAGTGACGTCGATTGACAAGATTGTGCTCTGGTCGCCGAATCAGGCGCAGGTGCTATTCACGATGCAGGTCGATCCGGCGAGGGGGTCGACACGTAACCAGTCGACGAAGAGCGATGAGCAGGCCGTCGCTCAGCTGCTGTCCCAGGACAACGAGGTCCTGGTGTGCTCCTACTTGCCGAGGACGGCCGGTCAGTACTGAATCAGTTGAACGAGTCGCCGCAGGCGCAGGATCCGGATGCGTTCGGGTTGTCGATGGTGAAGCCCTGCTTCTCGATGGTGTCGACGAAGTCGATGGTGGCGCCTTGGATGTAAGGGGCGCTCATCCGGTCGACGGTCAGCTTCACGCCGCCGAACTCCGAAATCAGGTCGCCGTCCAGGGAACGGTCGTCGAAGAAGAGGTTGTAGCGCAGGCCGGCGCAGCCGCCCGGTTGGACGGCGATACGCAGCGCCAGGTCGTCACGACCCTCCTGATCCAGCAGCGCCTTCGCCTTGGTGGCCGCGGCGTCGGTCAGGATTGCGCCGTGGGTGGCCGTGGTGGTCGCCGACTCGTCCTGAACAGTCATTACTACTCCCCTGTGCATGTTCGTGGGTAGACCGTTGGGTCCACACCAACAACGGTACCTTGTTCCGGCCCTATTCCCGACTTATCCCCAGGTCGCCGCCGTCACATGGGCCAAACCTTCCAGCTGGTTTGCCGCGTCCTCGATGGCCAGGGCAACGCTGCCTGCGTGGTCGGTGATGGAAAACGCCGCCGCGATACCCGCGTCGGCCAGCGTGTCTTCGGCGAGGGTGACCTGGCCGGCAAGGACCAACACCGGGATCCGTCGTGACCGTGCGCCCGCCGCGAGCGCGCTGACCACTTTGCCGTGCAGCGACTGGTCGTCGAACCGGCCCTCGCCGGTGATGACGAGTTCGGCGGCTGCCACGTCGTCGGCCAGCCGGGTGTGTTCGGCGATGATCGCGGCGCCGGATTCGCGGCGGCCGCCCAGCGCCAGCAGTGCGGCGCCGATTCCTCCCGCGGCGCCAGCACCCGGCTCGTCGCTGACCGCCCGGCCCGCCGCGGCGTTCAGCTCCACCGCCCAGTCGCTCAGCCGCCGCTCCAGCACGCGCACGGTATCGGGGTCTGCCCCCTTCTGCGGGCCGAACACGGTCGCCGCGCCCATCGGTCCGAGCAGCGGGTGCTCGACGTCGGTGGCGGCGATGAGCTCCACCCCCGCCATCAGCTCACGGGCCGCCGCCAGGCTGGAGCTTGTTGTGCTCCTTGCGTGCGCGCCAAGCTCCTCGACCATGCCGCGACCGCCGTCGGTGCATGCGCTGCCACCGAGCCCGACCACGATCCGCCCTGCGCCAGCCTGCACCGCGGCGGCGATCAGTTGTCCCACTCCTCGGCTGTGCGCAGCCAGCGCGGTCTGCACCGTCGGCGGGCCGCCAAGCAGCGCCAGCCCACAGGCCTGTGCGCACTCGATGTATGCGGTCAGGGGCGCGACAGGGTCGAGCACCCACTCCGCGGGCACCTCTTCGGTCAGCGGGCCGCATACGCGAAGGGTGTGCGCCTCGCCGATCCTGCCTGCCAGCACGCCGACGAAGCCGGGTCCACCGTCGGACTGCGGGGCGAGCGTCAACTCGTCGTCGGGGCGGCCGCGGCGCCAGCCGTCCGCGATCGCCTGGGCCGCCTCGACGGCGGTCAGGCTGTCGCCGTAACAGTCGGGGGCGATCAACACCTGCACCACGGCAGACTAATCTGGCAGGCGTGAAGCTGCTCGGCCGCAAGAAGGACAACCAAGACGCCGATTCGACAGCGTCTGAAGAGGACGTGCAGGCCGGCATAGAAGGCACCGAGCGCATCCGCACCACCGCCCCCAAGGGCAAGCCGACCCCGAAACGCAGCGAGGCCGGCCGCAAGCGCGGACCTGTCGCGCCCGCCCCGATGACCACGGCCGAAGCGCGACGGCGCCGCAAGGAGATCGGCGCGCCGAAGCTGAGCCGCGACGAACGCAAGGCCGAGCGTCTCACCCGCCGCGCCGACATGTCCGAGCGCCGGGAAAAGATGATGGCAGGCGAGGACGCCTACCTGCTGCCGCGCGACAAGGGCCCGGTGCGCCGCTTAGTTCGTGACATCGTGGACTCGCGCCGAAACGTGCTCGGGCTGTTCATGCCCTCGGCGCTTGGCCTGATCTTCGTCATGCTGGCGGTGCCGTCGCTCACCGTGCAGCGGCTGCTCTCCCCCGCCATGCTGGTCCTTGTGGTGATCATGGTGATCGACGGCTTCTTCATTGGCCGCAGGGCGAACCGGCTGGTGGATGAGAAGTTTCCGGACAACACCGAAAGTGGTTGGAAACTTGGCTTTTACGCCGCCAGCCGCGCCTCACAGCTGCGCCGCATGCGCGCGCCCCGGCCGCAGGTCAATCGCGGCGATAAGGTCGCCTGATCACCTGTGCGCACGCTGGTCCTCGGGGGTATCCGGTCGGGCAAGTCACAGTGGGCCGAGCAGGCGATCGCCGAATCCACCGTCGCAGGCCAGCCGGTGCGCTACCTGGCCACCGGTGCGGCGCCCGACGATGATGCCGAGTGGTCGGCGCGGATCGCCGCGCATCGGGCGCGCCGCCCATCCCACTGGTCGACGGTCGAAACAGTAGATGTGACAACGCAATTGCGATCCGCGACGGCGTCCCCGACGTTGGTCGACGATATCGGCGGCTGGCTGACAGCGGTGATGGACCGCCGCGGCGCTTGGGCCATACGGTCGCCAGGCTCGATTACCGCCGACGTGGACGAGCTCATCGACGCCGTTGGCGCGTTTGGATCACCGCTTGCCCTCGTCAGCCCGGAGGTGGGGCTGACCGTCGTGCCGCCGACGGCGTCGGGCCGTCGGTTCGCCGACGAGCTGGGCGGCCTCAACCAGCGGTTAGCCGGGCTGTGCGACCGGGTGGTGCTTGTGGTGGCCGGACAGCCGTTGACCGTGAAGGAACCCAGCCGCGCGGAGTCGCGACAGTGACGGGCTTCGAATCGATCACCCCGCCCGACCTCGAAGTGGCCGCCGCGGCGCGGGCCCGTCAGGACCGGTTGACCAAGCCGCCAGGCTCGTTGGGCAGGCTCGAGGACCTGTCGGTCTGGGTGGCGTCTTGCCAGGGGGTGTGCCCGCCACGCCAATTCGACCGGCCGCGGGTGGTGGTGTTCGCCGGTGACCACGGCGTCACCGCCGCAGGCGTATCGGCGTTCCCGGCGGAGGTCACCGCGCAGATGGTCGCCAATTTCGATGCAGGCGGCGCGGCGATCAACGTGCTCGCCAAGGCCGCGGGGGCAACCGTGCGGGTGGTGGACATCGCGGTGGATACCGCCGAGCCGTTGTCGCCGTCGATCGGCGCCCACAAAGTGCGGCGAGGCAGCGGCAACATCGCCGCCGAGGACGCGCTGAGCGCCGATGAGGTGGCCGCCGCGATCGAGGCAGGCGCCCGGATTGCCGACGAGGAAGTCGATTCCGGCGCCGACCTACTGATCGCCGGTGATATGGGAATTGGAAACACCACCCCCGCAACCACTTTGATTGCGGCCCTGACCAACTCAGAACCCGTCGCTGTCGTTGGCAGGGGTACCGGCATCGACGACGCCGGTTGGGCCCGCAAGACCGCGGCGATCCGGGACGCGCTGTACCGGGCCCGCGCGTTGTCAGCGGACCCGGTTGGGCTGCTGCGGGTTTGCGGCGGAGCGGACTTGGCGGCGATGGCGGGTTTCTGCGCTCAGGCCGCAGTGCGCAGGACGCCGGTGCTGCTCGACGGCGTGGTGGTGACCGCCGCCGCACTGGTGGCCGACCGAATGGCGCCAGGCGCCAGGCAGTGGTGGCAGGCGGGACACCGGTCCACCGAACCGGCCCATGCGCTTGCGCTGCGGCAGCTCGAACTGGAACCGATCATCGACATGCGGATGCGGCTCGGCGAGGGCACCGGCGCCGCGGTCGCGTTGCCCATCGTGCGCGCCGCAGTCGCCGCGCTCGCCTCGATGGCCACGTTTGACGAGGCCGGCGTCACCACGTGATCCGCTCGGTCACAGGCGCATTCGCGTTCGCGACCGTCCTCCCCGTGCGCGGATCGGCCGGCGTCGGCCGGGGCGTCATCACCGCACTGCCTGTCGTTGGCATCGCGCTCGGGGCGCTGGCAGGCGCGGTCGTTCTGGCGTCGTCGTGGGCCTTCGGCGCTGGCAGTCCGCTTGGCGGTGCGCTCGCTGTTGCGATCCTGCTGATCGCGACTCGCGGCCTGCACATCGACGGGTTGTCCGACACCGCGGACGCGCTTGGCTGTTACGGACCGCCGGAGCGGGCGCTGCAGGTGATGCGCGACGGTTCGGCGGGCCCCTTCGGTGTTGCCGCGGTAGTGGTGGCGATCCTGCTGCAGGCGCTGGCGTTCGCGGAACTGGGCATCGTCGCGGTGATCGTCGCCGTGACGGCGGGCCGGGTCGCCGCGGTGGCGGCATGCCTGCGCTCAGTGCCCGCTGCGCAGGGCAGCTCGCTGGGTGGACGCGCCGCGGGCACCCAACCGGCCGTGGTGGTGTTGGTGTGGGTCATCGCGGTTGCGGCGCTGGCGACGCTTGCCGGTCCGCGACCCTGGCAGGGCCCGCTGGCCGTTCTCGTCGCGCTCGTGTGCGCCGCCGCACTGGTCGCGCACTGCGTCCGGCGGTTCGGCGGGATCACCGGCGACGTGCTCGGCGCGGCGATCGAGGTGACGACGACGGTAGCCGCCGTCGCGCTGGCGATCCGCTAGGACAGCCGCGCCATCCAGCCGTGGGTGTCGGCGAATGTGCCCCGCTGGATACCCGTCAGGGTGTCCCGCAGCGCCATCGTGATCTCGCCGGGCTCACCATCGGCGATGGCGAACTCGCCGTCGCCATGCTTGACGTTCGAGACCGGCGTGATGACAGCGGCCGTCCCGCAGGCGAACACCTCGTTGATCTCGCCCGCCGCGGCCTTCTTCTGCCACTCGTCGACGTCGATCTTCCGTTCCTCGACCGCGAATCCTGCATCAGTTGCCAACTGCAACAACGAATCCCGGGTGATACCGGGCAGCAGCGAGCCAGACAACTCTGGCGTGACCAGCCGTGCCGTTCCGCCGCTGCCGAACACGAAGAACAGGTTCATCCCGCCCATCTCTTCGACGTAGCGGCGCTCGATGGCGTCCAGCCACACCACCTGGTCGCAGCCATTGTCCGCGGCTTCGGCCTGAGCCAGCAGCGAAGCGGCGTAGTTGCCGCCGAATTTGGCAGCGCCGGTACCGCCAGGGCAGGCGCGCACGTACTCGGTCGACAGCCACACGCTGACCGGCTTGATGCCTCGCGGGAAGTACGCGCCCGCGGGCGATCCGATAACCAGATAGCGGTATTCGTTGGCCGGCCGTACACCCAGCCCAGGCTCGGTGGCGAACACATACGGCCGCAGGTACAGCGACTCCTCGCCGCCCGCAGGCGGGACCCATGGCTCGTCGACCGCAATCAGCTGGCGCAGCGACTCGATGAACACCTCTTCCGGCAGCTCGGGGATGGCCAGCCGGCGCGACGAGGAACGCAGCCGCGCGGCGTTGGCCTCTGGCCGGAACGAGACGATGGAGCCGTCGGCCCACCGGTAGGCCTTGAGGCCCTCGAACACCTCTTGGGCGTAGTGCAGCACGATCGCGGACGGGTCCAGCTCGATGGGCCCGTATGGGATCACCCGCGCGTTGTGCCAGCCCTTGCCTTCGAGGTAGTCGACCGACACCATGTGATCGGTGTGATAGCGGCCGAATCCCGGATTGGCCAGGATCGACGCCCGTACCTCATCGCTCACCGGGTTCGCGTTGCGCTCAACCGTGAATTCGAGGGGGCCGTCGGTCATGCAGCGATTGTATATCCGCTCGCTACCGGGTTTTTGCCTCGATAAACGGCGGTTTGACGACTTCACAGTCCACGCCGCGGCCGCGGACGTCCACCGAGACCGTTTGGCCGTCGGCAACATCTTTGTCGGTGTCGATCAACGCCAGCGCGATGCCGACTTTCAATGTCGGAGAAAAGGTTCCAGATGTCGTCTCGCCGATCGGTGTGTCACCGTCGAGCACCGTGAGTTCGGGCCGCAGCACACCGCGACCGAGCGCCCGCAACCCGCGCAGCACCCTCTTCGGGCCCGCCTCCTTCTCCGCAAGCAGCTCGTCGCGTCCCCAGAACGCGTCTTTCTTCCATCCGATCGCCCACCCGCATCTCGCCTGAAGTGGCGAGATGTCCAGTGACAGTTCGTGGCCGTGCAGCGGATAACCCATTTCCGTGCGCAGCGTGTCACGCGCCCCCAGCCCTGCCAGCTCGCCGCCTGCACTGCCGACGACGTCGACGAGTGCGTCAAAAACCACGCCGGCCCCGTCCCACGTCGGCAACAGTTCGTAGCCATGCTCGCCGGTGTAGCCGGTGCGGCACACCCGCACTTGCGCGCCTGCGAACTCGGCGTCCGCGTATCCCATGTAGTCCATGTCGGTCGGGAGGCCCAAGCCGCCGACGACTTCGGTTGACTTCGGCCCCTGCACCGCAAGGACCGCATACGAGCGGTGTTCGTCGGTGATCGCCAGGCCCGCGGGTGCGCGGTCGGCCAGCGCCGCCACGACGGCGGGGGTGTTGGCGGCATTGGGCACAAGAAAGATCTCGTCGTCGGAAACGTAGTAGGCGATGAGGTCGTCGATGACGCCACCAGAGTCGGTGCAGCACAACGTGTATTGCGCCTTACCCGGCCCGACGCGGCGAAGGTCGTTGGTGAGCGCCGAGTTGACGTACTCGGCCGCGCCGGGTCCCCGCACCAGCGCCTTACCGAGATGGCTGACGTCGAAAAGGCCGACCGTGTTGCGGGTTGCGGTGTGTTCGCTGACCGTGCCTGCGTAGGACACCGGCATCAGCCACCCTGAGAACTCCGCGAAACTCGCGCCGAGTTGACGATGTCGTTCCTCGAGGGGGCCGTGTAGGAGTTCGGTTTCGCTCACGACGAACCACCCTAATCCCGACGTCGACGCTGGCAGACTCGGGTGGTGGTCGATTTCGATGCGCTGGAAGCGGCGGGCATCGCCAACGCGCGCGAACGTGAGGGCTTGCTCAAGTACCTCGACGGGCTGGGATTCACCGCCGAGGAGATGGTCGAGGCCGAACGCACCGGCCGCCTCTTCGGCCTTGCGGGCGATGCGCTGCAGCGCTCGGGTCCTCCTGCGTATTCGCTACGCACGGCGGCCGTGGCACTCGGTGTCCCATTCTCCGATGTCGTGCGGGCCTGGGTTGCTCTCGGACTGAGCGTTGCCGACCCCGATCAGCTCGCTCTCAGCCAGGTCGACATCGATGCCCTCGCCACCTGGGCCGAACTCAACGAACTCGTGGGCGACGACCGTGCCTTGGCACTGCTGCGGGTCGCGGGAGCGTCCCTCGAGCGGCTGGCCGAAGCCATCTCGTCGGTCGTGCGCGCGGGACTGCCCTCGATCCAGCTCTTTCACACCAACGATGAACTCGCCACGGCGGAGGCCTACCGCGCGATCGCCGAATACATTCCCCGGATGGGGTCCATGATCGACGCCATTCTGCGCCACCACTTGAACTCAGCCCGTACACATTTCGAAGGCGTGCTACGCGACACATCGCAAAGCGTCACGTGCGGTGTCGGGTTTGCGGACCTGTCGGGCTTCACCGCGCTGACGCAACGGCTATCGCCGACCGAATTGTCGGACCTGCTCGTCGAATTCGGTGGCACCGTCAGCGACATGGTGCACACCGACGGTGGTCGGGTGGTGAAGTTCATCGGGGACGAGGTGATGTGGGTGACCTCGTCGCCCGAACTCCTGGTCAAGGTGGCTGTCGACCTCGTCGAACACCCGCAGGCTCGGGAGGCGGGCCTGCAGGTGCGCGCAGGGCTCGGCTTCGGCGCGGTGCTGGCTATTGCCGGCGACTACTGGGGCACCCCGGTTAACCTGGCGGCCCGCCTGGTGGCGGCAGCGGCGCCGGGTCAGATCCTTGCAGCGGCCGATGTCCGAGATGAACTGCCGGACTGGCCGGCCGTCGTACTAGATCCGTTGACGCTCAAAGGCTTCGACGACCCGGTGACGGCCTACGACCTGCACCTCTCCCGCTGATGGTCGACCTGGACGCGCTGGAAGCCGCGGGAATCGTCAACGCGCGGGGACGAGCCGGCCTGATCGACTACCTCGACAAGCTCGGCTTCACGGCCGACGAGATGGTCGCGGCCGAGCGTCGCGGCCGGCTGTTCGCCCTCGCAGGCGATGTTCTGCAGTGGTCGGGCCCCCCGACGGACAGCCTGGGCGCGGCAGCAGATGCGCTCGGCGTACCAGTTGAGGACGTCGCGCACGCTTGGGCGTTGCTCGGCCTGACGGCGGCCGGACCCGACACACCCGCACTGAGCCAGGCCGATGTCGACGGCCTGGCGACCTGGGTCGCGATGAGGGCGATGATGGGCGATGACGCCGCATCGGGCTGGCTGCGGGCAGTCGGTGCGTCCATGGCCCGCCTGGCGGAAGCCGAGGCGACGATGGGTCGCGCCGCACAGCCCGACATTCAGATCGATCACACCCACGACGAGCTCACTTCGGCGCAGGCATACCGCGCAATCGCGGAGTTCATCCCCCGCATGATGGCGCTGATCGACGCCGTCCACCGCCATCATCTGATCAGCGCCCGAACCCACTTCGAGGGTGTTCAACGGGATATCTCGGCGAACGTGGTGTGCGGCATCGGATTTGCCGACCTGTCCGGCTTCACCGCGCTGACCCAGTTACTCACACCGGCGGAGTTGTCGGGGCTGCTCAAATGAGTTCAACGCCACGGTCAGCGAGGTGGTGCATTCCGCAGGCGGACGCGTGGTGAAATTCATCGGCGACGAGGTCATGTGGGCGAGCACGACGCCCGAACTGCTAGCCAAGACGGCGGTGGATCTCGTCGATCACCCAAAGGCGCGGGAGGCGCAGATGCAGGTCCGCGCCGGTCTCGACTACGGCACGGTGCTGGCCATGGGGGGCGACTACTTCGGTAATACGGTCAACCTGGCGGCCCGGCTTGTCGCGGCAGCGGAACCTGGACAGATCCTTGCCACCGCGGCCGTCCGCGACGAACTGCCCGAGTGGCCCGCTGTCGTCCAGGAACCGTTGACGCTCAAGGGTTTCGATCATCCGGTGACGGCCTACGATCTGCACGGTGGCAGCTGACAGCTAGGCTGGACGCTCGTGAGCACTGCAAACGCCGGTTACCAGGCCCCTTCCGTCACCGTCGCCTCGTCGCTGCCCAAGCGCGCAAGCGACGCCGTGTTGATCGTCCCCGTGGTCAGCGGGCAGGACGAGGACGCGACCGCGACCGTCGTCGCCAACCCGTTCCTCGACGCCGAGGCCGTCGGCGAGATCGAGGTCGGACTGAAGGCCCTCGGCGCCAAGGGTGGCGCCGAGCAGGTCACCCGGGTGGTGGCGCCGTCACTCCCGGTGGCCAGCGTTCTTGCGATCGGCCTCGGCAAAGACCGCGACGAGTGGCCCGCCGACCTGATTCGCCGCGCCGCGGGTGTTGCCGCGCGATCGTTGAACGGCACCGAGGCCGTCATCACCACGCTCTCCGACATCGACCTCGAGGCCGCTGTCGAGGGGCTGATCCTCGGCGCGTACCGGTTCAGCGACTTCCGTAGCGACAAGACAGCACCGAAGGACAAGGGCCTGCGGGAGATCACGGCGCTGACGGCAGACACCAAGGCGAAGACAAGGGCGGCCGCCGAACGCGCGACGGCGATCGCGACCGCGGTGGCCACTGCCCGCGATTTGGTCAACACCCCGCCGAGCCACCTGTACCCGGCCGAATTCGCCAAGCGTGCAAAGGCTTTGGGTGAGGCGACTGGCCTCGAGGTCGAGGTCCTCGACGACAAGGCCCTTGCCAAGGAGGGCTACGGCGGCGTGATCGGCGTCGGTAAGGGTTCGTCACGTCCGCCCAGGCTGGTCCGGTTGGCGCACCGCGGAGCCAAGTCGAAGAAGGCCAAGAAGGTGGCGCTGGTCGGCAAGGGCATCACATTCGACACCGGCGGCATCTCCATCAAGCCCGCGGCCAACATGCACCACATGACCTCCGACATGGGCGGAGCGGCCGCCGTGATCGCCACGGTGGTACTGGCGGCCAAACAGCAGTTGCCGATCGACGTGATCGCGACGGTGCCGATGGCCGAGAACATGCCGTCGTCCACCGCGCAGCGGCCCGGCGACGTTCTCACCCAGTACGGCGGCATCACCGTCGAGGTGCTCAACACCGACGCCGAGGGCAGGCTGATCCTGGCCGACGCGATCGTGCGGGCCTGCGAGGACAAGCCCGACTACCTGATCGAGACGTCGACGCTGACCGGCGCGCAGACGGTGGCGCTCGGCGCGCGCACGCCTGGCGTGATGGGCAGTGACGAGTTCAGAGACCGCGTCGCCTCGATCTCCCAGTCCGTCGGCGAAAACGGCTGGCCGATGCCGCTGCCGGAGGAGTTGAAGGACGACCTGAAGTCGACGGTGGCGGATCTGGCCAACGTCAGCGGCTCCCGCTACGCAGGCATGCTGGTCGCAGGGACGTACCTGCGCGAGTTCGTCGCCGACGGAGTGCAGTGGGCGCATATCGACATCGCCGCTCCTGCCTACAACACCGGAGGTCCGTGGGGCTACACCGGCAAGGGCGGCACCGGGGTGCCGACGCGCACGATGTTCGCCGTGTTGGAAGACATAGCCGCGAGCGGCTAGACCACCTTGCCGCGGGCCGTGCTGCGCATCGCCTGCGGCAGTAGGTGTGCCGCGCCGTAGACGAAGTACGCCTCCGGTGTGACGGGCCGGATCGGCTTGTTCTTCTTGACAGCCGACACGATCGCCTTCGCCACCTTGTCCGGGCCATACCGGCGCGCGGCGAACGCCTTCTCGATCTGCGCGCGGCGTGCTTCCACCTTGGCCTGCTTGCCCGCAGGCACGTCGAAGCGGGTGGTGTGCACGATGTTCGTGTCGATCACGCCGGGGCACACGGTCGTGAGACCGACGCCCGCCTGGTCAAGTTCGGCTCGAAGGCAGTCGCCGAACATGAACACCGCGGCCTTGCTCGTGGAGTACGCGTTCATCGACTGTTGCGGCGCATACGCTGCCATCGATGCCACGTTGACGATGTGCCCCCCGGTACCACGGTCGACAAGTCTGCGTCCAAATGACCTGCAGCAGTTGACAACTCCACCGAAGTTGATGTCGATTACCCTGTCGAACTGCTCGCGCGGTGTGTCGAGGAACAGTCCGGCCTGGCCAACGCCCGCATTGTTCACCACGATGTCTGGCACGCCGTGCGTGGAGCTGACGTCCTCGGCGAAACGCTCAACGGCATCGGCGTCCGCGACGTCCAATCTGTATGCGTGTGCGACGCCGCCACGGGCGGCGATCTGCGCGGCGGTGTCCTTGACGCTGGCCTCGTCGATGTCGCTGATCACCACTTCGGCGCCCTCACGGGCGAACGCCAGCGCGGTCTCGCGACCGATTCCGCTTCCCGCGCCGGTCACGGAAACCAAAGTGTCGCCGAAGTATTCGCGCGGACGCCCGACCTGCGCGCGCAGCAGCGCCCGACTTGCCGGTTTGCCTTCGAGGTGGTCGGCGAATTCGCGTACAGATTGTGCGATTGTCGGCGCGTGCGACATCGGCGACCAGTGGCCCGCCTTGATATCGCGGCGCCACAGCCGCGGCACCCAATTCTTGGTGTCGTCGTACACGTAGGGCCGCACGAACGGGTCGCTGGTGTTGACGATGAGCTGAACAGGCACGTCGACGAAATGATCGGCCCTCGCCGAAGAAACACTGCGGAAGTAGTTGGCGCCGTAAACCTTCAGGCTGTTGGCGGCGTCCGTCTTGTAGGTGTCGGAGTGGAGCAGTTTCTCCGCAGGGATTCCGTCCCGCACCACGAGCGCACGCCGCAGAGCCCCTGCCAGGAAACGGCGCACGACGAAGGGCGCGACTATTGGGACCGAAAAGAACCCCATGTAAGAGAAGGAAGCGAATTGGCTCAGCGCACGAAGGAACAGCTTCGGACGGTACGGCCGCTTGAGATTTCCGATGATGAAGCGGTTGAGGTGGTCGGCGCTTGGCCCGGACACCGATGTGAAGGACGCGACCCGTTCACTGGCGCCGGGACGGGCCAGGTATTCCCACATGCCCGCCGATCCCCAGTCGTGTGCCAGCACGTGTACCGGCTGCCCGGGCGCCATAGCGTCGATCACCGCGGCGAAGTCGTCCGCATAGCAGCTCATTTTGTAGGCCGAAACCGGTTTGGGCACAGAGGTTTTCCCGACACCGCGGTTGTCGTAGCGGATGATCCGGAACCGGTCGGCAAGCAGAGGGGCGATGCTGTCCCATACGACATGCGAATCGGGCCAGCCGTGCACCATTACCAGGGTGGGGCCGTCGGGGTTGCCCTGCTCGTAGGCCGCAATGCGGACCCCGTCGCTGCTGTCGACCATTCGTTCGGTGATCTCGGACATCGCACCTCCGCACAATTAGTGGGACCGCTGGTACCGTATCAGCGGTCGTCTAGCTCCTCGCGAAGGGCACGGTCACGTTCGATCCGCCGACGCGCGTCGTAGTCCCTCATCCGCTGCGGATAACCGACTTTCTGCACGTCGTAGACCGGGATCTCGAGCCGATCGCCCAGCCGCCGGGCACCTGCGTCTCCCCCGGCCCTGCGCCGGGTCCACTCCCCGTCGGCGGCGACCAGCACGACGGTGACGTCGGTGACGGTGGTCTTCGGCTCGACGAAGGCCTCCACACCCGTGTGTTCGGCCACCCATTGATACAGATATTGCAGATCGGCTGCGGGGTCACGGCCGTCGGCGGAACGCACCTTCTGGCCACCCCGAAACCTGTCGAACAGTCCCACTTGGACGTGGCTCCTTCTCTCTCACCTCTATCGATAGTGCCAGAGCCACGAGTCCCTCAGTCTGCGGCGAACTGCGCGGGCAGACATGACAGGATGGGAACCGACATTCGACCACCTGCACCTGATCGTTCGAGGGAGCCCACGCACATGGCCATCTCCGTCCAGATGCCCGCACTCGGTGAGAGCGTCACAGAGGGGACCGTCACCCGCTGGCTCAAGCAAGAGGGCGACACGGTGGAACAGGATGAGCCGTTACTTGAGGTCTCCACCGACAAGGTCGATACCGAGATCCCTTCCCCGGTCGCTGGCGTGCTGACGAAGATCGTCGCTCAGGAAGACGACACGGTTGAGGTGGGTGGCGAGCTGGCGGTGATCGGTGAGGCCGGCGAGGGAGACGGACAAGCTCCTGCTGCGGAAGCCCCGCCCGCCGAAGAGCCCGCCGCGCAGCCCGAACCGGAACCGGAACCCGAACCGGAACCTGAGCCCGAACCCGAGCCCGAGCCCGAGCCCGAAACGAAACCCGCCGCACAGTCCTCAGGCGGAGGCCAGGCCACCTCGGTGAAGATGCCCGAGCTGGGCGAGTCGGTCACCGAGGGCACGGTGACGCGGTGGCTGAAGAAGGTCGGCGACTCCGTAGAGGTCGACGAGCCGCTGGTCGAGGTGTCCACCGACAAGGTCGACACCGAAATCCCGTCGCCAGTGGCTGGCACGCTGCTGTCCATCACCGCCGAAGAGGACGACACGGTCGCCGTCGGCGGGGAGCTGGCCAAGATCGGCGCAGCGGGCGCGTCGGCGGGCGAAGCACCCCAGCCGAAACCGGAACCCAAGCCCGAGCCCAAACCAGAGCCCAGGCCGCAGCCGGTCGCCGAGGCCAAGCCCGAACCCAAACCGGAGCCGAAGCTGGCACCCGCCGCGGAGGCGCCATCAGGCTCGGACTCCGCAGCGGGTCCGTATGTCACCCCACTGGTGCGAAAACTCGCCACCGAGAACAACGTTGACCTGGCGACGGTCAAGGGCACCGGTGTGGGCGGACGCATCCGCAAGCAGGACGTGCTCGCCGTGGCGGAAGCCAAGAAGGCGCCCGCGGCAGCAGAAGGCGCGCCCGCCGCCGCTGCCAAGCCGCCGGCGGCTGCCGCGCCGACCCCCGCGCCTGCACTGGCACACCTGCGAGGCACCACGCAGAAGGCGAACCGGATCCGTCAGATCACGGCCAAGAAAACTCGCGAATCGTTGCAGGCGACAGCGCAATTGACGCAAACCCACGAGGTCGACATGACCAAGATCGTGGCGCTGCGGACCCGCGCGAAGAACAAGTTCGCCGAACGCGAAGGCGTCAACCTGACGTACCTGCCGTTCTTCGCCGTTGCGGCTGTCGACGCCCTCAAGGCGCACCCGAACGTCAACGCCAGCTACAACGAGGACACCAAGGAGATCACCTACTACGACGCCGAGCACCTCGGCTTCGCGGTCGACACCGAGCAGGGTCTGCTCTCCCCGGTGGTCCACAACGCGGGCGACCTCTCGCTTGGCGGTCTGGCGCGGGCCATCGCGGACATCGCGGCACGCGCCCGGTCGGGCAACCTCAAGCCCGACGAGTTGTCCGGTGGCACGTTCACCATCACCAACATCGGCAGCCAGGGCGCGCTGTTCGATACCCCGATTCTGGTACCGCCGCAGGCGGCGATGCTGGGCACCGGCGCGATCGTCAAGCGTCCCCGCGTGGTCGTCGACGACAACGGCAACGAGTCAATCGGCGTGCGGTCGGTGTGCTACCTGCCGCTGACCTACGACCACCGGCTGATCGACGGCGCCGACGCCGGCCGCTTCCTGACCACCATCAAGCGGCGGCTCGAAGAGGGCGCGTTCGAGGCCGACCTAGGTCTTTGAGGAAGGACTTCCCCATCCCGTGTCCAACGCCGTCATCGCGATTGCGGGGTCTTCAGGTCTGATCGGCTCGGCGTTGGTCTATGCGTTGCGGGCCACCGACCGCCAGGTGCTGCGGATCGTGCGCAGAGCTCCTTCGACCCCCGACGAGATGTTCTGGAACCCCGACACCGGCGAATTCGATTCGAACGCGCTGGCCGGTGTCGACGCCGTTGTCAATCTGTGCGGCGTCAACGTCGGACAGAAGCGGTGGTCGGGAGCGTTCAAGCAGAGCCTGCGGGACAGCCGCATCGACCCGACCGAGGTGCTGTCCGCCGCAGTGGTCGAGGCGGGCGTCCCCGCACTGATCAACGCCAGCGCGGTCGGCTACTACGGCGACACCGGTGGCCGCACCGCCGACGAAACCGCGCCTGCCGGTGAGGGTTTCATGGCCCAGCTCTGCGAGGATTGGGAAGCCGCGACCGCGGTCGCACAACTCAACGGCACCCGGGTGGTGCTGGTGCGCACCGGGCTGGTGCTTTCGCCGTCCGGCGGGATCCTTGGCCGCGTCAAACCGCTCTTCTCATTGGGGCTCGGCGCCCGGTTGGGCAGTGGCCGCCAGTACATGCCGTGGATCAGTCTCGAGGACGAGGTGCGGGCACTTCTGTTCGCGATCGCGCACGACGATGTGTCGGGTCCTGTCAACCTGACCGGGCCTGCGCCGGTGACCAACGCCGAGTTCACCGCCGCTCTCGGCCGCACCGTGAACCGGCCCACCCCGTTGATGGTGCCGGGATTTGCGCTGCGGACATTGCTCGGCGAGTTCGCAGGCGAAGGCCTGCTCGGCGGGCAGCGCGCGATCCCTGCGGCGCTGGAGCGCGCGGGCTTTCACTTTCACCACAACACGATCGGCGAAGCGTTGGCCTTCGCGACAGCGCCGAACAACACATGACCGGTAGCGTTAGGGCCATGGCGGCGTCCATCAGATCGACGGCAGCGCCGGTCGACGTGAAGCGGCTCGGCACCGTCGACTACCAGGTGGCCTGGCAGCTCCAGCGCGAGCTTGCCGACGCCCGGGTCGCAGGCGGTCCGGACACCCTGCTGCTGCTCGAACACCCGTCGGTGTACACCGCGGGCCGCCGCACGCTTCCCGAGGAACGCCCTGTCGACGGCACTGCCGTCGTCGACACAGACCGCGGCGGCAAGATCACTTGGCACGGGCCTGGGCAGCTGGTCGGCTATCCGATCATCGGCATGGCCGAACCACTCGATGTAGTGAATTTCGTTCGGCGCCTTGAAGAATCGGTAATCAAGGTGTGTGCAGGGCTGGGCCTGGAAACCGGACGCATCGATGGCCGCTCCGGGGTGTGGGTACCGCGCTCGAATGCCGGGGGGATCGACGCCCGCGCCCGCAAGATCGCCGCCGTCGGCATCCGGGTGTCGCGCGCGACGACGTTGCACGGCTTCGCGCTCAACTGTGACTGCGACCTCGCCGCGTTCTCGCCGATCGTGCCGTGCGGTATCGCCGACGCGGGCGTGACCTCGCTGACCGCCGAACTCGGCCGCAGGGTCGGGGTTGAGGACGTAATGGCGCCTGTCGCCGACGCCGTGTGTGACGCCCTCGACGGCCGCCTGGTAGTAGCGTTGACGTAGTGACAGTCGCGACGGGATCTAATGTCGGCCCTCCGCCTCCGGAAGGTCGAAAGCTGCTGCGTCTCGAGGTTCGCAATGCCGAGACGCCGATCGAGCGCAAGCCGCCGTGGATCAAGACGCGCGCCAAGATGGG
>NZ_QJJU01000009.1 GCF_003201655.1 Mycolicibacterium moriokaense
AACATCCACCCCTAAACGGGAAAAAGAGGTGAACAAAAACAACAACAAACAAAAACCACCAAACACACTATTGAGTTCTCAAACAACACACCCGCTCTAGGGCAACCCTGCCACTGTACTCCACATGGACAGAGACGTCAAACCCCGTCCTCCAGTCCTAAAGGCCTGGGGCCGTTGGCTTCTCGGTAAAGACTACGCCTTCTCCCGCGAAGTCCCAAAGCCGCCCTAAATTGACGCATTGGGACCGGGGTCGCAGTGCTAGACGACGCGCTCTATTTCCGCGCCGAGACTGACGAGGTTCTCGACGAACAGCGGGTAGCCGCGATCGATATGGAACACGTCGTGCACTTCGGTGTCCCCGTCGGCAACCAGGCCTGCCAGCACCAGCCCCGCGCCGGCCCTGATGTCGGACGACCACACCGGTGCGCTCGACAGTTGCGGGATGCCCCTCACCACCGCGTGGTGGCCATCGGTGCGGGCGTCGGCGCCCAGCCGGATCATCTCCTCGACAAACCGGAACCGGGCCTCGAAAACGTTCTCGGTGATCATCGATGTGCCGTCCGCGATCGACGCCAGACCGATGGCCATCGGCTGCAGATCGGTCGGGAAACCCGGGAAGGGTAGGGTCGCGACGTTCACGGCCTTGGGGCGCTCGTACTGGACCACCCTGAAGCCGTCGTCGGTCTGCGTGACGGTGGCACCGGCATCGTGCAGCTTGTGCAGCACCAACTGCAGGTGTTGCGGGTCGACACCCGTTACCGAGATGTCCCCGCGGGTCATCGCGGCGGCAATGCCCCATGTGGCGGCGACGATGCGATCGCCGATCACCCGATGTTCGGTGGGATAGAGCCGCTCGACTCCGGTGATCGTCATGATCGGCGTCCCCGCACCCGAGATCTGGGCGCCCATCTGGTTGAGCATCGTGCACAGGTCCACGACGTCGGGCTCGCGTGCGGCGTTGTGAATCGTCGTGACGCCCTCGGCGACCACCGCAGCCATCAGAATGTTCTCTGTCGCACCCACCGACGGGAACTCCAGCTGAATTTCCGCGCCGCGCAAGTGATCTGCCTCGGCCACGACGCAGCCATGCTCGATATTGCAGCGCGCACCCAGCTGCCGCAGACCGGCTTGATGCATATCCAGCGGACGCGACCCGATGGCGTCGCCGCCAGGAAGCGCGACCTTGGCCCGCTTGCACCGGCCGACCAACGGTCCCAGCACACACACCGATGCGCGGAACTGGCGGACCGCGGCGAAATCCGCGTCGTACTTGGGTTCGTCGGGCGAGGTGATCCGCACGACATCACCATCGAGCTCGACCGTCGTGCCAAGACCGCGTAGCACCTCCGCCATCAGCGGCACATCCAGGATGTCCGGGCAATTGGTGATCGTGCTGGTCCCCTCCGCCAGGAGAGTCGCCGCCATCAGCTTCAATACGCTGTTCTTCGCTCCCCCGACTGCGACTTCGCCCGATAACCGGCTTCCGCCGGTCACCACGAATCGCTCACTCACGCGGGTCAGTGTAAACAGCGGATTGGGCCCTGTCAGTTCCGAGGCAGTCGGTCCCGCTACCGTTTAACCATGGCAGTTCATCTGACCCGCATTTACACCCGGACCGGCGATGACGGAACCACCGGTTTGAGCGATTTCAGCAGGGTCTCAAAGAATGACGCGCGGCTCGCGGCATATGCCGACTGTGACGAGACCAATGCTGCGATCGGCGTCGCCATCGCATTGGGAAACCCCGTTGAGCAGATTCGCAACGTGCTGCGGCAGATTCAGAACGATCTCTTCGACGCAGGCGCTGACCTGTCCACCCCGGTGGTCGAGAATCCCGAACATCCCCCGCTGCGGATCACCCAGAGCTACATCGATCGGCTGGAGTCGTGGTGCGACGAGTTCAATGAACCGCTGCCTGCGCTGAATTCGTTTGTGCTGCCAGGGGGTACACCGCTTTCCGCGCTGCTGCACGTGGCCCGCACGGTGGCTCGCCGGGCGGAACGCTCGGCGTGGCAGGCCGTGGACACCCACGAAGACTCGATAAGCGTGCTGCCTGCCAAGTACCTCAACCGGCTGTCGGACCTGCTGTTCATTTTGTCGCGGGTCGCTAATCCCGCCGGTGATGTGTTGTGGCAACCGGGCGGTCCCGCAACGGATTAGTACGTGCGGCGCCGAGCGCGCGGCGATGGTCGCGACTCGAGCCACGACTGAAATGCCGTCAACGCACCGCGATCCAGCGCCACTTCATAGCCCTGGCGGCGCTCCGGACTGGTGTCGCGCAATTCCAGAACGACGATCTGGTCGGTCATGATGTCGAATTCGTCGCCGCGGGGCGCCCGTCGCGACACGATCTCCAGACCGCGGCGACTCAGCGTTCGATCCGGCCACCATCGCAGGCTGGACAGCCGATAGAAGCCGGCTTCCCCGCCCCGGTAACGCATTACACCGTGACGCCACCCGTGCCCGCCGACGGCGGGCACGTCGCGCAGGATCGCCGCCGTACCGCCCACTTGGCGTAGCTTCCAGAGCCGATAAGAGAGAGCGACGACAACGAACAGCAGTACACCGACCAGCGCGACCATAACCAGCATGGACGCGCTCATCGGCGGGCCTCTAGTCGATCTGGCCCAGGGCGCGAAGCCTCGCTCGACCCTTGGCGGCGGTAGCGGGATCGTCGGATTCCGCGTCGCGCTGTGCGGCGGCTTCGTCGATCTCCGAATCGAATTCGGCGCTCTCGGCCAGGACGGTTACCGCCTGATCGGTGACGGACAGAAAGCCTCCGTCCACCGCGATACGCAGATCGTCCTCACCCTCGCGTTCGACCCGAACCATCGCGTCGTCGACAAGCTGCGCGACCAACGGGATGTGATTGGGCAGGATGCCGATCTCGCCGGAAGTGGTCCGGGTGAACAGGAACGTACCCTGACCCGACCAGATCTTGCGGTCGACGGCGACGATGTCGATGTTCAGTTCGGCCATCGCACATCACCTTTCGGCGCGGGGCTTAGCCTAGTCATCCTTCTTCCCGCCCTCGCTCTTGCTGTCCGACTTGTCGCCGCCCTCGAGCTTCACACCGAAGCTTTCGGCCTTCTTCGCCAAGTCGTCCAAGCCGCCGATCAAGAAGAACGCCTGCTCCGGCACGTGGTCGAATTCGCCCTTGGTGATTCGGTCGAACGCTTCGATGGTCTCCTTGATCGGAACGGTCGAACCGGGCTGGCCGGTGAACTGCTCGGCGGCCATCATGTTCTGCGACAGGAAGCGCTCGATGCGACGGGCGCGTTGCACCAACCGCTTGTCCTCTTCGGAGAGCTCGTCGATACCAAGGATCGCGATGATGTCCTGAAGATCCTTGTACCGCTGCAGGATTCGAATGACTTCCTGTGCCACTCGGTAATGCTCGTCGCCGACGATGGCCGGATCGAGGATGGTCGAGCTGGACGCCAGCGGGTCCACCGCAGGGAATATGCCCTTCGAGAACACCGCACGTGACAGCTCCGTGGTCGCATCGAGGTGGGCGAACGTGGTTGCAGGCGCGGGGTCGGTGTAGTCGTCGGCGGGCACGTAGACGGCCTGCATCGACGTGATGGAGCGGCCACGGGTCGAGGTGATGCGCTCCTGCAGCTCACCCATCTCGTCGGCCAACGTCGGCTGGTAACCCACTGCGGACGGCATGCGGCCGAGCAGCGTGGACACCTCGGAGCCGGCCTGGGTGAACCGGAAGATGTTGTCGATGAACAGCAGCACGTCCTGGCTCTGCTCGTCGCGGAAGTACTCCGCCATGGTCAGGGCGGACAACGCGACGCGCATACGGGTGCCGGGCGGCTCGTCCATCTGACCGAACACCAGTGCGGTGTCCTTGAGAACGTCTGCGTCGGCGAGTTCGACCCACAGGTCGTTGCCCTCGCGTGTGCGCTCGCCAACGCCGGCGAAAACCGAAGTGCCACCGAAGTTACGGGCGATGCGGTTGATCATCTCCTGGATGAGAACGGTCTTGCCGACGCCGGCGCCGCCGAACAAGGCGATCTTGCCGCCGCGCACGTACGGGGTCAGCAGGTCGACCACCTTGAGGCCGGTCTCGAGCATCTCGGTACGCGCTTCGAGCTCCGCGAATGGCGGCGGCTTACGGTGAATCTCCCAGCGTTCGAAGTCTTTTCCGTAGGACGTGTCATCAAGGCAGGCGCCGAGCGCGTTCCATACATGCCCCTTGACGCCGTCGCCGACAGGCACCGAGATCGCCGCACCGGTGTTGACCACGTCGACACCGCGGACCAGGCCGTCGGTCGGCTGCAGCGAGATGCAGCGCACCAGGCTGTCGCCGAGGTGCAGGGCCACTTCCAGCGTCAGCGTCTTGGCGAGCTCCTCGAAGGTCACCTCGGCGTGCAGCGCGTTGAACAGTTCGGGCACCGAGCCGCGCGGGAATTCGACGTCGACCACTGGTCCGGTCACCCGCACCACGCGACCGGTGGTGTCCTTCTTCGTTGCGTTGTCCGTCTTTTCGGCGGTAGCAGTCATCTCTTCTTCTTTCTCAGTCGCTAACGGCTAGCGCCGGCAAGCGCGTTCGCGCCACCGACGATCTCGCTGATTTCCTGGGTGATCTGGGCCTGCCGCTCGCGGTTGGCCTCGAGTGTGAGCGCCTTGATGAGATCGTCGGCGTTGTCGGTGGCCGACTTCATCGCCCGTTGGCGGTTTGCCAGCTCCGACGCCGCCGACTCGAGCAGCGCGGCGTAGACGCGCGTCGCCAGATAACGCGGGAGCAGCACGTCGAAAAGCGCGGTTGCGTCGGGCTCGAACGAGTACAGCGTGTGCGGCCCCGTATCTTCCTCGACGTACTCCACCACCATCGGGGCGATCCGGTTTGCAACGGCCGACTGCGACATCATCGACTTGAACTCGGTGGAAACGATGTGCAGCTCGTCGACGCCAAGGATCCCGTCGGGTCCCGGATCGTCACCCACGTCGTCCGCCCCGGCAAGGAACGCGTCGACAAGCGTCGAGGCAATCTCCTGAGCGTTCTCGTACGTGGGTTGTTCGGAGAATCCGCTCCACGACTCGGTGATCTTCCAGTTGCGGAACCTGTAGTAATTCAACGCCTTACGGCCCACTGTGTAGACGACCGGGGTCTTGCCCTCCGACCGCATGAGGGAGAACAGCTCCTCCGCGCGACGGAACACATTCGAGTTGTACCCACCACAGAGACCCCGATCGGATGACACCACCAAAATGCCCGCCCGCTTGGGTTCATCGCGCTCGACGAGCAGCGGATGGTCCAGCGCCGCCTCGGCGGCCAGCGCCGTCAGCATGTCGGTGATCTCGGCCGCGTACGGGCGCGCCGACTGCAGGCGACTCTGCGCCCTGCCGATACGCGACGTGGCGATCAGCTCCTGGGCCTTGGTGATCTTCTTGATCGACCCGGCGGAGCGGATGCGCCCGCGCAACTCTCGAAGTGTGGCCGCCATCGCTGACTACTTCTTCTTCGGTGCGGGCTTGCGAACCTTCACCGATTCCTTCTCGAGGTCTTCATCGGCGAGCGCGTCGACATGCTCGTCGGGCACGACGGAACTGCCGTCGGACGCAGCGAAGCCCTTCTTGAACTGGTTGATCGCATCGGTCAGCTTTGCGTCGAGCTCTTCGCCGAGCTTCTGGGATTCGCGGATCTCCTTGAGGATGCCGTCATCAGACGCGCGCAGGTGATCGAGGAATTCCGCCTCGAAGCGGCCGACGTCCTCGACAGGAACGGAGTCCAGATGACCCTGTGTACCAAGGAAGATCGAAACGACCTGCTCCTCAACCGACAACGGCCGGTACTGCGGCTGTTTGAGCAGCTCGACAAGTCGGGCACCGCGCTCCAACTGCGCCTTCGAGGTGGCGTCCAGGTCCGAGGCGAAGGCCGCGAACGCCTCCAGCTCGCGATACTGAGACAGATCCAGCCGCAGCGAGCCTGCCACCTCCTTCATGGCCTTGATCTGCGCGGCGCCACCCACACGGGACACCGAAACACCGACGTTGATGGCCGGGCGCACACCCTGGTTGAACAGGTCGCTCTCCAGGAAGCACTGGCCGTCGGTGATCGAGATGACGTTGGTCGGGATGTAGGCCGAGATGTCGTTGGCCTTGGTCTCGATGATCGGTAGACCGGTCAGCGACCCGCCGCCGAGCTCGTCGGACAGCTTCGCGCAGCGCTCGAGCAGCCGCGAGTGCAGATAGAACACGTCGCCCGGGTACGCCTCGCGGCCGGGCGGACGGCGCAGCAGCAGGGAGATCGCGCGGTAGGCCTCGGCCTGCTTGCTCAGGTCGTCGAACACGATCAGCACGTGCTTGCCGCTGTACATCCAGTGCTGTGCGATGGCCGAACCGGTGTACGGCGCAAGCCATTTGAAGCCCGCCGAGTCCGAAGCCGGTGCGGCCACGATGGTGGTGTAGTCCATCGCGCCGCCCTCTTCGAGTGCCCGGGCCACCGCGGCGATGGTGGTGCCCTTCTGCCCGATCGCGACGTAGACGCAGCGGACCTGCTTCTTTACGTCGCCGGACTCCCAGTTCTCGCGCTGGTTGAGGATGGTGTCCACACAGACCGCGGTCTTGCCGGTCTTGCGGTCGCCGATGATCAGCTGGCGCTGGCCGCGACCGATCGGGGTCATTGCGTCGATGGCCTTGATGCCGGTCTGCAGCGGCTCGCTCACGCCTTGACGCTGCACCACCGAAGGAGCCTGAATCTCCAGTGCGCGACGGGCCTCCGGCTCGATGTCGCCCTTGGCGTCGATCGGCTGCCCCAGCGGGTTGACCACGCGGCCCAGGAAATTGTCGCCTACTGGGACGGACAGCACCTCGCCCGTGCGCTTGACCTGCTGGCCTTCTTCGATCTTCTCGAAGTCACCGAGGATGACCGCGCCGATGCTGTGCTCGTCGAGGTTGAGCGCCACGCCGAGCACGCCGCCCGGGAAGTCCAGCAGCTCCTGCGTCATCACCGAGGGCAGGCCCTCGACGTGCGCGATACCGTCGCCGGCATCGATGACCGTACCGATCTCCTCGCGTACGGTGTCGGCGGTGAAGGTCGAGACGTAGTCCTCGATCGCGCCCTGGATGTCGTTAGCGGAGATGGTCAACTCTGCCATGGGTTTTCGTCTTCCTGCTCTTGCGGTGTGGGGTCTTTATCGTTGTGGGTCAGTCAGGCAGCTTGGTGTCGGCGGCCGCCAGTTTCGATGAGAGCGTGCCGTCGATCACCTCGTCGCCGACGGCGATGTTCAGGCCGCCAAGCAGCTGCGGGTGGATATGTAGCTGCAGGGAAACCGGGTGGCCGTAGATGCGGGTCAATACTTCTGTCAACCGGGTCCGCTGCGCGTCGCTCAGGTCGGCCGCGGCACTGACGTGTGCGACCACCTCGCCTCGGCGGGCCACCGCGAGCTCGGCCAGTTCGAGCACCGCCTCGTCGGCACGCTCGCCGCGAAGCAGCTCGATCGTCTGCGAAAGCAGCTGGACCGTTGTGGCATTCACCCCGGAGCCGCTGCCAAGGACATCGCGTAGCAGCTTGATGCGGCCCGCGGCGGGCGTGCTGTAGTCGCCAAGCAGAGTGGCCAGCCCCGGCTGCGCATCGAGGACGCGGCTGAACCGGAAGAGTTGCTCTTCGACGTCGCCTGCCACCTGTTCGCGCTCCGCACGTACCAGTAGCGCCAACCGCGCGACATGCTCCACGGCGTCGACCAGATTCGCATCCGACGACCAGCGTCCCGACACCGCGGCCTTGAGCACCTCCAGCGACGTGTCGCCGACCTTGCCTTCGAGCAACGTCTCCAACAAGTTCAGCTTGGGCGTCGGGTCGTCGGCCGGATCGGCGAGATGACGCGTCAGGACCGACTCGCTTGCCAGCAGGCTGGTGACCGACGCCAAATCATCGGCCACCGAGGACAACTGGTCGGCGCCGAGGTCGGCGGTCAACTGGTCGAACTTGTCCACCAGCGCGGCCAGCGATTCCCGGCTCGCCGCGCGCAGCCGCGCCGTAGCCCGGTCAGCGATCACTGCTTCGGACGGTGCCATTGCGTCGAGTTCGTCGATGAATCGGTCGACGGTGGCTGACTGCCTAGCGGCATCCGAGACGTGTTCGTTGACCAAATCGCTGGCGCGGCGGACGGATTCACTACCGAGGTCTTGGCGCAGCTGGCGAATCAACTGAGCGCGCAGAAGCTGAACCTGCTGAGCGCCTTGCACTTTGATCCGCTCAACCTCTGCATCGGCCTGGGCATGCAACTGCTGGACGAGGCGCGTGGCGTCGGCCTTGGCCTCCTCGGTCACCTGCTTGGCCTGGGCCTTGGCTTCTTCGATGGCCTTTTCGTGCGCCTTCTCCGCCTTGGCCAACTGCTCCTTGGCCTCCGCGCTGTCTGCCAACTGCTTGCGCACGTTCTCTTGCTGGTTGGTCATCATCTTGCGCACCGGCGGAACGACGTAGCGCCACACGATCCACACGATGACCGCGAAGCCGATGAGCTGACCGATGAATGTCGACATGGCCTTACCGCCCCGAACCCGAAGTGGCCGGGTCGATTTCGACGCCCAGCACGCGGCTGGCCAGGGTCACGGAAAGGCTGTCCACCGACGACGTCAGATCCGGCTGGATGGCCAACGCCTGCTCCTTCAACTCGGAGTCGGCTTGCTGCAGGGTCGACGTCACTTCGTCAGACGCCCGGCCTCGCATGTCCTCCAGGACCTTTCGCCCTTCAGCTCGCGCCTCATCACGAACCTTCGAGGCTTCGCCGCGTGCCGTGGCCATTTCGGCTTGGTAGTCCTTGTCGGCGGCGGAGAACTGGTCGGCCGCCTTGCGGCTGTCCTCGACGGTCCGCTTCACCATGGCGTCACGTTCACTCAGCACCTTGGAGACAGGTGGGACAACCCACTTGCCGATCACTCCGAGCACGATCAAGAAGATGATCAGGACGAAGAAGAAGGTGCCGTTGGGGATGAGGAAGTTGCTGGTGCCACCACCTTCCTCAGCCGCCAGAAGAATGACGTTCGGATCAGCCATGGAGGTGGACTACTTGACCGGGGTGGCGAACACGAACAGCGCCATGAACGCCAGGTTGATGAAGTAGGCGGCCTCGACCAGACCGACCGTGATGAAGAACGGCGTGAACAGTCGGCCCTGTGCCTCCGGCTGACGTGCGATGCCGGCGATCAGCGCGTTACCCGCGATGCCGTCACCGATACCGGCGCCGATTGCACCGCCGGCCATGATCAGTCCACCGCCGATGAGTGCGCCGGCAGCGATTGTGGGATCCATTCCTTATCCTCCTTGATAACTGGTAGGCGTCCTACCAGGTTGTGGGTCCTGCATGTTCGGGTCGGCTAGTGGTGGTCCTCATCGAGTTCCATCGATTGGCTGAAGTACAAGATCGTCAGCAGCGCGAAGATGAACGCCTGGATCGCGCCGACGAACAAGTCGAAGCTCTTCCAGATCGCGTTGGGCAACCACTGGATGTACCACGGGAACAGTGCGATCAGTGAGACCAGGATGCCGCCGGCGAAAATGTTGCCAAAGAGTCGGAGTGACAACGAGATCGGCTTAGCGATCTCCTCGACCAGGTTGATCGGCGCCATCAGGGTGACGTGGCCCTTCAGCAGCTTGAGGGGGTGGCCCAAGACGCCGCGGCGCCACACGCCCGCCGCGTGGTAACAGATGAAGACGAACAGTGCGAGCGCCAGCACGAAGTTGATGTCGGATGCGGGGGGCTTGATCAGCTCGTGTATTGCACCGCTGGAGTCGGTGTACTGCACCGGCACCACGGAGAGCCAGTTCGCGACCAGGATGAACACGAACAGCGTCACAGCGAGCGGCAGCACGAACGGTGCGATCTTCATGCCGATCGCGGCCTCGATCTGGTCGCGCAACTGGACCGTGATGGCTTCCCAGAACAGCTGAACACCGCCGGGCACGCCCGTCGATGTGACCTTGGCGCGCAGGAAGAATGCCAGCCCGAGCACAATCACCGCGGCGATCGCGGTCGCCAGCACAGTGTCTGTGTTGACCGTCAGCCCGAACCATTTGGCCGTCTCGTGGTGACCGACCTCAATGGCAGCTTCGGCGAGGAGCGTCTCGGTCATTGCTGTGTGGCCTCCCCTTCGAGTCCGCCTGCGCTGTCCGGGTCACCGGCCTTCAGCTTCTTCATCACCGGCAGAGCGGTGGTAATCACCAAAACCACCTGGAACAGGGCCATGCCGAACAGCACGCCAAGCCCCTGCGGTCGGAAGATGAATGCGATCGTCAGCCCGATCACCGTCAGCACCAGAAGACGGGTGGCGGAGTTCAGCGCCATCTTGCGCTTCAGCGGATGCGCCTCGGCAGTGATGGCATCCACCGAACGCTGCACCAATACGGCGTTGAGCAAACCAAGCCCGAGTCCGACACCGAAGAAGACGCCGACCATCACGTGGCCGAGCAGTCCGGCGGCCAGCGATGCCAGCCCGGTCAGCACGATGCAGATCGCCAGCAGGCGCAGAGGCCTGAAAGCAACGGACGGAAACACCAACGGCGCGTCTTGCGCTGGCGTCGTCACTGCTTCACCTCAATCCCGCGGTCACGAGAGCTAATCCCGATGATTCTGTGCGTGGCGCCCCGAGCGTATCGGAGGGCGACAGGCTCGCTGGAATCACCCAAGGGGTAGCTCCCTTTGTCGGTCGTTGTTCCGTTCCGATCGGCGGTGAACCGACGGCTCGGAGGCCGGCAACCCGCGAGGTTTTTTCGGGTTCTGATTGCACCCTAACACATGGTGGGAGCCATAAATGGGGGTCTACTACTTTTTGTCGTACATTTCCTCGAACTGGCTGTCACGGCGGCGCAGAAGCGGGATCAGAGTCACCACGATCGCGACGAGAATCGCTGCGAGCATGACGGCGCCGGTGTAGCGGGGGTCGAAGAAAATGGTGCTCGCGGCGCCCAGCGCGATGATGCCCACCCACAGGTAGACGAGCAGCACCACTCGGCGGTGCGAGTGGCCGATCTGCAGCAACCGGTGATGCAAATGCATCTTGTCCGGCGTCGAGAAATGCACGCCCGCGCGGGTCCGGCGAATCACCGCGAGCAGCATGTCGAGCGCCGGCACGAACATCACCGCAACCACCAACAGGAACGGAGACAGCAGAGCGAAAACGTCGCGTGCGCCGTAGGCGGTCTGCGAGATCGGGCCTGCCGCGGTGGTGGATGCGGCGGCAAGCATCAGCCCGATCAGCATCGACCCGGAATCGCCCATGAAGATCTTCGCGGGGTGGAAGTTGTGCGGCAGGAAGCCAAGGCACGCGCCCGCCAGCACGACGGAGATCACCGCGGGCGGATAGAACAGGACGTCGCCGCCGTGGTCACGCAGCAGGCCGATCGAGAAGATGCAGATGGCCGACGCGGTGATCAGGCCGAGTCCGGCGGCCAGCCCGTCGAGGCCGTCGACGAAGTTCATCGCGTTGACGATCGCCACCGTCAGCGCCAGCGTGAGAAGGATCGACGACACCTGGTCAAGCACGATGGTGCCGACGCCGCCGATCGGGATGTAGAGCACGCTCCACGCGACGCCCATCGTGACGAGCACGCTCGCGGCGGTGATTTGGCCTGCGAACTTCGTCAGCGCATCCAGGCCCCACTTGTCGTCGATCAGCCCGATCCCCATGATGAGTCCACCTGCGACCACGACTGCGGGCATGCCGGACGAATAGACGAATCCCCTGGTGAGAGCGGGCAGTTGGGACGCCAGCAGCACGGCTGCCACCACGCCGATATACATCGCCAGGCCACCCATACGCGGCGTCGGCTGCTGGTGCACGTCGCGCTCGCGCGGATAGGCGACCGCGCCTAGCCGCCTGGCAAGCACCCGGACCCAGCCGGTCGCGAAGTAGGTAATCATCGCCGCCGTCAGACCGACGAGCGCGAGCTCGCGCAGCGGGACACCCGCGCCCCGATCGGAAAGCGCGAGCAATCCGCCGGCCAGGTCACTCACCATTGGCGCAACCGTACTGGACGAAGATGAGACGGTACGGTTCGCGCATGCCGTCGTTCTTCAGCAGATTCGTCCGCATCGGCAGGTTGCCAGAACCTCTGCGAGCGCAGTTCGAGCCTGAAGGCATTGTTCATGTGGCGGAACGCATCCACGTGACTCAGCGCTTCAGCGGATCGGCCCCGGGAGTGCACTCCAGCCTGAGCGTCAACCGTCAGATCGGGTTGGCGATCTTCACCCGCGAACGTCTCTATGCGCTGCTGCCCACGGTCCCGCGATTGAAGGGACCAGCCATCGACCGGCGTTGGGATGACCCGAAAGACGGACCGGCGCGCGTCGAGATCTCGGACTCGGGCGCGCAGATGGACATCGACATCGCTCACGTCGATCCCCGGTTTCGCGGGCATCTGTCGCTGCATTTCAAGACGAGCCTGCCCGACGACGTGCTCGCGGCTCT
This sequence comes from Mycolicibacterium moriokaense, assembly GCF_003201655.1. Classification (GTDB taxonomy): domain Bacteria; phylum Actinomycetota; class Actinomycetes; order Mycobacteriales; family Mycobacteriaceae; genus Mycobacterium; species Mycobacterium moriokaense_A. The sequence goes on from NZ_QJJU01000009.1 coordinate 12,421, forward strand.
CCCGTCGCGGTCGTTGGCATTCGGGGTACCGCCCGACTATGTCTTCCACTTGCTCGGTGTGCGGGTGCGAACCTGATCAGTCCGTGAGCGACTCGGGTTCGATCCCGAGGACCTTCGCGATGGCGTCCACCGTGACCGGGCCTTGCCGAAGCACGCGCGGATGAGCGCCGGTGAGGTCGACGATTGTCGACGCCGCCTGTTGTTCCGAAGAGCCTCCGTCGAGATACACCTCGACGAGGTCGCCGAGTTGGTTGCGTGCATCCTCGACGGTGACCGCTGCCGGGCGGCCGGAGATGTTGGCGCTCGACACTGCCATCGGGCCGACCTCGCGCAGCAGCTCGATCGCCACAGGGTGCAGCGGCATGCGCACCATCACCGTGCCGTATGAATCGCCGAGGTCCCATTGCAGCGACGGAGCCTGCCGCACCACGAGACTCAATGCACCGGGCCAGAACGCCTGGATAAGTTCGCGCGCACTGTGTGGCACGGTGTACACCAGGCCGTCGATGGTGTGCCACGAACCCACGAGGACCGGGACGGGCATGTCGCGGCCGCGACCCTTCGCCGACAGCAGCGCGGCGACGGCCTCGTTGTCGAACGCGTCGGCACCAATGCCATAGACGGTGTCGGTCGGCAGCACGACAAGCCGACCACCCTTGAGAGCACTGACCGCTGAAGCGATTCCCGTCTCCCTCTGTTGCGGGTCGGTGCAGTCGAACGCCTCTGTCATGCCTCGACCTTCTCACGGACCGCGGTGACGAACCGCGGCCGACCCGTCAAGTCATGTCGTGCGGTGACGTCGACGAATCCCCCTGTGCGGGTGAACGCCTCGACAGTGCGGGCGGACGTGGTGTCGTCGTGCTCGACGGCACAGCGACCGCCGCCACGCAACAGCCGTGCGGCCAGCTCGACAATGCGGTCGATCACGGCCATCCCGTCCGGCCCTCCGAACAGCGCGTGCGACGGATCATGTTCGGCCACCTCGGGTTCCAGCGCCGCGCCGTCGGGAATGTAGGGCGGATTGGCGACGACGAGGTCCACCTGGCCATCGAGTTCGGCCAGCAGCCCGGCCCGGGTGACGTCGGCTTGGATGAGTTCGACGGGCGTTCCTGCGGTGTTGCGTCGGGCGTAGGCGAGCGCGTCCTCGGAGTCGTCGACGGCGATGATGCGCGCGTCGGGCCAATGCTTCGAGAGCGCCACCGCAAGGGCACCGGAGCCCGTGCACAGGTCGGCAATCAACGGCTGCTGCGGAAGTGGCTGGGCGACAGCCCATTCCAGTAAGGACTCGGTCTCCGGTCGCGGGATGAACACCCCGGGGCCGACCTGCAGGGTCACCGGGCCGAATGCCGCGGTACCGGTGAGGTGTTGCAGCGGCACCCGCTTGGCACGCTGCGCGACGAGCTCGTCGTAGCGTTCACAGAATTTTGGTCCGGTGTCGGCGAACGCGAGACGACCACGGTCGGTCGCCGCCGCGTGGGCAGCAAGGAGTTCGGCATCGGTGCGCGGCGATCCGACCCCCGCCTCGGTCAGCGCCACCGCGGCGGCGTCGATCACCTGGCGGATCCTGGTCATGCCTGCTGCAGCCTGGCTTGCTTGTCGGCGGCGGCCAGCGCGTCGAAGAGCGCGTCGAGGTCTCCGTCGAGCACCTGATCGAGGTTGTGCGCCTTGAAGTTGATCCGGTGATCGGCGATCCGATTCTCCGGGAAGTTGTAGGTGCGGATGCGCTCGCTGCGGTCGACGGTGCGGATCTGGCTGGCCCGGTCGGCCGACGCGTCGGCGCTCGCCTGCTCCTCGGCCAATGCCTGCAGCCGTGCGGCCAGCACCAGCATCGCGCGCGCCTTGTTCTGCAGCTGGCTGCGCTCGTTCTGACACGTGACGACGATGCCGGTGGGCAGGTGGGTGATGCGCACCGCGGAGTCGGTGGTGTTGACGCCCTGTCCACCCTTGCCCGACGACCGGTAGACGTCGATGCGAAGGTCGGACTCGTCGATCTGGACTTCCTCGACCTCTTCGGGTTCGGGATAGACCAGTACGCCGGCCGCCGAGGTGTGCACGCGGCCCTGCGACTCAGTGACCGGCACCCGCTGCACGCGGTGCACGCCGCCTTCGAACTTCAACCGCGACCAGACACCGTCGGCGGTGTCGCCCTTGCTTCTGATGGACAGCGTCGCGTCCTTGTAGCCACCCAGGTCCGAGAAGGTCTCGTCGAGCACCGTGACCGTCCAGCCGTGACGCTCGGCGTAGCGGAGGTACATGCGGGCGAGATCGGCGGCGAACAATGCGGACTCTTCGCCGCCCTCCCCCGACTTGACCTCCAACACGATGTCGTCGCCATCGTGGGGGTCCCGCGGGGCGAGAAGGTCGCTCAGCTGAGTTTCGAGCTCGTCGACCTTGGCCTCGAGCCCGGGGATCTCGGCTGCGAAGGATTCATCGTCGGCACCTAGTTCGCGTGCAGCTTCCAGGTCGCCGCGGGCGGTCTCCAGCTTTCGGTACGTCCCGATGATCGGTGCGATCCGTGCGAAACGTCGTCCGACCTTGCGGGCGGCGCCGGCATCGGCGTGCAGGTTCGGGTCGGCAAGCTGGCGCTCGAGGTCGGCATGCTCGGCAACTAACGCGTCAATTCTCGGCGTGGTGTCCGTCATGTCGACCTCCTTCCCCTAAACGCAAACCGACGCCCGGCCTGCGCTCGCGCGGCAGATCGGGCGTCGGGAAGACAGCTAGTTGTCGGCAGCCTTGTCAGCACCGGCCTTGCGCTTGCCGTAGCGCTTCTCGAAGCGTGCCACGCGGCCGCCGCTGTCGAGGATCTTCTGCTTACCGGTGTAGAAGGGATGGCACTGCGAGCAGACCTCGACGTGGATCTGTCCGCTCTTCTTGGTGCTACGCGTAGTGAACGTGGCGCCGCAACCGCAGTGCACCGTCGTCTCGACGTAGTCAGGGTGAATACCCGATCTCATGGTTTCCTCTTCAATCGTGGGCCCGGGTCGCCCCTCCGTGCGTGGAGGTGTCAGCGTGAACCGGAACCGAGGGTCAGCGGCCCATTATGCCAGTTCAACCGCCAGCAGCCTAAACGCGTGCCAGGTGACGGCTATTCCTCCCCCGACCTGATCAGGCGCTAGTACGTGAACAGATCCGCAAAAGTGTCTACGGTGGCACAATGCTCTGGTGACGACCCCTACCGCCACCAAGAATGTCCGCGATCGGCTGATCGACGCAGCGGAGGTCTGTCTGCAGGCCAAGGGGATCCGGTCGACGACGGTGTCTGAGGTGGCCGAGGTCGCCCGGGTATCACGAGGCTGGCTGTATCGGCATTTCCCCGACAAGGTCTCACTTCTTGGCGCCGCGATCGTGCGCCTCAACGACGCCTACTGGTCCGACGCGCACGCGGTGCTCGAGCAGGTCGAGGGCCTGGATCGGCAGATGGCTTTGGGCATCAGCCGCGCGCGCAACGCGTATGACGATCCCGGCGCGCTTCTGATGAAACTGCGCATGGATGAGCCCGAGGAATTCGCGGCATGTGCAGGCGCGGGCGTGCAGGGGTTGGTCCCCGATCTGGCCGACTTCTGGTCGCGCTATCTAATCGCTGCACGCGACCGCGGCGAGATCCACCAGGACACCAACATCGCCGAAGCGTCGGAATGGGTTGCGCGCGTAATACTTTCGCTTGCCACCGTTCCCGGCGACACACTGGATCCCAGTGACGCCGACGCGGTGGCGGCGCACGTGCGCCGCTACGTCATGCCCGGCTTGCAAGCGTGATTTGTGTGCGTTTAAGAGCACTCAGCGCAACGAAACGCACACAAATCGCTAGTTAGTCGGAGTCCATCGAGCCAGGCGCGGTCTTGGAGACCTGCACCAGGAACTCGTAGTTGGTCTTCGTCTTGCGCAGCTGGCTCATCAGCAAGTCGATGGCCTGATGCGGGTCCAGGCCGGAAAGCACGCGACGCAGCTTGTGCACGACCGCGAACTCGTCGGCCCCGAGCAGCAGTTCGTCCTTACGGGTGCCGGACGGGTTGACGTCGACCGCAGGGAAGACGCGACGCTCGGAGATCTTGCGGTCGAGTTTGAGCTCGGCGTTGCCGGTGCCCTTGAACTCCTCGAAGATCACCGTGTCACCGGTCGAACCGGTCTCGACCATCGCGGTGGCGATGATGGTCAGCGAGCCGCCGTCCTCGATGTTGCGCGCCGCGCCCAGGAACCGCTTGGGCGGATACAGCGCGGTCGAGTCGACACCACCGGACAGGATGCGGCCCGACGCAGGTGACGCGTTGTTGTAGGCACGGCCCAGACGGGTGATCGAGTCGAGCAGCACGATGACGTCCTTGCCCTGCTCGACGAGGCGCTTGGCCCGCTCGATCGCCAGTTCGGCGGCCTGGGTGTGGTCCGACGGCGGACGGTCGAAGGTCGAGGCGATGACCTCACCCTTGACCGAGCGCTGCATGTCGGTGACCTCTTCAGGTCGCTCGTCGACGAGCACCACCATCAGGTGGCATTCCGGGTTGTTCTTGGCAACGCCGTTCGCGATGTCCTGCATGATCGTGGTCTTGCCCGCTTTCGGCGGGGAGACGATCAGCGCGCGCTGACCCTTGCCGATCGGCATGATCAGGTCGATCACGCGTGTGGTCAGCTTCTCCGGCGTCGTCTCAAGGCGCAGCCGCTGATTCGGGTACAGCGGGGTGAGCTTGTTGAAGTCGGGACGGTTCTTGGCGGCCTCGACCGGCCCGCCGTTGACCGTGTCGAGACGGACCAACGGATTGAACTTCTGCCGCTGGTTGGGCTGCTCGCCGTCCTTGGCGACACGGACCGCACCGGTGATGGCGTCGCCGCGGCGCAGGCCGTTCTTGCGCACCATGTTCATCGAGACGTAGACGTCGTTGGGGCCTGCCAAGTAGCCGGAGGTCCTGACGAACGCGTAGTTGTCGAGGACGTCGAGGATGCCTGCGACGGGCTGAACGACGTCGTCCTCACGCAGTTCGGTATCGCGGTCACCGCCACCGCCGCCTTCGCCGCCACGCTCGCCGCGGCGCCTGCGGTCGCGGAACCGGCGGCCGCGACGGCCGCCACGGTCGTCGTCATCGCCGGCATCGCCGCCACCTGCATTGCCACCTGCATTGCCGCCTGCGTTGCCGCCGCCGCGGTTCTGGCCACCGCCGCGGTTCTGGCCGCCCTGCTGATCGCCTTGCTGCTGATCGCCGCTGTCGGCTTTGTTGTCCCGCTTCGGAGCCTGATCGCGCTGGCCATCGGCCTGCTTGTTCTGCTCACTGTCGGCCGCGCCTGCCTCGCGGGCGGCGCCGCGACGCTCGCGTCGCTGCCGGGGCTGCTCGTTGCCCGTCTCGTCCGAGCTGCGCTCATCGGAGGCGGGCTCGCTCGGGGTATCGGCAGCGGGCGCCTCAGTCGCGGCGGGCGGCTGCGTCGAGTTCGTGTCGGTGGCCGGCACAGCGGCACGTCCGTTGGAGTCGCCACGGCGCTCACGGATGGCGGCGACGAGTTCGCCCTTGCGCATTCCGGAGGCACCCTCGACGCCGATCTCTTTGGCAAGCGCGCGCAGTTCGGGCAGCACCATGGTCGAAAGAGAGGCAGGGCGATCGCCCGAGGCGACATCTGCCGTCGGTGCGGTGTCCGCGGTGGGCGTCGCGACTGGCGCGACCGCTTCCGCGGGAGTTGAAGTATCTGAGTTCACGGTATTCGGCAGCTCGGCGTTCTCGCCGCTGCCGCTAGCCGTGATGAGGTCCGTTTCAGTCACGGATTTCCTTTCTATCCCTCGCTGAATCAATTCATGCGGGGGTTCCGTTGCGATCAGCTGAACCGCTGATTGCGAAGGGATTCGCCGGTATGCGGCAAACCGTCATCCTCAAGAAGAAGTGGTGGTCGTCCTAGTGTCGGCGCAGGCACAGACGCTGCGATTGCTGGACGAGAGCGACAATAGCCCGCTTCTGACCCGGAAGCAAGAAACTCCCTGATTCGCGTGTGACTCGTGTTACCCGGCAAGTCATCTCCGAACGACCACGCCCGACGTCCATCGGACGCCCTCACCAACAGCCATCTTGCTGACGGTGAATCCATTGGCGGTGCCGTATTCCAAGGCCTCTTGGGGCAGTTCCGGATCCGGACTCAAGGCAATCACCGCAGGTCCAGCACCGGACAACACCGCTGCCACACCACAACGCCGGAGTATCCGCAGGTATTCCGCCGACGCAGGCATGGCAGCTGCACGCTGCGGCTGGTGCAGGAGGTCCTCCGTCGCATCCATCAGCAGGTCAGGCCGCTCGGTCAGCGCGACCACGAGAAGGGCGGCGCGGCTGACGTTGAACCGGGCGTCGATGTGGCTGACGTGGTCGGGAAGCAGCACCCTCGTCTCTGCGGTCGACGAGCGCTCCTCGGGAATTGCCGGAAACAGGTGGATGTCGGGGTGCAGCCGCAGCGATGCGGCGGCATAGCGCGGCAGTACGCCCTCGTGTTCGGTCCACGACACCACCGCACCGCCAAGGACGGCGGCCGACGCATTGTCGGGATGTCCCTCGAACTCGCTAGACAGCTGGATCAACTCAGTTTCGGCGAGCGGCGCTGAACCTATTTGCGTCACAAGACCATTGACGGCAGCGAGCCCTCCGACAACCGCAGACGCCGACGATCCGAGTCCACGAGAGTGCGGTATCTCGTTGCGGCAGAGCACGTTCAGGCCGGCCACAGTGACGCCAGTCGCCTGTAGCCCGTGTTCGATTGCTCGCACCACCAAGTGCGTAGCATCGAGGGGAACGTGGCCGGCCCCTTCACCCTCCACCTGAACGGTGAGGCCGGATTCGGTTGTTTCCACGACGATTTCGTCGTAGAGGCTCAGCGCCAGGCCCAGGCTGTCGAAACCGGGCCCGAGATTGGCACTCGAGGCCGCCACGACGGAGGTGGCCGTCAGACCGGCAGGCAGAGTCTGCATCACTCGCTAGACCAACCCCAGCTTCGCGACGACCGCCACAGGATCAACCGGCAGCGGAGTGACGGTCGGCATGCCCTTCAACGCGGTGTCGGGATCCTTGAGCCCGTTGCCGGTCACCGTGCACACCACCGTCGAGCCCTTCGCCACCCAGCCGTCCTCGACCGACTTCAGCAGGCCGGCGACGCTGGCGGCCGACGCGGGCTCGACGAAGACGCCCTCGGTCCGCGCGACCAGGTGATACGCGGCAAGGATCTCCTCGTCGGTGGCGGCAAGGAAGCGGCCTTTGGACTGCTGCTGAGCCTCCACCGCGGAGGTCCACGACGCCGGGGAGCCGATCCTGATCGCGGTGGCGATGGTCTCGGGCTCACTCACCGGTTCACCGAGCACCAGCGGCGCTGCGCCCGCGGCCTGGGTGCCCAACATCCGGGGCAGTCGGTCCGAGAGGCCGTCGCGGTGGTACTCGGTGTAGCCCTTCCAATAGGCGGTGATGTTGCCCGCATTGCCGACCGGCAGGGCGTGCACATCGGGCGCCGTGCCGAGTGCATCGACGATCTCGAACGCCGCTGTCTTCTGGCCTTCGATGCGATACGGGTTCACGGAGTTGACCAGCGAGATGGTCGGGAAGTCGGCGGTGAGCTTGCGGGCCAATTCCAGGCAGTCGTCGAAATTGCCGTCGATCTGGATGATCTGCGCGCCGTGCATGACCGCTTGTGCGAGCTTGCCCATCGCGATCTTGCCTTGAGGGATCAGCACCGCGCAGGTGATCCCCGCGCGCGCCGCGTACGCCGCGGCCGATGCCGACGTGTTGCCCGTTGACGCGCACAGCACGGCCTTCTGGCCGCGGGCCACCGCTTCGGTGACGGCCATCGTCATGCCCCGGTCCTTGAACGAGCCCGTCGGGTTGAGTCCCTCGACCTTGAGATGAACTGTGCAGCCCGTGTATTCGGACAACCGCGGCGCTGAAATCAGCGGGGTGCCGCCCTCGAGCAGGGTGATCGCCGTCCAGCCGTCCTCGACAGGTAGCCGGTCACGGTAGGCGGCGATCAGGCCTGGCCACGGCTGGTGAACAGCAGTGCGCGGTGTGCTCATTCGCTCGTTCCCTCCAGCCGAAGCACGCTGTTGACGCTCTGCACGACGTCAAGGTCGGCCAGCGCGGCGACGGTTTCCGACAACGCGGCGTCGGTGGCTCGATGGGTCACGACGACGATGCGGGCGCCGCACCGTTGACCGTCCTCGTCGACCATGCCTTCCTGGCGTACCTCGGCGATGCTGACCTCGCGCTTGCCGAATTCGGCTGCGACAGAGGCCAACACGCCAGGCCTGTCGGCGACGTTCATGTTGACGTAGTAGCGGGTCGGGATGAACCCGATCGGCGAGATGGGCAGCTGGGCGTACTTCGACTCCCGCGGGCCCCTGCCGCCCTGCACGCGGTTGCGTGCAGCCATCACCAAATCGCCCATCACTGCCGACGCCGTCGGCGCACCGCCGGCGCCCTGTCCGTAGAACATCAGCCGGCCTGCGGCCTCGGCCTCCACGACCACCGCGTTGAAGGCCCCGTTGACCGTGGCCAGCGGATGTTCCAGTGGCACCAACGCTGGATACACGCGAGCCGAAACCCGTTGCTGTCCTTCATCGTTGATGAGACGCTCGCAGATGGCCAGCAGCTTGATCGTGCAGCCCAGCGCGCGCGCCGACACGAAGTCTGCAGGCGTGACCTTGGTGATGCCCTCGCGGTAGACATCGTCGGCGGTGACGCGGGTGTGGAATGCGATCGAGGCCAGAATCGCGGCCTTGGCGGCGGCGTCGTAGCCCTCGACGTCGGCGGTCGGGTCGGCTTCGGCGTAGCCAAGGGCGCTCGCGTCGGCCAGCGCGGACGCGTAATCGGCACCGGTGCTGTCCATCTCCGAGAGGATGTAGTTGGTGGTGCCGTTGACGATCCCGGCCACCCGACACACGGTGTCCCCCGCGAGTGACTGGGTGAGCGGTCGGATCACCGGGATGGCCCCGGCGACGGCGGCCTCGAAGTAGAGATCGACGTGGGCGTGTTCAGCGGCCTGCGCCAGCTCGCCGGTCGACACCGCCATCAGTGCTTTGTTGGCGGTGACGACGGACTTGCCCTGCTCCAGCGCCGCGAGGATGGCCTTGCGCGCGGGTTCGACCGGCCCCATCAGTTCGACGACGATGTCGACGTCGTCGCGCGACACCAGTTCTTCGACATTGTCGGTGAGCAGCCCGATCGGCACGCCACGGTCGTCGGCGACGCGGCGAACCCCGATGCCGCGCAACACGAGCGGTGCCCCGATGCGGGCGGTCAGGTCGCTGGCACTCTCCCCGATGATGCGGACCACTTCACTGCCCACATTGCCCAGCCCCAGCACCGCTACGCCGATCTGCTTTTCACTCATCGCTTACCTCACTTCCAGACTCAATAGATCGTCGACCGTCTCCCGGCGCAGGATCAGGCGGGCCCGCCCGTCGCGCACGGCCACCACAGCGGGGCGACCGATCAGGTTGTAACGGCTCGACATGGAATAGCAGTACGCGCCGGTGGCCGCGACGCCAAGCAGGTCGCCGGGCTTGATGTCGTCGGACATCCACGCGTCGCGCACGACGATATCTCCGCTCTCACAATGCTTTCCAACTACTCGCGAAAGCGCGGGCGATGCATCGCTGTAACGTGAAATCAAACGGACGTCATATTCGGCGCCGTACAACGACGTGCGGATGTTGTCGCTCATCCCGCCATCGATGCTGACGTAGCGCCGGTGCGCGGTTGCGCTGACGTCGACATCCTTGACGGTGCCGACCTGGTACAGCGTGATAGTCCCGGGACCGGCAATGGCGCGGCCGGGTTCGACCACGAGTCGGGGCGCGGGCAGTCCGACGGCGGCGGATTCGTTGCGGACGATGGCGCCGAGCTTGGCGGCGAGGTCCTGCACGGGCGGCGGATCGTCCTGCGGCAGATACGAAATGCCAAGTCCACCGCCGAGGTCGACCGTCTCGAGTTGGCTTGTCTTGTCGACACCGAACTCGGCGACGATGTCGCGAAGCAGGCCGATCACCCGGTGGGCGGCCAGCTCGAAGCCCGCGACATCGAAGATCTGGGACCCGATGTGGCTGTGCAGCCCGACCAGACGCAGGTGGTCGGTCGCGAATACCCGTCGCACCGCGGCCATCGCCGCACCGCTGACCAACGACAGACCGAACTTCTGGTCCTCGTGCGCGGTGGAGATGAACTCGTGAGTGTGGGCTTCCACGCCGACGGTCACCCGAACGAGAACATCCTGGACTACACCGGCAGCACCGGCGATCTCGTCGAGTCGTTCGATCTCGATCATCGAGTCAAGCACGACGTGACCGACACCGGACTTGACGGCCGTGGTCAGCTCCTCGACGGATTTGTTGTTGCCGTGCAGGGCGATTCGCTCGGCAGGAAAGCATGCATGCAAGGCGACGGCGAGCTCGCCGCCGCTGGCCACATCGAGCGAAAGGCCCTCTTCGTTGATCCAGCGCGCCACTTCGGTGCACAGGAACGCCTTTGCGGCGTAGCGCACGTATTCGCCGCCACCGAACGCAGCGGCGATCTCGCGGCAGCGCGACCGGAAGTCGTCCTCGTCGATGATGAAGACCGGGGTGCCGAACTCTGCGGCGATATCGGTGACGGGCACGCCTGCGATCGAGACCACGCCGTTGTCCCCGCGGACGGCGTTGTGCGGCCACACGTTCGGTGCGAGCGTGAGCATGTCGGCCGGGGACTGCGGCCGGGGCGGGGCGCCGCCGTGGTGGATCTCCTCGGCGTGCCTGGGCCCGGCGGGATGAGCGATCACATGCGCTCCGGAGCGGTGACACCAAGAATGGCAAGCCCGTTGGCGATGACCTGGCGGGTGGCCTGGCACAGCGCCAGTCGCGCGGTGTGCAGTTCGTTGGGCGCTTCATCGCCTTGCGGCAGCACACGGCAGGAATCGTAGAACCGGTGGTAGTCGCCTGCCAGGTCTTCGAGGTAGCGGGCCACTCGGTGCGGTTCACGCAGGGCCGCAGCGGTTTTCAGCACACGCGGGAACTCGCCGACGTTGCGGATCAGCGTGCCTTCCTTCTCGTGCGTGAGCAGTTCGAGGTGTTCGGTGCTGGGGATGAGGCCCAACTCAGCGGCGTTGCGGGCCAGCGCCGACAGCCGGGCGTGCGCGTATTGCACGTAGTAGACCGGGTTTTCGTTGGATGCCGACGACCACAGCGCGAGGTCGATGTCGATCGGGCTGTCGACCGAGGACCGGATCAGGGAGTACCTGGCGGCGTCGACGCCGATGGCCTCCACGAGGTCATCGAGGGTGATGACGGTGCCTGCGCGCTTGCTCATCCGGACCGGCTGGCCGTCGCGAACCAGGTTGACCATCTGGCCGATGAGCACCTCAACGGTGGCGGGATCCTCACCGAGCGCGGACGCAATGGCCTTGAGCCGGGCGATGTAGCCGTGATGGTCGGCGCCGAGCATGTAGATGCACAGGTCGAACCCGCGCTCACGCTTGTCGAGGTAATAGGCGATGTCGGCGGCGACGTATGCGGGTTGGCCGTCACTCTTGATGACGACGCGGTCCTTGTCGTCGCCAAAGTCGGTGGTGCGCAGCCAAACTGCGCCGTCCTTCTCGTAGACCTTCCCGGCCTCGCGAAGCTTGGCGATGGCCTGCTCGACCCGGCCGGAGGTGTGCATCGAGTCTTCGTGGGTGTAGACGTCGAAGTCGGTGCCGAAGTCGTGCAGGGACTGCTTGATGTGGGTGAACATCAGGTCGACGCCGATGGCGCGGAACGTCTCGCGCATCTCGTCGTCGGGCAGGCTCAGCGCGTCGGGCTCCTTGGCGAGCACCTGGGCGGCGATGTCCTTGATGTAGTCGCCGGCGTAGCCGTCGTCGGGCGTGGGTTCGCCCTTGGCGGCGGCGATCAGGGAGTTGGAGAAGCGATCGATCTGGGCGCCGTGGTCATTGAAGTAGTACTCGCGCACGACACGGGCACCCTGGGTGGCCAGCAGCCTGCCGAGCGCGTCGCCGACGGCGGCCCAGCGGGTGCCGCCGATGTGGATGGGGCCAGTCGGGTTGGCGGAGACGAACTCGAGGTTGACGTTCTCGCCCTTGAGCTCCTGGGAATCGCCGTAGTTCGGACCGGCGTTGATGACGTTGTTGATGATGACGCCCTGGGCCGAAGCCTCGATGCGGAGGTTGACGAAGCCGGGGCCTGCGACATCTGCCGAGGCGATGCCGTCCTGGTTCGCCAGCGCGTCGGCCAGCCATCCGGCCAGCTCACGCGGGTTGGCGCCGACCTTCTTGCCGAGCTGAAGGGCAATGTTGGTGGCATAGTCGCCGTGTTCGGGGTTGCGCGGACGCTCGACGGTGACCGTGGCCGGCAGCGCGGACGCGTCGAGGCCGTGCTCGGCCAGCACCGCGGCGGCGGTGGACTTGAGCAGCTCGGCCAGGTCGGCGGGGGTCACGAGGGTCCATCCTATGGTCTGGGGTGGTCAGGCCCCGAATCGATTAGTGCTGCTCGAGATGCGTTAGTCTGTGCAAGCCCTATGGCGTGCGCTTACAGCGTCCGCCCCCGTAGCTCAGGGGATAGAGCGTCTGCCTCCGGAGCAGAAGGCCGCAGGTTCGAATCCTGCCGGGGGCACCCTCTGACCAGCACAGACGTCTACCCGTTGCAATTCGACACTCAGTGTGGCTCCAAACCTGAAATGGAGCGCACCATGACCACCACCGAAGTCCCCGCCACCTCGATCCCACGGTGGCGGGCCGAACTTGGGCTTCGAGATGGTTCATACGGTGCGTTCGAATTACGGCCGGCCTGGATAGATGCTGACAGCCGCCGTGCGATGACCTGTGAATCGCGCTGCTCGTCGCGCATTCGCCGCGAATCGCCGCCTACGATTCCGAGATGAGCGGGGAGGCTGATCAGCTAACAACGGACAGTGAGCCGAGCCCAGGGACCACGCCATGGTTCAACACCGACGGCGGCCGCACAATAATCGGCGCGGCCATCGTGGCCGCGTTCATGGTCATCGTGGCGATTGTGGTCCTCGTCGGCGGCGATACCAACAAATCTCCACAGAACGAGCAACCAGCTCCCGCCACCAGCGCGTCGACACCCGCCCCGGCTCCGCCTGCTCCTCCGAGCGCCCCGGCGGCGAGCCCGACCACGGCGCCGGCACCGGCGTTGACGACGACGACCAGGGCGCCGACGACCTCGAGCGCACCGCCCACCAAGCGGTACACGCCCCCTAACACCAGTGCGCCGAACACTGCCGCACCCGCCACCGTGCCGACCACTGCAGCGAGCACAAGCTCCGCAGCGACCACGACCCCGCCGGGGCCTTCGCTCAACGTCATTCGGACTCGAAGCGATAGTGAATGAATGCGGTGGACAACCGCGGCGGCCGGCGTCGGTGAGGGGCAGCCCCCGCTGAAGGGCGCGCCAGCCGCTTAGTTCGGCGCAGTGCGATGAGGCCGTTCAGCGGCTTTCTTGAGAACGCTCCGCACGGCGTGCCGAAGGCTCGATGCGACGTCGCGCAATGGGTGTGAGGTGCCGAGCTCGGCGTTGGCATGTTTCGTCGTCGTCGTGACCAAGGTCCGCGGCGGTCCCACCTTCGAGCGCGCTGCCGCTGTTGTCGTTGTCGTTGCGAAATTCTGGGGCTTCGTCCCAAGGTTCGCGAGCTGAGATTGCCCGCCGGCAACACGGATGCTGTTGACCGCGGTGACGACCGAGTCCGCAATATCGGTGACGGCCGCGGCCACCTCCCCGGCCGCGGTGTTCACACCCGCCGCGACCGCTAGCGCGGGATTGCCGGTCGCTGCCAGTTCCTGCGCAACGGCGTCAGGTGTTTCGAACGCGCCGGACAAGATGTGGTTGAAGGCCGGGAAGATCACGGCACCAACGACATTGAGCGCGCCCACCACTGCGACCTGGACAACACCGTGCGGCACGACGGTTGGTGCGGGATTAGGCATGATCGGCAAATTGAGCGCCGTGAAGGTGTCTTGGCGGAATGTCTCGATAGCCGCGAGGATCCCGGCAGGCCCGCCCGCACCGGCAGGAACGATGTTGAGTAGGCCGACCACACCGACCTCGAACGCGTTCAGCGCCCTTTTCGCCGGTATCGACCCGTCAGTGACGATGGCCGCTTCCGCAGCAGCGTTCGTGGGCCCGGTCACCGATGCGGCGGCAACGCCGATCGCCTTCAACAGGTCACCCGATTGCAATGCGGTGAGGAATGTTCCCGGTGCCGCCAGCGACGTGACGACGGGTGTCACGGCGGTCTGGACAAGAAGCGGGCAGATGAGCGAGCAGTAGATCAGCTGATTGCCCAGGAAGCTGGTGAGGAGTCCGCCGGGCGGAACCGTCGCGGCTGTCAGCCGGACATTCTGCGCCACGGTCGGCGGTGGCTGGGACTGAGTGACCGGAGCCAGAGGTACGGCGGCCATACCGACGATGCCGACGACGGCAATCGCAGTGGCTGTGACGCCGGCGTGCAGGCATGTTCGGATCTGCATGGTTCCCCTTGTATTCGGCGGTGACATTGATCGCACGCATTGCGGGGACGAAAGGTTCAATCGCGTCGGCAGGCTCTCGTCACTGGTTGACAAGAAGGTCCAGGCCAGCCAGTGGGCCACCAGGCTGCTGCATGAGGCCACCCTCGTCGAGACCGCCGAGATCGATCGCCGCATAGCCGAGTTCGGTGATCAAGTCCTGCACCGTGTGCTTAGACGCGACGTCGTCGCCGGAGACGAACAACACCCGTCGCGCCTCGCCCTGCCGCGGCCCTTTCTCGAAGTTCGCCATGGTGATCGAGTTGAACGCCTTGACCACTCGTGCACCGGGGGCATGTTCGGCGACGATCGCGCTGGCGCTCCGCCCCTGCAGATCTGCGAGCTGCAGCGGATTGAAGGTGACGAATGGGTTCGTAGCGTCGACGAGGATTCGGCCCTGCCAATCCGGTAGCGGGTCAAGCACGTCCGGCAGTACCGGCCAAGGCAAAGCAAGCAACACGAGTTCTTGCGCGGCGGCTTCGGTCGTCGAGACCGCTTCGGCGCCGATGCCTTGGGCGACGGGCGTCAGAGCGTCTGCGCCGCGAGCGCTCGCTAGCTTCACGCGGTGGCCCGCACCGATCAGCCGCCGCCCCACTGCCAGACCGACTTGCCCCGCGCCGAGGATTCCGATTTCCATTGTTTCTCCTAACACTCAGCGGCACAAGCCAATACGAATCAGTGTACAAGGACGACGCGGCCGTCACTGTTCTTCCCATGCGGATTGACCGCGGCGGCAACCTGATCGAAGGAGACGGTGCGTCGCGCGTGGCTTCGCAAACGGTGCGCGGCAACTTTGAAAAGGAGATCCGCTAGTTTGTGCCCGTTCGGGGCGACAATCGTCGGAATGTAGTCGCCGTCTGAGCGCATGACTGGCGTTGTGCCGTCGCTGACGGAGGTGAACCTCCCACCTGCGCCCACCACTCCGGCGGCCACAGTAAGGTCACCGGCGATATGAATGGCCGCGTCGACGCCGCCACCGAAGAAGTCCCGCACCGCCTGGATCGATTGTGTTGCACTCGCGCCCTCAGGGATGACCACGTCGGCGCCGAGCCTCCGTGCCAGATCGGCCTCCTCAGGGGGTGTCACCACCGCGACGACGGCACCGTGTGCCTTCGCCAGCTGGAGCGCGAATCCCCCGACCTCACTCACGGGACCGTGGATAACCAGATTTCCGAGCGCTTTTGCTCCAAGTGCGCCGATCGCATCGACCGCCGTGACCCCGGCCAAGCCCACACTGGCGGCCTGCGCGATGCCGACGCCGTCAGGGACGGGGGCAACCGAACTAGCCGGAACTGCCACCATGTCGGTGAATGTGCCCGGCTGCCCCGACGCTTGTGGCGGCAGAGTCCCCGCTACGTACATGCCGACGTCGATGTAGTCCACGTCGTCGCCGACGGCGGCCACTCGGCCGACGAAGTCGCGGCCCAGCAGCACGGGTTCTGAGCCGACGTATCGCCCGCTAACCGCGACTCGATCGAAGTCGTTTACTGCTGCAGCCATGACCTCGACAACGACTCCATCGGGCGCAACGACTGGCTCGTCGACGTCGAACAAGCACGGCATGAAGTCTGGCCCGGTCACTCCCACTGCCTTCATCGCTGGCCCCTCTCGTCGGCTTGTTCGTTCGATCCGATTTATGGTTAAACAATTAAGTGACGCGGCCATTCCCGGTTCAAGGATTAAGTTAAAGTGAAGGCATGAGCGCCGCGAACGAGACCCGGTGGCTTGACGCGCAGGAACAGGAGGTCTGGGCGCAGCTGTCGACGATGATCCTCAGGTTGCAGCCGGTTCTCAGCGCACAACTGCAGCGCGAGTTCGGCATCAGCCAGTTCGAGTATCTGATCCTGGCGCGCCTATCGGAGGCGCCGGGATCGATGCTCCGCATGAGCGTGCTTGCCACGATCACTGGCAGCTCGCTGCCCCGGTTGTCCCAGGCAGTCGGCCGCCTCGAAAAGCGCGGTTGGATGTCACGGCAGTCTGACCCAGAGCACAGTCGGTACACGCTTGCGGTTCTCAACCCCGCGGGACTTCGCCAACTGAAAGAGGCCGCACCCTCGCATGTCGAGGCTGTGCGCGAGTTCGTCTTCGATCGCTTGACGCGGGCCCAGGCCCGGCAGCTGGGCGCGATTTCCCAGCGAATTCTCGACGGGCTGCCCCCGGACGAGAGTTGGCCTGGCACTACATCGTCCTGATCAGTCGTCGCGCTTCTCGACGACCCGTTGCTCGTTTGTGCTGCAGATCACGTGACTTTCCGGAATCGCAGATCCGGCGTCTCACTTGTAGCAGGCAGGGCGTCACTTAAACATTGAAGTGATACCAACGGGACCGAGAAGGGGAACCACATCATGAGCACCGTCACACCCTTGGTAGTCAGAATGCGCAGGTTGACCGTCCAGGCGGCACTGTCCTCCATTTTCGCCACGCTGGCCGTGGGCGCGATCCTCGTCGGCTCGTTTGCGGCACCGGCCTCATGGTCGGCCAAGGCCTCCGCCGCCGACGACTCCTGCGCCAGCGTCGAAGTCGTATTCGCCCGCGGCACAAATGAGGCACCCGGTGTCGGCGCAACCGGGCAATCGTTCGTCGACGCGCTCAACGCTCGCATGCCGGGTAAGACGATCGACGTGTATGCGGTGAACTACCCCGCGTCGTTGAACTTCGGGCAGACCGCCGACGGAATCGTCGACGCCAGCAACAAGATCCAGTCGATCGCCGCGCACTGCCCCACCACCAAGATCGTGCTCGGCGGCTACTCGCAGGGTGCCGCACTGGCCGGCTACACCACGATGGATAGCGTTCCCGCCGGGTTCGACTTGCCAGCCGGTATCACCGGCCCCATGCCTGCTTCAGTCGCCTCCCACGTCGCCGCAGTGGTCCTGTTCGGAACGCCCGATCCCTGGTTTCTGAACCTGGTTGCCCACGACGCGCCACCGATCACCATCGGCCAGTCCTACGCGGCCAAGACCCTTCAACTGTGCGCAACCGGTGACCCGGTCTGCTTCCCCGGTGGCCTTGACCGGTCCGCGCACAGCTCGTACAAGAACAACGGAATGGCCGACCAGGCCGCTGATTTCGTCGGCCGCCAGCTCAACGTTCCTGCCCCGACAGCGGCCGTGCAGCAGACCGCTGGTGAAGTCGACGCCAGCCAGCCCACTGACCAGCCGGCCGCCGCGCCTGCACCCGAGCCTGACGCACCGCTGGGCAACTGAATGACATATCACCACATACCGGTGGTGACCGACCAACGGCCGGAAAGTGAGTCCCAGGACCGCTTCCGGCCGTTGGTCTACTGCGCGAAGTCGAGCCGACGGGTCTCCGTCCAATCGACCATCAGCTTCCGTTCGCTGAAGTACCACGTGCCGTCGTATTTGACGAACGTGTCCAGGTAGCGGATCGCTGCCGTCATCAGGCTGCGCTCCGGGCCGTCGACCTTGACGTGGTGGGCCATGCAATAGGCCACCCCGGAAGCGCGTTCGCCATCGAGCGCCGTGGTGCTTTGGCCGTTGAAGTGCATGGTGGCCACGTACGTGTTGAGCTCGTCAAACACCGGAGCAAGCGCGGCACGTCCGTGAAGGTGTTGCGTCGGCGTCGAATTGCTGCTGTCCATGTACACCAGGAAGTCGGCGGCCTCGGTGAACAGCGCCATTTGACCGGCAGCATCACGCCGATCCGCACAGTACGCGTAGGCGTCGACCAATTCTCTAATCGCCAGCCTGTCGGCTACCTCTTGGTTTGAAACGTCGACATGCTTAGCGCGCCGCAAATCTCCCGATGTCACAGTAGTTTTCGCCTCCGTCTAGTTGCGAATATCAATCTGCTTGATACGTCACGTAAATCTACTACTCTGGCTCTTATGAGTAAAGCAGTGCAGTTCGATTCGTACGGCGGTGTCGACGTCCTCGAAGTGCGCGACGCCTGAGGAACTGCCGGGCCCCGGCGCACTTCCTGTCCCGCTACTGGCGCACCGGCAACCTCGGCGCCTACTGCGTGGGCTGCTCTGGATCCTGATGGGATTGCTGTTTGTCGGCGGCGTGATGAACCTGCTGTGGATCGCGGCGATCGCCATCTTCGTCCTGCTGGAAAAGACGAGCCCGTTCGGTGACGTGAGTGGCAGGTTTGCAGGCGCTGCGATGATCCTGGTTGGTGCGTTGAGTTTGGCCCCGTGGAGACAGGTAACTGATTGATAGATCATGTAACTGTAATCCGCCGTGTCCGGGAAGCATTGAACAACAATCAATCCGCAACTACAGTGGATGGTGATTTAGTTGATCTATCATTCTTATGGTGACAAGGTTGACGCTGGCGGAGGCGAGCAAGCGCATCAGCGACGCCGAACCCGCGCGGTCGATATTCAGTTCCCGTGGAAGGAAAACACTTGACCAACGACAACGTGGCCACTGTCCGAAACGCCTACCAGATCGCCGAGCGGAAGGACCTGGAGGCCTGGATCGATTCATTCACTCCAGACGGCGTGTTCACCGACAACTCGGTGGGCGCCACCTATCGTGGCCGCGAACTCGCCGAACCAGTCCGCAACTATGGAACAGCCTTCTCAAACATGCACCGCGAGCTCTATCAGATCTATGTCGATGGCAACGTGGTGGTCGTATAACTGGCGTTGCAAGGCACACACGATGGCCCGCTGCAGCTTCCCTTCGGCGAGCTGCCCGCCACGGGCAAGCAGATGGATGCGCCGTGTTGTGACGTGTTCGAGCTGGAAGACGGCAAGATCAAGCGCTTCGATTGCTATCCAGAGGGTTCGGTCATCTTCGCTCAGCTCGGAGTCTTGACCAACCTCGAAGCCGCACTCGCCCGCTGACCGCAGGCAGATCCTTTGGCGCGTGCTTAGAGGGGCACGGGAGGCAGCGACGCGTTGAGGTTGAGACTCGCCTGGATGTGTTCGAGAGCTGCAGTGAACGGAGAAACGAGCTCGTCAGGCAATGGCTCAAAGAATAATTTCTTGACCAGCGCGACGTGGCCCGGTGCGGCCGCGACGATGGCGTTCAATCCTTTCTTGGTCAAGACCGCATCTGTGGCCCTGCCGTCGTCTTCGGACTGGACGCGTTTGGTGAGGCCACGTTCGCACAGTCGCCGCACTTGGTGAGAAAGCCGGCTACGCTCCCACCCGATCAATGCGGCCAGGTCGGTGATCTGGAGCTTGTGGTCCGGCGCATTGCTCAACGCATTCAGCACGTGATAATCGGCCAGCGAGAGATCACTGTCCTGCTGCAACTGCCGGTTGATCTCATAGTTCATGCGCAACTGCACGCGCATATAGGCCACCCACGCGCGCTTGTGTGGCGGGGACAACCAGGGACTGTCACTAGCGTATGAGCGACGCGTGGGTGGCATTTCACCGATCCTTCTGCTGGACTTTTCACGTTTAGTATCCGCCTTCCATGTCCAGCCGGGCAGCTACCCACGCGGGCCAGTCACCGGTCACCGCCGCCGTGAGTATGAGCCAGGATCGCGGCGGCCGTAGTTATCATTGAATCCGACACGCCAACAACACTTTCCGCTACTGCGGCGACCCGGTCATCAAGAGCCCCGCCACGTCTAGATGGCAGTTCCCCTTACCAGCAAGGATCGTGGCGGTCGGCTTGGAACAGGTTCGTTGCCGCGCATTCCCCGTACTTATCGACGACCATGCCCCGCACCTGCCAGTACAGGTCGACGGTCGCCCTGGTGGCCAGGCGCGATGCGAGATCGAAGTAGTTCATGTTCGCTCCGGGAACCGGGATGATCCCCCGCGGGGTGTCCCAACCGTCCTTGTTCAGAGTCGAGTGGCACTCCGCAAACCCGGGCGGTGGACCTCCGGGTGGGCAGCCCTCGAGCGGGAACTGCGTCGAGAAGTCCATCGAGAAGTAACCGGTGTGGAGCTCCGGCGGGAAGGTGGCTGGGTTGCACTTGGGCATAAGCGGGGGCGCCAGCCTGTCGAGCTGGCCAACAGCGATGTTGTCCTCGACCCAATTGGAGTGGGCATAGAAATCCTGTAGGGCGTGAGCCAGCCCGCCGAACGCAGCGCGGGCCGATGCCCCGTTGACGAGATCGCTGCCGTTGGGGCCTACTGGCTTCGCCCCCGTCAACACGATTGGTGTGAAGAAGTTCCAGGCCTGCTCAGCGCGAGCACAGATGTCAGCTGGATTCTTTGCATTATCGATATGACGAAACTCGTCGGAGAAGAATGAATCGCTTCCGACTGCTCCGGCCCCAGGCGGCGGGCCGACGAGTATCTGGGTCATCGCCGTCGGGTCGACCCCAACCGGCGCCAGTGCATCACGCGTGATGCGCTCGTGGTTTTGGATATAGAAGGCCCGGGCTGTTGGTGCGGGCACGGCGAGAAGCGCGGTAACCACCGCGCTTGCCACAATCACGGCCAGTGGGCCCAGTCGCGATCGGCGGAATGCGGCCATCAGAACCCCCGTTCAACCTGGCGTTTCGGTTCGACGCCGGATCGCTGAATTATTGCAGGGTCTGCCCAGGTAGTTCTAAGATTCTGCAGATTCAGCAAATTCTTGCGCTGCCCTTATGCGCCGGCCTCTGGCCTATGCCGGACCCGGGCAACCGTGCCGTTGCGCTTTCAAATACTGGCCCCGCGGGCTTTCAAGCGGTAGGGCAACAAGACAACGGACGCTTGCAATGGCAAACGCGCGGCGAATCGGCCGCCTATCGTATTGCAGTGAATCTGCTTGTTTGCTGTTGGCGGGGGGAGGCGTTGTGAAGGGAACGCCGTTCGGCCGGTACGAATTGATCGACCTCTTGGGCCGCGGCGGCATGGGCGAGGTCTGGAAAGCGTTTGACTCAGCCACCCAACGGGTCGTGGCGGTGAAGGTGTTGCCTCCGCAGCTTGCCGCTGATCCGGTGTTCGAACAGCGCTTTCGCCGCGAGGCCTACGCCGCTGCGGGGCTAAATGATCCGCACGTCGTGCCTATACACAACTTCGGTGAGATCGACGGCCGACTGTATGTGGACATGCGCCTAATCGACGGTCAGGATCTCGAGCACGTCCTGACTCGTGGCCCGCTGGATCCCGTGCGGGCGGTCAAGATCATCGAGCAGATCGCCTCCGCACTCAACGCAGCGCATCGGGTCGGGTTGGTGCATCGTGACGTCAAGCCCTCGAACATCCTTGTCGCAGAAGACGATTTCGCCTACCTAATCGACTTCGGGATCGCCCGCGGCGCCGGTGAGACGGGATTGACAGGGACTGGAAACGTCGTCGGCACCTGGCCGTACATGGCGCCTGAGCGTTTCTCAACCGGCCAAACCGATGCTCGCTCAGACATTTACGCGCTCGCCTGCGTTCTGTACGAGTGCCTGACCTCCAGTCGGCCATTCCCAGGCGACAGCGTGGAGCAACAGATTGCAGGCCACCTCACCACCCCGCCGCCGCGGCCCTCGGTTACCCGGCCAGGAGTGTCACCGCAACTAGACACGGTGATCGCCAAGGGAATGGCGAAAGATCCCGACCAGCGGTATGGAACAACCGTGGAGCTCGCCCGCGCGGCGCGGACGGCGGTCACTGCCGTCATCCCCCGGCCGTCGACGCCAGCCGCTTCTGTGCGCACGGCCCCCTGGACCGCACCCTCAGCGCCCACTGAGTCTGCGCACACACCCGAAACCCTCGAGGCCGCTGGGGCCCGCACAGGCGCCTGGATACCAGAACCGGTCGACGAAGCGGCGGCACCCACGCAGGCGCGCGCCCCCGAACATGTCAACGAGGCCGAGGTATCCACCCAAGCAGGCACGCCAGATCATGTCGAGAAGGCTTGGGCGCAAACAAAAGCCCGTTCCGCCGAGGCGGCCAACACACCCCCGCCCACGGCAGACAACACGCGGGACAAGTCGCCCGCTGCCGGGGCGCCGCCGCGGCCATGGTGGCAACGCAAGGGCGTCGTCATCCCGATCGCGGCCGTCGTGATCGTCGCCGCTGTCGGCGGCATCCTCATCGCCGTGAGCGGGAATAAACACCCGCCGCCGGGGGGTGGGCCAATCGACGGTACTTACGCGGTTGAGTTCGCTGCTGCCACAAGGCCTAACGGTCAGCCGTATGACAACGCACCAAGCGGGCGCGAGACATGGGTGATCAAATCGGCATGCCCGGCCAGTGGGTGCGTGGCGACGGCGACGAAGGTCGACGGATCTCAGTCCGCCACTTCGACAATGGTGCTCGACGAAGTCGGTGGCCGGTGGACTGCGGTCAGCGCTTCTACGGGGACATGCCAGAACGCCCCTGCCGAGTACTGGGAAACGATGTCTCTTCAAGCTCAGCCCGGCGGAAACCTACAGGGCGAGTTCATCACTCGCGCGACGACTGGCTGCGGACGCAACCAGCAGGTGACGTTCACCCGCACCGGAGACGTCCAACATGGCGGTTCGGTCACCGACCCCGCAGCCCAACCGCCGCGGGTAGCGTCGCCGGCCCAAGCGCTACATGGCAGTTACAAAGAAACGGACACCTATACCGACGGCGGCCGCAACACCGAGGTGACGTTCAACATCCAGACATACTGCCTCCGCACCGGTGAGCGCTGCCTGAGCTCCTGGGTGAATCCGGACCACGCCAAGGTCTTGGTGTTCTCCGGGGCCCAATGGGACTTGACGACGACGTCCTCCAACGCGGCATGCACGAACGGTGGTCGCGCCGATCGCAATTTCTCTGCGCAGTACCCGTTGCCGCAACCGCCGCAGGATCCAATCGCTCTCCTCACCGGACACGGCCACTACACGATCACCGGCGACTGCCCGTTCGATAGCGACTTCGAGTCGCGTGTTGAGCGGTCCGGGGATTGAGAGTGGACCGACCGCTATCCATATGATCTTGTGATGGGCGTCGAAGGAGCCGCCGTCACCAGTGCCGAAGCAGCGCAGTACAGAGCTGCCGGCTGGTGGACGGATACCACCCTGTCCGAATGCGTCGTACGCAATTCCACGTCAACACCGGACAAACCGGCCTACGTCGATTTCTCGCTCGACGCACCGGACCGGACGTTGACCTGGTCCGAGTTCGACCACGCTGCCACCAACCTCGCCCACCGACTCCTTGGCCTGAGCGTCGCACCCGGTGATGGGGTGGCGGTCTGGCACAAGGACACCTCGGCCATCCATGTTCTCCTCGTCGCGATCGAACGCTGCGGTGCGATCGCCGTCGGGCTCGGCGCCCGCGCCGGAGTGCGCGAAGTGACGGCAATCCTGCGGACGGCGCGGCCGACCATCGTGGTCACAGACCTCGACCGGCTCGCGTCGGCTCAACAGGCGGCCGGTGACGCCGATGCGGAGCTGCGCGTCGTCGCCCTCGGCGACGAACTCGTCATCGACACCACTCCCCGACTCGACAGCGCGAACGGCCTGGCACCCGTGGGCGCCGACGACGTCTTTCTGATCAACTCCACCTCGGGTACCACCGGATTGCCCAAATGCGTTGTCCACACCCAGAATCGGTGGCACTACTTCCACCAAAAGGCCGTGGCCAATGGCGACCTCACGCGGGACGACCTGTTCCTGCCAGTGATCCCCATGCCATTCGGCTTCGGTATCTGGACCTCGCACACCACACCCATTCACTTGGGTGCCACCACGGTCAGAATTGAAAGGTTCGATCCCGTCGCGACCTGCGCGGCCATCGACCGCTATCGAGCCACAGTGCTGTGCTGCGTCAGCACACAACTGGCCATGCTCCTGGCCAATCCGGCTTCACGGGATTACGACCTGACCAGCCTGCGAGTGGTGTTCACCGGCGGCGAGCCGCTCCCCTATACCCAGGCGGCCCAATTCGAGGAACTGACCGGCGTCACAATCCTGCAGTTCTACGGTTCCAACGAGACCGGGATACTCAGCGCCACCACCCTCGCCGATCCCTTGGACCGCAGGCTCCGCACGGCAGGCCGGATCGTGCCGGAGATGCAGGTGCGGCTGTTCGACGGGGATCGCGACGTCACAGATTCGGGGCACGGCCAACCCGCGTGCCGCGGCCCTGCCCTGTCCCTCGGATACCTCGGTGGCACAGACCACGACAAGCTGTTCACGAAGGACGGCTGGATGCGGATGGGCGATATCTGCGAGCTCGACGCCGACGGGTACCTCACCCTTACCGGCCGGACGTCGGACTTCATCCTCCGCGGCGGCAAGAACATCAGCGCGGTCCAAGTCGAGGATGCCGTCGCGACCCACCCCGCCGTCGCCGTGGCCGCGGCGGTGGCGATGCCCGACCCGCTGTTCGGCGAGCGGGTCTGCGTGTTCGTCGAGCTGAAACACGCGGCAGAACTCGACCTACCTGCTCTCGTCGAACACCTTCTGCAGCAGGGCGTCTCCAAGGAGCTGCTGCCCGAGCGACTCGAGATCCAAGACGAACTGCCGCGATCGTCGGGCGGCAAGATCGCCAAAGGCATACTTCGAGAGAAAATCCGGTCGACACTCGAGGCGAGCCTCGAAATTCAGCGGGAGCAGCGGTCATGACCACAGAAGAACGGCGCGGCGGCCTTGAAGTGTGGGCGCCGTCCAAGGTCCCACCCATAGGAGTCGACCTCACCGACGAACAACAGATGGCGATCGCCTTCCGCCACCTCGCCGACATCGGCTTCGCCGAGAACATGGCCGGGCACATCACCTGGCAGCCCGACGGTCGGTCCGACATGTACGTCAACCCGTGGGGCCTGTGGTGGCAGGAGCTGACCGCCTCCGACATCTGTGTTGTCGACGAGGAGGCGCGGGTGGTCAGCGGGCGCTGGGACGTCACGCCCGCCATCCATCTGCACACCGAAATCCACCGGGTCCGGCCCGATGCCCGAGTGGTGGTCCACAACCACCCGTATTACGTCAGCCTGATCGCCGCCCTCGGCAGGCTGCCCGAGCTGGTGCATCAGACCGGCTCGCTGTTCCTCGACGACATGTACCTGCTCGAGAAGTACGACGGTGAGATCGACGCTCCATGGCGGGCGGCCGAACTGGCCCAGCAGATCGGTTCGGCCAACCTGGTGATCCTTGCGAACCACGGCGTCATCGCCACCGGGCGCAACCTGGCGGAGGCGGTCTACCGGGCCGTGTCCATCGAGCGCGTCTGCCGCATCGCTTACGACGTGATGGTCACCGGGAAGGCCCCGTCAAAGATGAACCGCGGCGACATGGTGGGCATGCAGGCGTCGCTGATCGAACGTGCCGCGGACGTGTACTGGGCAGGTGCCGCCCGGATGACCATCAAGGCCGACCGCAGCGTTCTGACTTAGAGCCCCAACGGATTCAAGAAACGAGGATACGCACCATGAAGTCCATCGACGAGTTGTCGGCCGATCTCAACTTCACGACCGCCAAGACCGGCGCCGACAAGACCGTCACCTTCCTGCCCGAACCCGAGCGCGCCGAGCGCCGCTACACCGTCATCTCCGTCGACGACCACATCGTTGAGCCGCCGGACACCTTCGAAGGGCGCGTTCCGCGCAAGTTCGCCGACCGCGCGCCGAGGGTGGTCGACACCGACGACGGCGGTCAGACCTGGATGTACGACGGGCAGTCACTGCCCAACGTGGGCTTCAACGCGGTCGTCGGACGACCGGTGTCGGAGTTCGGCTTCGAGCCCGCCCGGTTCGACGAAATGCGGCGCGGCGCATGGGATATCCACGAGCGCGTCAAAGACATGGACCTCAACGGTGTGTACGCGTCGCTGAACTTCCCGTCGTTCCTCCCGGGTTTCGCCGGCCAGCGGCTGCAGCAGGTCACCAAGGACCGCGACCTCGCGATGGCGTCGGTCAGGGCGTGGAATGACTGGCACATCGAGGCATGGGCCGGCGCCTACCCCGGTCGGATCATCCCCTGCCAGCTGCCGTGGCTGCTCGACCCCGAAGTCGGCGCGAAGATGATCTACGAGAACGCCGAACGCGGGTATCACGCGCTGACGTTCAGCGAGAACCCGGCGATGCTGGGACTGCCCACGATCCACTCGGGCTACTGGGATCCGCTGATGGCGGCGTGTGCCGCGACAGGGACGGTGGTGAACCTGCACATCGGCTCGTCTGGCACGTCCCCGGCGACCACCGACGACGCTCCGCCGGATGTGCCGGGGGTGTTGTTCTTCGCATACGCGATCACGGCGGCCGTCGACTGGTTGTACTCAGGCGTCTGCACCCGGTATCCAGACTTGAAGATCTGCCTTTCGGAAGGCGGGATCGGCTGGGTGGCAGGGCTTCTCGACCGCCTCGACCACATGCTGAGCTACCACGAGATGTACGGGACGTGGAAGGCGCTCGGCGAGACGCTGACACCCGCGGAGGTGCTGACGCGGAACTTCTGGTTCTGCGCGGTTGAGGACCAGTCGTCGTTCGTCCAGCACGAACGGATCGGCTCGGACAACATCCTGCTCGAAGCCGACTACCCGCACTGCGACTCAACGTGGCCGCACACCCAGCGCACCATCCATGAGCAGATCAGCGGGCTGCCCGACGACATCATCCGAAAGGTGACGTGGGAGAACGCGTCCCGGCTCTACCAGCATCCGGTTCCTGCCGCCGTTCAGGCCGATCCCAACGCGTTTTGATCCAGCGCGCAACAACGGCTCAGCCGGGTGCGTTCATCGGTATCGGCGCGTCCGTCGACGAGCTCGAGAGTGTCGGCATACCCAGTGTTGCCGTGGGGCTGTAGATGCTCGTGTAGACCGGCCCGCCGAAATGTTCTGGGACGACGGTGTTCGCCTGCGCCTGCCTAGCGCCTACAGCGACGGACAGCGCGCCCATCGCCACGACTGCACTTGCGCCCGCGACGGCAGCCGCGACTCGGAACGTGTACTTCTTCACCGTTGATCAACCTCCGATCAATCTCATCGGTGTCGATCTCCAATGTGCCAGTCCAATGAGTCGCCAATTGATCCTGGCAGTGGATTCTCAACCACATCGGAGGTGCCCACAGCTCACGGCTGGCGGCAACGCGGTGAGATCCGCAGCATCGCCACGTCATGAGGCGCCACCGTACGGCTGACCTGGCCGGCCCCGGTGGTGTCGGTGTGCGACCACAGGTCACGGACCGTGTAGCAGGGTGTACGCGGTAGCCCCACCGCGGTCGCGTCGACTTCAATGCTGGCAGCCTGTTCATCGGTGTTGACGAGCGCGACGGCGACGTCGCCGTCCGCGAGTGGTTTGACCAGCACGCGCGGATCCTGGGCAGACGGTACGGCCCGCGCCACAAGCGAATCCTGGTCGACATCGATGACGTCGGTGTTGGTCAGGATGTTGCGCGTCGAGTCGGTCATGTCCCGCACGTCGTTGCCTGCGATCAGCGGCGCGGCGAGCATCGACCACAGCGAAAAGTGCACGCGCTGTTCGGATTCCGTCAGACTCGGCTGGGCTGTCGCGCGCCAGTCGAGCTGGGGATCGGAGAGGACGAGCTTCTCCCTGAGTTTCGTGAGCCGGTCAGGGGTCACCTGGTACTCGGCGATGATTGCCCGGTTGACGGCAAGATGATTGACGAAGAACTCGCGCCGTGACAGGCCGACCACAAGCATGTCAGGGTCGTTCGAGTACCCCGGATGGTATTTCCCGGCGACGGTGCTCGAGGCGGCAAACGCATCAGGCACACCGAGATACGTCCCCGTCAGGAACGCGTCCGAGCTGTCTATCGGAGGGAGCGTGTTCCGCCACACGGGGACCAGGTCGGCGGTGGTCCGTGCCATGTCGGCAATGCCAGACCAGTCGTATTTCACGCCGGCAAGATGATCGTCGGAACTGTTGGGATTGATGCTGTAGAAGATGCGGCGACCCGTGGCGCGCAGTGCATTTCGCATGGCGGTGAAGACTTGTACTTGGTCAGCATGGTCGGCGTCGCTGCGGCACCAGTCGTACTTCAGATAGTCCACACGCCAGTCTGCGAAAGTCTGCGCATCGACGGTCTCTTGTCCTTTGCTGGCGATCCGCAGATCCTGGCCGCACGTTTCGTCGAAGGGGCTGGCGTAGATGCCGACCAGCATCCCGCGGTCGTGGGCGTAGGAGGAGACCGCCGCGATCCCGTCGGGAAATTCGGTCGGATCGGTACGCAGCTTGCCGTCGGCGCCACGGGTCGGCGCCGCCCAGCCTGCGTCGAGGTTGACGTACCGATAACCGGCGTCGCGCATACCAGACGAGACCATCGCGTCGATGGTCTGCTCGACCGTCTGCTCGCTGAGCGGGATTCCCGAGTTCCAGGAATTCCAGCCCATAGGTGCGGTCAAGCGGACTGGGCCAGCCGAACCGCCCTGTGTCGCACCGCCGCATCCGGCGACCAGCGCGCAGACGAGATTGCAGGACACGATGACCGATACGACTCGTGCTCCCACCGGCCGAGGATCGCCTATCGAGATGAGCGGACGCTGTGCGTTGTATGGGGTGATGCTGCGTGGCTGTCGCGGCGCGACCAAGAACCTGAAACTTCTTCGGTAAGCCCGACGAACTTTGCCATCGAGACTGTCGACAACCGCGGCCCAAGGTCTGCGTCATCGGCGGGAGCCGTCACTAGTTGCTCGTGAGCGCCTGGGCGACCGTATACCTCGACGCCGCGATCCGAAATCACTCTGCTCGCAGCGAAATTCGCCTCGCCAACCCCTATTGTGAGGCAGTCGACTCTAGGAGTGATCTTGAATCTGAGGCTGATCGTGGCCGGAGCAACAGTGGTGAGCCTAGGCACGCTACTTCTCGGCACCGCTGTGGCAGCCGCCGATCCCGCCGCCCCTGAACTGCCCACCGAGCAGGCGGCGGCAACCAGTTCGGCCTCCCCTGACAGCGACAGCCAGAAGGACCAGAAGCAGCAGGCCGAGCCCGTTCACGACAACGGGTTGCCGTGGCCATTGAACACGCTCGACTTGCCACCGTCTCCGTTCGACGTTCCGCCGCCGCCACTCGACATTCCGCCGCCGATACAGGTGACTGTTCCGGTTGGGGTGTCGCTGGGCCTGCCCGCGATTCCGCTTGGGCTGCCGCTGCCACCGCCTCCGCAGCTGCCACCGCCACCCCAGTTGCCGTTACCGCCCGCGCCATCGATTCCGTTGCCGCCACCTCCGTTCTGACGGTCAGTAGCGGACGTCGCTGGCCAACAGAGGTGGATACACGGTCGACGTTTCACCGTCCACCGTGCTGCCCGCGAATTGCAGCATCGTGCGAGTATCGCCGTTCATCTCCGCCGGGTAGCTGAGCATGGGCACCGACACTTCGTCGAGTACGCGAAGGTGATCCGGCGTCAAATGCACGTCAAGGCCGGCGAGGTTGGCTTCGAGGTGCTCCAACCGCCGGGCCCCGATGATCGGCACTACGGTCTGCGACCTCGCTAGCAGCCACGCCAAAGCCACTGCCGCTGAGGTCGTTTCGAGTTTGTCCGCAATGGCCGCGACCCTGTCGATGACCTTGAACTCGCCGTCGGTGGGACCGCCGAGGTACGTTGCGCGCGCCGAGTCGGCGACCTCACCGTCCCGCCGGTACTTCCCCGACAAGAACCCGCCCTTCAGAGGGCTGTACGGCGTCAGTGCCATGTCCTGCTGTGCTGCAAGGGGCGCCACTTCGCTTTCCACCGTGCGGGCCAGCAGTGAGTACTCGACCTGCAGGGCTATCAGCGGCGTCCAACCGCGAAGTACCGCGGTGGTCTGCGCTTGGGCCGTCACCCATGCCGGAACGTTGGACAAGCCGATGTAGCGGATCTTTCCGGCACGCACCAGGTCGTCGAGGGTACGCATCGTTTCCTCGATCGGGGTGTTCCGGTCCAGTTGTGCAGCCAGTACAGGTCGAGGTAGTCGGTGTTAAGGCGGCGCAGGGTCTCGTGCAGCTGGGCGACGATCGACCCGCGGCCCGCGCCCCCGCCGTTCGGGTCGCCGGGGAACATGTTGCAGAAGAACTTCGACGCGACGACGACGTGCTCACGCTGGCCGGGATGTGCGGCGAACCAGTCGCCGAGGATCCTCTCGGAGTGGCCGTTCGTGTAGAAGTTGGCCGTGTCGACGAAATTGCCGCCGCGGTCGAGATAGGTCCCGAGGACCTTCTCGGATTCCTCGACGCTGCTGCCCGCGGCGCCCGGGTCTTCGCCGAAAGTCATGGCGCCAAGCGCGAACGGGCTGACCCGCAGCCCGGACCGGCCCAGTGTGAGGTAGTTATCGAGTGGCATGAACCTGCTCCTGATAGTCGGGATGTGCGCACCCATCAAATCCCGAACAACCAGTAAGACGGTAGATCAATGAGGGCCAACTCTTGCACAATCCTGTCGATCCTGCTGCGATCGTCCATGGGCCGTGGTTTCGTTGACGGGTGCCCGCTCCGCAGCTTCTCGACGAGATCCGCGGGCGCATCGAAGCGCACGCCCGACCGGACCTCACGACGTCCATCGATGGGCTGTTGCTGTCCAACGTGGCGACCACGCCCGCGACTCCGGAGTACTCGGTGACCCATCCGCTGCTGGTGGTGATGGCCGAGGGTGGCAAACGTCTCATGCTCGGCGACCGGCTGATCGAATACGGGTCGGGCGATTGTCTCGTCACCACCGCCAACCTGCCGGTCACCGGCCACTGGGTGGACTCGGACGGTACCGGACGAGCACTCGGCATGGGTCTCATCCTGCGTCCGGCGGCGATTGCTGAGTTGTTGCTGAAGGCCCCGGCCGGGCGGTGGCCGCGGGGAACGCCGGCCACACCGGCGATTGCGACAGGCGTGGCCGAGCCCGAATTGCTCGACGCAGCGGCCCGGATGCTGCGACTGCTCGACCACCCCGCCGACACGCCGGTGCTCGCTCCACTGATCGCCCAGGAGGTCCTGTGGCGGCTGCTCGCGGGCCCGCTAGGCGACACGATGCGCCAGATCGGCCTGGCGAACAGCGACCTGTCACATGTCAGCCGCGCGATCGCGTGGATCCGCGAGAACTACGCCGACCCGATGCGCATCGACGACCTCGCCCGGCTGTCCGGGATGAGCACGTCGGCGTTTCATCGACAGTTCCGCGCGGTTACGGCCATGAGCCCCTTGCAGTTTCAGAAGCGCATTCGCTTACAGCATGCGCGCACACTGCTGGTCGCCCGTCCCGGAGATATCGCAGGCATCGGACACCTCGTCGGCTACGACAGCCCGTCACAGTTCAATCGCGAATACCGGCGCATGTTCGGCGCCCCGCCCGGGGCGGACGCCGAGCGCCTGCGCACAGACATGCCAATGGCTGCCTCGCTGTAGGACCTGTGCACGCCGGTTACACGGAGTCGACCGCACGAGTGACACCGCTGATACGTTCTGCCCGTGCATACCAACTTCGAATTCGACTTCGGGGCCACGGCGACGCCGGAGCAAGTCGTCGAGCTGATGACCGACTTCTCCCCGAACCGCCCGCACCGCTGGCCTGCGTCGTCAGTCAAGGCATTCGAGGTGTACCACCTCGGCGAGACCGACGCCGATATCCGCGAGGGCCAGGACTTCCCGAAGCTCTGGGCCACCTGGCACTACGACTGGTCGACTCCGAACTCGGTGACCCTGTCGATTACCGACAGCGACACGTTGCAGCCGGGCGGCTTCATGACCTTGACGGCGACGCCGACAACCGGGGGCGGCAGCGCCGTGCACGGCGTGTGGGAGCAGTCGTCGAAGAATCTCACCGGGCTCGCCGCCGTCACGATGATGCGGTTCATCGGCCCGAGGTTTCTGTCGTCGTACTACAAGAAGGTCTACGACGGACTCTGACGCTAAGTCAGATGACTTGCCAGCTCAGCGACGCGGCGCACCTGGTCGAGGTCAGAGCTCGTCGGGATGAGGTGAACCTCGTCGGTGCCGACGTCGGAAAACCTGCGCAGGACGTCGAGCAGCTCGTCATCGTTGCCTGCCCAACCGGTGGTCGGCGCGATCGCGTCGACGACGCTGCCGGGGATCCAGTTCATATAGCGCCGGAGATGCCGGTGTACCTGGGTCCGCGTCTCGTGCGGGTCGTCGCCGATAGCGAACCAGAACGACGTCGCCAGGTGCGGACTGCTTTTGCCGGCCTCCGCCCATGCCTGGCGAGCGACGTCGAAGAGCTCATTCTGCTTGTCGACGTCGAGGTCGAGAGTGGTGCCGGCCAGTCCGTCGGCCCACGACGCGGCGCTGCGCACAGTCTTCGGGCCCATCGTGCCGATCAGCAGCTCCGGCCCACCGGACTGCAGCGGCGGCGGGCCGACCGGTACGACGGACTCGGTGACCTGCTCCCCGGACCAGATGCGCTTCATCACCGCGACGCTGTCGGCCAAGCCGCGCATCGTCTGCGTCCCTGTGTCGGCCCCGACGGCCCGGTAGTCCTCGTCGCGGCCGCCGACACCGAGGCCAACGGTCAGCCTGCCGCCGCTGAGCACATCGCCGGTCGCGAGGCTCTTCGCCAGCATCACCGGATCGTGCAGCTGGGGCACGATCACCGTCGTCACCAGCCGCACCCGGTCCGTCCAGGCCGCCAGCGCGCCAAGCAGCGTCAGGCACTCGGGATTGTCGAATGCGATGCGCTCACCCCAGCACAGCGACGAGAACGGGCCGTCGTCGATGACCCGGGCCCAGGCTTTCAGCGTCGCCGCGTCCAGGTCGGGCTCCATCACGGGCATAGTCATCCCAATTCGCACGTCGGCGATTCTGACACGGCCCGCCTCGGACTAGCCGCGGCGGATCCCAACGACCCTCAGCAGTTCTGGGCGCCGCATAGCCAAGCCGACCCACATCAGCACACCGACGTACACCGCGGACAGCGTGTGGGTGAACAGCGGGGCCTCCACGCGCATGTTGGTCGTGACCGCGCCACCCAGATACGCCGTGATACCGAGCGCGCCAAGCACGGCGGTACGCGGGACTACGTAGACCAACACGCAGACGGCCAGCACGATGCCGATGACCAACGCCTGGCCTGGCGGGAATCCGAGGGCCTGCGTGGCCTCCTTGACCTGTGGCACACCGGCGAGCTTGCCTGCTGCGTCAACGGCGAGAAGAGCGGCGACGAGAACACTGATCACAATCCCGGCGGTGCGGGCCCATGACTTCGACGGTTCGAGATCCTGGTTGACGGTATCGGTCGAGATGACGCTCATGATGATGCTCCCTGCTGAAGTCGAGACATTGACGACTGGATGGACCGTGGCTGTGCCGGAAACTCATCGCTAGGCCGTCACTGGCAGCATGAGCTCATGGCGATCAACACCAGCTCCATCGCACACGTCCGGCTTACCGTCACCGACATCGAGCGGTCGCGACAGTTCTACGAGAGCGTCTTCGGCTGGCGGGTGTTGATCGAGTCACCCGAAGGCGCCGACGCGGCGACCCAGGAGGCGCTCAGCTTTCTGTTCGGCGGGGTGATCTATGACCTCGGCGGCGCACTGATCGGCCTTCGGCCTGTTGCGGCCGATGAGTTCCACGAGGACCGCTGCGGACTTGACCACATGGCCTTCCGTGTCACGACCAAGGACGAATTAGACACCGCCGCAGCTCATCTCGATGACCTCGGGATCGAGCACGAGCCTATCAAGGACATCGGCCCGTCCTACATCCTGGAGTTCCGCGATCCGGACAACATCGCGCTGGAGCTCACCGCCCCGAAGTGATCAAGCCCGGGTGGCGCGGACAATGGCGTTGTACGTACTGCTGCCCGGTTTGCGTGGATCCGGTTGGGGCAGCCATGCCAGCGGTCGCATCCACTGCGGCAGCCGATCAAATCGGTGCGCCGCGGAGAACACCGAATCGATCTCAATCGGCCGCCAGCCCAGATCTTCGAAGTAGGCAACGCCGTTGGCCGGTGCGAACTTGAACGGTGCGCTGTTCATCAGCCCGCGTGTTCTCTTGTTCATCCGCTTCTGAAGTCCAGGGCCGGACAGATCGAACATCCACCACGCGATCTCGGGGCGGGTGAACGCCGCAGACAACGCCCGGACGTCGCTGTCTTCCAGATACATCAGAAGACCCTCCGTCAGCACAAGGGCCTTCTGAGCGCCGGCAAGCTCCTCGTTCAAGAACGCGTCGCGGGCGGCCGGATCGGCAAGGTCGACCGCGTGCCTGGTCAACCGGCACCGGGGCGTCTCGTCGGCGAGCGCTTGCTCCTTTTCGGCGAGCAGCTCCGGCAGATCCGCCTCGATCCACGTGAAATCCGGCGGCAGGTCCAGCCGATAAGGCCGGGTATCCAGGCCGGCGGCGAGGTTCAGAACCCTGTCGCAGCCGTCGGCGATCGCGTCGATGATGACGTCGTCCATGACCTTGGTCCTGGCCACCAGCCACCAGCCGCTTCGAATCGCGCGCGGAGCCGCGGCAACGATGGCACGGCCGCGGTCGCCTGCGAGCCGGTCGGCGAGTCGATCGTGGAACAACGCATCAGGACGTGCCGATTCCACCGCGCGATAGGTCGCCACCCAGCGCGCCGTGTCGGAGACGTTCGAGATGAGGGGATCAGTCGCTGCCACACAGCGAGTCTCGCTCACGAAGCTGGAGTCGCTGCAGGCGGATCCTTGTGCGCCTTGATCGGACCCGTCGGCGGCGGTGCGAATATGTTGCCGCGCAAGCCACCTCGGAAGGTTCGGATGGCCACCAGACACCAGGTGCTCAGAAGCCCGACGTAGGCGATGGCGGCGGCAACGCGGAACGCAGGCAGGCCCGTATGGATCGCCAGCTGCGTGGTGCCGGTGACGAATGTTCCGACCGGGAACGTCAGGCTCCACCATGTGAGCGCGAACGGCATGCCGCGGCGCGCGGTTCGCACGGTCAATGCGGTGGCCAACGAGATCCACAGCACCGCGAATCCCCAGACCGGAACCCCGTACAAAATTGCGAAGACGCCCATGCCGTCTGCCAGGTCCTGGTCGACGGCCAATGTCGCGTTTGTCCCGAGAAGGCCTGCGGCCGTGATGGATTGGCCCAGCGGACCCAATACGATCCACAGTGTCGGCACCCGCGCGGTTCCGGAGGTGCCGAAGTGCGCGAGGCGACTCCACACCATCGTGATGATGATGAGCGACGCGACGAGCGACAGCCCGAACATCGCGTAGCAGCCGTAGAGCATGGTCTGGCGGCCGGTGCCAGGCGCCATGTGCGGGATCAGCAGCGCGCCCGTCGCCGCGGACACCATCGGCGGCACCACCGGCATCAGCCAGCCGCCGAATGCGGCGTCGGCCTCGACGCGGTATTGAGTGAACATCAAATACGGGATGCTCATCGCGGTGAACAACCCGCCGAGCGTGCCTACCGTCCATAACACCCAGTCGAGGTCGACGGCCGCCCGCATACCGATCAGATCCCTGCCGACGAGGACGGCACCGGCGCCGACGGTCAACAGGGCCATCGGGGCCGCACCGTAAAAGTGACCCATCTGCGGGTTGTATGCGTGACTGCGCGCCACGGTCGGATTCCGCACCCAATGTGCGGCCGCGGCGACGATGAGTATCACCAGCCAGACCGTGGCGGCCACCCACACCGCTTCGGCGAACGCGCGCAGGCCCGGCACACGCAGCGGCAATGTCGCACCGGCGGTGGCCACAATGCCGGTTCCCATCACCGAGGCGAACCAGTTCGGGCCCAAATAGCTCAGCAGTCGGTGCCGCTCGGTTGTCGCCATGAGTCGACGGTACTGACGTGGGGGTTTTCCCCCGGGATGTTCTCGGGAAAACGCCGTGTCGCTTGACGTCTGCAGTCCATAGGTTGAAGGCATGGTCGCAGTCACCGACACGAGTCCCGATGCCGCCCCGGCACCCGCTGCCGTCGACGATCCTGTCGCCGCATCCGCCCGCAACATTGGCGTGGTGCCGACGGCATCGTTGCTCACCGGCGCGGCGATCAGCACGGTGTGGTTCTGGATTCCGTTGTCAATCTTGATCATTGGCATCTCGTCGATTCCAAGCGGCATCGGCTTCGCGCTGTCCGCCGTGGTGTTCGTCTACCTGATGCGCGGCGTCGAACACATTGAACGGGTGCGCAGCGAGGCGGTGTTCGGCCTCGGCATCGGCGTTCCGCCGCGGCGGCTGTCGCCGTATACCGGCATCCAGCGCTGGCTGCATCAGCTGTGGCTGGACATCAGCAGCGCCCGGTTCTGGAAGGCCACCGCCCACCACTACCTGCGGATGACCTACGACATGCTGGTCGCGGCCGTCGCACTTGGGCTGCTGGCGTTCGCATTTCTCGGCCCTGCCGCCGCGATCGCGATCCGGCACAGCGACGACGACGCCGGGCTGTCGTTCCTGTCGCCGCCGCTGGCCTGGCTGCTGGCCCTCATCGCGGTGGCAGCCGCCGTGGCAATCCTGATTCTGGCGCCCGCGCTTGACGCCGCGATCGACCGCCGGCTGCTGTCGCCCTCGTCGACTGCCGCGCTGGAATACCAGGTCAGCGCGCTCGCCGACGCCCGCCAAGGCGCCGTGTCGTCCGCGCAGACCGAACGCCACCGCATCGAGCGCGACCTCCACGACAGCGTGCAGCCGCGGCTGGTGTCGCTCGCCATGACGATCGGGCTGGCCCAGACCAAGCTCGACACCGACCTGCCCGCGGCCAAGCAGCTGATCGCCGAGGCGCACGACGACGCCAAGAATGCGCTCGTGGAACTGCGCAATGTGGTGCGAGGGATCGCCCCGACGATCCTGGCCGACCGTGGGCTGGATGCGGCGTTGTCGGCGGTGGTCCAACGGTCACAAAAAACCGGAGCGCCGACAACATTGAATCTCTATCTGCCTCGCCGATTGCCCGATGAAGTGGAGTCTGTCGCCTACTTCGTCGTTGCCGAGGCGTTGACGAACGTCGCCAAACACGCGAATGCCACGCAGGCGGTGGTCACCGTGCGCCTCGATGAAGCGGCCAACGACTTGTACGTCACGGTGTTCGACGACGGACGTGGCGGCGCGTCGATCACCGACGACGAAAACGCCACCGGCCTGCGCGGGCTCGAAGAACGGGTGCGGGCCGCGCACGGCACATTCACCGTATCGAGCCCAGCCATCGGCCCGACCTTCGTGACCGCGGTGCTGCCATGCGCGTCGTGATTGCCGAGGACTCGGCGCTGCTGCGGGCCGGCATCGAACGGATCCTCACCGACGCAGGCCACCAGGTGGTCGCCGGTGTCCCCGACGCGACCAACTTGCTGCGGCTGGTCAACGAGATGCGGCCCGACCTCGCGATAGTCGACGTGCGGATGCCGCCGACTTTCACCGACGAAGGCATTCGCGCGGCGGCGCTGCTGCGCAGCCAGAATCCGGAGTCGCCGGTGCTTGTGCTATCGCATTACGTCGAGGAGCGATATGCCGCCGACTTGATCGCCTCGGACACAAAGGGATTCGGCTACCTACTCAAGGACCGGGTGGCGGATGTCCCGGCGTTCCTCGACGCCGTCGAGGTCGTTGGCAGTGGCGGCACCGTGCTCGATCCGGAAGTGGTGTCGCAGATTCTGGTGCGCTCACATCGGCGAAACGTGCTCGACGAGCTGACGCCGCGCGAAGGCGAGGTGCTGCAACTGATGGCCGAGGGCAAGACGAACTCGGCGATCGCTTCTGCGCTGCACATCTCCGTCGGCTCGGCCGAAAAGCACATCGCATCGATCTTCACCAAATTGGACTTGGCCCCCGACGAGAGCGAGAACCGCCGTGTGCTCGCGGTGCTGCGCTACCTCGAATCCTGAACCATTGAAAGGGTTTTGACTGTGACCATCATTGCTCCCCCACCACCGGCACCGACCACGCCGCCGCCTCCGCTCTCCCCCGGCGGGCGCACAGCGTTCCGGCTCGCGCTCATCGCCGCCGCGGCGGTGCTGGTGGTGGGGACCCTCGCATCGCTGGGCGCTGTGGCGTTGGGCATCGCCGGCTTCCGTGTCATCACCGACAGCAAGCCGCTGCCGGTCGCCATGCGGTCCGTGTTCGTCGACACCGGTACGGTTCCGGTGGCCGTACGGATCGCCACCGACCGTGAGGCCCGCGAGCCGCGCGCTGATCTGCGAATGGTCAATTCCACCCGCGCGGGCGCAAACCCGTTGGTGGTCAACACCGATCCGGCGGGTGCACACGTCACCATCAACGGCGAGTCGTCGGCATTCCTGCAGTGGGGCCGGGCAGGCGAAATCACGCTCGTGTTGCCGCCCGACGTGGCCCGCAAGTTGACTGTCACCGTCAAGCAGGACACCGGAGTGGTCCTGGCGCAGGCCGATATCGACCAGCTGATCGCCCACACCGACACGGGGGCTGTGGTGCTCAGCGGCGCGGCTCGGCGCATCGAGATCCACAACGTCGACGGTGAGGTTGTAACGCGCGACCCGATCAGGGTCACCGAATCATTCAGCGCCACCACCGAAACCGGTGACATCAAGGTGGACTTCGCCGAGACCGCACCGCGCACCGTCGATGTCTCGAGTCGTGACGGCGACGTCCTAGTCGCGCTGCCTGCACGCGGCCCATACGTCGTCAACGCCAACAGCGTCGATGCCGACGCGCAGGTCAGGGTTCCGCAGGCGACAAACCGCGAGGACGCCGCGGCTGTCGTCACGGCCCGCTCCGAGACCGGCGACGTGATCATCGACGACTTGCGTTAACACGGCCGAAGATCGCGCGTTCCGCGAGATCTGCACCATGGTTGTTACAACCGTGGTGGAATCACAGCCCTCATGTAGAAATCGGCGCTCGCGCTAGCCGAGCCTCGCCATGATGTCGGCCACCGAGCCGGTGCCGATCTTCTGAAATCCGGTACCCGCCCACACGTTCACGGCGTGCGGATCGCCCGCGCGCACCGACGCCTGGCGCAGCGGACTGGTCAACCAGTGCACCTGCGGATACCCGAACGGCGCCTCCGCCTCATGCTCGTCGATGAACCGGTTGCGCAGACCGCGTGCGTAGCGGCCGGAATAGGCGCGCGTGACAACGGTTTCGGTGAACTGCGGATCCTGCAACGCGGCGCGATGCACAGGGCCGCTTCCCGCTTCGTCAGCGAGCAGGAACGCCGTTCCGAGTTGGGCCGCGACGGCGCCCGCAGCCATCACGCGCCCGACATCGTCTGCGGTCATCAAGCCGCCAGCGGCCACCACCGGCACGTCGACCGCCGATACGACGTCGGCCAGTAGTTCGTCGAGCGGTTGAGTGGACGGCTGCGCGCCAGGGTCGAAGGTGCCGCGATGTCCGCCAGCCGACGGGCCCTGCACAGCGAGCGCGGCGACGCCGCAGTCCAGCGCAATCTGCGCCTCGGCCAGTGTCGTCACAGAGCCAACCACCGCGATGCCCGCCTCGCGCAGGCGCGTGCACTCCTGAGCGTTCGGCACGCCGAACGTGAACGAAGCCACGTCCGGCCGCAGGTCAAGCAGCACCTCGATCTTGGCCGCCCAGTGGTCGTCGTCGAAACGAGGTTCACCGAGCTGGGTGCCGTAACGCTCGGCCTCCAGCGCCAGCGCCTCGGCGTATCGTGCAATGCCGTCGGGGGTGCCTGCACTCACTTGTGGCACAAACAGATTCGCTCCGATCGGGCCGGAAGTCAGGCCGCGCGTGGCAGTGATCCGCTCCGCGAACGCTTCAGCAGTCAGATAGCCCGCCGCGACGAAGCCGACCCCCCCTGCGTTCGTCCCTGCGGCGGCCAGTTCGGGCGTCGAAGGCCCACCGGCCATCGGCGCGACGATGATCGGAGCAGCGAGATCGCGAAAGTCGAACGCCATCGATACTTCGTACCACCCGCCGCGGCGCCGCTATCTGAGAGCCTTGCCGAACAGCAGGCAATCCTGCGGCGCTGCGCTGATGTTCGGCAAGATGGCGTAGCGCGCCAGCCGGCCTTCGAGTGTCAGCCCGCTGCTTTCGAGCAGCCGCGCCGATGCGATGTTGTCGACGTGGCAGTGCGCCGTCATCCTGTACACGGTCGGATCACGCTGAGCCTTGTCGAGCAGCAATTGCACCGCCTCGGACATGATTCCCTGCCGCCACCATCGGCGGCCCAGGTAATAGCCGAAATCGATGATGTGCGGTTGCGGCCGTCGCCAGCCACAAACTCCGACAGGGCCGTCGCCGCGCAATTCGATGAGCCAGACGGTCTCGCCGCCGACGTTGAACATCTCGGTGATGACGCGGCGGGTCTCGCCGACGTCGCGATGCGGGCGCCATGACATGTAGTGCGACACCTCCGGGTCGGAAGCCATTCGCTCGAAGAGTGCGTCGGCGTCATCAACGGTGGGCGCGCGCAGCGTGACCCTTGGACCGCTCATCACCTCGACGTCCGACATCGTCCTATCCTGAATTCATATGGCTATCACCTTCAACCACACCATCGTCGCCGCGAAAGACCGGCAGGAATCCGCCGATTTCTTTACAGAGCTCTTCGGCCTGCCAACCGCCAAAGAATTCGGTCACTTCCTCGCGGTAGCACTCAACCACGGCGCCAGCCTCGACTACGCGCAGGTCGCCGTTGGCGAGGAGATCCGGCCGCAGCACTATGCGTTCCTGGTCTCCGAGGACGAGTTCTCCGCGATCTACGGACGCATCCAGGAGCGCGGCCTGCAGCATTGGGCGGATCCGAGGGGCCGTCGGCCCGGCGAGATCAACCACAACGACGGCGGCCGCGGCGTCTACTTCCAGGATCCGGCGGGTCACTACCTGGAAATCATCACCCGACCCTACGGATCAGGCACCGCCTGACTCAGGCTGCGCGCGGGTTTTCCAGGACGACGGCAACGCCCTGGCCGGAGCCAATGCACACACCAAGCGCGCCATAGCGGGCGTTACGCTCGCGCAGCTCGGTCGCCAGCGTCAACACGTACCGGGTCCCGCTGGCCCCGAACGGATGGCCGATGGCCACAGCGCCGCCGTTGGGGGTGAGCCTCTCGTCTGGAATCGTGAAACCGCCGAGTTGATTCGGCAGCTCGCGAAGCACGCCAAGGGCCTGCGCGCTGAACGCCTCATGCACCTCCCACACGTCGATCTGCTCGGGGGTCAGGCCGGCACGTTTGATCGCAAGAGGTAGCGCCCATGCCGGAGCCAGGCCCATGACAAGCGGGTCGATTCCGTACACCGCCGACGACACGACCCGCGCGAGTGGCTCCAATCCGAGTTCGGTCGCCTTCTCCCCCGATGCGAGCACGATCGCACTGGCGCCGTCGGTCAGCGGTGTGGAGTTCGCCGCTGTCATCTGCTTGGTGCCCGGCTGCACCGGCAGCTTCGCCAGTGTCTCGGCGGTCGTGTCGTCCCGGATGAACTCGTCATGCTCAAACGTGCGGGCAGGCGTCTTCTTTGTCGCCGAAATCTGTACGGGCATAATCTCTTTGGCCAGCCGTCCGGAGTCGCGCGCGGCCTTCGCGTGCTGTTGAGACCGCAGGGCGAACGCGTCGATCTCCTCACGCGTCAACTCGTAGCGATCGGCGACGTTCTGCGCGGTCTCGATCATGCCGATGTAGGCGTTGCGCGCCAGCAGCGCCGGATTGGGAGGGCCGCCTGCCCCCGCCCACATGGTGTCCAGCAGGATGACGGGTCCCCGCGGCGAGAACGGTGCGTCGCCCTTCATGTATGCCCAGCCCGATCGAGACATCGATTCCACGCCGCAGGCAATCCCGACGCCCAAGTCGCCCGCCTTGATCGCGTGCGCGATGTTGACGGTCGCGCTCACCGACGAGCCGCAGAACCGGTTGATGGTGGCACCTGCGACGCTGTCGGGAAATCCGGCCGCCAGTGCGGCCCACCTGCCGACGTCACCCATGCCCTCGTGGGCCGGGTTCACACAGCCGGCCACGATGTCTTCGACCTGATCAAGGCCGACACCCACGCGTTCACACGCGCCTTTCATCGTCATGCCGAGCAACTCGTCGGTCCGGATGTGTGACAGGGAGCTGCCATATCGGGCGAACGGGGTCCGAACCCCGCCGAGCACAAACGCGTCAGTCATCGTCGACCTCCCAGAGATGCAAGTGCATGCTACTGACCCCGGACGCCAGCACCTCAACACCGTCGCCGTCGAGACGGGTCAGCATTGCCGGGCGGTTGCCAAGTAAGGACACCAGTTCGGCGGCTGCGCATACTGCTCGACGGCATCGCGAGCCGCCGATCACGGAGGCGTCGCTAGTCCGAGTGCCCGCGCTGCTCTTCCTGGCTCTTGTAGTCCCGCGCCATCGTCGCGACATGCTTGGGCAGAGAACCCGAGGCAACCTCGGCGAGGTTCGTCTCTTCGAGCACCGATCGCATGCTGGCCCGCAGAGCGCGCCACACGTCGGTTAGGGCCGCGGTCGGGCCTGAGTACGGAAGGTCGCCGAGGCCGATGT
This sequence comes from Mycolicibacterium moriokaense, assembly GCF_003201655.1. Classification (GTDB taxonomy): domain Bacteria; phylum Actinomycetota; class Actinomycetes; order Mycobacteriales; family Mycobacteriaceae; genus Mycobacterium; species Mycobacterium moriokaense_A. The sequence goes on from NZ_QJJU01000009.1 coordinate 55,069, forward strand.
CGCGCACACTGGCCAGCGGGCCGTCGATACAGCGCAGCACGTCGGCGATGCTGATCTCTGCGGCGGGACGGGCCAGCGCATAACCGCCGTCGCGGCCTCGGTGGCTGCGCACCAGACGGTCGTTGCGCAGCGCGGTCAGGATGTCGACGAGAAACTGCGGCGGAATGCCCTGGGCCTTGGCCAGGTCGTCGGTCGTGACCAGGACACCGTCGTCGACGGTGGCCAGCTGCACCATGGCCCTGACGGCATATTCCGCCTTGGCCGACATCCGCATGCTGCGAATTCTGCCAGGTGCGCCTGCCGCAGCCGCGCTACCGAGGCGCTGGCGGGGTGTTGCCGCTCAACGCGTACACCGATGCGGGCACCGGTGTATCCGCGGGAACGTCGGGGGCCGTATGGGGTGCGCCATAGCTGACCGTCATCGGCACCACGCCCGCCCACACCCCCGAGGCGATGTCCTCCTCCGGATCCTCCGGCCACCCCGCGCTGATCTTCAGTGACCAGTTCGCGTCGCCGATGTTCAGCCGCAATGCCTGGGTCGCGACGAGCTCCTTACGGGTGCTTTCGCGCAACTCGGCCACCCGCCCTGGGATGAACGACTCGACCAGCGCGTCCAGGTAGCGCACTTTGTCGTCGTCATCGACCACCTCGAACTCACCGAAGATCACAGCGCTGCGGTAGCGGAACGACGACTCGAAGCCGCTGCGCGCCACGACGACGCCGTCCAGCGTGGTCACCGAGACCGCTGCCGGCGCACCGGACGCCAGCGCGCGGAGCCATGGCGAGCCGGTTGACCCGTGGATGACCAACTCGTCAGCGACGCGCGCAAAGCCCGTGGGAAACACCACCGGGTGGCCGTCCCGCACTAGCGCGATCGTCGCAAGCGGTGTGCTGTCGAGGAGTTCGTCGAGCCTGTCTCGCGACGCGTCCTGCTTCTCGCGCAGCCTGGTGATCTGGGTCAAGGGCGTGGTCGACATGCAGCCAGGTTAGTCAGTCCCAGGTAACGGGCAGCTCCTTGATGCCGTAGATGCCGGATTGGCCCTTGAACCGCAGTTCGTCAGGCGGCACTGCCAGTCGTAGGCTGGGCAGCCGTCGAGCCAGCGTTGCGAACGCGATCTGCATCTCGGCACGAGCGAGGTTCTGGCCGATGCACTGGTGCACGCCGTAGCCAAAGCCCAAATGCCCCCGGGTATTTCGCTCGGCATCGAGGCGCTCTGGGTGCTCGACGAAGCTATCGTCCCAGTTGCCGGCGGGCAGGTTCATCACCAGGAAGTCGCCTGCGTGGATCGACTGGCCGCCGAGCGTGAGGTCTTCGGTGGCCACCCGCTCCACCTCGCTGTGCACGATGGTGAGGTAGCGCATCAGTTCTTCGACGATGTTGGCGATGGTCGAACGGTCGTCGGTTCGGCCGAGCAGCTCGTAAACCTCCGGATGTTCGAGCAGTGCAACAGTTCCCAAACCGATCATGTTGGCCGTGGTTTCGTGTCCGGCCTGCATCATGATGACGCCGTTGGCTGCCGCAGTCTCGCGGGTGATTTCGCCCGTCGCGAAGTAGTCGGTCGCGAGGCGACTCATCAAGTCGTCGCCGGGCTCAGTTTGCTTGCGCTCCACCAGTTCCCATAGATAGGCGAACATGGCGCCAAAGGCCTGCATCTTCTCTTCGTCGGATGAATTGATGTCGAGTCCATCGGTGGTGTGGCGTTGGAAGAGCTCGAGATCCTCCGGTGGCACGCCCAACATCATCGAAATCACCAACGACGGCACCGGCAGTGCGAACGCACGCACCAGGTCGGCGGGTGGCCCGTGACCGATCATCTCGTCGAGGTGTCGGTCGACTAGCTCCTGGATCTGCGGCCGCATCGATTCAGCCCGTCTGACCGTGAAATCTCTGGTCATCATGATCCGGAGCCGGTGGTGCTCGGGATCGTCGATACGGGGAAAGAAGACGGGCAGGTTGTCGTCTGGACTCGTAGGTCTCATGGTGTCCGGAATCGTGTCGGCGGACAGCCGCGGATCGAGCAGCGCCTCCCTGATGTCCTGGTAGCGGCTCACCACCCACGTCGGCCTGCCGTGGTTCATCGCCAGTCGCAGTCCCTCGGTGTCCCGCCATTCGGCGAACTCAGCCGGTGGCGCGAGTGGACATCCACGGGCGCGGGGCGCGGGGATCACCGGTAGATCGGTGCCCGAAGTCGTTGAGCTCATTCGCCGTTCCGGGTAAGTGTCAGTTGGCTGCCAAGTTCGTCGAGCGTATGTCGGACAAGAGTGGCAGTCAACTGTCACTTGCTACTCTTGCCTGGTGACAACAGTTGCCGACCGGCCCCTGCGAGCGGACGCCGCGCGCAACGCTGAGCGCATTCTTCGCGCCGCGCGTGAGGTCTACGGCGAACTGGGCCCGAATGCGCCCGTCGAGGCCATCGCGCGGCGCGCGGGCGTCGGCGAACGGACGCTCTATCGCAGGTTTCCGACCAAGGGCGACCTTGTCAGGGCCGCCCTTGATCAGAGCATCGCCGAGGACTTGTCACCCGTCGTCGACCAAGCCCGCCGCGCCGAGGACCCGCTCCGCGGGCTTACCGACGTGATCGAGGCCGCGCTGTCGCTGGGCGCTCGCGAACACAACATTCTGGCGGCCGCACGCAAGGCCGGCTCACTGACTCCCGATGTGTCCATTGAGCTCTACGAAGCGCTCGACGACCTCACCGGGCGCGCACAGCAGGCGGGCCAGGTTCGTGCCGACCTCGTCGCCGATGACCTACCGCGGATCGTCGCGATGCTGAACAGTGTGCTCTGGACAATGGATCTCGGCAGCGACGGCTGGCGGCGCTACATGGCCCTGATGCTCGATGCGATCACCACCGATGAACGCTCTCCACTGCCTCCTGCGGCGGCCTTGCGCTATGCACCGAGCACGAGTACCTGGCCAGGGTGAGCGCCCAGGCTAACCGGGGATGTCGTTAGCGCCGGGAACGACGACGGCGAACAGGTCGGCGAGCGCGGCAAGGCTGGCGGCCTGCATCGCTTCCGCAGATACGACCGCATCGCCGACACCGGGCAGTGCACGGGTGGCCGTCGCCGACGCGACGACCGTGGGCGAATAGCCGAGGTTGAACGCCCCACGGGCAGTGGAGTTCACACACATGTGCGTCATGAAGCCGGCGAGCACGAGGTTCGAGGCGTTGGCGGTCTTCAACACCTCGTCGAGGTCGGTCTGCACGAATGAGTTCGGGTAGTTCTTCACCACTATCGGCTCGCCGTTCTGCGGGGCCACCCGCGGCACGATCGCGCCACTGTCGCCCTCGATGTCGTACAGCGAGCCGGGGCCGTCGTCGTGCTGGATGTGGATGATCGGGATGCCCGCGGAGCGTGCCCTGTCGAGCAGCGCGGCGGCCTCGTTGAGGGCTTCTTGCACGCCCTCGAGTTCCATCACTCCGCGCGTGTACGTGTTCTGACAGTCGATCAGGATCAGCGTCGATTCGGCCAGACTGACCGGCTGCTGGGGCAGGTCAGCGAGGACGCGCAGGGTCGGGTTGCTCACGCGCCGAGCGTACTGGGCGTCAGCCTGCGGTGACGGCGAGCACCGCGGCTGCGAACTCCGGACGGCACACCACCAGGTCAGGCAGCAAGGGGTCGGGCTGGTTGTAGACCAGCGGCGACCCGTCGATGCGGGACGTGTGCAGTCCCGCGGCACGGGCCACCGCGACGGGCGCGGCGGAGTCCCATTCGTATTGACCCCCCGCATGCACGTAGATGTCTGAGAGTCCTTGCACGACAGATGCGACCTTGGCGCCTGCCGAACCCATTTCGACGAGTACGCCGTCCAGCGCGTCACGCACGGCGAGCGCGATGGCGGGCGGACGGGTGCGCGACACCACGATGCGCGGCTTGTCCCCAGTGCCAGGTGGCAGTGTGACGGTCGGTGTGGCGAGCGTAATCCCTTGCGCTGGAAGGGCAACCGCGCCAGCGATGAGCTCGCCGGATTGCCACAGCGCGACGTGCACTGCCCAGTCGTCACGACCCAGTTCAGAGAACTCCCGTGTGCCGTCGAGTGGGTCGACGATCCACACCCGGTCTGCCTTGAGCCGCACGGGGTTGTCGGCGCCCTCCTCGGACAGCACCGCGTCGGCGGGCCGCTCTTCGGCAAGCGCCTCCATCAGGAAGTCATGGGATCGCTTGTCCCCAGCGGCTTTCCTCTCTGCCGCGGTGGCGTCGACCAGCTCGGCGCGCACGCCGAGCAGCAGCTCACCTGCCGCCGTCGCTAACCGGGCGGCGACGTCGTGATCGGTCACCGTCTGCTTTCCAGAAGCTCGATCACCATGTCCGCCAGCTCATCCGGCGTCCGATCGGGCGTGAGCCGGATGTCCGGGTTCTTCGGCCGCTGATACGGGCTGTCGATCCCGGTGAAGTGTGTGATCTCACCGGCTCGCGCCTTGGCGTACAGCCCCTTCGGGTCGCGGCTCTCGCAGTCCTCGAGCGGGGTATCGCAGAACACCTCGAAGAAGTCGAGGCCGGCTTCGTTGGTCAGCCGCCGCGCCAGCGCGCGGTGCTCCTCAAGCGGGCTGATGGCGGGAACCAGCACGACCTGGCCCGAGTCGGCGAGAATGGCGGCGATATGCGCCAGCCTGCGCTGGTTCTCGGCGCGATCTGCCATGGAGAACCCCAGATCGGCGTTGAGCCCGTGCCGCAGGTTGTCCCCGTCGAGAACATAGGCGGGGCAACCCTTTTCGAGTAGCTTCTGCTCGACGAGCACCGCCACCGACGACTTGCCCGATCCGGACAGTCCGGTGAACCACACGGTCCGGCCTTGCGACAGCCGGTCGTCGGCGTTGCACAGCGACTCGTGGCGCACGGTATTCGGACTGGAGGTACGCGCCGACACGAACGGCAGGATCATGCCTGCCGCGACCGTACCGTTGGTGGCCGGGTCGATGAGGATGAACGAGCCGGTGACCGAGTTACGGCTGTACTCGTCGAGCAACAGCGGAACCTGGGTGCGCAGCGAGACACGGCCCAGCTCATTGAGTTTGAGCGCGGTTGCCGATTTGTCGCGATGCAATGTGTTGACATCGAGCCGGTAGTCCAACGCGGTGACTTTCACCCGCGTCGTGCGGGTGGTGTGTTTGATCAGGTAATCGCGCCCCGGCTCCAGCGACGCTCCATCGGCCATCCAGCACACGGTGGCGTCGAATTCCTGTGTCGCGCGCGGCTGATTGTTGGGCCTGGCGATGGTGTCGCCACGCGAGATGTCGATGTCGTCGGCCAGGCTGACCGACACCGCCATGGGCGGGAACGCCTCCTCGACCGGTCCGCTCGGGCCCTCGATCGCGGTGATGCGGGACGACTTTCCGGCAGGCAGTACGACAACGTCGTCGCCGACTCGCATCACGCCACTGGCAACGGTGCCCGCATAACTGCGGTGGTCGTGATGGTCGTGGGATTGCGGCCGGATCACGTACTGAACGGGGAACCGAACGTCGACGAGGTTGCGGTCGCCTGCGATGTAGACATCCTCCAGATGCGACAGCAGTGCCGGACCGTCGTACCACGGCGTCTTGTCCGACTTCGTGACCACGTTGTCGCCCTGCAGGGCCGACAGGGGGATCGTCGTCACATCGTGGAAATCGAGCCGGGCCGCGAAGTCGTGGAAGTCGTCGCGGATCTTCTCGAACTGCTCACGGTCCCAGCCGATGAGGTCCATCTTGTTGACTGCAAGCACGATGTGCCGGATGCCGAGCAGCGACGCCAGGAACGCGTGCCTGCGGGACTGCTCCAGCAGGCCGTGGCGGGCATCGACCAACACGATCGCCAGCTGCGCGGTCGAGGTGCCGGTGACCATGTTCCTGGTGTACTGAATGTGGCCCGGAGTGTCCGCGATGATGAATTTCCGCTTGGGCGTGGCGAAGTAGCGGTACGCAACGTCGATGGTGATGCCCTGTTCGCGCTCTGCGCGCAGGCCGTCTGTCACCAATGCGAGGTCGGTGTAGTCATGCCCGCGCTCCTTGGAGGTGCGCTCGACCGACGCCAACTGGTCTTCCATGACGGCCTTGGAGTCGAACAGCAGCCGCCCGATGAGGGTGGACTTGCCGTCGTCGACGGATCCGGCGGTGGCCAATCGCAACAGCGTGGTCATCAGAAGTAGCCCTCTCGTTTGCGGTCTTCCATGCCGGCTTCGGAGATGCGGTCGTCGGCGCGAGTGGCGCCGCGCTCGGTGAGCCGTGACACCGCGGTCTCGGCGATCACCTCGGACACCGTGCCCGCGAGGGACTCGACACAGCCGGTGCAGGTGACGTCGCCGACGGTGCGGAATCGCACGGTCTTCTCGACGACCTCTTCCTCCTTGCGCGGCTGCAGATACTTGTGGACCGCCAGGAACATGCCGTCGCGCTGAAACACCTTGCGCTGGTGCGCGTAATAGATCGACGGCAGCTTGATCTTCTCCGCGCCGATGTAGGACCAGATGTCGAATTCGGTCCAGTTGGACAGCGGGAACACCCGGATGTGCTCACCCTTGTGGTGCCGACCGTTGTACAGGTTCCACAGTTCCGGCCGCTGCGCCTTGGGATCCCACTGGCCGAACTCGTCGCGGAAGCTGAACACGCGCTCCTTGGCGCGGGCCTTCTCCTCGTCGCGGCGGGCGCCACCGAAGGCCGCGTCGAACTTGTTCTCCCGAATGGCCCGCAGCAGCGTGAACGTCTGCATGGGGTTACGCGACGGGATGGTCTCGACCACGCGCCCGGCGTCGATGTCGTCCTGCACCTTGGCGACGACCAACCGCACGCCCGACTCTGCGACCAGCTCGTCGCGCACCTCGAGCACCTCCTCGAAGTTGTGCCCGGTGTCGACGTGCATGACCGGGAACGGCAGCCGGCCCGGCCGGAACGCCTTGAGCGCCAGATGCAGCATGACGATGGAGTCCTTGCCACCGGAGAACAGCAGCACCGGCCGCTCGAACTCCGCGGCCACCTCCCGAATGATGTGGATGGCCTCGGCCTCGAGCGAGCGCAGATGGCTCAGCTCGTAGCGGCCTGCCTGGTTGAGCTCCTGCGCGGCCGTCATCATATCCTCGTAAAGTTGGTAGAGATGACCAGAATTATCTGCATAACCCAATATAAAACCAGCTCCGGCCTGCGATGTCAACGCGGCTTCCATCGCGAGCAGACGCAAAAGCGCGTATCACCGCGGCGTGTCGTGAGCTTTTGCGGCTGCTCGCGCTTAGGTCAGCCGTGGGCGGTGGAGGACGAGCTTGGTTGTGCGGGCCTTGTATGCCTCGGGCGCGTCGTCCCAATCGGCGGTCAGCGTCGTGACGAGTTCTGCCGGAAAATCGTCCTCGACGACGAAGTCCAGCAGCTCCGGCAGGAGTGGACGGACGCTGGAGGCGCTGACCTTGAGCGTGGCGTCGTTCACATACATGTGCATGAGCGGCACCTTGGTCCCTGGCGAGAGGTACCAGCCGACCGGTTGACAGACGCCGCCCGGTGCCAACGATCGCAGCGCCAGATCCACACCGACAGCACTGGAGCTCCCCTCCACTGCAACGTCGTAGTCGCGGCGCGGGATATCTGCGGCAGTGCGCTTGCCCTTCTTGAACTGATGCACGCGAGCGCCGAACTTCTCGGCGATCGCAAGCCGCTCGGGGCGGTCGTCGACGTAATCGACAATCTCGGCGCCATGCCGAACGGCGAGGCCGGCCGCATACAGACCAATGCTCTGCGCGGCACCGCCGAGGATCAGCACCCGGCCGCCCGGCCGCCCGCGTAGTACAGGCACCACGGATCGCCAAGCGTCGGACAGGTTGTCGCTGGCGGCCGCCACCCGCAGCGGATCCACTTCGTCGGGCACCCGCACCAGCATGTGGTCGGCGAACGGGATGCGGAGCACGTCGGCCACCATCCCGCCCCACGGTCCACTCGCCGACCCGAAGCCGAAGGCAGCCAGGGCGCTGGTGCGGGTGGTGGCGCATTTCGCCGTGATGCCGCGTTCGCATTCGCGGCAGCTGCCGCAGGAGACCGCCCACGGGACGATCACGACATCGCCCCGCTGCAGGCCTGTGACCGACGGACCCGTTTCGATCACCTCGGCGACGCATTCGTGGCCGATGGCATACGGACCCTGAAACGGCGCGGGTCCGCAGACGGTCCCGACGATCGGATCGATCAGGCCGATCCGCATCCCCACCTGCATTGCCCGCGAGACGTGTCGGTGGATCGGCAGTGTGTCGCCATCGCAGCGTCCTGCAACGAACGGGCGCACCAGCGCGTCGCGCGGGTCTTGCATCGTCGGCGCGTCACGGTCCCGCCACTCGAGATGGCCGGTCCGGATGAGTTGCAGTTCACGCATTCGCGCGCTCCGCCTTGGCGAGTGCGGCGAGTTCTGCGAATCGGACAACGTTGGCGCCCGCACCCCAGGTGCCTTCGGGTTGTTCGTGGATGAGCACCCACACCCGCAGCGCATCCGCTTCGCTGAGGCCTGCGGCGGTCAGCACAGTGGCGGTCGCCTCGTTGACCAGTCCTTCCTTACGGCGCTGCGAGAGTGCGCCTTCGGGCACGGTCACATCGACCCGGAAGCGCGGCTCGCCGTCTTCAAGCGCGGTGAAGGTGCCCGGATGCACCTCGTCGACCTGACTCCACGCCTGAGCGCGGAAGAACGCAGTATCGGGGGCGCCCTCCCACTTCAGCAGCGTGGCCGCGAGCGTGTTCTGCAGTTCGCGCCGCGTCTCGATGGCGAGCACTCCGGCGGGCAGGGTCAACTTGATCATCGGCATGAGAGCCTCCTATAACGACTGTTATAACGTGCTGCGTACCGTAGGCTATAACGGTCGTCATAGCAAGGAGGGTCAGCGGTGCCGGAAAACACTGCGGAGTCCCGGCAGCGTCTAGTCGCCGGCGCTGCCGACATGATGAGCCGCCGCGGGCTGAACGCCACGAGCGTTCGAGAGTTGGCCAAGCACGCGCAGGCGCCGCTCGGCTCGACCTATCACTACTTCCCAGGGGGCAAGTACGAGTTGGCCGCCGAAGCGGTTCGGTGGGCTGACGATCTGACCACCCGCGCATTGCTCAAGGCGTTGAAAGCCGGACCCCTTGCCGGCCTTCGCGCGTTCCTGAAGATGTGGCGAAAAATTCTGGTCGACAGTGAATTTCGCGCGGGGTGTCCGGTGCTGGCAACCTCTGTGGAGGATCTGCCTGCCGATGGGACGGCGCCGCGCGATGCCGCTGCGGCGGCGTTCAGCAATTGGACATCGATGCTGGCGCAGTCGCTCCGTCAGCACGGCGCATCCGAAGCAGACGCCCACAGCGTCGCGGTCGTGATCGTCGCCGCTATCGAGGGCAGCGTCGCGATGTGTCGCGCCCAGCGCAGCGCCGATTCGCTGGACCAAATCACGGCACAACTGGAGATGCTCGTGGCGGCTGCGCTTCGATGACGCCCGCCCCGACTCGTCAGGGTCCGATTACCGCACCGAGATACTTACGGCTGAGCGCCTCATAGGTACCGTCGTGCTGGGTGATGTTGAGCCACTGATTGATCCACTGCTGCAGGGTCGTTGCGGGCCGGGGGAAGAGATAACCCTTCTGCTCGAACGTGAACGGGTGGTCCAGACTCTGGCCGCACAGTTGGGGGTTCTGATTTGTCTCCCAACGGATTTCACTGGCGTCGGTGATCATGGCATCAGCGGAATTGCCTGCGAGTTGCTCGAAGATCGTGTTGTTGTCCGGATAGGTCACGATCTGAGCGTTGAGCAGATGCTCCTTGTCGAAGTCGGCGTTGGTGCCACCGGGGTTGACCACCACACGCACACCCTGGCGGTCGATGTCATCCAACGTCTGAAACTTCGAGGCGTCGGCGCACCGGACGATAGCCGCCTTTCCATCACGCAAGTAGGGAGCGCTGAAGATGGCCTGCTTGGCGCGGTTGAGTGTGATGCTGATTCCCCCCATCGCGACATCACATTTGCCGTCCAGGTCGTTGATCAGATTCGCCCACGTGGTCTGCACCAACTCCAACCGGACCCCCAGCCGAGTGGCCATATCGTGAGCCATCTCGATGTCGAGTCCACTCCAACTGCCTTGAGGATCGCGATAGGAAAACGGGCGGTAGTCGCCGGTGCTGCAAACGCGGACAGTGCCGCTCCGCAGAATTTGCGGCAGTCCGACTGTCGGCTGAGTCGCCGTCGACGATGTCGTCGTTGTCGAGTCGCAACCCCCTGTGAACGCCAGAATGGCGACCAACACAGTCATAGTGGCCAACCGGATCGCTGTCATCGACTCTCCTCGACTCGATTACTTCAGAGGTAATTGATCCGCCGCAGATACTGGATCCATGTCTACTCCCACCCCGCCCCAGACCGGCGCGGACGTCATGGCCCAGTTCATCCCGTCGTCGCTGTTCGTCGCCAAGCTCGGCATCGTCGCCGACGTCCTCGCCGCCGATGAGGTGCGGCTGCGCCTACCGTGGGACCCGACCAACGTCACGGTCGCCGACATGGTGCACGGCGGCGCGATCGCCGCGCTGGCAGACGTCGCCGTCATGGCGGCGGCATGGGCGGGTGCGGCAGTGCCGGACTCGCTGCGCGGCGTGACCACGTCGATGTCTATGCAGTTTCTGGCGCCTGCCCGCGCGACGGACCTGATCGCCGTAGGGCGAGTGCTGCGGCGCGGCAAGACACTCGTGAACGTCGACGTCGATGTGGTGACGCCGGAGGGCGAGGCGGTCGCGAAGGCGATCGCGACGTACAAGGTGGGCTGAGTCAGCCGTTGGGTGTGACGACGGCGCGTCCTGCAATCTTGCCGTCGTGCAAGCGGTCGTATGCATGCGCTGCTTCATCGAGCGTGAAATGCTCGACCAGCATCTTGATCTTTCCCGTCTGAGCGAGCTCGATGACCTCGATCAGTTCGGGGATGGATCCCCAAAACGGTGACGCGACAGAGCATTCCTTCGCGGGGCTGTTGAAGTTCACCGGCACGGCGGCATCGCCCAATCCGACGATGGTGAGGTGCCCAAGCACCCGCGACACCTGTGCCGCCATCGTGAGTGTCGGGTCGATGCCGACGAAGTCGAGAACCACTTCGGCGCCCCGACCGCGGGTCATGTCCTTGATGCGTTTAACCGCAACTTCACCGGAGATGAGTCCTTCGTCGGCGCCCATCGTCTTGGCGATCTCCAGCTTGTCTGGCGAAGTATCCACCGCGACAACGGTTGTCGCCGAACAGAGCGCCTTCAGCACCTGGATCGCCATCTGGCCCAGACCTCCTGCGCCGATCACCACCGCGAACGAACCCGGCCCCAATAGGTGTACCGAGCGCTTCACGGCGTGATAGCTCGTCAGGCCCGCATCGGTCAGCGGTGCCGCCTCACGCGGATCCAGGCTGCCAAGCGGGATCAGGTACCGCGTCGACGGGACGAGGAGATACTCGGCCATGCCGCCGTCGGTGCCACCAAGCCCACCGGGACTCGGCTTTCCCGGTGTCTCGCAGTAGTTCTCCATTCCCTGTCGGCAATTCATGCACAACCCGCAGCCCCACGGGCCGTACACGATGACTGGATCTCCGGGCGCGAAACCCGTTGCGCCGGGACCCATCTGCTCGACCCAACCCGCGTTCTCGTGCCCGAGGGTGAAGGGCAGTGTGAACGACGTTGATCCAGCGGGAGCTTCGAGGAGGTGCAAATCCGAGTGACACGCACCCGCACCGCCAATCTTCAGTAGCACCTCCCCTGGCCCCGGTTCGGGCACCGGCACGTCCCGAAGTTGGCCCGGTTGCTGCCATTCGACGAACTGGAAAGCCTTGATGACGGGGCCTCAGTCCTTGATGCCGTCGACGTCGATCAACATGTGTTGCGGTCCGCGGAAGAACGGACTCCGCCGGTACGGCGGTGGGTCTTCGACGAGCCGCGGGTTCTCGACGCGGCGGATGAAGGTCTCGAACGCGAGGTTGACTTCCAAGCGCGCCAATGGACCGCCCACACAGCTGTGGATTCCGCCGCCCCAGCCGATGTGCTGGTTGTCCTCGCGTTCGATGTCGAACTTCGCGGGGTCGGGGAACCGGATCGGGTCGCGGTTAGCGGCGCCGTAAAGCAGGATCACCGCCGCTCCCGCCGGGATAACGGTCCCGCCGACCTCGATGTCGGCAGCGGCGCTACGCGTCGGAAAGAACTGGACCGCGGACTGCAGGCGCAGCGTTTCCTCGATGGCTCGGGGAATCAGCTCGGGCCGACTGCGCAGCAGGTCCAACGACCCTGGGTTACGTAGCGCGGTCAACACACAGTGCGCGATCGTGTTCACCGTTGAGTCATGACCGGCGATGAACATCAGCGATGTGTTGGGCACAACCTCGTCCGGAGCCATCGGTCCATCAGGGCCATCGTCGTGCAGCAGCTTCGAGATCAGGCCCTCACCGGGCTCTCGGACGTACCGGTCGATCAGCTGACGAAGGTACTCCTGGAACGCCGCGCCGGCCGCGGTGCCTTTCTCCGCGCGCGCGCGCCCCTCCTCTGTCGCTGCATCTTGGCTCAAGTCCACACCCGCCAGAAGATCAAAGATCCAGGCGTGAAACATGGGTTCGTCCTCGAGCGGGACGCCCATAATCTTACAGATCACCGCCACCGGCACCGGATACGCATAGTCGTCGACAACGTCGAACCTGTTCTCGCCCTTGGCTTTGACTTTGTCGAGCAGGTCGTTGCACAGCTGTTGAATATCGGATTCCGTATCCGGAATGACGTCAGGTGAGTGCGGTGGGGCGAAGTGGCGCATCACCTGTCGACGCATTCGGTCGTGGGCCCGCGGGTCGGACCCGATGAAGCTTTGCTTCGGGGCGTACCCCGCTTGCAGGTCGTCGCTTGCCGGTGCTGCCACGGGTGCATTTTTCTTCTTGGCTACCAACGGGCTTCGACTGGTGTCGGCGCTGAGTCGGGGGTCATGCAGCAGAGTCCGCAGTTCCCGGTATCCGGTGACGACGTAGAGGTCGTCGTCCACCCGTGCGACGGGCGTCCGGCGGAGCTCGTCGAAGAACGGGAATGGATTGGCGCGATTCTCGAACCGCATCGCCTCGGCCCACGCGGTTTCTGGTGTCATCATGACTCGTCTCTCCGGTCTACTTCTTCGGGCTTTTCGGGCGGAATTCGGCGCCCCGCGAGGTCGGATCATGGCCGGTGAGAACAACATCCGGAATCCCCGTCGGCTCCCGCGGGTCCGGGAAGCGGGCCGACTTCGGCTCCGCGTCCGCGGGAACGTCGTATCCCGGCGGCGGCGGCGGAAATGGCGCTGAGCGCTCGATCATCGCTGCGTAGTAGTCCAGCCACTTGCCGTGGTTAAAAGTGATGGCTCCGACGATGCGGCCGTTCTTGCCGAACGCGGCGGCGAAGCGGAGATCCTCAACAGAGCCCTGGGTGAACACGATCTCATCGCCGAACGAGCACACGCCGACACCCTTGATGTTCACGCCGAACTGGCCGGACCAGAACTGCGGCAGCGGTAGGTGCGGGCGGCGTCCGGTTTCCAGGTTGACCATATTGTGGGCCGCCGTCTGAGCGCCCAGTACCGCCGCATCCACGTGCTCGATGGCCATGAACTCGTACTCGTAGAGCACATGGGGTGCCCGCGCGATGTCGCCTGCGACGAAGATGTTGTCGGTCACCACACCGTTGATGTCGAAGGCACGGCAGCCTGCGTCGCAGGCCACGCCCCAGAACCCGGCGGCCAGTTCAGCGCCTTCGAGCCATTCGATATTGCGGACAGACCCCAGAGATGCCACCACCACGTCGACGTCGAGCAGGCTCCCATCCGACAACTGAGCCTGTCGGACGTGCCCGTCATCGTCGCCTATCAGCGCTTCCACCGCCACACCAGTGCGCAGGTCGACTCCGGCGTCCCGCTGCATCTTGGCGGCGATATCGCCGATCACGCCGCCGAGAGGTCCGACCAGCGGTGCGCTGGATCGCTCCGCAACCGTCACGTCCAACCCGAGATCACGACAGACCGAGGCCATCTCGGATCCGATGAAGCCCGCTCCGACGATCAGCACGCGGTTCGGCTTGGCTTTCAATGCCGCCTGCAGCTCGGCAGCGTCATCGCACGTGCGCAGTGTGTAGAGACCCTTCAGCGTGGCCTCTTCGGGGTTGAACCATGCGCGGGAACGGACGCCGGTGGCGATCAGCAACCGGTCGTAGGGCACCTTTTCGCCATTGGCCAGCAACACTTCCCGGTTGTCGCGATCCAGGCCTGTCGCCGCCACACCGAGGCGCCAGTCTGCGTCGATCGCGCGCATGCGTGGCAGCTTGGTGTTCCCCGCAGGCACCCACCCCTTCAATACTTGCTTAGACAGCGGTGGACGGTCGTACGGCTCGTGTACTTCGTCGCCGATGAGCGTCAGCGATCCAGTGAACCCCTCGTCCCGCAACGCCTCCGCGGCACGCAGTCCGGCCAGCGACGCACCGACGATTACGATCCGACCCTGCGCCTTGAAGGTCCTAACGAGGTCAGCGACCAGCGGGTGCGCGCTCACTTCGTCGTCCTGTCCGGTGGGGGGTCCATCTCTGCGATGATCGCCTGCACCGGGCAGGACGCCACCGCCCGCGCAACCCGCTGGCGTTGCGAGTCATCTGGATTCGGGTCGTAGGCCAGCGCTTCCTCTCCCTGCAATTGAAGGACTTCCGGTGCCAGCGGCACGCACTGCGCGTATCCCACGCACCGGTTGAGATCAACGACAATGCGCATGCTTCGGCTCCTCTTCAATCGGCGCTGAGGGCTGGTCAGCGCTGCTCCCGAAGTCCCCAAGGAACGGCGCCGACAGTACCGGTTAGGCACCCGCAAAAGCCGCCGTCTGACAGTTGTTGCCCGGAGATTCACAGGGTGCTCAACCGACGTCGGCTACGGTGGGCAGGCCGCGATTTGTGAGGATTGTTGATCGGGTTTTCGTCATACCCGCTGCGGTCGTGGAGTCCGCGTGTCGCGAGCCTGGCGCCGTCTACGCCACCGGCGCCGGCTACATCACCATCGGTCGCATCGGACGGTTCGTCGTCGCACTGGTCGTAGGCTTCGGCTGGCTCGCAATCTGGGAAACCCGCAAACCCGCTCGACGCAAATGGCACCGCGGCGGTCGCGTCGGACTACACAGCGGCACCGTTCTCGTCGGCGAGGCGTCGCATGCTGCAGGACTATGTCCACATCATTGACCGCCGACCTGACCGGCGTGGCGTTTGGGCGTTACCGGCCGGCAGGCCGCTAGAGGGTCACCTCATTCAGCCTGCCGGTGGCGACGTCGAAGACGAACCCGCGCAGGGATTCGTGTTTGGTGACGAACGGGCTGGCCTCGATGCGACGCAGCGACTGACGCACGTCTTCTTCGAGGTCCTGAAACGCCTCGGCGGCCCATTCCGGTTTGATGCCGGTCTCGTCCTGGATCTGCTGTTTGAACCCGTCGTCGGTGAAAGTCAGCATGCCGCAGTCGGTGTGGTGAATAAGGATGATCTCTTTGGTGCCGAGCAGTCGCTGGCTGATGGCCAACGAGCGGATCTCGTCGTCGGTGACGACGCCGCCTGCATTGCGGATGACGTGTGCCTCGCCGTCACCGAGGCCCAGGATCCGGTAGACGTCGAGCCTGGCGTCCATGCACGCCAGCACCGCGACGTGCTTACTCGGCGGCAGCGGAAGCGGGCCGGTGAACGTGCTCGCGTAGGCCTCGTTGTTCTTCAGATACTCGTCGGTCACGGACATTGGGACCTCCTCGAAAGCCTTGACGTGACCATAACAACGTGGCGGCCTGCTGCCACGGGTGAAAATCACCGCGAATGGATGGCGACGGCCGCCCTGCTCGGGGGAAGCAGGGCGGCCGTCGGGCTCAACGCGGTTGGCTCAGGTCGAACACCGTGGTGTCGCCGACATGCATGGGCGTGAAGTTCTGTTGCACCCACTGCGTGATTTCGGCCCCGCTGCCCGACGCGTCGCCGTGCGGGCCACGCCCGTCGCTCACGATGAAGTAGCGGACCTGGCCGTCGGACACGTACTGCTTGAACTGCGCGAGCGTCGGCGAGTTGTCGGAACCGGTGAACCCGCCGATCGCCATGAGCGAAGCTCGGGTCTTGAGTTCGAGGCTACTTACCGTGAACGAGCCGACACTGGCTGCCGCCCAACGATTGCCCGCGTTCTCGACGAGCTGCTCGAGTGCAGGGTTGTCGGCTTGGGCGCCCGGCCCACCACCGCCGCCGCGAAAGCCGCCATCGGGGCCACCCTGGCCACCCTGGCCGCCTGGCCCGCCGCCGAACCCGCCTTCACGGGCCGGACCGGACATCGTTCCCGGGCCACTGTGTGTGTGCGCGACGTTGTAGATCGCAAACGCGGCAGGCGCGGCCAGGCCGAATAGCGCCGCCGCGATGGTCACTACTGCGGTGAGCTTGCCGAGCCGGTGCACACCAACGGCAATGACCGCCGCCACCACGATTGAGCCAACCAGAACGACCCATCGCAGCCACGGTGTCCAATCCGGTGTCCGGTCCAGCAGCACGTAGGCCCACACACCAGTGGCAGCAGCCATCACCGCCAAGACGATCCTCGGCGTCAGGTGTTGCTTGCCGCGCCACAGCTCGGACACCGCGATCCCGATGACGGCGGCGATCGCGGGCGCAAGCTCGACGGTGTAGTAGGGGTGGACGGTACCGCCCATGAAGCTGAGCACGACGCCGGTCGCCAGCAGCCACCCGCCCCACAGCAGCAAGCCCGCGCGGACGGTCGCGGTGCGTGCGGTACGCCTTGTGAACCACAGGCCCGCGAGCAGGCCGATCAATGCCGCCGGCAGCAGCCATGACGCTTCCGCACCCATCGACGCCCCGAAGAGCCTGCCGATCCCGGCACTGCCACCAAAGAACGCGTTCATGCCGCCGTGCCCGCCGGGTCCTCCACCGGGGCCGCCCTCATTGCCGGTGATTCGCTCAATCCCGTTGTACCCCAACGCCAATTGCAGCAAGCTGTTGTCCGTCGAACCTGCGATGTATGGCCGAGAACCGGCGGGCCACAGGTCGACCAGTGCGACGTACCAGCCCGCCGATACGACCATCGCTGCCGCACCGACGAGCAACTTGCCGATGCGCTGCCACAGCCCGACCGGAGCCGCGACCAGAAAAACCAGCGCAAGGCCAGGCACAACGAGGAAAGCCTGCAGCATCTTCGTCAGGAACGCGAAACCGACGGCGCAGCCAGCCAACGCGATCCACGAGGTGCTCGCGGTCTCGGTCGCGCGCACCATGCAATACGCGGCCACGATGAGCAGCAGCACCATCAATGCGTCGGGGTTGTTGAACCGGAACATCAAGGCCGCCACCGGTGTCAGCGCCAGCACCGCACCTGCGATCAGGCCTGCGACCGGACCACTCCACCGCCGGACGGTCGAATACAGAAGTGCGACTGAGCCAACGCCCATCAACGCCTGCGGTAGCAGCATGGTGAACGCGCTGAAGCCGAACAGCCTGCCGGACAGGCCCATCACCCACATCGCCGCAGGCGGCTTGTCGACCGTGATGGCGTTGCCGGGGTCGAGTGAGCCGAACAGCCATGCCTTCAAGTCCTGTGTGCCCGCCTGCACCGCGGCGGCGTAGTAGTTGTTGGCCCAGCCCGACGAGCCAAGCGCCCACACATACAGCACGGCGGTGGCCACGAGCAGCACCAGCAGAGCAGGGCGGATCCACCGCGGCTGGGGGGTCTGCGTGAGCGGATCGTGCGGCGCGTCCGTCGTCTGCGGTGGCATGTCTGCGGTGATCGTCATCAATCGATTCCTTATGTGTCGAAGTTGGGTCAACGGGCTCTGCGGGGATGAAACACCCAGCCGCGCAGGAGTACAAAGCGCACTGCGGTGGCCACCAAGTTGGCGAGCACCAACACCGTGAGCTCGACCAAGTGGTGTGGCTGGGCGACAAGGACATGCAACCCGGCGAGGGCGCCGCTTGTGATAGCCAGTGCGATCCCGAACACCACGAGCCCCTCGATGTGGTGGCGGGTCGCGTTGCCGCTGCCGCCCACCCCGAATGTGAAGCGCCGGTTTGCGGCCGTATTGCCGATCGCGGTGAGCAGCAACGCGATCAGGTTCGCAGCCTGAGCACCCGCCCATCCGTGCATGAGCATGAACAGGACCAAGTAGGCCGCGGTCGACGCGACGCCGATGGCGCCGAAGCGGACCGCCTGCCGGAACAACGATCCGGGTGCAGCCGAAGCACGTGACGAACCAAGCTGCGCAGCAATCGCGTTCACAGGGATCGAGCCGTCGGCGAACCCGCGCAACATCCGGCCGATGCCCTTGAGGTCGGCGGTCGCGGTGGCGACGATGTCGACGCGGCTGTCAGGGTCGTCCACCCAGTCCACCGGGACCTCGTGGATGCGCAGGCCGCTGCGCTCCGCGACCACAAGCAGCTCGGTGTCGAAGAACCATCCGGTATCTGCCACATGCGGCAGCAGGCGCTCGGCGACGTCGGCGCGGATGGCCTTGAACCCGCACTGTGCGTCGGAGAAACCCGCGGCGAGGGTCGATTTCAGGATGAAGTTGTAGCAGCGCGAGATGATCTCACGCTTCGGGCCGCGCACCACTCGCGCGCCGCGGCCAAGCCGCGTGCCGATCGCCAGGTCCGAATGGCCGGAGATGAGCGGCGCGACCAGCGGGGCGAGCGCCGCGAGGTCGGTGGACAGGTCGACGTCCATGTAGGCAAGCACCGGCGAGTCCGAGGTGGACCAGACCGTGTGCAGTGCACGGCCACGCCCCTTCTGCTCCAGCCGCACCACCCGGACGTCGGTCAGCTCGGCCGCCAGTTCGGCAGCGATCCGCGGTGTGTCGTCGACGCTGGCGTTGTCGGCGATCGTGATGCGCGCCGGGAAAGGAAAGTTGTCGCGGAGGTGCCGATGCAGCCGGTACACAGAATCGGCGAGCGCGGCTTGCTCGTTGTAGACCGGGACCACGACGTCGAGCACCGGTACGCCTGCGGCGCGCGCCGCGAGCGCGGCATTCGGCCGCGATTCGAAGCGGGTGCGGTGATCCCAGGCGGTGTCGGGTTCGAGGGCGATGTCTGTCATGACACCCATGGTCGGGGCGCAGCTTATGTTCACCGTTGGGCGAAGCTATGTCTCAGCTATGAGTTCTTCTGCGGCTGCGTGAGGTCGTAAATGATCACGCGGTCGACGGTCTGCGGGGTGTAGTGCGTTTCCACCCATTCGGCGATATCGGCGGACTCGTGGCTACCTGTCGAGGTGCCTCCCCAGTGCCCGATCATCATCTTTCCGCGGATGAAGTAGTGGATCTGCCGATCGGCGACGTACCGCTGGAACTCCTCGACCGTCGGCGACGGGTCGGTGCCGTTGAAGCCGCCGACCGCCATAATCGGTGCACCACTTGCCAATTGGTAACCGGCGGCGTTGTTCGAGCCGACAACGGCGGCCGCCCATGTGTAATCGCGCGCATCCGCGGACAGCGTGGCCGACAGCGCGGGCCCTGGAGTCGGTGAGTCAAGCAGGCCACCTGGCCCGCCGAAGCCTTGGCTCGCAGGCCCGACCGACGGGATCGCCCCGCTGTGCGGTGCGCCCGCCGTCGCGACCGAGTACACGGCGGGCGATGCCAGACACGCCACGACGGCCAGCGCCGCAACCGCACGCGCGACGGCACCGGGCAGCCGGCCCACGACCAGCAGCAACGCGGCAGCCCCCACTCCCCCGACCGCGACCGTCGCCCGCAGCCACGGCAGCCAATCGCTGTGCCTGGACAGCAACACCGCCGCGAGGATGGTGGTCACCAGGACCGTGCCGGATAACGCCGTCGCGGCTCGGATGTCGGTGCGACGGCGCCACAGCAGGGTTGCCCCGATGCCGATCGACGCGCCGATCGCAGGCGCGAGCGCGACGGTGTAGTAGGGATGCAGGATCCCGTTGGCGAAGCTGAACAGCACCGCGGTGACCGCCAGCCAGCCGCCCCACAGGATCAACGCCGCCCGCACCGGATCCGTGCGCGGTGCGCGCCTTGTGATGACGAACCCGGCCGCCAAGCAGATCACCGCTGCGGGCAGCAACCAGGCGATGTCCAGACCCATCGTGCTGCCGAACAGCCTGCCAAAGCCGACGTCGAAGTTGAGGTTGCCAAGCCCGCCCGGCTCGTCGCCGGTCAGGCGGCCCAAACCGTTGTACCCCAACGCCAATTCGACGATGCTGTTGTGCTGCGAACCACCGATATAGGGCCGCGCGTTGGCAGGCCACAGCTCGACAAGCAACAGATACCAGCCACCGGACACTACAAGCGCGCCCGCGGCGACCAGCAGATCGACGATCCGGCGTCGCATCCGATTTCGGCCTGCAACCAGGTACGCGGCGGCGAAACCGGGCAAGACCAAAAACGCCTGCAACATCTTGGCCAGAAACCCGAAGCCCACCAGGGCGCCCGCGGCGATCAACCACCAACGGCCGCTGTCCTTTTCGCAGGCACGTTGCACGCAGTACGCGGCCACGACGAGCAGCAGTACCAGCAGGGCGTCGGGATTGTTGAACCGGAATATCAAGGCGGCCACCGGAGTCAGCGCCAAAACCGCGCCGGCAAGCAACGCTGCACCATCGCCACTGACCCGACGGACAGCGGCGTACAACACCGCCACCGCGCCGACGCCCATCAGCGCCTGCGGCACCAGCACGCTCCACGGGTTCAGCCCGAACAGGCGCACCGACACATCGATGACCCACACCGCGGCGGGCGTCTTGTCCACGGTGATGGCGTTGGCGGCATCGCTGGACCCGAACAACATCGCGGTCCAGTCGCTGGCCCCGGCCTGCGCGGCCGCCGAATAGAATGCATTGGCCCAGCCGCTGGCCGACAGGTTCCACAGATACAGCGCCGCGGTCGCAGCCGACAGCACGCCGAGTCCCACCCGCGACCAGACGCGAACTCCCACACCAGAGGCGGATTTTGGGCGAGTTTGTCTCTGCTCGGAGCCGAGAACCAGGGTTGTCACTGAGGCGATCTTCGTTGAGCCCGCTAGGCGCCGGTTTTGGACGCGCTGTGTCTTGCCTGTGAATCAGCAGGAAGCTTCACGACGAATTCCGTCTTGCCCGACACACTGCGCACGTCGATCGTGCCGCCGTGGGCCCTGACGACGGCGGCAACGATGGCCAGGCCCAGCCCCGTGCTGCCGCCCCGCCGTGAGCGCGACGAATCGCCGCGTGCGAACCGCTCGAAGATCTCGGGCTGCAGCCATGCGGGTATCCCGGGACCATCGTCGGCGACCGTCATGACGGCGCCGCCGGACTCGTTGACGACCAACGACGTGGTTACCGACGTGCCGGGGGGTGTGTGGATTCTGGCGTTGGCGAGCAGATTGGCAAGCACCTGATGCAGCCGCGCCTCGTCGCCGGCGACGGTGACGGGCTCATCGGGCAGATCCAGCAACCATTCGTGCTCGGGTCCCGCGATGTGGGCGTCGCTGACGGCATCGACGACGAGCCGGGACAGATCGACCTCCTCGCGTTCCAGCGGCCGGCCGGTGTCCAGCCGCGCCAACAGCAACATGTCCCCTACGAGTTGTGTCATCCGTTCGGTTTCGGATTCGACGCGGCTCATCGCGTGGGCGACGTCCTCAGGGAGGTCCTCTCGTTTGCGTTGCGCCAGTTCGGTATAGCCGCGAATCGCGGCCAGCGGTGTGCGCAGTTCGTGGCTGGCGTCTGCGACGAACTGGCGGACGCGGGTCTCGCTGGCGTGCCGCGCGGACAATGCGCCCGCGATGGTGTCCAGCATTCGGTTCAGCGCAGAGCCGAGCTGTCCGATCTCGGTGTCCGCACCGGCCGGATCGACCTTGACGATCGACGACGGCAGCCGCACCTCGCCGCGATCGAGTTCGAGGTCGGCCACTTGCCGGGCCGCTTCGGAAACCCTTGACAGCGGGGCGAGTTGGCGGCGGATGATCACAACGCCCGCCGTGGTGCCACCGATCAGCGCGATCGCCCCAACGACCGCGAAGATGACGAGCACGTTCAACAACGTGTCGTCGACCTCGGAGGTGGGCAGCCCCGTCACGATCACCTGGCCGGGGCCTCGCGTGTGCATCGCGATGACGCGGTAGCGGCCCAGCCCGTCGAGATCCACTGTGGTTGGGATGCGGTCCGGCGGGATCCGGGAGAGCTCTTGCGCTGCCTTGGCGCTGATTTCGGTACGGGTGCCGTCGGCGGTGATGACACCGGCATTGACCGGTGTGCCGCGCGATATCACCGCGCCGACGGTGCGGGCAGCCTGCCCGGGAGCGTTGAGGAACGCGGGCCCGGGGCCGTCGTCGTCGTGAATGATGACGTGTCGCGGAAACGCGGGAGGATCGGGGTACCCGGGCATCGGGAAATTTCCAGGTGGTGGCATTGGCGGGCCGAATTCGAACAGCCCGGTCGAGCGGCGGCCGGTTTCGAACAACCGCTCATCAAGCTGATTCGTCAAAAAGCGTTGCAGCGCAAACTCGGTGCCCGCACCTATCGCAGCGCACACCAGCGCGAGCAAGACGATCTGCGAGGCCAGCAGCCGGGCCCGCAGCGACCAGGTCCGTGGCGAGCGAAAGCGGCTGCGGCTCACTTCAGCGCGGGGGCTTGAGGACATAGCCGGCGCCGCGCAAAGTGTGGATCATCGGATCGCGCCCGTTGTCGATCTTCTTACGCAGGTACGACACGTACAGCTCGACGATGTTGGATCGCCCGCCGAAGTCATAACTCCACACGCGATCCAGGATCTGAGCCTTACTCAATACGCGTTTGGAATTGCGCATCATGAACCGCAGTAGCTCGAACTCCGTCGCAGTCAGCGAGATGACGTCGCCTGCGCGGGTGACTTCGTGGCTGTCCTCGTCGAGCACCAGATCGCCGACAACGACCTTGGCTCCGCCTGATTCACTGGAAACCCCCGTGCGCCGCAGCAGCGCGCGCAGCCGAAGTACCACCTCTTCGAGGCTGAACGGCTTGGTCACGTAGTCGTCACCGCCTGCGGTCAGACCGGCGATGCGGTCCTCCACGGAGTCTTTCGCGGTGAGCAGCAGCAGCGGCAGCCCAGGGATCTGCTCACGCAGCTTGTGCAGGACGTCAAGCCCGCTCATGTCCGGCAGCATCACGTCGAGCACAACAACATCGGGTGGGGTCTCTTTGGCCGACGCAATCGCGGAAGCGCCGTCACCGGCCGTCGCGATATCCCAGCCCTCGTACCGCAAGGCCATCGACACAAGCTCAGCCAGAACCGGCTCGTCATCGACGACCAACACATGGATTGGCTTGCCGTCGGCGCGCCGCATGACCACGCGTGCGGGGTCGTTCTCATTGACCGTGGTTCCGCTGGGACTGGACACGGGCTTATTATTCGCGGCGCCCATGGGTTCCCACTGTGCCTTGTCTATGTGAGAGCTGTGAACCCACGCGGACCTAACCGAGTCTGAAGAGTCGCACAGCTGACTCACATGAACGGCTTGCACTGTGGTCGCATGACCACCGAACAGATTGGCGACGAGCGCGAGGTTTGGGGCGCCCCGCAACCCTCTCCCCGCCGCTGGGGCCTGCGCACAACCGCCGCGGCCGTCGGTGTCGCCACAGTCATCGCCGCCATCGGCGGTGCGGCGATCTACGCCGCAACCGAGGGCAGTTCCCACGCCTTCGGGGGACCCCACCAGGCGTCCGGGCAAGGCGGCGGCATACCTGCCGGCCCCGGCGGCCGGCACGGCTCGGGCGGTGGACCCGGCCCGGCCGCGGTGGGGCCGACGTCGTTGCACGGCGAGTTCGTGGTGCCCGACGGCGCAGGCGGCTACAGCACCGTGCTGACACAGACCGGTACGGTCACCGCGATTTCGCCGACGTCGATCACAGTGCGAAGCGAGGACGGCTTCAGCCAGACCTATGTCATACCGAGCACGGCTGGCAACGCGGGAGCGCCGTTCGCCATGGACGACCCGGTCGTCGTCCGCGCGACACGCAACGGCCAGACCGCGACTGTCACCAACATCGGCAATCCGCAGCTGGACGGACCCGGCAGGCCGCCGAACTGAGGCGCTACGGCTTCGCGAACCCGTCCGGCGTGTGCGCCGTCAATGTCGGGCTGGCTATCGAGGTCGCAAGCTCGGCTGGCGCCGTCGTCGACGTTGTGGTTTCGCCGAGCGTGACCTCAGGACCCTGGCCGATACTTCCCGGGGCGTCACTGAAGACGACGGTGAGCGCGCCGGTACCGGCCGCGACAAGCTTGAACAGACCGGTTTTCACCTCTGACCACTCCATTCGGTCCCTGGCGGGTCGATTGTCGACCCCGCCGCCAATCGGGTAACCGATGCAATCGGGGGTGAAACGTCAGGCGCTTACGAGCGGTCAATGAAACGAATCTGGGAAATCCCTGATTTGTGGGTGCGAACTACCTAGGTGCGCGCTGTGACGCTCACCTGTGAAATCGGTGCGATTGGCTACGGCGCTGCGGGCGCCTGCTCTTCGACGGGCAATGGTGCCGGTCCCGTGATCAACGGCACCGCCATCAGCGGCGTCGTCGTGCCGCTGGTAGGACCGGCCGCTGTGGACTTGCCGCTGCTGACCAACAATGCAGGCCCGGCCTGTTGTTGGTGGCCGATCGCGACCGACATCGCGCCGATGGCCACCACGCCGCTGGCGCCGATCACCGCGACGAGCAGTTTCGCGTTGTTGCGCTTGGGAGAACGCATTCTTGGAACACCTCACCTTTCTGGTTCTTGTCAGGTAGCCACGACAGCGGGGCCACCGGTAATAAACCTGCAGGTAAGAACCAGCGGACGCCGCCAAACTGACAACGGGCTCAGGCGCCGGTACAAATTGTCTAGCGACGCCCGGGCGCAACAACCGGCCCTGTCCAGACCCATCTCATAGCCTGTGCGCATGCAGCACGCCCGTGGATGTCGCCGATGACGCGCTTCCTCCTGCGGCGGCTGCTGAACTACATCGTGCTTCTGGCGGTGGCCTCGTTCCTGACCTTCTCGCTTGCGTCGCTGACGTTCCGACCATTGGACAGCCTGCTGCAGCGCAACCCGCGGCCCTCTCAAGTCGTCATCGACGCGAAAGCCCACGAACTTGACCTCGACAAGCCGATCCCTGCGCGGTACGCGCACTGGGTGGCAGGCGCGGTGCACGGTGACTTCGGCACGACCATCGGCGGACAACCGGTGTCGGATGAACTGTGGCGGCGCATCGGGGTCAGCCTGCGACTGGTGGTCATCGGCGCGGTCATGGGCACGGTCATCGGCGTTGTGGTCGGAGCGTGGGGAGCTATCCGGCAATACCGGTTGTCCGACCGGGTCATCACGGTGCTATCCCTACTGGTTCTCAGCGCGCCAACGTTCGTCATCGCGAACCTTCTGATCCTTGGCGCACTGCAGGTCAACACCGTGCTCGGAGTGCAGCTGTTCGAGTACACCGGCGAGACGTCGCCGGACGCCGTCGGCGGCGCCTGGAACCAGTTCGTCGATCGGGTGCAGCATCTGGTGCTGCCGACGTTCACACTGGCGCTGGGCGCGATCGCGGGTTACAGCCGGTATCAGCGCAACGCCATGTTGGACGTGCTCGGCCAGGATTTCATTCGCACCGCACGGGCCAAGGGCCTGACCCGTCGTCGCGCGCTGTTCAAGCACGGATTGCGAACAGCGCTGATCCCGATGGCGACCCTGTTCGCCTATAGCGTCGCCGGATTGTTCACTGGCGCACTGTTCGTCGAGACGATCTTCGGCTGGCACGGCATCGGCGAGTGGGCGGTGCAAGGCATCGCCAACCAGGACACCAACATCATCGCTGCGATCACGTTCTTTTCCGGCGCCTTGATCCTGGTTGCCGGGCTGTTGTCCGACATCATCTACGCGGCACTCGACCCGAGAGTTCGGGTGACATGACGGAACCAGTGACGACAGAGACTGCGACCACCGCCAAATCTGGTGTCGACGTGGCGGGGTTCGCCTCGCGGCGCGGGCTCGTTTGGCGCCGATTCGTGCGCAACAAGCCCGCCGTGGTGTCGCTTGTGCTGCTGGTGCTGCTGTTCGTCGGCTGTTATGCGCTGCCACCGGTTCTGCCGTACCGCTACACCGACATGGATTTCACCGCCCTGCAGCAGCCGCCCTCGCTGGACCATTGGTTCGGCACGACCTCGTCGGGCCAAGACCTGCTGGCCCAAACCCTGCGGGGCATGCAGAAATCCATGCTGATCGGGGTCTGTGTGGCGTTCATCTCCTCGATCCTCGCTGCGACCGTCGGATCGATCGCCGGCTACTTCGGGGGCTGGCGCGACCGCACTCTCATGTGGATCGTCGACCTGCTGCTGGTGGTGCCGAGCTTCTTCCTCATCGCGATAGTCACGCCACGCACCAAACAATCCGGCACCGTGCTGTGGTTGATACTGCTGCTTTCGGTATTCGGATGGATGATCAGCTCCCGCATCGTGCGCGGAATGACCATGAGCCTGCGCGACCGCGAATTCGTCACCGCCGCACGGTATATGGGTGTAAGCACAACGCGGATCATCGTGCGCCACATTGTGCCGAACGTCGCGTCGTTCCTGATCATCGACACCGCGCTGAACGTCGGGTTGGCGATCATGGCCGAAACCGGGCTGAGCTTCTTGGGTTTCGGTGTGCAGACACCGGATGTATCGCTGGGCACCCTGATCGACGACGGCAGGACGTCGGTGACGACGTTCCCGTGGGTGTTCCTGTTCCCTGCCGGTGTGTTGGTGATGATCGTGTTGTGCGCCAACCTGGTTGGCGACGGCATGCGCGACGCGCTCGATCCCAGCGCCCGGCCGCTTCGGAAAGCGCGGCGATGAGCGTCTCGCGCGAAGATGAGACAGGCAAGCCGAGCCTGCTACAGGTGACCGATCTGAGCGTTACGTTCCCGACCGATGCCGAACGTGTGAACGCGGTGCGCGGCATGAGCTTTCACGTCGACCCCGGGGAGGTGGTCGCACTCGTCGGCGAATCCGGTTCGGGTAAGTCGGCCAGCGCGATGTCCGTCATCGGGCTGCTGCCCGAATACGCAGAAGTGTCGGGGTCGGTCCGACTACACGACGACGAACTACTCGGGTTGCCCGACAGCGAGATGTCGCAGATCCGCGGCAGGACCATCGGCACGGTGTTCCAGGACCCGATGTCGGCGCTCACCCCCGTCTACACCGTGGGCGACCAGATCGCCGAGGCCATTGAGGTACATCAGCGCGATGTCGGTAGGCGGGCTGCCAGGACACGCGCGATAGAGCTGCTGGAGCTGGTCGGCATCGGACAGCCCGAGCGTCGGGCCAACTCGTTCCCACACGAGCTTTCCGGTGGTGAGCGGCAGCGGGTGGTCATCGCGATCGCGATCGCCAACGATCCCGACCTGTTGATCTGTGATGAGCCGACCACAGCGCTGGATGTGACGGTGCAGGCGCAGATCCTCGAGGTGCTGCGGACCGCACGCGATGTGACCGGGGCGGGCGTCCTGATCATCACCCACGATCTCGGGGTGGTCGCCGAATTCGCCGATCGCGCACTCGTGATGTACGCGGGCCGCGCCGTCGAGACAGCCGACGTCGATGTGCTGTATCGCGACCGCCGAATGCCTTACACCGCAGGGCTACTCGGGTCGGTGCCGCGGCTCGACGCCCCGCAGGGCGCTCGGCTGGTGCCGATTCCGGGTGCCCCGCCGTCGGCGGCCGCGCTGCCGCCGGGCTGCCCTTTCGCGCCGCGCTGCCCCCTGGCCGTCGAGCGATGCCGCTCCGCCGAACCAGAGCTGCTCGAGATCGCCCCATCGCATCGGGCGGCGTGCATCCGCACCGAAGACGTTGCAGGCAGGAGCGCCGCGGACATCTACGGCGTATCCACCGAGCCGCGCGCCGTCGCGCAGGCTTCCGACGTCCCGGTAGTGCTGCAGGTGCGCGATCTGGTGCAGACCTACAAGCTAACCAAGGGCGTGGTGTTCCGCCGCCAGGTCGGCGAGGTGCGCGCGGTCGACGGGGTCAGCTTCGAGCTGCAGCAGGGCCGCACGCTCGGCATCGTCGGCGAATCCGGCTCGGGGAAGTCGACGACACTGCACCAGATTCTGGAACTGTCCGCCCCGCAGGCGGGTTCGATCGAGGTGCTTGGCTCCGACGTCGCCACGCTCGACCGGCATACCCGGCGCGCGCTGCGTGGGGACCTGCAGGTGGTGTTCCAGGATCCGGTCGCGTCACTAGATCCGCGACTCCCAGTATCTGCCGTTCTGGCAGAGCCGTTGCAGGCCAACGGTTTTGACAAAAGACGAACTGATGACCGGGTTGCCGAGTTGCTTGGCATCGTCGGGCTTCGCCGCGAGGACGCCAGCCGCTACCCTGCCGAGTTCTCAGGCGGGCAGAAGCAGCGCATCGGCATAGCGCGGGCACTGGCCTTGCGGCCGAAGATTCTCGCTCTCGACGAACCGGTGTCGGCACTGGACGTGTCGATCCAGGCAGGCATCATCAACCTGCTACTGGATCTACAGGACCGGTTCGGCCTGTCCTATTTGTTCGTCTCCCATGACCTGTCGGTCGTCAAGCACCTCGCCCACCGGGTGGCCGTGATGTACAAGGGCAAGATCGTCGAGCAGGGTGACGGCGACCGGGTGTTCGCCAATCCACAATGCGATTACACCCGCCGGTTGCTTGCCGCAGTTCCTCAACCGGAACCGAATCGCAGGTAACGTCTGTCGCCATGAAAATCCGACGCTTCGCCATGGTCGCCCTCGGTGTGGGTTTGGCCGCAGGTCTGACTCTCACGGCCTGCTCCGGCGGCAAGCAGGAAACCCCCTCGGCGGGCGGATCCGCTGAGCTCGGGCAGACGAACGACGTCAACCCGAAGGACGTCTCCGCCCTGCAGCAAGGCGGCAATCTGAGGTTGGCGCTGACCGCATTTCCGGAGAACTTCAACTCGCTGCATATCGACGGCAACTCCGCCGACTCCGCGGGCATGCTGAAGGCCAGCATGCCTCGGGCGTTCAGGATCGCCGCCGACGGCTCGATGACGCTGAACACCGACTACTTCACCGGCGCCGAGCTGACAGGCACCAACCCGCAGGTGGTCACCTGGACCATCAACCCGAAAGCGGTCTGGAGCGACGGCACCCCGATCACCTGGGAGGACATCGCCTCTCAGATCAATGCGACCAGCGGCAAGGACAAGGCTTTTGCGGCCGCCAGCCCCAACGGGGCCGACCGCGTCGAATCGGTAACGCGCGGCGTCGACGACCGCCAGGCGATCATGAAGTTCGCCAAACCGTACGCGGAGTGGCGCGGCATGCTGTCCGGCAACACCATGCTGCTGCCGAAGAGCATGACTTCGACGCCCGAGGCCTTCAACAAGGGTCAGCTCAACGGGCCCGGCCCGTCGGCGGGGCCGTTCATCATCTCCACCCTCGACCGCACCGCGCAGCGAATTGTGCTGACCCGCAACCCGAAATGGTGGGGAACCCCCGCGCTGCTGGACAGCGTCACCTATCTGGTGCTCGACGACGCCGCGCGAATCCCCGCCCTGCAGAACAACACCATCGACGCCACCGGCCTGGCCACCCTCGACGAGATGACCGTCGCGCGGCGTACCAATGGCGTGTCGATTCGGCGTGCGCCCGGAAACAGTTGGTATCACTTCACGTTCAACGGTGCACCCGGCTCGATCCTGGCCGACAAGGCGCTGCGGTTGGCCATCGGAAAGGCGATCGACCGCCAAACGATCGCCAACGTCACCCAGCGAGGCCTCGCGGACAATCCCGTCCCGCTGAACAACCACGTCTACGTCGCCGGGCAGGAGGGCTACCAGGACAACAGCGCCGTGGTCGCCTTTGACCCCGAAAAGGCCAAGCAGGAACTGGATGCGCTGGGCTGGCGACTCAACGGGCAATTCCGCGAGAAGGACGGCCGCCAGCTCGTCATCCGCGATGTGCTGTACGACTCGCTCTCCACCCGCCAGTTCGGCCAGATCGCTCAGAACAACCTCGCCCAGGTGGGCGTCAAGCTTGATCTCGATGCCAAGGGCGGCGGCGGATTCTTCTCGAACCACATCAACGTCGGCGATTTCGATATCGCGCAATTCTCCTGGGTTGGCGACGCATTTCCGCTGTCGGGCCTACCCCAGATCTATGCGTCGGACGGCGAAAGTAACTTCGGCAAGATCGGCAGTCCGGAGATTGATGCCAAGATCGAGCAGACGCTCGAACAACTCGACCCGGCCAAGGCGCGTGATTCGGCCAATGAGGTCGACAAGCTGATCTGGGCAGAGGGTTTCAGCCTGCCGCTGACGCAGTCGCCCGGAAACGTCGCGGTACGAAGCACTTTGGCGAACTTCGGCGCATTCGGACTTGCCGATGCCGACTACACCAAGATCGGCTTCATGAAGCCGTAACGCGCTGCACAGTGCGGGGCACCACGGCGGGCAATGCCTGTTCGGCGACGGCAGCGGCGGCGATGCCCCAGATCAGCAGCCTCACTCCGAGGCCACCCGGCGTCGAGTCCAGTTTTTCGGCGCGTGCGGGCAGGTCCGAGCTCAGTCCTTCGTAGGTGGCCTTGATGATGTCCAGCGCGGCGCGCTCGCGGAGGTTGATGGCGGAGTGCCCGGCGGTGGCGAGATTGACCAGCACAGCGCCGGGCACCAGCGACGCGATCGTGCGGGCCACCGAAGGCGGGGTGATGAGGTCGCGGCCACCGGAGATGACGACCGTCGGCCAGCTGAACTTGGGCATCTCATCGATGAGATCGAACGGCTCGGCAACGTAGTCGACTTCACCCGACGCGGCCTCGCGCCACGCCAGCGCTGGATCGAGTGGCTCGCCGTCGGGCACCGCACCGTAGTTGAGTTCGCGATAGCCGATCCGCTCAACCAGGTCCGGCTCGTGGTGATACGGCGTCTTGCGCTCAAACAGCAGCTTGGTCCCGAGGCCGACGGCGCCCCACAGCCAGTCACGGCCCTCCAGCAGCAGGTCGAGCTGGCGTCTAAGCACGTCGGGCCCCGCCAGCCCGTACATGCCGGCCGCCAGCTGCGCGGCCGTCGGCGTGAGTACACCGTCCTCGACCAGCCGCCGAACTTTTGTCGCCAGGTCAGCTGTTTCGGGCTCGTCGCCACGCCACAGCACACGACGGGTGGCCTCCCGCACGGCATTGATGTCTTCGGCCGACAGCAGCGGTGAGTCGAGAATCATCGCGTGCACCCGATCCGGGTGCCGCACACCGACTCCTGCCGCGACGTACGTGCCATATGAGGTGCCGTAGATGACGGCCTTGTCCACCTGGGCGTCGTCGAGGACGGCGCCCACATCGTCGACCACCTGATCGATGGACAGCGCCTCCGCAGGCAGGTCGGTGCCGGTGTCGTCATGGCGGGACATCCCGATGCCGCGGTGCTCCACCATGATGACGTCGAGGCCCTCGGCCACCGCGCGTCGCCGAAACCCGCGGTACAGGGCGATGGAGGCGGCGCCAGGGCCGCCGGGAATGACAACGAGGGGATGCGGTGACTTACGGCCGGTACGCACGTAAAACAGGTCGAACTCCTGGTCGCCGGCCGGCCGCACGGGCCGTCGCACCGCACGCACGCCTGGCAACGCGGCCAGCTTGTCGTGCGCTTTGCGACGCTTGGCGTTCATCGTCATCGCCACTCATTGTGCCCCCGCAGGGTTCTGACGTCTGCGCCAACTGCAACCACATACGAGCAGACGCAAAAGTCCCGTCCTATCGGCGTGTCGGGGCTTTTGCGTCTGGTCGCGCTGACTTCAGCCCTTCGATATGCCTGCGCCCGCGAGCCACTTCTTGGCGATGTCCGACAGGTTGGTGCCCGTCGCGGCCTCGGCGTTCATCGAGATCAGGTCGTCAGTGGTGAGCTTTGCCGAAACGGCGTTCAGCGTCTTGGTGATGGTGTCGCTCTGCTTGCCCGACTTGATCAGCGGGACCACGTTCTCCGCGGCGAACAGGTTCTTGTCATCCTCAAGGGCGACAAGATGATTGGAGTGCAGACCAGGATCGGTGCTGAACAGGTCTCCCGCCTGAACCTGACCGTTAACCAGAGCCGTCATCGTCAAGGTGCCGCCCGCGTCCAGCGACACAAAATCCTTGAAGTTGAGGCCGTACACGTCGCGGAGCCCGACCACACCCTGGGTGCGCGTCTTCCACTCCGGCGGGCCTCCGAGCACGAGCTCACCGGCAACCGGCTTCAAGTCCGAGACGGTCTTCAACTTGTACTTGTCAGCCGTGGCCTGTGTCACGGCCACGACATCCTTGTCCTCTGCCGGGGACGGAGTCAGCATCGCAGTTCCGGCCGGTAATTTCGTCGAGAGCTCGCTCGTCACCGCTTGAGGTGTCGCGGCGGTCGACTTCGGGTCGAGATAACTCAGGAATGCGCCCGTATATTCCGGGACCAGATCGATGGAGCCGTCCTTGAGAGCCTGGATGTAGACCTCGCGGCTTCCGATGTTGAACTGCTCCTTCGTCGGAACGCCTGCGGCCTGCAGAGCCTGCGAGTAAATGCTGGCCACCAGCTGGCTTTCGGTGAAGTCCGCCGAACCCACGATGACCTCCGAACCCGAGGATCCCTTGTTGTCCCCTCCGCCGGACAGCGGGTCGCCGCCGCCACCGCCGCATGCAGACAGCGCAAGGACGGAGGCGAAGGCCAGGGCCGACAGCAACGTGCGTTTCTTCATAGTGATTCTCCTGATGTGAGGGTCGGCACCGGGTGGTACCTAGGTGGTGGCCGGCTCGAGGACGGTCGTGGACATGGGTGAGCTGGATTTCGATGCGGTGCGGCGCAGGCCGGGCGAGAC
Organism: Mycolicibacterium moriokaense; assembly: GCF_003201655.1. GTDB lineage: Bacteria > Actinomycetota > Actinomycetes > Mycobacteriales > Mycobacteriaceae > Mycobacterium > Mycobacterium moriokaense_A. Next base: position 87,812 of record NZ_QJJU01000009.1, read on the forward strand.
GATGACACGGCCGAGCCAGGCGAAGGTGAACTCCAGTGCGAGCGCCAAAATCGCGACAAGTATTGCCCCGCCTGCCATTTCACTGAAGTTGGCCTGCGCTCTGCCGTCGAGGATGAATCGCCCGAGGCCCTGCAGCCCGAGATACGCGGCGATGGTGGCCGTCGAAACGATTTGCAGTGTGGAGCTTCTCACTCCGGAGATCATCAGCGGTAAGGCGCAGGGCAGCTGGACCCGCAACAGGATCTGGCGCTTTGTGAAGCCCATCCCCCTTGCCGCGCCGACGGCGTCGGGGTCGGCAGTCTGGATGCCGGCATATGTTCCCGTGAGAATCGGTGGAACCGCAAGCAGGACAAGCACAATGATGGTCGGCAGTACGTAGACAAGCTTCCCGGTCACTATCGGTGAGATCAGGAGGAAGAGCAAAACCAGCAGTCCAAGCGACGGAAGCGCACGCAATGCGTTAGCGGACCCGGCGACCAACGCCTCGCCCCGTCCGGTGTAGCCGATCAGAATTCCCAGCGGCACCGCTATGGCGAGAGCAACCAGCAGCGCGATCGCCGAATAGAGGAGGTGGTAGCCGATCTGAGCCGGGATACCGCCTGAGCCAGTCCAGTTCGTCGGGTCGGAGAGCCATCCGAAGATGTTCACGACGTCACCGTCCTTTGCCGCCAGGGGGTTAAGAGTCTGTTCAGCCAGATGATCAGGCCGTCAAAGACGACGGCAAGCACCACGCACAGCACGATGCCGGTGACCAGTGGAACGAAGAGGCGTAGCTGGAATCCCTGCGTGAACAGCGAGCCGAGCTGCGGGATGCCAAGCAGGGCGGCCATGGTCACGATGCTGACGTTGGACACGACCGCGACCCGCAAGCCCCCGGCGATCACAGGGACGGCGACGGGCAGCTCGACGAGCAGAAGCCGTTGCCAGCCGCGGTAGCCCATCGCCTCGGCGGCGGCGACCGTGTCGTGTGGCACCGAGTCGAGCCCGTCGGCGACGACCCGTACCAGCAACGCCAACGTGTAAAGCGTCAGCGCGACAACGATGTTCAACGGATCGAGAATCTTCGTCCCAAGGATTGTCGGCAGGATGATGAACAACGCGAGCGAGGGAATGGTGTAGAGCAGCCCTGCGGTTCCGACGATCGCGGCCTGGCCGCGCTTGAATTTGTGCGCCCACCAACCGATCGGTAGCGCAACCAGCAGCCCGACGATCGTCGGCACCAATGTAAGCCACGTGTGGCTGATCGTCAGCGAGATGATCCTGTCGATGTTGGACGAAATCCAGTTCATGCCGCGGTCCTCGCTTCCTTCGCGCGACGGATGGCGTCCATGACGTCGTAATCGGATGCCGTGCCGATCAGCGCCCCCGACTCGTCGGTGATCACGCAGCGGCTGCTCGGACTGGATAGCGCCGAGTTGAGCACGTCGCGCAGCGGGTCATTCCTGGATGCCGAGGTGGCGCTCAGATTCACGTCGCTGTCTTGTATGCACTCGCCGCGGACACTTTCGGTGTCGACCCAGCCAAGCGGCGCCCGACTGTCATCGACGACCAACATCCAGCGTCCCTGCGTCGACGGGATCGTGGACACCGACTGGCCCACCGTGACGGTGGGCTCGTCGTTGAGTTGGAGAAGCTCGTCCGAGTTGTGGAATCCGAGGGCCCGGTAGCCCCGTGCTGCCCCGACGAAGTCGGCGACGAAGGCGTCCTCTGGGGCGGCCAGCAGTTCGGCCGGAGTTGCGGCCTGCGCCAGGGTTCCGCCCTGCCGAAGCACCACGACCTGGTCGCCAAGCTTGAGGGCCTCGTCGATGTCGTGGGTGACCATGACGATGGTCTTGGAGATATCGGCCTGCAGCCGAAGAAACTCGTCCTGAAGCTGGTTCCGGACGATCGGGTCGACGGCACTGAACGGCTCGTCCATCAACAGGAACGGCGGATCCGTCGCCAGCGCCCGCGCCACCCCGACCCGCTGTTGTTGACCGCCCGAGAGCTGCCACGGGTAGCGGCGGGCGAACTTTGCGTCCAGCCCGACACGCTCTAGGAGTTCCATTGCCGCCGAACGGGTTTCCTTCTTGCCACCGCCGAGCAGCCGCGGTAGCGCGGCCACATTGTCGACGACGGTGCGGTGCGGAAACAGTCCGGCGTTCTGGATGACGTAGCCGATTCTGCGACGCAGGGCGACCTTGTCGAGGCTCTGCGTGTCGGTTCCGTCGAGAGTGATGCTGCCCGAGGTCGGCTCGATCAGCCTGTTGATCATCCGCATCGAGGTCGTCTTCCCACATCCGGACGGACCGACCAGGGTGGTGATCTTGCCATTCGGCGCGGTGATCGTCAGGTTGTCGACGGCGACGGTGCCGTCGGGATAGACCTTGGAGACATCTTCGAATGTGATCATGACTGTCTTTCTGGCAGAGTGGAATTCGGGCGACGACTTAGTCCGACCGACAGCGAGTCCGCTGCCGATCCGAGTATTTGGCCATATCGGGCCGCTTGGGGTGTGCTGAGTCGGTAGCTCGGAACGACCAGGCTCAGTGCTGCGACTATGCGCGCTTCGGAATAGATCGGGCATGCGATCGCGGTGACGTCGGCCTCGACGCCGCGTTCGACGATCACGTAGCCCTCATCGGGTACGCGGCCGCGCAGCGCGTGTCCCGCCGCGGAGATGTCGAGCGGAACGCTGCGACCGACCCAGCTCGCGTGCCGAACCGAATGAGTGCCCTCGACAATGCTGATGTAGATCGCCGTGCCTGCGTGTCCCTCCACGCTGAGATACGCGGACTCTCCGGTCTCGGCGACCAGCTTCTCCATCACCGGCTTGGCGAAGTCGACCAGCGACTCGTTGGACAGCGCTTGCGCGCCGAGTTGGATCAGACGGCTGCCGGGACGGTATGTGCCGCCGACCTCTTCCTTGGCGACGAACCCCGTGCTCTCCAGCGTCCGCAGGAGCCGGAGCGCGGTACTCGGCGCGAGATCGCACTCCCTGGCACTGTCGGCCAGATTCGCGCCGCCCTTGTCGCAGATGGTGGCGAGCAGGGCAAGTGCGCGTTCCACGGTTCTCGTGGACGGTTCGGCCACCGTGACCTCCTCTCACCGAGATGGAATCTACGAGGGGTTTGTTGCGATCAGCCCTTCGATGATTTCCACTGAGTAAAATTCAAATTCCATCTAGCGGCAATGTCTGGTTTCGGTGATGATAGGTCTCGTTGCGCGTCCGCGATAGGGAACGAGGAGAATTCCATGCTTGTACTTAACGGATCCGCGAGTATCGCCGACGTGGTGGCGCTCGCGGACCGCCGCGAGCAGGTCTCGGTTTCGACGCGGGTAGTCGAGGCCGTCGACCATGCGCACCGGATCGCGGCGGAGCTATCCACCCGCCTCGCCATCTACGGACGAACGACCGGCGTCGGCGCGAATCGAACCACGTCCGTATCGCCGGCCGACACCGAATACGGCATGCGACTGCTTCGCAGCCACGCGGTCGACGCCGGGGACCCCCTTGACGACAGGACGGTGCGTGCGATGCTCGCGGTGCGCCTCGCCCAGCTGTGCGTGCCTGGCGCCGGCCTCAACCCGAAGATCCTGTCCGGCCTCGAGACGATGCTCAACGACGATGCCCTACCCGAGCTTCGTCAATACGCGTCCATCGGGACAGGCGATCTCGCTCCACTCGCGGGCACGGCATTGACCCTGATAGGCGAACGGCCTGCATCGAAGCCATTGACTCCAATGGAACCGTGGGGCGCCGACAGCGCGCTGCCGTTCATGAGCAGCAGCGCACTCACCGTTGGACGTGGTTGCCTTGCACTGGACGAACTTTCGCGCCTCGAAAGGGCGTCAAGTGTGATCTACACGCTGAGTTTTCTCGCGCTCGACGGCAATCCCGAAGCGCTGTCATCGGTGGCGACGCAGGCGTCGGCGGCCCCGTACGTCGCCACCGTTGCCGATCGCCTACGCGCGCTTCTGGCGACGAAAGGCGGCCCGGACCGCAGGCCCGCTCGCATCCAGGATCCCTACGGGCTGCGGGTGTACCCGGTAGCGCAGGCAACTGCGCTGGCGTCGTTGCATTCACTCGAGGAACAACTCGAGCGGACACTCAACACCGCGCAGGAGAACCCCCTCTTCGACATCGAAAACGAAACCGTCGTCCATCACGGCGCCTTCTACCAGGCATCGCTGTCACTCGAATTGGACGGCACCACGCTGGCGCTCGCGCTGACCGCGCCCATCACCCATTCGCGGATCAGAATGATCAACGACCCGGATACCAACGGCGGCAACGCTTTCCTTGCCGCCGAAGCGGCAGGGTCGTCCGGGCTGATGATGGTCGAATACGTGGCCGCCGGCGCGATCGCCGAGATTCGCAATGCCGCGCAGCCCGCCTCCGCAGGCACGCTCGTGCTGTCGCGAGGGGCTGAGGAGGACGCGACCTTCGCCTCGCAGGGTGCGCAGCAACTCGAGCGGTCCACCGCCGCGTATCGGGTGTTGCTCTGCTGCGAACTTGTTGGCGCGGTGCGGCTCTTGCGGCACCGTGGGCTCGACGACCAGTTCAGCGGCGCCGTTGGCGACGCGCTTGCACTGGCCGACGTACTCCCCCGCGGCGTCGACGATCGCGACCTCCGTGGAGATATCGCCTTGGCGGAATCGCTCCTGGACGACATCGGACGACTTGTTCCGGAGGACACCCCGCCGTAGGCGCTAGGCGCCGCGGATCAAATCCGCGGCCTTCTCGCCGATCAGCACGCTGGGAGCGTGGGTGTGGCCACGGATGATCGTCGGCATCACCGACGCGTCAGCGACACGCAGCCCGTCCACGCCCCGCACGCGCAGCTCCGGGTCGACAACGCTGGCGTCGTCATTGCCCATCCGGCACGTGCTGACCGGGTGATACAGCGTGTGCGACAACGAGTTCAGTGCCCGCACGAGTGTTTCGTCGCCGAGGTCCGTTGCGCCGCGCGGCCTGGCGATCCTGCCGATAATGCCGTTGAGCGCAGGCGATTTGGCGATGTCCGCGCACATCCGCAGGCCCGACATCAGCGCCGCTCGATCGGCGCCCGCGTCGTCGGTCAAATACTTCGGGTCGATGACCGGCTTGGCCTTCGGGTCGGATGACCTCAGCGTGATGGTGCCGCGGCTCTGCGGCTTCAACAGGATCGGCGCCATTATGACGGCGTGACGGTCGTAGGGTTCACCAATGCCTTCGTCGAAATACGGTGCAGGAGCGAAGATCAGCTCCAGATCCGGCAGTTCGAGCTCCGGGCGGCTCCTGACGAACCCGTACGCCTCCCCCACGTTCGAGGTCAGCATGCCGCGCCGACGGACCAGGTAGTTCACCAACTGGAACGGCTTCTCCGCGGTGAACAGCGTGTCATCGGGTACGTCGAAGCCCATCGGAACCACCAAGTGGTCGAGCAGGTTGGCGCCGACCTCGGGCGCCTCCTGCACCACGTCGATGCCGTGCTCGGCAAGACGGTCGCGATCGCCGACGCCGGAGAGCATCAACAGCTGCGGGCTATTGATAGCTCCTCCGCAGAGAACCACCTCGCGGCGGGCCTTAACGACACGGCGGGCCCCAAGCTGCTCGAATTCCACACCGGTGGCACGCTTTCCGTCGAAGATCACCCGTGTCACAGTGGCCCCGGTGTGCAATGACAGATTGCGCCGCCGCAACGCCGGTTTGAGGTACGCGTCGGCGGTGCTCCACCGGGCACCCTTGCGCTGCGTCACGCGGGTCTCGCAAAACCCCTCGGGTACATCGAGGCATTCCTGCACGGCCTTCAGCCAGGCCGCCGTAGAACTCCTCGGGCTGCGTTGCGGCGAGATGACCAGCGGGCCATTCTCGATGCGGTTGAAGTACTCCACGACGTTGGCGTAGCTCCACTGCTCGCCTGCGTGCTCGGCCCACTCGTCGTAGTCGGCGGCGAAGCCACGCACCCACATCATCGCGTTCATCGACGACGAGCCGCCCAGCACCTTGCCTCGCGGCCAGTAGATCTCGCGCCCGTCGAGTTCCTTCTGAGGTTCCGTCAGGTAGTCCCAATCCATTTCGCTGCGAAACAGACTGGCGAAACCCGCGGGAATGTGGATGAACTTGTCCTTGTCCCACGGGCCCGCCTCCAACACCACAACCTCGACGGACGGATCCGCGCTCAGGCGGTTGGCTACCACCGATCCTGCAGAGCCCGTTCCCACCACGATGTAGTCGGCGTCCATCTGCCGGAGTCTATGAGGCCGTCCGACATTTCAAGGTCAATTCGACCGCCGCAGAATCCTCGCCACCTCGTTCGGCCTTTCCAGCGCCGAGAAGTGGCCAGTGTCGGTCAGTGTGATCCGCTCGACCTCGGCCAATAGACTCGCGACTCGTTCGCGCTCGGCGGGTCGTGACCAGTCGTGGTCGCTATAGACAAGTGTGACCGGCACCGTCACGTCGCGATAGCGGTCGCGCGCCGTGATCAATCCCCCGAGGTTGCGATAGATCGCCCTGGCCACCCTCGGGTAACCCTTGCGGTGTCCGCTCTTTCGCAATTCGTCGATGAAGTCGTCGGGCAGGGTGCCGTTGTCGACGACGCCACCGCGCAGCACGGCCTTGAGAATCTGCCGGTTCTCCAATGCGGCAAAGACGGGTCCGATCCCCGGCGTGCGAACGCTGAAGATGATGAACCGTGCAAACCAGTTGCCGCGCTCGAGGCCGCTGGGGTAGTCGTAGCTGTTGAACGCAACCACCCGCCTCACGCGGTCCTTGAGCTCGACAGAGGCCTGCAGCGCGAGCGGGCCGCCGAGCGATTCCCCAGCCAGTGTGACGTCGTGCAGGTCGAGTGTGGTGACGAATTCGACCACCGCCGCGCGCAACTCGGGTTCCTCGTAGCGGGCACCCGGCACGATGTCCGACCAGCCCATGCCGGGCAGGTCCAGCGCATAGACGGTGAACGAGTCCCACAGTTGCGGGATCACGAGGTGGAAGTAGTCCAGCTGAGTTCGCACGGTGTGTATTAGCACCAGCGCCGGGCCGCTGCCCGCAGTGAAGTATCGCAGGCGCGAGCCGTCGGATCGGGTGAAGTACCGGACAGTGCCGTGGCCGTCGGTCCACGTGTCGTTGTAGGTGCTCATGCGCACACCGTTTCGGATTCGGCCTGCTCCGCAGTAACGGCAACGGGTTGCTCCGCCCGGGCCGGCAGCAGGACGGCGACCACAACCGCGGCGGCGGCCGCGATTCCGGCACTCACCAGAGATCCGATCTGCATACCGTCGAGAAACGCGGTGTTGACGGCCGCGCGGACGTCGGGCACCAGCGGCGGCGGCAGCTGGCCGATGACCTGCCGCGCTGCGGCCATCGAGCGTTCCATTGTGGAGCGAACCTGCTCAGGCAGCGCGGACACCGCCCCATTGCTGCCTAGCCGACTCGAATAGATGGACGCGAAGACACTTCCGACGATCGCGACGCCGAGGGTGCCGCCGAGTTCGCGGGTGGTGTCGTTGACCGCGGAGCCGACGCCGGCCTTGTCCGCGGACAACGAGCCCATGATCGACTCAGTGGCGGGCGCCGTCGTCAGGCCGAGACCACCGCCGAGCATCAGCATCTGCGTTGCGATCTCCAGGTACGGGGTCGCGCCGTCGGCGGTGGACGCCCATGCCAGGCCTGCCGCGAAGATGGCCAGACCCGCGACGACGACAGCCGTGGTGCCGATCCGCTCCACGATTCGTGGTCCGACGATGCTGGCAACGGCGATCGAGATGGCGACCGGAAGCAGCCGAACTCCGGTCTCAAATGCGCTGTAGGACTTGATGAATTGGAAGTACTGGGTGATGACGAAGATGAAGCCGAACAAGGTCAGGAAGCCGGCGGTCACCGCCAGGCTGCCACCCGAGAATCGACGGTTGGCGAACACCGACACGTCCAGCATCGGGTGCGGTGTGTGCCGCTCCCACAATGCGAAGGCCGCGAGGACGACGGCGGCCGCCGCGAATCCTGCAGCGGTGTGCAGGCTGCCCCATCCCCAGTTGGGCGCCTCGATGACGGTGTAGACGAGCGCGGTGATGCCGACCGAGGACAGAACCAGGCCGGGCAGATCGACCGGCGGCGCCGCCGGGTCGCGGGAGGTTGGGATGAACAGAACACCGCCGATGATGGCCACCGCGGCCACCGGCAGGTTGACCATGAACACCGAGCCCCACGAGAAGTGTTCGAGCAGCCAGCCTCCCGAGATCGGGCCTGCGGCCACGCCAATACCCACCATCGCGGCCCATAGTCCTATCGCCTTCGCTCGCTTGACCGGGTCGGTAAAGATGTTGGTGATCAGCGACAGGGTGGTCGGGAAGATCACCGCGGCGCCGACGCCCATCGCGGCGCGGGCCCAGATGAGTGTGCCTGCGGAGTCGACCTGCGATGCGACGGCCGACGTCAGCGCGAAGGCCGCGAGCCCGGCGCTGAGCCAGGCCCGTCGGCCGAACCGGTCACTCAGGCTGCCCATCGACAGCATCAGGCCGGCCATGACCAGCGTGTAGGCGTCGACGATCCACTGCAGTTGTGCGGTGTCGGCGTTGAGTTCGCGCGACAGCGTCGGCAGGGCGACATTGACAATGGTGGCGTCGACGCTGATGACGAAGACGTTCAGGCAGATGAAGGCGAGCGCGGCGATCGGATGGTGTTTGAAGATCGGTGTGCGGGTACTCATAGACAGGACCGTAAACCTTTCAGACAAGTTTTTCAAGCAATATGACTAGATATTTGTCTGAGTGCTAGAATTATTCCATGCCAAGGAGCTACCAGCAGAACTGCCCGATCGCCAAGGGCCTCGACGTGCTCGGCGAACGATGGACGCTGCTGATCCTTCGGGAACTCATCGGCGGCCCTCGCCGGTACGGTGACCTGCGCGCGCAACTGCCTGGCATCGCCACCAACCTGCTGGCCGACCGGCTTCGCGAGCTGGAGGACGCTGGGCTTGTCGACCGCGAGGAGCTGCCTCCACCCGTCGCGCGGACCGTCTACACCCTGAGTGAGACGGGCTGGCGCAAGGTACTGCCGGTGGTGAAGGCCATCGCGACGTTCGGGCTCGACATGGTCGAGCCGGACGAAAGCGCGTTGACGCCGCTGAACGGGTTTCTCGCGGGCATCCTGCTGGCCTTCGAACCTGGCGTCGCACGCGACCTGACGGCGTCGTATCGCATCGACATCGATGAACGCCGTTTCGAATTCGCCGTCGACCGGGCCGGTTTGACCGCCGTCCAGGGCCCGCCTGTGGTGGCAGTGACGGCGACGGCCGCAGACCTGATCGCCGCGCGCCTCGGAGCGACCGCCGCCGAGCGCAAGGCCGCCCTGCGCCGCGTGAAGTTCGACGGCGACACGGCCGCGATCGAGACGATGCGACGCGTGTTCGGGCTATTGGGCGACCCCGGTCTGCTGACCACATAGGGCGCGAGCGTGCGCATTTGTACGGAATTGCGCGGCGTGTCGCGTGCAAACACGCACGCTCGCGAGAAGGGGCGAGTTAGGCAGTCAGCTCGATATGGTGGGCACCGGCCACGCTCTCGTAACGCTGTGGGCTGCAAGTCAATACGATGACCTGGCCGTCACCACCGACAGCGTTGAACACCGCCCCCATCTTGGTGAGCCGGTCGGCGTCGGTGAAGCCGAGCGCGTCGTCGATGACGACCGGAACGCTGTCCTCTTTGGCCACCAAGACGGCGCCCGCCAACCGCGCGACGATGCCCATCTGTTCCTTCGCGCCGCCCGACAGCGACTCGTACGGAACGGTGCGTCCCGCCAGCGTCCGGCTGCAGATGCGGAGGGCACTGTCGATCTCGACCTCGAAGCTGTCGCCGAACACGATGCGGCCCAATCGCTCTACCTGGCTACGGAATGGGTCGACATAGCGCAGCCGAGTGGCGTCGCGATGCCGGGCCATCACCGCGCGCAACAGCTGCGCAGCCCGTGCACGTCGATGCATCCGCACGTACTCCGCTTCGGCGTGCTCGCGCTCGGTCTCGGCGTCATCGAGTCGTCCCTTGCGCCCCTCGGTGCCGTAGACCTTGAGCTGCGTCGTCACCTCGCGCAGCGCCTCGGCGGCCTCATCATGGCGGCTTTCCAGTGAGTCGGCCCTGCGGACTGCATCGTTGAGTGCGGCGGTGACGGTATCCGGTGCGCTCCTCGCCAATTCGGCCCCCAGTTCGGCGACCAGTCCCGTCGCGCGCCTCGCCTCCTCACCGTCGGCCTCCGCCTTGACCGCGAGGTCATCGTCGCTGGCGTTCGACCGCTGGACGGTCAACCTCTCCCGTGCGGCGGTAAGTTCCGCCTGCGCCGCGGTCATCTTCTCGCGCGTGACGTTGGCGCGTGTCGTCCTCTCCCCCAGCCGCTTCGCGGCGGCCTCTGCAACCTTGCGATGGGTCTCGCAGTCCGACATTGCCTGCTTGTGCGCGGCCACCGCTGCATCGAGTTCGGCGCGTGCTGCGGCCGGGTCGGCGGCATCCCACAGGCCAAGCTCGCCAGGCTCAGCGCCGCGCAACGCGGCAAGGCGCGTTCGCAATACGTCGACGATGTCGTCGCCGACCAGCGCCTCCGAAGTGGCGTTCAGCTTCTCGCGGGAGGCGGTCAACTCGCGACGGCGTTCGTCGAGCAGCCGCGCCGCCGCGACATCAGCCGCCAGGCCCTTCGCCAGTGCCGCCGCCAGAACCTCTTGGGCCGCTTCGAGTTTGGCCTGGGTGTCCGACGCCGGAGTTCCTGGCATCACCCGCGCACGCAGCAGTCCTGGCAGTTCGATATCGATCGGCGAGCTGACACTGGACGTCCAGGTGCCGCCGGCCTCGATGGCCACGTTGTCACCGTCGAGACGCAGCGCGACGTCGGCGACCGCGACGAGTTCGATATGGGCGGAAGCGAGTTCGGCTTGGCCGGCAGCCCGCTCGACCGCGATGGCAGCAGTCTCGATCGCACGCATGATGTCATCGGAAAGAACGATGCCTGCGAGCTCGCGGTCCACGCGACGAAGCTCACGTCGCGCCGTGTCGAGCTTGGCGAGGCGGGTCTCGAGCCGGTTGGCCTCGTCGCGGTCGCACAGCTGCTCGACCGCGCGGCGGGCGGCATCGACGCGGGCCTGGCCGGTCTCCACCCCGGCGCGCGCCTCTGTCGCCGCGACCTCGGCCGCCTCCTGCACCTCGGTGGCGGTGGTGAGCTCGTCGACGGCCTGGGCCGTTGCCGCCTCCAGTCCGGCAATCGCGGCGGCGCGCTCGTCGATGTCGGCGCGCAACCGCCGCCGCTCGGTGAGTGCGGCGACCGATGCCGAGTGCGCGGCGTCCACGGCGGCGCCGACCACCTCGGCCTGCTTGAGCTGCTGAGTCAGCGCGGCGACGGCCTCGGCCGCGACGCGAGCATCGGTGAGACGCTTGGCCGCTTCAGCACGTTCCTCGGCCAGCCGCGACAGGTTGTCGGTCAGCGCCGCGTGCCTGCGCACCGCGTCGTCGACCTCCGCCACCGCGGCCGCGCACCGGGCGACCTCGTCATCGGCGTCGCGGAGCCGTTTGACGGCCGCCGCCCACTCGCCGGTCGGGCGGCCCGTCGGGGTGTAGTAACGCAGGTATTCGGCGTCGATTCGGTCGATCAGCAGCGGTTCGGCGCCCGACAGCTCAGCGGCTTCGCCCGCCGCCACATCCAACGCGCGCGAGAGCGCATCGCACCCCGACAGGTCGACCGCATCGGTGGAGGTCGACTGCAAGACCCGCTGCGCCTGCCAAAGATCCATATCGACGGTCTCGTCCAGCAGCGCAAGCACCCGCTCGTGCGCCTCATCTCCTGTGAGCTGCTCGCGGCGTGGCGCCAGCACCGTCAGCTGCGTCTCGCAGCGCTTGTGGAACCGCTTGCGGTAGATGAATCGATAAGGGCCAGTGGATATTTCGGCGGCTATCTCGGCGCCGACGTCGGCGTGGGTCGGCTTGACCTGCTTGACATCCTTCTTGTTCGATCGATCCTTGGAGTTCAGCAACAGGTCGAGAGCCTCGATCATCGAAGACTTGCCGATCTCATTGGCTCCGCTGACCACCACCACACCGTGGTCGGGGAATTCGACCTCGCGGTGAGTGATACCGCGGTAGTTGGTCAGGACGAGGCGGTGCAGTTTCATGCCACCCCTTTGTCCACCAGCCGCAGCAGCAGCGCCAGCGCCGCGCGGGCATCGTCGGCGTCCTCACCGTCGGACCGCGCGGTGCTGACCAGCTCGTTGACCGCCGCCGCGGCGAACCCGCCGATGCCGAGGTCGTCGAACTCACCATCGGCGGGGATGACCGCGATGTCGGTCTGCTTGTCCCACGGCGCCAGGGCGGCGAACAGCCGGGCGTACTTTTCGAGGCAGGCATCCAGCGCGGCCTTATCGGTCACGGTCAGCGACCCGTTGAGCCCCATCCGCACGACCGTGCGCTCCTTGTCCGGCATCAAGTCGAGGTTGATGTCGAGGTCGGCGACGTCGCGGCTGCTGTCAACCGTGCGGCATAGCGTGACGAAGCGCCACCGGCCGACATGTTGCGCCTCGACACGCACCGGCAGGCGGGGATCGTCTTCGTCGATATCGACCACCAGCACGTGACCGGGGTCGGGTTCGATGTCGTCGTAGTTGGTGACCTCGGGTGAACCCGAGTACCAGATACGACCCGTCGAACCGACCTGAGTGCGAGAGTGCTTGTCCCCCAGCGCGATATAGTGCACGGCGTCACGTTCGATCGCTGCCTCGAGCGCAGCCATCCGGATCAGCGACGGCTTGTCCTTGTCGGGTTCAAAGATGTCGATACCACCGTGTCCGACGACGATGCGGGTGACGCCGTCGGCCGGTAGGTCTTCGAGCACTTCGGACATCAGGTCACTCGTCGGCTTCTTGGACCGCCACGGCGCAGCGACGATCTGAAGGCCGGGACGCACCTCGTGCACGCCTGCCCGGTCGAGAACCGTGACGTTGTCGGGGCGTTCAGCGGTGAACAACGCGCTGGTGTACACCGACGCCGCATCGAGCGGATCGTGGTTTCCGGGCAGCAGGTAGACAGGAATGTCGATGGCGCGCATGGCCTCGAGCGATTGGCTGACGTCCCGTGGCGCGAGTTGGTTGTCTTCGAAGACGTCGCCTGCCACGACGACGAACTCGGCGCCGGCGTCCCTGGCCAGCGTCCCCATGCCCGAGACGACGTCTCGGCGGGCGGCCGAATATCGAGGCTGCGCCTCGCCGTTCAGGAAGTAGCGGGTCATGCCGAGCTGCCAGTCGGCGGTGTGGATGAATCGCATCTCGGCCCGCCTCCCTGTCCCGCCGTCATCGCCTCGTTTTCCCAGGCACCGCGAGTGTAGGTCCGGGCGCCGACAAGTCCCGGGAGGTGTATCGGCATGCCCTACGGTTATCGGGGTGACCGATCGCCCCCGCACGCTGCTGTTGCTCCGCCACGCCAAATCGGACTATCCGCAGGGAGTCGCCGACCACGAGCGCCCACTTGCCCCGCGGGGCGAACGGGAGGCCGCGCTTGCGGGCGATTGGCTGCGGGCACACGCACCCAAGGTGGACGCGGTGCTGTGCTCCACGGCCACCCGCACCCGCGAGACGCTGGCGCGGACCCGCATCGACGCACCGGTGAACTACGACGACCGGCTATACGACGCGATGCCTGGCGCGGTGATCGAGGAGATCAACAGCGTCGAGTCACTCTTCGGTTCCGATGTCGAGACCCTGTTGGTGATCGGCCACGAGCCGACGATGTCGTCGGTAGCTCTTGGCCTTGCGACCGCGGACGGTAGCAATACCACCGCGGCTGAACGCATTTCGACGAAGTTCCCGACTTCTGCCATCGCCGTGCTGCGCACCGGGGAGCCGTGGGACCAGCTGGCGCTCGGCGGCGCCGCCCTAGTCGGCTTCCACGTGCCCCGTTAGACGCTCTTCGCGCAAGCGCTCATCGCCGTTAGGAGCTGGTCGCGAGCGTCAGCTCCATCAGCTTGATGACCATCCCGCACGCGTCGATACCCGGCGTCTGCGGGTTCACCCACCAACCGACAACACCGCCGGCGTCGCTGGCGACGCCGCACGCGCCATTCGGATCATTTGGCTTCATGACGATCGACGGAACGCCCGCGATCGAGCGGTTCTCGATCTGGTACTTCAGGTTCTGCGCAACCTTCTTCTCGTTGTCCAGGCTGCCCTGCTCGTACCAGAACCGGGTGATGTCGATCAGGCCTGCCGGGTTGGCCGCCTGCCAGCGGCATACCGCGCCGACGAACGTGCTCTGAATGTCCAGCGGGTCCGCGCCGACGGTCTTGGCGAGGATGTCCTCCGTCAGCACCTCGCATTCCTTCAGCAGGTTCGGGTACTGCTTGGCCGAGTTGTCATTGCGGGGAACGTCGCCGGATCCCGACTTGGCCGCGGTGCCCTCGACCGTTTTGGTGCAGCCGGTCAACAAGGTCAATACGGACATCGTGGCGATCAGACCGGCCAGCGCCCTGCGGCCAACAGAACGACTCATTTGGCATTCACAATCGATTGGCGGGTCAATTCCTTGGCGACGTCGCACGGGTCCGGGTACGGCTGCACGGAGAAGCTGATGGACCATTCGATGAAATCGTCCTGAAACTGGATTCCGACCTCGCATAGGTTGTTGCCAATCGTCGGATCCGTGCCGACGGCGATGAAACCGCTGTGACCCTCGATGTTGATGTCCTCGACGCTGGCGCGCGACAGCTCCTCGGTCTTGCGTTCCCGCCCGATCGGGCTGCCGCGATACCAGGTGAAGGAGAAGTGCGGTCCCAGGATGCCGCCGCCCTGTAGCCACTGGCAGCCGACCGAGTTGCGCGCCGTGTTCACCAGGCCGGTGACCCGGGTCTGCTCGGCCAGCGTCTGGTCGGAGATGCCGCCGCACTCAGGAAACATCGGCCCGTGAGTGGAGTTCTGCGTCGGCGCCGGCGATTGCGGCGCCCCTGGCGAGTTCGACCCCGAGCTGTCCGAGCATGCCGCAAAGACCGGAATCATGGCCGCGGCGGCCACGGCCAGCGCCTTCGCGGACCGCGGCTTACCGGTCGCGCACTTGCGGGGGGTCACGCCATGCACTGTAGCGGCACCCCAATACCTCAACCACCGACGTGCCATTGCCATGCCATTGACCTGCCAACTTATCGAATTCTCAGGTGGCCCTGCCGAACACAACTACGACGCGGGCGGTGTGCGAAAGTAGCGGGATGCTCTGGGCGTTGCTGCGACAGTACGCGGGCCCGTACCGGTCGCTGCTCGCGATCGTCGCGGGGCTGCAGCTGATCAGTACGCTCGCGTCGCTGTACCTGCCCACCGTCAACGCCGCGATCATCGACAACGGCGTCGCCAAGGGCGATCTGCGAACCATCGTGGAGCTCGGCGGCATCATGCTCGCAGTCACCGCACTGCAGGTGGTCTGCGCCGTCGGCGCCGTGTACTTCGGGTCCCGGGCCAGCATGAGCGTCGGACGAGATCTGCGTTTGGCGATCTTCGGCCACGTCACCGGCTTCTCGGCGGAGGAGACGGCGCGGTTCGGCGCCCCCTCACTGCTGACCCGCACCACCAACGACGTCCAGCAGGTCCAACTATTTGTACAGCTGACCTGCACGATGCTGATCACGGCGCCGATCATGTCGATCGGCGGCATCTTCATGGCGCTACATCAGAACGCGGGCCTGTCGTGGCTGCTGCTGATCAGCGTGCCGGTGCTGGCACTGGCCAACTACCTGATCGTGCGCCGTCTCTTGCCGATCTTCCGGCGGCTGCAGCGACAGATCGACAGCATCAACCGGGTGATGCGCGAGCAGCTCTCCGGTATCAGGGTGATCCGGGCATTCGCTCGGGAACCATTCGAGCGCAATCGGTTCGGCGTCGCCAACGAGGCGCTGGCCGGCTCAGCACTGGAAGCCGGGCGGGTCCAGGCGCTCATGCTGCCGGTCACAACGCTGGTGATCAACATCTCCAGCGTCGCGCTGATCTGGTTCGGCGGCTTGCGGATTGACAACGGCCAGATGCAGGTCGGCTCCCTGATCGCGTTCCTGTCCTACTTCATGCAGATTCTGATGGCGGTGCTACTGGCCACGTTCATTCTGGTGTTGCTGCCACGCGCCTCGGTGTGTGCCGAACGGATCACGGAGGTGCTGTCCACCACGCCGGGAATCACCAGCCCGGAGCACCCGACGCGGCCCGATACTGTCCGCGGCGAGATCCGCTTGGAACAAGCTACGTTCAGCTATCCCGGCGCTGACCGGCCTGTGCTGCAGGATGTTTCGCTGACCGCGGGACCAGGCACGACCACGGCCGTCGTCGGGTCGACCGGCTCTGGCAAGTCGACACTGATCTCGCTGATCTGCAGACTCTACGACGTCACCGGTGGCTCGGTGTATGTCGACGGCGTCGACGTTCGCGAGTACGACACCGAGCAGTTGTGGGATGCGATCGGCCTTGTGCCGCAGCGCGGATACCTGTTCTCCGGCACGGTCGCCGACAATCTTCGCTACGGCAAGGCCGACGCGAGCGACCAGGAGATGTGGGATGCGCTGCGGGTGGCGGCGGCCGACGACTTCGTCCGCGCCAACGCCGACGGGCTGGCAATGCCGGTCGCGCAGGGCGGCATCAACTTCTCGGGCGGGCAGCGCCAGCGGTTGGCGATCGCGCGCGCAGTGATCCGTCGGCCGGCGATCTATCTGTTCGACGACGCGTTCTCCGCGCTCGACGTGCACACCGATGCGCGGGTCCGCGCCTCGCTGAGCGATGTTGATGCGCAGTCGACGGTGGTGATTGTGTCGCAGCGCATTTCGACGGTGACCGAAGCCGATCAGATTGTGGTCGTCGACGACGGTCAGGTGGTGGGTGTCGGCACCCACGAGACGCTATTGGCAACATGCCCAACCTATGCCGAGTTCGCCGACTCGCAGTCGCTTGGTGTCCGATGACGCGACCACTCGGCCGACTTCAGCAAGAGCCGACCCAGCGATCCCGCGACTTCAAGGGCTCCGCCATCCGGTTGGTGAAGCGACTTACGCCACAGCGCGGGCTGACCTCGCTGGTGATCCTGCTTGGGGTCGCGGGGATCGCGATCGGGGTGATCGGCCCACGCATCCTCGGCCACGCAACCGACCTGTTGTTCAACGGCGTGATCGGGCGTCAGCTGCCAGCCGGGCTGACGAAGGAGCAGGCCATCGCGGCCGCCCGCGCACGCGGCGACAACACGTTCGCCGATCTGCTTTCAGGCATGAACGTGGTGCCGGGTCGCGGGGTGGACTTCAACGCCGTCGGCCGCACGCTGCTCCTGGCGCTGGGACTGTATCTGATTGCCGCGCTACTGATCTGGCTGCAGGCCCGCATCCTCAATGTCACGATTCAGCGCACCATGGTGGCGTTGCGGTCAGATGTCGAGGACAAGGTGCACCGGCTGCCGCTGTCGTATTTCGACGCGCGACGACGGGGCGAGGTGCTGAGCCGGGTCACCAATGACGTCGACAACATCCAGACGTCGCTGTCGATGACGATCAGCCAGCTGTTGACCTCGATGCTTACCGTGGTGGCGGTCCTGGTGATGATGCTGACGATCTCGCCGCTGCTGGCGCTTTTGACAGTCGTCACGGTGCCGCTGTCGCTGTGGGTGACCCGCGCGATCGCCCGAAGATCACAACGGCTGTTCGTCGCGCAGTGGGCCAACACCGGCAGGCTCAATGCCCACATCGAGGAGACCTACAGCGGGTTCACGGTGGTCAAAACCTTCGGTCACCGCGCTAGTGCGATGGAACAGTTTCGGGAGTGCAACGACGACGTGTACCACTCGAGCTTTGGCGCACAGTTCTTTTCGGGCCTGGTCGGTCCCGCGACGACGTTCGTCGGGAACCTCAGCTATGTGGCGGTAGCGGTGGTCGGTGGCGTCCAGGTCGCGACGGGCCAGATCACGCTTGGCAGCATCCAGGCGTTCATCCAGTACGTTCGGCAATTCAACCAACCACTGACTCAGGTCGCAGGGATGTACAACACGCTGCAGTCCGGAGTGGCAAGCGCGGAACGGGTTTTCGATCTACTCGACGCCGAGGAGGAGTCGCCGGAGGTTGCGGTGGCGCTGCCGTCCCTTGACGGCGGTCCGCGCGGCCGGGTCGAATTCCAGCACGTCAACTTCAGTTACCGGGCGGGCACACCGGTGATCGAAGACCTGTCATTGGTGGCCGAACCGGGAAGCACCGTGGCGATCGTCGGCCCGACCGGTGCGGGCAAGACGACGTTGGTGAATCTGCTAATGCGGTTCTACGACGTCGACTCCGGACGCATTCTCGTTGACGGGGTGGACATCTCGTCGGTCAGCCGCCAGTCGCTGCGCTCCCGGATCGGGATGGTGCTGCAGGACACTTGGCTGTTGGGCGGGACCATCTACGACAACATCGCCTATGGCCGTCCGGATGCCAGCGAGGACGAGGTGATCGACGCAGCCAAGGCCGCATATGTCGACCGCTTCGTTCACATGCTGCCCGGCGGCTACCAGACGATCGTCAGCGACGACGGCGGCAACATCAGTGCAGGCGAGAAGCAGCTGATCACCATCGCCCGCGCGATCCTGGCCCGTCCGCAGCTGCTTGTCCTCGACGAGGCGACCAGCTCAGTGGATACCCGTACCGAGCTGTTGATTCAGCACGCGATGGGCGAGTTGCGCCGCGATCGAACGAGTTTCATTATCGCGCATCGTCTTTCGACGATCCGCGATGCCGACGTCATCCTGGTGATGGAGGCGGGCAGGATCGTGGAGCGCGGCAGCCATGACGAGCTGCTCGCCCGTCGCGGCGAATACTGGGCCATGACCCAGGTCTAGAGCTCGGGGCCCTCGGCGCGCACGTCGTCCACGTTCTTCATCGCCTCGCGCAGCTTGCCCAGCCATTCGTCGGCGTGCTCACCGACGAGCCGAACCGACCACGCCAGTGCGTCGGACCGGGACCGCGCCACCCCTGCGTCGACGAGGGTGTCAAGCACCTGGCGCTCCGGCTGCTTGAGCCGGGTCATCACCGGTACGGCGATGTGGGTGAACAGGATCCGCTGATAATTGTCGTCACCGACCGCTCCGACTTCGATGCCCCACGCGACCTTTCGGCCGTAGCGGGCCTCGGCTTCGTCGGCGATACCCATCCGCTCGGAGCGGGTCTCCTCGCGGAAGCGGGCAACGCGTCCAGAGGCGTGGGCTTCGCTTTCGGAGCCGGCTGAGCCCTCGCTGCCCTCGGGTTCCTTCAGTCGGCCGATGACAGTGATTTCTTCGCGGTCGACGACGACCGTCGGGTCGCCTGCGAACCAGCCGTCGGGAAGCCGGCCTGCGAACCAGTCGGCGGCGTCACTTGCGTCGGGTTGCTCGGCCTGCTGCCAGCCGCCGGGGCGACCGGACCGTCGGCCATGGGTGTGATGATGTCTCATGATTACATGATTACACCATTACAACCCTGATGGAACAGCTTTCACCGCGAGCGAACGGCCTTCATACGTCGGGGCTGGTGAGCCGGTACCTAGCGCTTCATGAGCAGGACGGCGCCACCGCCGACCAGCGCCCCGATCAGCAGCAGCACGGCCAGCGTCGGGCTGACCAACCACCACACCAGACCCAGTGCGATGATCGCCGGCGAGACGGCGAACAGCACCAGGCCGGGGTGCTGCTTGATGACCGCGAGGGCACTCTGCGCCCGGACCCGGTCGATTTCCTTTGCCATGACATAAGGATGCCAGCGGTTCGCCTACTTTGGTTCCCATGACAGGGGGCTGGTGGCGTAGGTCAGAGTTCGAGCAGCACCGTCACGGGGCCGTCGTTGACCAGTTCGACCTGCATATCGGCGCCGAACACGCCTGTCTCGACGTGTCCACCGAGTTGTCGCAGCGCGTCGGCGAAGACGGTCACCAGTGGCTCGGCGACGGCGCCGGGCGCGGCGGCGTTCCAGGTCGGCCGTCGCCCCTTGGCGGTGTTGGCGTAAAGGGTGAACTGGCTGACCACCAGAATCGGTGCGCCGAGGTCACTTGCGGACTTCTCATCGTCGAGAATCCTTAGTTGCCAGAGCTTTTCGGCCAGCCGCTGCGCCGTCGCGGCGTCGTCGGTATGGGTGATGCCGACCAGCGCGAGCAGTCCCTGACCGTCCGGCCGGATGGCGGCGACGACGTCACCGCCTACCGTCACCGAAGCCGAGGTCACGCGTTGCACGAGGATGCGCATGACCGCAGATGCTGCCACGAACGCCTATAGCGACGCGAGGATGCCGTTCATGGTGTCGATCTCTCGCTGCTGGGCGGCAACGATCGCACGTGCCATTTCGACGGCGGGCGGATACTGACCATCCTTGATTTCGGTCTGCGCCATGGTGATTGCACCTTCGTGATGCGAGATCATCTGCGTCAGGAACAGCTTGGCGGCGCCGACACCCTGTGCGTCCCTCAGTGCCGTCATGTCCTGCTCGGACATCATGCCGCTCATCCCTGTCATTTCGCCGTGCCCGGACATCGGCGGCATCGGAACAGTGCCCCACTGGGTCAACCAGCCCTGCATCTGCTGAATCTCGGGCCCTTGGGCGGCCTTGATCTGATTGGCCAGCTCGGTGACCCGCGGGTCAATGCCCTGCTTGGCCAACAGGGTGTCGCTCATCTCGATCGCCTGCGTGTGGTGGGGAATCATCTGCTGGGCGAACGTCACGTCCGCGTCGTTGTGGGCCTCGGCCGCAGCCGTCGCGCCTGGGGCCGCGGTCGCGCTCGGCGGCGAGGAGTGGCCCGCCGGGTGCTCTGGCTCGTTGGAGCTACTACAGCCGGTCGAGATGGCCAGCACCGTCAAGGCGCCGGCACCGATCAGGGTCGTTCGCTTCCACATGGTCATCGTTCCTTTCTACACACTTTCTATACCCTAGGGGGGTACGGTACAAATGAGGTAGGGTGGGACCATGACCTCCGTCGAGCTCACGATTGATGGCATGACGTGCGCGTCGTGTGCACATCGAATCGAGACGAAGCTCAGCAAGCTTGACGGGGTGACCGCGACAGTCAACTTCGCGACCGAGAAGGCCCGCGTCGAGTACAGCGACCCTGTCACACCTCAACAGTTGGTCGCCACTGTCGAGGAGGCCGGCTACCAAGCGTATCTACCCGAGGCGGTTGCCGCGGCCGACGAGGACCCGACCGCTTCTCTTAGGCAGCGGTTGTTGATCTCGTTGGCGCTTACCGTGCCGGTGATCGCGATGGCGATGATCCCCGCGCTGCACTTCACGTATTGGCAGTGGCTCTCGTTGGCGCTCACGGTGCCGGTCGTGGCGTGGGGAGCGTGGCCGTTTCACCGCGCGGCATGGTCGAACCTGCGGCACGGCGTGGTAACGATGGACACGCTGATCTCGATGGGAACGCTGGCCGCACTCGGGTGGTCGGTGTATGCGTTGGTGTCGGGGACAGGCGACATCTACCTCGAAGTCGCGGCAGGGGTGACAACGCTGATCCTTGCTGGGCGCTATTTCGAGGCTCGGGCCAAACGCCGGGCGGGCGCGGCACTGAAGGCGCTGCTGCACCTCGGCGCCAAGGACGTCTCAGTGCTCAGAGGCGGTGTCGAACGACGTATTCCGATCGAGAGGCTGACGGTCGGCGATGAGTTCGTGGTGCGTCCCGGCGAGAAGATCGCCACCGACGGTGTCGTGGTCGACGGCAGTTCGGCGGTGGATGCGTCGATGCTCACCGGTGAGTCGGTGCCAGTTGACGTGGGGCCTGGCGACCAGGTGGCCGGCGCCACGATCAACGTCGATGGCCGGCTCGTGGTGCGGGCCAACCGCATTGGCTCCGACACGCAGCTCGCGCAGATGGCGCGCCTCGTCGAGGACGCGCAGAACGGCAAGGCCAAGGCTCAGCGGTTGGCGGACAAGATCTCCGGGGTGTTCGTGCCGATCGTCATTGTCCTGGCGGTGGCGACGTTGGGGTTCTGGATAGCGACGGGCGGATCGGTGGCAGCCGCATTCACGGCCGCGGTGGCGGTGCTGATCATCGCGTGCCCGTGCGCGTTGGGACTGGCGACGCCAACCGCGTTGATGGTCGGAACCGGCCGTGGAGCCCAGTTGGGCATCCTGATCAAGGGACCGGAAGTGCTTGAGTCCACCCGCCGCATCGACACCATTGTCTTGGACAAGACGGGCACGGTCACCACGGGCACGATGACGCTGCTCGAGGTGATCACGGCAACCGGTGAACAACCCGCTGAGTTGTTGCGGTTGGCCGGGGCACTTGAGGATTCGTCAGAACATCCGATTGCCAAGGCGATCGCGACGGGGGCGCGTGACAAGGTCGGCGAACTGCCGACCGTAGAGGAATTCAAGAACCTCGACGGGATCGGGGTGCAAGGCGTCGTCGACGGACACACCGTTGTGGTGGGTCGGCGACGGTTGCTCGATCTGCCTGTGGATCTCGCAAAGGCCATGAGTGAGGCGGAATCTCACGGTAATACGGCCGTCGCCGTGGGCTGGGACGGCAAGGCCCGCGGGGTGCTGGTGGTGGGCGACACGGTCAAGTCGACGTCGGCCGACGCGGTAAGGAAGCTGCGGGCTCTCGGGTTGACGCCGATCATGCTCACGGGGGATAACGAGCCAGCTGCCCGCATGGCCGCGAGTCAGGTGGGCATCGACGAGGTGATCGCCGAGGTGCTGCCCCACGAGAAAGTCGACGCGGTCAAGCGATTGCAAGGTCAGGGCAAGGTGGTGGCGATGGTCGGCGACGGCGTCAACGACGCGGCCGCGCTTGCGCAAGCGGACCTCGGCCTCGCGATGGGCAGCGGCACCGACGTCGCGATCGAGGCAAGCGACCTCACGTTGGTGCGTGACGATCTCCGTGCGGTTCCCGACGCAATCCGGCTGTCCCGCAAGACATTGTCGACGATCAAGGGCAATCTGTTCTGGGCATTCGCCTACAACGTCGCAGCACTCCCCTTGGCCGCCGCAGGGCTGCTCAACCCGATGATCGCAGGCGCCGCAATGGCTTTCAGCTCCGTCTTCGTCGTCAGCAACAGCCTGCGGCTGCGCAGATTCACACCCTCCGGCTAGCCGGGGGCGCGGCTCCAGGCCTTCGGCTACGGATCGTCATCCTCATCCTGTTCGTCTTCGGGCAGGAGGTACTTTTCTGGGTGGTGGTAGTTGTTGACTCGGGTCTGTCCGGTGTCGAGGTGTGGTGGTGGGATCCATTCGGTGCGGCCGTCTTTGCGTTTGCGAGTAGTCCAGCCGCTCTCTTCGATGAGGCGGTTATCCGGTCCGCAGGCCAGGGTGAGCTCGTCGATGTTGGTTTCGCCGTTGGCCCCAGCCCAGCCCTCGACGTGGTGCACCTGCGTCCAATAACCCGGCGCGGTGCAACCCGGCCGGGTGCAGCCACGCTCGAGCGCATGCAACACGATGCGCTGCCCGGGAGTGGCGAAGCGTTTGGCGCGGCCACAATAAAGTGGCTCGCGGGTGTGCTTGTCGTAGATCACCAAGTAGTGATGGGCCTGGGACGCCTGCTTGATCACCTCGCGCATCGGCAGCAAGGTTCCCCCGGCGGTGACCGCGACACCGGCTGCGGCCTGCAGGTCCTGCAGCGAGGTAGACACGATGATCGTGGCAGGCAGCCCATTGTGCTGACCCAACTCGCCCGACGCTAAGACGCTGCGCCCCATCGCCTTCAGCGCATCATGGTTGCGCTGGCCCTGGCTACGTGTGTCGCCGTGCGCTGCCTCCTCGCTGGGTTCGCCGTCCACACACGGGGTTTCGTCATCGGGATTGCACATCCCTGGCGCAGCGAGTTTGGCGAACACCGCTTCGACCGTCGCGCGAGCTTCGGGATCGAGCAGTCCGTGCACCTTGCTCATTCCATCGATGCCCTGCTTGTCAATCGTCAGATGCCGCCGCCGGGCGTGCTCGGCATCATCAGGCAGATCACCATCCTGATTGAGCAGAAACGCCAACCGGTCGGCAGCGGCCCGGAAGTGTGTGGGCCCCAACCCGGTCGCGATGCGCGCCAGGTCGGCCTCGGCCAGATCGCGGGTGTGGCCGTCGATATGGCCGGACAGATCAGCGAAGAACTTCTCGATTATGCGCACATGCTCGGCCCCGATCTGACCGCGGGCCTGCGCGGCAGCGGTGTTCGCCAACTTGGGCGCCAACGGCTCACCCGTCATGGCCTGCCGCGGCCCGAGAAGCTCGGCCTGTTTGATCCGGCGCTTGGCTTCGCCCTTGCTGATGCGTAGTCGCGTGGACAGCACATCACCAAGATTCGTGCCACCAAGGGCCTTGGGGTCGGCCTCGCTGGCCAGCCGATCGATGATCTGATGATCGATTGCGGGCACACTGCGAGCCACAACCTCGCGGCGATGCTGCAGCTCGAGCAGTTCGGTATGCGTCAGCGCATCCAGCGACAGCTCGGCCACCTTCGCGTTGGCCGACTCCCACTCGGCATAGGTCGCAAGGATCTCCTCGCGATCCGACACCACACCCGAACTCATACTTCGAACACTAGTTCGAGTACATGACGGAACGCCGCCCGCCAACCCCCTCCTGTGGATGAAATCGCAACTGTGGATAAGTTGCCCTATTCAGTCACCTTCGGCCGCAGAGCGACGAGCACGGAATAATCCGACGTCCGACTTGATGTTCTTCAGATGCCGGGCACCCGCGAATGACCACGTGAACCGTTCGTCGTCCCCGATCGCGTCACGTGTCGATTCCGACACCAGGATCGAATCCGGCCGCGCCGCCCCGGTGACTCTGCTGGCGAGATTGACCGGACTTCCGAACCAATCTCCTGCCCGGTTCACCGCCATGCCTGTGGCGAGACCGGCGCGCAGACTCGGGAAGTCGTCGTCGCGGTCGGTGGCGTCGACCAGATCCATCACCGCATCCAGCAGTGCAACCGGGTCCGAGCTGACCAACATCACCTCATCACCGATCGTCTTGATGAAACGCACCGGCGGCACCGCAACGTCTCGGGCAAGATCGGCGAGGCGATGGGACAGCTGCTCGAGGTCTTCGGGCGCCACCACCTCACCGAGGCTGGTAAACCCGACCAAGTCGGCGAAAGCGATCGTCACCAGACGTGCACCCGGAACACGTTGCCCCTCTGCACGTTCGGTGGCGGTGACGGCCTCGGTCTCCATCATGTGCCGCAGCTGCAGGCGCAGCACCTCCTCAATCATCGGTCCGAACATGGGGATGACCTCGCGCAGAAACGCTTCCGAATTCTTGGCGATTTCCAGCTCGGTTGCCGATGGATCCAGGACGGAGGCCAACACCGCGTATCGCATCACCTCGGCGGTGCGTGACAGCCCCTCGGTAAGCATTCTGGCGATCTGCACCAGCTGGTCGGGCTCCATGCCCAACGCGATCAATTTCTGAGTAAAGGCGGCGGCCTCGGCATCGGCACGCATGTACACCGCGGCATCGGGATCGTCGACGCGGGGCAGCCCCATCGCCTGGTGAATGCGCTGAAGCACGTCGAGGTCGACGCCCGCCTTCTCGCTCGCCTCTCTGGCGGAAACATATGTCCCGTCGTCGCCGAGCATCCGGCGTGACGCCAGAAGCATGGGTATGAACGCACCGCGGATCTGTTCGACGGTGACACCATGCTCAAGCAGCCACGGGATCAGCTCGGCCCGCTCCGCACGCGTCTTGTCGTCGAGACCGTCAAGGAGGCCCAACGCCTCGAAATCGACGTCTGCCACAGCGTCGACCTAATCCTCGTTGGCCACGCGAGCGCGGAACAGTTTCACTTCGGTCTTGACGCCTTTGAGGTGGCGGCCGCCCGCGAAGGACCACGAAAAGCCGTCGGCCTGTCCAATCGCCTCTCGGACCGATTCGGAAACCAGCACCGTGCCTGGGCGCGCGACGCCGGTCACCCGGCTGGCCACATTCACCGGGCTGCCGAACCAGTCGCCTGCGCGGCTGACGGCGCAGCCGGATGCGAGTCCAATCCGCAATTGCGGAAAGTCGTCGTACTTCTCCGCGGCCGCGAGAAGTTCCAGCGCCGTCCGCAGTAACGCGACCGGGTCGGTGCTGACCAACATCACCGCGTCGCCGATCGTCTTGATGAACCGCACCGGTGGCGAGACGACGTCGTGAGCCAGGTTCGACAGCCGGCTGGCCAGGTTTTCCAGCTCCTCCGGCGGGACAGCCTCGCCGAGGCGGGTGAACCCGACGAGGTCGGCAAACGCCACCGAGACATTGCGCGCGCCGGGAAGCGTGCCAGCGGCCCGCTCGGCGAGACTCACCGCCTCCGTCTCCAGTGTGTGGCGCAGCTGCACGCGCAACACGTCCTCGCACAAGGGGCCGAGCAGCGGCGACACCTGTTGCACCAAGCCCTCGTAGGCCTGCGCGAGCTGTAGTTCGGTGGCGCCCGGTTGGATGACAGCCTCGAGGACGACTTGGCGCATGGCTTCCGCGGTCTGCTCGAGACCGTGGCCGAGCACGCGTGTCACGGCGATCACCTGCTCGCGGTTCAGGCCCATGTCGATGAAGACCTTTGCGCGGGCCGCGGCTTCGCTGTCGGCCCGCAGCAGGATGGCCGCATCGGGGTCGTCGGCCCTCGGCATGCCGAGTGCACGCTGGATCGCCTGCAGCAGCTCCAGATCGATCCCGGTTTCATCGCAGATCTGGCGGGCGGACACATAACGACCGTCGTCGCCGACGATGCGACCCGCAGGCAGGAGCATCGGTGACACGGCGCCCCGAATCTGGTCGGCCGTGTAACCCTGCTCGAGTAGCCACCCGACAAGCTCGGCCCGTTCGGTGCGCGCCTGTCCTTCAAGACCGTCGAGCAGGCCCTCGATGTCGACGTCTTCGGCCACGGCCCTAACGTATACCGCCACCAACGGGCAGTATTTGCTTTCGTGACCACACCGCTGCTGCACGGGCTGCCGCCGATCATCGACGACGGTGCCCGCGTGCTGATTCTCGGCAACATGCCGAGCGTGATGTCTCTGGGCGCACACGAGTACTACGCCCATCCGCGAAACGCGTTCTGGAGGATCACCGGCGAGATCGTCGGGTTCGCCGCCGACGGTCCGTATGAAGATCGGACGGCGGCGCTGACGGCCCACGGCATCGCGGTGTGGGACGTACTGCGGTCGTGTCGGCGCGTCGGCAGCCTTGACTCGGCTGTGGAGCCACACAGCATGGTGGCCAACGACTTCGGCCAGCTGTTCGAACGTCATCCGCAGGTCACCCGCGTGTTCTTCAACGGTGCCGCCGCCGAGAAGAACTTCAACCGACTGGTCCGCGTCGTCCCGGATCTTCCGTACCGGCGGCTGCCGTCGACCAGCCCTGCGCAGACCATGCGCTACGCCGACAAGCTTGCGGCCTGGCGGCTCATAGGTGAGTTATGACACCGGCGGGCGGCGTTGCGCCCACGGCCGCGCCTGCTCAATCTGCGCGCCCAGCGACAGCAGCGTGGCCTCGTCGAACGGCTTGCCCACCAACTGGATTGACGTCGGCACGCCCTTGCCGTCCAAGTCCCACGGCACCACCGCGGCCGGCTGACCAGTCACATTGAACATGGCCTGGAACGGCACGCGCGCGGCCACCAACGTCAGCGTCGAGATCGCTCCTCGCCGCTGGTATGCCCCGATCCGCGACGGCCCCAATGCCGTGCCGGGCGTGATCACGACATCGACATCGTCGTAGATCGACTGAATCCGCTCGGCGACTTCGCTTTCCGACCCGCGGATCGCATTCATCCTGCGGTCCGAAAACAGCCCGCCGATGCGGGCGAACGCTCGCGTGCGGCGCTCAAGGCGCTCCGGGTGCGGGAGCGTCTTCATGTCGTCGTAAACGCCTCGAAAGTAGCGCGGCAAGGCCTGTCCATATACCCCCGACGGCGGATAGTCCGGATCACGCTCGACCACGTCGTGGCCGAGTTCGCGCAGCAGCGCACCGGCCTCTTCGACCGCCGCCCGCTGAGACTTCCCGACGCGCACAATCAAACCCGGAGGCGCCTTGGTGCTCAACGCAATCCGAAGCTGCCCCGGCGGCCGTTTGGCTGCGGCCACGAAATCATTGCCGGGAGCCGTCACGTCCAGGAACAGCGCGGCATCTTCCACCGACCTCGCCATCGGACCGTTCACACTCAAGCCGTTCCAAGCGTCGTCGTGCGGTGCAAGCGGCACCCGATCGCGCTGAGGCTTGATTCCGAACAGCCCGCACCACGTTGACGGAATCCGGATCGAACCGAGGCCGTCCGAACCCAGTGCCATCGCGGCCAGGCCTGCGGCCACCGCTGCGCCGCTGCCACCGCTGCTGCCGCCCGGCGCGTAGTCGGTGTTCCACGGATTGCGCGTCGCGCCGAACGTGATGGTCTCGGTGAACGACCAGGTCATCATCTCTGGCACCGCGGTCTTACCGATGATGACTGCGCCCGCCTCACGCAGCCGTCGCACCACCTCGGCATCCTGCGCTACCGCCGGGCCGTGCGCGGCGGTGCCGTATGTCGTGGCCTCGCCTGCGACATCGACATCGTCCTTGATGGCGATGGGAACGCCGAGCAGTGGCAGCCGTTCGCCTGCGTTCAACCGGTCCTGCGCGATACCCGCCTCTTGACGGGCCGAGTCCGCGAGAACAATTCGGAACGAGCGCAGCTCGCGGTCCAGTCGCGTTATCCGATCCAGGTACAGCTCCACAAGTGCAGGCGCGGTGACGATGCCATCGACGAGCATCCTGGCCTGCTGCGCGGCGCCTGCGAAGGCGAGCTCACGACTGTCCACGTCTTCTCCTACCTAACCGTGCGCGGCGGCATATTCGCCCGGAGTACTGCCAAGCATTGTGCGGAAGTCGTTGATGAAATGGGCCTGGTCGTACCAGCCCAGCCGAATCGCCAGGTCGGCGTGGTCGATGCGGGGACGGCTTTCGATCTCCAGCGCCGCCTGCTGCAGCCGGTAACGGCAGAGCACCCACTTGACCGGCACGCCGACGTAGCGGCGGAATACGCGCTGCGTGGTGCGTGCAGTCCACGGGGAGTGCTGCATCACGTGCTCCACCCGGTGCAGCCGATCGTCTTCGCGGATCCGGTCGACTAGTGCCGTCAGGGAGACATAGGTCGGATCGAGTTCACCGGAATGCGCGCCGATGAGCTCGTCGAGCCGCGCTGATACCGCATCGACATCGTCGTCGAGATGGATTGGTCCGCCGAACAACTCGTCGTCGACGGGCTGCACAACACCTGTCATCGTGGCAGCGTCGCGGTCGAACCGCGCGGTGAACCCGCCTGGCCGGAATCGTGCGCCGACGACGGTGCCCCGCTCGCTGATCGTGGTGTGGAAGACGCGTTCCACGATGCCGTGTACCAGAGTGTTCGGCAGCGGGAAGCCGGAGCGTGGGCCGTCATCGCCCCACTCGTGTGTGACGTGCATCGATGGAAACGTGATGACCGTGCTGTCGAAGGGACCGCGCTCGCGCAGGTCCCACCGCACGGACCAGAAATGCTCGACGAACTGGGCCGTTGCATCCGACGGCGTCCATCGATCGAGGTCGAACAGCGTGGTGCTGCTCGCGCGGGCGACCACCCCGCGCATGGGCGTCGCTTGTGTCGCGCATTTCCGATCACCCATGTAAACAGGCTACGAATTGGCGGTCGGGAACACCATTAGCGCTATATTCGCAGGCCAGAGTGTATGAAGCGGCTGAAGCCACCCACAATATGTTGACTCAACAGGGCACAGCAAACACCGGCATTTGCCATTCAAACCGCACCGTGCACACGACAGCCGACGCCGGCCCGCCACCAATGTCGTCACCCGGTCTAGTCCCAGCACGGCGCGGGTCACGGGGAAGCATCGGCGCCGCTTCGGTTTTCGGCCGTCCTCCGCGGTGATCGACGTCCGGACCGCTAGTCCGCGAGAACAACAGATTCTCAGCCGTTCGATGGCAATCAGACAGCCGTTGCACATACCTCAGCGGGACGCGAGCGACCGCCCCGAAAGGGGGCACAGAGACCGTCGAATGCGAATTGAGTTAATTGCGTCTACGATAATTAAAAGATTTATACATTAAAACGACGCTGTCGTAGATATTTGCACTCGACACAACCGTCAATTTGGTGAGCCGGCCTCAGGTCGGTTGATCGATGTTGTTCAACCAAATCATCGCAGGTCATACGGTGTAGGAGACATCAACAGTGCTCCGACCTCGACACACTAGAAAGTTTGGCTGATTTGCTAGAAATTAACGTTAGCGTAGGTCTACGATCCAGGTGTGACGCTCGACACAGCGGATAGCAAAGACCTACTGCACCCCTGCGCAAGCGACGTGGTCACGTCTCCACCGAGGGAGAGGAACACGCATGACTCTGGAGAGCACCAACGACACTGATCAACCCCAACTCAAGACAACAGGCGCCCACAGGATGCGGCGTAAGCGCCCATCAGCACTCACCCGCAGTATCGCCGTATGCGGCGCAGCCGTCTGCATCGGCGTGGCCAACGACCTGAGCACCCCGGTCGCCGACGCTTTTTCCATCGTGATACCCGTCGGATCGACGAACGGCGTTGGCAACTCGCTTCGGATCAACATCTTCGAAGGCAACATCTTCGCGCCCCAGTTGTCGCTCGGCACGAACGTCAGCAACAACTCGACAGCAGGCAACATTGCGATCGGCAACGGCAACGACGTCCTTAGTCAGAACACCGACATCGGGGTCGGTGGTGCGGTCGCCAACGGCAACGTGATGCAGATCAACCTGTTCTCCTTCAACATCTTCAATCCGCAGTGGAGCCTGTTCGGGAACTTCAGCAACAACACATCCATCAACAACGTTGCGATGAACAACGGCAACAACAGCCTCTCAGTGGGATCCGCGGGAAGCTTGTTCCCCTTCCTCGGCGCCCCGGCAGGCAACGGCAACATATTCCAGTTTTCCTTGTTCTCCGGCAACATCTTCAATCCGCAGTACTCCATCGGCGGGAACATCAGCAACAACACAACGGTCACCAATGCTGCGATCAACAACGGCAACTACAGCCGCGCCGCAGTGACATGGGGCAACGTCTTGACAAACTTGTTCGGCTTGGTCGGCGCTGTTGCCGGCAACGGCAACGTATTTCAGCTTGGTTTCTTCGTGTCGAATATCTTCAATCCCCAGTACAGCTTCGGCGGCGGGAACACCAGCAACAACTCGGCTACCACTAACACTGCAAGCGGGAACGGCAACAACAGCGGCAGTAGCGGCACCGGTTCTGGCCTCTCCGTCGGCGGTACCACCGGCAACGGCAATACGACCCAGGTCGCCGGTGGTTCAGGCAACATTTCCAACGACCAAACGAACGTCGGTATCAACCTGTTCGGTTCGAACGGCTCCACTTCGAACAACCAACAGCAGACTGTCGGTACCACCGCTGTCGGCTCAAACAACTCGAACATCAGCGGCGTCAGCCCTGTCAGCCTGCTGAGCACGAAGACGACGGCTTCGGATGTTCAACAGCAAAGTGTCGATACGGGCACTGCCGGCTCGAACGAATCGAAAGGCACCGGCACGCAGCCCAGTTCCGCCGGCTCGAACGAATCGACCAGCACCGGTTCGCATCCCAGCACTGGGAGCACAGTCATTTCGAACACCACCACGTCGGGTAGCACATCGCTGAGCTTCGCTCCAAAGGTGGTGGCCGCTACCTCGACACCTTCCAGTACCTCCACGAACGACAAGGGCACCGCCGGCCCTGCGGGAAGTAATGCAGGCGGTGGCACTGGCGGCGGTGGCGCCGGAGGCAGTAGCGGTGGCGGCAGCTAGATGCGGATCTATGAGGGAGTTGCGGAGGTGCGGATGACGTGACTGCGAACGGCAGTGTTCCTGAGTGTCGCACTGCAGCAAGGCTTGGATTAACGACCACATCCAACCGACGTCGATCGGATGTCGACGCCAAAGCGCAAGGCAAGCAACGCAATACACAAGGAGTTCAAGAAAATGCGTACACATCGTAAGTCACGCGAACCGCGGACGCCGGCGAAGCTGAATCGCGCCGTCGCCATCAGCGCCATCGCCACGTGCACCGTTGGATTCGGCGCGCTCGCCGCCCTGGCCGCACCGAGCGCACAAGCAGACGACTGGTGGTTGTTGAGCGGTAAGGACAACCACATCGGTAACAACGCCAACATTCTTGGAACCAGTGGCAATGGCAACAGCAACCAGCTAGCCATAGGCACTGGCAATATCGCAAACGGCCAGATAAATATTCCCATCCTCAGCCCTGTCATCGCTGGAGGCAATGCGATCAACGCCGCCCCGACAGTCGGCGGCCTGGCGATCGGCGGAGCAGGCACCAGCGCCGCCGTTGACGTCGGTATACCGGTCGGCGGCCTGGCACTCGAAACGGTGCTCGGCCTCAACCCGGCAATCGCAGGCTTAGGAGTGGGCGGCTCGAATCTTGGTGCGGCGCTCGGCGGCGTGGGACTGGGCGGCGCGGCAATCCCCGTGGCGACCGGCGGTACGGCAATCCCCGTGGCCACCGGCGCACAAGCGCCCATCGGCGGCGCGAGCGTCGGCGCCCTCAACACCGCAGCAGTCGACGGCGGCGCCGCAAACGCAGCGCAAAATGTCGGCGGCACGACCAATGCCTCCGGAGGAACTAACGGCAACACAAGCTCCACGGGTACCGGCGGCGCGGCACAAACCAATCAAGCGGCAGGCGCGGGCACAGGCGGCAGCGCCACCAGCGGTAACACCACCGGCGGCACCACCACCGGCGGCAGCGCGACCAGCGCCGGCACCGCACGCAGCGGTCTTGCCAACGGCGGCGCCGCGACGGGCGGCAGCGCGCACAGCAGTGCTACCGCCAACGCCGGGGGCAACCAGTCCAACAACAACTCGTCCACCAACTCGTCAAGCAACAACGGCAACAACAGCAGCACCAGCAACAAGGGCTGACTGCCTTAGAGAATGAGCCGGAAGCGGCGCTCACACCCTCGGTTGGGCGCCGCTTCCCCCATTTCGCGTTGAGATCGCGTGGCCCCGCGTGTCGCGAAATTCCAATTCAACTCCGCAAGGGGTCGACGAAGCTGGCGGACATGAGCGTCAAACCAATCCCGGAGGGCTACACCAGCCTGACCCCGTTCCTGTGCATCGACGGCGCATCGGCCGCGATCGACTTCTACGTTTCGGTGTTCGGCGCCAAGCTCGTCGACCGGATGGACGGCCCGGGCGGAACCGTTGCGCACGCCGAGCTGGACTTCGGCAACGGCCGCCTTCAACTCGCAGACCCCGCCGAGGCCTACCAAATAGCCGCCCCCGATCTGACTGCGCCAGCCACCCACGCGGTCGCGTTCTACTGCGAGGACGTCGACGCCCTCGTCGCCAAGGCTGAGCAGGCCGGCGCCACCATTCGTGAAGCCGCGCAGACGTTCGTCACCGGCGATCGCTTCGCGTCGATCCTTGACCCGTTTGGCCAGCGATGGACCGTGATGACCCGCGTCGAGGACGTCTCCCCCGAGGAACGCGACCGCCGCATGGCCGCGTGGGCTAGGGAAAACGTCGGCAGCTGAGCCGCTAACGTGACGGGGTGTCCTGTGTGTTCTGCGCCATCGTCGCCGGTGAGGCTACTTCGATCCGGATATATGAGGACGACGAGTACCTGGCCATCCTCGATATCCGCCCGTTCACCCGGGGCCACACCCTGGTCATTCCCAAACGCCACACCGTCGACCTGACCGACACGCCCCCCGAGACGGTCGCTGCCTTGGTGACCATCGGCCAGCGCATCGCCAGGGCCGCGCGCCAGTCGGGGCTGCACGCCGATGGCAACAACGTCGTCATCAACGACGGCAAGGCCGCCTTCCAGTCCGTATTCCACATCCACCTGCACGTTCTGCCGCGGCAGAGCGGCGACAAGCTGTCATTCGCCAAGGGCATGCTGCTCCGTCGGGATCCCGATCGGGAGGAAAGCGGACGGCTGTTGAGGGAGGCGCTGGCGCAACTCGACGCTGCTCCGCAAGACTGAGCACTATGAGTGATACGCCAGCGGTAGAGAAATACATCGGCATCCCGCTGCTGATGCTGCACGACAGGATCTACAAAGGCACGAACGGTCGGATCGGGCACAGGATCTTCCCCGGCACTCCGCCCAACCTGCTGCTGCACCACGTCGGCGCCAAGACCGGAATGCAGCGGACGAACTCGCTCACCTACGCCAAGGACGGCGATACCTACCTGATCGTCGCCTCCAAGGGCGGCGACCCAAAGGCGCCCGGCTGGTATCACAACCTGAAGGCCAATCCGAAGGTCGAGATCAACGTCGGCCCAAAGCGATTCGGCGTGACCGCGCGGCCGGTGCTGCCGGACGACCCCGACTACGCGCGGCTGTGGCAGATCGTCAACAAGAACAACGCCAACCGCTACGAGAACTATCAGAAACGCACAACGCGGCCGATCCCGGTGGTCGTACTGACGCCCTAGAACAGCTCCTTGGCGAGTAGTTCCAGCGTCGTGTCACGCGCAGGTGCGGTCGCAGGATCGGTTCCGCGGCGCGCCGACGCGACCGGGTTGACCATCACCTCGTCGACGCCGAACTCGTCGGCAAGGGCGCGTACCTGATCGGCGGCGTCTGTCGGGGTGCCCACAACCGCGCGCTTAAGGGCTCCCTCGACGACCCGCTGGGCCTGCGGGCTCAGTTCCTGTTGCTCGGCATCCTCGACGAGATCGAGCGGGCCGAGCGGCTGACCTGTCCGCAACCGCCCCATCATCTGTAGGTTCGGCAGTAGTAAAGCCATTGCCTCATCGCGGGTTTCGGCCACCACCGCATTGACCGTCAAGAAGGTCACTGGTTCGGCCGCCAAGTCACTCGGCCGGAACTCCGACCGATACACCTCGAGCGCCTCTGCGGTGCCCTGCCCCGAGAAGTGGTGCGCGAACACGTATGGCAGCCCCTTCGCGGCGGCCAGATGCGCCGAATACATCGACGAACCAAGCAACCACAGTTGCGGCTCCGTCACCGCCGCAGGCGTCGCTTTGAGGATGTAGTTCTCCCGCATCAGATCCCGCGGCAGCGGCACCCGCACGCCCCGCGCGCTCATCAGTGCGACCACGTCATCCAGATACTCCGGAAACGCCTCGATATCGCGGTCGTCGCGGCCTGCCGCGCCACGCAATGCCAGCGAGGTGACCGGGTCTGAGCCCGGTGCGCGGCCGATGCCGAGATCGATGCGGCCAGGGTGCGCGGCCTCCAGCAGCGCGAACTGCTCGGCCACCGCAAGCGGCGCGTGGTTCGGCAGCATCACCCCGCCCGATCCCAGCCGCACGTGTGACGTATGAGCCGCCAGATGCGCGATCAGCACGGGCGGGCTGGTTGCCGCGACGGCTGGCATGTTGTGGTGTTCGGCCAGCCAGTAGCGGGTGTAGCCGAGCCGATCGGCCGTCTGCGCGAGGTGCGTCGTCGCTGCCAGCGCATCGGACGTGGACTGGTCGGTGCGCACTGGCACAAGGTCGAGAACGGAAAGCCGCATGGCTGGGTCAACGCCCATTGGTAGCCGCGCGTTCCCGGGCCTGCCGGAAGATGTCGTCAAGCATCTGCGGCGTCAGTCTGCCGGTGAAGGTGTTCTGCTGACTCGGGTGGTAGCAGCCGATCAGCATTACGTCGCCGACTAGTGCGGTCGCGCCGTGGCCGAACTTCGGCGCAGGCGACGCGACGGGCCCGACGATCTGGAGCGCCGCCCGCCATGCGAACGCCCCGAGCGCGACGATCACCCGGACACCAGAACCGATCAGGCGCCACTCGGCGTCGAGCCACGGTGCGCACGTCGCGCGCTCTGCCGGTGTCGGCGCATTGCCCGGTGGAGCGCAGCGCACAGCCGCGGCCACCCGTGTGTCGTTGAGCACCAACCCATCCGCGGCGTCGACACACGCCGCTTGGTTGGCCAGCCCGGCGCGATGCATCGCCGCAAACAGGAAGTCGCCGGACCTGTCGCCGGTGAACACGCGGCCGGTGCGGTTGCCTCCGTGCGCGGCTGGTGCCAAACCGACGATCACCACCCGTGGGCTCGCCGACCCCCAACCCGGAATCGGTCGACCCCAGTAAGGCTGGTCGGCGAACGACTTGCGCTTGACGACGGCGACCTCCTCGCGCCACTCCACGAGCCGTGGGCACGCACGGCACACCGACACCTCAGCGTCGAGTTCCTCGACGGTCCCGACGGCGGCCGCCATCGATGCGACGTGCGAAGGCGTCTCGGCCACCGCGGTGCGCGACGTGGCCGGATCACCTGGCCAGCCGGATCCGGGAGGCACGGGCGAATCGAACATCACGCCGGTACGCGGATGGGCGAGCTTCACACGACCACTCTGCATGCGCGCCAAATTCGCGTGCCGAGCGGGCCAGCCCGCTGTTAGATTCGGCCGAGATATCCCATGAACTCCACCAAGCGCGGCCCTCTGTTCCTGATCCTGTTCGCCGCGCTGATGGCGGGCGCAGGCAACGGCATCTCGATCGTCGCGTTTCCCTGGCTTGTGTTGCAGCGCAACGGCTCAGCGCTGGACGCCTCGCTCGTAGCGATGGCAGGCACGCTGCCGTTGCTTGCAGCCACCCTGATCGCAGGCGCCGCGGTGGACTACCTCGGCCGCAGGCGGGTTTCGATGATCTCCGACGTGTTGTCGGCATTGTCCGTGGCCGCGGTGCCGCTCCTGGCCCTCACGTTCGGCGTGGACGCGATCAACGTCGCGGTGCTCGCCGGGCTGGCCGCGCTCGGCGCATTCTTCGACCCCGCCGGGATGACGGCGCGCGAGACGATGCTGCCCGAGGCGGCCACCCGCGCGGGCTGGACCCTGGACCACGCTAACAGCGTCTACGAGGCGGTCTTCAACTTGTCGTACATCGTCGGGCCGGGCATCGGCGGCCTGCTGATCGCCACCCTTGGCGGCATCAACACCATGTGGGTGACCGCATCTGCCTTCGGACTGTCGATCGTCGCGATCAGGGTGCTTCGGCTGGAGGGCGCGGGCAAGCCAGACCGGACCGCCCTGCCAGAAGGAGTGTGGGCGGGAATCGTCGAAGGGCTGAAGTTCGTCTGGAACAACAACGTGTTGCGCACCCTTGCGTTCATCGACCTGGCGGCGACCGGCCTGTACATGCCGATGGAGAGCGTTCTGTTTCCGAAGTACTTCACCGACAGGAACGAACCCGCGCAACTTGGCTGGGTGTTGATGGCGTTGAGCGTCGGCGGCCTGATCGGGGCGCTGGGCTACGCGCTGCTGTCGAAGTATGCGAGCAAGCGCGCCGTCATGCTGACCGCGGTGATGACGCTCGGGGTCGCGATGACGATCATCGCGTTCCTGCCGCCGCTGCCCCTGATACTCGTCCTGTGTGCCGTGGTCGGGTTGGTGTACGGGCCGATCGCACCGATCTACAACTACGTCATGCAGACCCGCGCGCCGCAGCATCTCCGTGGCCGCGTGGTGGGGGTGATGGGATCGCTGGCCTACGCCGCAGGACCGCTCGGCTTGATACTGGCGGGCCCACTCGCTGATGCCGCCGGATTGCACACGACGTTTCTCGCCCTGTCGCTGCCGATGCTGCTGCTGGGCATCGTCGCCATCTTCTTGCCCGCTCTGCGCGAACTGGACTCAGGCGGGCAGATCGACCAGGCGCCGGGTCAGACGGAGTAACTGCGACGCCGACACAGCGAGCTGAATACGCGGGGTTTGCCCTGTCAGGCGCTGTCAGCCATTTAGGCTTCCGATGTGGGGTTGACGTGGCCGTTGATCGGCCGCTCGGAGGGGATGGCGACCATCGTGGCCGCAGTGTCGGATCCCGACCTCGCCGGGATTCTGGTCAGCGGGCCCGCGGGCATCGGGAAGAGCCGAATAGTGCGAGAGGCGCTGGCGTCGGTCGCGTCGGATGGCTTTGAAGCGCGCTGGGCTGTCGGCACGACGTCGGCACGCAAGTTGCCTCTCGGTGCATTCGCGTCATGGGCAGGGTCGGGCGGCACCGATCGTCTGCAACTGGTGCGCGGCGTCATCGATTCGGTGACATCGGCGCCGCCAGGTACCACCGTGGTGCTCGGTGTCGACGACGTGCATCTCATCGACGAACTGTCGACGTTCGTCCTGCACCAGATCGTGCAGCGGGCGGCCGCCAAGGTCGTACTGACCGTGCGTGAGGGCGAACGCGTTCCGACCGAAATATATGAGGTATGGAAGGGCGGCCAATTCGAGCGATTGGACCTCCAGCCGCTTTCCGACGGCGAAGTGGCCGAACTGTTGGCGGCCACGTTGGGCGGGCCGGTGGATCCCGACGCCGCCACCCGGCTGTGGAAGCTGACGCGCGGGAACGCGCTTTATCTCCGCAACATCGTCGAGCAGGAAGTAGCAGACCGCCGACTCAGGCAGGAGAACGGCTACTGGCAATGGATCGGCGAGCCCACCATGCCAAGGGGTTTGGTCGAGCTGATCGAATCCCGCTTCGGCGCGCTCTCACAGCCCGTCGTTGACGTGATCGATGCGCTGGCCGTCGGGGAACCGCTCGAGATGACGATATTGCGAAAGATTGCGGATCCCGATGCCATCGAGGAAGCCAATCTGCGCGGCCTGGTCACGGTCGACGAAAGCGATGCAGGGATCGACGTGCGACTGGCGCACCCGCTCTACGGCGAGGTACGACGGTCGCGATCCGCCGAAACCAGGTTGCGACGACTGCGAGGAATGGTGGCGACGGAGCTGGCGTCTGCCCCAGGAAGCGACGACATGCGCAGCGTGGTGCGCCGCGCATCGTTGAGTCTCGACTCGGACCTGACCCCCGACACCGATCTGCTTCTTACCGCAGCACGTGGCGCCATCTGGCTGGGAGATTTGCGGCTGGCCGATCGCCTCGCGAAAGCCGCGATCCGCGCAGGCGCATCGCCACGCGCGTATTTCCTTCGTGCGCATGCATTGTCGTGGCTGCCCGCAGGCAAGGAAGCCGACGGGGTGCTGGCTGCAGTGCCCGTCTCAGAGCTGACCGACGACGACCGCGGCCGGCTCGCGTACCTCCGCGCCCTCAATACGTTGTGGGCCCTCGGGGACGCCCCGCGCGCGAAGGAAATTATCGACGACGCAGCCCTTAGCACTGCGCCTCGCTACTGGATCGACTCCTTCCTCGCGGTGTACTGGTTTGCGCTGGACCAACCGCAGGAAGCATTGCAGACATCGGAAAGCCTTGTGCTGGAAGATTTGCCGGCGGTTGCAGGCGCCGAGACCGCATGGGCGCTTGCCGTCATATTGGCGGACACGGGACAAACCGATAAGGCGGTGTCCGTCGCGAAGACTGGCTACGCCGTTGCGACCCGATTCTTCGACTCCCCCCAGATGCGGTTCAACATCGCCGACGCGCACGTGAGCGCGCTTCTGTTGGCTGGCCAAATCGAGGTCGGGCTCGAGATGGCGGAACAAGTCCGAGGCGAAGCTGCCGAGGTGCCTGGGCCTCCACAGCTGGTCGGCACTGCCATCGTAGGCAGAGCGGCGCTCGCCGCCGGTCGGCTCGACTCGGCCTGCGCACTGTTGGGCACCGCAGCGCCCGCTCTATCGGCGTCAGGGAATGCGATGGGCTGGGGATTCCGCTACCACATCCCGTACGCCACCGCGCTGGCGATGCGTGGGGCGACAGAGGAGGCAGCGGCGGTGCTCACCGCGCTCGACGAAGCCTGGCGGCCATTTCGCAATCTGGACTGTGAGCGCAGCCTGGCCCGTGCATGGCTGGCGGCCGGGCAGGGCGCCATCACCGAGGCGATCACCACTCTGCGGTCGGCTGCCGAAACTGCCGCAGCCAAGGGACAATTCGCCGCCGAGGTGATTTGCCTGCAGACCGCTGTCCAGTTCGGGGATCACTCCGTTGCGCCTCGGCTGACCGAACTGGAATCAATCGTCGAGGGCCCGCGCGTGAAACTGGC
The DNA here is from genome assembly GCF_003201655.1 of Mycolicibacterium moriokaense. Lineage (GTDB taxonomy): Bacteria > Actinomycetota > Actinomycetes > Mycobacteriales > Mycobacteriaceae > Mycobacterium > Mycobacterium moriokaense_A. The sequence continues at coordinate 127,638 of NZ_QJJU01000009.1, forward strand.
CAGCCGATTCGCAGCCGCGCTCGCCGGTACCGATGCGGCCGAATTAGAGGAAGTCTCAACCGAATTCGAGCAAATGGGCGACCTCGTCGCGGCGGTGGACGCTGCTGCCCACGCCTGCATCGCATTCCGCCACGGCGATCGGCGCGGCTCAGCACTGGGATGCTCCGCGCGGGCGGAGGCGCTGGCGCAACGATGCGGGGGCATCAGCACACCGGTGCTGCGCGAAGTCAGCGAACCGCTGCCGCTGACGGCGCGCGAACGCGAGATCGTCCGGCTCCTCGGGTCGGGGTCGTCCACCCGCGACATCGCCGAGCGGCTTTATCTCTCGGCTCGCACGGTCGAAGGCCACATTTATCGGGCCATGACCAAGACGGGGGCGGAAACCCGCGACGAACTCATCCGCTTGCTATACCCCGATCGGTGAGCGTGGGCGCCTCGTAGCATCGACTCATGAGCTCTACAAGCTCCCTGGCAGTAGCGGCCCTTATCGCCGAATTGCCCGACGGCGTTGTCGTCACCGACCCCGACATCCTCGAGTCCTATCGGCAGGACCGCGCAGCCGATCCCAGCGCGGGAACGCCGTTGGCCGTGGTGCGGCCCCACCGCACCGAAGAGGTGCAAACGGTGATGCGCTGGGCGAGCACTAACAAGATCGCCGTCGTACCCCGCGGCATGGGCACCGGGCTGTCCGGTGGGGCCACGGCGCTGACCGGCGGCATCGTGCTCAGCACGGAGAAGATGCGGGACATCACCGTCGACCCGGTGACGCGCACCGCCGTCGCACAGCCAGGACTGCTCAACGCCGAGGTCAAGAAGACCGTCGCTGAGTACGGGCTGTGGTATCCGCCGGATCCGTCGTCGTTCGAGATCTGCAGCATCGGCGGCAACATCGCCACCAATGCAGGCGGGTTGTGCTGCGTGAAGTACGGCGTCACCACCGACTACGTGCTTGGCCTCCAGGTGGTGCTGGCCGACGGGACCGTCGTTCGTCTCGGTGGCCCCCGACTGAAGGACGTCGCCGGGCTTTCGCTGACGAAGCTCTTCGTCGGCAGCGAGGGCACGCTCGGGGTGATCACCGAGGTGACACTGCGGCTGCTGCCGCCACAACACGTCGCGAGCACGGTGGTCGCCACATTCGACTCGGTGGAGGGCGCCGCCAATGCCGTCGTGACGATCACCGGCAAGATCCGGCCGTCGATGCTGGAGTTCATGGACTCGGCCGCGATCAACGCCGTCGAGGACAAGCTGCGAATGGGCCTCGACCGAAATGCCGCCGCGATGATGGTGGCCGCCACCGACGACCGCGGCCCCTCAGGCGTTGAGGACGCCGAGTTCATGGCAGGAGTGTTCACCGAACACGGTGCGAAGGAAGTGTTTTCGACGTCCGACCCCGACGAGGGCGAGGCGTTCGTTGCGGCTCGGCGGTTCGCGATCCCCGCGGTCGAGGCGAAGGGCTCACTGCTGCTCGAGGACGTCGGCGTGCCGCTGCCCGCACTGGCCGATCTGGTCGCCGGGGTTGCGAAGATCGCCGCCAACCAGGACGTGATGATCTCGGTGATCGCCCACGCAGGCGACGGCAACACCCACCCTCTGATCGTGTACGACCCCGCTGACGCGGCGATGGCGCAGCGCGCCCAGAAGGCGTTCGGCGAGATCATGGATCTGGCGGTCGGACTCGGGGGCACTATCACCGGCGAGCACGGGGTCGGGCGGCTGAAACGGCCCTGGCTGGCGGGCCAACTCGGGCCCGAGGCGATGGAGCTCAACCAGCGGATAAAGAAGGCACTCGACCCCGACGGCATCCTGAACCCGGGCGCAGCAATCTAGCGATTTGTGTGCGTTTCGGAGCGCTCACCGCTCGTGGACGCACACAAATCGCGAACGCCTATTGACAGGTCATGGTCAACTGTCGTACCAATGAGACATGACAGCTACTCTGTCTCATAGCTCACCTGCCCGGTTTCAGCTCGCCAACGCCAATACCTGGCGCGACCCGTGGCCGATGTACCGCGCACTTCGCGACCACGATCCCGTGCAGCATGTCGTGCCCGACGACAAGCCGGACCACGACTACTACGTGCTGTCGCGGCACGCCGACATCTGGGCGGCCGCCCGCGATCACGAGACCTTCTCGTCGGCTCTCGGGCTGACGGTGAACTACGGCGAACTCGAGCTGATCGGCCTTGCCGACAACCCGCCGATGGTGATGCAGGACCCGCCGGTACACACCGAGTTTCGAAAGCTGGTCTCTCGCGGTTTCACGCCACGGCAGGTCGAGGCCGTCGAACCCAAGGTGCGCGAATACGTCGTCGAGCGCATCGAACGCATTCGCGCCAACGGCGGCGGCGACATCGTCGCCGAGTTGTTCAAGCCACTGCCGTCCATGGTCGTCGCGCACTACCTCGGCGTGCCCGAAGAGGACCGCAACCAGTTCGACGGCTGGACCGAAGCGATCGTCGCGGCCAACACCGTCGAGGGCGGAGTCGCGGGTGCCTTGGGCACGCTCGGCGATGCGCTCGGCGAGATGATGGCCTACTTCACTTCATTGATCGAGCGGCGGCGCGTCGAGCCCGAGGACGACACGGTCTCGCATCTAGTGGCCGCCGGTGTGGGCGCCGATGGTGACATTGCCGGCGTCCTATCGATTCTCGCGTTCACGTTCACGATGGTCACCGGCGGCAACGACACCACTACCGGCATGCTCGGCGGGTCGGTGCAGCTGCTCCACCAGCGGCCCGACCAACGCAAGTTGCTCACCGAAAACCCCGACCTGATCCCGGATTCCGTCGACGAGTTCCTGCGGCTGACATCGCCGGTGCAGATGCTCGGCCGCACCGTGACGCGCGACGTGAAGGTCGGCGACGTCACCATACCGGAGGGCCGTCGCGCAATGTTTCTCTACGGCTCCGGCAACCGCGACGAGCGACAGTACGGCGACGACGCCGGTGAGCTGGACGTGACACGAAAGCCGCGCAACATCCTGACGTTCAGCCACGGCGCCCACCACTGCCTCGGCGCGGCGGCAGCGCGCATGCAGTCGCGGGTCGCGCTAACCGAACTGATGGCACGGATTCCCGATTTCGAGGTCGACGAGGCCGGAATCATCTGGGCCGGTGGCAGTTACGTCCGAAGGCCGTTGTCAGTGCCGTTGACGGTGACATCCTGATGGCCGGCGATTGGCTGGCGGCGCGGCGCACCGAGGTGGCCGCGGACCGAATCCTTGACGCCGCCGGCGAGCTGTTCGCACAGAAGGAGGCGGCGGCCGTCGGCATGCACGAAATCGCCTCGGCGGCAGGGTGTTCCCGCGCGACCCTTTACCGGTACTTCGAGAACCGAGAAGCTCTGTACACCGCCTACGTCCACCGCGAGAGCTACCGGCTCTACCGCGAGATGACCGAGCAGATCAACTCGGTGGTGGATCCCCGTGATCGCCTCATCGAGGGCATGCTCGCATCATTGCGCAATGTCCGCGAAAGCCCCGCTCTGGCATCGTGGTTCGCCACCTCGCAGCGGCCGATCGGCGCCGAGATGGCCGAACAGTCCGAGGTGATCAAGGCGCTGACGGAGGCTTTCGTCTACTCGCTCGGACCCGACACCCCCAAGTTGGTTGCACACCGGGCCCGCTGGCTGGTGCGGGTGATGACGTCGCTGTTTTTGTTCCCCGGACACGACGAGGACGACGAGCGCGCGATGCTCGAGGAGTTCGTCGTGCCGATCGTGGTGCCGAGTAGTGGAGTCACCAAATAGCACCGCGGCCGATCGCGCCACGCAATACGCTTGCGCGTATCCATTACTTAGGGCAGCGTAACCTAACTCAGCATGGGGACGGCGGCCGCAGGGGTCTACTAGGCGATGTAGTAGCCGCGTCGGTAAGGTTTCGCGGGTGAGCACGCCGACATCACGCGCCGGGCATATGCGCGGCGGATTGGTCGGCCTGTGCGCGGCGTTGGTGACCGCGACAGCGCATGCGAGTGGCGGCGGGGGCGCCCCGGCCGGCGGCGCGCTAGTGCTCCTGCTGGTGGTGTGCGCGACGGTTGGCGCGGTGGTCGGTGGAATCACGCTCGAAGGCCGAGTCTCGCGCGCTGCGCTGGTGGTCGGCGCAATGGCCGCGGCTCAGATGCTAGGCCACGTTGTGCTGACTGTCGGCAGCCACCACGAGCACACCGGCTGGTTGATGACGGCGCCGATGCTGCTGCTGCATCTTCTCGCCGCCGTGGGGCTCGGCCTGTTGATCAACGCGGTCGAATATCTCTATGCGGTATGTGGGTCCGTGCTGTGCTGGTTTCGGATCTTCGCCACGGGTCACATCCGCCCGCCCAGCGGGCAAGGTTGGCGACCCACCAATGTCATTGTCGCGCGGCCTGTTCTGCTGCGCACCGGGTTGGGGATGCGGGCACCGCCACAGGTGTCTTTCGCGAGCGCTTAGCGCTCCGATCGCGTGTATGGGTCCGCTTCGCCGGTCGGCGATTGCGGCCCTTCAGTTGCGCTGCGCACCGTAAGCATCCCTATTACCGGAAAGACGAATTGACATGATGAACAACAACAATCCCAATGCCAGCACCGCGACTCGTACCCGGCGGGTGGCCACGGCCACCGCTGCGCTGGGTGCGCTCACCGTTCTTACTGCCGCACCGGCGTGGGCACATGTGGAGGTCGAGGCCGACCACGCCCAACCCGGCGCCGAGGCGACGCTGACCTTCGAGGTGCCCAACGAATCCGACAAAGGCGCGGCAACAACGGAACTCACCGTTACGCTGCCAAACCTCACGTCGGTCAGCACCCAACAGATGCCTGGGTGGACCGTTCGACTCGACCGCGACACCGCCGCTGGCACCGTGAAGTCCATTACCTGGACGGCCGCACCGTCGGCCGGGATTCCGCCCGACCAGTTCGCGCTGTTCCGCGTGGCGTTGTTGCTGCCGAAGACCGATAGCGTCAGCTTCCCCGCCACCCAGACCTACAGCGACGGAACCGTCGTGAAATGGGATGAGCCGACGCCGCCAGGAGGCGCCGAGCCCGAACACCCCTCCCCCACACTGGCCTTGGCGGGCACAGCAGCCCACGACGAGCATGGCGCGACCACGGCGGCCGCACCTCAGCCGGACAATGCCGGGGCGGTGTCGGCTCCCGATGACACCGCACGATGGCTGGCGGGCGCAGGCATTGCGCTCGGAGTGGTGGCAGTGGCGCTCACCGTCTGGCGACGCCGCGCCTAACGCGGCTCCGCTATTCGGAACGGACGCGGGTGAACCGGTGCAGCAGCCAGGCCAGCGGCACCGTCACCACCAACGTCACCACGAACACGATGCCGACCGAGCCGGTGTAGATCGGGTACTCGACGATCTCCACCATCACCAGTTCCATGATGAGCAGATGGATCAGGAAGATCTCGTAGGAGATCTCGCCGAGGAACACCATGGGACGCGACGCCAGAAATCGTGCGTACAGGCCGCGATCGCCGAGGCCCAACGGCGCGACCATCAGCGAGGCGATCACGGCATAGAACGCCGCCTTGAACAGCGCCTCGCGCAGCTCGTGGGGTGAGGTGGTGGGCTCCCCTGCGATCGGGGTGGAAGCGATGAAGTAGCACACCACCGCGAGCGGCACGCACACCATTGCGTACGCCCGCACGCCCATCTGCTGGAAGACGGCAAGGATCATCCCGCCGATGAACCAGGAGAGGTACGTCGGCAACCAGAGTCGTGCGCCGTCGGGCAGAAAATCGGTGGTGTGCACCAGGATCAGCCACGCCGGGGTGATCAACGCGAAACCCGCGAGTCCGGTCAGCAACAGCACCGGCCGCCACTGCCGTCGGCACAGCACCACCAACAGCAGGTAAGCCAGCAGCGGCAACGCCACGTAGAACGCGACCTCGACGGCCAGGCTCCACATCTGGGTAAGTCCTTGGTGCAGATACGAATACAGGTAGTTGTCGGTGTAGATCTGTGTCAACGAGAGGTTGCGCAAAAACCCCGTCACCGTGTGCCCGGGATTCGGTCCTGCCGTGCGGAAGTGATAGAGCACATATGCCGCGATGACGGTCACCACATAGGCGGGCATGATGCGTCGCACCCGATGCCAGGCGTAGCGGCGCACCGACGGTGACAATCCACCCGATGCGGCGGCCTTGACCCAGGGTCCGAACAACAGAAAGCCGGACAGCACAAAGAAGATCGGCACGCCGATCTCCATCCGCGAGTACATCAGTCCGACGTAGCCGTGGGCGTAGTGGCCCGTGGTGTAGGCGGCGTGGGTAAGCACCACCAGCAGCGCGGCGACCGCACGGATCCCGGTGAGCGACGCGACGCGCTCGGCCTTGCCGACCGATTCGAGGCCGCCTTGGGCTGCCACGTCCTTCGACAGCGTCATGTCGATTTGCGGTTGTTCTTCCCGGCCTTACGTGGCGGCCGGTCGGGTTGCAGATTGATCAGGATTCCCTGAATGCGGGTCCGCTCCAACGCTTTCACGGTCTCGTGAGACAGCTTGGCGGGCAACTCCACCAACGAGTGATCGGGCCGGATGGAGATGTGTCCGAAATCGCTGCGATGCAGACCACCCTCGTTCGCGATGGCGCCGACGATCGCACCCGGACTCACCTTGTGCCGCTTGCCAACCGCGATGCGGTAGGTCGCGAAGCCCTGGCCGGGTTTGTGCTTCGACCGATCGCCGCGGTCGGGCCGGTCGGGCCGGTCGTCGCGGCGGCGCTTCTCCGGCGGCGGTTCCGACATCAGGAACTGCTCGCCGTCGCGTGCCTGCGCTGCCAGCGCAGCGGCGATGTCTACCATCGGGACGTCGTTCTCGCGCTCGTAGTCCTCGATCATTCGCCGGAACAGCTCGAAACCAGGGGCACCGAGTGCGTCGGTGATGGAGTCTCGGAACTTCTCCACACGCTGCGCATTGACGTGGTCGACGCTGGGCAGTTCCGCCTCGGTGAGTTGTTGGCGCGTCGCTTTTTCAATGGATTTGAGCATGTGCCGCTCGCGTGGCGACACGAACAGCAGGGCCTGTCCGGATCGACCGGCGCGGCCGGTGCGGCCGATCCGGTGCACGTATGACTCTGTGTCGTGCGGAATGTCGTAGTTGAGCACGTGCGAGATGCGCTCGACGTCAAGGCCGCGGGCGGCCACATCGGTGGCAACCAAGATATCGACGCTGCCGTTCTTGAGCGAGGCGATGGTGCGCTCGCGCTGTGCCTGCGGGATATCGCCGTTGATCGCCGCTGCGGAGAAACCACGCGCACGCAGTTTCTCGGCGACCTCCTCGGTGGCCTGCTTGGTGCGGACGAACACGATCATCGCCTCGAACGCTTCGACCTCGAGGAGTCGGGTGAGCGCATCCATCTTGCGCGGTCCAGCCACCTGGATGTAGCGCTGCGTGATGTTCTCCGCCGTGGTGGTTTTCGCCGTGACCGCCACCTCGACGGCGTCGTGCAGATACTTCTTGGTGATCTTGCGGATGGCGGGTGGCATGGTCGCGGAGAACAACGCCACCTGCTTGTACTCGGGGGTGCCGGAGAGGATGCGTTCGACGTCCTCGGCGAAACCCATCTGCAGCATCTCGTCGGCCTCGTCAAGCACCAGGTAATCGAGCCGGGACAGGTCCAGCGTCCCGCGCTCGAGGTGGTCGATCACCCGGCCCGGCGTCCCGACCACCACCTGCGCTCCGCGCCGCAGCCCGGACAGTTGCACGGTGTAGGAGGACCCGCCGTAGATCGGCAGCACCTTCACTGCAGGCAGGTGGGCGCCGTAGCGGCTGAACGCTTCGGCCACCTGCAGCGCGAGCTCCCGGGTGGGGGCGAGCACCAGAGCCTGGGTCGCCTTGTTGGCGGGGTCGATCTTGGACAGGATCGGCATCGCGAACGCGGCGGTCTTGCCGGTGCCGGTCTGGGCAAGGCCGACGACATCAGAGCCGGCCATCATCGCCGGGATGACCGCTGCCTGGATGGCCGACGGCGACTCATATCCGACGTCGGCGACGGCCTGCAGCACCGATGGGTGAATCTGCAGGTCAGCGAAGGTCAGCGCGGCGTTGGCCGAATCTGTGTCAAGGGAGGTCATCGGGGTCTGAGTCTAATGGCTGGAAGTGCGATTCCCGGCCGCGCGCCGGTTCGACCAGCGATTGCGATGACGGTACGGTCCGGATCTGTGAGATGGACGGTGGTGATAGGCGCGGCGGTGCTTGCGGTTGCCGGTTGCGGTTCGAGCGACTCGACCGCGTCTAAGACACCGGAGCCGACGGTCTCCTCGCCTGCCCCGGCGACCGCGCGTCCGTCGTCGGCGCCCATGCCGTCGGTGGCCGCACCCACCGCGACCGCGGCGGCTGACCCGTGCGCGGTCAACCTGGCCGCCCCCGAAATCATCAAGGCAGTCTCGGAGTTGCCTCGCGACCCGCGCAGCAATCAGGCATGGAACCCCGAGCCACTGGCAGGCAATTACAACGAATGCGCTCAACTGTCGGCCGTGATCGTCAGAGCGAACACCAACTCAGAGAACCCGAACACCCGCGCCGTGCTGTTTCACCTCGGCAAGTTCATCCCCACCGGAGTGCCGGACACCTACGGGTTCAATGGCATCGATGACTCCACCACCGGCGACACCATCGCGCTGCGCTACTCAGGCGGCATCAAGGGCCTCGACAGCGTGGTGAAGTTCCGGTGGAACGGCAACGGCGTCGAGCTGATCGGCAACACGCCCGGCTGAGGGGCCCGCCGAGATCGACGAAATGGCGGATTCCACTCGCTCTTTTGCGCCCAAACGGGAGTTTCGGCGTGAGGTGAGGTGTCGGCTGGCTCACATACAGTGGCAGCGTGTTCGTCGCCGACGATCGCGTCATCTACAGCGCATCCGATCTCGCCGCCGCTGCGCGCTGCGAGTACGCGCTGCTGCGTTCGTTCGACGCGCAGCTCGGCTGGGGACCGCGGGTCGCTGTCGAGGATGAACTGCTCGCGCGGACAGCCAAACTCGGCGGCGAGCACGAGCAACGGCACCTCGACGAGCTGCGGGAGCTCGCCGATGACACGGTCGCGATCATCGGCAGGCCGAACTACACGGTCGCCGGGCTGACCGCCGCCGCCGACCAGACCATGCGCGCCGTCGAGCGTCGCGCGCCGGTGATCTATCAGGCCGCGATGTTCGATGGCCGGTTCGTCGGCTTCGCCGACTTCCTGATATTCGACGGCGAGCGGTACCGGCTGCGCGACACGAAGCTGGCCCGGTCGGTCAAGGTCGAGGCGCTGCTGCAGCTCGCGGCCTACGCCGACACGCTCGCCGCGGCGGGTGTACCGGTCGCACCCGAAGTCGAGTTGGTGCTCGGCGACGGCGCCACCGCGACCTATCGGGTCGACGAGCTGCTCTCGGTGTACGTGCCCCGCCGCGCCGCGCTGCAGCGCCTCCTGGACGATCATCTGGCCGGCGGCACCGCGGTCACATGGGAGGACGACGAGGTGCGGGCATGCTTCCGCTGCCCGGAGTGTGAGATCCAGGTCCGCGCCACCGACGACCTGCTGCTGGTGGCGGGCATGCGGGTCAGCCAGCGCGCCCGGCTGATCGAAGCCGACATCACCACTTTGACGGCGCTCGCGCAGCACGACGGCCCTGTACCCGAGCTGTCCGCAAGGACCATCACTTCGTTGACCAAGCAGGCACGCCTGCAGATCGCACCGCGGGTCGATGACAAGCCGCCGTTCGACGTCGCCGACCCGCAACCGCTGACCTTGCTGCCCGATCCCGACAAGGGCGACCTGTTCTTCGACTTCGAGGGCGATCCGCTGTGGACGGCCGACGGCCGCGAGTGGGGCCTCGAGTACATGTGGGGCGTGCTCGATGCCGGCGGCGCCTTCCGTCCGCTGTGGGCCCACGACCGCGCCAGCGAGCGCCAGGCGCTTGTCGACTTCCTCGCGATGGTCCGCAAGCGTCGCAAGCGTTACCCGAAGATGCACATCTACCACTACGCCGCGTACGAGAAGACGGCGCTGCTTCGGCTTGCGGGCCGCTACGGCGTCGGCGAGGACGAGGTCGACGACCTGCTCCGAAGCGGCGTGCTCGTCGATCTATTCCCGTTGGTGCGCAAGAGTATTCGCGTCGGCGTCGAGAATTACAGCCTCAAATCCCTCGAGCCGCTTTACATGGGATCGGAGCTGCGCACGGGCGACGTCACCACTGCGGCGGAGTCGATCACCATGTACGCCCGATACTGCGAGCTGCACGCCGACGGCCTTGCTGAAGCCGCCAACGTGCTCAAGGAGATCGAGGACTACAACCGCTACGACTGCCGCTCGACACACAAGCTGCGCGACTGGTTGATCAAGATCGCGATCGAATCGAGCGTGCCGCCGCTTGGCCCCCAGCCGGTCGCCGACGGCACCGCCATCGAGGACACCGACGACCTCGCCGGCACGTTGATGGCATTCGCAGGTGACGGCGTCGAGCAGCGCGGCCCCGAACAGACGGCCGTCGCGATGTTCGCGGCCGCGCGCGGCTACCACCGCCGCGAGGACAAGCCGTTCTGGTGGGCGCATTTCGACCGGCTGAACAATCCCGTCGACGAGTGGGGCGACACCAGCGACGTGTTCCTTGCCGATGCGGCAGAAGTGGTCAAGGACTGGCACCTGCCATCGTCACGGGCGCGAAAGCTGCAGCGCTGGGTGAAGCTGACTGGCACGCTGGCCGCGGGCGGGCTGGACAGCAGTGTGTTCGCGCTCTACGAGCCGCCCGCACCGGCAGGCCTTGCCGACAACCCGGATCGGCGTGCTGCGGGTAACGCCGACATCACCGGCGTCGACGACCCCAACGTGCCCGTCGAGGTCGTGATCTGCGAGCGGGAGCCGAAGGAGGGCGGGCCGTTCGCACAACTGCCGTTCGCGCTGACGCCTGGCAGACCCTTCCCGACGGGCAAGCTGCGCGACTCGATCGAGGCCGCTGCCGCGGAAGTCGGTGCAGTCCTGCCGGATCTGCCGAACAGCGCAATCGTCGACATCCTGCTGCGGCGGTCCCCACGCACCCACAGCGGAGCACCGCTGCCGCACAACACCGAAACCGCCGCGGACATCACGGCCTCTTTGCTCGACCTCGACGCGTCCTACCTTGCGGTGCACGGGCCGCCGGGCACAGGCAAGACCTACACGGCGGCCAGGATCATCGCGAGGCTGGTCAATGACCACCAGTGGCGGGTCGGGGTCGTCGCGCAGTCACATGCGGTGGTGGAGAACCTATTCCGCGACCTGATCGGGGCCGACGTCGACCCCGCACGGATCGGCAAGAAGGATTCTCCGCCCGACGCGGTGTGGCAGGACGTCGACAAGGACGACTACGCCGCCTTCATCGCCACCAACGCCGGCTGCGTAATCGGCGGAACCGCATGGGATTTCGCCAACGACACCCGGGTCGACGCGCGCAGCCTCGACCTGTTGGTGATCGAGGAGGCAGGCCAGTTCTGTCTTGCCAACACCATCGCGGTGGCCCGCGCGGCCCGCAACCTGATGCTGTTGGGCGACCCGCAGCAGTTGCCACAGGTGAGCCAGGGACATCACCCAGAGCCGGTCGACGCGTCCGCGCTCGGCTGGCTGGTCGACGGCCACCGGACCCTGCCCGAGGAGCTCGGCTACTTCCTCGACCGCTCGCATCGGATGCACCCGGCGGTGTGCAAACCGGTGTCGCGGCTGTCCTATGAGGGCCGTCTTCATTCCGAGGAGAGTCGAACCGCGGCACGCAGGCTCGACGGACATCCTCCGGGCGTGCGGGTACTGACAGTCGACCATGACGGCAACTCCACAAGCAGCCCGGAAGAGGCGGCCGTGATCGTCGCGGAGACGCAGCGACTGCTCGGCGCGCCGTGGACCGACGAGGCTGGCACCCGACCGCTGGGTCCGTCCGACGTGCTGGTGGTCGCCCCGTACAACGCCCAGGTGCTGCTGCTGAAGGAGCATTTCGCCGCCGCCGGGCTGCCCGAGGTCGACGTCGGGACCGTCGACAAGTTCCAGGGCCGCCAGGCGCCGGTCGTGTTCGTGTCGATGACGGCGTCATCGATTGACGACGTTCCGCGCGGCATCTCGTTCCTGCTCAACCGGAACCGCCTCAACGTCGCGGTCAGCCGCGCCAAGTACGCCAGCATCATCGTCCGCTCGGAGGCGCTGACCGACTACCTGCCGTCCACTCCAGCAGGTCTCGTCGACCTGGGCGCGTTCTTGTCGCTGGCATCGTGTGATACACCGACGACATGAGCCTGACCGACACTTTGGCCGGGATCGTGGGCGCCGCGCACGTCATCACCGATCCCGACGTGCTCGACGGCCGCAGTGTCGACCACACCGGGCGCTACCGCGGGCACGCCAGCGCGCTTGTTCGGCCCGGATCGGCCGATGGGGTCGCCGCCGTGCTGCGCGCCTGCCGCGACGCACGCGCGTACGTGACCGTCCAGGGCGGCAGGACATCGCTTGTCGCGGGGACCGTGCCGGAACACGACGACGTGCTGCTGTCGACGGAACGGCTGCGCGACGTCGGTGAGGTCGATGTCGTCGAACGGCGGATCCATGTGGGCGCGGGCGCGACGCTGGCCGAGGTGCAGCGTGCGGCATCAACCGCCGGGTTGGTGTTCGGGGTCGACCTGGCCGCGCGTGATTCGGCGACCGTTGGCGGGATGGCGTCGACGAACGCGGGCGGGCTGCGCACGGTTCGCTACGGGAACATGGGCGAGCAGGTCCTCGGCCTCGATGTCGCGCTGCCCGACGGGTCAGTGGTGCACCGGCACAGCCGGGTTCGCCGCGACAACACCGGATACGACCTGGCGTCGCTGTTCATCGGTGCCGAGGGCACGCTTGGCGTCATCACCGGGTTGGATCTGCGGCTGCACCCCACCCCGGCGCATCGGGTCACCGCGATCTGCGGATTCGACGACCTCGACGCGTTGGTGGAGACCGGCCGTGCATTCCGGGATACCGACGGCATCGCGGCGTTGGAGTTGATAGACGCACGCGCGAGCGCGCTGACCGCCGAGCATGTCGGGGTGGGGGCGCCCGTCGACGGCGCTTGGCAGCTGCTCATCGAATTGGCAAGCGACACAGACCAAACCGAGCGGCTTGCCGACGCGCTCGAGGATGCGCGGCTGGCGGGTGAGCCGGCCGTCGGCGTCGACGTCGGCGCGCAGCAGCGGCTCTGGCAGGTCCGCGAATCGGTCGCCGAAGTACTCGGCGTATACGGACCGCCGCTGAAATTCGATGTGTCCCTGCCGTTGTCGGCGATCGCGGGGTTCACGGCTGAATCGGCCGAGCTGGTCGCCAAGCACGCCCCCGACGCGATTCCCTTGCTGTTCGGTCACATCGGAGAAGGCAACCTGCACCTGAATGTGCTGCGCTGCGGACCCGATGCGGAGTGCGAACTGTACGCGGCGATGATGGAGTTGATCGCCCGCTGCGGTGGCAACGTCAGCTCCGAACACGGTGTGGGTACCCGCAAGCGCGACTACATATCGATGTCGCGCACCGAGGCCGATATCGCGGCAATGCGCGCGGTGAAGGCCGCCTTCGATCCGTCCGGATACCTGAATCCCGCGGTGCTTTTCGCCTAAGTTCCCTCAGCGAGCAGACGCAAAAGCACCGAAATTGCGGCGTGTCGGGGGTTTTTGCGTCTGTTCGCGCCAATAATTAGTCGCGGCCTGGCGACGAGTGTCTGCCGTAGCTCGACGCGTCGTCGGGGTCCTCGCGGGAATGCCTGCCGTTGGACTCGAACCAGAATGGCCGCTTCTCTGGATGTTCCTCGGGGAGGTAGTGGCGAGCCGCCAGCCCATGACGCGGCGGTGCCTCCCGCGCTGGCGGAGGCAACGGCTGGTAGCGTTGTTCTTCGTCGACATGAAAACCGTTGTGCGCGAAGCCGATCGGTTCGACCTTGGGATTGACGGGACCGTCGCCGAGCAGCTCGTCGAGAATGCCCCCCCGCCCTTCAGGGGGGAGGTACCCCCAGCGCCACGCTTCTCGCGGCGGCTCAGCCGCGGGCGGCTCGGGCGTGTCCTCCAGCAGAGAGTGCCACGACTCGACGGGGTCACCATGCCAGACATCCGCAGGGGCACGCAGCACGTGGTCGGCGTGCGACCGCAGCGGCTCGGTGACGCTGTCGTCGGCCAGCACAACGGGTTCCGTCCGTGCGGGTTCGGCCCTTGTCACCGGCGCCGGCTCATCCCACGACACCGTGTACTCGACGTAGTCGTCATCGTCGCCGAACGTCTCGTCGCCGCCGTACTCGACGGCATAGCCGGCGTTGCGGTCGACGTCGTCCAGGTCGTCGTCCTCGACGAGGCGGTCGGGGTCGCCGAAACCGAGCAGGAAGATCGCCCCCACCACGCCGAACAGCGCGAAGAACGCGGGCAACAGCATCGACTGCGCCATCGCGGCGGCGAACGGTTCGTGGAGGAAGGCGGGCAGTCGGGCCACAGAGCCTTCGTCGGGCGCCGCCGCCAACGTCTGCGGCATCTCGGCGCTGATCCGCGTCGTCATGAACGCGGCCATGCCCGCACTGCCCAGCACCGAACCCACCTGTCGGGTGGTGTTGTAGACGCCGGAACCAGCGCCCGCCAACTGCGGCGGCAGGTTGCGGGTGGCTGTGGCCGCCAGCGGCGCCCAGATGAACGCCGAGCCGATACCCATCGCCGTCAGCGGCAGCACCAGTCGCCAGATCGCAGTGGTGGGCGTCATCTCGATGGAAAGCCACGTCATCGCGATCGCCAACACAGAGAACCCGAAACCGATCACCGGCCGTGGGTGTGACCGGTCGACGATCTTGCCGACGAACGGCGCCAACACGCCGGTGGCGATCGCCATGGGCGCGGTGAGTAGCGCCGACCGGGTCGGCGACAGCCCGCACACCGCTTGTGCGTAGAACATCAACGGCAAGAACGTCGCCGTCACGACGAAACCAATAGTCGCGACGCCGATGTTGGACAACGAGAAGTCGCGGTCGCGGAAGATGACCAACGGGATCAGCGGTTCGTTGCGGTTGACGGACTGCCAGACCAGAAACGCTGCGATGAACCCGATGCCGCCCGCGAGGGTGCCCCAGATCCACGGCGCCCAGTGGTGCGACTGGCCCTCCTGCAGTGCGAAAACGATCATGAACATGCCGATCCCCGACAGCAGCACACCGAGCACGTCGAAGCGGTGCTTCTGGGTAGGCAGCACGGGGATCAGCCAGACGGCCAGCGCCAGCCCGATGATGCCGATCGGCACGTTGACGAAGAAGATCCACTGCCAGCCCAGCCGATCGACCAGCACGCCTCCCGCGAGCGGGCCGACCAGCGTCGCAACGCCTGCGGTGGCACCCCACACGCTCATCGCGACCCCACGGCGGTCGGCAGGGAAGATCCGGGTGATCGTCGACAGCGTCTGCGGGGTCAGCAGGGCAGCGCCGATGCCCTGCACGACGCGCGCGGCGATCAGCATCTCGATGCTGCTGGCGAGGCCACACCACAGCGACGCCGCGGTGAACACCGTCAGCCCCAGCAGGTAGAGGTTCTTCGGCCCATACCGGTCGCCGAGGCGCCCGGCCACCAGCAGCGGCACCGCGTACGCGAGCAGGTAGGCGCTGGTCACCCAGATGACGGAGTCATAGGTTGCGCCGAGCTTGTCCATGATCGATGGGTTGGCGACCGCGACGATGGTCGCGTCGACCAGGATCATGAAGAAGCCGACCAGCATCGCCCACAAGGCGTTCCACGGGTTGGCAGGGTCGACTTGCCACCGCGCCCCCGCTCGGGCGCGGCCGTCTTGCCGTGTTGTCTGCGTTTGGAACATCTCAGGTCGACTAGTTACACAACGATTGAGCCGACGGTACGGACCTAGATATGCCCCGACAAGTCGGGGTTCAATCAGAAATGCGCGTCAGGCTGCTTCTGCGACGGCGTCGCCGGTGACGTCGTCCTCGGTTTCGGCGGCAGGCACGCCGACCGCCAGTAACGCCAGCAGGGCGATCACCATGCCGACCGTCATCACCAAGGCTAACGCGACCTCGCCGTTGCCGAGAACGCCGACCAAGGGCGCCACCGCGGCGCCGAGTCCGAACTGTGCCGCGCCGAGCAAAGCGGCCGCCGTGCCAGCTGCGTCTGGGTGCCGTGATAGCGCCACCGCAGGGGCATTGGGAATGACAAATCCCATCGCGGCCAGGATCGCCCAGACAGGCAACACGAAGCCGAGCAGCCCGCCCACGTGGGAGACGGAAATGCCGACGAAGACCACACCGGCCAGCGACGCCGCGACCAGCGCCCACACCACGATGGTCTGAGGACCGAACCGACGCAGCAGCACCACGTTCAACTGCGTGGCACCGATCAGGGCGACCGCTCCCGCACCGAACACCAGCGCGAAGGCCTGCTGGTCCAGGCCGTAGTGGCCCTGCAGGACGAATGAGGCACCGGCGATGTAGGCGAACAGACCCGACATGCCCAGCGCGGCGATCAGCACCAGGATGTCGAAGCGGACGTCGCGCAGCACCTCGACGTAGGTGGCGGCGATGCTGCGCACCTTCAGCGGCCGCCGATGCGACGCGGGCAGGGTCTCTGGCAACGCCAGTGCCGCCAGTAGCAGCAGCCCGCCCGCCAGAATCACCAGCGCGGCGAACACCCAGTGCCACGACGCCTTGAGCAGCACGGCGGCCCCCAGCGAGGGTGCCACCACCGGCGCCACGCCAAGGACCAGCATCAGCCGCGACATCACTGTGGCCGCGACGGATTCGGCATAGAGGTCACCGACGACGGCGATGGCCACCACCATCGCGGCGGCGGCGCCCATGCCCTGCAGCCCCCGCGCAACGCCGAGCACGGCGATGTTCGGGGCGAACAGGCACATCAGCGACGCCAGCATGTGCAGCACGATGCCGGCCATCAGCGGCCTGCGGCGGCCCAGCGAGTCCGACAGCGGCCCGACGATCAGCTGGCCGAGGGCCAACCCGGCGAGGGTGCCGGTCAGCGTCAGTTGCGCGACCGAAGAGGAGACGGACAGGTCCTCGGCGATCTTGGGCAGCGCGGGCAAATACATGTCGATGGTCAGCGGGCCCAGCGCCACCAGGGCGCCCAGCACCACGATCATGCGGGCGCGGCTCGGCAGGTTCGACTCCTCTTGCGGGGTCGAGGCACTCGTCACGTCCACGTCGATCGATGTTGCCATGAAAGTGGTTAGCGCCGCTTCTCAGTATTTTGTTCCCCGCGTCACATCCAGTGACCGCAGTCACGATCGGGCACCCGCGGTGCGCCTCCGTTCGTTCGACAAGCGTTAGCCTGAAGGTTCGAACGGGTCGAACAGGGTGGACGAGGGGAAGCCGCACATGAGCGCTCGGTCAAGGACCAAGAGCCAGCTGCCGGCTACGAGAAACGGCGCAGACGACAATCCCAGCGCCGCCGCCAAGGCGCTCTCGGCGATCATCGAAGGCGGCGCGCGCGTGCAGGCGCCTGCGGTGAAGGCATATGTCGACCGGCTGCGCGAGCACAACCCGAACGCGACGCCTGCCGACGTGGTCAAGAAACTTGAGAAGCACTACCTCGCTGCGGTGATGGCCAGCGGCGCTGCCGTCGGCTCCGCTGCGGCCTTTCCAGGGATCGGGACCCTTGCGGCGCTGTCGGCGGTCGCCGGTGAGACCGTGGTGTTCCTGGAGGCGACGGCGGTCTACGTGCTGGCCGTCGCCGAGGCCTACGGCATCCCGGCCGAACACCGGGAGCGCAGGCGCGCCCTGGTGCTGGCCGTTCTGGTCGGCGAGGACAGCAAGCACGCCGTCGCCGACCTGATCGGACCGGGCCGCACCAGCGGCGCCTGGCTGTCCGACGGCGCGGCGACGTTGCCGCTGCCTGCGGTGTCCCAACTGAATTCGCGCCTGCTGCGCTACTTCGTCAAGCGCTACACCCTCAAGCGAGGGGCGATCGTGTTCGGCAAGTTGCTGCCAGTCGGGATCGGCGCCGTTGTCGGCGGCGTCGGAAACCGGCTGATGGGCAAGAAGATCGTCGCCAACGCCCGCATGGCGTTCGGCAATCCGCCGCCGCGGTGGCCGGCGTCGCTGCACGTGCTGCCCGCTCCCGTCGAGCGATAACGAGAACTGCCGTTCGCATACTTGGGCCTGCGGCCGAAGCGTTAGCCTTTAGGCGACGGAATGCGGGTAAACCGCGGACCGTGGGAATACGGGTGGCGAGCGACAACCAAACCGCTTGCCTGAAGCGAAGGAATCGAGGCGAGTGGCGCCGTGAGCTCACCATCACCATTCGGACAGAACGAGTGGTTGGTCGAGGAGATGTATCGCAAATTTCGCGAGGATCCCTCGTCGGTAGACCCGAGTTGGCATGAATTCTTAGTCGACTACTCCCCCGAGCCAACCACCGAAGCGCAATCCAGTGCAGGCAACGGTCAACCGGCCCAGGCCCCTGCCCCCGCCCCGGAACCGGCGCCCGCGCCGAAGGCAGAGGTCGCCGCACCCGCCAAGGCACCAGAACCGGAAAGGGCCGTCACCAAGCCGGCCGCGCCAGCGCCCCCGCCCGCCGAAGGCGACGAGGTGCAGGTACTGCGCGGCGCCGCGGCCGCCGTAGTGAAGAACATGTCGGCATCGCTGGAGGTGCCGACCGCGACCAGCGTGCGGGCCATCCCGGCCAAGCTGATGATCGACAACCGGACCGTCATCAACAACCACCTCAAGCGCACGCGCGGCGGCAAAATCTCCTTCACGCACCTGATCGGCTACGCAATGGTGCAGGCGGTGAAGAAGTTCCCGAACATGAACCGCCACTTCGCGGAGGTGGACGGCAAGCCCAACGCGGTGACGCCCGAACACATCAACCTCGGGTTGGCGATCGACCTGCAGGGCAAGGACGGCAACCGTCAGCTCGTGGTCGCCGCCATCAAGGGTTGCGAGGCAATGGCTTTCGGCCAGTTCATCGCGGGCTACGAGGACATCGTCCGGCGTGCTCGCGACGGCAAGCTGACGGCAGAAGACTTCAGCGGCGTGACGATCTCGCTGACCAACCCTGGCACGATCGGCACCGTGCACTCGGTGCCGCGGCTGATGCGCGGTCAGGGCGCGATCCTCGGCGTCGGTGCGATGGAGTACCCGGCCGAGTTCCAGGGCGCCAGTGAGGAGCGCATTTCCGAGTTGGGCGTCGGCAAGCTGGTCACGTTCACTTCCACCTACGACCACCGCATCATCCAGGGCGCGGAGTCCGGCGACTTCCTGCGCACGATGCACGAATTGCTGCTGTCCGATGACTTTTTCGACGAGATCTTCCGCGAGCTGGGCATCCCGTACGAGCCTGTGCGCTGGCGCACCGACAACCCCGACTCAATCGAGGACAAGAACGGCCGCGTCCTCGAGCTGATCGCGGCCTACCGCAACCGCGGCCATCTGATGGCCGACATCGACCCCCTGCGGCTGGACAAGACCCGCTTCCGCAGCCACCCCGACCTCGACGTGAACACGCACGGCCTGACACTGTGGGACCTCGATCGCGAGTTCAAGGTCAACGGCTTCGCAGGCGCCGAGCACAAGAAGCTGCGCGACGTGCTTGGGCTGCTGCGCGACGCGTACTGCCGCCACGTAGGCGTCGAATACACGCACATCCTCGAGCCCGAACAGCAGAAGTGGCTGCAGGAGCGGATCGAGGTCAAGCACGACAAACCGACTGTCGCGCAGCAGAAGTACATCCTGTCCAAGATGAATGCGGCCGAGGCGTTCGAGACGTTCCTGCAGACGAAATACGTTGGACAGAAACGATTCTCGCTCGAAGGCGCGGAGACCATCATCCCGATGATGGACGCGGGGATCGACCAGGCCGCCGAGCACGGGCTCGACGAAGTCGTGGTCGGCATGCCCCACCGCGGACGGCTCAACGTGCTGGCCAATATCGTCGGCAAGCCGTACTCGCAGATCTTTTCGGAGTTCGAGGGCAACCTGAACCCGTCGCAAGCGCACGGGTCCGGCGACGTCAAGTACCACCTCGGCGCGACCGGCAACTACATCCAGATGTTCGGCGAGAACGACATTCAGGTGTCGCTGGTCGCCAACCCGTCGCACCTTGAGGCTGTCGACCCGGTATTGGAGGGCCTGGTCCGCGCCAAGCAGGACCTGCTCGACAAGGGCGACGGGCCCGACGGCTTCTCCGTCGTGCCGATGATGCTGCACGGCGACGCCGCGTTCGCCGGTCAGGGCGTGGTGGCCGAAACACTGAACCTGGCGCTGCTGCGCGGATATCGAACCGGCGGCACCATCCACATCATCGCCAACAACCAGATCGGGTTCACCACATCGCCGACCGACTCACGGTCCTCGGAGTACTGCACCGACGTTGCGAAAATGATTGGTGCGCCGATCTTCCACGTCAACGGCGACGACCCGGAGGCGTGTGTCTGGGTGGCACGGCTGGCCGTGGACTTCCGCCAACAGTTCAAGAAGGACGTCGTCATCGACATGCTGTGCTACCGCAGGCGCGGGCACAACGAGGGTGACGACCCCTCGATGACGCAGCCGTACATGTATGACGTCATCGACACCAAGCGGGGGTCTCGCAAGACCTACACCGAAGCGTTGATCGGCCGCGGTGACATCTCGATGAAAGAGGCCGAGGACGCCCTGCGCGATTATCAGGGACAGCTGGAGCGGGTGTTCAACGAGGTTCGCGATCTGGAGAAGCATGCGGTCGCACCGAGCGAGTCGGTGGAGGCCGACCAGATGGTGCCAGCAGGCATGACCACCGCGGTGGAAAAGTCGCTGCTGGCCCGAATCGGTGACGCGCACTTAGCATTTCCCGATGGCTTCAGCGTGCACCCGCGCGTCCAGCCAGTGCTAGACAGGCGCCGCGAGATGGCCTACGAAGGCAAGGTTGACTGGGCCTTCGCAGAGCTTCTGGCGCTGGGATCGTTCCTCGCAGAAGGCAAGACGATTCGGTTCTCCGGACAGGACACCCGGCGCGGCACATTCACCCAGCGCCACGCGGTCATCATCGACCGCAAGACCGGCGCCGAGTTCACTCCGCTGAAACTGCTGACCACCAACGCCGACGGCACCCCGACGGGCGGCAAGTTCATGGTGTACGACTCGGCGCTGTCCGAGTTCGCCGCGGTGGGCTTCGAATACGGTTACTCGGTCGGGGACCCGGACGCACTTGTGTTGTGGGAGGCCCAGTTCGGCGACTTCGTCAACGGGGCGCAGTCGATCATCGACGAGTTCATCTCGTCGGGCGAGGCCAAGTGGGGCCAGCTGTCCGACGTGGTGCTGCTGCTCCCCCACGGCCACGAGGGCCAGGGGCCTGACCACACCTCTGCCCGCATTGAGCGGTTCCTGTTGCTGTGGGCCGAGGGCTCGATGACGATCGCGATGCCGTCGACACCCGCGAACTACTTCCACCTGCTGCGCAGGCACGGCCTTGACGGCATTCACCGGCCGCTGATCGTGGCTACCCCGAAGTCCATGCTGCGCAACAAGGCTGCCGTCAGCGACCTGAAGGACTTCACCGAGGGCAAGTTCAAGTCGGTGATCGAGGAGCCCACCTATGAGGAAGGCACTGGCGACCGCAACGCCGTCAAGCGCGTCCTGCTGACCAGCGGCAAGATCTACTACGAGCTGGTCGCCCGCAAGAACAAGGATCAGCGCGACGACGTGGCGATCGTGCGTATCGAGCAGCTCGCCCCGCTGCCGCGCCGGCGGCTGAACGAGACCCTTGACCGCTACCCAAACGTCGAGCAGTACTTCTGGGTGCAGGAGGAACCGGCCAACCAGGGTGCGTGGCCGACGTTCGGGCTCACGCTTCCGGAAGTGTGCTCGGAGAGGTTGTCCGGCATCAAACGGATTTCGCGCAGGGCGATGTCGGCGCCGTCGTCGGGCTCGTCGAAGGTGCACGCGGTCGAGCAGCAGGAGATCATCGACGTCGCGTTTGGTTAGTGCCGCGAGCGTGCGTGTCTGTACACCGACACGCCGTTAACCGGATGCATTTTGGGCACTCTCGCCGTCAGCGAGTGCTACCTGTCCGCCAGCTTCCAGCCTGCTGAGAGCGAAAGACGTAGCGCCCCATGGGCAGTGGCGGCGATTTACCCTGAATAGATGACTGTCTCAGATGTTCGCCACCACAGGGCCGATTACGGATACGACGGGGACTACCGCGCTATCCCCGCACCCGCGGTAGCCGGCATCACCGCGGTGACGAGCGCCGCACTGCTCGCGTCAGCCGCAAGAAGCCTTGTGCGCCGCAAGCCTGTCGCCGCAGTGGTTAGCGGCGGAACCGGCGCGTCGATTGCGGCGACGGCGGCGCTGTTCATCCGCACCACGCGCGTCGGCAAGTTCGAGGTATGGGCGGAGATCCTTGACGGTCTGCGGCTACACGGCGACGAAACGCTGCTCGACATGGGATGCGGACGTGGCGCGGTGCTGCTCGCGGCGGCCAAGTTGCTTCCGAACGGCCGAGCGATCGGCGTCGACATCTGGCGCGCCGACCAGACCCATAATGCGCAGTCCAACACCCTGCGCAACGCCGAGATCGAGGGCGTCTCCGACCGCGTCGAGGTGCGCACAGCCGACATCACCGACCTGCCGTTCGACGACGGCAGCTTCGACGTGATCGTCAGCAGCCTTGTCGTGCATAACATTCCGAGTGCTGTGGCCCGCGCGAAGGCCGTCAGTGAGGCGGCCAGGGTGCTGCGTCCCCGCGGCAGGCTGGCGCTCGTCGACATCTTCAATACCAACCACTATGCCCGCCAACTGCGCCAACTGGGCTGGACGGATGTCCGTCGACGCAATCTCGGCTGGCGGATGTGGTGGGGTCCCGGCATGGGCACCCACGTCATCACGGCTACCAAGCCGGTCTAGGCCGCTGTAGGCGGGACCGCGGGTACCGACTAGCCTCGACTCGAGTCAACTGACACGAGGGAGTGGTTATGGAGGGCTTCGCCGGAAAGGTCGCGGCGGTGACGGGCGCCGGGTCGGGCATCGGGCAGGCGCTGGCCATCGAGCTGGCCCGCTCGGGTGCCAGCGTGGCGATCAGCGACGTCGACACCGAGGGCCTGGCAGACACCGAGGAACAGTTGAAGGCCATCGGCGCGCCGGTGAAGGCCGACCGGCTCGATGTCACCGAGCGCGAGGCGTTCGAGTTGTATGCCGACGCTGTCAAGGAGCACTTCGGCAAGGTCAACCAGATCTACAACAACGCGGGCATCGCGTTCGCGGGCGACGTCGAGGTCAGCCAGTTCAAGGACATCGAAAAGGTGATGGACGTCGATTTCTGGGGTGTCGTCAACGGCACCAAGGTGTTCCTCCCCCACCTGATCGAATCGGGTGACGGCCACGTCATCAACATCTCCAGCGTGTTCGGGCTGTTCTCCGTGCCCGGCCAGGCCGCCTACAACGCCGCGAAGTTCGCCGTCCGCGGATTCACCGAGGCGCTGCGCCAGGAGATGATCGCGGCCGGGCATCCGGTCAAGGTGACGACCGTTCACCCCGGAGGCATCAAGACCAACATCGCTCGCAATATGACGGCGGTCGAGGGCTTCGACAAGGACGAGTTGGCGCAGACCTTCGACAAGCTCACCAAAACGACCCCCGAGAAGGCGGCCCAGATCATCCTCGACGGCGTCCGCAAGAACAGGGCCAAGGTGCTCGTCGGCTCCGATGCCAAGGCGCTCGACCTCATCGTCCGCGTCACCGGATCGGGATACCAACGGCTGTTCTCGTCGGTCTTGGCGCGGCTGGTTCCTCAGGCGCACTAGCCGGACGTGACCACTCCGGCGACCTAGTCTGCGGTTATCTGATCCGTATCGGTGTCGTAGTCGAACAGCTCGCCGTATCGCCCCCAACCGATCGCGGTGTCGAGCTGCTGCTTCGCATCGTCCGGCCCGAACCCGCGCCTGAGTAGATCAAGAAAGAAACCCGCGCGCAGGTCGCCGTCGGCGCTCGCACCGAGTGCCTTACAAATCGTGCGCACCAGTGGGGCGCGACTGCGCGCCTGCGCGGCGAATATCTGCTTGCTGGTCTGAATGTCTGCGGTGGTGAATTCTTCTCCCACCCCGGTGAGTTCGAGGTCACCGTTGCTGACGTGGAGCAGGTCAAGCATCGCTGCGGCGTCGACCAGAGGCAGCAAGTCATCGATCTCGAAGTTGAGCTCGTTGGCAATGTCTGGCATATCCGCGTGTCCGCCTCGCGCATAAACGATTTCGACGAGACCGGCCAGGCCGCCGACTGTTGCGGCGGGAAGGGGCCGAGTAGTCGGTGTGGCCTCGGTGGGTTCGGGCTCGGTGATGCCGGATTCGACGCCCGTGAGCAGTTCGTAGAGCTTGTCGACAAGTATCGAGAACGATGTGGAGCGACGGTCGCGCGGCCGGTCGAGCTCGACAGGAACCTCAGCGCGTATGTGACCAGGATTGGCACCCAACACGATCACCCTGTCGGCGAGCAGAACAGCCTCTTCGATGTTGTGCGTGACGAGGCAGATCGCCCGTGTCGGGAAGTTCTGGCCGGTCCACAACGTCATCAGCTCGGTGCGCAGGTTCTCCGCGGTGAGAACGTCGAGTGCTGAGAATGGTTCGTCCATCAGCAGCAAATCCGGTTCGAGGACAAGCGCACGGGCGAACCCGACTCGTTGGCGCATCCCACCCGAAAGCTCTTTGGGATAGGCGGATTCGAAGCCATCAAGCCCGATGAGGTCGATCGCACCAAGGGCGCGGACACGGCGGTCGGCGGCTGGGATCCCGCGCGCCGCCAGTCCAAGTTCGACGTTGTCCTGCACAGTGAGCCACGGCATCAGCGCGAACGTCTGAAACACCATCGCTGTGCCGGGGTTTGCCCCGTTGAGCTCAGTGCCGCGGTATCGCACCGAGCCGCTTGTCGGTCCGATGAGCCCGGCAATGGTACGCAACAGCGTTGACTTTCCCGATCCGGATCGGCCGAGCAACGCGACGATCTCTCCGGCACGCAGCTCAAGGTTGATGTCGTCGAGCACGTTCAGCGTGTCGCCGGCTGCGCCGGTAAAGCTCTTGCTCAGGTGCTCGACGCTAGCCAACACCTCGTTATGGACTCTCATGTTGAAACCTCCGTTGAAGATCCAGTCAGGACAGCGAGAAACGTCGCTCTGATATCGCATAGAGGCGGCGCCAGAAGAACCGGTTCGTGGCCACTACATAGAAGCTCATGATGAGAACACCGATGAGAATCCGGCCCGTGTCGCCGACTGAGGTGGCGTCTTTGATGTATGCGCCCAGCCCCGTCGCGGTCAGCGTCGTACCGTTGTATGTGACGATCTCTGCGACGATCGACGCATTCCACGCCCCGCCCGCAGCGGTGATGCCGCCGGTGACGTAACTCGAAAAGATCGCAGGCAGAATCAGCCTGCGCCACCACAGTATTCGCGTCAGCTGCAGATTCGCGGCCGCTTCCCGTAGGTCATTGGGAATCGCACTGGCCCCGGCGATAACGTTGAACAAGATGTACCACTGTGACCCGAGGGCCATCAGCACGATGCCGCCCAGGTTCAAGCTGACGCCGGTCGCCAACAACAGCGCTGTGAACAACGGGAAGAGAAAGTTGGCGGGGAACGACGCCAACACCTGAACGATCGGCTGCGCGAGCCGGGATATCTTGGGGTTCAACCCGATCCACACCCCAACCGGAACCCAGATCAGCGTTGCCACCACCACGACCACCGCAACGCGGCCGAAGGTGGCCAACCCGAGAACGAAGGCATGCCCAACTTCGCCAAACCCGACGCTCCCACTGATGTAGCGGATCACCCGATATGCGCCGTAGCCGATGGCGGCGCCAAGTGTGAATCCGAAGAGCCAGTCGCCGGCCCGACGGCGCACCGTCGATGACCGCAGCGGGTGCTCCGCGACCCCGAACGGCGCCATCACCCGGTCAACCGGATACACCAGCCGTCCAAGCGTGCGTCCGATCGTGCGCGGAACGCGTGAGCGCCGCAACACATCCAGAGTGAAACTCCTTGGTGCCTCTGCTCCCTCCGATTCCTCCACTCGAAAGCGCTCCGCCCACGCTGTAAGCGGCCGCCAGAACAGCACGTTCACGCCGACGACCATGACGACCATCACCGCGATCGCCAGCAGAACATTGGTCATCTCGCCCGCATCGCTGGCGGCGGCCACATAGGCGCCAATGCCTGGCAATGCGAACTGATGATTGTTGACGCTCAACGCTTCTGACGCGGTGAGGAAGAACCACCCTCCGCCAAAGCTCATCATGCCGTTCCAAACCAGGGGGATCATCCCGCTCGGCACGTCCACCCGCCAGAACCGTAGCCAGCGCGACAAGCGCAACAGCCGCGATGCCTCGTCCAACTCTCGCGGCTGCGAGATCAGCGAGTAGTAGAACGCGAATGTCATATTCCATGCCTGCGACGTGAAGATCGCGAAGATCGAAGCGCATTCCAAACCCAGTTCAGAGCCGGGGAACAATGCGATGAACCCGGTGATGGTGATCGACAGGAATCCGAGGATCGGGACGGACTGCAGGATGTCCAGCAGCGGGATCAACACCTTCTCGGCGCGCCTGAGCCTGGCCGCGGCTGTCGCGTACACGAACGTGAAGCCGAGCGAAAGAGCCAGTGCGACGAACATCCGCAGCAATGACCGGGCCGCGTAGTACGGAAGGTTCGCCGGATCGGTGGATACCGTCGACGGTGCCTGTTCCACTGTCCACGGTACATTCGCTCCGCTGATCAGATGCACCACCAGCCACAGCAGTGCCGCGGCCCCGGCGAACACCGCGACGTCGGCGGCCCAGGACCGCGACGGGCGGACGAGGGCTCCGGGAGCGGGAAGGGCTCGCATCGATGTCATGCGCAATTCACCCGAAATATGTTGCGGGCACCCTTGATCGAGCCCAGCACTGTTGACGGCATGCCGCACTCCAATCCCACTCGGGATGAAGCGTGCACAAACCAAACAGTTCCAGTGGTCAAACCAACCACTAGCGGGGAATGGCGTTACGCCAAGGGGCCGATCCGCAAGTGAGCAGCAACCATATCCCGCCCGATACTGTCGTCCGGCATGTGCCGCTCACCTCACTTCCAACATGATTCAGTCCACCGGGCCACCCAGTGCGCCTCAGCCAGTAAAGGCTGACAACCTGCCGCCGTCAACCAGATTCGCTGTCAACAAACTGTTAAGAAGTGCCGATAAGTGCGTGCGTCAGCGGCCCAGCGGGTGGGCGTCGAGCCACGCGTCAGCCACCAGCCCAGGTTCCTTGCCTTCGGCGATTTGGCGGCGCATGTCGGCCAGTGATCCCGTGTCGAGCACCCCGGCCACCTCGTTGAGAGCCAGCACCTGCTGCTCGTTCAGCTCGTTGCGCCGGTACAGCGGAACGAGGTTCTCGGCGCGGATCAGCCCGGTCTTATCGGACAGCACCACCAGCTCGGACGGAATGTTCGGCGTCGCGGCCGTCGTCCACGCCGCATTGATCTGCCCCGCCTGTAGCGCGGCAAAAAGTGCTGCACCGTCGGGGAATTCGTGTGGCTTGGGCACTGTGCACGACCCCACCTTCCGCGGCGGAGACGCCCCCGCCACTGCTCCTGGCATGACCTTTGCACAGCTGTGGACGGCCGCGGTCATGTCACGCCCACCCCACGCGTCGGCGGTCCGCTCGGTCACCGCGATCGCGGGTTTATCTTCCGCGGATGTCGTGTAGTCCCCTGCGGCAACACCTGCGGGCAACGCGGACACCATCGCGCGGTACACCTGCGTGTCCGACCGGGCGGCGGCGTCGGGCTCGAAGCGCTCAAGCAGTCGGCCGGTGAACCCTGGCACCACGCGGACCGTTCCGGAATCCAACTCGCTCACCGGATCCGGCACCGACCGCACATGTGCGGGGCTGCCGTAGAACCGCAGCGCCGCCGCATACAGGTGCGCCACCAACGTCGACTCGGGATCGGATATGGATGCGACCGCAATAGACGGCGGACCGGCCTGACCACCACAGCCGGCTGTCACCACTGAGATCAGCGCGACGAGCGCCAACACTTGCCGGCGCAACCCCATCGGGCCGATCAGTCCTCGGCCGCCGCGGCCACTGCCGACGCGACCGCAGGGCCGACCCGCGCATCAAGGGGGCTTGGCACGATGTATTCGGTCGAGAGGTCATCGCCGACAACCCCGAAGATCGCCTCGGCGGCAGCCACCTTCATCTTCTCGGTGATTCGGCGAGCACGGGCGTCCAGGGCGCCGCGGAACACACCCGGGAACGCCAGCACATTGTTGATCTGGTTCAGATAATCGCTTCGCCCCGTCGCGACAACAGCGGCGTGCCGGGCCGCGATCTCCGGATGAATCTCCGGGTCGGGGTTGGACAGCGCGAACACGATGCCATCCGGCGCCATCGTTGCGATCAGCTCTTCTGGCACGATGCCGCCGGAAAGCCCGAGGAACACATCAGCACCCTTGAGTGCCTCGATCAGTCCGCCGGATAGGCCGTCGCGGTTGGTGCGCTGCGCCAGATCGAACTTCACCGGGGTCAGATCCTCGCGGTGCGGATGCAGGATACCGCGGGAGTCCAGCACCGTCATGTCTGAAACACCGGCCGCCAGAAGGATATTCGCGCACGCCATCCCTGCCGCGCCGACACCCGAGATCACCACACGCAGCGAGGCCATGTCACGGTCCAACGCCTTGGTGGCGCCCATCATCGCGGCGAGCACAACGATCGCAGTGCCGTGCTGGTCGTCATGCATCACCGGGCAGTCGAGCGCCTCGACAAGGCGCCGCTCGATCTCGAAGCAGCGCGGCGCTGAGATGTCTTCCAGATTCACCGCGCCGAACGTCGGCCGCAACCGCACCAATGTCTCGACGATCTCGTCGGGATCCTTGGTGGCCAACACGATCGGGATCGCGTCCAGATCGCCGTACGCCTTGAACAGCGCGCACTTGCCCTCCATGACAGGCAGCGACGCCGCAGGACCAATGTCGCCAAGGCCGAGCACCGCTGTGCCGTCGCTGACGACGGCCACCAGCCGGTTCGCCCAGGTATATCGGGCGGCCAGGGTGTGATCGGCGGCGATCGCGCGACTGACCTGCGCGACGCCAGGCGTGTAGGCGATCGACAACGCACGCTGGGTGTCCAGCGGCGCCTTCAGCTCGACGGACAGCTTGCCTGCTACGTGGGCATCGAAGATCTCGTCGTCGCTGATCAGGACCTGAGGAGCTGCAGCGTCTTGCTGCACCGATTCGGTCACGACCATTACATTACTGGGCCTAATTAACGCGTCGGTCACTTACTGCGAACCCCACGCTCAGATCAGGCCGAGCTCGGTGACCGCGTTTCGCTCGTCGGCCAGCTCGGCGGTCGACTTGTCGATTCGGCCGCGGGAGAACTCGTCTATGTCCAGGCCCTGAACAATCGTCCAGTTGCCGTCCTTCGTGGTGACCGGGAACGAGGAGATCAGGCCTTCCGGGACGCCGTAGCTGCCGTCGGAGAGGACGGCCATCGAGACCCAGTCGTCCTTCGGGGTGCCGAGCAGCCAGTCCCTGGCGGCGTCGGTGGTCGCCGACGCGGCCGAGGCGGCCGAAGAGGCGCCGCGCGCGTCGATGATCGCCGCGCCGCGCTTGGCGACGGTCGGGATGAAGTCGTTCTCGATCCACGCCTGGTCGTTGACGACCTCGGCGGCGTTCTTGCCGCCGACCTCGGCGTGGAAGATGTCGGGGTACTGGGTCGCCGAGTGGTTGCCCCAGATCGTGATCTTCTTGATGTCGGTGACGTCCGCGCCGGTCTTCTTGGCCAGCTGGGAGATCGCCCGGTTGTGGTCGAGGCGGGTCAGCGCGGAGAACCGCTCGTTCGGGATGTCGGGTGCGTTGGTCATCGCGATCAGCGCGTTGGTGTTGGCCGGGTTACCGGTCACGCCGATGCGGACGTCGTCGGCCGCAACCTCGTTGAGAGCCTTGCCCTGGGCGGTGAAGATCGCGCCGTTGGCCTCGAGCAGGTCGCCGCGCTCCATGCCCGGGCCGCGCGGACGCGCGCCGACCAGCAACGCCAGGTTCACGCCGTTGAAGATCTTGGTGGCGTCAGCGCCGATCTCGACGCCTGCCAACAGCGGGAATGCGCAGTCGTCGAGCTCCATCACGACACCCTCGAGCGCCTTCAGAGCCGGCTCGATCTCGAGCAGACGCAGTTCGACCGGGCGATCGGGGCCAAGCAGCGAACCGCTCGCGAGGCGGAACAGCAGGCTGTAGCCGATCTGGCCGGCGGCACCGGTGACTGCGACCTTGAGGGGAGTTGTGCTCACGTCGGACGCTCCTTGGGCAGGTGTGGATTGCCCGCACCGCGGGCGTGTTGCTTTCGGGGACGAAACTAGCGCACCGGCGAGCGCCCGAAATCTCCGGTCCGGCCTTCGCCAACGAGGCCCATCGCCGCACGGTCCGACGGGCCCCCGGCGCGTAGCATTTTCAACGGCCCACCTGGGCATTACCGGCTCGAGGAGGTTCGCGGATGCCGTCATTTCGCGCATTGCCGCCGTCACTGCGCGGCGTGGTCCGTACTCACCCGGCCGACCACGATGCCAAACGAATTCACGTTCCTGTGGCGCGGGCCATGGTCGACTGCGGCGTTTACGTCGCAGGACAGCGGTTGCCCGGCAAGTACACGCACGCCGCCGCGCTCAACAAGGTGCACGAGCTGGAAACCGAAGGCAAGGACGCCTTCGTCTGGATCGGGCCGCATGAACCCGACGAACACCAGATGCAGGCCGTCGCAGACGTGTCCTGTCTGCACGAGCTGGCCGTCGAGGACGCCGTGCACGCCCACCAGCGGCCGAAGCTGGAGCGCTATGACAAGACGTTGTTCCTGGTGCTCAAGACCGTCAACTACGTCGAACACGTGTCCGTGTCCCTTGTCCGCGAAATCGTCGAGACAGGCGAGATCATGATCTTCGTCGGGCCCGACTTCGTGGTGACGGTCCGCCACGGCGACCACAGCGGGCTGGCCTCTGTGCGCACCCACCTGGAAGCCTCGCCTGCGCTACTGAAGCTGGGTCCCTATGCGGTCATGCACGCGATCGCGGATCACGTCGTGGACAGCTACCTCGACGTCACGGACCTGGTGGAAACCGACATCGACACGATGGAAAAGGACATCTTCTCGCCGTTGACGCAGACCAACATCGAGTGCATCTACTTGCTCAAGCGGGAGGTCGTCGAGCTTCGGCGGGCGGTCAACCCGTTGACCCTGGCGTTGCAGCGGATGGGCACCGACCACAACGAGCTGATCTCGATCGAGGTCCGGCGATACATGCGCGACGTGCTGGACCACAACATCCAGGCCTCCGATCGCATCACCAGCTACGACGAGCTGCTCAGCTCGCTGGTGCAGGCCGCGCTCGGCAAGGTGGCGATGCAACAGAACATCGACATGCGCAAGATCTCAGCGTGGGTGGCATCTACGGGATGAACTTCGACCACATGCCCGAATTGCACCAGGCGTGGGGGTATCCGGCGGCCCTCGGGCTGATGCTCGTGGTCTGCGTGCTGCTGTATCGAACGTTCCGCCGCAATCATTGGCTCTAGCTCGACTGCGAGGACCGACTGTCCGGTCAGTTAGCGGGCGGACGACCCGCAGATGTGAACCTGCCCGCGGTTTCTCGGTAATATCTGACCGATGAGCAACCGCCAGCTGACGCGTTGGGTGTTGCGGCATTCCTGGTCACGCGGTTTGCGACGCGCAGCCGCGGTGCTGGCCGCCGGTGTTGTGCTGATCGCGCCAAGCGCTGTCTCGCGCGGCGTGCCCTCGGCCAGCGCCGACGACTGCCCGGACGTCGAGGTGACCTTCGCCCGCGGCACCGACGAACCGCCCGGCGTCGGGCGCGTCGGCCAGGCCCTCGTGGACTCGCTACGCCAGCAGACCGGCATGAACATCGGTGTGTATGCGGTGAACTACAAGGCAAGCCTGCTCCAGTTGCACACCGACGACGGCTCCAAGGACGCCGTATCGCACATCAAATCCATGGCCGACAAATGCCCGAATACGCCGCAGGTGCTGGGCGGATACTCGCAGGGTGCGTCGTTGATGGATATCGTCACCGGAGATTCGGTTGGGGGCCTCCTCAGGGGCACTGCGCTGCCCGCCCAATACGCCAACATCGTCGCGGCGGTCGTCACCTTCGGCAATGTTGCCGACCGCAGCGGCGAACCGATAACGACTGAGAGTCCGCTCTTCGGTTCCAGGGCGATGGATCTGTGCAATCCCAGCGACCCGATCTGTCACGCGGGCCCCGGCAACGACTGGAGCGGGCACACCGAGGGCTACGTGCCCATCTACACCGACCAGGCGGCGAGCTTCGTCTTCGCGAAGCTCTTGGGGGTCCAACCTTCCACTACGTCCGGGCCTTCTGCGACGCTCGCACCGTCTACGGCGACGCTCGCACCGTCTACGGCGGCGCTCGCACCGTCTACTGCGGCCGAATCGCCCACTGCTTTCCACTAACGGGCCGATCGGCCGAGTCACGACCTGTGGATGAGCGAGGTTCAGGCCGCCGTGCAACAGCAGTGGGTGCCGCTCGAGTCGTGTACCTCGTAGTGCATCGGCACGTCACCTGGCTGTGCATGTCCGATCAGTCGTGTTTCGCCTCGTAGCGCAGCAGGACCGTGCCGCCCGGGAAGGTGCGGTTCTCCAACAGTCGCAGCGAGATCCATGACGGCAGTGTCGGGAAGAACGGTGTGCCGCCGCCCACAGCGGTGGGCGAGACCACGATCCGGTACTCATCCACCAGTCCGGCCTGCACGACCGGTGCGGCCAGCGTCGCGCCGGCCACCTCCAGCCTGCCGTCGGTTTCGGCTTTCAGCTTCGTTACCACCTCGACCGGGTCGCCGCGTTCCAGGCGGGAGTTCCAGTCGACGGACTCCAGGGTGCGCGAGAACACGACCTTGGGCATGTCGCGCCAGATGTGCGCGAAGTCGACGATCAGAGGGGTGGCGTCCGGTGTCTTGTCGGCGGTCGGCCAGTACGCGGACATCAGTTCGTAGAGCCGCCGCCCGTAGAACGATAGGGCGGTCTCCCGCTCGAAGTCGTTCCAGTACTGGTGCAGTTCTTCGCTCGGATCGGACCAGTCGATGTTGCCTTGTGCGTCGGCGATGTACCCGTCCACCGACACGTTGAAGCCATAGATGAGTTTGCCCATACAGATCAGACTGCACCGGAGGGCAAAACTCGCCGGCCAGGCCTGCTTCGTCTTGTTCTCGTCGCCGCGGCGGCACTGACCACGGCACCGGCACCGCCGGCCCTCAGCTAGCAGCCACCTGACTCAGGGTCATACCGCCGCGATCCGTCCCAGAAAAGTGTCCCCGCTCGGGTGGCTGGTTGCCCTTAGTCAGTGAATGTCGAAGGTGATCGTCCGCTACACATCTTCTAAGGAGTCGATCATGGGGAATATTCGTCGAATCATTACCACCGCGCTGGCGGGTGCGGCACTGGCCAGTGGGTTGGGACTCATTGTCACTCCCGGCGCGGCCGCCCAACCGAAGAGTTGCACGCTCTTGTGGAATTCTCAGAACGGTGCGCAAGACGAATGGCTCTGGTATCGGGAACAGTATGGGGATAGTGACAAGAAGACTATCGCTGCCAGGGCCGTGTACGTGAGCGCGATTAACAGAACTGTCCGCGCTGGCTGCTAACAACGTCTATATGCGATCAGTCCGCGAGGGCATTTGCAGGTTAGTCGCGTTGGTCGGCGCGAGCACCGATCGACTTGGGCCTGCGTAGTCGCTGATCGCCGTCAGTTCGGCTGCGCCGCGCGCCGCGACGGGTCGAATACGTCGACTCCGTCCTGCTGCCAGGCCTCGCGCATCTCGTCGGCGCCCTTGAGTCGAACCCACGCCGCCTCCGTCGCGGTGATCGGTGTCGCGGACAACACAGTGACCGGAGGCAGCGGGGCGGTCAACGCTACGTCGTCAATATCGCTGCGGTCCAACAGAAACGCGGTGAACGGCGCGTAATCCCATAACGGCGTCTCGAGATCGATCAGTGCGTCCGGCTCCAGGATCAGCCCTTCGACGGCTGGCGCGGCGGCCAGGATCGCGAGCGAGCGCGCCAGGCCTTTCGGCGACGGCCCGCGCAGCGCGACAACAACCTCGGCGCGCGGACCGTGCAGCGCGTCGGTCACCATCTCCGTTGGGTCGAACATCGGATGGCGCGAACAGCCAAGCGACACATAGTAACTGAGGCCGTCGTCATCAGGTCCAAAGCGCAGCACGTCAATGCGCTCGGTGCCGAGAAACGTCACACTGGCTTCGTCGGGTTCTCCTGCTATCCCGGCCCTGCCGAAGTGCTCGCGCAGGTGCGCGCCGACCTTCGCCAGGACGTCGATCACTCGACAGGCGGCGGTGGCGGCGGGATCTCAGCTGCAGCTGGCGGTTCTGGCGCCTGACCGTTCGAGCCGCTCGGGGCGATGGTGAGGTTGGCGCCGGTGTCCGCGTCGAAGATCGTGATCTTGGAAGTATCGAAGGCCAGCTCCATGGTCTGGCCCGGTGTCGCCGTCGACTCCGTGGAAACCCTTGCCACGAATTCGTTCTCATTGACCCCTGAATCGGCGGCCAGCTCTGCCAGCTGTGCCGCCTGGGCACCGCCACCTTCAGCCTTGAAATGTACGTACTTGTCGGCGCCCAGGGATTCGACGAAGTCGACCGTCACCTCGAAGGTCAGTGCCCGGATCCGCGCGTAAGTATCGATAACGGCGGCATCGTCGAGATGCTCCGGTCGAATGCCGACGATCACGTTGTTGGCCTTGGGGTGCTGCGCGAGCAGGTCGTGCACCTCTTGGGTCAGTGTGATGTCGCCAAACGGCAGCCGCAACCCGACGTCGGTCATCGTGGCGGGGAAGAAGTTCATTGCCGGTGATCCGATGAACCCCGCGACGAACAGGTTGGCCGGGCTGTTGTACAGCTCCTCCGGTGTGCCAATCTGCTGGACCACGCCCGCAAGCAACACCACCACCCGATCCCCCAGCGTCATGGCCTCGGTCTGGTCGTGCGTGACGTATACGGTGGTGGCGCCCAACCGATTCTGCAGCCGGGCGATCTCAGCGCGCATCTGCACGCGCAGCTTGGCGTCCAGGTTCGACAGCGGCTCGTCCATCAGGAATGCCTTGGGATTGCGCACGATGGCGCGCCCCATCGCCACCCGCTGCCGCTGGCCGCCGGACAGCTGAGCGGGCTTGCGATCCAGAAAGTCGGTCAGGTCAAGGATTTTCGCGGTTTCGTCGACCTTCTGCGCGATCTCGGCCTTCTTCATCTTGGCCAGTGTCAGCGGGAACCCGATGTTCTGCCGCACGGTCATGTGAGGATAGAGGGCGTACGACTGGAACACCATCGCGATGTCGCGGTCCTTGGGGGCCTTCTCGTTGACCCGTTCGCCGGCGATGCGCAGCTCCCCCGACGAGATGTCCTCGAGGCCGGCAATCATGTTCAGCGTGGTGGACTTTCCGCAGCCGGACGGGCCGACCAGGATGATGAACTCGCCGTCGGCGATGGTGATCGACAGGTCTTTCACGGCCGTCGCGCCGTTGGGGTAACTCTTGGTCACCCGGTCCAACACAATTTCGGCCATGGAGCTATCCCTTCACCGCACCGGACGTCAGGCCGGCCACGATCCGTCGTTGGAAAATTAGAACAAAGATAATGATGGGGATGGTGATAACCATCGCGCCTGCCGCGATGGATCCGGTCGGCTCCTCGAACTGCGAGCTACCGGTAAAGTTCGCGATCGCCACAGGCGCGGTGATGGCGCGCTGGGTCGCCGTCAGCGACAAGGCGAGCAGCAGGTCGTTCCAGGCAAAGATGAACACCAGGATCGCTGCGGTGACGATGCCCGGCGCGGCCAGCGGCGCAATCACTTTGCGGAACGCCTGGGCGGGCGTGGCGCCGTCCATCTTCGCCGCCTTCTCCAGATCCCAGGGGATCTCCCGGAAGAACGCCGAGAGTGTGTAGATCGCCAGCGGCAGTGCGAACGTGATGTACGGGATGATCAGGCCAGGCCACGTATCGAACAAACCGATGCTGCGCCACAGGTTGAAGATCGGCGTCACCAGCGAGATCTGCGGGAACATCGCAATCAGCAGCGCGACCCCGATCAGCACCCGTTTACCCGGAAACGCCAGCCGCGCAACGGCGTAGGCAGCCATGCCGCCCACGACGACCGCGATCACCGTGGTGATCAACCCGATGCCGATCGAGTTGATCAGGGCTGAGGTGAAGATGTCGCCGGAGAATATGCCCTTGTAGTTGTCGAACGTGACCTGCGACGGAATCAGCTTGCCGTCCTTGACGGTTGACGTCGGCTTCAGCGACAGGCTCAGGATCCACAGCACGGGAAACAGCGCGTACAACACGACCAGAATGTTGACGACGGTCCAGCCCGTCGCTCGCCTCGCGCCGACCTTCTCAGTCATCGCCGCTCCTCGTCCGACCCGGGCGCCGACGCGCCGAAGAGCTTGATGTAGATGAACGCGATGATCGCCACCGAGAGGAATATCAGCACACTGATCGCCGAGCCGAGGCCGAGATTGAACACCTTGAAGAGGTTGTCGTAGCCAAGGATTGACACCGAGCCGGTGCTGTTGGCGCCACCGGTAAGCACATAGATGTTGTCGAATATCCGGAACGCGTCGAGCGTGCGGAACAGCAATGCCACCAGGATCGCCGGTTTGATCAGCGGCAGAATCACTTTGACCAATCGCTTCCACGCGCCCGCACCGTCGACCTGGGCGGCGTTCAGCAGATCCTGTGGCACGAGAGCCAACCCGGCGAGCAGCAGGAGCGCCATGAACGGCGTTGTCTTCCACACCTCAGCGAGGACCACGATCGCCAGCGACGGAATCTGTTGGGTCAGTGGCGCGCTGCCTTCGGGTAGCAGGTTGGCCAGATAGCCGGTGCCCGGCGTCCACGCGTAGTACCAGCTGTACGACGCGGCGACGGTGACGATGCCGTACGGGATCAGGATCGCGGTGCGCACCACGCCCCTGCCGAAGATCGTCCGGTGCATGACCAACGCGAGCGCCATGCCGAGCACGAACTCGATCGCGACCGAGACCACGGTGATGGCCAGCGTCACCACGAACGCCGTCCACCAATACTTGTCCGACAGCACGGTGATGTAGTTCTGCAGCCCGACGAACGAAGTGTCGTCCGGGGTGGCGAGGTTGTACCGCTGCAGGCTCAGCCACACCGCATACCCGATCGGGTAGGCGGTGACCGCAAGCATCAGCAGCACCGCAGGGGTGATCAACAGAAACGCCAGCCGCCGTTCCGACTTCTTGTCGTCGGTGGCGCCTGCCTCCGCGGCGGGGGCCTGCGCACCGGTGATCGGCGGCGCGGTCATGGGATCAGCCCCTTACCGTCGATGGCCTTCTGGACTTGCACGGTGAGCTCATCGGCCGTGCGGTCCGGATCGATGGCGGTGATCGGCGCCAGCGTGACCGATATTCTCGTCGACACCGCCTGATACACCGGGGTGGCGGGTCGCACCGCGGCGTTCGTGAGCTGCTGGCGGATGATTGCGTACTGCGGGTACTTAGCCTGGAACGTCGGATCGTCGTACAGCGAGGCACGCACCGCGGGCAGTCCGCCCTCGACCGACGTGTACCGCTGATTCTCGACGTTGCGCAGACAACGGATCGCCTCGAACGCCTCCGCGCGATGCTTGCTGGTCTTGGCGACCGCCAGGTTCAGCCCGCCCAGAGTCACCTTGGCGGACTCGCCGGGCTGAACGCCCGGGTAGGGCGCGAATCCGAAAACCTTCTTGCTGGCTTCGTATGCGGACTTGAACTGTTCGTCGGTTGGCGAGAACGTCCCGGCATCGTTGATGCTTCCTGCCAGGTCGGACTGCTTGTCCAGCGGAAGGAAACTCACCCCGCCCTTGGCGGCGTTCTCCAGCATCGACGGGAGCACGAACGGCCAGTTCACCTCGAGCGCCGCTTTGCCCTGCTCGAGCGCCAGTCGCGCGGTGCCCTCGTCGGTCTGGGTGATCGACGGGTCGGCTCCGGGTGCGGTAGCAACGTCCTTCATGACCTGTAGCGCCTTGACGGTCGCCGCGCGATGCTCGGGTGTGTCGGTGAGTGTGACGCTCTTGCCGTCGTCGGAAAGCACTTGACCGCCAGCGCTTTCCAGCAAGGTGTTGAACCACACAACCAGACCCTCGTATTGCTTGGCCTGCACGGCGATCCAGCTGGGCTTGCCCGCGGCGTGCAACCGCGTCGCCTCGGCGACCATGCCGTCCCACGTCGCCGGCGGATCATCAATTAAATCGGCGCGGTACCAAAGTAATTGGGTGTTCGTCGTAATTGGCGCGGCGTACAGCTTGCCCTGCCATTTGGCCGTCTCGAGCGGCCCGGGCAGGGTGTTGCTTGTGGCGTCGGCTTCTGCCTTTCCTGACGGATCGTCCGAAAGTGGCAAAGCCCAACCCGCTTCGGCGAACTCGGCGGTCCACACCACGTCCAGTGCCATCACGTCAAGCGTTTTGTCGTTGCCGGTGAGCCGGCGCGCCAGCTGCAGTCGCTGATCGTCAGCGCCCTTCGGCAAGCTGACCTGTTGGATGGAGAAGCGGCCGCCCAGTTCTTCGTTGCAGCGCTTGGCGACTGCGGTGAAGGTGGCCATCTCGTTAGCCGGCGTGTAGTAGTTGATGACGATTCCGCCACCGCCCGAACCGCACGCCGTCAACGTTGACGCCGTCGTCAGCACGGCCAATGCCGCAGCACCTAGCCGCCGAGCGCGCACCGATCGCCTCCCGTCCGCCGGGAACCTCCCGCGGGCAAACCGTAGAGCCACATGCGCGTGATTTGCAACACTTCGGCTGCGCGCGTCGCACACCGTTACTCAATCGCGAGCGTGCGGAAACTGCCTGTAATTGGCGGCGTGTCGGCGTACAGACCCGCACGCTCGCGGGAAAGGCGCTAGATCGTCAAGCGCGCCAGCAGATCCCGGCCGCGTTCTGCGCCCTGCGGGTCGCACAAGACGTCGTAGCGGCCGGCGACGAGCTGCATCGTCGAACTGAAATCTCTTGTGCCGCGCGCCATCGCATACGGGATCGCCGAGGTGATCAGGCCGAAGAACACACCGGCGATCAGTCCAGTTACCAGCGCGGCCCACGGGCTGGGGCTGAAGAAACCGAGAATCAGGCCGATGAACAGGCCAAGCCACGCTCCGGTCAGCACGCCACCGCCGAGCACCTTGGGCCAGGTCAGCCTGCCCGTGACGCGTTCCACCTGCATCAGGTCGACGCCGACGATGGTCACCTGCTGCACAGGGAACTGTTGATCGGACAAGTAGTCGACGGCGCGTTGCGCCTCGGCGTACGTCGGGTACGAGCCGATCGGCCAGCCCTTCGGTGGGGTGGGCAGGGCGGCCGGGGTACCGCGTCCGGAAGTCTGCGCACCCGGCGTCACGCCTGGGGCATGTCCTGGCTGGAACGGGCTGGTCATCGGTCTTCCATCTCCTCTATGCGCGCCTGAAGGTCGTGGCTGCTCTCACCAGGACCAACGCTCCCGCCGCCGCAATCGTGCCCTGCAATTGCGCTAGGTTGATCAGCATGACAAATCCCGGCGAGGACGCAGGCCAAACGCCATCATCCGACTCCGGTGGCGGGGGGTCGGAGCCGTCATCGGGCGGCTACGAAGCGCCGCCGATCGAGCAGTCGCCGGAGCAATCGAGCCCGCCCGAGCCGCAGCAGCCCGACTACAACCCGCCCCCGGCATACACCCCACCATCCGGATACGAGGCGCCCGGATACGAGGCGCCCGGCTACCAGCAGGCGTCGGGCTATCCGCCCCCGAACTTTTCGCCGCCCGACTACCCGCCGCCGGCGACGCCGGACTATTCCGCGCCCGGCGGTGCACAACCCGGCTACCCGCCGCCCTACCCCGGCCCGCCCGGCTACGGCGCGCGCTCGTACCCGCCCCCGCAATACGGGACGCCGCCGCCTCCCGGCTACGGGGCGCCCCCGCCTCCCGGCTACGGCCCGCCGCCGACCGGATATCCCGCGCCGGACTACTCGGCCTATGGGCAGCCGAGCCAGAAGACGAACCAGATGGCAATCGCGTCGATCGTCGCCTCGGCAATCGGCGTGCTGTGCGGCATCGGCTCGATCGTCGGTATCGCGCTGGGCATCGTGGCGCTGAACCAGATCAAGCAGACGCGCGAAGGCGGCCACGGGCTTGCCATCGCAGGCATCGCCGTTGGCGGGGTGACCCTGCTGCTCAACATGATCTGGACGATCATCGCCTTTAGTAGTTGACGATGACCGCCAGCGACCCCGAGCAGCCGTCGCAGCCAGATCCGTATGCGCCTGTCGATTACCCGCCGGATGCGGGTTTGCCTCCGCCCGTCTATCCACCGCCGTATCTAGGTGCGGCGGGTTACCCGGGCTATCCGGGCGCCCCCGGCTATTACCCGGGTGCCTACGACCCGTACCGGCCGACCAAGCCGCCCGGCACCAACGGCAAGGCGGTCGCGGCGCTTGTGACGTCGCTAGTGGGGCTCTTCTGTTGCGGCCTTCCGTCCATCGCGGGGCTGATCCTCGGCATCATCGGGATGCGCGAGACCCGACGCACCGGCCAGGACGGCTATGCGATCGCGCTGATCGGGACGATCATCGGCGGACTCGTGGTCGCCGGCTTGGTGGTCTATCTGCTGCTGTCGATAGGCATCTACGCCACCAACTGGCAGTGGGCGCCGTAGCTGTCTAGCTCGGCGGCCGGAACGGTTCGGCCGTGCGGTCCATGCCTGCGGCGCGGCCCTTTCCCGCGATCACCAACGCCATCTTGCGGCTGGCCTCATCGATCATCTCGTCGCCCAGCATCACCGCACCGCGGGCGCCGCCTGCGCGGGATGTGTGCCACTCGTAGGCCTCAAGGATCAACTCGGCGTGATCGTAATCGGACTGGCGCGGGCTGAAGACCTCGTTGCCAGCGGCGATCTGGTCGGGATGCAGCACCCATTTGCCGTCATAGCCCAGAGCCGCCGACCTGCCTGCGACCCGCCGGAAACCGTCGACGTCACGGATTTTCAGATAGGGACCGTCGATCGCGAGGACACCGTGCGTGCGGGCGGCGATCAGGATCCGCATCAGCACATGGTGATGCGCGTCGCCGACGTCGTAGCCCTCGGGCTGCTCACCCACCTCGAGCGTGCGCATGTTGAGACTGGCCGCCATGTCCGCGGGCCCGAGCACCAGAGCCTGAACCCGAGGCCCCGCTGCGATCGCGTCGATGTTGGTCAGGCCCTGTGCGTTTTCGATCTGCACCTCAATCCCGATGCGGCCCAACGGTAGTCCGTGCGTTGCCTCGAGCTGGCTCAGCAGTAGGTCCAGCGCGTGAATGTGGGAGGCGTCAGTCACCTTGGGCAGCACGACGATGTCCAGCGAGGGGCCCGCCGTACCCACCACCTCGATGACGTCGGCGTGGGTCCACGGCGTCGTCCAGTCGTTGACCCGTACCCCGCGCAGCTGGCCCGCCCAACCCGGCTCGGCGAGCGCGACGGCGACCTGCGTGCGCGCCCCGGCCTTAGCATCGGCTGCGACAGCGTCCTCCAGGTCGAGGAACACCTCATCGGCGGGTAGCGCCTTCGCCTTCTCGATCATTTTGAGGTTGCTGCCGGGAACCGAAAGGCACGTTCGACGGGGCCGATACGAGTTTTCCACGACCCCACTCTCTACCCTCTACAGATATGGCGGCGGTGAACAGGGTCTATGCGGCCCGACTCGCGGGAATGGTGGTGCTTGGCCCCGATGGCGAGTCCATCGGCCGTGTCCGCGATGTGGTGATCAGCATCGGAGTCGCAGGCCATCAGCCGCGAGTGTTGGGCCTTGTCGTCGAATTGCTCACCCGCCGAAGGATTTTCGTTCCAATCCTGCGGGTGACGGCCATCGAGCCCAATGCAGTCACACTCGCGACGGGCAACGTGTCGCTTCGCCGGTTCTCCCAGCGCCCCAACGAGGTGCTGGTGCTCGGCGAGGTGATCGAAACCCGGGTCCGTGTCGACGATCCCGATCTGCCGGAGCTGGCCGGAATCGATGTCGTCGTGGTCGACCTGGGCATCGAGCAGAGCCGCACCCGCGACTGGGTCGTCACGAAGGTCGCCGTGCGCCCGCAGCGCAGGCTCGGCCGCCGCAGCAACGTCTCCATCGCCGAATGGAATCAGGTGCAGGGCCTGACCCCGTCCGGACTGGCGATGCCCGACCAGGGCGTGGCTCAGTTGCTCGAACAGTTCCAGGGCCAGCGCCCGATCGAGGTAGCCGAAGCGATTCGCGAGCTGCCCACCAAACGCCGCTACGAGGTGGTCAAGGCGCTCGACGACGAGCGGCTCGCCGACGTGCTGCAGGAACTGCCCGAGGACGAACAGGCCGACGTGCTGATGCAGTTGGAGACCGAACGCGCGGCCGATGTGCTCGAGGCGATGGATCCCGACGACGCCGCCGACCTGTTGGGCACGATGACACCCGCCGACGCCGAGCGGTTCCTGC
The DNA here is from genome assembly GCF_003201655.1 of Mycolicibacterium moriokaense. Taxonomy (GTDB): domain Bacteria; phylum Actinomycetota; class Actinomycetes; order Mycobacteriales; family Mycobacteriaceae; genus Mycobacterium; species Mycobacterium moriokaense_A. The sequence goes on from NZ_QJJU01000009.1 coordinate 170,069, forward strand.
GCCGGATGGACCCCGAGGACTCCGAGGACGTGCGGCGGCTGCTGAGCCACTCCCCCGATACCGCGGGCGGGTTGATGACGTCCGAGCCCGTGGTGCTGGCCCCCGACACCACCGTCGCCCAGGCGCTGGCCAGGGTGCGCGATCCGGACCTGACGCCTGCGCTTGCGTCGCTGGTCTTCGTGGCGCGCCCACCCACCGCTACGCCAACCGGTCGCTACCTCGGCTGTGTACACCTGCAGCGGCTGCTGCGCGAACCGCCCGCCGAGCTGGTCAGCGGCATCCTCGACAAGGACCTGCCGACCCTGAGTCCCGAGGACGGGCTGTCGGCGGTGACTCGCTATTTCGCTGCCTACAATCTCGTCTGCGGTCCAGTCGTCGACGAGGAAAACCATCTGCTCGGCGCGGTGTCCGTCGACGACGTCCTCGACCACCTGCTGCCCGATGACTGGCGGGAACGTGAGGAACCCGAGTTGTCCGGCGCCGAAGGGGTGACATGAGCGACCTGTCGGCGCGCCAGCGGCTGGACACCCCGCGCACGTCACGCCGATTCGCGCCCAACTTCGACGTCGAGGCCGTCGGCCGGATTAGCGAATCGTTCGCGCGATTCCTTGGCACTGGTCGATACCTTGCGCTCCAGACCATCTTCGTCATCATTTGGATCGCACTGAACCTGCTTGCCGTCAAATGGCAGTGGGACCCGTATCCGTTCATCCTGCTCAACCTGGCGTTTTCCACCCAGGCGGCCTACGCGGCTCCGCTGATCCTGCTGGCGCAGAACCGCCAGGAAAACCGCGACCGGGTGTCACTGGAAGAAGACCGTCGGCGCGCCGAACAGACCAAGGCCGATACCGAGTACCTGGCCCGCGAACTGGCGGCGCTGCGGCTGGCCGTCGGCGAGGTCGCCACGCGCGATTACCTGCGCCGCGAACTCGAGGAATTGCACGAGAAGCTGACCGAGCTGCAACATCCACAACCCTCCGCCGACGGTGACGCGGCCGGTAAACCGGACGGCTCGGAGCGGCGGTCCAAACGGAGGGGCTGAACCGGCTCTAGCCATTGCTGCAACAGGGGATTCGAGACTAGGTATGGTGACTTGGTTCCCACGTCACCGCAGACCAAGGACGGTTGAGTGCACATTGGGGGAGTAGCCGCCCTTGACGCAGCGCGGCGCCGAGCAGGGCGAGCCATGCGCAAGCCTGCATTCGGCGTTGCAGTCATCTCCCCCCTCATCCTCGCCGGCGCCGTCGGAGCTTCCGCACCATCAACCGTCGCGCCGATTCGCGATTCGGCCGTGACGCCACTGGCGGCCGTCGAATCGTCGTCAGGAAGCCGCTCGGGTGTTTCGGTCGTCGCGGTCACCAAGACACCGACCCCGTTTCACATCGCCGCAGGGTCGGTCTCTGCTCCCCCGCCATCGATGGTAGTGAATTCGCCTGGGTCGCTTCGTATTCCAGCGATGGCGTTGTCGGCGTACCGCAATGCCGAGCGCATTATGGCTGCGGCCTCCCCGGCCTGCGGGGTGAGCTGGAATCTGCTTGCGGGCATCGGACGAATCGAATCGATGCACGCCAACGGCGGCGCCACTGACGCGAGCGGGACCGCGGTGCGGCCGATCTACGGGCCCGTGCTGGACGGCACGTTGCCGGGCAACGAGATCATCGTGCAGAGCCGCAGCAGCGACCGATTGAATTACGCGCGGGCGATGGGCCCGATGCAATTCCTGCCAGGCACGTGGTCCCGATACGCCAGCGACGGCGACGGCGACGGCAAGGCCGATGTGCAGAACCTGTACGACTCGACGCTGGCCGCGGCTCGCTACCTTTGTAGCGGCGGACTGAATCTGCGCGATCCGAATCAGGTGATGGCCGCGATTCTGCGGTACAACAACTCCGTCGCCTACGCCCGCAACGTGCTGGGCTGGGCCGCGGCATATGCGACCGGTGTGGTGCCTGTGGACCTGCCGCCGATCACGGGGCCCGTCCCGCCGCTCGGCGACGCCCACCTGGATCAGTACGAAGGCCTGGGTCCTGGTCTGCCGCTGAACGCGCTCGGGCTGCCTGCCACCGACCCCTTGGCGTTGATGCCGGTCATGCTGAACGGCGATGTCGCGAGCCAGCTCTATGCAGGTCAGAGCCTCGGCCCGCTGCCTGGTCCGGCCCCGGCCTACGTGCCCTCGACACCCCAGACAGAACAGCCGACAGCTCCGCCCTGGCTGCCGCCGTGGATGCAGCAGCAGCAGGCACAGCAGCCGCAGCGGTCGCCCCAATGCGCGGTGTTCTGCATCACGACCCCGCCATCGGCGCCTGCTCCGGAATCGCTGCCCGCAGCGCCAGGCGATGCGCAGATGCTGATGCCGCAGGCACCGCCCGCGGCTCCGGCACCGGCCGAGGAACCCGCCGCGGTGCTGCCTCTGGCTCCCGGTCCCGCGCCAGGCCCGGCTGCCTGACCACCGGTAAAGAACGCCCGCCGAGTCGGCCTAGACTCGGTGTTGATGTCCCAAACTCCCACTGACCTGGAAACCTCGGTCCGCGCCGGCCTGAGTAAGGTGATCGACCCCGAACTGCGGCGCCCGATCACCGAGCTCGGCATGGTCAAGAACGTCACCGTCGACGCCGATGCCGGCGTGCACGTCGAGGTGTACCTGACGACTTCGGCCTGCCCGAAGAAGACCGAGATCTCCAACATGGTCAGCCGTGCGGTCGCCGATGTGCCCGGCACCGGCACCGTCAAGGTCAGCCTCGACGTGATGAACGACGAACAGCGCACCGAGCTGCGCAAACAGCTGCGCGGCGACGCCCGTGAGCCGGTGATTCCGTTCGCTCAGCCGGGTTCGCTGACCAGGGTGTACGCCGTCGCATCGGGCAAGGGCGGCGTCGGCAAGTCCAGCATCACGGTCAACCTGGCAGCAGCGATGGCCGCACGCGGGCTCTCGGTCGGCGTGCTCGACGCCGACATCTATGGCCACTCGGTGCCTCGGATGATGGGCACCACCGACCGGCCGACACAGGTTGAGTCGATGATCCTGCCGCCGGTCGCCCACGACGTGCGGGTGATCTCGATCGCGATGTTCACCCAGGGCAACACCCCTGTGGTGTGGCGCGGGCCGATGCTGCACCGTGCGCTGCAGCAGTTCCTGGCCGATGTGTACTGGGGCGACCTTGACGTGCTGCTTTTGGATCTGCCGCCGGGCACCGGCGACATCGCGATCTCGGTGGCCCAGCTGATTCCCGGCGCCGACATTCTGGTGGTGACAACGCCGCAGCTGGCCGCGGCCGAGGTCGCCGAACGGGCCGGTGCGATCGCGCTGCAGACCAAGCAACGCATCGCAGGCGTCGTCGAGAACATGTCCGGGCTGCTGCTGCCTGACGGCACGACTATGCAGATCTTCGGCGAGGGCGGCGGACGCCAGGTCGCCGAGAGCCTGTCCCGAGTCGTCGGCGCCGACGTGCCGCTTCTCGGTCAGGTGCCGCTGGACCCGGCGTTGGTGACTGCGGGCGACGCCGGTGTGCCGCTGGTGCTCTCAGCGCCGGATTCGGCAGCAGGCAAGGAGTTGCGCTCCATTGCCGACGCGCTGTCGAGCCGCAAGCGCGGGCTGGCAGGCATGTCGCTCGGCCTCGACCCCGCAGGCCGCTAGTTTGCGAAGTGAAACCAAGTATTTTCTTAGTTTCATTTATCTAAGAACTGAGCGCTCGAACTTTCACGCCCGAACGTGAGTTTGGGCGCCGGGCCGCTAACGCCTCACGACGCCTTCACTGCGACGCCCGGCCGCAACGCCCCTGGTGAGCGGCCCGTGTGCCGCTTCACTAGCCTGTGCAACGCCGCCGCGTCGGCCAAGCCGACCGCGCAGGCGATCTGCTCGAGCGGCATCCGGGTGGTGCGCAGCAGATGCAGCGAGCGCTCGAGGCGCACACGTTGCACGAGTTGAAGCGGGCTCAGGCCGACGGCCTTGCCGGTCCGCCGCGCCAGCGTTCGCGGGCTGAGGCCCGATCGGCGAGCCAGAGAGTCGAGCGTGTGCGGCTGGTCAAGCCGGGAACGCACGAACGACTCGAGATCCGCGACGGTTGCGTCACGGGCCGCCAGGTGTGAGGGAATCAGGAAGCTCGCCTGGGACGTGCGCTGATCGGCTACCAAGCGGTTGGCCAGTTCGTCGGTCAGCGCCGCTCCGCCGAGATGCCGCATCAGGGCCAACATCAGGTCGATGTGCGCGAAGGCGCTCCCAGCAGTCCAGATCGGCCCGTCCCGCACCACCATCTCGTCGATCACGACGCGCGCCGCGGGTGCGACGCGGGTGAGGTCCGCGCCGAGCCACCAGGTCGTCACGCATCGGCGCTCGTCGAGCAGGCCTGCAGCGGCCAGTACGAACACCGCGGTGCAGGACGCTGCGATATCAGCTCCCCCGGCGTTTGCACGTGTGAGCCAACGGCAGGCGGCGGCGACGTCGGCCGCATCGAGCCGGTCCGCGATCTCCTGAGGTTCCGCGGCGCCGAGGCCGGGTGTCACGATCACGTCCCGCGGCCGTGCACGGGCGAGAGGCTGCGCCGCCGCAACGAGACCACCGCGCAACACCACCCGGCTTTCCGACGCGACGAAGCGTAGGTCGAACGCGGGTTCGCCGAGGATGCGATTGGCCGCGGACACCACGTCGATCGTCGTGCCCACCGCGCTGGCGCTTGCCCCGTCCAGGACCAGAACATCGATGCCAAGCACGTGGCGAATTATGCAAGAAAATTGTCATTCTCGCCACTGGATTCGGGCGGGCCGCTGCCGGAGAGTGGGTGTCATGCCTTTGATGCGAGTCACGATGACGCCCAACGCTTTCGACGACGCGGGCAAGAAGAGCCTGGTGGCGGCCCTCACCGAGGCGGCGTGCCGCGCCGAATCGGTGCCCGACCGGCCCGAGAGCCGAATACGCGCACTGGTGCTCCTCGACGAACTCGCGCCGGGCCGCTTCTACTCCGCAGGCGTGCCCGCCGACGACGCGGTCGCTGGCGTGTTCATCGACTGGCAGGTCAGCACCGGGGTGCTCGACGGCGCTCGCAAGGCTCGGTTTGCGCACGAACTTCAGCAGGCGGCGGAGTCTGCCGCACGCAGCGACGGCGGCAGGATGGTGGTGACGTCGTGCATCATCCACGAAGTGCCGGAAGGGCAGTGGGCGCAGAACGGGGCCATCCGCCGCCTGCCAGAAGTCTCGACCCTCGCCGGCTTCGAGCATCTGACGGCGATCGCGTCGCCCGGCTGATGGTCGTGCGCCCGGCAGAAGCATTGGCGCGCAAGATGATCGGCGATCCCGGCTCGCGGTTCCTGCTGCCGACACCGGCGCTCATCGTGGATCAGGAGGCGCTGGACGCGAACATTGCCCGGATGGCCGGACGCGCGCGAGGGAAGGTCGCACTGCGCCCCCACGCGAAGACACACAAGAGCGCGTGGATCGCGGACAAGCAGATCGCGGCGGGTGCGGTGGGCGTGTGCTGCGCGAAACTCGGTGAGGCCGAGGCACTCTCGGCGGCTGGCGTGCGGGGCATCTTGCTGACGTCACCGGTCGCCGACCCGTCGATGTCCCCGCGTCTATGCGATGTCGCCGCGATCGATCCGGGGTTCATCTGCGCCGTCGACCACCCCGAGCCGGTCGCCGCGCTGGCTGCAGAAGCGTGCCGTCGGAATATCTCGATCGGCGTCGTCATCGATGTCGACGTCGGCCTCATGCGGACGGGGGTGTCCGGAATTCAGCAGGCGCTCGCCCTCGCGGACGACGTCCGACGGCATCGGTCGCTGACGCTGGCGGGCGTACAGGGTTACGGCGGCCATTGGCAGCACATCGCCGGATTCCCGGCGCGCCGCGAGGCGGTCCGCACCGGAATGCTGGTGCTGACCGGTGTGGTCGAGGCGCTCCGAAGCGAGGGCCACCACATCGCGATCGTGACAGGCGGCGGAACCGGCACCGTGGCTGCCGATCTCGAACTGGGCGTCCTCACCGAACTCCAACCGGGCTCGTATGTCTTCATGGACGCTCAGTACTCGGACGCGTTGGACGGTGACGAGGACGGAGCGTTGCAGACGAGCCTCTGGGTGGCCAGCCAGGTGGTCAGCGTGAATGCCGACCCGATCGTCACGGTCGACGCGGGGTTGAAGGCCTTCGCAACAGACGGCCCCGCCCCGCGTCCGGCAGGCGAGCGGTTCGCCGGCTCGACGTACGCCTTCTACGGGGACGAGCATGGTGCGCTGACCCGGCCCTGCGGTGCACCCGTCGGGCTCGGCGAGCGAGTGGAATTCCTTACGCCGCACTGCGATCCCACAGTGGACCGGTACGACGCCTATCACGTCGTGCATGGTGACCGGGTTGTCGCGATCGTCCCGATCGACGCCGCGCGTGCGAGCCGCTGATGCCGCGGTTTAGGTCGCGTCGCTGTCAAACGGCGTGGTGGCCGGCGGCTCGGGTGGCGCGACGGGCTGCGGCGCCGGCGAGGACACTGGCTTCTCTGTGCTGGTTTCGGGCTTGTCGAACTTTCCCGTGAAGATCGAATCATCGCCGTCGAGCAGATGTTTCGTGAGCGCGGCCCTCGGTGTCATGCCGCGCAACTTGTTGAGTTCATTCAGCGGCTCGCGCAGGTCGTCGAATTCCGGGCCAAGGTCTTCGCGCAGCTGACTGGTGGCGCCGCTGACGTAGTCGCGGGCCTGCCGCAGCGCTCCCGACGTCCAACGGATGGCGCCGGGCAGTCGCTCGGGCCCCAGGATCACCAGACCGGCGATCACCAGGATAAGCATCTCGCCCCAGCCGACGTTGGCGAACATGGTTACGCGCTGTTGTCGGCGCCGGGTGTGACGGTCAGCGTGACGTGGCGGCCGTCGCGGACTACCTCGATCGGCGCCTCTTGACCAATGTTCAACTGGCGCACCGCAACCACGAACTCGTCGGCGTCGGCGACCGTGCGGTTGCCGACCTTGACGACGACGTCGTTCTCCAGGATTCCGCCCTTCTCGGCGGGGCCACCGGCCTTCACGTTGGCAACCTGCGCGCCCGAGGCGATGTCATTGCTCACCGAGCGAGCGGTCAGGCCCAGCGTCGGGTGGGCGATCTTGCCGTCCTTGATCAGTGACTCGACGGTCTTCTTGACCTCGTTCACCGGGATCGCGAAGCCAAGGCCGCTGGCGCTGTCGGACAGCGACTTGCCCGCGGTATTGATGCCGATCACTTCGGAGTTCATGTTGATCAGCGGCCCGCCGGAGTTGCCGTGGTTGATCGACGCGTCGGTCTGCACGCCGTCGATGACGGTGTCGGTGTCCGAGCCCTCACCAGAGAGCGGCACCGGACGGTGCAGCGCACTGATGATGCCCTGCGTGACGGTGCTGCGCAGACCCAGCGGGGCGCCTGCGGCGATCACCTCGTCGCCGACCTTGAGCTTTTCGGAGTCGCCGAACCGGGCCACCGTCAGGTTGTCGACGTTGTCGACCTTCAGGACGGCGAGATCGGTTTTCGGGTCGCGGCCGACGAGGTTGGCAGGCACTTCCTTGCCGTCGTTGAACACGACCGTCATCTTGTACTGGCTCGGGTTGGCGGCGGCCTCAGAGACAACGTGGTTGTTGGTCACGATATAGCCGCGGCCGTCGACAACGACGCCGGAGCCTTGAGAGCCCTCGGAATCGCTGACGGCCTCGATCGTCACCACCGAATCAGCAATCGCCGCAGCGACTTTCGCGAACTGTCCATCGGGTGGCGCGGAGTTGTTGTTCGTTTGCAGCGTCACCTTCGAGGTAGTGAACGCCTCCACTACCTCGGCGGTCTTACGGCCGACCCAGCCGCCTGCGACGCCGATCACCAACGCGGTGATGGCGAGGACCGCCAGCGCGACGTAAGAGACCTTGCCGCCGAACAACACGTCGCGCACGCCGAGCTTGCCCATGGCGGCGGTCGACGGGGCGGGGGCGTACTGGGGCAACGCAGGGCTGCCCAGCGCCGCGGCGGCGCCGGGATTGCGCCACGGATCGTCCGGTTCCTCGGCGCCCCCGTCGTGTTCGGCCTCGAGCGCGCCCGCATCGGCGGGGTGCCGCTGCAACGAGTCGCCACCCGCGTACGGCCGACCGAACGCCTCGGCTAGCACCCGGTCCGGCGCCTGGTCCTTCGGTGTGTACTCGCCCTGATCGCGGTAGCGGTCCAGACCCACGAAGGATCCGTCGACGCCGTCGGGCCGGCCGAACGCGCGACGCGAAGCCGGATCGACAGGCGGACGCGACACAGGGCGCGGTTCGAGGCGCTCGCGCCCGGACTGGTCCAGATTGGTCACCCGTTCATCACCCTCTACTGGAGCGCCTGCAATGGCCTACGCAGGTCGCAGCTCGACTTCGCATCCACCCTACCGGCGCTTACGCCGAGAGCGCCCTGCGTCGTCAGCTAACTGCGGCTGATCGGTCTGCTCAGGCGACTGCTGCGGACTGTCGTGCGGAATCTGTGACAACATGCCGAGCAGGGAGCTCGGGACGACGATCGGGCACGAATCCCGCAACGCGGAACGGGCCTGACGCTGGGCCTCAACCTCGTTCGCGCACTGCGGGCACAGCGACAGGTGATGCGCGGCGCGCAGATGCGCGGTCATCCGTAGCTCGCCGTCGACGAACGCCGCGACGGCTTCCGTCGAGAGGTGCTCAGTGGACCCGAACTGCCGCGGACCTACCGGCTCGTCGCTTTGCGAGGCGAACTGCGCGGGCAGCCAGGAAAACGCTCGGCGGAACACGTGTCCCGGGTCGACCATCACCCAGCTCCTCTCGTTTAGTCACGTCGCATCGACGCTGCTGACTTGAATGTAGCGCGGGAGGCTGTGGCCTACACCCGCGAACCGTCAGGCTGATTTGGCCGTGTCGTCCGCGTGGCTCGCCAGATAGTCGCGCAGCGCCTGGCGTCCGCGGTGGATCCGGCTGCGCACCGTGCCCAGCTTGACGCCAAGCGTGGCGCCGATTTCCTCGTAGGACAGACCTTCGATGTCGCACAAGACCACGGCGGCGCGGAATTCCGGCGGCAGTGAGTCCAGCGCGGCCTGCAGATCGGGGCCCAGTCGCGAATCGTGGTAGATCTGCTCCGGGTTCGGCTCGTCGGCAGGCACCCGGTCGTAGTCCTCGGGCAGCGCCTCCATGCGGATGCGGCCACGCCTGCGGACCATGTCGAGGAACAGGTTCGTTGTGATGCGGTGCAGCCAGCCCTCGAACGTGCCTGGCTGATAGTTCTGCACCGAGCGGAAGACACGGATGAATGTCTCCTGCGTCAGATCCTCCGCATCGTGCTGGTTGCCGGAAAGCCGGTAGGCCAGCCGATACACCCGGTCTGCATGCTGACGCACCAGCTCGTCCCAGGACGGCATGGTGGTCTGGTCGCCGGTCGCATCGAACACCGCGGTGCCGGTCAACTCGTCGGACGGCTCTACCCAATCCCCGTCGGTGTACTGCTCGACGTGTGCCATGGACACGGGGGCCAGCTTCGTTGTGGTCGTCAGATCCTCCTGGTCACAGCCGCCATCACCCATCGACGACTCGATGTCGACGGCAACGCGCTTGCCCACATGGTTATTCCCATAACGCCAGCGTCCGCCGTCTTCCATGCGAGTAACCGTCTCCGACCCGGGTGTGGTTGGCATATGAGCAATCTGATTATTTCCTGAGAAAGATCGCTACCCATTTTTCGACCAGCAGAAACAGGTTCCTTCGGGGGTCCGATTCTCCCCGTCGGGCGCGGGCGTGTCGCGTCGGCGGCCCACCACGGTTAGCTACGCTGCGGGCATGGCCGGCATCGACGACATCATCGGAGGCGGACCGCAGAGCCGCGCCGAATCGATCGTCACGCACGCCGAGGGTTCGATCTCCGAAGACGCGATAGTCGCAGGCGCCCGTGAGCGGGCCGTCGATATCGGCGCAGGCGCGGTCACCCCTGCTGTCGGCGCACTGCTGTGTGTGCTGGCCAAACTGACCGGCGCCAAGTCGGTCGTCGAGGTCGGCACGGGTGCGGGTGTCAGCGGACTGTGGCTGCTCTCAGGCATGCGCGAGGACGGCGTGCTCACCACGATCGACGTCGAGCCCGAGCATCAGCGGCTGGCTAAGCAGGCGTTCACCGAGGCCGGCGTCGGGCCGTCCCGAACCCGGTTGATCAGCGGGCGGGCCCAGGAAGTGCTCACCCGGCTGGCCGACGAGTCCTACGACCTGGTGTTCATCGACGGCGATCCGGTCGACCAGCCGCAGTTCGTCGTCGAAGGGGTGCGGCTGCTGCGACCGGGCGGCGCGATCGTCGTGCATCGGGCGGCACTCGGCGGCCGGGCAGGCGACGCGAACGCCAATGACACCGAGGTCAGCGCCGTCCGTGAAGCGGCGCGGCTGATCGCCGAGGACGAGCGGCTTACCCCGGTGCTCGTTCCGCTTGGCGACGGCCTGCTCGCCGCAGCGCGCGACTGACACTTGAACGTCACACACCTGCCAGGTCGCGGATCCCGCGGCCGATGAGCATCGCCCCGATGATCAGGAACAACACCATCATCACCGCCTTCTCGTTTGATAGCAGCCATCCCTTGGCACCGACGAGGCGGGCGCGCGCGGCCTGCCCGCCTGCGAGGTAGGCCGCCAACGGCACGGTGATCGTCACAGTCGACAGCGCGACGAACGCGGCGGCCACGATGGCAGCCGTTGGGACATGCAGCCGCGCGGCGGCGATGTCCAGTCCCGACAGGAACCCCAACGAGAGGCTGGACGGGTCGACGACGCTCACCAGCAGGCCAAGGCCGATCGAACCTTTGGCGGTCAGTCCATCAACCCGACGCGTCAACAGACTTGGCCGCGAAGGCTCGTTGCGCCGTCGCCACATTCGGTAGGCAAGCACGATCAGCAAAACACCGATCACGATCCTGGCCACCGACATGGCGGGCCGCGGGTGACCGCTGTCCGCTAGGCCCGGATCGTCGATCAGCGAAAAGGTCACCAGCCCGGCTGCGACGAGCAGCGCCAGACCGGCAATTCGCCCGATCACGAAGCCGACACCCTTGGCCCTTGCGTCATCGGAAACCAGGATGAGCACGATCGCGATGATCGGCAGCGGCCCCGCCGCCAGCGCAACGGCAAACGGCAGGATCTCCCCGATCGCATTACCCACTGGACGCCTTCCTACCGCGCAGCCACAGGTGACGTCGTGAAAGTACCCATCGAGATGGGCGGACGTCGGCACAACGCGCCAACGCCGTTGGCGCAAGCAGACGACTTCAACGATGGCGGGATCTTTACGGATCTCTGACGGCGTGGGTGCTTGACCGCGAACTGAACGCGTGTTTAGTGTACTAAACATGCGTTCAACGTCAGACGATCGAACGGCCATCGCCCGGATCCGCGATGCCGCGATCGACCAGTGGGGTCAACACGGGTTCAACGTGGGGCTTCGGAGCATCGCCGAGGCAGCGGGAGTGTCCGCCGCGCTGGTAATCCATCACTTCGGATCCAAAGACGGCCTGCGGAAGGCGTGCGACGACTCCATCGCAGAGGAGATCCGCACCGGCAAGTCGGCGTCGATGCAGTCCACGGACCCCGCCAACTGGTTCGCCCAGATGGCCGAGATCGAGTCGTACGCCCCCTTGATGGCCTACTTGGTACGCAGCATGCAGTCGGGCAGCGAGCTGTCAAAGATCATGTGGCAGAGGATGATTGACAACGCCGAGGAGTACCTGGAAGAGGGCGTGCGCAACGGCCTGCTCAAGCCGAGCCGCGACCCGCGCGCCCGCGCCAAGTTCCTCGGGCTGACCGGCGGCGGCGGCTTCTTTCTCTTCATCCAATTGCACGACAACCCAACCGATCTGCGCGCCGTCCTGCGCGACTACGGCGAGGAGATGACGCTACCAGCCCTCGAGGTCTACTCGGAGGGGCTGATGACCGACTCGACTATGTACGACGCATTCCTCGAGGCGCGTGAAAAAGGCATCCCGTTCACCACAACTAAAGAAGGAGAAGAAAATGACGGCTCAAGCAACCGGGCCCCAGCTGCGGGCTGATACCACACGGTCGCAGCTTGCTGTCGAAATCCGGGGTCTGTCAAAGTCTTTCGGCCGTACCAAGGCACTCGACGGCCTCGACCTGTCCGTCGCCCCTGGTGACATCACCGGATTCCTCGGGCCGAACGGCGCTGGCAAGTCGACCACCATACGGGTGTTGCTCGGACTGCTGCGCGCCGACGGGGGCAACGTCCGGCTGCTCGGCGGCGATCCCTGGCGCGATGCGGTCGCGTTGCATCGGCGAATCGCGTACGTGCCCGGCGATGTGACGTTGTGGCCCAACCTGACCGGCCTTCAAGCCATCGACTTCCTGGCCCGCCTTCGTGGCAACGGAGTCGACACCCGACGCCGCGACCAGCTGATCGAACGGTTCGAGCTCGACCCGCATAAGAAGCCGCGCACCTATTCGAAGGGCAATCGGCAGAAGGTGGCCATCGTCGCTGCGTTCTCCACCAACGCCGAACTTTACATCCTCGACGAGCCAACCTCGGGCCTGGACCCGTTGATGGAGAAGGCGTTTCAGACCTGCGTCGAAGAGGTCGCCGATCGTGGTGCCGCCGTGCTGCTCTCCAGTCACATCCTCGCCGAGGTGGAGAAGCTCTGCGACAACGTCACCATCATCCGCGCCGGACGTGCGGTGAAATCCGGCACGCTCGAGGAGCTGCGCCACCTGATGCGCACCACCATCTCGGTGCGCACCCGGGGTGACGCCCTTGCACTGCAACAGGTTCCGTACGTGCACGACTTCAGTGGCAAAGACGGGTATGCACGGTTCTCGGCGGACCGCGACGACCTGGACTTCATCATGGAGCATCTCACCGAACTCGGGATCGAGGAGCTGACCGTGACACCGGCGTCGCTTGAGGATCTGTTCCTGCGCGAATACCAGGGAGCGAACCGATGACTACCGCTATTGCCGCACCGCAGGCGGGGCGGCACGAGGCAACCCAACCTGGATCACCGTTCACCGGTGCGCCCAGCCTGCTGCGGCTCGCGCTGCGCCGCGACAGGGTCCGGTTGTCCGTGTGGATCGCGATCCTGACGCTGATGATGGTGTACGCCCCGAACGCGGTCAAACTGGCCTACCCCGAAGAGGCGCAACGGCAGGCCAGGGTGAATCTGCTCAAGACTCCCGCCGGAATGATGTTGGGCGGTCCCATGTTCGGGGGCAACGAGACCGACCTGGGCGCGATGATGGCCAACGAGCTGATGCTCACATTGATCATCGCCACGTCGATCTTGTCCATCCTCACGGTGATTCGGCACACCCGTGCCGAGGAGGAAAGCGGTGCGGCGGAATTGGTGCTGTCATCGGTCGTCGGCAGGTATGCCCGCACGTACGCCGCGCTGATCCTCGTCGGCGGCGTCAACGCCGTGCTGGCGGTGACGATGACCCTGGCGATGTCTGCGATTGGCTTCTCGATCGTCGATGCCGCGGCGATGTGTCTCGGGATCACGGGGGTGGCCATGGTGTTCGGCGCGCTGGCCGCCGTCACCGGGCAGCTGTGGCGTCAGGCGCGGACCGCGTCCGGAGCGGCGATGGCCACGCTCGCGCTGGCTGCGCTGGTGCGCGGAATCGGTGACGCCATCAACAACTCCGGAAGCGCTCTGAGCTGGTTCTCCCCCATCGCGTGGGCCCAGCAGATGCGCGCGTTCGTCGACCTACGCTGGTGGCCGTTCGCTCTGCTGGTGGCGCTCACGATCGGGCTGATGGTGCTGGCAGCCTGGCTGGAAAGTCGGCGGCAGTACGACGACGGGAACATCCCGTCCACAGGCGAGCGCCCGAACGCGCGCCCCATCACGGGCGTGTTCGGCCTGCACCTGACGCTGCAGCGGGGCCAGACCATCGGATGGACCGTCGGACTGTTCCTGGGCGGCTTGGCATTTGGCTCGATGACCAAGGCGCTGCTGGACGCGGCGAAGGACAACCCACTGCTTGCACGAGTGCTGACGGCGCAGGGCAACGACGGTGTCTACACGACGATGACCCAGTTCCTCGCGGCCGCGGCCACCGCCTACGTCGTCGGGGCCGTGCTTCGGGTGTACTCCGACGAGCAATCAGGGCTTGGCGAGGCGGTGCTGGCCCGTGCGGTGTCGCGCTGGCGTTGGCTGCTCACCGCGGTGGCTTCGGCGTTGGTGGGTTCGACGGTGCTGATGTTCTTCGCCGGGCTGGGTAACGGGCTTGGTGCAGGCATCACGCTCGGCGAACCGCACATCATCGCGCGGCTGACGCTGGCCGGACTGGCATACGTTCCTGCGATGGCGGTGCTGGCGGGCTTCGCTGCTCTCGCTGTCGCCGTGAAACATGTGTGGATCGGTTGGCTCGCAGTGATATTCGTCGTGACATCGCTGTACTTGGGCGCACTGTTGCGGTTACCGCGCTGGCTGATCGACCTGTCGCCGGTCGGCCGAACCACGGCACCGTCGCACTATCCGTTCGTCACGTTGACGGTGATGGTCGTCGTCGCCGCGGCAGTGGCACTACTCGCCGGCGGGATCTACCGCCGCCGCGACGCAGCCTAGGAGAAAGGAATCATGAAGACCGCGATTCAAGCAACAACGTCAACCATCATCGGCCTCGGCCTGTTTCTGCTGCTGGTGTTCCTGCCCGCCGGGACGTTCGACTACTGGCGGGGCTGGGCGTTCATCGCGGTGTTCGCGGCGGCCACGCTGATCCCCAGCGTGTACCTGGCCGCGACGAATCCGGCTGCCCTCCAACGACGTATGCAGGCCGGACCCGCCGCAGAGACCCGGCCGTTGCAGAAAGCCATCATCACGTTCGCGTTTCTCTCGATGGGAGCGATGATCGTGGTGAGTGTGTTGGATTACCGCTTCGGCTGGTCGTCGGTGCCCGCGGCGGTCTCGGTGGTCGGCGACGTACTGGTCGGCGCGGGACTACTCATCGCGATGATCACGACGATCCAAAACGGCTATGCAGCCGCGAACGTCAAGGTCGAGTCCGAACAGACTGTGGTGTCCACAGGCGTGTACTCCCTTGTCCGCCACCCGATGTACTTCGGCAATATCGTGATGATGATCGGCGGGCCGCTGGCCCTCGGGTCGTATTGGGCTCTGCTGTTCGTCATCCCAGGCTTGGCTGTGCTCGCCACACGCATCCTCGACGAGGAGAAGCTGCTATCGCTGGAGCTCACCGGCTACGCCGACTACATCCAGCGAGTCCATTACCGGCTGGTGCCCTACGTCTGGTGAAAGAGGAACATTGTGAAGCGTTGGATTCAACCCATCGTGGCCAGCCTGTCCGGACTGGTTTTCTTCGGTGCCGTCCTGTTCGGTCCGGCGGGCACGTTCGACTATTGGCAGGCATGGGTTTTCATCGCGGTCTACGCAGTGATGTCAACGGGCCCCACGGTGTACTGGGGGCTGCGCAAGCCCGAGGTGCTGCGGCGTCGCATGCGGTCGGGGCCGATCGCCGAGACCAGGCCGGCGCAGAAGGTGGCGACGGTCGGCATCGTCACGACCGTGGTCGCGGTATGCATCGTCAGCGCCCTGGATCACCGGTTCGGGTGGTCGCATGTGCCGATACCGATGGTGGTGGTGGGCAACATCCTCGTCGCGGCTGGGCTCGGCATGGCACTCATGGTCGTCAACCAGAACGAGTACGCCGCCGCGACCATCACCGTAGAGGCGCAGCAGCCGGTGATCTCGACGGGGCTCTATGGCGTTGTCCGCCATCCCATGTATGCGTTCGCGTCTCTGATGATCGTGGGTATGCCCCTGGCTCTCGACTCCTATTGGGGCCTGGTCACTCTCGTGCCTGCCGTGGCGGTGTTTGCATTTCGGATCATCGATGAAGAGAAGTTGCTGCGGCAGGAGCTCACCGGATACGGCGAGTACACGCACAAGGTGCGCTACCGGTTGGTGCCCGGCGTCTGGTGACGGCGGGCCGACCGCCACACGACGAGGAACACCGCGACCACCGCGAACCGCAACACCGTGTTCGAGATCATCGTCGCGTTCGGTTCCGTCAATGCCATGTAGACGATGTCGAGGATCCCGCTCGTCAGGTGCAGCACCACCAACGTCGTCACGATGAGGCGCAGGGCCGCCCAATCGGTGATGCGGATGGCGCCGAACGACAGCACCGCCACGGCGAGTTCCGCGGCAGCGACGAGATAGACCAGCAGATAGTCGGGTCGCGCTACCGTGATGCCCACCGCCGAGGGGATCGCGGTGGGAAACGCGGTCAACACGACCGCGCCGGCAAGGGTGATCAGTCCGTGGACGAAGAAAACCGCTCGCAGTGCCCTCATGTCATTCCCTCCTGTCATGCCAACGGGCTGCCATCCGTCATAGAGATGACGACTCGGAAGGGCGGATTATGACGATAGGAGGTGCGACGTGCACGGCGAAGCATTTGAGGAGAACCGGCCGCATCTGCGGGCGGTCGCCTACCGCATGCTGGGTTCGCTGACCGAGGCCGACGACGCCGTCCAGGAAGCGTGGTTGCGGTTGGACCGCGCGGACGTCGGCGACCTCCGCAATCCGCGCGGCTGGTTGACGACGGTCGTTGCCCGCATCTGCCTGGACATGCTGCGGGCGCGCAGCGCACGGCCCGAGGAGCCGCTCGACGAGGCGAAAACGATCCCCGCACTCGATGCGGTCGACCCGGAACAGGAAGCGGTGCTTGCCGATTCCATCGGCGTTGCGCTGCTCGTCATCCTCCAGACGCTGTCGCCTGCCGAACGGCTCGCGTTCGTACTGCACGACATGTTCGACCTGCCGTTCGCCGAGATCGCGCCGATCGTGGGCCGCTCGGAGAACACCGCCGCGCAACTCGCCTCGCGGGCACGACGCCGTGTGCGGGGCAAGACTCCCAACCCTGCAGCAGATTTCGCGCGCCAACGCCTGCTCGTCGAGGCGTTCCTCGCCGCGGCCCGCGACGGTGACTTTGATGGGCTGCTGACGCTGCTCGACAGCGACGTGGTGGCGCGGGCAGACGCCACCGCGGCGGGCACCCCGACGACGATCAGCGGCGCGCAGGCGGTGGCCGCGAGTGCGCGCGCCTTCTCGGCCAACTCACGGTTCGCCGAACCGGCATTGGTGGACGGCGCCGTCGGCATCGTCGTCGCCCCCAAGGGAAAGCTGGCGCTGGTGCTGCGCTTCAGCGTCGCAGGCGACAAGATCACCGAAATCGATATCGAGGCCGATCCGGCGCGCCTGAGCAGCCTCAGTTTGGCCCTCCTCGACTGACCTGCGCTCATAATTCGTATGTGGAACTGCTGACCGGCTTCGGGCTGGCCACCGCCGCGGGATTGAACGCCTACATCCCGCTGCTGGCGCTCGGCCTGCTTTCGCGGTTCACCGACCTGGTGACGCTGCCCCACGGCTGGGCCTGGCTGGAGAACGGCTGGGTCATGACGATCGTCGCCGCGCTGCTGGTCGTCGAGATCGTCGCCGACAAGATCCCCGCGCTCGACAGCATCAACGACGCCGTCCAGACGTTCGTGCGGCCGACGGCGGGCGGCATCGTGTTCGGGTCCGGCACGGCCGCCCAGACGTCCGCGGTCACCGATCCCGGCGCGTTCGCGCAGTCGGGGCAGTGGATTCCTATCGCCGTCGGCGTCGTCACCGCGCTGGTGGTGTCGCTGACCAAGTCGACTGTGCGGCCCGCGGCCAATGTCGCCACCGCGGGCATGGCCGCCCCGGTGCTGTCCACCGTCGAGGACATCGCCAGCGTCGGGCTGGTCTTCCTGGCGATCCTGGTGCCGGTGCTGGTGCTGGTGGCCGTGGTCGCGCTGGTGTGGGCGGTGACGCGGATCGTGCGTCGGCGACGACGCAAGGCCGCCACTAAAAGCGGCTAGATCCAGACGCCCTTACCGACTGCGACCACGCCCCCGGCGCTGATCGCAAACCTGTCGCGATCCTTCTCCAGATCCACGCCAACCATCTCGCCGGGCCCAACGACGACGTTCTTGTCAAGGATGGCGTGGCGCACGACGGCACCGCGGCCCACTCGAGTTCCCGGCATGATTACGCTGCCCTCGACGATCGCGCCGTCGTCGACCACGACGTTGGATGACAGCACCGAATTACGTACTGACGCAGCCGAAATGATGCTTCCTGCCCCGACAACGGACTCCTGTGCCGAGCCGCCGTTGACGAACTTGGCAGGCGCCAACATCTCTGACTCGCCGCGTATCGGCCAGCGCTTGTTGTAGAGGTTGAACACCGGGTGCACCGACACCAGATCCATGTGGGCGTCGTAGAACGCGTCCAGTGTCCCGACGTCGCGCCAATAGCCGTGGTCGCGTTCGGTGGCACCCGGCACCTCGTTGTTGTTGAAGTCGTAGACGGCGGCCATGCCGTCGGCGACCAGGCGCGGAATGATGTCGCCGCCCATGTCGTGATCGGAGTGGTCATCGTCGGCATCGGCACGGATCGCGTCGATCAGCACCTTCGTGGTGAAGATGTAGTTGCCCATCGATACGAACGTCTGCTCGGGGTCGTCGGGGGTGCCCGGCGGATCGGCAGGCTTCTCAACGAACTCGCGGATGCGACCGGACTCATCGGCGTCGATGCAGCCGAATGCGCTGGCCTCGGCCCGCGGCACCCGGATACCCGCGACGGTCGCCCCTGCGCCGCTCTCGATGTGGAACTGGACCATCTGCTCGGGGTCCATGCGGTACACATGGTCGGCGCCGAACACGACGATGTAGTCGGGATCCTCGTCGTAGATCAGATTCAGCGACTGATAGATCGCGTCGGCGGAGCCGGTGTACCAGCGCGGGCCTAGCCGCTGCTGGGCTGGCACCGGGGTGATGTACTCGCCGGCAAGCCCGGACAGCCGCCAGTTCTGCGAAATGTGTCGATCCAGCGAATGCGACTTGTATTGAGTGAGCACGCAGATTCGCAGATATCGGGCGTTGACCAAATTCGAGAGC
Source organism: Mycolicibacterium moriokaense (assembly GCF_003201655.1). GTDB lineage: Bacteria > Actinomycetota > Actinomycetes > Mycobacteriales > Mycobacteriaceae > Mycobacterium > Mycobacterium moriokaense_A. The sequence goes on from NZ_QJJU01000009.1 coordinate 188,976, forward strand.
ACGAAGTCGATCAGTCGGTAGGCGCCACCGAAAGGCACCGCCGGTTTCGCGCGGTCAGCTGTCAATGGGTAGAGCCGCTTGCCCTCCCCGCCGGCCATCACAATGCCCAGCACGTGTGGCAACTCCCGCATGCAACAAACCTATCGGCAGGTTCAGCAGTCGGCTAGGCATTCGCACTATTGATTGCGAGGTCTCGGGCTGTCCGTCAACGCAATTGGTGCGACGGCTCCGCTCGGCAACTACGGTCATGGATATGCGGGTGGCGATGATGACTCGGGAGTACCCGCCCGAGGTGTACGGCGGGGCGGGGGTCCACGTCACCGAGCTCGTCGCGCAGCTTCGCCGTCTCTGCGAGGTCGATGTGCATTGCATGGGGGCGCCGCGTCCCGGCGTGACCGTGGCGCAGCCCGATCCGGCTCTCAAGGGCGCCAACCCGGCACTGTCGACGCTGTCGGCGGACCTCAACATGGTCAACGGGGCGTCGAACGCCACCGTCGTGCATTCACACACCTGGTACACGGGCATGGCCGGGCACCTTGCCGCGCTCCTGTACGACATTCCCCACGTACTGACCGCGCATTCGCTCGAGCCGATGCGGCCGTGGAAGGCCGAACAACTCGGCGGTGGCTACCGGGTGTCGTCGTGGGTGGAGAAGACCGCGGTCGAGGCAGCCGACGCGGTGATAGCGGTCAGCTCGGGCATGCGCGACGACGTGCTGCGCACCTATCCGGCGCTGGATCCCAACCGTGTGCATGTGGTGCGAAACGGGATCGACACCGACGTCTGGTACCCGGTCGAGCCGCAGGCCGGCGACTCGGTCCTCGAAGAGCTCGGCGTCGACATGACTCGACCGATCGTGGCCTTCGTCGGGCGGATCACCCGGCAGAAGGGGGTCGCGCATCTTGTGGCGGCGGCCCACCATTTCGCGCCCGAGATCCAGCTCGTGCTGTGCGCGGGCGCACCGGACACCCCGGAGATCGCGGCCGAGGTGACTTCCGCCGTCCAGCGATTGGCGCGGGCACGCACCGGTGTGTTCTGGGTTCGAGAGATGCTGCCCATCAACAGGATCCGCGAAATACTTTCAGCAGCAACCGTTTTCGTTTGTCCGTCGGTGTACGAACCGCTGGGGATCGTGAACCTGGAGGCGATGGCGTGCGCGACGGCCGTGGTGGCCTCCGACGTCGGCGGCATCCCTGAGGTGATAGCCGACGGTCAGACTGGCCTGCTGGTGCACTACAACCCCGCCGACCCGGCGCACTTCGAACTGCCGTTGGCCGCTGCGGTCAACTCGCTGATATCCGATCCCGCGAAGGCGCGTCAGTACGGCCTGGCCGGGCGGCAGCGCTGCATCCAAGAATTTTCATGGGCGCACATCGCCGAGCAGACCTTAGAGATCTATCGAAAAGTGTCTTCGTAGAAGGCGGCGTGGAAACACCTCGCCGGAATCGCTAGCTGGTGACGCCCTTGAGCTCGTCACCGAGGGCGGCAGCTTCGTCCGGGGTGAGTTCGACGACGAGTCGGCCGCCGCCTTCCAGTGGTACCCGCATCACGATGCCGCGCCCCTCCTTGGTTGCTTCCAACGGACCGTCGCCGGTCCGGGGCTTCATCGCCGCCATCGAGTGCTCCCTCCAAATGAGCCGGCCCGCGTCAGCGGGCGTACAGATCTCCCCCTATTGTTCCCTATCCGCGGCGTTCGGTGTGCAAAGACCCGGCTAAGGCCGCCGCGACGGTGCGTCAGCGGCCAACGGAACCCAGCAGTCGGTGGTGTGGTCGTCGACCATTCCGGTGGCCTGCATCAACGCGTAGGCCGTCGTCGGTCCGACGAATCGGAAGCCGCGGCGCTTCAGTTCTTTGGCCATCGCGGTCGATTCGGGGGTCACCGCGGGAACGTCGGACAAGTTGGCGGGCCGTGGCCGAGGGGGCGGCGCGAAGGACCACAGCAACTCAGCAAGATCGACGTCGAGGTCGGCAGTGGCACGCGCGTTGGCGATGGTGGCCTCGACCTTCGCGCGGTTGCGCACGATGCCGACGTCGGCCATCAGCCGGTCGATGTCGCGTTTGGTGTAGCGGGCGACGCGGCCAATGTCGAACCCGTGGAACGCGCGGCGGAAGTTCTCTCGCTTGCGCAGGATGATCAGCCACGACAGGCCACTCTGGAACGCCTCGAGGCTGATCCGCTCGAACAGCGCAGCGGATTCCCGCAACGGCTGCCCCCACTCGGTGTCGTGGTAATCCCGGTAGAGGACGAAATCGGCTGGCGCCAAACGTGTCTGGTCGATCCAACCGCAGCGGGTTCGGCCGTCGTCTTCGACGGTCACGAGTCGCCGTCGCCATCGGAGTGAAGCGCGTGGGCGCCGCCTTCGATCGGCTCGTCGGCATCATGGATGCCTTCGGTGTCGTCAACGATGCCGTGGGCCGCGCGCACCGTCGCGAGTTCGCCTCTCAGTGAATCCAGCTCCTGACCGAGCCTGTCGAGCACCCAGTCGACCTCGCTGGTCTTGTAGCCACGCAGCGTCTGGGTGAACTTCACGGAGTCGACGTCGGTGCCGGTGACGCCGGAGGCGGGCAACACGGTGGCTGTGGTGGCGCGCGGAAGCGGCGGCAACGGCTCACCCCGGCCGAACAGCACGCTGCCCAGCCCGAACAGCACGACAGCCACCAGGATCAGCACCACCAGGTACAGCAGAACCAAGGTCACGTGTCGATACTGCCCGACGGGCCTGACAAGCCGGTCGCCGGATCAGGCCGGTTTCGAACCCGGCCGGCGGCTGAGAGTCCGAAGAGTGAACCGGCTCAGGCGGGGAGCGCGGTTCGCCACCTGGACGAGGGCCCGGTCGGCGGCGCTCATCGTCACGATGGGTGACGGTGTCAACGCCGCCTGCTCGGGCGTGGCACGCGACGCCGGCCGCTGGTCCTCGCGGTGGTCGGCCACTACGGCGTGCACTGACCACTTGCCGGGCACGCCCTTCAGCTCGTGCTCGCCGCGTGGATCGAACTCGACGCCCGATCCGAAGGCCAGATCCCGCACCGTCGCAGACACCAACACCTCGCCCGGCCCGGCCAGCGCCATGATGCGAGACCCGATGTGCGCTGCGACCCCGCTGATGTCGTCGTCGGTGACCTCGCACTCGCCCGCGTGCACCCCCGCCCGCACCTGGATGCATTCGTCGCCGGCATGCCGTGAGACCGCGAGCGCGCAGCGGACAGCGAGTGTCGGGCGGTCGAAGGTCGCAAGTACGCCGTCACCCATCGTCTTGATGAGCGTGCCGTCGTGACGTTCGACCTGATCGCGCACCGCGGCATGATGCGCGGCCAACAGCGTCGACCACCGCTCGTCACCCATTTCCACGGCGCGCACCGTGGACTCGACGATGTCGGTGTAAAGCACCGTGACGAGCTTGCGCGAGATGGGCCCGCGGGGCGCACTGCCGCCGACGAACTCCTCGATGCCGGCGAGGATGTCGTCGCCGTTGAAATAGCACATGTGCTCGGCCCCAGGCAGTTCGAGCATCTTGGCTCCGGCGATTTTGTCGGCAATCCACCGTGAACCTTCGACCGGAACGATGTCGCCGGTCCGATGGATCACCAGCGTCGGCACATCGATCGCGTCCACCGCAGCCGTGACGTCGTAATCCCACATCGCCTTGATCATGACCCGCGCCATCCCGGGGCTCGCGCAAGCCCGCTCAACGTTCGGAGCCAGCCTGCGGTACACCAAGTTCTCGCGCGCATACGGAGACAGGGTGTGGAGCATCGACCCGTCGCCCCAATGGTCTGTGCAGTGTCGAATCATCGCCCAAAACGGTTCGAATCGGTGCTCGGTGCCCGGGATGTAATCCTCGTCCGGCGTAAGCCGCGCCATACCGCTCATCGCGATCAGCCCCTCGACGCGCTCAGGGTGCGTCGCGGCGAGCAGGATCGCGGGCGCACTTGCCTCTGGGTACCCGATGACCACTGCCCGCTTCGAGCCGGCCGCGTCGAGCACGGCGAGGAAATCGTCCGCTCGCTGCTGCACGGTCGGGACACCGGCCACCGGATCGGACAGCCCGGTGCCGGGCTTGTCGAACAGCAGGAGGCGCCCGATCGATGCCAGTTCGCGAAGAAACGCGGTCGCATACGGGTCCGCCCACACCAGATCCAGGTGCGAGACCAGCCCCGCACCGAAGATGATGTCGACGAGCCCGTCACCGATCGCCTGGTCGGCGATGCTGATGTCCCCCCGACGGGCATACTCGACGTCGACCGTCACGTCGCTACCGCCTGTGCTTCCCCCACATAAACGCTGATCGTCCCCTGTCAAGGCCGCCAGGTCAATTAGCCGAGCGGGCGCCGGCGGCTACCCGCGCGGGCGCAGCGTAGTCATCGGCGGGCGGTCGTCCAGCGACACCCCGGAAACACGCGGGGTGTAGCCGTCGCCGTCGGCGAAGAACTGTGTCAGCGACACCCCGGAGTCCGGAACGCCGCAGCGTGACAGCAGGGTGGCGATGACCTGGCGGCTCATCGACGCGAGTTCGGTCAGCGGCCGGTTGCGGTGCGTGCGCACGCCGAGGTTCACCTGGGCGATGGCGTCAAGGCCAAGGCGGTCGTAGGTGTCGATCAGCAGTCCGATCTCCACGCCGTAGCCCGGCGCGAACGGCAGCGAGGTCAGCAGCTCGCGGGTGCCGGCATATTCGCCGCCCAGCGGCTGCATGAGGGCGCTCAGTTCGGGACGCAGCGATGCGAGCAGCGGGCGCGCCACCAGCTCGGTGACCCGGCCACCGCCGTTGGCGTCCTCGCTGCCACTGATCTTCAGCGGTCGCCGGTAAAAGCCCTTGACCAGGTGCACGCCCTCCGTGGTGAGCAGCGGTCCGACCAGCTTGGGTACGAACATCGGATCCGGGTCGATCAGGTCGGAGTCGACGAACACGATGATGTCGCCCGTCGCAGCGGCAAGGGACCGCCACAGCACCTCACCCTTTCCGGGCTGCGGATCGACTTCAGGCAGCGCGACCTCGCGACTGATCACCCTGGCACCCGCGGCGATCGCGCGGATCTCGGTCTCATCCGTCGAGCCGGAGTCGAGCACGATCAACTCGTCGACCAGTCCGCCGAGCAGTGGCGTGATCGTCTCCACGACGCTGCCGACGGTGTCTTCCTCGTTCAGCGCTGGCAGCACCACAGAGATGGTGCGTCCGGCCTTGGCGGCCTCAAGTTCGGCGATCGTCCACGTCGGTCGGTTCCAGCTGTGATCGGTCAGCCATCTCCCGGTGACGACGTCCGTTCCGGGTAGTTCTGGTGTCAGTGTCATGCCAGTCCCCTCACCGTGCGCGTCGGCGGACGCACGCCCTGGATCGACGCGACCATTTCCAGCACGCGTCGTGTGGGTCCCACCTCGTGCACCCGGAACATCGCGGCCCCTTCCGCGGCCGCCAAGGCGGTCGCTGCCAAGGTGCCCTCCAGGCGCTCAGTCAGACCCACACCCAGAGTTTCCCCGACGAAGTCCTTGTTGCTGAGCGCCATCAGGACCGGCCATCCAGTTTTTACAAGGTCTTTTACGTGGCGCAACAAACTAAGACCGTGATAAGTGTTCTTGCCGAAATCATGCGTCGGATCGATTAACACCGCGTCACGAGCCACGCCGACGGCAACAGCACGCTCTGCAGCCGCGGTCACCTCGGCGATCACGTCGTCGACGACCCCACGCTCACTGGTGCCGTAGTTGACCCGAAACGGTCGCGTCCGCGGCGTCGCACCGCCGGTGTGCGAGCACACCAGGCCTGCCCCGAACTCGGCCGCGACCTCGGCAAGAGCCGGGTCATGACCGCCCCAGGTGTCGTTGATCAGGTCGGCACCGGCTGCGCACGCCTGCTTGGCCACCTCAGGGCGCCAGGTGTCGACACTGATCAGCTGGTCGGGGTAGGCGTCGCGGAGCCACTCGATGAACGGCACGACGCGGGCGATCTCTGCGTCAATATCGACAGGTCCGCCTGGGCCTGCTTTGACACCGCCAACGTCGACGATGTCGGCGCCCTCTTCGATCACCTGGCGGGCCGCCGCCTTCGCGGCGTCATCGGTGAAGGTGGCGCCGCGGTCGTAGAACGAGTCAGGTGTCCGGTTCACGATCGCCATGATCAGCGCGCGATCGCCGGCCACCGGGCGGCCCAAGAACGTCGATAACACGCCCTCCAGGCTACGGGCCTGCGATTTGTGTGCGTTTCGGAGCGCTGACCGCTCGATATTGCACACAAATCGCTGCTACTTCGGCTTCTTGCCCGCCTTCACCTCGTCCGGGTAACCGTCGTAGAACGGCACATAGCCCTCGTCGCGGCCGGACAGTACGTAGACCGGGTCCTCGATGTCAGCGCTGTAGCCCTCCTTGCGGAGGTCGACCTTCTGGCTCTTGAAGGTCGACGTGTGCGCCAGCTCGCCAGTGACGCGGGCGAACAGCGGCACCGCATAACCGGGCAGCCGGTCGTAGGCCGCCTTGGCCAGCGCCTTACCGTCGAACTCCTCGCCCACCTTGAGTTGAACGGCAACCATGCCCGCCCGGCCGCCGGTGCCCGGCACCTCGACGCCGAACACCGTGGCCTCCTCGATCTGCGGGTCGGTGGAGATGGCCGCCTCGACCTCTGTAGTGGCGACGTTTTCGCCCTTCCACCGGAAGGTGTCGCCGAGCCGGTCGGTGAAGGCGGCGTGCCCGAAGCCCTGCGACCTCATCAGGTCGCCGGTGTTGAACCAGACGTCGCCCTCTTTGAACGCGTCGCGCACCAGCTTCTTGTCGGTGGCCTTCTTGTCGGTGTAGCCGTCGAACGGCTGGAAGCTGCTGAGCTTGCTCAAGAGCAGGCCGGGCTGGCCGTTGCGCACCTTGCGGGCCCGGCCGTTGGCGTCGCGCACCGGGTCGCCGGTGTCGGGGTCGTATTCGACGAACGCCACCGGCGTCGGGCAGATGCCGGTGGACATCGGCACGTTGAAAATGTTGACGAAGGCGGTGTTGCCCTCGCTCGCGCCGTAGAACTCGCAGACCCGCTCGATGCCGAACCGCTCGGTGAACTCGTCCCAGATCGCGGGGCGCAGCCCGTTGCCGCAGATCACCCGCACCTTGTGCTTGCGGTCGGTGTCCTTCGGCGGCTGGTTGAGCAGGTAAGCGCAGATCTCGCCTATGTAGATGAACGCGGTGGCGTCGTAGCGGATGACGTCGTCCCAGAACTTGGACGCCGAGAAGGACTTGCCCAATGCCAGCGCCGCACCCGAGCTCAGCACCGACGACAGCGCGACCGTCAACGCGTTGTTGTGATAAAGCGGCAAGCAGCAGTAAAGGGTGTCGTTGCTGTTCAGCCGCATGCCAAGGCCGCCGAAACCGGCTAACGCCCGCAGCCATCGGTAGTGCGTCATCACGCTGGCTTTCGGCATGCCGGTGGTACCCGAGGTGAAGATGTAGAAGGCCTTGTCCTTGGCCAGCACCGCCGCCGTCGTCGCCGGATTGCCGGTCGGGGCGGTCGCGGCCATCCGCTGCACTTCGTCGATGGTCATCAGCCCTGTGGTGTCCGCGCCGCTGTTCGTGATCGGCTCGACGAAGTCCGTCTCGGCGACGACGGCCTTCGCGCTGAGCAGCCCGACGCTGTGTTTGAGCACGTCGCCACGCTGGTGGTAGTTGAGCATTCCTGCGATCGCGCCGCATTTAACCGTGGCCAGCATGAGCAGCACCGACTGCGGCGAGTTGCGCAGCATGATGCCGACGACATCGCCATGCCCGACACCCCGCGCCGCCAGCACGGCGGCGTAGCGGTTAACCGTCTCGTTGGCCTCGCGGTAGGTGATCTTCTCGTCGCCGAACTTGATGAACACCTTGTCGGCGTAGCGGGCGGCACGGTCCTGGAACACCTTGCCGATGGAGGTCTTGGCCGACGGCCTTGCCCCGAATCCGGTGATCACGCCGCGCAGGATGGTCGGCGCATCCATCAGAAGCCCGGGCACGTGGGTAGCGATGTCGAGCAGCCCGACGCTGCTGCGAGTCCCCGATTTCTGGTCGGTCATGCGGTGCGTCCCCTCCGATATGCGTACGTGGGCAACACCCTAGTGACCGCTGTCACTGGGCCGGTGCGCACACCGCCATCGCAGCGTCGACGTCGTCGACCACGATCAATCGGTCCAGCGCATCCTTGGCGACGTAGCCGCTGTCGACCAGCCCGGACAACCAGGCCAGCAGGCCGTCGTAGTGCCCGAGCGGGTCGAGCATGACCACCGGCTTGTCGTGCATGCCCAGATAGCCGGCCGTCCAGGCTTCGAAGAACTCCTCGAGAGTGCCGATGCCGCCGGGCAGCGCGATGAACGCATCGGCGCGGTCCTCCATCACCTGCTTGCGCTCGCGCATGGTGTCGGTGACGACGAGCTCATCGGCCTCGGTGTCGGCGACTTCCCGGTGCACCAGCGCCTTGGGGATGACGCCGACGGTTCGGCCGCCGCGCGCGCGGGCCGCCGCGGCCAGCGCGCCCATCGCCGAGACGTTCCCTCCGCCGGACACCAGCGTCCAACCATGCTCGGCGATCGCCTCTCCGACACGGACGGCCAACGACAACAGCTCGGGATGCGTTGGCCCGGAGGCGCAGTACACACAGACCGCCCATTCGCGGTCGAGTTCTGGGGACACATGGAAAACGTAGCCTTAGACTCCGGCGGTGCCTGTTGAGTGGGTGACCGCGCCGCACGAACCGGCACTGGACCTGATCGAAACCGGTGTCCGCGAGCGGGCGGGGACGGTGCTGATCGGTTCCGCGGGTGTCGGCAAGACGTGGCTGGCACGCGCGGCTGCAGACCGGTTGGCTTCGCAGTTCGGTCGCGTCGACTTGGTGACGGCGACGTCGCCCGCGGTTCCGTTTTCCGCCTTCAGCCACCTGATCGACGTGCCGAGCACTGGCAAGACGGCGGCCGTGCTGCGCGACGTGCGCGAGTCGCTTGGCGACGGCAGGCTGCTTGTTGTCGACGACGCGCATCTGCTGGACCCGCTGTCCGCGGCGCTGGTGCACCAATTGGCAGTCAGCGGGACGGTCAAGCTGATCGTCACCGTCGCGCCGAACGGGCCTGTGGCCGAAGAGATTTCAGCGCTGTGGCGGGACGACCTGCTGACGAGGATCGACGCGGCACCACCCGGCCACGACGACAGCAGGCTGGCGACTCTTGTCGAGGAGTTCGTGGCGGCGCTACCTGGCCCGGCACACCGGGTGCTGGAGTATCTGGCGGTCGCGGATCCGCTGGCACTCGACGACGTCGCGGCGCTGGCGGGGCGTGAGACCGTCACCGAAGCGGAAGAGGCAGGCGCCATCGTCATCGACGGGGACCGCATCCGTCCAGCTCATCCGCTGTTCGTCGACGCCGTTCGTGACGCGCTTGGCGGACCCGACCTACGCAGGCTGCGCACCGAGCTGGTGGATCGGCTGGCCGCCTCATCGCGACTTGGCGTAGTTGACCGGCTGCGGCTTGCGCTGCTTTCCCTGGACAGCGACAGCCCGCGACCGGTGGTGGACCTGGCCGCGGCGGCAGAAGAATCGCTGCGGCTCGGCGACCTCGAACTCAGCGACCGGTTGGGCCAGGCCGCAGTCGACCGGTCGCCCAACTTGCAGACGCGTCTGACCCTGGCCTACGCGCTGGCGTGGCAGGGCCGTGGCCGGGAGGCTGATGCTGTGTTGGCCGCCGTGGATCCGTCGACGCTGTCCGAGACCGAGCTGATGGCATGGGCACTTCCGCGCGCTGCCAACCAGTTCTGGATGCTGAGCGAACCGGAGCGGGCGACCGCATTTCTGTTGACGACGCGCGGCAGGGTGTCCACCCCTGCGGCCCAGACCACACTCGACGCGCTCTCGGCGACGTTCGCGATGAATGCAGGCAACCCCAGCCGCGCTAAGCAGATCGCCGACGACGTGCTGGCGTCGCCTGCGGCCGACGACACCGCGGTTGGATGGGCGGCGGCTGCATCGGCGCTGAGCTCGGCCCGGATGGGCCGGTTCGATGAGGTCGACCCGCTGGCCGAGCGGGCGATCGCCGCGGGCCATCCCGGCCTGTTGCGATTCACCAGCGGGTTCGGACAGACGACGACGCTACTGATGGCGGGCGAGCTGGACCGTGCCCAGGCGCTGGGTCAGCAGCTCACCGACTTCGCCCAGATGCAGCAGCCGGGCCGCGCGATCGGCGAGGTCCTGGTGGCCGACGTGCTGATCGCCAAGGGCGAGCTCGAGTCGGCGGTGTCGCTGCTGAAGGGCGCGGCGGCAGCGCTGGCGCCGACCGGATATTCGTGGGGTCCGCTCGCGTGGATGTTGTTGGCGCAGGCGCTTGGACAGCTGGGTGAGACGGTCGAGGCCGGAAAGATCTTGTCCCGGGCCGAATCTCGGCACGGGCTGAAGTCGATGCTGTTCGCGCCTGAGCTTGCGCTTGCGCGCGCGTGGACGCTGTCGGCCCGTGGCGACAACCATGGGGCAGTCGCTGCCGCGCGCGACGGCGCGAAGGCGGCCGAGCGCGGCGGTCAGTCCGCGGTGGCGCTGCGCGTATTGCATGACGCGGCACGGCTCGGCGACATCAGGGCAGCCGACGGGATCGCGCGGCTCGGAACCGAAATCGATTGCCCCTTCGGCAAATTGGCACTCGAACACGCCCGCGCGGTGGTCGCACGTGACGCCGCCGCGCTGAACGAAGTTTCGGCGCGGCTTGACGCGTTTGGATTGAAGCGCTCAGCCGCCGATGCCGCGGCACAGGCGAGCGGGTGACGGTCCGCTTCACGACAGGATTGCCGACCAGGACCGCGGCTGAAGAGCCCTAGAATTATTTGCCATGAGCGAGCCGCTGTACGTACAGCCCGACGGCGTGCGGTCCTATGCGCAGATTCACGACGAGGTCGTGGCCGGCCTGACGCAGCTGATCGGCGCCACTGCGCCTGAGGCGGCGGGCGTGCAGACCAGTCACGGCGACATCGCTTCGGCAGTTAGTGCCGCGTTGAGCGCCGTGCTGGTCGGTCGCCAGGGCACCCTGCAAACGACCTCGACATCCGGCAGCACGATCTCCGAACTGCTGCAAAAGGCCGCTCAAATGTACGAGCAGGGCGACCAGAAGGGCGCGGCCAAGCTGCGAGCCGCGGCCGAGGAGCTGGAGGGCGCCAATGCGGCTGGCGGGCCCGGTGCGGCTGGCACGTCAGGCAGCCCGGGTAGCGGGGGCGGTTCCGGCTCAGGCGGCGAGGACATGATGGGCCAGATGCTCGGCCAGGTCGGCCAGGTCGGCCAACAGGCCGGGCAGTTGGGCCAGATGGCGCAGTCGGTGGCGCAGCCGCTTCAGGGTCTCGCCCAAGGACTGCAGCAACTCCCCCAGCAGGTGATGCAGGGCGTCCAACAAGCTGCCCAGCAGGCGAGCAAGTCGGCCGAGAAAGCCGTCGACACAAGGGATGCCGGTCAGGCCAATCCGACTGCACCCCAACAAGACTCGGACGACGAGGCCGCACCGGGAGAATCGGCGAACACAGGCCGAGCGCCGGAACCGGCGGAACGCGCACAGCCCGCACAGACCCGGCCGCAGGCCGACTGAGCCGCTACATCCTCCTGCGGAGGTCCTCGCCGCTGTGGTGCGGCTGCTCCGGCGACTTCACCGGTGCCGGGCCCGCGCCGTGCCGGCTGTCATCTGTCTCGGCGCGGTGCAAGGGTTCGCGTTTGTCGGGCTGGGTCTCTTGCGCCCTGTCCGGTTGCTCCTCTTTGGCGCCGACGGCTTCGTCGCGCGGCTGCTGCAATGGACCACCCGAACTCATTGGGCCCTGGCCCGCGACGCTCGATGCACCGGCCTGTCCGCCCGCTGCCTGACGGTCCGCTCCGCCGCCTTGGGCGGCCTGCATGGCCTGCTGCATCAGGGAGCCGAACATGCCGGTCTGTCCGCCGATCGCCTGCGCAGGCGCACCCGCCATCTGTCCCATCTGCCCGGCCTGCTGGCCGACCTGTCCGAGCATGCCGACGATTTGGCCGACGGACTGCGAGCCGGCGTCGTCGGAATTCTGATACGCGGTTTGTGCGGCACCCACCTTGCCGGAGAACATGGTCTCCTTCGCCTGAAGCGTCGCGACGTTGGCAGCAAGCGGCGCCGCCAGTGTCGGGAGCACCGCCGAGATGGTCGCGCTCAACGCGTCTTGGCCTGCGGGAAGCATCGGTATCTCGGGAAGCTCGACAGAAGCCGAGTTCCAGCTCAGGCCCTCGGGTTTCTTCAGCGGATCGGTCATCGGGCCACTCCCCTGCTGTCACCAGTCGTCATCGTCGTCGCCTTCGTCGAGGTCATAGTCGAGGGGTGCAGGCACCGCCAGACTTGCACTGGTGCCACCGCTTTCACCGCGCTGGCCCATCATCGGCGCCATACCGCCCATACCGCCCATGCCGCCGCCCGCGGCCATCGGGACGGCTCCGGCGGTTGCGGTGGATCCGGCCATGGCGCCCTCCGCAGGCGCAGTGCTGACGGACTTGGTGCCCACCAGATTCGCCATCTGCGGCGTCTGCAGCGGGCTTCCGCCGGAGCCGGGCAGCGACGCCGCCCGCACCATGCCCGAGCCACCTCCCGCACCGGAGCCACCCGCCAGCGGATGGTTGGAGAACGAGGTGAACGGCAGGCCTGCGGCACCCAGTGAATCCGCCTTGCCTCCAGAACCGAACATCGAGGTCAGCTGTTGCAGCGGCTGGGACAACTGCTGCAGCTGCTGGCCCATCTGCTGAGGCACCGCCATCACCGCCTGGCCGAGCTGCATGGGGATTTGCGCGGCCATGGATCCCATCTGGCTCATCATCTGCATCGCCTGTTGGGATCCGCCCCCAGCTTGTTTCGCGGCTTCCTCCGTCGTGTCTTTCGCCTCTTTCCCACCGGGCACAGACGGGGCAGCACCGGGAAAAGGGATGCTCGGCGGAACACCGAGAGTGTTCGCGAGTTCCGTCGTGTGGGCCGTCACGTTGGCCATGTTCTGGGACAGCCCCATCTTGATGCGGCTCTGCACCAACTCCTGGGTGTTGCTGAAAGGCATCGCGCTGATGGCCTCGCACTCGTGCTGGACCTCTTGCGCGATCGTGTTCGCCAGCATCTTGGCCTTGACCACGGTGGCCTCCATGGCACGCAGCTTCCCCGCGATCGCGGCTGCGTGTGCGGCGTTGGCCTCATGGCCGCCGATGATCGTGGTGGCCTCGCCGGTCGCGGCCAACGACCCGGCACCCTCCCAGACGTCCGCGAGCTTCATCAGCTGGCCCTGCTGCTGGGGCACGATCGATCCGGTGATTTTCGCGGCAAGCGCCTCATAGGTCGCGGCCGTTGCGGCCAACATCTCCTCGTCGACGTTCGGCCAGCCGGGGCCGGTCACCGTCTGCGACCCGTACGGACTCGGATCGGGCTGTATCGCCATGACAGACAAATTTACCGTGCTGGCGATTGCTGTAGGTCCGCTAATCGTGTCGCCGATCAGGGCCGACTATTGCGCCGCGCGGCGGGTCAACGAGTTAGATACCGCCGCAACATATCCGACGCGGCGGTAATCGCCGCCACCTCGACGCGCTCGTCGGTGCGGTGCGCGAAGTTCGGGTCGCCCGGTCCGTAGTTGACCGCAGGAATGCCCAGTGCCGCGAACCGCGCCACATCCGTCCAGCCGTACTTGGCGCGGACCTGACCGCCTGCCGCGTCGACGAGCGCGGCGGCCGCAGGCTTGGCCAGCCCTGGCAACGCACCGGCCGCGGAGTCGGTCATCTCGATTTGCACGTCCAGCCCGTCGAGCACCCCTTGGACGTGATCGAGCGCCTGCTCGACGCTGCGGTCGGGGGCGAAGCGGAAGTTCACCGTCACCGACGCCGCGTCGGGGATGACGTTGCCTGCCACGCCGCCGTCGATACGCACCGCGGACAGCCCCTCGCGATACGTGCAGCCGTCGATGTCGACGCTGCGGGGCTGATACGCCGACAGCCGGGCCACCACTTCGCCGAGCTTATGAATTGCGTTGTCGCCCAACCACGATCGTGCGGAGTGTGCGCGGGTGCCGGCGGCAGTGACGACGACGCGCAGCGTCCCCTGACAACCGGCCTCGATGAACCCGCCTGACGGCTCGCCGAGAATGGCGACGTCGGCGTGCAGCCAGTCGGGCAGCTCACGTTCGATGCGGCCGAGCCCGTTGGCAGCGGCTTCGATCTCCTCGCAGTCGTACATCACCAGCGTGATGTCGTGCTTAGGGTCGGCGACCGTCGCGGCGAGGTGAAGGAACACCGCGTCGCCGGACTTCATGTCCGAGGTGCCGAGGCCGTGCAGCTCGCCACCGTCGAGCCTGCTTGGCAGGTTGCCCGCGGCGGGCACGGTGTCGGTGTGGCCGGCCAGCAGCACCCGCGACGGCCTACCCAGGTTCGTTCGGGCCAGCACGGCGTCGCCGTTGCGAAGGATCTCGAAGCCGGTGGTCTGCTCGCGCAGCGCGGCCTCGATCTCGTCGGCGATGCGCTGCTCGTGCCGCGACTCGCTGGGGATGTCCACCAGCGCCGCGGTCAGGGCGATCGGGTCGCCGCGTAAGTCCAGGCCCACACTGCTTGAGGTTAGTCGAGTACGGTTTTGGACCGTGACTTCCGCTTCAGGCGTCGGCCTGGCGACCATCGCCGCCGACGGATCCGTACTCGACACATGGTTCCCGCAACCCGGACTCGGCGCCGACGGTCCGGCAGGCACTGTGCGCCTCTCGGCCGCCGAAGTGCCCGCCGAGCTGGGGGCGCTGACCGGCCGTGACGAGGACCGCGACGTCGAGACGGTTGCGGTACGCACGACCATCGCGTCGCTGGAGGACAAGGCGACCGACGCCTACGACGCGTACCTGCGGCTGCACCTGCTGTCGCACCGGCTGGTCGCCCCCCACGGGCTCAACGCCGACGGCCTCTTCGGCGTGCTGACCAACGTGGTGTGGACCAACCACGGGCCGTGCGCGGTAGAGGGCTTCGAGCTGGTTCGGGCGCGGCTGCGCCGCCGCGGAGCAGTGACCGTCTATGGCATCGACAAGTTCCCGCGGATGGTCGACTATGTGGTGCCGTCCGGCGTGCGGGTCGCCGACGCCGACCGGGTGCGGCTGGGCGCGCACCTGGCGTCGGGCACGACCGTCATGCACGAGGGCTTCGTGAACTTCAACGCCGGGACGCTTGGCAGCTCGATGGTCGAGGGCCGGATCTCTGCGGGTGTGGTCGTCGGAGACGGCTCGGACGTCGGCGGCGGCGCCTCGATCATGGGCACGCTGTCGGGCGGCGGCACCCAGGTGATCTCGGTGGGCAAGCGCTGCCTGCTCGGCGCCAACGCCGGCCTCGGCATCTCACTCGGCGACGACTGCGTCATCGAGGCCGGCCTGTATGTGACCGCGGGGACCAAGGTGCAGACCGCCGACGGTCAGACGGTTAAAGCGCGCGAGCTGTCGGGCGCCAACAACCTGCTGTTCCGCCGTAACTCGCTGTCGGGGGCGGTCGAGGTCGTCAAGCGGGACGGCACCGGCATCACCCTCAACGAGGCCCTGCACCAGAATTAACCGCCGCGAGCGTGCGTGTTTGCCCGCCGACACGCCGCGAATCGCGTGCATTTTGCGCACACTCGTCGCCGTCGAGCGGCGTAGATTCGGCCGGTATGACGAGGCAGCCAACCGTCGCACTGTTCCCGGAACCCGGCGCGTGGGGGCCGACCAACAACCTCGTCGCCCTCGGAAATCACTTGCGCGAGCGGGATATCCGCACGGTGTTCGTCATCGAGGAGTCCTTCGAGGGCGAACTGGCCGCGCGCGGCTTCGAAGAGCGGCTGATGAGGATGGCGCCGCCGCCGGAGGGTGAGGAGACGGTCGGCGGCGGTTGGGCCGAGTTCGTGCGGGAGACGTCGCCACAGTTCCGCAGGCCCACCATCGAGCAACTGGAGACGGTCACAGCACCGATCTGGGCCGAATTCGTCGACGGCGCCGAGTATTCGCACGACCGGCTGACGGAGATCTGGTCCGAACTGCGGCCCGATGCGATCGTCCATGACTGCGTGGCCAGCTTTCCGTCCGTGTCGCTTGCGGGGTGCCCGTGGATTCGTGTGGTATCCGCAAATCCCCTTGAGATCACCGACCCCGGCATCCCGCCGGTGTTCTCCGGCTACCCGTCAGGCGACCGCAGCGGCTGGGACGACTTCACATTCGAGTATCGCCGGCTGGTCGATCCCCTCGTCGAACGGTCATCGGCATTTCACCAGCAGTGCGGCGCACCGCCGTTGCCGGATGGCGAATTCCAGTATGAATCACCGTATCTGAACCTCTACATGTATCCGGCGGAGCTCGACTACGAGCGTGCTCGGCCTCTCGGCTCGACCTGGCACCGCATCGACACCTCCACCCGCAACTCCGACGCCCGCTTCGACGTCGCCGACAAGGTCGGCACCGAGGGCAAGCTGGTGTACCTGTCCCTGGGCAGCCTCGGCTGCATGGATGTTCCGTTGATGCAGAGGGTGATCGACTCGCTGGACCAGACTCCGGACCGGGTGGTCGTCTCGATGGGTCCTCTGCATGAGCAGCTCACCCTCGGCGACCGAATGTGGGGTGAGAAGTTCGTTCCGCAGACCGCGATCGTGCCGCAGTGCGACGTGATGATCACTCACGGCGGCAACAACACCGTCGGCGAGGCGTTCACGTTCGGGGTTCCGACGATCGTGTTGCCGCTGTTCTGGGACCAATACGACAACGCACAGCGGATCGACGAATGTGGCTACGGCGTACGGCTTTCCACCTACGAGTTCACGGACGACGAGCTGCACGGCACGATCGAACGACTCAGTGGTGATCAGCAACTGGCGACGCGACTCGACGCGGCGTCGAAACGGTTGCAGGCCTCGCCGGGACGGGTGCTTGCCGCGGACCTGATCGAAAAGGTCGCCAACGGCTGATCAGCCCGCGGCGTTCGGCCGCAGCGGCGGACAGTTGCCCTGCTGGTCTACCGCCCATTCGAAGTGCCACAGTTCATTCGTGTAGATCTGGCAGAGGCCGAACTGGGCGCCGTTGTGGATCAACCATTGGTCGGCATCGACGGGCGCCACGTCTACCGCCTGGCCGACAACGTGTTTCGAGACATCAGGCGATGCGACGAACTGCCTCGCGATGTCCGCGCTGCCGTACTTGCGCACAGCGTCATCGAACAGCCTCTGCTGGAATCCCTTTGACCGCCAGCCCGATGTGATCCTCACGTCAACGCCCTGTGCTGTCGCCGCGCGGGTTGCGTCTTGGATGGCGCTGAGCAACGACGGATTGAGTTGTGCCAATGCCGGATTCGACACATCGAACGCGCTCAGTGTCTGGCCATCGGGGATCCAACCGCCCGTGGAATCGGTGGCCGCCAGACCGATCCTCAGAGGGTCCGGAGCGGGTGGCGGCGCAGTAGTCGATACAGGCTCGATCTGCATTGGCGCTGCGCAGCCGACGGCAAGCAATGCCGCGGCCACGGTGAAGAGGCCGCGCCGGTTACCTATCAATGTCAGTCACCCCGTCAGACGCTTGATCCATAGCCTATCGCCCAGCCTGCTCCCAGCGAAAACGTAGTTCGTGGTCGACGAGTGTGCGCAAAATGCGCGCGCAAGCCGGCGTGTCGGCGAGCAGACACGCACGCTCGCGGCAGTGGGGTCAGTCGTCTGCGGCGAGGATGCAGAACTCGTTACCCTCCGGGTCGGCCAACACCACCCAGCTCTCCCGGCCCTGACCGATGTCGACATGCCGCGCTCCGAGCCCGACGACGCGATCCACCTCGGCCTGCTGATCGTCGGGACGGAAGTCGAGATGGATGCGGTTCTTGACGACCTTGTCGTCAGGGACGGCGATGAACAGCCATTTTGGCCCGGCGCCTGGCGGTGCGTGCAGCACGACGTCGCCGTCGGCGTCGATACCCCATGGCCAACCCAACACCGTCGACCACCACGCGCCAAGCGCGGAGGCGTCGTGAGCGTCGATGCAGATTTCGTCGAACGTCAGACTCATTTGTCGACTCCCGCTCGCTCCGGTCCTCGCTCGTTCCTCGCTGCGATCCTCACTCGCGTTCGTCTTCGGGCCATTCCGCCAACTCCTTCTTGAGCACCTTGCCCATCGCGTTGCGCGGCAGGCTGTCCACCAGTCGCACCTCGCGCGGCCGCTTGTGTGCCGAAAGTTGTTGCGCAACAAAATCGATCAGCGCCTGCGGTTCAGCGTCACCGACGACGAAGGCGACGATGCGCTGGCCGAGGTCGTCGTCGGGCGCACCGATCACCGCAACCTCGGCGACGCCGGGGTGGCCGAGCAGCGCGGTCTCGATCTCGCCCGCGCCGACGCGGAAACCGCCGGTCTTGATCAGGTCGACGGACTCGCGGCCGACTATGCGGTGCATGCCTGCGCCGTCGATCACCGCGACGTCGCCGCTGCGGTACCAGCCGTCGGCCTCGAAAGCGTCGGCGGTGGCTTCCGGTCTGTTGAGGTAGCCGTCGAACATCGTCGGGCTCTGAACCTGAAGACGCCCAATGGTTTCGCCGTCGTGCGGCACGGTGGCGCCGTCCTCGTCGACCAGACGTGTCTGCACGCCGGTCAATGGCAGACCTACAGAGCCCGGCCTGCGTTCACCGTCGGCGCGGGTCGACACCGTGATGAGCGATTCGGTGCTGCCGTAGCGCTCAACCGGCCGGTGCCCGGACAGCCGGGCCAGCCCGTCGAAGACCGGCACCGGAAGCGGCGCGCTGCCCGACACCAACAGCCGGGCCGACGCGAGCGCCCGCGCCGCGTCACCGTCGTCGACGACACGTGTCCACACCGTCGGCACGCCGAAGTACATCGAGCCGCCCGCCGCCGCATACGCCTCGGGTGTCGGCTTTCCGGTGTGCACGAACCGATTTCCGATTCGCAGTGACCCGAGCAGGCCCAGCACCAGGCCATGCACGTGGTACAGCGGAAGCCCATGCACCAGGGTGTCGCCGGGTGTCCACTGCCAGGCCTCAGCGAGCAGGTCGATGTCGGCGGCGATGGCCCGCCTGCTCACCACCACGCCTTTGGGCGGACCGGTGGTGCCCGACGTGTAGATGATCAACGCGGTCGCATCCGGCGCCGGCTCGGCGTAGCGATGCCATGACCGGGCGTGCAGGCGGACCGGGATGTGGGGCAGGTCGTCGGTCTCCTCCGGCTTATCCCCCAGCCATGCTTGCGCGCCGGAGTCGGTCAGGATGTGACGGCGTTCGGCGGCGCCGACATCGGCGGGCACAGGCACGACGGGTACCCCGGCGATCAGGCATCCGGTGATGGCCAGCACGGTCGCGGGTGTCGGAGTTGCCAGGACGGCCACCCGGTCCGCGGCGGCGACCCTCTCGGCCACCGACGTCGCCGCCCCGACGAGATCGCTGCGGCTCAGCACGGCGCCGCCGATGCGCACCGCGTCGCCGATGTCCACGCCAGCGGCGACCGTCGCGGGGTTCAGCGAGGCCAGCAGCACGATCCGAGGTTACCCATAGAGCGCTCAGCGATACTGGGCGCGTGAACCAGATCCATCGGGTGGCGTCGCGTGAGGTGTACCGGAACAGCTGGCTGACGCTGCGCGAGGACGACATCCGCCATCCCGACGGCAGCCCCGGCATCTATTCGGTGATCGATAAACCCACGTATGCGCTGGTGATCCCGCGTGACGGCGACCGCTTCCACCTGGTCGAACAGTTCCGCTATCCGCTGGGCATGCGGCGCTGGGAGTTTCCGCAGGGCACCGCGCCGGGCCAGGAGGATCTCGAGCCGTTCGCGCTGGCTGCTCGCGAACTCCGTGAGGAGACCGGACTGCGCGCGACGTCGATGGAGCTGCTGGGCATGCTCGACGTCGCGCCGGGGATGTGCAGCCAGCGTGGCCGGGTATTCCTCGCGACGGGCATCACCGAGGGTGACCACGACCGCGAACATGAGGAACAAGACATGCACAGCGAGTGGTTCACCCGCGTGCAGCTGGAACAGATGATTCGCGACGGCGTCATCAGCGATGCGCAGTCGATCGCGGCGTGGGCGCTGCTTCTGCTGTCGGGGCGCTAGTCGCCCCGTTCGGCGGCGGCGATGAGTTCTCCCGCCCAGTGCGGTCTATTCGGGCATGAACGCCAAATCAAAGAACCTCGACGGCTATGGCACGCCCCCCATCGAGTGGGAGCGGGTCCGCGACGTCCTGACTTCCGATATCCCGCAGGGGCCGGACGCCGGCGGACCGAACCGGCACACGATATGGCTGACGACGATCAATCCCGACGGCTCACCGCACGTGACGCCCGTCGGCGGCGGACACGTCAACGGTGCCTGGTACTTCACCTCAGGACCGGGCACCCGCAAGTCCCGCAACCTCGACGCGGACCCGCGCTGTGTCGTCAGCGTCGCGACGCACCCGTTTGACCTCGTGCTCGAGGGGAGCGCTGCGCGCGTCACCGGCACAGACGAACTGCGCTCTGTCGCTGATGAATACAACAGGGACGGTTGGCCAGCGCACGTCGACGGAGACGCTTTGACCGCCGAATACAGCGCGCCGTCGGCGGGTCCGCCGCCCTGGCACGTCTACCGGATCACGCCCGCCACCGTGTTCGCGTTCGGCACCGCCGAGCCATACGGCGCCACGAGATTCGACCTCATGTGATGAGTTTTGAACCGCGCAACGGTCTACCCCGTTGAAGAAACTAAGCAACAAGAACGCCGCCGAGAGGAGTGACACGATGACCGCAATTTACGGAATGATGGCGATGATGCCCGTTCTGTTCGCCAGCGCCGGTTATGTCCTCGTGTCATCGGGCGGCACCGCCGAGTGTAAGGACTGTAATGCCGACGACTGACGAGGACTCCATCCGCGAACTCATCCTCCGCTGGGCCGACGCCGTACACACCGGCGATCTCGAAACCGTTCTCGCCGAACACGATCAGGACATCGTGATGTTCGACGTGCCACCACCGTACGACGGCCTTCGCGGGATCGAAGCCTACCGGGCGTCCTGGCCGGAGTTTTTCGAGTGGCAGCGCCAGGGTGCGATCTTCGAAATCACCGAGCTGCACGTGACGGCCGGCGACGACGTGGCATTCGCGTACGCACTAGCACGCTGCGGCAAACCGGAGGACTTTGCGCAGAACCCCGACAATCGCCTTCGAATGACCATGGGTCTGCGAAAGCGCGACGGCCGCTGGGTCGTCGCGCATGAACACGGTTCGTTCCCGATGACCGGTTAGTGCCGATGGTGTGATGCCCTAGTGCCTGCGTTCGGCCAGGGCCCTCAGGAAGAACGTTAGATTGGCCGGGCGTTCGGCGAGCCTGCGCACGAAGTAGCCGTACCACTGCGTGCCGAACGGCACGTAGACCCGGACGTGATTGCCCTCCTCGGCCAGTCGCCGCTGCTCGCCGTCGCGGATGCCGTAGAGCATCTGGTACTCGAAATCGTCGACCCCGCGACCACTCTCACGGGCCATTGCAGGTACCGCCTCGATGATCTGCGGATCGTGGGAAGCGACCATCGGATAGCCGGCCCCAGCCATCAGGACCCGCAGGCATCGTAGGTATGAGTCGGTGACGTCGTCGCCGCTGCGATAGGCCACCGACGCGGGTTCGTCGTAGGCGCCCTTGCACAACCGGATCCGCGCGCCTGACGCCGCGAACTCGCGGCAATCGCCCTCGGTACGCTTCAGATAGGACTGTAAAACCGTGCCAAGCCAATCGAACTCGGTACGAAGATCCCGCACGATCGACAGCGTCGAGTCGGTGGTCGTGTGGTCTTCGGCGTCGACAGTCACCCACGCCCCCACCCGCTGCGCCCGCTCACAGATCGTGTGCGCGTTCTCCAGCGCAATCTTCTCGCCGTCACGCGGTAGCGCCTGACCCAGCGCCGACAACTTCAGCGACACCTCAAGCGGCCGCACCGTCGATGCGGGCTCGCTGTGGCTGCCGAGTGCGTCGAGCAACTCAAGGTAGGCGTTGACTGTCAGGTTCGCAGTGTCGACGTCGGTGACGTCCTCGCCGAGGTAGTCGATACTGACCAGGCGTCCCGAATAGCGCAGCTGCTCAACCGAATTCATCGCATCGGCAACGGTTTCGCCGGGGACGAACCGGTGCACCACCTCACGGGTGACGGGCAGCCGCTCGGCGGTACGACGTAGCCCTTCCTGCCGGCTGGCGGCCAAGATCACCGGGCGCGCGACCCGGTGGAACAGCGCGGTCATCATTCCGTCTCCATGTGCGGGTAGTTGTGGTCCGTGGGCGGGACGAAGGTCTCCTTGATCGACCGGGCAGAGGTCCAGCGCAGCAGGTTCAGTGCCGAACCCGCCTTGTCATTGGTACCCGACGCGCGCGAACCGCCAAATGGCTGTTGTCCCACCACGGCTCCGGTGGGCTTGTCGTTGACGTAGAAGTTGCCCGCCGCGTGGCGCAGTCGCTGCTCGGCCGCCAGCACGGCGGCCCGGTCGTCGGCGATCACCGCACCGGTCAACGCATACTTCGCGCCCTTGTCGACGACGCCGAGAATGCGGTCATATTCGTCGTCGGCATAGACATGCACCGAGAGGATCGGCCCGAAGTACTCGGTACTGAATGCCTCGTCGGTCGGGTCATCCGACAGCAGCACCGTCGGGCGGACGAAATATCCCTCGCTGTCGTCATATTCGCCACCGACGGCGATCGTCACGCCGGCCGCACTCTTGGCCCGCTCGATCGCCTTGACGTTTTTGGCGAATGCCCGCTCGTCGATCACTGCGCCGCCGTAGTTGGTCAGGTCGGAGACATCCCCGTAGCGCAACGCCTCGGTCGCGGACAGGAAGTCATCACCCACCTCATGCCATATCGAGCGCGGGATGAACGCCCGCGACGCGGCCGAGCACTTCTGACCCTGGTAGTCGAATGCACCGCGAATCAGAGCTGTGCGCAGCACATCCGGACGCGCCGACGTGTGCGCGACGACGAAGTCCTTGCCGCCCGTCTCCCCGACCAGTCGCGGATAGGTGTGATAGCGGTCGATGTTGGTGCCCACCTCGCGCCACAGATGCTGGAACGTGCCCGTCGACCCGGTGAAGTGAATCCCAGCCAGACGCGGATCCGCAAGGGCCACATCGGAAACCGCGATGCCGTCACCGGTGAGCAGATTGATCACGCCGGGCGGCAGACCCGCGGCCTCCAGCAGCTGCATGGTCAGGTACGCGGCGAAGGTCTGCGTCGGCGACGGCTTCCACACCACCGTGTTGCCCATCAGCGCGGGCGCGGTCGGTAGGTTGCCCGCTATCGCGGTGAAGTTGAACGGCGTGATCGCGTAGACGAAGCCTTCAAGCGGCCGGTAGTCGGTGCGGTTCCACACGCCGCGCGTGCTGATCGGCTGCTGCGCCAGGATCTTCCGTGCGAACGCGACATTGAACCGCCAGAAGTCGACGAGCTCACACGGTGAGTCGATCTCGGCCTGGTAAGCGGTCTTGGACTGTCCGAGCATGGTGGCGGCGGCGATCTTCTCCCGCCACGGTCCGGCCATCAGGTCCGCGGCGCGCAGGAACACGGCGGCCCGCTCGTCGAACGGGGTGGCTTCCCAGTCGGCTTTGGCTGTGATCGCCGCCTCGATCGCGGCGGATGCGTCGGCGTGCTCGGCGTTGGTGAAGGTCCCCAGCCGCCCAGAAGGGTCAGAGTGCCGGTGCGGCTGCACCACGTCGACGCGATCGCCGCCGCCCATGCGGTGGATGCCGCCGATGACGTGCGGCAGGTCGATCGGATCAGCGGAGAGTGCTTGAAGCTGTTCCTTCAGCCGGGTGCGTTCACCCGAACCAGGTGCATAGTCGTGGATCGGCTCGTTGATTGGCAAGGGCACGTCGGTGATGGCGTCCATGCACCAAGGATCCCCGGGTTGCGACGCGCAACACATGGCCGATTCGACAACGCTCCCCGGCATCTATAGTCGAATCGGACAAAGGAGTGCGGTATGGCGGTGCAGACATCCGGGCTGGGGCTCGGGCAGCTTCTGCTCGCCCTCGATCGCACCATGGTGTCGCTGGTCGAGGCGCCTCGCGGCCTGGACATGCCGGTGGGCTCGGTGGCGCTCGTCGACGCGGACGACGTCCGGCTCGGGCTCGCTGTCGGCCCCGGTTCGGCGGATCTGTTCTTCCTGCTCGGCGTGTCGGACGACGAGGCGGTCCGTTGGATCGGCCAGCATTCCGCGCGCGTGCCGGCAGCCATCTTCGTCAAGCGGCCGTCAGCCGCCGCGGTGAAGCGGGCCGTCGCGCTGGGCGTCGCGGTCGTGGCGGTCGAACCGCAGGCACGCTGGGAACTGCTCTACAAACTCGTCAACCATGCGTTCGAGCACCACGGCGACCGCGGCGACCCGCAGTACGACTCGGGCACCGACTTGTTCGGTCTCGCGCAATCGATCGCCGACCGCACCCGCGGCATGATCAGCATCGAGGATGCGGACTCGCACATGCTGGCCTACTCGGCATCCAGCGACGATGCCGACGAACTGCGTCGCCTGACGATTCTGGGACGCGCAGGGCCGCCGGAACACCTCGAATGGATCGGCCAGTGGGGCATTTTCGACGCCCTGCGTGCCAGCGGCGACGTGGTCCGGGTCGCCGAGCGTCCGGAGTTGGGACTGCGACCGCGCCTCGCCGTCGGCATTCACCTGCCATCCACCGATTCCCGCCGCAGGCCCGGCTACGCCGGAACCATCTGGCTGCAGCAGGGAGCGACGCCGCTTGCCGACGACGTCGAGGACATCATGCGGGGCGGCGCGGTACTTGCGGCGCGGATCATGTCACGGCTGGCGGCGACGCCGTCGACGCACACGATGCGAGTGCAGGAACTACTCGGTGTGACCAACGAAAACGTGGACGTCGGCGCGATCTCCCGGGAGCTGGGTATCACCGCCGACGGGCGTGCTGCGCTGATCGGGTTCGTCGGTGTTGAGAGTTCGGTGCCTGCCGATGTGATTGCGCTGAGCGCCAGCGCTTTTCGCGCCGACGCGCAGGTTGCGTCAACGGGCGAGCGGGTGTACGTACTGCTGCCCAAGACCGGCAGTGCGTCGTCCGTGACGTCGTGGGTGCGGGGCGTGGCCGCGGCGTTGCGACGCGAACTCGGTCTGACGCTGCGCGCTGTCATCGCCGCTCCGCTGGCCGGGCTGGCCGGCGCCGCGGCGGCCCGTGCCGAGGTGGACCGGGTGTTCGACAGCGCAGAGCGGCACCCCGGTGCCATCGGACAGGTCAGCTCGCTCGACGAGGCCCGCACCACCGTGCTGCTCGACGAGATCGTCTCGCAGGTGGCGGGGCAGCCACGGTTGATCGACCCGCGGGTGCGCCAGCTGCGCGAGCAGGATCCGATGCTGGCCGACACACTCCAGACTTATCTCGACGGGTTCGGTGACATCGCCGCTGTGGCGCAGCGGCTGCATGTGCACCCCAACACCGTGCGCTATCGCGTCCGCCGGATCGAGAAGTTGCTGTCGACGTCGCTCGACGACCCCGACGACCGGTTGGTACTCGCCCTTGGCCTGCGGGCGACCGAACGCTAGCCGCTGTCAACCGGTCGATGGACACCGAATTCAACCGTCAGGGGGTCGCGCGGACGCGCCCGGCAGGCGCACCATCAATACATGACCACTGCAGCACCATCGCGTGAGACCGAGAACCCGTACCTGAACGGCAACTATGCGCCCGTTCGCGAGGAGGTCACCGCGATCGACCTCGACGTCACGGGAGCGCTTCCCGAGGACCTCGACGGCCGCTACCTGCGGATCGGGCCCAACCCCATCGGCGACCCGGACCCGGCCAGTTATCACTGGTTCTTCGGCGCGGGCATGGCCCACGGGCTGCGACTGCGCGACGGAAAGGCGCATTGGTACCGCAACCGGTGGGTGCGGTCGGCAGACGTCTCGCAGAAGCTGGGCGAGACCTGGCGCGGTGGGCCGACCAACGGCGGCTTCGACTTCGCCGCCAACACCAACATCATCGATCAGGGCGGCAAGACGCTGGCCATCGTGGAGGGGGGCGCGCGTCCGTACGAACTGACCGACGAGCTGGAAACCGTTGGGCCGTCTGACTTCTGCGGCACATTGTTCGGCGGGTACACCGCCCATCCCAAGCGTGACCCGGTGACCGGCGAGCTGCACGCGGTGTCGTACAACCCGATGCGCGGAAACATCGTGCAGTACACCGTGACTGGCATCGACGGAAAAGTCCGCCGCACGGTCAACATCCGCCTGAGGGCGCAGACCATGATGCACGACTTCTCGCTGACCGAGAAGTACGTCGTGCTCTACGACCTGCCGGTGGCCCTGGATTTCGGCACGCGGTTGAGCACCAGGTCGGCCAAGACAGTGGCGGCACTGTTGACGCGGTTCGCCGAACGGCACGCCGCGCCCGACTTCTTCCTGCGCGCCGCGATGCGCGGATCGGAGCGGGGCGGAACGTCGCCTGGCGGCATGCCCTACCGCTGGGCGCCGGAGCGCCAGGCCCGTGTCGGGGTGCTGCCGCGTGAGGGTACAGCGGCCGACATCCGCTGGTTCGACGTGAATGCGTGCTACGTGTTCCACCCGCTCAACGCCTATGACGAGGCCGATCGCATCATCCTCGACGTCGTGCGGCACCCATCGGTGTTCACCGCGGGCCATTCCATCGTGCCCGGCAACCCGACGCTGGATCGATGGACGGTCGACCTGACCGGAGGCAAGGTCGTCGAGGAGCGACTCGATGACACCGGGCAGGAGTTCCCGCGGGTCGACGAGCGTCTGGTCGGCCGGCCGTATCGGTACGGCTACGCCGTCGGCTTCTCCCCTGACACAATGGGTATCTCGGCGCCCGACGCCATCCTCAAGCACGACGTCGCGACGCGACGCACCCAGTCAATCGCGCTCGGGCGCGGCCGCGAACCCGGCGAATTCGTTTTCGTTCCATCCAGTTCCGACGCTGCCGAAGACGACGGCGTCGCGATGGGTTTCGTCTACGACCGAACGACCGACCGCAGTGACCTCGTCCTGCTCGACGCCCAGACGCTGGAAACCGTCGCGACAGTCCACCTTCCGGTGCGCGTTCCGCATGGTTTTCACGGCAATTGGGTGCCGAGTGCGGGTTAGCATCGCCGAATGAGTCAGGGCGCGCGGAAGGCCGACGACTGGCATTGGCTCTGGGACGTTTACATCGTCGGCGGCTGTCTCGTCGGGATGGCGGCTGTGGTGCTGCTCAACGATCGCACCCCCGGCAACATGCCACTGGCCATCGCGGCGCTTACGGGCATCATCCTGTGCACTGTGACATTCGGCCGTCGCGTGATCGGCACGAAAGAACTCGCCTGGCCTGCAGTGGTGTTCGTCGGCCTGGTAGTCGGGCTGTTCGTTCTGGGAGTGTGGGCGGCGACTGCAACAGTGGCGGCGATACCGGCGATGTATCCGCTGGTCTTCGCGACGTTGCCGCTTCCGGCCGCACTAGCGGTATCCATGGCTGTCACGGTGACTCCGCTGCTCATCGCGCTCGCGATCCACGGCACCACTTGGCCGAATATGCCTGTGGCGGTTGCAGTTACGTTGGTCGGCGTGGTCGCGGCTCCGGTGATCGGAACGGTGATCGTAACGCAAGTGCGGCAGCGCGAGAAGCTGGCCAAGCTCGTCTCCGAGCTCGCGGCGACCCGCGCCGAGAGCGCTCGACTTTCGCGGGAGGCCGGTGCAGCAGCCGAGCGGGAGAGGCTGGCACGGGAGATCCACGACACGCTGGCACAGGGATTCACCAGCATCGTCGCGCTGGCGCAGGCAATCGAACCGGAGCTGGAAAGCGACACTACGGCGGCCAAGCGGCACGTCGAACTCATCCGCAGCACCGCAAGGGAAAACCTAGCCGAGGCGCGCGCAATGGTTGCCGAGCTGACTCCGACCGCGCTGCATGACGGTTCGCTGCCCGCCGCGCTCGAACGTCAATGCGACAGGCTGTCGGCAGAGAACGGCATCAGGGCCTCGCTCCGCATCGACGGTGAACTCCCGCCACTGGGCATGGCAACCGACGTTGTGCTGCTTCGCACAGCGCAGGAGGCGTTCACCAATATTCGCAAGCATTCTCAGGCGAACGAGGTCGCGGTGGCGCTTTCCCCGGTCGAGTGCGGCGTCCGACTCTCCATCGCGGACAATGGCATTGGACTCACCGATGGGCACGCCGACGGATTCGGCTTGCGCGGCATGCGCGCCCGTGCCACGCAGGTGGGCGGCACGATCTCGGTCTCGCCAACACCCGGCGGTGGAACCACGGTGACGGTCGAGGTCCCGGCATGACGACGGTGCTGTTGGCCGACGATCACCCCGTGGTCCGCGAGGGCTTGCGCGGGATGATCGACGCAGAACACGACCTCACGGTTGTCGGGGAGGCGGGTTCGGGTGCCGAGGCGATTGCAATGGCCGAATCCCTATGTCCCGACGTCATTCTCATGGATCTACGGATGCCCGATGTCGACGGCGTGACGGCGACCGAACAGATCCTTGCGAAGCTGCCGAACACCCGGATTGTCGTCGTCACCACGTATGAGTCCGACACCGACATCCTGCGCGCGGTGGAAGCGGGCGCGGCGGGATACCTCCTCAAAGACGCCTCGCGCGCCGAATTGGCCGCTGCGGTACGCGATGCCGCGCTCGGCAAGACAGTGCTGGCGCCGACGGTCGCCGACCGCCTCGTTCACTTTGTTCGCCAACCAAACTCGATCACTCTGTCGACACGCGAAGTCGAAGTGCTCGCCGAGGTCGCCAAGGGCAAGACCAACGCCGACATCGGCCGCCTGCTGCACATCAGCGAGGCGACGGTGAAAACCCATCTGCTGCGGGCGTTCAATAAACTCGGCGTCTCGGACCGCACAGCGGCAGTGACGACCGCGATGTCGCTCGGTCTGTTGGTTTGATCCTCACGCGCCCGGCGTTCTCAGCCTCGGCCCGGGAGCCTCGTCGTGACTTCCTGGACCAGCCACGCGTTGCCGTCGGGATCGCTGAACGCGAAGAACGACCCGTAACTCGTGCGCTCGGGGTCGGGGCCGGGCAGCCGTGCCTCCAGCGGGAACGGCGCCCCGTGCCACATCTCACTGGCCTCGATGCCTCGGCTGAGGAGGTCGTCGTGGGCGGCTTGGATGTCGGTGACGGTGAGCCCGCCTACGGCCGAGCCGGGCGCGGCCGGGGTGATTCCCTTGCCGAAGGTGAGCGAAGCGCCCGAGCCTGGCGGGGTGAACTGAACGAGGCGAACCTCATCTGCCGGGGCGACGTCATCGTCGAGTCTCCACCCCAAGCGGTCGTAGAACTTCTTGGATTGCTCGATGTCGGATACGGGGATGACGTTGACCTCGAGGTGCATGTCGACCATGTCGACCCTCCTAACGCGGTTGACAGGCCGGGAACGATGCTCAGCCACACCGGGGTTTGTCCGGTACACCACGAAGCTAGGCGCGCGCCGGTGACGAGATCAGTGGCAGAAACGCCACGATTGATAGCATTCCCGACATCGAGATCGCAGTCCTGGTCCAAGACGGCGTGTTCGACTCCGGACTCGCCGCGATCCTCGACGTCCTGGACTTCGCGAACGCGATGGTCGATGAGATCCCGGAGGCGCCGTCCTGGCATACGACTCTGGTCGGCCTGCAACCCGAGATCCGCACCGGCGCCGGGCATCTGGTGACGACCGAGCCTGCCGCGCAGGCCGAGACGGCAGATCTTTTGATGGTCCCCGCCCGGGCCGCCATCCGCCCCGCGGAGGTCCTTGACTACGTCGTCAGTGACCAGTCACTGCCCGTCCGAAACCTGATCGCCCAGACCCGTGAACGTGGCACGGCGATCGCCTCAGCATGCGCCGGCACGGTGTTGCTGGCCGAGGCAGGAATCCTGGACGGACTACACGCCACGACGAGTTGGTGGTTGTCACCAGCGTTCCGGACCCGATACCCAAGCGTCCACCTCGACGAAGGCCGGATGGTCGTCGCCTCGGACGGCATCACCACCGCAGGTGCGGCCTTCGGACACGTCGACCTGGCCCTGGCGGTCGTGCGCACCACCAGCCCCACAATGGCCGACCTGGTGACGCGTTACCTGGTGATCGACGAACGACCGTCACAGTCCGTGTACTCCATCCCTAGTGCCCTGGCACAGAGCGACCCCACCGTCGCGGCCTTCGAACGCTGGGCCCGCGAACGCCTCGCCGAGCCGATCGCCATCCCCCACGCCGCCAAGGCCATTGGCGTGAGCGAACGAACGCTGCAACGCGCCGTCCAGCGCACCCTGGGCACCTCACCGATCCGCTTCATCCAGGATCTGAGGATCGAACGGGCATCCCACATGCTGCGCACAACCGACCTCTCCCTGGAGACGATCTCCCGGAAAGTCGGCTACAAGCACCCCAACACTCTGCGAGTGCTTCTGCGCGAACGAACCGGCAACACCACCGCGGCCCTCAGAGGCTTATAGCCCTGCCGCCGCAGCTGGCGAATCCGCTGTCGACGGGCTGGGAAACGCGCTCGGGTTGTCCTAGCTGTTTAGCCGACGGACCACATTGTGATGAGGCCTGCTGAAAGGCTAATTCCCCTACATGTCTTGCGGCACAATTCACATCACGCCACACCTATGGCTGCCCCAACTACTGCAATGGCCCGAGATGCCGAGATGCAATGAGCGTGCCACGTTGCCGCGCCTGTAAAAAGCGCGCCCACCCGCTGCGCTATCGCACACTGTTCGACTGCTGGTATTGCCCGCGCTGCGAGACTGTGCGTATCCGCGTCATCGTCAACCAACTGATCACGGAGCTGACCGCATGAAGACCACACACCGAGTTGCGGCGTCGGTCGGCCTGTTGCGCTGATCTGACCGACGGGTCGCAGCGTTGGCAACGAGGTGCAAAAGTGAAGGCATGACAGAAGAGGCGAGAACGATGCCGCTGGTGCCCGATCACTTCGTCGTCCCCACGGAACTTCGGTCCACGCATTTTCGGCTCGAACCGCTCGGTCCGGACCACAACGCCGGAGATCACGAGGCGTGGATGTCGAGCATCGCCCACCTGCAGACCACACCGGGTTTCGAAGGTCGGGGCTGGCCGCCGGACGAGGGATTCTCGGCGGAGCGGAACCTCACCGATCTGGAGGAGCACGCCGACGAGTTCGAACGGCGCGTTGCGTTCGCCTACTCGGTGCTGGATCCCGATTCAGACAGGGTCATCGGGTGCGTCTACATCGACCCCGGCGACCGGGACGGCAGCGCCAACATTCGATCCTGGGTTCGTGCCGATGTGGCTGAGCTCGACGCTCCGTTGCGCAAGGCTGTTCGTGACTGGCTGACGGAGTCTTGGCCCTTCAACGACATCGAGTACGCAGGCGGGTGAACACCTTTCGGCGTCGGTGACTTCAGCCGCGCAGCCTGGCCACGGCAGCGTCGATCCGCTCGTCGGTCGCGGTCAACGCCACCCGGACGTGCTGCGATCCGCGCGGGCCGTAGAACTCGCCGGGCGCCACCAGGATTCCGCGCTCCGCCAGCCATGCGACGGTGTCGCGGCACGGCTCGCCGCGGGTTGCCCAGAGGTATAACCCGGCCTCGGAGTCGTCGACCGTCAACCCGGCCGATTGCAACGCAGGCATCAGCGCGGCGCGACGTCGCGCATATCGCTCGCGCTGCTCGCCTTCGTGGGCGTCGTCGTCCAGCGCGGCCACCATCGCGGCCTGCACTGGCGTCGGGACCATCATGCCCGCGTGCTTGCGCACCGCCAGCAGCTCGGCCACCACCGCAGGGTCGCCCGCGACGAACCCCGCGCGGTAACCGGCCAGCGACGACGTCTTCGACAGTGAATGCACGGCAAGCAGCCCGGTGTGGTCGCCGTCGCTTACCGACGGATGCAGCACCGAAATAGGCTGGGCGTCCCAACCGAGCCCCAGATAGCACTCGTCCGAAGCGATCAATGCGCCGCGCTCGCGCGCCCAGCCCACCACCTTGCGAAGGTGCTCGACGCCGAGGACCTTGCCCGTCGGGTTGCTTGGCGAATTGAGAAACACCAATTCGGGCGACTGCGGTCCCAGCTGGGTCAGCGAGTCGGCACGCACCACCTGAGCACCGGCCAGTTGAGCGCCGACTTCGTAGGTGGGATACGCGAGTTCGGGCACCGCGACGACGTCGTCGGGGCCCAGACCGAGCAGCGTGGGCAGCCACGCAATGAGTTCCTTGGTACCGATCACCGGAAGTACGGCATCGTCGGCAAGGCCAGTGACGCCGTACCGACGCAGCAGCGCTGCGGCAGCCGACGCCCGCAGCGCCGGGGTGCCCGCGGTGGTCGGGTATCCGGGCGCTCCGCTGGCAGCGGCCAACGCATCACGGATCAGCGGCGCCACCGGATCGACGGGGGTACCCACCGACAGGTCGACGATGCCGTCAGGGTGCGAACGTGCCAGCGCGGTGACGTCGGCCAGGGTGTCCCACGGGAACACCGGCAGAGACGCCGAGACGCGCTTACGAAGCGCGGGGCGAGCCGTTATTCGTCCTCACCTTGAGGCGGCAGATCCTTGACCGACTGCGGGTCGTTCTCGGTCAGGCCGACCTTGGATGCGCCACCTGGCGATCCGAGCTCGGCGAAGAAGTCGGCGTTGATCTGCGTGTATCCGCTCCACTGATCGGGCACATCATCTTCGTAGTAGATGGCCTCGACCGGGCAGACCGGCTCGCATGCGCCGCAGTCGACGCACTCGTCCGGGTGGATGTACAGCATGCGTGCGCCCTCGTAGATGCAATCGACAGGGCACTCCTCGATACATGCCTTGTCTTTGATGTCGACGCAGGGTTCGGCAATCGTGTACGTCACTGAGCTCTCCTCGATCTCCAGTCAGTGGGGCTGCCGTCATGCTCAGGCCCGCCGAAAAGTCGCTGCAAGTATCCGATGCGGCTACTTGGACGGCTGTCTCAGTGTGCCCTAACTTCTACGCGGCCCGGTTAAGGGTGGCGCGTGGTTACTGATACTAGACGTTGCACATACAGCACGCCTAGGGGCACACGCATCTGGCTCGGCGTTCCCGCTGCTCCCTGCGGCGTGTGACCCCGACCACACACTTGCCATGGCTGTGATGGCGCGCGAATTGGGCGAAACCGGTTGCCCCCGGGAAGATCCGCCGCGACGAAGCCGTTCTGTTGTATAGCAGTCGCTTAGCTTAGCTAAGCTCAATTTTCGGGAGCCAAAATGAAGAAAATCACCCTCGCCCTAGCCACTGCCGCCACGTTCGCCGTGATGTCCCTCGGGCTGGCCAGCCCAGCCATGGCGGACTGCTCGGTGCACGTCAGCAATGGAGGCACCGACGTCAGTGTGAACTGGTGCTGACCTGACGAATCCGCCGCCTATGCGCTTAATTGCACTGCAACAAGTTGCATAGGGCGGCGGATTCGCCATATGCTGCCCGCGTGGCACTTCCCCACGCGATCCTCGTGTCGCTGTGCGAACAGTCCGGCTCCGGTTACGAGCTGGCCCGCCGGTTCGACCGGTCCATCGGCTACTTCTGGGCGGCCACGCACCAGCAGATCTACCGCACGCTGAGGTCGATGGAGGACGACGGCTGGGTGCGCGTCACGCCCGTCGTGCAACACGGCAGGCCGGACAAGAAGGTCTACACCGTCTCCGACGTCGGACTTGCCGAGATGGCCCGCTGGATCGCTGAACCGCTTTCGGGGCGCGGCAGCTCGGTGGCCGACAACCGCACCCGCGACATTGCGATCAAGGTCCGCGGCGCCGCGTACGGCGACGTCGACGCGGTGCGCGCTCAGGTGGCCGCGCTTCGGGCCGAACGCGCCGAATTGTTGGACACCTACCGCGGATTCGAGAAGCGGCAGTTTCCCGATCCGAGCGGCCTGAGTGGCAGCGCGTTGCACCAGTACCTGGTCCTGCGAGGTGGTATCCGCGCTGAGGAAAGCGCCATCGACTGGCTCGACGAAGTGGCCGCAGCCCTGAAGGGGAACCAATGACGTATCCGAAGTTGTTGTCGCCGTTGGACCTTGGCTTTACCACGCTGCGCAACCGTGTGGTGATGGGTTCGATGCATACCGGGCTGGAGGACCGCGCCCGCGACATCGACCGGCTCGCCGAGTATTTCGCCGAGCGCGCCCGCGGCGGTGTCGGCCTGATCATCACCGGCGGGTACGCACCAAACCGCGCAGGCTGGCTGCTGCCGTTCGCCGCCCAGATGGTCTCGACCTCCGAGGCGAAGCGCCATCGCCGGATCACACAGCCGGTGCACGATGCAGGCGGCAAGATCCTGCTGCAGGTGCTGCATGCCGGACGCTATGCGTATCACCCGTTTTCGGTGAGTGCATCAGCGATCAAGGCGCCGATCAACCCGTTCCGTCCGCGAGCCCTGCGGAATGTCGACGGCACTATCGACGACTTCGCCCGCTGCGCCAAGCTGGCCCGTGAGGCGGGATACGACGGCGTGGAGATCATGGGCAGCGAGGGCTACCTGCTCAACCAGTTCCTGGCCCCGCGCACCAATAAGCGCACCGACGCCTGGGGCGGCACTCCGGAGAAGCGCCGACGCTTTCCTGTTGAGATCGTGCGTCGCACCCGCGCCGCGGTCGGCGACGACTTCATCATCTGTTACCGGATGTCGATGGCCGACTATGTCGAGGACGGCCAGAGCTGGGACGAAATCGTCGCGTTGGCAACCGAAGTCGAGGCGGCAGGCGCGACGATCATCAACACTGGTATCGGCTGGCACGAGGCGCGGGTGCCGACCATCGTCACCTCGGTGCCCAACAGTGCGTTCGTCGACATCAGCAACGCGGTGGCAGAACACGTGAACATTCCGGTGGTGGCGTCCAACCGCATCAACATGCCAGAAGCGGCGGAGCAGATTCTGGCCGACGGCAACGTGCAGCTGATCTCGATGGCGCGGCCGCTGCTGTCCGACCCTGACTGGGTGCGCAAAGCGGAGGCCGATGCCGCCGACGAGATCAACACTTGCATTGCCTGCAATCAGGCGTGTCTGGACCATGCATTCGTACACAAGACGGTCTCGTGTCTGCTGAATCCGCGGGCGGGCCATGAGACGAAATTGGTTCTGGGGCCGACGCGCCGCACCAAGCGCATCGCGGTGGTCGGCGCGGGACCGGCGGGGCTTTCCGCCGCGGTTACCGCGGCACAGCGCGGACACACGGTGACGCTGTTCGAGGCGGGCGACGCGGTTGGCGGCCAATTCGATTTAGCGCGAAGGATTCCCGGGAAGGAAGAGTTCAGCGAGACGATCCGCTACTACACGCGCATGCTCGACAAGCACGGCGTCGACGTTCGGGTACGGACACGGGCGACGGTCGACGAACTGGCCGGCTTCGACGACGTAGTGCTTGCCACGGGCGTCTCGCCGCGGATGCCCGACATTCCGGGCATCGACCATCCGATGGTGCTGTCCTACGCGGAGGCGATCACCGGCAAGCCGGTCGGCAAGACGGTGGCGGTGGTCGGCGCGGGCGGGGTCGGCTTCGACGTCAGCGAGTTTCTAGTGACCGACGAGTCGCCGACGCTGAATCTCAAGGAGTGGAAGGCGGAGTGGGGTGTGGCCGATCCGCAGGAGGTGCGCGGCGCGCTGACGACGCCGATCCCCGCGCCGCCCACGCGTGAGGTGTATCTGCTGCAGCGGACCAAGGGCCCGCAGGGCAAGCGCCTTGGCAAGACGTCGGGGTGGGTGCACCGCGCCTCACTGAAGGCCAAAGGCGTGCAGCAATTGTCAGGCGTGAACTACGAACGCATCGACGACGACGGCCTGCACATCAGCTTCGGGCCGGATCGCGCCGACCCGCGTCTGCTCGAGGTCGACAACGTGGTCATCTGCGCCGGCCAGGATTCGGTGCGGGATCTCGAAGACGGCTTGCGGTACAAAGGTATTGAGCCGCACGTCATCGGCGGGGCGGATGTCGCCGCCGAGCTCGACGCCAAGCGAGCGATCCGCCAAGGCACGGAGCTGGCCGCCAAGCTCTAACTCCAACTGCCGCCAGCGTGCGCGTCTGCTCAGCAACACGCCGTGAAACCGTGACATTTTGCGCACGCTCGCGCGCCTCGGGAATCGAGACGCGCACTTCTCATATGTCGTCTTGAGCTCAACCAGTCAGCGCATCGCTGCAGCCCGATGATGTGCCGATGGAGGTTGGTGTGGGTCCGGTTGGGTTTGATGTCGAGCA
>NZ_QJJU01000010.1:0-37685 GCF_003201655.1 Mycolicibacterium moriokaense
TTGACTACCTCGATGCCCGAGCTGACCCCATCTTCTGGGGCTAACGGCCGGCTAACCTGATCCAACCGATGCACTGACCGGTTGAGCTCAAGGTCCATTTCGGGACATGTTGCGTCTACGCTGCGTCGCCGGTCACGTTGGGCGGGTTCCGAGGAGGAACCGGCCTATGCGTGCGGCGAACAGGACAGACTCAAGCCAAGGTGTGCAGAGTTGCATCAGCTCAAGTCTTTAGGGTCGTAGCGCGACCTCTCAGCCAGTCGATGGTTCTGAGGGGTTATCCGGCGGCTTGCGCCCCCACACCGCCTGGGTCAACTGTGCGCGGTACATGAATGCCGGGTCCTCGTAGGCGCGGCGCATGTCGGCGGACTCCGATTCGGTGAGAGCGCCCTGGGCAACCATGGCCTCGTCGACGCGCTCCCACGTCTTGATCCACATGAGTGAGAACGGGTCGCGTCCATGGAATATCCGAGCGATACCCTCGTTGCCCATGTCGACTAGGCCGAGATCGCGCATGTGGACCGGCAGAGCCTTGCCGAAGCGCAGGTCGAAAATCCCGGCTGCACAGCCCCAATCGATCCGCTTGCGATGGCAGGAGTCGAAGGTCTCGGCGAGCGGGTGGGCGCGATCAATCGCCTGAGCGAAGTCATTATCGATGTCTTCGACGATCAGCCAGCCACCCGGCCGCAATGCCGCTGTCATGCGGCGCAAAACACTGGCCGGATCCTGCAGGTGCGTAAGGAGAAACCGGCAATGCACCAAGTCGTAAAAGCCGAGATCGAGGTCGTCGCGAGTAACATCGCAGCGCTGCACCTCGATGTTCGGCTCGCGAAGATCGCCGAGAAACCTCAGATCAACATCGGCGGCAACAACACACCCCTGCGGACCGACCCGTTCCGAAAGCCAACGCACAACTGAACCCGCACCGGCAGCAACCTCCAGGCAACGCCACCCCGCCCGGACGCCGATAGTGTCAAGGTATCGGAACGTCGACGGATCGGATTCGGTCTCAAGCAGCCGCAGCCGCGCCAGCTCATCGGCGTCCTCCGCATTAGCCGCGAAATACTGAGCAACATCAGGATCGGTTGTCATCGTGGTTCACCCACCCTGCATCCTTGCGAGTAGTTGCGTATTTGTGATGATGAACCTTCGAGCTAACTATGACAACCCTGAAAGCCCAGTCTGAATATTGACGGTGAGTATTCCGGCAACCGTGCCTCGTGCCTCCGAGTACCAGCAGCGCCGTGGACACGCGCACAGGATGTCACAAGGAACGCCGACCCACCTCGAACATCGTCGGATCGATCCGCCAGTTTGGTAGGCGGCCCGTCACAACATGTGCAATGTGGCGATGTCGGGCCGGTCCCCCGTTATGCGGAGTATCTTTGCCAGCACTGCACCTGGTCGAAGAATCCGATCTTGTCGGTTTCGCACCCAGGTCTGGTTCAGAGGACACAGACATGACCACAACATTTCGCCGACGTCACGCCACACTCGCGGTGGCAGCGGCTGCCGTGCCCCTTCTGCTCTTAGGCGCACCGACCGCGCCCGCCTACGCAGATGACATGGGTCCAACGCCTGCTCCCGCGCCGAATCCGTATCCTCCGGTCGAAATCAGCACCTATCCTCCGGCCTTTTGGAACGGCAACGATTCGATGGCCCCCGCACCATATATCGCGGCACCTACCGCTCCGTTGACGCCTGCTGAGGTCCAAGCCCTCCTTGGGGGATCAGGGCAGGTCTCGAATCCGCCGCCGCTTCTTTATGGACCCGGCGGTGTGCCAATGCCGCCAGAACTGCAGGTGCAGATCAGCGAAGGCTCCGACTTCGGTCCCCCGCCGGATTAGCCCTGCGAGCACGTTCCCCTGCGAGGCCGTACTAGCGACCGATGACCCGCACGCGCGGAGCGTGTTCAAGCGAGGAGAAACCGCCAGGAAAACGGGGTGGTGGACACTGGCCTTGTCGTTTGTCAAAAATCGGTGATTTCTTATCGCAGGTCAGCATGGTGTCGGCTGATCACTGCCACCAGTCATTTATAGACAATGTGTTGTGGGACAGGGTGACTCGTACTTCTAGGGGCCGATATTTGGAAACCTTTTGAGCTCTGAGGAGTGAAACTGCAGGCCAAAGCTATTGGAATGGACGGCAACTGGGTCAGTGCAGGTCGTAGTTGGGCTACAAACACCTCTTTGGGCTATAAAGCGCTCTCGATAAAACACCGGCGTCGGGGCTATGGCCCGCCTGACACGCCAGCGCCTGACCAGCATGAATCTCTACTGGCTTCCCTTCAGGCTGGAGAGGATGTTCTGGATGGCTTCGTCCTGGGACAGGAGGTGGGCCTGGATCTGCTTCGCCTCCTCCAGCACCGCCGAGGCGTCGTTATAGGTAGCCAGAGACCTGGCGTCCGCTGCGGCTGCCTGCACGTTCTGGCCGACGATGATGATGGGCAGCAGAACGAGCTGGAGGAACGTCTGCGCCACCCAAGCAACAATGATGAGTCTGTCTCCGCTGGCGAAGGCCGCTGGAGCACTGACCAGGGTCAGGATGGTGAAGACGTAGGCAGTCCACATCGTTCCAACGATCAGGGTGATCCTCAGACCGATCTTCGCGTTGAAACGACCCATGACTCCCTGGCCGTGAACTTCAGCGCGAGCTTCTGCGACGGTGGGTGCCCCAGACTCCTGCCGCGCCTTCATGTGTGGGTGAGGGACGTACTTAAATGGTGTGCTCATGACGAAATTACTCCTCTGGCAAGGTTGGCGAGAATCGAACTCGGGCACGTCGGTTTTGGAGACCGGGTCGCGCCACCCGCTCAACCGTATGCGATGCGTCGGGGGAGACTCTACTGCTCGTCACGACTTCTCACCTGCGCAAACACCCCCAGCCGTGGCCCAGAGTCGCCGTGCAGACTAAGAGTCTCCAGCTCCATGGACCCTACTTTGCACAGGCATCTGTATCCGGCTCGGCCACCCAACGCTTGTTGTGCTTGAGGATCTTGCGGAGCGCCGCCTCATTGTCGGGCTCAGGTCCGCCCTTTCTGTGCGACCGCGCCTGGCGGATGGCAACGGCGCAACCGCCCTCGTCGAGGATTCTCGCGACGATGGGGCGCACGACGGGGCTAAGAATGTGCTCGCCGCCCCTGTCTTGGGCTTCCTCGAGGAGTTGCTCCTTCACAAAGTCGAAGGCTCCGGGGCGCACCGCATCCAGCACATCTCGCACACGGCCCAGGACCAATATGGCCAGCCGGGTAACGGTTTTGGCGATCTTCTGCGCCGCCGATGAGATCGCATCAAGCGCAGCGCCGATGGCGGATTTCAGCAGCGGTGTGATGTTGTCGAAGATGACGTGCGCCGGGGGAATGGGAACGGTGCCGACAAGTATCTTGCATGTGCACTCGCTGGCGCGATGGACGAGTTCGGTCAGCACCGCCTTGGCGGGGGGCTGAGATGGCGACGCGTCGGGACCAGCATCGTCATCCTCGTCGGCTTGCTGCGCTGACATGGTCAGTGCTCGACCGACCTGTCCGTCCTGGAACCCATCCCGCGAAGCCGTGGCCCTCCAGGATGTCGCCGGACCGTTAGCGTTGATGGGGTTTTGGCCCAATGATGTTGAGCCACAACATTTCACGAGCCTGGAACAGCTGTTGTACTCGCAGCGCCCAAGTCAATGCGCCTGACTGCTACCCATCCCCGACAGGCCGTTGGCATTCTCGCTGACTCCGAGGCGGAGTTTCGAGACTCTCGTATCTCGTCTATTTCGCGACATCTGTGTTGCCGAGGGAAGACCGCTACTACCCGTCGAAAAGCATCAGCGCGATCTTCTCCACGTCGGCCATCGGATCGTCGTAGGTGTCGATCGCCTCGTTCAGCCGAAGCATCACAAAGCCGTGCACCAGAGACCATGCCGCAAGCGCGGCGCTTTTCGGATCAGCTTTGGCGCGTGGGTCTTTCAGCGTGCCGACGCCCTGGGCCAGTTCCGTTCCCGCCGCGTCTTGGGCCGCCTTGAGATCGGAGTCGTCGGGGTTGACGAGCGAACGGTCGAACATCACGGCGTAGTGGCCGGGATGATCCAGCGCAAACCGCACATAGGCCAGCGCCGCGGCGATGAAGTCCGGCCGGGCATCCGCCAGCGCTTCGGCCAACAGCCGCCAGCCCTGCCCGGCGAGCGCGGTGAAGAGCCCACGGCGGTCGGTGAAGTGGTGCGCAGGCGCCGCGTGCGAGACGCCTGCCTCCCGCGCGAGTTCCCGCAGCGAGATCCCGTCGGCGCCGCGCTCGGCCACAAGGGCCGCGGCCTTGGCCAGGATGACGGCCTTCAGGTCGCCGTGGTGGTAGGAGTCCCTGCTCATGCCGCCATCATAACCGGGAATCTTGACAGCGCCTAGATTGTCCCCTAGCGTGTTCCACTATCTTGTCATTGTCTAGATCTGGAGTTTGTGATGGCCGCCATCGTGTCTCTGGTGCTTGGCACCTTCGCCGCCCGGTTGATCGGCTGGCTTGGGGTCGACTATGTCGACAGCTGGCCTCAGGCCGTCGCCGTCGGGCTTGCGGTGATGTTCGTGATGACCGGGGTCGCGCATTTCGTTCCAGCGATGCGGCGCGACATGATCGCGATCGTGCCGCCGCGGCTGCCTGCCCCGGGACTGCTGGTCACAATCACCGGTGTGCTCGAACTGCTCGGCGCAGCGGGGTTGCTTTACCCGCCAACCCGAGTCGCCGCGGCGGTGTGCCTGTTCGCGTTGATGCTGGTGATGTTCCCCGCCAACGTTTACGCGGCGCGGATGCCCAACCCGCCCAAGTCCATGACGTCGCGACTGGACGTGCGCACCGCCGAGGAGATCGTGTTCCTAGCTGCTGCCGTCATGGTTGGCCTTGGCAGCATCCAGTAGCCAGGCGTACTGGAAAGCGGCTTCCTTCCAGCGCTCGTAGCGTCCACTGATGCCACCATGCCCGGCGGTCATCTCGGTCTTGAGCAACACCGGATGGCCGTCGGTTTTGGTATGCCGAAGCGCCGCAACCCATTTCGCAGGTTCCACGTAGTAGACCCTGGTGTCGTTCAGCGACGTCATCGCCAGAATTGCGGGATAGTCCTTGGCCTCGATGTTCTCGTAGGGCGTGTAGGACTTCATGTAGAAGTAGACGTCTTTGTCTTCCAGGGGGTTTCCCCACTCGTCCCACTCGGTGACTGTCAGTGGCAGCGACGGGTCAAGGATCGTGGTCAACGCGTCGACGAACGGCACCGCAGCCAGGACGCCCGCGAACAGGTCTGGTGCCATGTTCGCGACCGCACCCATCAGAAGTCCGCCCGCGCTGCCGCCAAAGGCGACAAGGTTCTCCGGCCGGGTCACATCGGTGGCGACGAGATGGGCTGCCGCGGCGATGAAGTCGGTGAAGGTGTTCTTCTTCTCCAACAGCTTGCCGTGCTCGTACCACGGCCTGCCAAGCTCGCCGCCGCCCCGCACGTGCGCGACCGCGAACACCATGCCGCGGTCCAGCAGCGACAGCCGGGCGATGGAGAACCGCGGGTCCTCACACGACTCGTAGGCTCCGTAGCCGTACAGCAGCGTCGGCGCTGGGTAGGGCACGCCGGTGCGGTGCACGATCGAGATCGGCACCCGCGCCCCGTCGGCCGCGACGGCCCAGTCGCGGCGCTCCACGTACTCGTCGGGGTGGTAGTCGCCGAGCACCGGCTGTTCACGTAGCAGCGTTCGTTCGCCGGTGGCGAGGTCGATGTCGTAGATGCGCACCGGAATGACGAACGACGTCGCGCCGACCCGCAGTTTCGGTGAACTCCAGTTCGGGTTTCCGGAAAGGCCTGCCGACATCAGCTCGGAGTCGAAGGTGATGTCTTCGGGATGGCCGTAGCCGCCATCCGCGTAAACCGGCCACAGTTGGATCCGTGGCAACGCCTCGCTACGGTAGCTGACCACCAGGTGGCCTTCGAATGCGTCGACGGAGTCGAGCCGCACATCATCGCGGTGCTCGATCAGTGTGCGAAAGGTGTTGGGATCGCTCACCGGAGCCTCGACGAGCGTGAAGTTCTCGGCGCCGTCGTTGTGCAGGATCAGGAACCGGTCCTCACCGCCGACAACCGCGTGTTCGACGGAGTACTCGACAAGCTCACGGCGCGGCCAGATGGTGGTGAACTCGGTTTCGCCGTCGGCCGCGTCGCCGTAGCGCAACTCGGAGGTGACGGCGCTACCCGCAGCGATGATCATGTACTTGTTGCTGCGGGTGCGGCCGACCGCAAGCCAGAATTTCTCGTCGGGCTCGTGGTAGACCCTCGCTGCGGGCAACCCGGCACCGAGGCGGTGCCGCCACACGGTGTCGGGACGCCAAGCCTCGTCGACGGTGACGTAGTACACGGTGTGGTTGTCGGCACCCCAGGTGGCGCCTGCGCCGATGCCGACGATCTGGTCGTCGTACAGGGCGCCGGTGCGCAAGTCCTTGAACCGCAACGTGTATCGCTCGTCGCCCTTGACATCAACGGAGTAGGCCAGGATGTTGCCGTCGAGGCTGACGCTGGCAGCCCCCAGTGAGAAGAAGTCGTGTCCCTCGGCCTCGATGTTCTCGTCGAGCAGGACTTGCTCGCCGGGGATTGCGGTTTCCTCGTCGAGCTCGGGCGGCACCCAGTCGTCGGGATCGGTGACCGGGCAACGGCATTGCACGCTGTACTGCTTGCCTTCGAAGCTCCTGCCGTAGTACCACCAGTCGTCGCGACGGGTCGGAACGGAAAGATCGGTTTCCTTGGTGCGCGCCTTTATCTCGTCGAAGATCTTCTGCCGCAGCGGTGCCAGATCAGACGTCGCATGTTCGGTGTAGTCGTTCTCGGCCTTGAGGTAGTCGGTGACCTCTGGATTCGACTTGTCGCGCAGCCACTCGTATGGGTCGATGAACACATCGCCATGATGTT
Organism: Mycolicibacterium moriokaense; assembly: GCF_003201655.1. Taxonomy (GTDB): domain Bacteria; phylum Actinomycetota; class Actinomycetes; order Mycobacteriales; family Mycobacteriaceae; genus Mycobacterium; species Mycobacterium moriokaense_A. Next base: position 6,907 of record NZ_QJJU01000010.1, read on the forward strand.
CGCGGCGATGCTCGACACGTTTGGCCACCGGCGGCTTCACGGCTTGAGCCAGTCGCTGAACTTGAGGCCCGAGATGCGCTCGTAGGCTTCGATATAGCGTGCGCGGGTGGCGTCGAGGATGTCGGGCGGCAGCGGGGGCGGCGGCTTGTCGCCGTTGCGGTCCCAGCCGGAGTCCGGACCGGTGAGCCAGTTGCGCACGAACTGCTTGTCGAAGCTGTTCTGGACGACGCCCTCCTTCCAGTCGTCGGCGCCCCAGTACCTGCTGGAGTCCGGGGTGAACACCTCGTCGGCCAATCGCAGGTTGCCGTGCTTGTCGACACCGAACTCGAACTTGGTGTCCGCGACGATGATTCCCTTCGTCAACGCGTGGTCCGCGCCCTGAATGTAGGTCTGCAGTGTGCGCTCGCGCAGCTGGTTAGCCCTGACGGCGCCGACGAGCTCGATGACATCGTTGAACGAGATGTTCTCATCGTGTTGCCCCAGTTCGGCTTTGGTGGCCGGGGTGAACAGCGGCTCGGCGAACTTGCTGGCCTCGGACAGCCCGGGCGGCAGCACGATACCGCACACCTTGCCGGTCTTCTGGTAGTCGATGAGGCCCGAGCCTGTCAGGTAGCCGCGAGCCACTGCCTCCACCGGCAGCATCTCGAGCTCCTGCACTACCAACGCACGGCCGAGCACGTCTTCGGGAATGCGTTCGTCGTCAGGTGGGCCCGCCAGATGGTTGGGCGCCTTGACGTAGTCGAAGAAGAAGACGCTCATCGCGGTCAGGATGCGGCCCTTGTCGGGTATCTCCGAGTCGAGGATGTAGTCGTACGCCGAGATCCGGTCGGTGGCGACGAACAGCAGATGCTCGTCGTCGATGCGGTACAGCTCGCGAACCTTGCCGCTGGCCAGATGTTCGTAGTCCGACAGAGACGGGCGCATCGGGCCAGCCTATCTGCTGGGATCAATGCCATGACCCCCCGTTACCTGCCCTATGCCACCACTCCGGCGCGACTGGTCGCGCAGCTGATCAGCGATTTGGTGGTGATCGCCTGGACGACCGTCTGGGTGCTGGTCGGGATGGCCGTGCACTCCGCCGTGTCGACCATCGCCGAATTCGGCAGGCAAGTCGAAGGCGGCGCGAACGGGATCGCGGGCAACCTCGATTCGGCGGGTCACGGCGCCAGCAACGTGCCGTTCATAGGCGACGCGTTGAGCAAGCCATTGACGGCCGCGGGCGACGCCGCCCGTGACATCGCAGGGGCCGGGCACACCCTGGGGGTCACCGCGAGCTGGCTGGCGTGGCTGCTGGCGTTGGCCGTCGCGGCGCCACCCATCGTGGCGATCGCGATGCCGTGGCTGTTTCTGCGGGTGAGATTCTTCCGTCTCAAGTGGACGGCGTTGACGCTGGCGCGAACCCCCGCTGGTGAACAGCTGCTGGCGCTGCGGGCGCTGGCCAACCGTCCGCTCGCCAAGCTCGCGGCCATCAGCGTGGATCCCGTCGGCGCGTGGCGGCGGGAGGACGCCGCCGCGATCCACGGCCTTGCCGCCCTCGAGCTCCGCGCCGCAGGCGTACGCCCCCGCCGCTAACGCGGTTGTGTGCACTTCGTTGCGCTGACCGCCACAAACTGCACACAACCCGCGAAGAATTGGAACCGCCGCGGGCGTTCAGCCGTCGATAGGGTTGTGCTGGACGACTATTTGCGACGACACGACGGCGTCATCACACTTTCGCAAGCCGAGCGCTGCGGCCTGAGTCGCTACGCCGTTCAACGGAGGGTCCAGTCCGGCCACTGGCGACAATGCTCGCGCGGGGTGTACTTCGTTGACGATCGCCCGTTCAGCGACTCCGCCCGCATCCGCGCCGAAGTATGGAGCTATGGGACCAGCGCAACGACATCCGGTCTGGCGGCCGCATGGTGGCATGGCATCATCTCAACGGCACCGGAACATGTGGACGTCACCGTTCCGCTGAGCAAAGGCAGTCGTTCGCGGTGGGGATCGTCGGCGCGCCGACGCGATCTCGCCGCCGTCGATATCGTGCTGCGCAGGAATCTTCGCGTCACCGCAATTCCACTTACAGTCCTCGAGGCGGTGGCAAGCACCCACAGCAGGGCGATCATGGACTCCGCCCTGCAACGGGGTGTCAGCCTTGATCAGCTGCATACCGCCCACACCAGGAATGCCGGGAGACACGGTGCAACGCTGGCGGGCCGATTCCTACGGGAAGCGTCGGGCGGCGCACGGTCGGAGGCCGAGCGGCTGCTGATTCGGCTGCTGCGCGCCGCGAAGATTTCGGGCTGGCGTGCCAACTACCCGGTCTGCGGGTACGTCGTCGACGTGGCATTCCCTAAGCAAAAGGTCGCGGTCGAGGTCGACGGCTGGGCATTCCACCACGACCGAACGGCTTTCAGAACGACCGCGCGCGGCAGAACAGGATTTCGCTCAACGGCTGGCAAGTGCTTCGGTTCACGTGGTTGGACCTGACGGAGTATCCGCACCGCGTGATCGCCGAAATCGCAGCAGCGCTCCGATCGCCACGCTGAGCCACGCGACAAACGCGATCCAGAAGAACCCCAGCGGCACCACCGTCAGCCAGTGCCAGCCAGTCTCGACGGCCGTGGCATACGTCGCGGACGAATACATCCCGAGCGGGAACACCGCCGCCCACCACAGCCCTGGCTGGGGCTCGCTTCGTCTCCGAAACCGTTGCAGGGTGGCGTAAATCAGCGGCGGGATCCACGCCGTCGCGACAAACCACGTCACGACCGTCACCGGCCAAACGGCCTCCAGCCCGGCCTTGTGAATGTGATCGCCCGCCAACGTCGCGGTCGCCGCGCCGCCCATCAGAATCCAAATGTCGGGTTGCACCAACTCCGCGGCGGCCGGATCGTGGACGGCCCGCCAGACGATCAGTGCCGTTATCAACAGATACACGCCAATGGCGATGGCCCAGAACAGTATCGCGAGGAAGACGATCTTCAGGTCCGCCATCACGATGGCCAGTCCGGACGTCGCAACGCTGGCCAGTTCCCAGCCGCCGTGCGCGCGGTCGCGCAGGCCCACGCCGCGGTCACGCCACACGCACCGTGTCACCACCGGCGCCAGCGAGAGCCAACCCTGCAACGCCATCCCCGCCAGCACCCACAGCACGACACGGTGTTCGGCAAGCCGCGCCCCCACCACCGCGCATGCCGCGATGTAGGTGCACAGCCGAAGTGACACATCGAGATTGGTGATATCCCACGAATCTCGGCGCCAGGCCGTGGCCGCCGCCACAATCAGCACCGGCAATCCGACGGCCGCCAGCACGATCAAGACGTCACTGATCGTGCGATAACCGTGATCCACAGCCGCGATCGAGACGATGCCAGTCGCCATGACCGCCGCGAACGAATCCGGTTTCACGGCGTGATGATCACCTCTGCCGACATGATCACTGGCAGATTCAGCGGTAGCGCAGCCACCCCGATCGCCGTCCGAGCGTGCCTGCCGTGCTCGCCGAACACCTCGAGCAGAAGATCCGACGCGGGGTTGAGCACCGCGGTCGTCTGCGGATAACCCGCGTCGGCATTGACGAAACCGTTTAGCGTCACCCAATCCCGCACCCGGTCAAGCGAACCCAATGCACCACGCAAAGCCCCCAGCATGGCCAGTACCGTCAACCGCGCCGACTCCTGCGCGGCCTCCAGCGACACCTCGCTCGGCACGCGTCCGAACGGGCCCGCCGGCCCGCCATCCAGTCCAAGGGCACCGTGCCCACTCAGCACGCACCGCTCCCCGACCACACGGACCCACTCAAACGGGATCCAGACGCCCGGCGGCAACAACGGCTCAGGCGGCAGCTGCAGACCGAGTTCGGAAACGCGCTGGTCAAATGTCATCGAAGCTCCACCACCAGATGCCGGATGCCGGTGTGGCGGTTGCTGCGGGTCCACTCCACCGGTTTGGTCACCTGTACCGACGAGAAGCGGGTAAGCAACTCCTCGAACAGCACCCGCAGCTCCAGCCGCGCCAGGTTGGCGCCAAGGCAGTAGTGCACACCTTGACCGAAGCCCAAGTGCGGATTGGGTTTACGCGTGACGTCGAAGACATCCGCATCATCGAACACCACAGCGTCGCGGTTCGCCGAACCCTCCCAGATCTGCACCTTCTGGCCGGCCTCGATCGCACATCCGCCCAACTCGGCATCCCGCGTCGCGGTACGCCGCTTGGACGGCGACGGCGACGTCCAGCGCACCATCTCCTCGACGGCCGTTGGCAACAACCCAAGATCGGCACGCAAAGCCGACAGCTGCGACGGGTGCTCAGCCAGCGCCAGCAGCCCGCCCGCGACGGAGTTGCGGGTTGTCTCCGCGCCCGCACTGAACAGCAGGCTGAAGAACAGGTAGAGCTCCAGGTCAGACAGACCGTCGTCGTCGACGGTGGCGTTGGCCACCACAGAGAGCATGTCGTCGGTGGGCTGCATACGCTTCGACGCGATCAACTCCTGCCCGTAGGAGTACATCCGCGACCCCGCCTCCTCGACGGACATCTGCCCGACGGACGCCTTGCGCGCGCCGCCGAAGTCGAACTGCGGCTCGATCGCGTGGAACAGCCAATGTCGTTCGGATTCCGGCACTCCCAGCAGGATGCAGATCATCTGCATCGGCAGTTCTGCGGCGATGTCGACAAGGAAATCAAACGGTTCACGCGGAACCACCGCATCCAAAAGCCGCCGCGTCCGTGCGCGCAGGTCATCCTCGACGCGACGGATCATCCGCGGCGTCAGGCCCGAGCTGACGAGCCTGCGGATCTGCGAGTGCCTCGGGTCGTCCATCATGTTGAGCACCTGACCGGCGATGGACAGGTCCTGCAGCAGCGTCCCGCCGAACGGTCGGGAGCCACCCGTCACCGATGAGAACGTGACCGGATCACGAAACACCGCAAGGGTTTCCGCATACGACGCGACCGACCAGAAACCCTCCCCGTCGGGAGTGTTGTCCGTCGCCGCGTGCCAGTAAACGGGCGCCTCACGTCGATGCACCTCGAAAAGCGCGTGCGGAAAACCGTGAGCGAAGTTGTCCAGATCGGTGAAGTCGATCTCCAAGACCGAAGTCACAAGATGGCGCCGGACGTGTACTTGGCGGCCTCCGGATAGCGGCCCACCAGATCGTCGACCGCGTCGACGACCCTGTCGACCTGGTCACCCGCGGCGCCGGTGAACGCCTGTTTGTCGGCCAGCGCCGCGTCCAGCGCAGGCCGGTCCAGCGGCAGCCGCGGGTCGGCGGCCAGTCGGTCAAGCAGATCGGGCTCCAAACCCTTCTCACGCATCGCAAGGGCCACCGCGACGGCATGTTCCTTGATCGCCTCGTGCGCGGCTTCCCGACCCATTCCTGCGCGCACCGCGGCGATCAGGATCCGGGTGGTGGCAAGGAACGGCAGGTAGCGGTCCAGCTCTCGCTGGATCACCGCCGGGTAGGCGCCGAACTCGTCGAGAACGGTCAGGAACGTCTCGATCTGCCCGTCGATCGCGAAGAACGCGTCGGGCAGCGCCACCCGGCGCACCACCGAGCAGAACACGTCACCCTCGTTCCACTGCGCGCCCGCCAACTCCGCTGCCATCGACGCATAGCCCCGCAGCACGACCTGGAGACCGTTCACCCGTTCGCACGAGCGGGTGTTCATCTTGTGCGGCATGGCCGACGAGCCGACCTGTCCCGGCGCGAAACCCTCGGTCACCAGTTCGTGGCCCGCCATCAGCCGGATGGTGTGCGCCATCGACGACGGGCCCGCGCCCACCTGCACCAGCGCCGACACCACGTCATGGTCCAGTGAGCGCGGATAAATCTGCCCGACGCTGGTGAAAATCTCCGTGAAACCCAGGAATTCGGCGATCCGCCGCTCCAAGTCGGCCAACTTCGACGTGTCGCCGTCGAACAGGTCGAGCATGTCCTGCGAGGTGCCCATCGGGCCCTTGATGCCGCGCAGCGGGTACCGGTCGATCAACGAACGCAGCCGCGTCAGCGCAAGAAGCATCTCCTCGGCCGCGGACGCGAACCGCTTACCCAAAGTGGTGGCCTGCGCGGCGACGTTGTGACTGCGGCCCGCCATCGCCAGGTCGCGGTAGCTGATCGCCTTCTCGGCCAGCCGCGCCACCACCGCAACCCCGTGCGAATGCACCAATTCAAGGGAGCGGCGGATCTGCAGCTGCTCAACGTTTTCGGTGAGGTCACGGCTCGTCATGCCCTTGTGCACGTGCTCGTGGCCTGCCAGCGCGTTGAACTCCTCGATGCGGGCCTTGACATCGTGGCGCAGCACCCGTTCCCGCGCTGCGATCGACGACAAGTCGACGTCCTCGAGCACCCGCTCGTAGTCGTCCACCACGCCGGAAGGCACATCGACGCCAAGCGAGGCCTGCGCCCGCAGCACCGCCAGCCAGAGCCGGCGCTCGGCGACGACCTTGGCCTCCGGCGACCAGATCGCCACCATCTCGTCGCTGGCGTACCGATTGGCCAGCACGTTCGGGATCGTCACAAACACACAGCTTACGACGGCGGGTAGGGCAGGCTGGGCCAATGTACTTCGTTGGGCTCGATCTCGCGTGGGGAGAGCGCAATCCAACGGGCGTCGCCGTGGTAGACGACAAAGGCGCCCTCGTGCAGGTTTCCGCGCAAACCGACGACGCCAGCATCCTGGCGACGATCAGGCCGTATGTCGCCGATGACTGCGTGGTCGGCGTCGACGCGCCGTTGATCGTGACGAACCCGAAGGGCAACCGGTCGTGCGAAGCCGCGCTCAACAAGGATTTCGCGAAGTTCCAGGCGGGTGCCCATCCGTCCAACACCGGAAAGCCCGAATTCGCGAACGGAACGCGCGGCGGCCGCCTGGCCACCGCGACCGACCTCGACCTCGACCCCTTCTCGCCACGGCCGCGTCGCGCGTTGGAGGTCTACCCGCACGCTGCATCGGTGGCGTTGTTCCGTCTCGGCAGGACACTGAAGTACAAGGACAAGAAGGGGCGCAAACTCGAGAAGATGCAATCGGAACTGCTCCGGCTGATGACCCTGATCGAGGGGCTGAAAGACGCCGATGTGCCGCTGCAGGTCGCCGGGCACGACGATTGGAAGCATCTCCGCCGTTCGGTCGAAACCGCAACGCGCAAGAGCGAATTGCGACGGGCAGAGGATCCGATCGACGCCGTGCTGTGTGCCTATGTGGCGCTCTACTCCGTCCGTCGACCCGCCGATGTCACCGTGTACGGCGACATCGACACGGGGTACATCCTCACGCCGACCCTCCCTCCGGGCCTGACTCCGCAACCGGCGGAACCGATTCCGGCCACTGCGCGGACGGCCATCGCCGACTACGAGGCCCGACGACCCGCCCTTGTCACCGCTACCGCGAACTACCTCCAGTTGGTGACGGCACTCCTTGACGACGCAGGCATCAACTATCTGAGCATCACCGCGCGGACCAAGAGCATCGAATCGTTCGCGGCCAAGGCCGAACGGGCCGTCGACGGACAGCGACTTTTCAGCGACCCGCTAGTGGAGATCACCGACCAGGTCGGGCTGCGGGTCATCACCTATCTGCGCGAGGACGTCGACGCGGTCGCGACGCTGCTCACGGACGAGATGCGACTGCTCGACGACCGGGACATGGGCCTGGAGACTGCGCGCGAAGGCCGGTGGGGCTACGCCAGCAGACACCTGCTTGTCGGCGTCGAGGGCGAACAGCAGCCGGCGTCGATCCAGGTCCGCACCGTGCTGCAGCACGCATGGGCGGAGTTCGAGCACGATATCCGCTACAAGGGCTCGATTCCAGCCGAGCACGCGCCCGATCTGGATCGACGTTTCACGCTGGCGGCGGGTCTGCTCGAACTCGCCGATCGCGAGTTCACCGCCATCCGCGAGCGGTTGCGGGTCACCATGACCGGCAACGAGGCAGGCGACGAGGAGACCGAAGCGTCGACCGACCCACGGATCGCGACCCCGGTGCTCGCGACATACCTGGGCAACCGGTACTCCGATGCCGGCTGGTCACGCACCGATCACTACGGCTGGATCTCGGGGCTGCTCCTGGAACTCGGCATCACCTCGCTCGACGAGCTGACTAGCGTGCTGGACACGGTGGACGCCGACGCGATCAACCGGGCGATGGGGTATCGATATCCGGCGGGTGCAGTGCGCCGCCTCGACGACGCGCTGCTGGCCGTCTTCGGCGATCGTTATCTGCGCCTGCACGGCAATGCACATCGGGTGGGGCTGCTGGCCGACAGGCTCAAACGGCTCCGCAACGTCGACAACTAGTCCGTCTCGAACTGGGGATAGGGCAGGGTAGGCGTATGCACTTCGTTGGTTTGGACCTTGCATGGGGTGAAAAGAACCAGACGGGCGTGGCGGTGGTCGATGCTGACGGACGACTCCTTCATCTCGGCGTCGCCCACGACGACGAGAGCATCGAGACCGCGATAGCGCCGTACGTGGACGACGAATGCCTGGTGGCCATCGATGCACCGCTGATCGTGCCGAACGAGGCCGGCGCCCGGCCGTGCGAAGCGGCACTCAACCGCGACTTCACTACGTCTGAGGCCTCCGCCCGCCCCGCGTATAGGGGCAGACCGGAGTTCAACCCGCCGCGCGGCGAGGTCCTTGCCAATCGGCTGGACCTCGATTTGGACCCGCACTCCCATGCGAAGCGGCGGGCCATCGAGGTGTTCCCGCACCCGGCAACAGTCGTGCTGTTCCAGCTGGCAAAAACCCTGAAGTACAAGAGGGGCGAGTTCGACATCCGGAAGCGCGAACTGCTGCAGTTGATGACGCACATCGAGGGCCTTGACAACGCGTCACCGCGACTGCGGGTAAACCGTAATCCTGCCTGGGTCGAGCTGCGCAAGCGGGTCGAGGTAGCAACCCGACCGGCACATCTCGACAGGGACGAGGATCCCGTTGACGCCGTGATTTGCGCATACGTCGCGCTCTACCGGTTTCACCGGCCGGAGGACGTCACCATCTACGGCGACTTCGAAACCGGGTACATCGTCACACCGTCGCCGTCGGGAGAGGTCGTCCCGCAGCAGCGCCGTGGCAGCCGCTCTTCACTTGAGAATCGGCTGATCCGCGCGATGGAACTACTCGAAGACGTCCAACGCGAACTGGTCGCGATCAGGGAGGCGCTCCGCTAGTCCGGCGCACAACGCGGAACCCGCACCGCCCCAACGTCTTCGGTCAGACGGGGGCGACTCTCTCATCGATCGGCGCAAGGACGTCGATCACATCGATCAGCGTCGCGCGGGCCGTGGCCCTCGGACCGTCACCATCGCCGACCAGCGCCGCCACCACCGCGCCGTCGACCGCGCAGACCAGCGCTGTGAGCAGTTCAGCACGCACCGCGCGGCCGGATCGCTCGACGACCTCGACCACCGCGTCGGTGCGCTGTTGCAGGATCCGCCGCTGGATATCGCGCAGCCCCGGCTGGCGCGCACATGCGATGTAGCGCTCGTAGCGGGAGATCAGTTGCTCGGTGACCCGAAGTCCGGTGGCCTCGCCGACCAGCAGGTCCACCAGGATGTCGGCCGTCGACTCGATGCCCCGGCGTCGCCGGGACAGTGTCGCAACTCTGGTCCGCAATTGCTCGGCCTCACGCGTGCCTGCGTACTCGACGGCCTTTTCGATCAGGTCGTCGAGCGAGGAGAAGTAGTACGTCGTCGACGCCAGCGGGAGCCCGGCCCTTCGGGCTACGGCGCGGTGCCGCACGGCGTCGAACCCACCCTCGCACAGCAGATCAGCGGCAGCGCTGACCAGCGCATACCGTCGACGTTCTCCCTTTGGAGTGACCGCTGCCGTCACTTCTAGCATGCTGCCAGCCACGCACTTGCGACACGGCGCTTTCGGCCAATCATCAGGCTTTACTCAGGGAACTCGGGCGTGGCGCGCAGATCCGCCGATGGCATGATGGCCCGCATGTCCGAACTGAGTCGCCGCGCCATTCTGCGTCTCGGTGTCGGTGCCGCAGCCGGGGCCGCAGGCGCCTACACATTGGGCACAGCGCTGCGCACACCGAGTACATCGGTTGCTGGACCGCCGGTTGCGATGACGAGCGCGGGTGTACCGCTGGCGCCGCCCCCACCGCTGCAGCCCCCACCCGCAGCCGCGCCGACGTACGTCGACGGCTCGTTCGTATCGGCGGCCCGCGGCGGCGTGCCAACGAATTGGGCGATCGCCCGCCCGCCGGGCCAGACGGCTGCACTGCATCCGGTGATCGCACTGCACGGCAAGGGGCAGGATGCCGCAGGCGTGATGGCGGGCGGTGTAGAGCAGGGGCTTGCCCAAGCGGTTCAGGCTGGCATCCCTCCGTTCGCTTTGGTCGCGGTCGACGGCGGCGGTGGCTACTGGCACAAGCGGGCGTCCGGCGAAGACTCCGGCGCCATGGTGCTGAACGAACTGATCCCGATGTTGAGCTCGCAAGGACTCGACACCTCACGCGTTGGGTTCCTCGGCTGGTCGATGGGCGGCTACGCCGCGCTGCTGCTCGGCGCGAGGCTCGGCCCTGCGCGCACCGCGGCGATCTGCGCCGTCAGCCCGGCGCTGTGGACGTCGTCCGGCGCGGCAGCCCCAGGTGCGTTCGACGGCGCAGACGACTACGCGGCGAACACCGTCTGGGGACTGCCCCAACTCGGGTCCATTCCGATCCGGATCGATTGCGGCGACAGCGATCCGTTCTATTCGGCGACCAAACAGTTCATCGCCCAGCTGCCCAGCCCACCGTCCGGCGGCTTCTCCCCCGGCGGACATGACGGCGGGTTCTGGAGCTCCCAGCTCCCGGCAGAGATCGCCTGGATGGCTCCGCTGGTGTCGGCCTAGAGGCTTATCTTGCCTTCGGCGGCGGCGAGCCCGATGTCCGCGCGAAAGTGGCTGCCCGGCAAGCGAATCGACTTGATAAGCGTATAGGCGGCATCCCGGGCGGCCGCCAGGTCCTGACCCGTCCCGACGACCGACAACACCCGCCCGCCTGAGGAGACGATCGCGCCGTCGTCGCGTCGCGCGGTACCGGCGTGCAGTACGCCGTCGGCCTCGGCGCCGACGATCGCGTCGCCCACCCGAGGGCGGCCCGGGTAATTCTCCGCGGCAAGCACCACCGTCACGGCGTCGCCGTCTCGCCAGCGCAGCGGCGGCGCCTCAGCGAGCTGACCTGTCGCTGCGGCACGCAGCAGCTGTCCGAGCGGGGTGTCCAGCAGCGCAAGCACGGACTGCGTCTCCGGATCGCCGAAGCGGCAGTTGAATTCGACCACCGACGGGCCGCGCGACGTGATCGCCAGCCCGGCGTACAGCAGACCGGAGAACGAGCTGCCCCGGCGAACCATCTCGGCCGCAACGGGTTTCACGACATCGTCGACAATCTGCGATACCACCTCTTCTGGCAGCCATCGCAGCGGCGCGTAGGCGCCCATGCCTCCGGTGTTGGGCCCGGTGTCGCCGTCACCGACCCGTTTGAAGTCCTGCGCGGGCAGCAGCGGCACCACGGTCTCGCCGTCGACGATGCAGAACAGCGACACCTCGGGTCCGTCGAGAAACGATTCGAGCAGCACCGGGTGGCCTGCGTCGAGCAGGCTGGCGGCGTGCGCCCTTGCCGCGTCGCGGTCGGCGGTCACCACCACGCCCTTGCCCGCGGCCAGCCCGTCGTCCTTGACCACCCACGCCGGATCGTCTACCGACGGCCCGAAGCGGTCGAGTGCCGCGTCGAGGTGTGCCGGGTTGTCGACGATCTCGCTGGTCGCTGTTAACACCCCGGCGGCGGTCATCACGTCCTTGGCGAACGACTTCGATCCTTCGATGCGGGCGGCGTCCTTCGTCGGCCCGAAGCAGGCGATGCCCGCGGCGCGCACCATGTCGGCGACACCGAGGACGAGCGGCACCTCGGGGCCGATGACCACCACGTCGGCGCCGATCTTCTGAGCCAGGCCGGTGACGGCTTCACCCGAGGTGATGTCGACGTCGTATTGGTCGGCGATGATCGCGGTGCCGGCGTTGCCTGGGGCGACGGCCAACTCCTCCACCTCGGGGTCCCGGCGCAGCGCAAGCAGCAGGGCATGTTCACGGGCTCCGGATCCGATCACGAGGACGCGCACAGGCACACCCTAACCGGCTCAGATCCCCCTCAGGCGAACCGAAAGGCACGTGACACAACCCTCGAGCTTCTCGAACTCGCCGATGTCGACGAGCACCGGTTCGTAGCCGCGGGCCCGCATCAGCGCGGCGGTCTCTGGTGCCCCCGACGACATCAGCAGCTTGCCGTCGCCGAGGAGGACAACGTGGGCGCCCGGCTCCTCGGGCACCGGAAGGAACACCTCGAAGACCGACGGGTCGTCCACCACCGGCGAGTACCCGATGATCGTGCCGTCCGGCAGCGCAGTCACCGCCGACTTGAGGTGTAACGCCTTGGTCAGTGGGACCGCGACGACCGTCGCACCGAATGGCGCGAGGTAGTCGGACAACTGGCCTATCCCGTCGGGATTGGTGCGTCCGGACTGTCCCACGTAGACCGTTCCGCCATGCTTCAGCACGTCGCCGCCGTCGAGAATGCCGGGCGCCTCGATATGTACGGTGCGATAACCCAACTCAGCGACGACTTTCTCGGTGCCCTGGGTTTCCGACCTGCGCTCGACGGCACCGGAACGCGCGATGACCGCAAGATCGCCGTACACAACGACGGTGTCTTCGACGAACACGCCGTCGGGACAGTCGGGCGCGGGCTCGACCTCGGTCACCCTCCAGCCGGCATCGACAAGCGCCCGCACATAGCCCTCCCACTGCTTCATCGCGATGTCAGGGTCGACGGGCGATCGCTCGATGTGGGTTAGCAGCCCTTCGGCCAGGCGCGGGCTCGGCCGTCGCACCAGCGCCTTCTTGGTGTGCACGGTCCGATCGTACGGTCGACCACGCGTCTGAACCCGGCCATACGTTTGACACCGCAGTGTATGGTCTAGGTATGACGCAGACCACATGTCCGTTCGGACAGGGCTATGACTTCACCGACCCCGATGTCTTGCTCAAGGGCATTCCCGTCACCGAGTTCGCCGAGCTGCGCAAGACCGCGCCGGTGTGGTGGAACGAGCAGAGCGAGTCGTTCTTCGGCGACGACGGTTACTGGGTTATCAGCCGCCACGAGGACATCAAGTCGATCTCGCGCAACGGCGACCTGTGGTCGACCAATCGCAAGGGTGCCGTGATGGTGTTGCCAGAAGGCACCACACCCGATCAGCTCGAGCTGACCAAGGCGCTGCTGATCAACCATGACGCCCCGGAGCACACCCGTCTGCGCAAGATCGTGTCGCGGCTCTTCACACCGAGGTCGGTCGCCACGCTGGAGGAGAAGCTCGCCGTCGCCGCCCGTGAAATCGTCAGGGCCGCAGCCGAAAAGGGGTCCGGCAACTTCGTCGATGACATCGCGATGAAGCTGCCGCTGCAGGCCATCGCCGACCTGATCGGTGTACCCGAGGCCGATCAGGAGAAGTTGTTCCACTGGACGAACGCGATCATGAACACCGACGACCCGGACTTCGACGACGATCCGATAGCCGCGAACGCCGAGTTGATGGGCTACGCCTACAGCATGGCTGAGGAGCGTCGCCGCTGCCCGGCCGACGACATCGTCACGCGTCTGATCGAGGCCGATATCGACGGCGAATCACTCGGCGACGTCGAGTTCGCGTTCTTCGTCATCCTCCTCGCGGTCGCGGGGAACGAGACGACCCGCAATGCCATGACACATGGCATGAATGCGTTCCTCGAGAACCCTGACCAATGGGAGCTGTTCAAGCGTGAGCGACCCGAGACGGCTGCTGACGAAATCGTCCGCTGGGCCACGCCCGTGCACTGTTTCCAGCGAACGGCGTTGGCCGACACCGAACTCGGTGGCGTCACGATCCGCGAGGGTCAGCGCGCCGGCCTGTTCTATAGTTCCGCCAACTACGATGACGCGGTGTTCGACAAGCCGTTCGATTTCAATATCCTGCGCGACCCCAACCCGCACCTGAGCTTCGGCGGCAACGGCGCGCATTACTGCATCGGCGCGAACCTGGCCCGGATGGAGATCAAGCTGATCTTCAACGAGATCGCCGACCAGATCCCCGACATCACCAAACTGTCCGAGCCGCAACGGCTTCGGTCGGGGTGGCTCAACGGGGTCAAGAACCTGCAAGTCTCCTACCGGGGCTGACGGGCCGGCTGACGTACGATTCGCCCGTGCGCACCCACGGCTGGTCCGGATCGGCCCCCGCCACCGACGAGGAAGCGATCGCCAGAATCCTCGGCGCGGCGGGCCAGGCGATCGATGCACGAGGCGCGGACTTCTCCATCGCCGACGTGGCCCGCACTCTTGGCGTCACCCGGCAGACGGTGTACCGGTATTTCCCAAGCACCGATGCGCTGCTGGTTGCCGCGGCCGTGCATTCGGCCAGCGGGTTTCAGGATCGGCTGGCGGCACATCTGCGAGGGATCACCGACCCGGCCGACGCGGTCGCAGAGGCTGTGGCGACCACCCTTGAATGGTTGCCGGAGGACAAGCATCTCGGATTGCTCCTGATCCCTGGGCGGCCGAATCCGCATACAGAGTCGGTTACGTCGGACGTCGCGCAGGACTTCGCCCGCTCGATGCTGCGCCAGTTCGACGTCGATTGGGCCGGTCTCGGTTTCACCGATGCCGATCTCGACGAACTCGCCGAGCACTTGCTGCGAATCATCCAGTCGTACGTCATCGACCCTGGCCGACCGCCGCGACGCGGCGTAGAACTTCGCGACTACCTGCGTCGCTGGGTGGGAGCCACCCTGCTGCGCTGAGTGCTACTGGTCCCGCGAAGCCAACCCCGGCGGGGCCGATGCGACTGCGCGGTGAATCGCATCGGCAAGGGCCAGTGCGGTTTCCTCCGTCAACTCCAGCGCCACCCGCGCCGACGGACCAAGCGCGGGGTTGAGCACATCGATGTTCACCGTGTGGCCGTACGGCGCATGTACCGGATGGTCGACGTACACGGTCGCCTCCGTGGCCCCGAACCAACCCTTTGCGCCCTTGCCGCTGCCTTCGACACCGATCTTCTCAGTCAGGTATGTGCACATGTTCAGCCCGCCACCAGCTTGCCGAAGAAGTCGTTTATCTTCTGCCAGCCATCGATCGCAGCTTCAACGCGGTACGCGGGCCGGTCCACCGAGAAGAAGGAATGTCCAGCGCCGTCGTAGGAGTGGAACTCGTGTTCCTTGCCCAACCGGGTCAACTCGTCATCAAGTGCGGCAACCGATTCCGGGGACGGGTAGCGGTCGTCTTTGCCGAACAGTCCGAGCAGCGGACAGCTCAGATTCGGCGCAAGACCGAGTATCGGTTGCATCGCGCGCGGCATGCCTTCCGGTGGGTCTTCGACGACGAACGCACCGTAGCAGTCGACCGCGGCGTCAAGCTTCAGTGAGCACGCGGCGAGAAATGCGTGCCTGCCACCGGAGCAGTGCCCGATCACCCCGTTTCGTCCGTTGGCGCCGTCCAGCCCGCGGAGGTACGCGATCGCGCCCGCGACATCGCCGACCAAGCGCTCGTCGGGCACGCCGCCTGCGGCGCGTGCGGTGGCCGCAGCGTCATCGGGGTCGGCGCCCGGCGCCTCCCGCCAGTACAGGTTCGGGCATATTGCGTTGTAGCCCTCGACGGCCAGCCTGCGGACGAACTCCTTGGTCTCGCGGTCGTAACCGGGCATGTGGTGAATCCACACGATGCCACCACGAGAGCCCGCTGCCATCGGGACCGCGCGATACGCCTCGATCTCGTCTCCGTTGTGGCCCGTGATGGATATCGTCTCGGCAAGAATCGCGTCAGCACTGCTTGGGGTTGTCGACGCATCCGCTCCTGTGAAGTAGCTGTCGGAGGGCGGCCGATACCGCCCTCACACCACAGTAAGAGGAAGTGACTTGCGGTCCTCGAACACCCAGGATGCGCCACGGCTGACCTTCGCAACTGCCACCTCGGGCAATTCCTCTGCTGCCGTGTCGGTCTCGACGACGCGGGCCGTCCAGTCGGTTTCGCCGCCGGAGATCTCCACGTCGAGATGTGGATCGACAGCGGCAACCGCCGCCTGCAGAGCGCGCTTCTCCGACGGCCCCACCAACGAGACCCAGGCGCCATCCTCGTGCGCAGGCGCCCTACGCACCGCCACGGAGTCGGGTCCGAAATCGGCGTTCACGTAGGCCGCCGGGTTGAACAGCGGATGCAGTTCAAGCGTGCGGATCGCACCCTCGATCCCTCCGGGCAAATCCAGCGCGCCGTGGATGCGGGCGGCCGCGACGCCCGCGATACCGATCAGCTGATTGCCGCAGATCTTCTTGGCAAGCGCAATGTCAGTGCCGGCCCGCTTGCCGACTGCCAATACGAACGACAAGTTCAGCAGGTGCATCTGCAGGCACACCTCGTCGGCCACCCGAACCAGCGCCGAATGCGAGAAGGCGCCGAAGTCGAAGTCGGACAGTAGCGCGCCCGAGTAATCCGCCTGGCCTTCATCACCGGGATCGATCGCGTCGAGTTGCGTTCTGGCGGCCTGGGTTCGGCGGATCATGTCCATCGCCGGGTGGTCCTCGACTTCCGGGTACGAGTCGTCGATGATCACCGTCCACGCGCAATGCGGCGCACGGTCGGCCGGCACCCGTGGCGGTCGGTGGATCGGGCGGATCTGCGCTCTGCGATTGGTGGCCACCGCTGTGGCGTCAAAGGTCGGATCCTCGATGTCGTGGCACATGCCGCGGACGTAATCCTCGCCCATCGGTTCGACGTCGAGTAGCGCGCCGCAGTGGTCGAGATGAAACTCGCCGTGCCAACGGTCGTGCACTGTGTAGCGGAAGTCCATGAACTGCGGCGGGGCACCGATGTCGAGTTGCAGGCCCTTGAAGATCGTGACGACGTCGTCGCCCTCGTACTTCAGCGCCTTCTGCATCCGCCTGGTGTAGATCGGGCTGGCGCCCATCCACTCCTCGATCGCGATCTCCAACATCCCTGGATGGCCGAAAGGCTTGATGCACCAGCCCATTCCGGAGCGATCGATGAGTTGTCCGATCAGCAGCAGCTCAGGCACCAGGGTCGCTAGTTGCTCGCGGGCCAGCGCCGCGAACCTACTTGTCATGGACCGTTCCGCCCGAGTGCATGTGAACCGCCGCGTTCACGTTGGCCTTCTTGTCCTCGCTCTCACCGCGTTCGGCGGCCTTCTTGCGCTTCTTGACCACCTTGCTGACGGCGCCGTCGAGCTTGGAGCCAAGCGGGAAGCCGAGGTACTGCGTCAAGAAGACGGCCATCTCCTTGAGTTCGTCCCCGGTGAGCTCGCCGTTGTGCAGTGCGGCGTTGGCCTGGATCTCAGCGAGGTCGGCGTTGCCAAGCGCAGCGACTGCGGTGAGCGTCATGATGCGCTTGTCCCGCATGGTCAGCCCCGGCCGGTTCCAGATGGTGCCGAAGAGGTGATCCACGGTGAGGTCGAAGAACGGATCGCCCTCGATATTCGGCATCTCCCAGCCATAGACCTCGTTCATCTTGGCGAGGCCCTTCTTGCGCAGCTCGTCCATGGTCACTCCTTTGTGGTCGAACTCGTATGTGGCACACCGAGTCCGGCGGCCAGGTCGCGCAACGCTATTTCGGCAAGCGGCAATTCCACGCCGGTGGCCTCGCCGAGTCCGAGCGCCAACCGCAGGTCCTTCTCGGCCAGCCCTCGGGTGTGCACGAACATGTCGTGCAGGAAGTGGTCTGGCGGTAGCGGTTTGGTGTCGTCGCGGGCCATGATCGCGCCGGGCCCGCCGCTCTGGGCGTCGCTGTGCCGCACCACCCGCCCCAGCTTCTGCAGGTCGATGCCCGCTGCCTCGGCCAGCTTCTGCGCCTCGCACGCCGCGGCGAAGCCGATGAAGGTCAACATGTTGCGAGCCAACTTCATCCGCGTACCGGCTCCGGGCTCGCCTGCGCGGACCACCATCGACGCCCACTGCTTGAAAACCGGTTTGACCTGTTCGTACGCGTCGTCATCGGCCCCGACCATGACGGCCAGCTCACCCTTGTCCGCAGCGCCGGCTCCGCCGCTGACGGGAGCATCGACGATGTGGATACCCTTGGGCCGCAACTGATCGGCGAGTTCGGGGGCGGTGCCGGGCTCGATCGTGGAGTGGATCGCGATGACCGTACCGGGCTTGGCGCGCTCGGCGAGCTCGCCAACCACGTCGCGAACCTGCGCGTCGTTGAGCACCGTGACGCTGATGACGTCGGCCTGCGCGACGTCGGCCACGCTGTCGGCCAGCGACGCACCGAGCTCGGCTAACGGCGTCATCGCCTCGGTGCGGACGTCGAACACCACCAGGCCGCCGGGCCAGCCCGCCAGCCGCTTGGCCATCGGGGCGCCCTGATTGCCGAGGCCGATGTAGCCGAGCTTGACGTCGTCGGTCATGATCGGATGATCTGTCCGCCGTCGACGTTGAAGATCTGGCCGGTGATCCACTTCGCCTGATCCGACAGCAGGAACAGACACATGCCGACCAGGTCCTCGGGCTCGCCCATGCGCGACAGCGGAATTCGCTTCACGATGTCCTCGACGATCTCCTGCGGCGTCGTGGTCCGGTTGGCTTCGGTGTCGATGGGCCCCGGTGCGATGGCGTTGACGCGGATGTTCTGCCCGCCGAGTTCGGTGGCCAACTGCTGAGTCAGGCCGTTGATGCCCACTTTGGCGAGGCCATAGAAGTTGGAGTACAGCCACGCCGCTGTCGAGGATTGGTTCACGATGGCCCCGCCGCCGCGCTTGGCCATCTTGCGGTAGACGGCGCGGGTGCACAGCAGCGCGCCGTCCATGTTCACGCTCATGAACTTCTTGTAGTAGTCCCAGTCGACGGAGACGAGGAAGTCCAGCTTCATGCCGCCGAAGATCGCAGCGTTGTTGACCAGGTAGTCGATGCCACCGAATTCGGCCAAGGTCGTAGCGGCCATCTCCTTGGCGGAGTCTGGGTCCGACACGTCGACGCGCACCGCGAGCGCATTGCCACCCTCGCCCTTGATGCCGTCTGCGACCTTCTGGGCGCCTTCGGTGTTGATGTCGGCGACGACGACGGCAGCGCCCTCGCGGGCCAGCGCCTCGGCGTACGCCTGGCCGATGCCGCCTCCGGCACCGGTGACGATCGCGACCTTCTCCTTGAACTGATCCCCATACAGACCCACTGACGTCTCCTTAATTCTTCGCCGTGGCAATCGCTTTGGTCTCGAGGTATTCCTCGAAGCCCGCGAGCCCCATCTCCCGGCCGATGCCGGATTGCTTGTATCCACCGAACGGCATATCGGCCGAGTACCAGACGCCGCCGTTGACGTTCACCGTGCCGACGCGCATCCGCGCCGCGATGCCTGCGGCGCGCTCCTCGTCAGCGGAGAACACCGTGCCGGAGAGTCCGTACGGCGAGTCATTCGCGATGCGGACGGCATCGTCGTCGCCGTCGTGGGCGATGACGGTGAGCACGGGTCCGAAGATCTCCTCGCGCGCGACCTTGGCATTGTTGTCGAGCCCGGCGATCACGGTGGGCTCGATGAAGTAGCCGGTGTCGCGATCAGCGGGACGGCCTCCGCCGCATGCGAATGTGCCGCCCTCCGCAGTCGCCGAATCCAAGTACTCCTGCACCCGATTCCGCTGCCGCGAAGAGATCAACGGCCCGCAGACTGTGCCGGGGTCCGTGGGATCCCCTGGCTTGATCGACCCCATCGTGGCTGCCGCCGCCCCGACGGCTTCGTCGTAGCGGGCACGGGGCACCACCAGTCGGGTGGTGATGGCACATCCCTGTCCGGCGTGCATCGACGCGGTGAACGCCGACATCGAGCAGGCCCCAGCGAGATCCGCATCGTCGAGCACGAGGAACGCCGACTTGCCGCCGAGTTCGAGGAACACCTTCTTCAGCGTCGCGGAACCGTCGGCCATCACGGCCCGGCCGGTGTTCGTCGACCCGGTGAACGAAACCATGTCCACCCGTGGATCTTTCGACAACAGGGCGCCCACGGCGTGATCACTCGACGTGATGATGTTGACGACACCCGCGGGGATGTCGGTGTGTTCGGAGATCAGCTCGCCGAGCACTGCCGCGCACCACGGGGTGTCCGGCGCGGGCTTGAGGACGATGGTGTTGCCCGCCGCCAGCGCGGGGCCGAGCTTGGCGAGGTTGATCTGATGCGGGAAGTTCCACGGAGTGATCGCGCCGACGACGCCGACGGCTTCGCGGGCGATCGTGCGCTTGGTCTTGATGCCCATCGGCGACGCGATGCCTGCATCAGTCGTCCACTGGTAGGACTCCGCAGTATCGGCGCAGAAGCTGAGATCGGCGATCGGGCCCTCGAGCTGCGCCATCGATGTCAGCATCACCGGCGCGCCCACCTCGGCGATGGTGATCTCGCGCAACTCTTCAACGTGCTTGGTCAGAGCTTCCTGCAGTTGACGCAAGCAGCGCACCCGCAACTCGGTATTAGTCGACCAGTCCGTGTCGTCGAAGGCTCGACGGGCTGCCTCAATCGCGCGGCCCATGTCATCGGTGCTCGCATCCGCGGCCACACCGAGCACCTCTTCGGTAGCCGGGTTCACCGTAGGGAATGTGCCAGCATTGCCGGCCACGAGCTTGCCGTCGATGAGCAGTTGACTCTGGCGGTCGTTCAACAGGCCCATTCCAACTCTCCGCTTCTGCCACTGGACAACTGTCCGACTAGGTTCTCTCGAACGATAGCCCCAGACCGTGGCAGGAGGCAAGACTGGACTGCGTCGAGATCAGCAGCCAGCGAATTGTAGTGCGGGTTTCCGGTTAGGACTTGCCCGATGGCGACCTCGTCAGATAACTTGGACATGTGTCCAGTGATCCAGTGGTTGCGATTACCGAATCGCCCCGCAACCGCCGCCAGGAGGAGACCTTTCGCAAGGTCCTCACCGCCGGTATGGAGATGCTGCGCGAGTCCTCGTACGCCGACCTGACCGTGCGCGCGGTCGCTGCCCGCGCCAAGGTCGCGCCCGCGACCGCCTACACGTACTTCTCTTCGAAGAACCATCTGATCGCCGAGGTCTATCTCGACCTGGTCAGCCAGGTGCCGTTCTTCACCGACGTGAACGACAGCAGGTCGATTCGCGTAGAGAAGGCGCTCCGCGCCCTGACGCTGATGATTGCCGATGAACCAGAGGTCGCCGCCGCCTGCACGACGGCCCTGCTGAGCAACGGCGACGCGGCGGTGCGCACCGTCCGCGACCGCATCGGCGCCGAGATCCACCGCCGCATCCGTTCGGCGGTCGGCCCTGACGCCGACCCGCGGACCATCTCGGCGCTGGAGATGACGTACTTCGGTGCGTTGGTCCATGCCGGCAGCGGAGCCGTCACCTACCACCAGATCGCCGACCGCCTCAACTATGTGGTCGCCCTCATCTTGGGAGAAGAACAGTGACTGTGGATGTCTCCGACATCATTCTCGACCCCTACGACTACGACTTCCACGAAGATCCGTACCCGTACTACAAGCGGCTGCGAGACGAGGCGCCCCTCTACCACAACAAAGAGCTCGGCTTCTGGGCGCTGTCGCGGCACCAGGACGTGCTGCAGGGATTCCGGAACAGCACAACGCTGTCCAATCGCGATGGCGTCTCGCTCGACCCGATCTCCCGCGGACCGCATGCCAGCAAGACGATGTCGTTCCTCGCGATGGATGACCCCGCCCATCTGCGCCTGCGCACCCTGGTTTCCAAGGGGTTCACCCCGCGACGCATCCGCGAGTTGGAGCCGCGCGTAACCGAACTCGCCGTCCAACATCTCGACACGATGATGGAGAAGGCCAACTCCGGCACCGGCTCAAACGTTGATTACATCGCGGAATTCGCAGGCAAGCTTCCGATGGACGTGATCTCCGAGCTGATGGGCGTCCCCGTCGAGGATCGCGACGGCATCCGGGCTATGGCCGACGGCGTCATGCATCGCGAGGACGGCGTCAACGACGTGCCGCAGTCAGCGATCGAGGCGTCCATCAACCTGATGGTGTACTACCAGGAGATGATCGCCGAACGCCGCAAAAAGCCGTCCGACGATCTGACCACCGCACTGCTCGAGGCCGAGATCGACAGCGACCGACTCACCGACGACGAAGTGCTGGGCTTCCTGTTCCTGATGGTGATCGCAGGCAACGAGACCACCACCAAACTGCTTGCCAATGCGGCGTTCTGGGGTCACAAGAACCCCGATCAGCTCGCCCCCATCTATTCCGACCTCGAGCAGGTGCCGCTGTGGGTCGAGGAAACCTTGCGCTATGACACCTCCAGTCAGCTCCTGGCCCGCGTGGTCTCCGGCGAGCTGAACCTGTACGACACGGCCATTCCCGAGGGTGACATCCTGTTGTTGCTGCCCGGCTCGGCGCACCGTGACGAGCGGGTGTTCGAGAAGCCCGACGACTACGTCATCGGCCGCGAGATCGGCTCGAAACTCATGAGTTTCGGCAGCGGTGCCCACTTCTGCCTCGGGGCGCACCTGGCCCGGATGGAAGCAAGGGTCGCGCTGACGGAGCTGTTCAAACGAATCCGCGGATACGAGGTCGACGAGGCCAACGCCGTCCGCGTCCACTCCAGTAGCGTCCGCGGATTCGCTCATCTGCCTATGACCGTGGAGGTCCGCTGAATGCCCCGGTTCGAACCACTCCCGCAGCGCAGGCCCGCGATCGTGGCCGGTGCGTCATCTGGAATCGGCGCCGCGGCGGCGACCGAACTGGCCGCGCGCGGCTTCCCGGTTGCGTTGGGCGCCAGGCGAGTCGACAAGTGCCAGGAGCTGGTCGATGACATCCGGTCCAACGGAGGCGAGGCCATCGCCCTCCCGCTGGACGTCACCGACGAGCAGTCGGTTAAGGCATTCGTGCACGGCGCGACCGAAGAGCTCGGCGACATCGAGTTGGTCGTCGCAGGCGCGGGCGACACGTACTTCGGCAAGCTTGATGCGATCAGCACCGACGAATTCGAGTCCCAGATCCAGATTCATCTGATCGGCGCCAACCGTGTGGCGACCGCTGTGCTGCCCGGCATGATCGCCCGCCAGCGCGGCGACCTCATCTTCGTCGGGTCCGACGTTGCGCTCAGGCAGCGCCCTCACATGGGCGCCTACGGCGCTGCAAAGGCGGCGCTTGTCGCGATGGTGACCAACCTGCAGATGGAACTCGAGGGCACGGGCGTGCGCGCATCGATCGTCCACCCCGGTCCGACGAAGACCAACATGGGCTGGAGTCTTCCTGCCGAACTGATCGGGCCTGCCCTGGAGGACTGGGCCAAATGGGGTCAGGCGCGGCACGACTACTTCCTGCGCCCGCAGGATCTCGCGCGAGCCATCGCGTTCGTCGCAGAGACGCCGCGCGGCGGCTTCATCGCCAACATGGAGCTCCAGCCGGAAGCGCCGTTAGCCGACACGAAAGACCGCCAGAAGCTTGCATTGGGCGAAGAGGGGATGCCAGGACAATGACGACAGCAATCGTGCCCCGGGTATCCGGCGGCGAGGAAGAGCACGGACACCTCGAGGAGTTCCGCACCGACCCAATCGGTTTGATGAATCGCATTCGTGAGGAATGCGGCGACGTCGGCTGGTTCCAACTGGTCGACAAGCCCGTCATCTTCCTGTCCGGCTCCGACGCGAACGAGTTCTTCTTCCGTTCCGCCGACGAGGATCTCGACCAGGCCGAGGCCTATCCGTTCATGACGCCGATCTTCGGCAAGGGTGTGGTTTTCGACGCCAGCCCCGAGCGGCGCAAGGAGATGCTGCACAACTCGGCTCTGCGCGGTGAGCAGATGAAGGGGCACGCCGCCACCATCGAGGGCGAAGTCAGGAAGATGATCGCCGACTGGGGCGACGAGGGCGAGATCGAACTGCTCGACTTCTTTTCCGAGTTGACCATCTACACCTCGACGGCGTGCTTGATCGGTTTGAAGTTCCGCGAGCAGCTCGATCACCGGTTCGCGGAGTACTACCACGAACTGGAACGCGGCACAGACCCGTTGTGCTACGTCGACCCGTATCTGCCGATCGAGAGCTTCAAGCGTCGCGATGAGGCTCGCGTGAAACTTGTTGCGCTGGTTCAGGAGATCATGGACGGCCGACTGGCCAATCCGCCGAAGGACAAGGCGGATCGCGACATGCTCGACGTGCTGGTGTCGATCAAGGACGAGGACGGCAACGCCCGGTTCTCGGCCGACGAGGTCACGGGCATGTTCATCTCGCTGATGTTCGCAGGCCACCACACCAGCTCGGGGACGTCGTCGTGGACGCTCATCGAGCTGATCCGCCACTCCGAGGTCTACGCCGAAGTGCTCAAAGAACTCGAAGAGCTCTACGCCGACGGCCAGGAGGTGAGTTTCCATGCGCTGCGGTCGATTCCGAAACTCGACAACGTCGTCAAGGAGACCCTGCGCCTGCACCCGCCGCTGATCATCCTGATGCGGGTCGCCAAGGGCGAGTTCGAGGTGCAGGGCTTCCCGATACATAACGGCGACTTCGTGGCCGCCTCCCCAGCAGTCTCAAACCGGATTCCCGAGGACTTCCCCGACCCTGACGCCTTCAACCCGGACCGCTACGACAAGCCCGAGCAGGCCGACATCGCTAACCGGTGGACATGGATTCCGTTTGGCGCGGGAAGGCACCGGTGCGTCGGCGCGGCGTTCGCTCAGATGCAGATCAAGGCGATCTTCTCGGTTCTGTTGCGTGAGTACGAGTTCGAGATGGCACAGCCTGCCGACACCTATCGCAACGACCACTCGAAGATGGTCGTGCAGCTGGATAGGCCGGCCAAGGTGCGCTACCGCAAGCGCGGTTAGGAGGGCCCCGTGGAAAATCGAGGCTACAAAGTCCATGTCGACCTGGACCTGTGCCAGGGCCACGCGATGTGCGAGGTGGAGGCTCCCAACTACTTCACCGTACCCAAGCGCGGGAAGGTCGAAATCCTCAATGACACACCGCCGGAAGAGGACCGGGCCGAAATCGAACAAGCCGTGTGGGCCTGCCCCACGCAAGCACTGTCCATCAAAGAAGAGGATGACTGAACATGGCCGCACTGCCCCGAGAGCAAATGGAGGACTGGGTCGAGCGCTGGCTCCAGGTCAACCGCGACGCCGAAAAGGCCGGTGACTGGAAGCCGTTGGCGGACTTCTACTCCGACGACGCCACCTACGGCTGGAACATCGGCCCCAAGGAAGACGTGATGTGCGTTGGGATCGGCGAGATCCGCGACATCGCACTGGGTCTGGAGATGGAGGGCCTGGAGGGCTGGAAGTACCCGTACCAGAAAGTGCTCATCGACGACAAGATCGGCGAGATCGTCGGATTCTGGAAGCAGGTCGCTACGGACCCAGACGATCCCGACGCCGCCGAGCGGGAGATCTACGGCATCGGCGGCAGCTGGTTTCGGCTGAACGCCGATGCCAAGATCGAGTGGCAGCGAGACTTCTTCGACTTCGGCCACGTGCAGAAGCTCTACCTGGATCTGATGACGAACGGAAAGCTGTCCAAAGGCATGCAGGAGCGGATCGAACGTAGCCTGGCCGGGGAGAAGCTGCCCGGGTATTACCCGCTCGGCGAGGCGCCGGTTCCGATCTGGTGACGCCCGGCCAAGCGGTTGCTTGGGGGCGGGTGTGACGCACCTAACTAATGGCTCTAGTCTGGCCTCACTGGCTCTAGCGGAAGGCACATACGGATGAAGACAAAAGGCGCTCTCATCTGGGAGTTCAACCAGCCGTGGTCGATCGAGGAGATCGAGATCGGCGATCCCGTCCAGGACGAGGTCAAGATCCAGATGGAAGCGGCGGGGATGTGCCACTCCGACCACCACCTGGTCACCGGCGGCATCCCGATGGGTGGTTTCCCCGTGCTCGGCGGCCACGAAGGCGCTGGCATCGTCACCGAGGTTGGGGCAGGTGTCGAGGGCCTTGAGCCCGGCGACCACGTCGTGCTGTCCTTCATTCCGTCCTGTGGCACATGTCCTTCGTGCCAGGCAGGGATGCGCAACCTCTGTGATCTTGGTGCGCTGCTTCTCAGCGGGACCGCGGTTGCGGACGGCACCAACCGCATTCACGCCAAGGGCCAGCCGGTCTTTCCGATGACACTGCTTGGCACCTTCAGCCCTTACATGGTGGTTCACAAGAGCTCCGTGGTGAAGATCGATCCGTCTATCCCGTTCGAGGTGGCCTGCCTGGTGGGCTGCGGCGTGACGACGGGTTACGGCTCAGCGGTCCGCAGCGGCGACATCCGGCCCGGCGACGACGTCGCCGTCGTGGGTGTTGGCGGCGTCGGGATGTCTGCGCTACAAGGTGCGGTTACTGCGGGTGCCCGCAACATTTTCGTCATCGAGCCGATCGAGTGGAAGCGTGACGCCGCACTGAAGTTCGGTGCCACGCATGCCTACCCGGACATCGAGTCGGCGTTCGCCGGCGTCGCCGAGGCCACCGCAGGTCTGATGGCCAAGAAGGTCATCGTCACCGTCGGCGAGCTCGATGGCAAGGACATCGACACGTACCTGAACCTCACATCCAAGGGCGGCACCTGCGTCGTGACGGCGATCGGCAGCATGCTCGACACCGAGGTGACACTGAACCTGGCGATGCTGACACTGATGCAGAAGAACCTGCAGGGCACCATCTTCGGAGGCGGCAACCCACACCACGACATCCCGCAGCTGTTGTCGATGTACAAGGCAGGCAAGCTGAACCTCGACGACATGATCACCCGGCAGTACAAGCTGGAGCAGATCAACGACGGCTACAAAGACATGCTGGAAGGCCGCAATATTCGCGGTGTCATCCGCTACACCGACGAAGACAGGTAGCCACGATCAGCCATGTCCCAAGAAACAGTTGAGAAGACGCCAGTCGTCTCCGCATCGGAGGCATCGTGGCGGGCCGTTCAGGCGGGCGACAAAGACGGTTGGCTCGCGCTGATGACCGACGACATTCTCATCGAGGATCCGATCGGGGACTCCGTCACCAACCCGGACGGCACCGGCGTGCGCGGCAAAGACGCCGTCGGCGCGTTCTTCGACGCGAACATCGGCCCGAATCAGTTGACGGTCACCCGCGAAGCGACATTCCCGTCGAGTTCTCCGAACGAGATCGCCTACATCCTGGTGCTGCGCACCGAGTTTCCGAACGGCTTTGTCGCCTCCGTTCGCGGCGTGTTCACCTACAAAGTCAACGACGACGGCCTGATCACGAACTTGCGCGGCTACTGGAACATGGACGCGATGGAGTTCTCCGAGCCGGACAAGAAGGATTAGCAGACTGCTCGACGGCCGCGGCGCCGTCGTCGTCGGCGGATCCCGCGGCGTCGGTCTGGCAGTGGCCGAGCTGCTGGCCGCCCAGGGTGCAGGAGTCGTGGTCAACGGACGCGACGCCGATGCGGCGACCGAAGCGGCCCGAGGCATTGCAAGGGCTGTCGCATTTCCTGGCTCACCCGCTGACCCGGCAGTCGCGAATGCGCTCATCGACACCTGCGTGCAGGAGTTCGGCAGGGTCGACGTCCTGGTGAACTGTGCGGGCACCGCCGGGCTGGCCAGCGAGTCGATCCTCACGGCCACCAGCGCACAATTCCGCGACCTGCTCGACGCCCATCTTGGCACCGCGTTCGAGACGTGCCGCGTCGCCGCCCCGCACATGATCGCGCAGGGTGGCGGATCCATCATCAATACAAGCTCGTTCGCGTTCCTCGGCGACTACGGCGGGACCGGCTATCCGGCGGGCAAGGGTGGCGTCAACGGGCTGACGCTTGCGATCGCCGCCGAACTCAAGGAGCACGGTGTGCGCGCGAACGTGGTGTGCCCGGGTGCGAAGACCCGGCTGTCGACGGGTCCGGATTACGAGGCGCACATCATCGCGTTGAACCACCGAGGCCTACTCGACGAGGTGAGCATGCAGGCCGCCCTAGACGCCCCGCCGCCCGAGTACGTCGCGCCGACGTACGCCTACCTCGCAGGCGATCTCGCCAAGGACACCACAGGTCAGATCTTCATCGCAGCGGGCGGTTTCGTCGGCCGCTTCGACCGGCAAAAGCCGTCACTCCTTGGTTACCGCGACCACCACGACTCACCGCCATGGTCGGTCGACGAGATCCACGCAATGATTACGCGCTGAAAACCCGCCTCAGCGCGACGAATCGGACCAGCGTCGCCACCAGGTTGGCCGCCACGAGCACCGAGAGTTCCACGCCCTTGCCGACCGTCGGGTCGAAGCGGTGCAGCACGAACAGTGAGCCGCTGGTGATCGCCAGCCCGAACATGAACACCAGTAGGCCGGACAACTGATGGCGCGCCACGCCGGTGCGCCCGTGAATACCGAATGTGAATGCCCGGTTGGCCGCGGTGTTGGCGATCGCGGTCAGCAACAGTGCGGTCAGGTTCGCGGCCTGCGCGCCCATCGCGGGGTGAAGCAACAGATACAGCAAGGCAAACGCAAGAGTGCTTGCAATGCCGACGATGCCGAACCGGACCATCTGCCCGACCATGCCTTGCGGCACACCGGGTACCAGCGGCTCGCGGCCCAGGCTGCGCTGCAACTCCCGCAGCGGCAGCGCACCGGTGGCCAGCGCGCGACCCACCCGCCAGCAGCCCTTGAGGTCGTTGATCGCGGTGTTGATGATGTCGACGCGTGAGTCGGGGTCGTCGACCCAGTCGACCGGCACCTCGTGGATGCGCAGCCCGGCACGCTCGGCGATCACCAGCAGCTCGGTGTCGAAGAACCAGCCGGTATCGACGACAAGCGGCAGCAGTTGTCGCGCCACGTCGGCGCGCACGGCCTTGAAGCCGCATTGCGCGTCGGAGAAGCGCGCTCCCAGCACGCCACGAAGAATCAAATTGTAACTGCGCGAGACGAATTCACGTTTTGGACCGCGCACCACCCGTGATGACGCCGCCAGCCGGGAACCGATCGCAACGTCGGAGTGGCACGAGATCAGCGGCGCGACAAGCGGCATCAACGCCGACAGATCGGTGGACAGATCGACATCCATGTAGGCCACTACGTCCGCCTGCGAGGACATCCACGCGGTGTACAGGGCGCCGCCGCGGCCTTTGGCGTCGAGGTGGATGACGTCGACGTCGGGCAGCTCGTCGGCCAACGCCTGCGCCACCGCCAGCGTGCTGTCGGTGCTGGCGTTGTCGGCAATGGTGATTTGCGACGGGTAGGGCACCTCGGTTGCCAGGAAGTGATGCAGCCGGCGGACGCTGCCCGGAAGGTGGTGTTCTTCGTTGTACACCGGGATCACGATGTCGAGGACATACGTGCGCGTGGCATCGAGGCGTGGAGCCACCTCGGCCGGACGGCAACCCGCCAGGTCGGTCATGGCGTCTACGGTCTACGAGCAAGCTGCTACCCCACTGCGCCGCTGCTGGGAGCTTGCTGGAATGCTCGTGCGCATGGCGACCGTGTTCACCAAGATCATCAACGGGGAGCTGCCCGGCCGGTTTGTCTACGAGGACGACGACATCGTGGCGTTCTTGACCATCGCGCCGATGACACACGGCCACACGCTGGTCGTTCCTCGCGCCGAGATCGACCAGTGGCAGGACATCGAGCCCGCCGTGTTCGGCCGCATCATGGAGGTCTCGCAGCTGATCGGCAAGGCCGTGTGCAGGGCGTTCGGTGTCGAGCGTGCCGGTGTGATCATCGCGGGGCTCGAGGTGCCGCACCTACACGTGCACGTCTTCCCGGCCCGCAACCTGAGCGACTTCGGGTTCGCCAACGTCGACAACAACCCGTCGCCGGAGTCGCTCGACGAGGCGCAGGCGAAGATCAAAGAGGCGCTGGCTCAACTCACGTGACCGGCGCGTCCGCGATCCGCGATTCTAGCGCGCTGACGTGCAACTCGAAGGCTTGAGCGGACTTTCGCTGGGCATCGGCCTCGATATTCATGTTCCAATCGCATCCACCTTCACGACCGGTCCATCGTGCGGTCTGACCGCAGCACTCCCTGACGGCCGTGGCCGGAATGCCTGGGCAAGCCCACCGCTCCTTGTGAAAGGCGTGACCCTGGGAGCACAGAATCTTGTCCGCGCGTCGGCCCTTCGGGCTTCGTGCTGCCCCAAATGTCGTGCGAGTGCTGGTCGCCCAGCATCGCGCGGGAAACAGCCCCGCGTCGGACGGCATCATTGGCCAGTGCGACCCGACGCCCTCCCTCGGTGGGGACACCGAATTTTTCATACAAGTTTTGCAGATGCTGTTTGATGGCCGCCTCTGTAACGAATAGCTCGCTAGCAATCCGCTGGATCGAAGCGGGTTGGGCGAAATGATCGCCGGAGACCAACGGCCGACACAAGGCCACGAGGACGTCTAGTTCGCGCGGAGTCAAGCGCGGACGAAGCTGGACGCGCTCGTCAGATTCCGTAATGTCATCAGCCGTTGCGTTGTTGGCTTGCGTTGCCTGCCAGAAGATCAACCGTGAATTGCCGAGGCGCAACTCGTCTCCAGAACGCAGAACCCGTTCTGCAGTGATCTTTTCTCCGTTCACATAGATGCCATTGCGACTACCCAGATCCCGTATCGACCAAGCGCACCCGAAGTTCTCCAAGACGGCATGCACGCGTGAGACGGTGGCGTCTTGGTCGAGCGATATCACACTGCTTGAGAGCTTGCCGACGGTTACTCGTTGGCCGGTTAGCGCGATCAGCTGCCGTCCTGATGGTCTGCAGACTTCGAGGTGGGAAGACATATCGAGTTCCGGTTAGGTGTGGATGAGTTGGTCGGGTTCGGCCGCCGGGGTGGGTGGCGGTGGTGCGGTTTGGGGTTGGGGGCCGCGGCGCAGCCGTGC
>NZ_QJJU01000010.1:37781-216638 GCF_003201655.1 Mycolicibacterium moriokaense
AGCGAGTTCCGGTTAGGTGTGGATGAGTTGGTCGGGTTCGGCCGCCGGGGTGGGTGGCGGTGGTGCGGTTTGGGGTTGGGGGCCGCGGCGCAGCCGTGCCCGCAACCGGGTTGTCGCGTGTTTGATCGTGTCCGGCAGCCGCTGGGCGGTGGCCGGGGCGATCCAGGCCACATACAGCACCAGCATCGCGTAGCTGAAGATGCCGATCTCGATGTTGAAGTCGATGCCCAGATGAAGCAGCACACCGGCGGCGAGCACCCACGGCCGGCAGCGCTTGTTCCACACCAGCACGCCGAGCGCCAATTCGACCAGCAGAGTGCCCCATGTCGCCGCGTTCATCAGCGACGGATTGGTGCTGATCCAGTCCGGAACGGCCACGCGTTGCATGTCCTTTAGCCGCAGCGCATACGACACCGCGGTGCCGTCAAGCCAGGTCTGCCCGGAGAGCTTGGTTTGCACACACGCCACATAGATGATCGACATCTGAACCTGGAGCAGCCGAATCGGCCAGGCCGGTAGGGTCTGCGCCGACCAGAACGATCCGGTGCGGCGGCGCTGATCCAGCGACAACGCCGCCCCACTCGGCGCCAACGCGATGAAAAGCGCCTCGATGCGCACCACGGCGTCGCCGGCATTGAAGAACCAGGGATCACGCCGCTGAAAGGACAAGATCAGAATGAAAACCACGATCGCGGCAAACCGGCTATGCCAGCCCACCATCAGCGCAATCGAGGCCGCCAACAACAGCGCCCAACCGATCAGCACCGCCGGGTTGCTCGACCAGATGTCAAAGATGCTCCAGGTGTAGGGGATTGACGGCCGCTGCGGCGCCACCCCATTGGTGCCGAACATCTCGTCCAACAGCGGCCACAGCCACAATGTCCACAACACCGCCAGCGCGCCAAACGCCATCCGCACCAAGCCCAGCGTGTACATCGGTTGGGGCCCAAACCAAAACCCCTGCCAGCTCTTGCCAATCGCCGGCAGCCCCCGGCGCATCCCCCCGTTGTATTCGTTCATCAGTGTCCCAAATCTTCCTTGTAGAGGGTCTCCACCCCGGTCTTTGTGCGCCCGCTTTGCCCAGGCGCCAGCAATGTCTCTGTGCGCACAATGATCTGCACCCCAACAGCGCGCTCCGAGGGCCCGCTCACTTGATCAACCACCCAGTGAGCCAACGCCGGACGGCTACGCGGATCGCTATACAACGTCTCCCTCAGCTTGCGCCACCGATGCGAAACCGCAATCCCCACAACATGATCACGACCATCCAGCGGCAACGTCCACACCCGATCAGCACCATCGGCCATCGTCACATGCACCTCAAGATCCTCCAGCCGCTGAGGCGGATTCGGCGCATACATCGACCAGTACTGCTCCAGCCCGGTAGCCATCGCAATCGGTGACAACACCGGCGACAACGACTGCTTCAGCGACGAACCAGCCGGCAAGTTGGACACCACAGCAATCAGCACAATCAACGCGACCACCGCGCCGATCACACCCTCAACAACCAACTTCACAAACCCCTTAGTCATCATCGTCTTGGCCTACTTCTCCGTCAGAAGACGAAAGTGCTGCCGGTGACGATGGCGCCACCCGGGAACCAGATGACGGTGTTGCCGGGGGCGTTGCCATCAGTGACGGCAATGGAGGGGCCCGGGAACCCGGCGACGGTGTCGCCAGGAAACAGGTCGACAGACGTCACGCCAACGGTGCTGACACCGTGCGTGTCGATCCAAACTGAGTTTCCCAATTGCGCGTTGTCGGTTGTGTGCTTATCCAGTGACCCGGCAAGCACCACGACGCCCAATGCCGCACCGCCGATCACCAGGCCGGCACCAGCGACACGGCTCATCGCCGCACGCCTGCTCTGTGATTTCATCATGTCTTTCTCCGCATTTCGTTGATGGCAAATCGCTGCGACTTGGGGGCCGCCGATTTGATGTGTTCCGTTCGAGAAAGCGTACGAATTTCCCTGCTCTCCAAGACATCCCCGCCGGAACCAGAGTTTCTTCCTCGGAAGGGTAGGTCGACCTTGCCCAGAGGTAAGGGTGGGCGAGTTAGCCCAATGGAGTCCGGCCGATGCCGACTCAGTCCTGTTCCACACCAAGAGCCAGGTCGGAGGATTACAGGGCCCGGACCGGCGGTTTCCCAGCTGCCCGGCCATGTCCCCAAACCCGCTCATCCCCGCTACCGTGCGCGCAAGCGTGACTTTTGATCTAGCCGACGGGCACCCATGCACACCACGGGAAGCGCTCCAGCGCGCTTCGGCGATCAACCGCGGAAGCGCGCTGGAGTTCCGGTTAGGTGTGGATGAGTTGGTCGGGTTCGGCCGCCGGGGTGGGTGGCGGTGGTGCGGTTTGGGGTTGGGGGCCGCGGCGCAGCCGTGCCCGCAACCGGGTTGTCGCGTGTTTGATCGTGTCCGGCAGCCGCTGGGCGGTGGCCGGGGCGATCCAGGCCACATACAGCACCAGCATCGCGTAGCTGAAGATGCCGATCTCGATGTTGAAGTCGATGCCCAGATGAAGCAGCACACCGGCGGCGAGCACCCACGGCCGGCAGCGCTTGTTCCACACCAGCACGCCGAGCGCCAATTCGACCAGCAGAGTGCCCCATGTCGCCGCGTTCATCAGCGACGGATTGGTGCTGATCCAGTCCGGAACGGCCACGCGTTGCATGTCCTTTAGCCGCAGCGCATACGACACCGCGGTGCCGTCAAGCCAGGTCTGCCCGGAGAGCTTGGTTTGCACACACGCCACATAGATGATCGACATCTGAACCTGGAGCAGCCGAATCGGCCAGGCCGGTAGGGTCTGCGCCGACCAGAACGATCCGGTGCGGCGGCGCTGATCCAGCGACAACGCCGCCCCACTCGGCGCCAACGCGATGAAAAGCGCCTCGATGCGCACCACGGCGTCGCCGGCATTGAAGAACCAGGGATCACGCCGCTGAAAGGACAAGATCAGAATGAAAACCACGATCGCGGCAAACCGGCTATGCCAGCCCACCATCAGCGCAATCGAGGCCGCCAACAACAGCGCCCAACCGATCAGCACCGCCGGGTTGCTCGACCAGATGTCAAAGATGCTCCAGGTGTAGGGGATTGACGGCCGCTGCGGCGCCACCCCATTGGTGCCGAACATCTCGTCCAACAGCGGCCACAGCCACAATGTCCACAACACCGCCAGCGCGCCAAACGCCATCCGCACCAAGCCCAGCGTGTACATCGGTTGGGGCCCAAACCAAAACCCCTGCCAGCTCTTGCCAATCGCCGGCAGCCCCCGGCGCATCCCCCCGTTGTATTCGTTCATCAGTGTCCCAAATCTTCCTTGTAGAGGGTCTCCACCCCGGTCTTTGTGCGCCCGCTTTGCCCAGGCGCCAGCAATGTCTCTGTGCGCACAATGATCTGCACCCCAACAGCGCGCTCCGAGGGCCCGCTCACTTGATCAACCACCCAGTGAGCCAACGCCGGACGGCTACGCGGATCGCTATACAACGTCTCCCTCAGCTTGCGCCACCGATGCGAAACCGCAATCCCCACAACATGATCACGACCATCCAGCGGCAACGTCCACACCCGATCAGCACCATCGGCCATCGTCACATGCACCTCAAGATCCTCCAGCCGCTGAGGCGGATTCGGCGCATACATCGACCAGTACTGCTCCAGCCCGGTAGCCATCGCAATCGGTGACAACACCGGCGACAACGACTGCTTCAGCGACGAACCAGCCGGCAAGTTGGACACCACAGCAATCAGCACAATCAACGCGACCACCGCGCCGATCACACCCTCAACAACCAACTTCACAAACGACGACGCCCCAACGTGATGCTGGGCCGCCGACTCCCCGTCGGCGGCCCAGCCAAGCCCTGTAGCCATTTCTCTGGATCCTTCGGGCCTAAATTTCACCGTCAGGGGAAAAGGACGGTGTTCACATTGCTGCCGGTGGTCTGACCGGTCGTGTTGCCAATCGAGTTGCCGGCGACGGTGTTGCCAACGGTGTTACCCACGGTGTTGCCACCAGTGATGTTCACGCCACCTGGGCCTCCGGCGACGGTGTTGACGTTGTCCCCGAACGTCTGACCGACGGTGTTACCAATCGAATTGCCAGCGACGGTGTTGCCAATGGTGTTACCCACGGTGTTGCCGCCCGTCACGTTCACCCCGGGGAACCCGGCGACGGTATTGACGTTGTTCCCGAAGCTCTGACCAACCGTGTTGCCAATCGAGTTCTGAAGGAACGTGTTGCCCGAGGTGTTACCGATCGTGTTACCGGAGGCAACGGACTGCGCCGACCCCCCGGCAAGCAGCACGGCGCTCAACGCCGCACCACCGATCACCAGGCTCGCACCAGCGACACGGCTCATCGCCGCCCGCTTGCTCTGTGATTTCTTCATGTTTTCTCCTTTTGTTTGGTGGCATCTCGTTGCCACTGCGTCGCCGGGATTTTCCCGACGTCCGAGAAGAGTACGAATTTCCCTGCACTCCAGGACATCCCTGCCGGAAACACAGTTTTCTTCCTCGGGAGGGTAGGTCGACCTTGCCCAGAGGTAAGGCCGGGCGGGTGACCTACGGAGTTTCGGCTGATGCCGACTCAGCACCCTTTGGACACCAAGAGTCGGGTGGGGTGATCACCGAGTCCGGATGATCACGACGGGAAAAGGCCCGGACCCCGCATCGAAATCAATGCCGGGACAGGCGAAGTCCCGCGCTCCAACGTTGACGAAATTGGCATCGACAGGCTATTTCCGTCACGACGACGAATTTGCAAGGGCAACAAGAAGTTCCGGGGAGTGCAGGGTGCCGGTAGACCTCGACGCGGTGTCCGACCTGGCACGGTCACGCTGAACACATATGTCGGCGACCGGCGCTTGCCGAATAGACCTCGGACTCTTGCGCTCCTCGCGTGCGCGATATCTCAACTCACGTGAGCCGGCACGTCTGCTATCCGCGGCAGGTTGACCTTGAAGCGGCAGCCCTTTCCCGGTGCGGTGGTGACGGTGACCGTCCCGCCGTGCGCGTAGACCAGCGAGTCGACGATCGACAGCCCGAGCCCGGTGCCGCCGCTGGCCCTGGCGCGTGACGAGTCGGCACGGTAGAACCGTTCGAATACCCGGTGCGCATCCTCTTTGCTCATGCCGGGTCCCCGGTCGCACACCTCGAGCACCGCGTTGTCCTTGTCGGTGCCGACCCGCACCTTGATGCCTGCGCTTTCGGGGGTGTGCTGAAGCGCGTTGGCGACCAGGTTGCCAAGCACTTGGCGCAGCCGCGCCTCGTCGCCGAGCACCTCAGGGGTGCCAGGCCCGTCGAACACCTCCATGGTGATCTTGCGTTCGGGTGGCGCGATCGACTGCGCGTCGTGCACTGCGTCGCTGGCGATGGCCAGCAGGTCGACACGGTGCCGTTCCAGCGGCCGCTGCTGATCCAGCCGGGCCAGCAGCAGCAGGTCCTCGACGAGCAGACCCATCCGGCGCGACTCGCTCTCGATGCGGCTCATCAACATCTCGACGTCGTTGGCGGCACCCTGGCGATACAACTCGGCGAAGCCGCGGATCGTCGTCAGTGGTGTGCGCAGCTCGTGGCTGGCGTCGGTGATGAACCGGCGCATCCGATCCTCGGAGCTGCGGGCTGCCTCGGCGGACGAATCCGACGACGCCACCGCCCGCTGGATCTGCGCGAGCATTCCGTTGAGCGCCAACGACAATCGGCCGACTTCCGTGCGTGGGTCACGTTCGGGGACACGACGGTCGAGCTGTCCGGCGGCGATCGCCGCAGCGGTCTGCTCCGCCTCGACCAGCGGGCGCAGGCTGCGATTGACGACCCAGTAGCCGGCGACGCCGAGCACCAGAAGGACCGCACACCCGATGCCAAACTGCGCGTAAACCAGCGCGCGCATCGTCGACTGAACGTCGGACAGGTCGATCGCGACGGTGGTCAGCTCGCCGCGCAACCCGCGCACACTCATCGCCCGCCACTTGACGTCCGAATGGTCGATCGAGCCGACGGTAACCGGCACGGGTCCCACGTCGTTGTCGGCGGGCAGTGCGGGCTCGGCAGCGCGGTCGTTGACCGCCATCCAGATGCGTCCGTCGGGATCGACCCCGCGCACGTAGAAGTCCGATGGCGGACGGGCGGGGTTCGGTCCCTCGATCGGCGCCGACGGCAGCCGGCGCGGGGCCTGCGCCCAGCTGCGGGAAGCGTCGAGCAACTGCTCGTCGACGCGGTTGGTCAGGTCGTGGCGCAGGATCGTGGTGACCGCGATACCGGATGCGAGCAGGCCACCGGCCACCAGCACAAGGGTGGCAGCAACCAGCGCGACCCTTAGGGGTATGCCTCGCCCACGCAGTGCCGCCATCCCCCTATTGTCGCGAATGGATCAGCGAGGTTCACGCAGGACGTATCCAACGCCCCGCAATGTGTGCAGCAGACGCTTCTCACCGGTGTCGATCTTGCGGCGCAGATACGACACGTAGGACTCGACGACGTTGACGTCGCCGCCGAAGTCGTAACGCCACACGTGGTCGAGGATCTTGGGCTTCGACAGCACGGTGCCCGCGTTGATGATGAAGTACCGCAGCAGCGTGAACTCTGTCGGCGACAGCGAAACGGGCTCGCCGGCCTTCCATACCTCGTGGGTGTCCTCGTCGAGCTCGATGTCGGCGAACGTCAGCCGGGCGTTGCGGGGTTCCTCCGTGCCGCGGCCGGTCCTGCGCAGGATCACCCGTAGCCGCGCGACCACCTCTTCAAGGGAAAACGGCTTGGTGACGTAGTCGTCGCCGCCGAGGGTCAAGCCGGCGATCTTGTCCTGCAGGGAGTCGCGGGCGGTCAGGAACAGCGCGGGCGCGTCGACGCCGTCGGCGCGCAGCCTGCGAAGCAGCCCGAACCCGTCCATGCCGGGCATCATCACATCGAGGATGACGGCGTCAGGACGGACTTCACGCGCCTTGTCCAGCGCCGCGGGCCCGCTGGACGCGGTATGGACCTCGAATCCCTGGAACTTCAAGCTGACCGAAAGCAGCTCGACGATATTTTGCTCGTCATCGACGACGAGGACCCTCGCCTCTGGGGTGTTCTCAGGTAATGCAGCCATCGCCATTCCGCTAATGTCCACCCTTTTCCTTGGATACTCGCTGCGCAGCCGCTGTGAGCTTCCTGTGATTTCTCACAGGAAGTATCCAGCCTGGGCCGATGGGCCGCCGCCTGGCTGTGACCGCCGCCATACACTGAGCCACATGAACCTGGGCAAAACCCTGACCGACCTGGCCACAGCACCGGTACGTGTCGGGCTCGCCGTCGCAGACGCCGGCCTGGGCATTGCCAACGATGCGCTGGGGATGGTGCAGCGAACGCTGGGCGAAGCGAATGGGGCGGCCAAGTCCGGGTCGGGGTCGTTCGCGCACATGCTGGGCCTCGACGACGCCGTTGAGCGGGCAAACCGACTGGCCAGGCTGATGGACGACGACGCACCCCTTGGGCGGGCGCTGGCACCCAACGGCCCTGTCGACCGGCTGCTACGACCAGGTGGTTTGGTCGATCAGCTGACCTCCGAGGGTGGGCTGCTGGACCGGGTGACCGCCGAGAACAGTGCGTTGTCGCGGGCGTTGGCACCGGATGGGCTGGTCGACAAGGTGACCTCCGAAGGCGGATTGATGGACCGGATGACCACCGACGACGGTGCGGTGTCACGCCTCATCGCCCCTGGCGGGTTGGCCGATCAACTTCTCGCCAACGACGGCCTGATCGAGCGAATTCTGCGCGAGGACGGTGTGGCTGATCGCCTGCTCGCCGAGGGCGGACTGCTCGACACCCTCACCGCGGATGACGGACCGCTGCTGAAGCTCGCGGACGTCGCCGACACGCTGAACCGACTGGCGCCCGGGCTGGAGGCGCTGGCGCCGACGATCGATGCGCTGCACGACGCGGTCATCACGCTGAGCCAGGTGGTCAACCCGCTGAGCAATATCGCCGATCGGATTCCGCTTCCGGGCCGGCGCCCGAGGAGCCGTTCATCGTCGCGGACCGTGACCTCACAACGGGTCGTCGACGCCGACAACTGACCCGATAAACTCAGAGCCCGCAGGCCCCCTTAGCTCAGTGGTAGAGCAACGCTCTTGTAAAGCGTAGGCCGTCAGTTCAATCCTGACAGGGGGCTCCACGCGGCTCAAATCCGGCGGCTTGTTGTCGGTAGCGGGTCGTAGCTTCGGAGCATGAGACAGTGTCGCGGCTGCGGTACCGCTATGTCGAAGCGCAGCCAGAAGGTCTACTGCAGCAATGCATGTCAGGCGTCGGCCCGGCGCGACACCAGTACGAAACGTTGGCTCGAATCCGGCGATGCGCGGATCGACGGCCACCAGGGTCACTACATTCGGCAGTATCTCGCCGACGCTCAGTCGGGCTGCTGCGCGATCTGTGGCGGAGCCAGCGCGTGGTTGGGCCTGCCCCTCGCATTGGTGTTGGACCACATCGATGGCGACCCAACGAACAATCGACGGGAAAACCTGCGGCTGATCTGTCCGAACTGTGACTCACAGTTACCGACATACAAGAGTCGCAACCGTGGCAACGGGCGGCACTACCGCCGACAGCGATACGCCGATGGCCACTCGTACTAGAGGGCTCCTTCCGTGAACGCCGGTAGCCTGTCAGTTCAATCCTGACAGGAGGCCGATCGGCACCAGGGCGCGCGCCGTCGGATTGCTCGTCGGCCTGATCGCGTTTGTCGTCGTCGCAATAGTCACGCAGGTCGGCGTCCCTTGGTATTTCGAAACCCATCTCGGTCTCGATAACGGTATCGGCGGCTAGTCGAGGGAACTCAGAACGCCTCTTCGTCGACGTTCATTTCGGAAAGCCCCTGAGACTCGATGACAACCCGATCGGCGGCAAGGCGGGGAAGCACCGTCTCGGCGAAAAACACTGCGGCCGCGACCTTTCCGCGGTAGAAGGCACTGTCGCGCTGGGTGGCACCCACGGCGATGGCATCGAGTGCGACCTCGGCGTGCCACAACAACAGCCAGCCGATCAGAAGGTCGGCGATCGAAAGCAGGAACGGCACCGCCCGCAGCCCGACGCGG
This sequence comes from Mycolicibacterium moriokaense, assembly GCF_003201655.1. GTDB lineage: Bacteria > Actinomycetota > Actinomycetes > Mycobacteriales > Mycobacteriaceae > Mycobacterium > Mycobacterium moriokaense_A. The sequence goes on from NZ_QJJU01000010.1 coordinate 46,857, forward strand.
TAGACCTCGGTCGGCTCGTCGTTGGACGCCGAGGCGTATCCCAGTAACACGCTGAGCATCCCGCGGACATCACCCAGTGCTTGCGCCAGCCGCGCGCGAGCGGCGGTCAGATCGTTGTGCGATGTGCCCCCGTCGCAGAACTGCTCCACCTGAGCGAGGAGGTGCCCCAGCGTTTCACCGCCGTCGCGCACCACCTGACGGAAGACGAAGTCCTGCGCCTGGATCGCCGTCGTGCCCTCGTACAGCGAATCGATCTTGGCGTCCCGCACGTACTGCTCGATCGGATAGTCGCGCAGATACCCCGAACCTCCGAGTACTTGAAGCGATTCGGCGAGGCATGCGTACGCACGCTCCGAACCCGCGCCCTTAACGATGGGGAGCATCAGATCGTTGATACGGCTGGCCATTTGCGGCGATGTGTCCGAAACCAGCTGAGCGCAAACCGGATCCTGGTGGGTGGCGGCATACAGGTACAGCGCGCGAAGCCCCTCAGCATAGGCCTTCTGGGTCAACAGCGACCGCCGCACGTCTGGGTGGCTGATGATGCGCACGCGCGGTGCCGTCTTGTCCGACATCCGGGTCAGGTCGGGACCCTGAACGCGGGTCTTGGCGAACTCCAACGCGTTCAGGTAGCCGGATGACAACGTCGCGATCGACTTGATGCCGACCATCAATCGCGCGTACAGCATGATCCCGAACATTTGCGCGATGCCGCGGTGGGTGTCGCCAACCAGCCAGCCAACGGCGGGCACCCCGTGCTGACCGAAGGCCAATTCGCAGGTTGCCGACGCCGTCAGCCCCATCTTGTGCTCGAGTGCGGTGGCGAATACGCCGTTGCGATCGCCTGGCTCACCGGTCTGCGGGTCGAACAGATACTTGGGTACCAGGAACAGGCTCAGCCCCTTGCTCCCTGGCGGCGCGCCTTCTGGCCGTGCGAGCACAAGGTGGGCGATGTTCTCGAACAGGTCATCGGAGTCCCCCGACGTGATGAACCGCTTGATGCCGTCGATGTGCCAGGTGCCGTCGTGCTGATCGATCGCGCGCGTACGTGCGGATCCGACATCTGAGCCCGCGTCGGGTTCGGTCAGCACCATCGTCGCACCCCAATTGCGCGCTATCCCGATCTCCGCCCATCGCCGCTGTTGGGGAGTCCCAGCCCGGTACATCACGCTGAGCATCGCGGGTCCGGTCATGTAGAAGAACGCGGCCGGCTGTGCGCCGAAGAGGAACTCGTTGACCGCCGCGTTCACGGCTGCGGGCACGTGCACATCGCCGAGTCCCTCGTCGAGGCCCAGTTGGGGCCATCCCGCGTCCTGCCAGGCACGCACCGAGGCCTTGAAGGATTCCGGTAACCGCACCGCATGGCTATCGGGGTCGAACTCCGGAGGATTGCGGTCCCCGTCGGCGAAGGATTCCGCCAGCGGGCCCTGCGCGAGTCGCGCGGCCTCGGCGAGCATCTCGCGGATCGCTTCGCCGTCCAGATCGCCGAATTCCCCTGTGGCTAACGCCTTCTCGAGGTCCAGAACCTCAAAGAGGTTGAACTCCAGGTCCCGCACATTGGCCTTGTAATGGCTCATCGGGTTGCTAGAGCCGTTTCGCCGCGAACTCGGCGGCCTGATTGACCATCCCGTTAAAGCCATACGAACCGTGCGCGCCGTTCGGCGGCCCAGGCGGGGCGCCATTGCAGATCGTGTCGCCGTCAGCGCACAGCGAGATGGTCTTTGGCGCGTACAGCGGTCCGATGACGACAGTCGGCGCTCCGGCATCGCGCATGAAGTTATCCGAGGGCTCTCCGAAAAGGGCCACGGCCGCGACGTGGTTCGCCACCTCGGGTGGCATGGGCTGAGGTACGAGGGCTGCCGGCACACCGTCGGGTACGGCGGCCGAAGTGACGAAACCAGCCACAACAGCGCCCTGCGAGAATCCGCCGACCACGATCCTCGTGTTAGGACAATTTGCCGCCGTGGCCTGAATGTGGTCGACCGAATCCCTGATCCCCGCGACGACCGTCAGGGCAAAATCCATGCCTGATGCAAAATCGGCGCTGGCGGGGTAGTTGACCGGGTACACGTCCATCGACTTAGCGCCGACATGCGCGCGCATCGCATCGACGAACGCCTGTCCGATACCGCCAACCCCTGGTGGCTCTGAGGTGCCGCGGGCGAATACCACCTCGACGTCGGGGCACGGCTGAGCAACCGCGACCGGCGCGGGCGCGCTCACCAGCGCAGCCCCGGCTGTCACTGTCAAAGCACCAAGGAAACGAGCGATTCGGCGAGCCGTCATGAGTGAACTCCTACAGCCAGATGGCGGCCGTGACGCCGCCAGTTTTGATCATGTACCCCGGGCTTTGCCGACCAAACACCCGACGCCCCCTAGGGTAAGGCCACAGCCGACGGCGGTCATTCCGCAAACGAAACCGCGGTCTCCGTGCAATTCGTGACGGCCCGGCCTGGCGGGAACGTCCGCGGATCCGCACCGGTGATGACGGATTTCCGGTAGTACGCGCGCTCGGCGTCCGCTGAACACTCGAACGCGGCATTCAGCACTCGGAACGTGTCCGGGTCGGCACCGTCGATCGGCTTGCCCATCCAGTACACCCGACGAACATCGCCGGCATACGGACCATCGAGCGGACGAAACGACGCCGCATCCGCATCGATGATCGGGTCGGTGAAATAGAAGACCCGCCGCACATCCTGCGCATAGGCGCCCTGCAACACGCGGAACGTCGCCGGATCAGCACCGGGGATCGGGTTGCCGTTGACGTCGACCGTTCGACTGTCCTTCGTGAACAGATAGTGGTCGTTGTTCGAGACGATCGCAAAGTGGACCGGATCATCTGACAGCACACCGCCGTCGGTCCAGTAGACCTTCGCGCTGTCCTTCGACAGGCCGCCGTCGAGAAGCTCGAAGTGGGCGGGGTCGTCGCTCATTGGGCGGTCGAGTTGGTAGACGTGGTTCCGGTCCTTGGCGAAGCCGCTGCGGTTGAGGACGTCGAAAGTCGTTGCGTCGGCACCCGTTATCGGGCGGCCGTCGAAGTACGCGTTGGACCCGTCTTTCGCGTAGGTGGTGTCGAACGCCTTGAACGACGCGACATCCGCCCCCACTATCTCGGACGCCTTTCCCGGAAACGCCGCAAGGTAGTAGACCTTGTCTCCGCGCACGTGATAGCCCGCCGCGTCGAACAGTGAGTTGGGCGGCTTGTCACGACTGCATGCAGGCAACAGGGTCACCGCGACGAGACACAAGGCCGCGATTGATCTCCGCATCCGACGATCGAATCACCTAATTCACAGCCACATTGAGAATCGGGCGCTTCTCGTAGGCGTCGCTGGTGTCGAAGTGCCACCACTCGCCCTTGTAAACCGTCAATCCACCGGCATTCATCGCGTCCCGCAATTGCGCACGGTTGGCCTGCGCGGCGGTGCTGACACCGTCGGTCGCGTATGCGAGGCCGCGCGGCGTGAAGTCGTCGAAGTCGGTGCCCATGTCGACGAGGCCCGAGGCGTTCGCGATCGTCACGTCGACAGACCGACCCGCTTCATGGCTGCGCGAGTACGGCCCTGGGCGGGCCACCCAGTTCGGATCCGGCACCGCCTCCCACATTCGCACCTGGACGTCATGTGGCCGGTAGCAGTCCCAAAAGACGAGGACTTCGCCCGTCTGCCGCAGTACGGCCGCGGCGGCTGCCAGCCCGGGCGCCATCGATTCGTGCACCAGACAGCGGGCGTCGGCCGGGTACATAGGCACACCGACAAAGTTGTTAGGCGTTGCGTACCGAAGGTCGATGACCGCGTCGGGCACGACGGTGCGCACGTCAACCAGCCCGGCCGCCTTCGCGGCGTCAGACACCGGCGGCACCGGCGGCGACGCGGATGCAGGGGTGAGGGCAGCGCACCAAGCGGTGCAGAGGGCGAGTAGGACGCCGCATGTGCGTATACGCACTCGATCACCTCCGAAAAGCAGGTACGTACGTACGCTATCGGCCCCTTTGGTGCGGTCAGACGATGAAAAAGTACCCCACCAGAGGAGACCCCCATGAGCGTCGCCGGCCTGACAAGGTGCCCAACCATCTACGAAGCCGACCTACCCACCGTTTCATACGAGGACGCGCCAACCCCCCAGATCGCGCACGAGCGCCTCAAGCAAGCGCGACTGCAAGGGGCCATCGCAATGGGTGCGCACGGGCCCGAGATCCTGAGCTACGAGCTGGCCCACACCGCGCTGCGCGATCCCCGGCTGTGCCCACCGCCTGGGCTTGGCCTCGAGGCACAAGGCATCACGTCCGGGCCATTATGGGACCGCGTGACCGCATCGCTGCTGAGTATCAACGGCGTTGACCACGCCCGCCTTCGCCGACTGGTGTCGAAGGCATTCACACCGCGGGCGGTCGGGCGTCTGGATACGACGATCGTCGACGTCATCAACCAGCTGATCGACCCGCTGATGGCCGGTGGACGCAGCGAGATCGTCGGCGACATCGCCCGGCCGTATCCGGTTCCGATCATCTGCGAGCTGCTCGGCGCTCCTTCACAGGACTGGCAGCTGTTCTCGGCGTGGGCCGACGAGTTTTTCAAGACGTTCAGTTGGAACGTAGCCGAGCACCAGCCAGAGATCCTGAAGGCCTGGGGTGAACTCGACGACTACGTCGACGCCATGGTCGCCGAGCGCCGCACATCGCCCACCGACGACCTGATCACCGAACTGATTCGCGCTGAGGACGATGGCGACCACCTGAACATGGACGAACTACGAATGTTGGCGGGTGGCATCCTCATGGCCGGCACAGACACCACCCGCAACCAGGTGGCCGCAGCCGTCGATGCCCTCTGCGAGCACCCGGACCAATGGCAACTGCTCGCAGACCAACCCGAACTGGCGATGAAGGCGGTTGAAGAGCTGATGCGCTTCTACCCCGTGGTGTTCGGCGCGATGCGCATGACGACCGAAGACGTGGAGTACGAGGGCGTCGTCATCCCGGCAGACACCTTCGTCATGGTCAACACGGCTTCCGCCAACCGCGATAACACCGTCTACGACGATCCCGATCGCCTCGACATCACCCGCGAGGGCGCAGCACCGATGCAGACGTTCGGAGCGGGCGCTCATTACTGCCTCGGTGCGAATCTGGCCCGACGGGAGATGGCCGAAGCGCTGGTCGTGATGGCCCGCCGGATGCGCAACCTGCGGCGCACAGGACCCGCGCCGTGGAAGCCGATAGTCGGCATCTGCGGACCTGCCGCGCTGCCCGTCGAATTCGACGCCGCCTGAATTGACCCTGAGAACGACCAGCCATTAGGCAGAGAATTGGTTGCTAGCGTAATCTGCTGTTGGCCGGGGACGTTACAGGGGAGACAGATGAGAAAGACGCACCCGTTGGCGGCGGTCGTAATCGCCCTCTGCACAGCCACGCCGCTGGCGACGCCTGCCTCCGCCGACGATCAGCAGGACCAGCAGTTCCTCCAGGCCCTGCAACAGAAGGGCGTCGCGGTCAAGTCCGACCAATGGGCCCTCGACCTGGCGCATTCGACATGTGACTTGTTGAACAAGGGCGGCACGGTCAACGACGCATTGAAAATGCTGACCAAGAAGACCAACTGGTCGGTTCCAAAGGCCACCGACTTCGGCGGCTACGCGGTCTACGTCTACTGCAAGGACAAGCTTCCCGCAGGTGCCGGGGGCTAGCCTTCGAGCTTGGCGACGACGGCGGCGATGCGCCGTATTCGCGTTTCGGCCTTCTTGGCGTCGAGCACCGACCGCACGTGCTCTTTCCTGTGGGTGTACGAAAGCTTGTCCCACGCCGCCGCGGCCGCCGCCGAGGAGTTCAGGGCAGACTGCAGATCGTCGGGTAGTTCAACCGTCCTTGGCGCGATGTCGACGGTGAGTTCGACCGCGATCGCGTCGCCGCCCTGGATGCCCGACTCTTCGCGCCGGTCGGCGCTGAACGGCAGCAGGTACTTGCCGCCCATCGGGGCGACGGTCGACCGGTATTCGTAGCCGTTGACGTTGACAACGACCGGTGGCCGTTTGCCCGCGCCGAGTGCGGCCACGATATCGCCGGGCACCTCGATGCCGGTGTTGTTGCCCATCTGAAACATCGTCGTGGAGAACTTCACAACGCCCACTTAACCCCAGTACGCCACGGCCCACGGGAACACGGGGCATCGTGGGGGGCATGAAGATTGGGTTCATCGGGCTGGGAAACATGGGCGCAGGCATGGCGGCGAACCTGCTGAAGTCCGGCCACGAGGTGACCGCGTACAACCGATCGCAGGACAAGGTCGCAGCGCTTGCGGAACAGGGTGCGAGGCCGGCGAGGTCGGTCGCGGAGGCATGCGAGGGCGACATCGTCGTCACGATGTTGGCCAACGACGACGCCGTCGAGGCCGTCACGTTCGCCGACGACGGGATCATCGCATCGCTGCGACCGGGCGGCACACACGTTTCGTCGAGCACGATCAGCGTCGCGCTGTCAGAGCGGATGACCGCCGCGCACGCCGACGCAGGCCATCTTTTCGTCGCGGCACCGGTGTTCGGCAGGCCCGAAGCGGCCGCGGCGGCAAAGCTTTTCGTGGTCGCGGCCGGCGCTGCCGCGACGCTGCAAGCGATATCGCCGGTGTTCGACGCGATAGGCCAGCGGACGTTTGTCGTGTCAGAGGAACCGAAGGCGGCCAATCTGGTCAAGCTCAGCGGCAACTTTCTTATCGCCTCGGTGATCGAGTCGCTCGGGGAGGCAATGGCTCTGGTCTCCAAGGCCGGCGTCGATAAGAACGAGTACCTCGAGATCCTCACGTCGACGCTCTTCGGCGCCCCGGTTTACAAGACGTATGGCGGACTCATTGCTCGCCAGGAATTCGAGCCGGCAGGTTTCGCCGCCGAACTCGGCGCCAAGGACGTCCGGCTCGTGCTCGCTGCCGGCGAGGCATTGCAGGTGCCGCTGCCGATCGCCAGCCTCTTGCGGGATCGCTTCCTGACGCTGCTGGCCAACGGCGGCGCCAATCTGGATTGGTCGGCGATCGGCGCGCTGTCCGCCGCTGACGCTGGCGGGCCGCGCCCGAACGCTTGAGTTTGGCGTAGGGCAGCGGGTTTCCAGTGGACTGATGTTGGGATCGGTAGCGACCCGCACGGCGTGTACTTGAGACACAAGGACGCCAATCGAGGCGGCGCGCGAAGCACGAAGTAGAACAACACGCGATGAATGCCAACCACACGCTGAACAAGATCTTCGCCGGAGCGGTGGCGTCTTGCGCGTTGACTCTCTTCGGCGCCGGATCGATGGTGGCTGCGCCAGTGGCCAAAGCCGATTTGGATTTCGAATGTAAGCCAGGATGCTGGGGCGCACTCGCGGCGTCTCCGACGACAGGACAATTAGAAATGATTACCAACGCCACGACTCAACAACGGGCGGAAGACAAAGCCGTCTTGTGGTGCGACGTCCTCGGCAAGACGAATGACTGCTACATCGTCACATCGGGACTCGGCTGTCTGTCGCTCGCGGAGAGTAGCGACGGGAAAACATTGGCAGGGCGAGTCGCGCCCACCCAAGATGCGGCCGATGCGGCGGCCTTGGACGGCGCGGGGCCGGGGTCGACGATCGACCTCCACGACTGCAACAGCTGGTTATAGGCCGCCGAGGATCAGAACGGTGGGGGCTTGTTGCGTTCGGCGATGAAGACGTCATTGAGTTTGCGTTCGGCTTGGATGCTTCGTTGACGGTTTTGCTCGCGGGTGCGTGTGCGTCGGGGCATCGTCAGCCCTGAGGCGGCTTCGAGCGTCGTGCCCGATGGTGCGACCGGAGCGGTGGGTTTGCACAGCGTCGGGAACAGCAGCCGGCTACCCGGATAGGTGGTGTAGGTCTGCCCGCCCGGCGCGGTCCAGATGATGGTGCCGTCAGGCAACTGTCGATCCGACCACCCGCAGAATGTCTTGAGCAGGTGGTGTTTTCGACACAGACACGCCAGGTTCGACGCACAGGTTGGCCCCACCGGATATGGGATGGTGTGGTCAAGGTCGCAGCGATACGCCGGCTCGTCACAGCCCGGGAATCGACACGTGAGATCGCGGCATCGCACAAAGTCGGCCAACTTTCGCGACGGCGGATACCGCGGCTCCGGCGATGCATCGCCCGGGTGAATCAGCGGCCGGATCGTTGCCGTGGCGGCGAGTTTGGCGGCCACCAGCGGTGCGGGCATGATCCCGCCACCGATCACCACGGCCGGGTTGGTTTGAGCCGGGCCGTTGGCAGGCTCAGGTGCTAACGCCTCAGCGGCTTCCGTGATCGTCATCACCCGCAACGGCTTATCCAGCGGGGGTCGGGACGGTGGTTCGCCGTCGAGCTGCACCGGGGTGTCATCGGCCAGGCTGCGCTCCTCGGCGATGACATGCACCACCGTCGCACCGGGTGCGGTGTTCTGGGCCGCCGTACATTCGGGGTCATCGCATCCGCAGGCCAGCCGATCGGCCCCGCGCGCCAGCGCTCCCATCGCGTCGGCGCGGCGCTGATCGATGGTCCGCGGATCGTTTTCACACACGCCGCGGGCCAGCTCGGCGGCGCGTTGGTTCAGGGCTGCGGCATCGTGCGCGTACAACTTGCCCTCGATGTAGGACAGCCCACTGCCGTCGTCTTCGGGAATCACGTCGAGGTGGCGCCCCCGCGAAGCGTGCTCGCTGCGCCGTAGCGCGCCTGGGTCAAACCGATCCACCCACCAATCGATGGCCGTCTCGGCCTTGGCCACCGACAACCCACCCCACCCCCCAACCTCGGCCGCGATGGCGGCATCCAGTTGGGTACAAGCCTCAGGATCTTGGACCAGGCGGGTGCGCGCCACGATCGCGGCCACCAAGCGATACGAAATCGCACCGGTGGCGAACACCTCAGCCACCCGCGTCAGCCGCTCTCGCAGTGCCATCGCCACCATCAACTGATGTGACGCCACACCCTGGGAGACATTTTGTTGCGCGGCCACCTCGGCGGCCACCGCATCCCAGTTGTCAAAACACCACTGGTCACGCTCGGCCGAATCGATCGCCGACCACCGCGCCTCCATGGTGTCCGCGGTCGCGGCCAACCGCCGCGCGCACGCAGCGTTCTCCACCCGCGCCCACGCACCCGCCGCGTCGGCACCAGAAGTGCCGCCGGTGGCCGTGATAAGCGAATCGAACATACTTTCGACAATAATCAGCCGCGCCGACCAACCGCGACCTCACCCACCCAGCCTGTGGATGAAATCGCAACTGTGGATAACCGCTACTTCGCCACCACGCCGCGAAGCCCGTCGACGCCGAAAACCGGCTCGAGCATGGCCGAGTAATCGGGGCCACGGCGAACCAGCTGCCCACCGTCGACATTGATCACCTGGCCGGTGATATAGCTCGCAGCGTCACTGAGAAGGAACACCGACGCATTCGCGATGTCCTCGACCTCACCGGGTCGGGGCAGCGGTGTGCACGCCGCATAGTCTGCACTCAGCTCGGGTGAATCGAGAACCGGCGCAACGAGTTCGGTGCGGATGAGGCCGGGGCGTATGCAGTTCACCCGCACCCATGACGCGCCGAGCTCGTCGGCGGCCAGCTGCATCAGATGGTCGATGCCCGCCTTGGACACGCCGTACGCACCGAACCACCGATGCGTATTGCTCGCCGCGATCGACGAGATGCCGATGAACGATCCGCCGCCGCCACGCACCATCTCCCGCGCCGAATGCTTCAGTACATACATCGTGCCGTTGATATTCAGGTCAACAGTCCGCCGCCACGCTTCGGAGTCGATCTGTGTGACCGGGCCGATCGTCTCGCTGCCGCCTGCGCAGTGCACGACGCCGTGCAGCCTGCCGGTCCACGCGGTGGCCGCCTCGACGGCGCGGGCGACCTCTTCCTCGTTGGTGACATCGGCGGGCTCGTATCGCACCTGGCCGGTACCGCCTGCGGCCTTGATCTCGTCCACCGCTCCTGCGAGCCGGTCGGCGTTGCGGCCGACGAGCATCGCTTTGCCGCCAGCCGCGACCACAGCGGTCGCAACGCCTTTTCCGATCCCGCTTCCACCGCCAGTGACCAGGAACGTGCGATCCGCCAACGACAGCTGCACTGCGACCCCTTCGTCGAAAGAACTAGAACAGGTTCTAGTTATACGTCACGGCTCGTCGCGGCGTGCAGGCTTGGGCGCTCCAAGTGTGCGCCAGTCCGGAACATCCGGTGGCAACCCGACCGGGTACCGGTTCTCGTTTGCCGCCGCCCAATGGGCGTGCCCGAGTTCGTGGATGTGGAACGCGTGTCGCAGCGCCTCGGTGAAGCCCATCGCGTCGGCTGCGGCGTTGACCGAATCCTTCACCAGCAGCGCCGCCATGGTGGGGCGCTCCGCGATGCGCTTGGCGAATTCGAGCGTCTTGTCCTCGAGATCAGCGCGGGGGAAGACCTTTGACACCATGCCCAGTCGGTAGGCCTCATCGGCATCGATCGAATCACCGGTCAGCAGAAGCTCTTTGGCCTTTCGGGCACCGAATTCCCATGGGTGCGCGTAGTACTCGACACCGGGCATACCCATCCTGACGGCAACCACGTCGCTGAACTTGGCGTCGTCGGAGGCGACGATCAGGTCACACGCCCAGATCAGCATCAGCGCAGCCGAAATCGCACTGCCCTGCACCTGCGCGATGGTGATCTTGCGCAGATCCCGCCAGCGGCGGGTGTTCTCGAAGAAGTAGTGCCACTCTTGCAGGTAGGTCTTCTCCGCGACGGCCTGCCGTGTCGCGCCGTTGATCGAAAAGGTCGGGTGCTGCCCAGGGCCCGGTTTGCGTTCCGCCAGTGCTTCTTCCGAGCCCAGATCGTGTCCGGCGGAGAAGTTCTTACCGCGGGCAGCCAGGATCACCACCCGCACCGCATCGTCGGCCTCGGCGTGGCCGAACGCCTCGTCCAGCTTCACCAACAACGTTCGCGACTGGGCGTTCTGGGCCTCCGGCCGGTTGAGCCAGATCCGCGCGATACGCCCCTCGTCGAGAGTCTCGTACGTCACCTGTTGGGGCGCATCGCCTCCGACCGGTTCCGCGCTTGTCAGATCAGGGCTTGCCACAGCGGACCACCTCGTTCGCTTGGAAACTACGGATGGACTGCACATTACGGTGCCACAGCAACCGCCGTTGACGGGGTGCCACAGTCACCCCACAAAAACCTTGCAGAAATGGGACGCCTGCACCATTTTTATTGACGATGGCGCGGCATTTTCCAGGTAGTCGGCGTAATGTTTCCCGCCAGCAGATGGCTTGGCGGGCAGCGACAATTCGAATCCCGCGAGCGATCAACAACTACTGAACGCGTGACGATGGCGACCATGATGCTTCCAGCACGACCACTGATCCTTGCCGGCGGATTTGCGGTCGCTGTTGCGGTCGCCCCTGCCGTTGCGGTCTTCGCCGGACCTGTCAGCTCGGCGCCGACGATCGCGGCGTGCCCCGGCGGTGAATCCGAGGACACCTTCACCGGTGAATGCACGCCCGATCTGGTGCCGAATTCGCCTGTGGCTGGCCAGACCTCGCCCGGCGGACTGCCGGAGGTTGACAACATTCCGTGCACCGGAGCCAATTCCGGCCAGTGCATCGGACTGTCCGAAGAGGAGCAAGCTCAAGGGCCAACGCCCGTCCCCCACTCCACGGTCAGTTCGAGCCCGTAGGCCGCTAGCCGAAACGAAGCTGGGGCGCAGCAATGTGCCCCAGCTTTTCGTCTGCGCCGCAGACACATTCCGCAGCGAACTCAGCGAATCTCTGCAGACGGCTCCCAGCGTCGTAGAATCCTGCGAATGACGACTCCCTCTATCACAGCCCGCCGCTTGGTCCTTGCCAGCGGTTTCGCGCTCGCGATCGCCATCACTCCGGCCGTCGCAATCGTCGCGCATCCAATGCATTCCGCCCCCCTTGCCGCATGCGCCGCCGGTGAGGAGGAGGACCAGTTCACCACGGTGTGCACGCCGTTCATGGTGCCGAATTCGCCGCAAGGATTTACCACTACCGCGGCCAACCCCGACATCCCTGAGATCAACGGCGTTCCCTGCACCGGACACGATTCTGGCGCGTGCATCGGCCTGGCCGAGAACGATGAGGACATGGGCCCTCAGCCGGTGCCGCGCTCGACCATCAGCTCCAGCCCATAGCAGGGGCCGATCCGCAAGCTCAAGGTCCGCTTTCCCAGGTAACTCGTGGAACATATGCAGGTTTCTGCCAGCTTCCATGGAATCTTCTCGACGACCTGGTCAATAACAACAGAAAGCGTAACGATGGCGACCCTTGAGCTTTCAAAACGACTGATCCTCGCCGGCGGATTTGCAGTCGCGGTTGCTGTCGCCCCGGCGATCGCCGTCTTCGCAGGTCCTAACTCCTCGGTGTTGGCATGCCCTGGCGGCGAGGAAGAAGACCAGTTCACAGAGGTTTGCGTGCCCCACACCGTCCCGAACTCGTCGTTCAGCACCATCCCCGGCAACCCGGATCTCCCTGCGGTCGACGGAGTGCCCTGCACAGGTCACAACTCCGGCCAGTGCATCGGCCTTTCCGAAGAATCGGAGGACCTGGGGCCCCAGCCGGTACCGCGTTCGACCATCAGTTCCAGCCCCTAGCGGGCTGCGGCGACCTCGCGGACCGCCCGGTCGCCTAGAGTTGTCATATGGCCACGAAATCTGATCCCGCCGAACTCGGCGACGTAGAACCACTCGCCGACCACACCGCCCGCCAGGCCAGGCGGGTAGTCGCCGCATACGCAACCGACGCCGACGAATGCCGGGTCTTCCTCTCGATGCTCGGCATTGCGCCCTCGAAACTCGAGGCGTAAGTGGCTCGGGGCGGCCGGAAGGGCGGCTCCGGGGATTCTGACTTCGTCGTGGTGGCCAACCGGCTGCCGGTCGACATGGAGCGGCTGCCAGACGGCAGCACAGAGTGGAAACGAAGCCCAGGCGGTCTAGTCACCGCCCTTGAGCCCTTGCTGCGCCGTCGGCGGGGCGCGTGGATCGGCTGGCCCGGCATCGCCGATGCCGACGAGGAACCGCTCGAGCAAGACGACATGCACCTGTGTCCGGTGCGGTTGTCCGCCGATGACATCGAGAACTATTACGAGGGCTTCTCGAACGCGACGCTGTGGCCGCTGTACCACGATGTCATCGTCAAGCCGATCTACCACCGCGAGTGGTGGGACGCCTACGTCGACGTCAACCGGCGCTTCGCCGAGGCCACCGCGAAAGCGGCGGCGCAGGGCGCGACGGTGTGGGTGCAGGACTATCAGCTGCAACTGGTCCCGAAGATGCTGCGGATGCTCCGTCCCGATCTGACCATCGGCTTCTTTCTGCATATTCCGTTCCCGCCAGTGGAGCTGTTCATGCAGATGCCATGGCGGACCGAGATCACCGAAGGCCTGCTCGGCGCCGATCTGGTGGGGTTCCACTTGCCAGGGGGCGCACAGAATTTCATGATTCTGGCCCGGCGTCTCGTCGGTGCGAACGCCTCCCGCGCGACGGTCGGCGTGCGTTCCCGCTTCGGTGAAGTCGACGTCGGCTTCCGCACCGTCAAAGTTGGCGCCTTCCCGATCTCCATCGACTCGACCGCGCTGGACCAGCAGGCCCGCACTCGCGCCATTCGACAGCGGGCACGCGAGATCCGTAGCGAGCTCGGCAACCCACGCAAGATCCTGCTCGGCGTCGACCGGCTCGACTACACAAAGGGCATTGACGTTCGGCTGCACGCGTTTTCGGAGCTGCTCGCAGAGCACAGGGTCAAGCGCGACGACACCGTTCTGGTGCAGCTGGCGACGCCAAGCCGCGAGCGCGTCGAAAGCTACAAGGAGATGCGGGAAGACATCGAAGGCCAAGTCGGCCATATCAACGGCGAATACGGCGAGGTCGGGCACCCGGTCGTGCACTATCTACACCGGGCGGTGCCGCGCGACGAGTTGATCGCGTTCTACGTGGCGGCCGACGTCATGCTGGTCACCCCGCTGCGTGACGGGATGAATTTGGTGGCCAAGGAGTATGTGGCCTGCCGCAGCGACCTCGGCGGCGCACTTGTGCTCAGCGAATTCACTGGCGCTGCAGCAGAACTCCGCCAGGCGTACCTCACGAACCCGCATCACCTCGAGGGTGTCAAGGACTCGATCGAGGCCGCGTTGAATCAGACGCAGGAAGAGGGGCGGCGACGGATGCGCGCGCTGCGCAGGCAGGTTCTCGCGCACGACGTCGACCGCTGGGCGCGATCATTCCTCGATGCGCTGGCCTCGACGAGAAGCGACGCCCCTAAATCGGGGTGATGTATTTGATCAGCCACTTGCCGTCGATCTTCTGATAGTCGACGCGCAGGCGACTGCCGTCATAGACCGGCGTCTTGGACTTGTCGGTGACCGTCCGGTTCATGTACACCATCACCGACGCCGAATTCCGTTGCGCGCTCAGTACTCCCACGCCGACGACGTTGGCCTGACTGACCACCTGTCGCTCCCGCGCCTGAGGGATGATGTCCTTGTTCGCGCGGTCCTCGAACTCCTGCCGATAGTCGGGTGTCAGCAGCGGGTAAACGTCGTTGAGGCTGCGCTCGACGGTCTGGTAGTCGTAGCCGAACACCTGCGGAATCTGCTTGGCCGCCAACGGCGCGACCTCGGCCCGGGTGGTCTGTTCACCGCGGAACTCGACCCGGTTCCAGTACAGCCACCCGCCGACACCGGCCAACGCGACGAACGTAGCGGCCAACAGCACCGTGAGCGAAGCCACCAGTCTCGCAACCCAACCGCGCATCAGTTGCCACCGTCAGGGTACTTGAGGTCGTAGGCGGACATGTGACCGTTGTCGTCCTCGTGCACGATCACCCGTAGCCGGTAAGGCTGAGACGGTTTGTTGACACCCTGCATGTCGCTGACGGTGACACGCACCGAGACCAGCACGGCGGCGTTCTTGGCGGTCTCGTCGATCTTCTCAAGCGCGACACCGTTGATGACGGCCTCGGAGCTGGCGTTCGTGTCGCGGAAAAGCGCCTTCAGGTTCTCGACGTTGTTCCCCTGGCTCATCATGTCGCGCAGCGGCCCGCTGGTGCCGTTGACGAACCGGTTCACGCTGTCGTCAATGTTGTTCTGCGTGTAACTGAACATGTTCACCACGGTCTGCGACGCGGTGTCTGCGAAGGCCTGGTCACGCGCTTCACCCGTCTCGCCGGTCCGCTTCTGGTCGAACATCAGCACAATCACTCCCGCCATCGCGGCCGCCGCGACGAATGCGGTGGCCAAGGAGATGATTGCGACCAGCTTGCGGTGGGCTTGCCTGCGCGGCGGCGGCCCTGGACGCGACATCTTCACCTTGACGGCCTTGGGCGCCTCGACACTCACACCCGTGGACACGGTCGCGGCGTCACCTGCGGCCGGACCCGCGGCCCGTGACGCGCGCCGACGGGTCGGCTTCGACGCCTCGGTGGCCGTCGAAACCTTATCTTCTGCCATTACGCCTGCCTTGGAGCCAACATCAGATCGACCCAGTTCTCCGCGGGAGCCAGTTTGTCGGCACCGGGCGCGAATACGCCGGTTCCGCCGGCTGGGTCGACGAACTTGCCGTTCTGATCGTACGTGGCCGTCGCGGGGCCGCTGGCCAGCGGCGGCGCTTCCGCGGGAAGCGGCGGTGCAGGCGCAGGCGGCGGTGCGGGCGCGGGTCCGTCGGGCGCAGGCCTGCCGTACGGCGGCACCTGCTGATCAGGCGGCGCGTAGTACGGCCACGGCGGCGGAGGCCCATTGTCGTTCGGCGGAAATGGCAGCGGGAACGGCGCGTGCGGCGCAGGTCCAGGCCCTGGCGGAACGCCGGGCGGCAACTGCACCACCGGCGGCCCCGGATCCGGATCTACCTGCGGCGGTATGTACGGGAACTTGTTGGGCGGCAGGATACTTCGCCCGGGCGGCTCGTAGTGGTTATCTTGCCGTTCGTCCATCGGCGTCCCGATTGGCATGGGCGGACCACGCCAGGGGTTCGAACCGACCGGCACGTACCCATTCGGGTCGCGGCAGAGCTGAATCGTCGGTGCCCGCTTGCCAGGGAACTCCATGCACGGATAGTTACGGGCACCGCGCACCACGGACGGATCGTTCTGCGCCACCTTGCAGTACATATCGGTGGGCAGTTCGCGCAGCGTGGTGTCGGCGGGTGAACGGGCCATCGTCGGGGGAAGGAAACCCGTCAAGCAGGGCGGCGGATCGTTGAGGTCGATCTTGAAGTCCAGCTTGCCGCCCTCGTCGGAGGGCACACCACCTGCCACAGTGGACAGGGCGGCGATGAGCGCGGGGAAGATCACCAGCGCCTGCTCGATCGACTTGCGGTAGATCACCCCTATCCGACCGAAGTTGGCGAGGTTGGCGGCCAGCACAGGGAACGTCGGGCGGATCCCCGCGAACGTCTCGTTGGCCTCTGCGGCCGCCCCCGGCACCGTCTGCAACACCGACCGCACCTGCGGATCGGCGTTCGCGACCTCACCGGTGAACCGCGCCAGCCCGTCGGCCAGCTGCTTGATGTCATCTCCGCTTCGAATTTGCGCGTCAAGGAAGGGACCGACCTGATCGATCAGTTGGGTCACCTGCCCGTAGTTGGCGTTCGCCTCGTCGACGAGCAGGCGCGACGACTGGATCAGCCTCGCGAGTTCCGGTCCGGATCCGTTGAACGCCTTGAACGTCTCGCGCAGCAGATCCTGTATGCGGGTGTTGCCGATGCTGTTCACCAGCGCGTCGGCCTCGTTCAGCAGACCGGCGATGTCCTGCCCGATCCGGGTGTGTGCCTGGTCGATGTTCGACCCGTCACGCAGGTTGCCCTTGGCCGGTTCATCCGGCGGCACCAGATCGACGTACTGCTCGCCTACCGCCGAGACGCTCTTCACCGTCGCGACGACGTTCTGCGGCACCGGCGTGCCGCTGTTGATCCTCATGTGCGCGACGACGCCGTCGTTCGTCAGTCCTAGGGACTCCACCCGACCGACGGTCACGCCACGGTAGGTGACGTTTGCGTTCTTATAAAGACCGCCGCCCGCAACGAAATTCGCGCTCACGTTGTAAGCGCCGATCCCGACCACAGCGGGCAGGTGCAGATAGAAGATCGAGATGGCACCGACGGTCAGTACCGTGACGATCGCGAAGATCGTCAATTGAATTCGGGTCAGCCGGTCCAGCATTACGGCGCCGCCCCCTCGTGCTGGGTGGCCGTCCCCGGCGGAATCTTGAACGGATCCGCGGCTTGACCGGACAGGTTCGACATCGCACCGGTGAGGAAGTCGGGTGGGTTCACGACCTCACTGAGGCGCTTCATATTCGGGTCGAGGCCCAGCGACGTGGTGAACACGGTCTCGCCGACGCGCCGGAGGGTCAGGTCGAACGTGACGAACACATTCATATAGTCGCCCCGCACCGCGTTTCGCAGGTACTTGTAGTGGAACGGGAATGTCGGCAAGAACTCCAAGTCCTTGATGAAGGTGTCGGCATTGTCGTTGAGGGCCTTGATGAACGGATAAAGGTCCTTGAAGTCGGCGGCGAAGTCGTCCTTCGTCTTCTCCAAGATGTTCGCGCCGACCGTGGCGAAGCTGCGCAACGCGCCGAACGCGTCAACGATGTTGGCGCGGTTATCGTTCAGCACCTTCAGCGCGGCGGGCAGGGTGTCCAACGTGCGGCCAAGGCTGTCCTTGCTACGGGCGAGGATGCCGGCGAAGCGGTTGAGCCCGTCTGCGGCCGAGATGATGTCGTCGGTCTGGCGGTCCAGGGAGCTGGTCAGCTCGGCGAGGCGGGGCAGGAGATCGGTAAAGCTTCCCGCGCGACCCGCCACAGCCTTGTAGGTCTCGTCCGTGATGTCTTGCAGCGCACCGAGATTGCCCTTGTTCACCACGACGCCGAGCGACGAAAGCACTTCCTCGGTGGTGGGATAGCGGCCGGTGCGGTCCATCGGGATCTCGGAACCCTCGGCCAGCTTCCCGACGGCCGGTTCTGAGACGGGTGCGGAGAGCTCGATGTGCTGCGAGCCCAGCAACGAGGTCTGCGCGACCTTCGCGGTGGCGTTGGCAGGCAGCTTGACGCTGGGGTCCAGCGAGAGCTGCACTGACGCGAAGAACGTGCCGTCGGGACGCTGCACGGCATCGAGGCCGGACACGCTGCCGACGGTGACGTCGTCGATCATCACCGGCGAGTTCTGCGGCAGGGTGGCCACGTCGGGCAGCTGGACGGTGATCGTGTAGGACCCTTTACCGTGCCCGGCCGTGCCAGGCATGTCGAGCGAGTTCAGCCCGCCGAACGAGCAGCCGGAGAGCAGCATGGCGCTCGTCGAAACAGCCAAGATCTTGCGCATCAGCCACCCCCTCCGTCGGCGGGCAACGGCTCAGCGGGCAGCGGTGCAGCAGGCAGCGGAGCAGCTGGGGGCGGGGCCGCCTCGGGGCCGCCCGCATGCGACGTCGACGCCGCGGCAGCCGGCTGCCCCGGTGCGGATTCGGGCGCAGGCGGGAGCAAGAGGTCAGTCAGGTTCGCATCGGGAGGTATAGCCGGAGGCGCCACGCCTGGCGGCGACTCCCACTGCAAATACGGCACCGGCGTCTGCGCCTTTGCTTCAGTTTCCGGGGTGTCGTAGATGATTTGGCCCTTGTACGCCTGAATGCTGTTGATCGGGTGAAAGAGCACAGGCGGGTAGTTCATCGTGATGCGCTTCAGCACTGGAGCCATCCGCTGACGACAGATCTCGGTACGCTTGTATTCGTCTGGAGTACCGCCGATTTCGAAGGCGCCACCGCAGATGAACTGCACCGGGTTTGCAAAGTTCGGCAGAGACAGCAGACCGCCAACCGAGCCCTGGGCGGGGCTGTAGATGTTGTAGAAGTTGGCCAATCCGTTCGGGGTGATGTGCAGAATCTGTTCGATGTCGTCGCTGTGGTCGGTCAGGATCTGGGTGAAGTCCGCCAGCTTGCCGACCTGGTCGATCAAGGCCTTGTTGTTCTGGTTCAAGAACCCTTTGACGTCGCCGAGCGCCTGGTTGAGGGTGCCGAGCGTGGTGTCGAGGTCCGTGGAGCTGTCGGCCAGCACCTGCGACACCGAGGCGACATGGCTGGTGAACTGGACGATCTGCTCGTTGCTGTTGGACAACGCATCGACGAGCACCTGCAGGTTCTTCAGGGTGCCGAACAGGTCGGTTCGCGAATCACCCAACCGCCCTGCCGTCTGCGACAACTCACGCAGCGCGTTGCGGAACGAGTCGCCGTTACCGTCGAACGTGTCGGCGGCCTGGTCCACGAACGCGGCGAGCGGGCCCTGGACGGAACCCGGATGCGGCCCGAGTTGTGCACTCAGTTGCGTCAGCTGTTCCTTGACCTCGTCCCACTCCACCGGCACAGCGGTCCGGTCCAGACCGATCTGGGCACCGTCGGCCATCACCGCCCCGCCTGTGTACGCCGGGGTGAGCTGAACAAACCGGGCGGACACCAGGTTTGGCGCGATGATCAGCGCCTTGGCGTCGGCAGGCAATTTCACGCCGTCGTGCACCGTCATGGTGACCTTGACGTCAGTGGCACGCGGTTCGATCGAGTCGATCCTGCCAACCGGCACGCCGACCACCCGCACGTCGTCGCCGGGGTAGAGCCCGACCGTCGTCGTGAAGTAGGCGACCACTTTGTTACCGACGCGAGACGGCCACACCAGATAGGCGCCTGCGGCCAGCGTGGCCACCAACAGTGCAGCAACGGCGAGGCGCAGCCAGCGGCTGCGTGCGATTGACGTATCCGCGTGGGTCATGGCGACTTCGGCCTAACGAGCAGCCGCTCGGAGATGTATCCGCGCAGGTAGTCGGCCAGGCTGGCTGGCAGCTTGCCGGGCTGGAAGTAGGTGTCGAGGAGCACCTCGGAAAGGTTTGCGGGCGGCAAACCGTACAGGTTGATGTTGAAGCCGGGACCGTTGCCGACCACCTCGGCCAGGGCCGTGGCATACGGCGGAAGCCTGCGCAGGGCTTCGCTGATGTGTTCACGACGCTGGAGCAGGTTGTCCATCACCGCGTTCAGCTTGTCCAGCGCCGGCTTGAACTCGCGCCGGTTGTCCGACACGAAGCCCGACAATTGTCGTGACACATCGTCAATGCCCGCGATCAGGTTACTCAGGGCCTGGCGGCGTTCATCGAGTGCGGCGAACAGCTGATTGCCGTCGACGATGAGCTGGTTGACCTGACCGGCACGCTTGGCCAGTGTGTCCGTGACGTTCTTGGCATGTGCGAGAAGCTGTTCGAGCGCCTGATCACGCTTGTTCAGGCTGCGCGACAAGTTTGCAACGCCGTCGAGCGCACCACGCAGCTGTGGGGTGGCGTCGCGAAGCGTGTCGGTAAGCGTCTGCAGGGCCTGCTCGAATTTCGGCTTGTCCAGTTGGTTCGCGTTCTGGCCGAGGTCCTGCAGCGCAGTGTTCAGCGTGTACGGAGTTGTCGTGCGGCCCAACGGGATAACCGTCGACGTGCCGCCGCCCTTCGGCGTGATGGCCAGCGACTTCTCGCCAAGCACGGTGTCGGTCTTGATCGCGACCAACGACTGGTCACCCACCTTGACGTCGCGGTCGACGGTGAAGGTCACCTTGGCGGTGTCGCCGGCCAACGCGATATCGGTGACCTTTCCTACCCTGATGCCCGAGACATTGACGTCGTTGCCCGGCGAAATGCCACCCGCATCCGTGAAATACGCCTCGTACGGCTTGCCCTGCGGCATGAACGGCAGAGTGGAGTAGCCGAACGACACGAGCACCAGGCATGCCACCAGCGCGATTCCGAAGATCCCGGTGCGCAGGGGATTCGAACTACCAGGCCTAGCCATTCTCCGAACACCTCCCCTTCGATGGATCCGGCGGGCCGCCGAACGGGATCAGGATGTCGCTACCGGCAGGGCCGTTGATCTTTATCCGTACCGAACAGAAGTAGATGTTGAAGAACGCACCGTATGCCCCAAGTGCGTTGAGCCGCAGGTAGTTCTCGGCGAGCGGTTCGAGGGTCTTGTTCACATCCGCCTTGCGCTCATCGAGACGTTGTGCGAGCGGGCGGGTGTTCTCGATCACCGCTTGAAGCGGACGTCGCGACTGCTGCAACATGTCGGTGAGGTCGTTCTCGGCCGTCGCCAGCGGGCCGATGGCGCCCGCGATCGGATCGCGGCCTTCCGCCAGCCCGGTGAGTAGCTTCTGCAGTTGATCCACGCTGGCGTCGAACTGTGTGCCCTTCTCATCAACCGTGCCAAGCACGGTGTTGAGGTTGTTGATGACGTCTCCGATGAGTTGGTCTCGGGCGGCGAGGTTCTGGGTGAAGGCGCCGGTGGTGGACAACAGAGTCGACAGCGCACCGCCCTGGCCCTGCAGCAATTCCATGACCGCGTTGCTCACCTCATTGATCTTGGCTCCGTCAAGTCCCTTGAGCACCGGCCGCAGGCCGCCGAGCAGCGCATCGAGATCCAGCGCAGGCTGGGTGTTCTGCTTCGGGATGGTCGCACCCGTTGGGAGCTTGCGCAATTCTCCTGGCCCGGAGGTGATTTCGAGATAGCGGTCGCCGACCAGGTTCTCGTACCGGACGACTGCCCTTGTCGACGTGTAGAGCTGGTACCGCTTGTTGACGTCGAACGCGACGTCGACGGTGTTGTCCGGGTTCAGCTTGATCTTGTTGACCGTTCCCACCGGCACACCCGAGATCCGGACGTCTTGGCCGGCCTTGAGGCGCGAGGCGTCGGTGAACGTGGCGTGATAGGAGCTGGCCGACCCGAATCGGAACTGGCCGAACACCACGATCAGGAAGGCCGCCACCAACAGCATGGCGACAGTGAAGGCGCCGACCTTCAGCAGGGTCCGATCCTTCTTCATGAGCGTCGATTCCTCGCGCAAGCGCTCGTCATTAGAAATCGTCCCTCTCCGCGAATGCGCCATTGAACAGGAACTGCAGCGTCGACGGTGCGTCGAACTGCAATTCGGTGTTCGGCTGGAAAGGAACGTACGCGTTATCGGTCACCAGGAACGGTGTGTGATACCACGACCCGCCGTACTGCTTGCTCGGAACGTCAGGCAGGCCGCGGCAGTTCGGTCCGCCGGTCGCGTTCACGATCGGCAAGCTCTCCGGATACGTGTATGCAGGCACCCCGGGAATGAAGTTCGAGGCGACGAACAGGCCGGGCTTGGTGCCGCCGATGATCGGGCCGAATCGGTCAATTGCGAGGGAAACGCCCTTCAGGACGCAGCCGAACTCGGGCGAGTAGTCGGCGGCAACCTTCAGCGGTGCTCGCAGCCGCTGAATGGCGGCGATGTAGTTCTCCGCCGCGGGTTCCAGTGTCGCGGTGCCGTTGTTGGCAAGGCCGGTCGCGGCCAGCAGAGTGGCGTTCAGGTTGTCCTGCTGGTCGACGATCGTGTTGCTGATCGTCGGCGCGTTGTCGACGATCCGAGCGAGGTCGGGACCCGCGTCCCCGTAGATGTTGGCCACCGCGGCCGTCTTCTTGAAGTCCTCCTGCAACGTGGGCAGCTTCGGATTCAGCTGCTGCAGATAGTAATTCAGCCCGGCGAGAGTGGCGCCGGCATCGTCGCCGTTGCCGCGCAAGCCCTCCGCGAGTGCCGACAGCGTCGCGTTCAGGTTGATCGGATCGACCTTGTGCAGCACGTCAGTAAGAGTCTGAAACAGTGTGTTGACTTCCAGCTGCACCGCCGACGCCTGCACGTGCGCGCCCGGCTTCAATGACATGCCAACGGGATTTTCCGGCTGAAGGAATTCGACCGACTTGGCGCCGAAAATCGTTGTCCCACCGATATGCACGATCGCGTTGGCGGGAATGTAGTTCAGCTGATTGCTGTCGATGTCCAGGGTGAGCTTGGCCTGATCCCCCTCGTAATCAATGGATTTCACTTCGCCGATCTGGATGCCGCGGTACTTGACCTTGGCGTCGCTCTCCATGACCAGGCCTGCCCGCGGGGACGTCACCGTAACGGTGTCGGTCGGTGTGAACGCGGCCGTGTAGGACAGGTAGGTGAACACGGTGGCGGCCACCAGGATCGCGGCCAGGATCGCCGCGGCGATCCTGACGTGGCTGCGCTTGGGTTCAATGTCCGGCATCGTCGTCCGCCTACCCGGACAGGTTGAAGTTGCCGGACGCGCCGTAGACGGCGAGTGAGATGAACAAAGTGATGGTGACGACGACGATCAACGAGGTGCGCACTGCCTGGCCCACCGCGATGCCGACGCCGACAGGACCACCGGAAGCGTTGTAGCCGTAGTAGGTATGGACCAGCATCACCGCGATCGCCATCACGATCGCCTGCAGGAACGACCACAACAAGTCCGTTGGCACAAGGAAGGTGTTGAAGTAGTGGTCGTAGAGGCCCGCGGACTGCCCGTTGATGAAGACCGTGGTGAACCGCGCGGCGAAGAAGGCCGCCAGCACGGACAGCGAGTACAGCGGAATGATCGCGACCATCCCCGCCATCAGTCGGGTGGAGACCAGGTACGAAACCGAGTGCACGGCCATCGATTCGACGGCGTCGATCTCCTCGGCGACCCGCATCGCCCCGAGTTGCGCCGTGGTGCCCGCGCCGATGGTGGCCGCCAGTGCGATGCCTGCGATCACCGGCGCGACGATGCGCACGTTGAGGAACGCCGAAAGGAAGCCGGTCAGCGCTTCGATACCGATGTTGCCAAGCGATGAGTAGCCCTGCACGGCGATGACGCCGCCGGACGCAAGGGTGAGGAATGCGGCGACGCCAACGGTGCCACCGATCATCACCAAAGCGCCTGTGCCCATGGTCATTTCGGCGATATTGCGGATGGTTTCTTTGCGGTACTTGGTGAGCGCGTTGGGGATGTAGCGGATGGTCTCGCCGTAGAACAACGCCTGCTCGCCGATGGTGTCGACTGCCCTCGGCACGCCGCGGAAGAACCGGCGGAAGCGAAGTGTTACGTCGTAGCTCATCGCACCAGCACCCGGACGCCGACGGCCGTCAAGATCACGTTGATCACGAACAGGCAGATGAACGCGTAGACCACGGTTTCGTTGACCGCTGTCCCAACGCCCTTCGGTCCGCCCTGCACAGTCAGGCCGCGGTAGCAGCCGACAAGACCTGCGACCACCCCGAACAACATCGCCTTGAAGAAGGCAAGCACCAGCTCGCCAAGGCCGGTCAGAATCGTCAGGCCGTTGATGAAAGCCCCGGGGTTGACCCCCTGCAAGAAGACGGAGAAGACGTAGCCGCCGGACAATCCGATCAGGCAGACCAGTCCGTTGAGCAACAGCGCCACGAACGTCGACGCCAGCACCCTTGGCACGACCAGACGCTGGATCGGGTCGATGCCGAGCACCCGCATCGCGTCGATCTCCTCGCGGATGGTGCGAGCGCCGAGGTCCGCGCAGATCGCGGTGGCTCCAGCGCCCGCCACCACGAGCACAGTGACGACGGGGCCGAGCTGCGTGATGGTGCCGAACGCGGTGCCCGCGCCCGACAGGTCGGCGGCGCCGATCTCGCGAAGGAGGATGTTGAGGGTGAACGCCACCAGCACGGTGAACGGGATAGCGACCAACAGCGTCGGAATCAGCGAGACCCGCGCGATCATCCAGGTCTGCTCGAGGAACTCCCGAAACTGAAAGGGGCGCCGGAAGATCTTGACGAATGTGTCCAAGGACATTTCGACGAACCCGCCCACGGCCCTAGCCGGTGCCGCAAGCTGTTCGATCAACCTCGGCTCCGTTCTCGGCGCGGCGTGTGCGGAACGTATGCCGTGGCGAAGAGTTCAAGACTGCTTGCCGCGGCGGTTCTCCCACCCCATCGTTAAGCGTTGCTCTTAGTGAGCCGGATCATACTAACTAGAACAAGTTCGCAGTGTCAAAGAACGGTAGAACTGAACCAAATTGTAATATTTTCGCAGGTCAACGCCAGTGTGACTCAGATCATCCTATAACGTGTTCTAGTCCTCACAGGAGTTTGACGAACAAGAACGTCATTCTCCTTGACTCATGAGAGCAGTCGCCGAGAAACTCCGTTCGGGATCACGGTCAGCAAAGTAATTCTGCAGCGTTTCCGAGAGCTTCGACGGCTCCCACGCGTCGGATTCCGCACTGAAATGTTGTTCGGCCGTCGGCGCTGCAACGAGGGTCACCGTCGGACCATAAACGATGAACAGCTGTCCGTTGACGCCTTCCGAGGCGGGAGAGGCAAGGAACCGCACCAGGTTGACGACGTGCTCGGGCGAAAGCGGGTCGATCTGACCCTCGGCCAGATCGGGCTCGTCGAATACGTCGGCGGTCATCGCGGTACGGGCCCGTGGGGCGATGGCGTTGGCCCGCACCCCATAGCGCTCGAGCACCCGCGCGGCGGACAGCGTCAGCGCGGTGATCCCGGATTTGGCCGCGCCGTAGTTGGCCTGCCCCGGCGGCCCGACCAGGCCGGCCTCCGAGGAGGTGTTGATGATGCGGCCGTAGACCGTGCCCCCCACGTCCTTGGCCTTCGCCCGCCAATAGGTGGCGGCGTTGCGGGTCAGCAGGAAGTGGCCGCGCAGGTGCACCGACATGACTGCATCCCAGTCTTCGTCGGACATGTTGAACAACATGCGGTCGCGGGTGATCCCGGCATTGTTGACGACGATGCTCAATCCCCCGAGACCGTCGGCCGTTTCCACCAGCTCGTCGGCGGTGGACCGCTGGCCGATGTCGCCGGCGACGGCGACGGCCTTGGAACCAGCGGTCGTGATCTCGTCGATGACGTCGGACTTGTCGAGTGCGGCTGCGATGTCGTTGACCACGACCGTCGCGCCGGCGCGCGCAAGCCCGATGGCCTCAGCGCGACCCAGCCCCGCGGCCGCACCGGTTACGACCGCGACAAGACCTGAGAGGTCAGTCGCGGCTGATCCCTCTATGTTCGGAGTCAATTTATGAATACCTCTAGTCTCTGCGGATCAGGGCAGCTCGCGGGCATTCGGCAATCGACTGCTCCGCCAGGTCCTCCTGGTCGGGGGGCACCGGGTCGGCCTTGACAACGGCGTAATCCTCGTCGTCGAGATCGAACAGGTCGGGGGCAATTCCCACGCACACGGCGTTGCCCTCACAGCGGTCACGGTCTACTTCAACTCGCATCAACAAACCTCCTCGCCCGTATTCAGCCTTGAGAATACGACCCGCCAAGTGGGCACCAGTGTGACACCGGCCTGGACCCCAAGACTAGAACGTGTTACAACCGGGTGTGAAGAAGGGTCAGACCACGGGTCCCTTTTAACCCAAGTGAGGACGAGGCGATGCGGATCGGCTACACCCCGGAGCAGGAGGAGTTGCGCCGCGAGCTGCGGTCTTACTTCACCAAACTCATGACCCCCGAGCGCGCCGAGGCGCTCGCCTCGAACGACGGTGAGATGGGGCGGGGCAACGTATACCGCGAGACCGTCGCGCAGATGGGCAAGGACGGCTGGCTGACACTGTCGTGGCCAAAGGAGTTCGGCGGCCAAGAGCGGCCACCCATGGATGGGCTCATCTTCAACGACGAGGCCTCCATCGCCAACGTGCCTGTGCCGTTCCTGACCATCAACAGCGTGGCGCCGACGATCATGGCGTTCGGCACCGAGGAGCAGAAGAAGTTCTTCCTGCCCAAGATCGCCGCAGGCGAGCTGCACTTCGCCATCGGGTACTCCGAGCCGGGTGCGGGCACCGACCTGGCCGCCCTACGGACCACGGCGATTCGCGACGGAGATGACTACGTCGTCAACGGCCAGAAGATGTGGACCAGCCTGATCGCGTACGCGGACTATGTGTGGCTGGCCGTGCGCACCAACCCGGAAGCCAAGAAGCACCGTGGCATCTCGATGTTGATCGTGCCGACGACGTCCGAGGGATTCTCATGGACGCCGGTGCACACCATGGCCGGCATCGACACCAGTGCCACCTACTACCAGGACGTCCGCGTACCGACCACCAGCCTGGTCGGCGAGGAGAATGCCGGCTGGAAGCTGGTCACCAACCAGCTCAACCACGAGCGGGTCGCTCTGGTCTCCGCGCAACCGATCTTCTCGGCGCTCGACGGAGTTCGCGAGTGGGCCCAGAACACCAAGGACGACCACGGCAGGCGGCTGATCGACTCGGAGTGGGTGCAGCTCAACCTCGCTCGTGTGCATGCCAAGGCCGAGGTGCTCAAGCTGATCAACTGGGAGCTGGCATCGAGCGAGGCCGCTCCGTCACCGGCGGACGCATCGGCCGCCAAGGTTTACGGCACCGAACTGGCCACCGAGGCCTACCGCCTCCTCATGGAGGTACTGGGCACGGCGGGCACGCTCCGGACGAACTCGCCAGGCGCGCTGCTGCGTGGACGGGTGGAGCGGATGCACCGCGCTTGCCTCATTTTGACGTTCGGCGGCGGTACCAACGAAATTCAGCGCGACATCATCGGAATGGTCGCGCTCGGCCTGCCCAGGGTCAATCGGTAAGGAACATCATGGATTTCAAGACACCAGAGGCCTTCGACGATCTGGGCGGCCTGGCCCGCACCATCACCGAGTCGGTCTGCACCCCCGAGCACCAGCGCGAGCTCGACGGGCTCGAGCAACGCTTCGACCGCGACCTGTGGGGCAAGTTGATCGAGGCCGACATCCTTTCCACCGCCGCACCGGAATCCTTGGGAGGCGGCGGTTTCGGAGTGCTCGAGCAGGTCGCGGTGCTGGTGGCGCTGGGTCGCCAGCTCGCCGCGGTGCCGTACCTGGAGTCGGTTGTGCTCGGCGCGGGCGCGCTGGCGAAGTTCGGCTCTGAGTCGCTGCAACAAGAGTGGGCGGCGCCCGCGATCAACGGCGAGAAGATCCTCGCCGTGGCGCTCGACGGCGAGATGGGCGAGGGCCCGGTACAAGCAACCGCAAACGGCGACGGCTTCAAGCTCACCGGCTCGCGAACTCAGGTCAGTTACGGACCGGTCGCCGACGCTTTCCTCGTTCCAACCGAAACCGATTCGGGGACGAAGGTTTTCCTGATCGCCAAGGATGACGCGGGGGTCACGGTAAGCGCACTCGACACGACCGGGCACGGAAGCGTCGGGCATCTGGAGCTGCAGGGTGTCGATGCCGCGCGGGTCATAGGTGGAGACCAGGGAGACGCAGTGGCCGGCTGGCTTACTACCCACGGCGCCTTGGGCCGCAGCGCGTATCAGCTCGGTGTGCTCGAGCGGGCGCTGGAGCTAACGTCGGAGTATGCGCGCGAACGCGAGCAGTTCGATCGGCCCATCGGCAGCTTCCAGGCTGTCTCGTCGCGACTGGCCGACGGCTACATCGACGTCAAGGCGCTGCGGCTGACACTCACGCAGGCGGCATGGCGGCTGTCCGAGGATCTGCCGGCAGACGTCGATGTCAACACGGCCGCGTTCTGGGCTGCGGACGCCGGACATCGCGTGGCGCACACCACCGTTCACGTGCATGGTGGCGTCGGGATCGACCTCGACCACCCGGTCCATCGGTACTTCCTCGCGGCCAAGCAGACGGAGTTCGCAGTCGGCAGCGCGACCGGCCAGTTGCTGCGCATCGGCCGCGAGCTGGCCGACACGCCAGCCTGATTCGTGAGCGAGGACCTACCGACCGTCACCGACCTGGTCACGCCGCTGGTCGAAGTCGACGATCGGGGCGTGTACTTCGAGGACTCCTTCACCAGCTGGCGTGACCATATCCGGCACGCTGCCGCGATCGCGTCAGCGTTGAAGGCGCGTCTCGATCCCGAACGCCCACCGCATATCGGAGTGCTGCTGCAGAACACGCCCTTCTTCTCGGCGCTGTTAGTGGCGGCCGGCCTTACGGGCATCGTGCCGGTGGGGCTGAACCCCATCCGGCGGGGTGCGGCGCTCGCCCGTGACATCGCCCATGCCGATTGCCAACTGGTGCTTGCTGATTCGGCGACGCTCGCAACAGTCGGCGGGGTCGACTGCATCAATGTCGACTCCCCCGAATGGGCGGAGGAGGTGGCAGCGCATCGCGGCGCCACCGTGACGGCGCAGACGGCGAGCCCCTCCGACATCTTCATGCTGATCTACACGTCGGGCACCAGCGGCGATCCGAAAGCAGTCATCTGCAGCCACGGCAAGGTCGCGATCGCCGGTGTGATGATGACCGGACGCTTCGAACTCGGGCCCTCCGACAACTGCTACGTCTCAATGCCGCTGTTCCACTCGAACGCGGTGCTGGTGGGTTGGGCGGTGGCGCTGGCGTGCCGCGGCTCACTGGTGTTGCGTCGGAAGTTCTCCGCGTCGCAGTTCCTTCCCGACATCCGCCGGTACAGCGCAACCTACGCGAACTATGTCGGCAAGCCCCTGTCATATGTGCTCGCCACCCCGGAGCAGGACGATGACGCCGACAACCCGCTGCGGGCGGTCTACGGCAACGAGGGCGCACCGGCCGACGTCGAGCGGTTCGGACAGCGTTTCAACACGGTGGTGATGGACGGATTCGGTTCCACCGAGGGCGGTATCGCGATCGGCCGCACTCCTGACACCCCGGCCGGCTCGCTAGGCCCGCTTCCTGACGGCACCGAGATCCTCGACATCGAGACCGGGGAGCCGTGCCCACCAGGCGTGACAGGTGAACTGGTCAACGTCGCGGACGCAGGCCGCTTCGAGGGTTACTGGAATGACCCCGATGCCAACGCCGAGCGGATGCGCGGCGGGGCCTATCACAGCGGCGATCTCGCGTACCGAGACGTGAACAACTACGTCTATTTCGCGGGCAGGCTCGGTGACTGGCTACGTGTCGACGGCGAAAACCTCGGGACGGCGCCCATCGAGCGAATCCTGTTGCGCCATCCCGATATCGTCGAGCTCGCGGTGTACGGAATCCCTGCCCCCGATATCGGCGATCAAGTGATGGCCGCGCTCGTGTTGCGTGACGGCGCGGACTTCGACGTCGACAAGTTCCGGGCATTCATGGCCGAGCAACCCGACCTCGGACCCAAACAGTGGCCGTCGTTCGTACGTGTTGGGGCCACCTTGCCCCGCACCGAATCGTTCAAAGTGATCAAGCGCCAGCTCTCCGCGGAGGGCACCAGTTGCGCCGATCCGGTGTGGCCGATCGCGAGGTAGCCTCGCACGGGTGGGCTACCGCGAATTCCCGCCGCCCACCGCGATGCGCGACCTGGTCGAATGCGCGTGGGTGGTGGACGGTCCCCCTGCGCCGGTGCGGGTGCTTCCTGACGGGTGCATGGACCTGTTCCGGATGGATGGCCGCTTCATGGTGGCCGGGCCTGACACCACCGCGTCCGTCAGCCCTCGCGAGGGAGAACCGTTCGTGGGCTTGCGTTTTCATCCTGGCGTGCTTCCTCGGCTACTCGGTGTGCCCGCGTCGGACTTGCGCAATGCTCGTGTGGCGGTGACCGATCTGATTTCGGTTCCGCCGCGAACGCGCTCGCTTCTGGAGCTTGCCACCGACCTCGCGTCGGATGGTCCGCGTCCAGAGACTGCGCCGTGGTCGCTGCCGCAGTTGGGCCAGGTCACCGGCGGCTTGGCGGCCGGTTCGGCGGTCACTGAGGTGGGCGTGTGGTGGGCTGGTCGAGCCGCACCCTGCAGCGCCAGTGCCGTGTACGGCTATGGTCCTGCGATGCTGCGGCGGATCCTGCGGTTTCGTCGCGCGGTACTGCTGCTCGACAAGGGGCTGCCGCCCGTCGAGGTGGCCGTACACGCAGGGTATGCCGACCAGCCGCACCTGCACCGCGACGTCCGCGATCTTGCAGGAGTACCGCTGTCTGCGCTGCGTCAGGTCAGCAGCGCAAACCGGTCGACCCAGTTGCCGTCGGGGTCGGCGACCGTCGCGTAGCGCATGCCCCACGGCGCGTCGTAGGGCTTCAGGGGTCCGGGGTGGCCTGCGGCGGTGACCTTTTCGAACAGCGCGTCGACCTTGGCCGGGGAATCCACCCCGAAAGCCAAGGCTAACCGGCTTGCCGTTGACGTCGGCGGCGCCCAACCAGGATGCATGCCTGCGATGGTGTCCTCTGTATCGAAGGACAATGTGTTGCCACCGGGCAGCTCCACCGTTACATGCGGTTCGTTCGACGCGGGAATGGCCAAGCCGAGCAGCCGGTAGAACTCCAGCGATGGCTGCACGTTGTTGGCGAAGATCTGCAGGACCGTCGATGTGAGGCGAATATCCATGCTCAGCACGCTAGGGCGGCGGCCCTCGTGGTGTCGTGAACGAATCGGACATCAATTGCGGGGGAGCAAACCCGGCTAAGTCGTTGGCAACTATTTACTTCCAGTTTCCTCTGCCAGATTGAGTAGTAGTACTCATCCTGCATAAGCACCCTTTTGCACTACGCTTCGCTACGGCACATACAGTTGCCAGGTAATCATCAGCACCGACAGGAGTTAATTCGTGAGACGCACTGCAATCACTGGGGTCGCCGCCATCGCCGCGGCTGTAGCGGTCGTGCTGTCGGGCTGCGGCTCCGACACCAAGACCGCACCCAGCACCTCCGCCTCGGCATCGAAATCCACGTCCGCAACGACGAGCGCCAAGGCCGCCCCGTCGTCGAAGCCCAAGGTGGCGCCGCGCGACCAGAACGCGGCAGGGCCGAACCCCACGATCGCTAGTTACATCAAGGACAACAACATCCAGGAAGTGCCGGTCAAGCGAGGCGATCCAGGCTCTCCCACAATCGATCTGCCCGTGCCCGACGGCTGGGAGCCTGCTGGCAACGACACGCCTGATTGGGCTTACGGCGCAATCGTTTACACCGGCAAGGATGCCGGCGACTACACACCCAGCCTCGTAGCGCTGGTGTCCAAGCTGACCGGAAATGTCGACCCGCAGAAGATCATCGACCTCGCGGCGGGTGAGCTGAACAATCTGCCCGGTTGGAAGGCGATGAACGAGGGCGAGACCAGCACCCTCGGCGAGTATCCCGCGTTCCAGCTCGGCGGCACCTGGACGCAGGACGGCCAGACCAAGATCGTCGCCCAGAAGACGGTCGTGATTCCTGGCAGCGACGGCCTTTACGTGCTGCAGCTCAACGCCGACGGCCTTGAGGACCAGAAGGAAATCATCGGCGCGGCCACCGATGTGATCGATTCGCAGACCACGATTACGCCCTGACGCAGATCAGCTATCGCGGATGCCATCCAGTCTCTGGGTGGCATCCGCGAAGCCCTGCACCAACTCTGCGATGATCTCGGCCACGGGCCGGATCTCGTTCATCCGCCCGACGATCTGACCGACCGGCATCGCAACGGTGTCGGGGTTGTCCGACTCGTTCATCCGCTGATGCGCCTCGCTGACAAGGATGTTCTGCAGCGGCATCTGCAATGGCTCTGGAGCATCCGGCTCATCCCAGGCATCGGTCCACCGCGTCTTCAGCAGTCGCGCGGGCTTGCCCGTGTAGATGCGGCGCCGCACCGTGTCACTTGAACTCGCACGCAACAGCGCTTCCTGGATCGTTGAGACGCCGCTCGGCTTGCGGTGGCCTAGATCGTATTCCGCCGAAGTCAGGAACGCCGAGCCCATCCAGACGCCTTGCGCGCCAAGTGCCAACGCCGCGGCCACCTGCCGACCGGTTCCGATGCCACCGGCCGCCAAGACCGGCGCCTTACCCCCAACCGCGTCAACGATTTCCGGCCACAACACCATCGACCCGATCTCGCCGGTGTGGCCACCAGCCTCGTGGCCCTGCGCGACGACGATGTCGACACCGTTCTCGACATGGCGCTGCGCATGTTTGGCGCTACCTGCAAGCGCAGCCACCGGAACACCAGCCGCGTGGGCCTGGTCGATGACATCCTTCGGCGGCGAGCCGAGCGCATTGGCGATCAGCTTGATCGGGTGCTTGAGCGCCACCTCGACGTGCGAGCGCGCCACCGAATGCAGCCAGCCGAGCACGCCTTCGTTACGCTCCTCGTCCTCGGGCAGCGGTGGAACACCCAGATCGGCAAGGGTTTTGGCGACGAAGTCCCGATGCGACTGCGGGATCAGCTTGTTGATGTCGACGGCGGTGCCCTCGGCGGGCACCTTGGCGGGCATGACGATGTCGACGCCGTACGGCTTGCCGTCGGTGTTCTCGTCCATCCAGTGCAGCACGGTCTCGAGGTCGTCGGCCGAGTTGAACCGCACGCAGCCGAGCACGCCGAGCCCGCCCGCCTTGCTGACCGCTGCGGCAACTTTCTCGGATGGCGTGAAGACGAAGATCGGATAGTCGATGCCGAAGCGGTCGCAAAGCTCAGTGCGCATCTACCCCTCCCGTCGCTTCGCTCGCCCCATTAGGACGGGGTACCCACATGGTTGGCGTGCACGTCGTCCGCCGGCCGTTCCTCGGTCTGGTCCTTGGCCCACCGGTAGTCGGGCTTGCCCGCTGGCGAGCGCTTCACCTCGTCGACGAACCAAAGACTGCGCGGCACTTTGTATCCCGCAATCTCCTTGCGGACGAATGCGTCAAGTTCGGCCAGCGTCGGCTGAGTGCCCTCACGAGCATGCACGACAGCGGCAACGTGCTGACCGAAACGCGGGTCGGGGACACCGACCACCAGGGCGTCAAATACGTCGGGATGCCCCTTGAGCGCGGCCTCCACCTCTTCCGGATAGATCTTCTCGCCGCCGCTGTTGATCGACACCGAACCACGGCCGAGCATCGTGACCGAGCCGTCCTCCTCGACTTCCGCGTAGTCGCCCGGAATCGCGTACCGCACGCCGTTGTAGGTCTTGAACGTCTCGGCGGTCTTCTTCTCGTCCTTGTAATAGCCGACCGGGATGTTGCCCTTCTTCGCGATGACACCGCGGACGCCGGAGCCAGGCTTCACCTCGTTGCCGTCGTCGTCGAGGACAACGGTGCGATGGTCGATGCTGACCCGCGGACCACCGGCGTGCGACTGCCCCTTGGCGACGACGCTGGTGCCACCGAACCCCGTCTCCGACGACCCGATGGAGTCAGTGATGAACCGGTCGGGCAGCAGGTCGAGCAGCCTGTCCTTGATGCTCGCCGAGAACAGCGCCGCGGTGCTCGCGAGGACGAACAGCGACGACAGGTCGTATTCGTTGCCCTTCTCCTGGTGCGCCTCCAGGGCGTCGAGCAACGGTCGGGCCATCGCGTCACCGGTGAAGAACAGCATGTTGACCTTGTGCTGATGGATCGCACGCCAGACCTCGTCTGCGTTGAATTCCGGTGCCAGCACGGTGGTTTGGCCGGAGAAGATCGACATCCAGGTGGCCGACTGCGTGGCGCCGTGGATCATCGGCGGAATCGGGTAGCGGATCATCGGCGGATTCGCCGCTGCCGCCTTGGCCAGGTCGTATTCGTCCTTGACGAATTCGCCTGTCGCGAAGTCGGTTCCACCGAGCAGCACCCGGTAGATGTCCTCGTGCCGCCACATCACGCCCTTGGGGAAACCTGTCGTGCCGCCGGTGTAGAGCAGATAGATGTCGTCGGCGCTGCGCTCGCCGAAATCGCGTTCTGGCGAGCCGTGTGCGATCGCGGAGTAGAACTCGACGCCGCCGTAGCGCTCGAAGTCATCGTCGCTGCCGTCCTCGACCACCAGGATGGTCTTGACGTTCGGCGTCTCGGGCAGCACGTTGGCGACGCGGTCGGCGTAGCGCCGTTCGTGCACGAGCGCGACCATGTCGGAGTTCTCGAACAGGTACTTCAACTCGCCCTCGACGTAGCGGAAGTTGACGTTGACCAGGATGGCGCCGGCCTTGACGATGCCGAGCATCGCGATCACGATCTCGATGCGGTTGCGGCAGTACAGCCCGACCTTGTCGTCCTTCTTCACGCCCTGGTCGATGAGGTAGTGGGCGAGTCGGTTCGCCTTTTCCTCCAACTGGGCATACGTCAGTTGTTCGCCGTCGGAGATGAGGGCGACACGGTCAGGCACAGCGTCGATGGCGTGCTCGGCGAGATCGGCAATATTCAGGGCCACGGCCCTAAATTAGAACGTGTTACATTTTCTGACAAGTCCGTGGGTTTGAGGTAGGAAGGCGACCACCCGTGAGCGAGTCCCAAAAAGGCCCCGACGCCATCATTGAGCAGCGCGGACACACGCTGATCTTGACGCTGAACCGGCCGGAGGCGCGAAACGCGCTTT
The DNA here is from genome assembly GCF_003201655.1 of Mycolicibacterium moriokaense. Taxonomy (GTDB): domain Bacteria; phylum Actinomycetota; class Actinomycetes; order Mycobacteriales; family Mycobacteriaceae; genus Mycobacterium; species Mycobacterium moriokaense_A. Next base: position 81,867 of record NZ_QJJU01000010.1, read on the forward strand.
CCACCGAGATGCTCTCGACAATGGTCGAGGCGTGGGACCGCGTCGACAGCGATCCGGAGATCCGCAGCTGCATCCTGACCGGGGCCGGCGGGTATTTCTGCTCGGGTATGGACCTCAAGGCCGCGACGGCCAAGCCGCCGGGCGACTCGTTCAAGGACGGCAGCTACGACCCGTCGCGCATCGATTCCCTCCTCAAGGGCCGCAGGCTGACCAAGCCACTGATCGCGGCCGTCGAGGGCCCTGCCATCGCGGGCGGCACGGAGATCCTGCAGGGCACCGACATCCGCATCGCGGGCGAAAGTGCCAAGTTCGGAATCTCGGAGGCCAAATGGAGCCTGTACCCGATGGGCGGCTCGGCGGTGCGGCTGGTCCGCCAGATTCCCTACACCGTGGCATGCGATCTGCTGCTGACCGGACGGCACATCACCGCCGCCGAGGCCAAGGAGATGGGCCTGATCGGCTATGTCGTCCCCGACGGCTCAGCGCTGGAGAAAGCGCTGGAGATCGCTGAGGTGATCAACAAGAACGGGCCGTTGGCGGTGCAGGCGATCCTGCGGACCATCCATGAGACCGAGGGCCTGCACGAGAACGACGCCTTCAAGATCGACACCAAGATCGGTATCGAGGTGTTCATTTCCGATGACGCCAAGGAAGGCCCGCTGGCGTTCAAGGAGAAGCGCGCCCCCAACTTCAAGATGAAGTAGCGCCTAGCCCAACTGCCGCGAGCGTGCGTGTCTGTACCGCGACGCGCCACAAGTTCCGTACAAACGTGCACACTCGCGCTTCACGAGCGGGCGCAAACTGCGCGCGGGGGACGGCGTGTTGGCGTGCAAACACGCACACTCGCGGCAGTTGGGCTAGGCGCCCAGTGGCTTGGTCGGGGTGAATTTCACCGGCATCTGCTCAAGGCCGCTGACGAAGTTCGCCGGCCTTAAGGGCAGCTCGTCGTCGGACGCCAGTCGCATGTCCGGAAGCCGCTGCAGCACCCGGCTCGTCATGTTTACGAGCTCGATTCTGGCCAGCTGGTTACCGAGGCAGAAGTGTGTGCCGAACCCGAACGCTAAGTGGCTGTTCGGGTCTCGCTGAATATTGAAGTTGTCCGGGTCTCCGAAGACATCTTCGTCGAAGTTCGCCGACTCGAACATCAGCATCATCTTCTCGCCCTGATGTAACTGCGTGCCATGGAATTCGGTGTCAGCGGTGATCGTTCGCGCCATGTTCTTCAGCGGCGACGTCCAGCGCAGCATCTCCTCGATCGCGCCGGGGAGTAGGTCGGAGTCGTTCCGCAGCAGTTCCCACTGGTCGCGGTTGCGTATCAGCTGCTCGATCCCACCGGAAATCGTGTGACGCGTCGTCTCGTCGCCGCCGACGAGGATCAACAGGCTCTCCTGCAGGATGTCGTCGTCGGACAGCCGTTCACCGTCGACTTCCGCGTGGACCAAGACGCTGATCAGGTCGTCGGTCGGCTCGGCTCGACGCTGTTCGATCTTGCTGCGGGTGTAGTCGTTATACGCGACAAAGGCATCCAACGTGACCTGGATATCGGCCTCGGACACAGTGGAACTGAGGCCGACCATCATGTCGTCGGACCACTTCAGGAACAATTCTCGCTCGTCAGGGAGCACACCAAGCATGTCTCCGATGACCGCCATCGGCAGCGGTGCGGCAAGGTCTCTGACCAAATCGCACTCGCCGCGCTCGCATACGGCGTCGATGAGAATGTCGCACAGCGCACCGATGGACTCATCCTGGACCTTCAACCGCTTTCGCGTGAAGCCGACGTTGACAAGCTTGCGGCGCAACAGATGTGCCGGATCATCCATGTCGATCATCATCGGCAGGGCATCCTGGTCGGGGCGGATGCCGCCCGCGTTGGAGAACAGCTCCGGGTTGCGCTCGGCCTCGATCACCGCGGCGTACGTCGCCGCCGCGGCCAGTCCGTTGCGGTCGCGGAACACCGGCTCGTTCGCCCGCATCCATCGGTAGGCTTCGCGGGCGCCGGGACGATCGGCGTAGAAAGCGCCGTCGGTCAGGTCCACATCCGGCTTCGTCATGGTCATCGTCAAACCTCCTGCGCGTCGCCGAACGACATCTCGACGTTTTCAGCCGAAGCCGAAACCATTGCACGCTTCGGCAAGCCAAGCGCTGCAAGTTCTTTGGCATACGGGTGATCGCCGAGCCGAACGTGTGCGCCGCCGAGCCGGTACCGCACACCGCTGAGCGTCATCTCACCGATTGTTTTGCGCAGGACTCCGTCGCGATATGAGTACGTCGGGTTTTCCTGAGTGCGCGACGTGAAGGCCGACGGGATCGGCAGGCCGGGACGGAATTCCATGCCGACCGCGAACTGACCGTCGATGCTGACATCGAATCCGAACGGACGGCCCTCACGAACGGTGAAGTCCGCCATCACCTTCGGGTAGCCCCAGATCGTGGTTCCCGCCTCCAGAGTGAACGCCTGGTCGACCGGAAGGTGGTGAATGAAGGCACCCGCCGACTGCAGTGCGCGCGGCCCGCTGGCGTCCGAACCGGGCGGATTCACCATCACGTTGGTGCCGTACTCGTAGTACTGACCGAGGTCGCCGTCGACATAGCGCATCAGCATCAGGACCACGATCGCGCGCCCCGGCAGGAACTGGCATACCTTCAGCCCGCTGTAGTCGATCATCTGTTGGGCGGCGTCGGCCTTCACCGAGAACATCGCCATGTGCTGCTCGGCCTTGCGGATCTTGACCGGCATGGTGAGCACAGTGCCCGCGATGGTGTGCTGTGAGGCTGGCATGGCGCCCACTCTAGAACGTGTTCTAATTCACAGACAAGCGATGCTCAGATCAGGGTGGCCAGCTCGCGGATCTGGTCGGCATTGCGGCCGGTCACGACCATCATCGTGACGCCTGCGGCCTCCCACACCTCGATCTGCTTACGCACATAGTCCAGGTCGCCAACGATGGCGGAATCATCGACCAGCTCATCGGGGAGGACCTTGGCAGCCTCGTCCTTGCGGTCGCTGCGGAACAAGCTGGTCACCTCGTCGACCACGTCGGCGTAGCCCATCCGGCGGTACACGTCGGCATGGAAGTTGGTGTCCTCGGCGCCCATCCCACCCACATACAGCGCGAGGTAGGGCTTCATCGCCGCGAGCGCGGCACTGCGGTCATCGGTGATGACGATGTTGGCGGTCGCGCAGACCTCGAAGTCCTCGCGGCTGCGGCGGGCGCCCGGCCGAGCGAAGCCCTCGTCGAGCCACTCGTTGTACATGTCGGCCATGCGCGGGGTGTAGAAGATCGGCAGCCAGCCGTCGCAGATCTCGGCGGCCATCGCCACGTTCTTCGGCCCCTCGGCGCCGAGCATGATCGGGATGTCCGCCCGAAGCGGGTGCGTGATCGGCTTGAGCGGCTTGCCAAGCCCGGTGGTGCCTTCACTTGAGAGCGGCAGTGGGTAGTGCGGCCCGTCGCTGGTCACCGGGGCTTCTCGGGCCCAGACCTGCCGCAGGATGTCGATGTACTCGCGAGTGCGAGCCAGCGGCTTGGGGAACTTCTGGCCGTACCAGCCCTCGACGACCTGCGGTCCCGACACCCCGAGGCCGAGAATGTGCCGCCCGCCGGACAGATGATCGAGCGTCAGCGCTGCCATCGCGCACGCGGTCGGCGTCCGCGCCGACAGCTGAACCACCGACGTACCGAGCCGCATCCTGCTGGTCGACGACCCCAACCAGGCCAGCGGGGTGTACGCGTCCGACCCCCACGCCTCAGCGGTGAACACGGTGTCGAAGCCTGCGCCCTCTGCCGCAGCCACCAATTCCGGCGCGTTCTCCGGCGGCTGCGCGCCCCAATACCCCAGCTGAAGTCCAAGCTTCATTAGCTCGCCTCTCGACCCGTGGTTGAAACCATTCTTAGAACCTGTTCTACTCGATGCCGTGACCGCCAGCCAAAGCAGCCCGGTGCAGATCGACACGCATGAGCCGCCACTTTCAGCTCCGCTGAGGCTCTCCTTCGACTACACCCGTTCAGTCGGACCACTCCTCAGCCAGTTCTTCACCGCCCTGCGCGGGCGACGCATCGTCGGCGTGCGCGGTTCGGACGGACGGGTGCATGTGCCGCCTGCCGAGTATGACCCCGTCACCTACCAGCCCCTGACGGAGGTAGTGCCGGTCGCGAGCGTTGGCACGGTGGTGTCGTGGACGTGGCAACCGGCCCCGCTGGAGGGCCAGCCACTGGACCGGCCGTTCGCGTGGGCGCTGATCAAGCTCGACGGGGCGGACACCCCGTTGTTGCACGCGGTGGATGCGGGTTCTTCCGACGAGATGAGCACGGGCGCCAGGGTTCACGCGCACTGGGTCGACGAGCCGGTCGGCGCGATCACCGACATCGCGTACTTCGCGTTGGGTGCCGATGCCGAACCGGAGGGCGCAGCGGACGATCGCGACCCGGTCACCATGCAGGTAACACCTTCGGCAATCGAAATCCGGCACACCGCATCGATCCCGGAGACCGCTTACCTGAAGGCGCTCAAGGAAGGCAAGCTGCTTGGCGCGCGTACCGGCAAGGACGGGAAGTTGTATTTCCCTGCACGCGAGGCCGATCCGGCCACGGGTAAGGTTCTCGACGAGTATGTCGAGTTACCGGACAAGGGCACCGTCACCACATTCGCCATCATCAACATCCCATTCCCCGGCCAGCGCATCAAGCCGCCGTACGTCGCTGCCTACGTACTGCTCGACGGCGCCGATATCCCGTTCCTTCACCTGGTCTCGGATATCGACGCGGACAAGGTGCGGATGGGCATGAGGGTCCAGGCGGTGTGGAGGCCCCGCGAGGAGTGGGACTTCGGAATCGACAACATCGAGTACTTCCGGCCCACCGGCGAACCGGACGCCGACTACGAGACCTACAAACTCCACCTGTAAAGGGACACGTTCGAATGACTGATGTAGCTGTAGTCGGGTTCGCTCACGCTCCGCATGTGCGCCGCACCGACGGCACCACCAACGGCGTCGAAATGCTGATGCCCTGTTTCGCGTCTATCTACGAGGACCTCGGCCTCAAGCAGACGGACATTGGCTTCTGGTGTTCTGGTTCGTCGGATTACCTTGCCGGCCGCGCATTCTCGTTCATCTCCGCGATCGACTCGATCGGCGCGGTGCCGCCGATCAACGAATCCCACGTCGAGATGGACGCCGCGTGGGCCCTCTACGAGGCCTACATCAAACTGCTGACCGGCCAGGTGGAAACGGCCTTGGTCTACGGGTTCGGCAAGTCCAGCGCGGGCACCCTGCGCCGCGTCCTTGCGATGCAGACGGATCCCTACACCGTCGCGCCGCTGTGGCCGGATTCGGTGTCGACGGCCGGCCTGCAAGCACGATTCGGCCTGGACTCCGGCAAGTGGACGGCCGAAGCGATGGCGCAGGTGGCGCTGGACGCAATGACGGCAGGCGGACGTACCGACAGCGAGAAACCCGCGAAGTCGGTCGATGAGTTGCTCGCGCGCCCGTATTTCGCGGATCCTTTGCGCCGCCATGACATCGCGCCGATCACCGACGGTGCATCGGCGATCGTGTTGGCTGTCGGCGACAAAGCTCGCGAGCTGCGCGAGAACCCCGCCTGGATCACCGGCATCGAGCACCGCATCGAGACCCCGGTGCTGGGAGCACGCGATCTGACGACCTCGCCGTCCACGGCGGCGTCGGCTCGGGGCGCCACCGGTGGAGACGCCGCTTCGATCGAGGTCGCTGAGCTGTACGCGCCGTTCAGCCATCAGCAGCTGATCCTGACGGAGGCGATTGGATTGCCGTCGTCGACGAAGGTGAATCCGTCCGGCGGGGCGCTGTCTGCCAATCCGATGTTCTCTGCGGGCCTGGAGCGTATCGGCTTTGCCGCACAACACATCTTCAACGGGTCGGCGCAGCGCGTGCTGGCGCATGCAACCAGCGGGCCCGCGCTGCAACAGAACTTGGTCGCGGTCATGGAGGGTAAGTGATGGCAAAGCAAATCGCCGCAGTCCTGGGCACGGGGCAGACCAAGTACGTCGCCAAGCGCAAGGACGTGTCGATGAACGGCCTTGTGCGAGAGGCCATCGACCGCGCGCTGGCCGACTCGGGATCGACGTTCGACGACATCGATGCCGTCGTCGTCGGCAAGGCACCCGACTTCTTCGAGGGCGTCATGATGCCGGAGCTGTTCATGGCCGACGCGATGGGCGCGACGAACAAGCCGTTGATCCGCGTCCACACCGCGGGCTCAGTGGGCGGATCGACCGCGATTGTCGCGGCCAGCCTGGTGCAGTCCGGCAAGTACCGCCGCGTGCTGACGATGGCGTGGGAAAAGCAGTCGGAGTCGAATGCCATGTGGGCGTTGAGCATTCCGGTGCCCTTCACCAAGCCCGTCGGAGCCGGTGCTGGCGGTTATTTCGCACCGCACGTGCGGGCCTACATCCGCCGAGCAGGAGCACCGAATCACATCGGCGCGATGGTGGCGGTCAAGGACCGACTCAACGGGGCGAAGAATCCACTGGCCCATCTGCATCAGCCCGACATCACCTTGGAGAAGGTGATGGAGTCGCCGATGCTGTGGGACCCGATCCGCTACGACGAGACATGCCCGTCGTCGGACGGCGCGGCTGCGATGGTGATCGGCGACGAGCAGGCCGCCGAGGCACACATCGCCAACGGCAACCCTGTCGCATGGATCCACGCGACCGCGCTTCGCACAGAACCGTTGGCCTACGCGGGCCGCGACCAGGTCAACCCGCAGGCCAGTCGCGATGCCGCCGCGGCATTGTGGAAGGCGGCAGGGATCAAGAGCCCCATCGACGAAATCGACGTCGCCGAGGTTTACGTGCCGTTCTCCTGGTACGAACCGATGTGGTTGGAGAGCCTCGGCTTCGCGCCAGAAGGTGAGGGGTGGAAGCTCACCGAGGCGGGCGAGACCGCGATGACAGGCCGCATCCCGTTCAATCCGTCCGGCGGTGTGCTGTCGTCCAATCCGATCGGCGCGTCAGGGATGATCCGTTTCGCCGAATCGGCGATTCAGGTCATGGGCAAGGCGGGCGATCACCAGATCAAGGGAGCGCGAAAGGCACTCGGTCACGCATACGGTGGCGGCGCGCAGTACTACTCGATGTGGGTCGTTAGCTCCGATAAGCCAGCGGACAAGCCGTGACCCGCATGCAGTACACGTGCGCGGTGCCGATGTGTCCGATCGACCAGCTCATCGAGCTCGCCAAGACCGCCGAGGAGGTGGCGTTCGACAACATCGCGCTGCCGGACTCGATCTTCTACATGGAGAAGCAGACGGCGGACTACCCGTACACCGCGGACGGTTCGCGGATGTGGAACGAGGAGACCCCGTGGGTCGACCCGTTGATCGCCGCGGGTGCGATGGGCGCGGTGACGTCGAAGCTGCGGTTCTACACCAACGTGATGAAGCTCGGCTCACGCAATCCTGTGCTGATGGCGCGTCAGGTGGGGTCCGTGGCGAATCTGACGAACAACCGCTTCGGGTTCGGAGTCGGAATCGGTTGGGCACCTGAGGAATTCGAGTGGTGTGGGCAGCCGTACGCCAAGCGCGGCAAGCGCGTCGACGAGATGATCGATGTCATCAAGCTCCTCCTCGGTGGCGGCATGGTCGAGTTCCACGGCGAGTTCTACGACTTCGAACGCCTGCAGATGAGCCCAGCGCCCACGAAGCCGGTGCCGTTCTACGTCGGCGGCCACACCGATGTCGCGCTCAAGCGCGCCGCCCGAATCGGCGACGGCTGGACCAGTGCGATGCTGACGTCCGACCAGCTCGCCGAGATCATCGGCAAGATCAAGAAGCTGCTCGCCGATGCGGGCCGCGCAGGCGATCCCTTCGAGTACCAAGCGGTCTGCATCGACAAGTTCGATGTCGAAGGACACCGCGACCTGGTCGCGGCGGGAGTCACGGACAACATCGTCATGCCGTGGGTCTTCGACGGTCTCGGCTTCGATGCACCGCTGGACAAGAAGCAGGACTCGCTGAAACGCTACGCCGACACCTACATTCACTCGGGCTGGCAGAACTGATGGCCGATTCGCCGGTTCACCTGGCGGGCAAGCGTTCCAGGGAGGCGGCCATGGCCCGCGACAAGGAGGCCTGGCTGGCGGTGTTCGCCGACGACGCCATCGTCGAGGATCCGATCGGACCGTCGCACTTCGACCCTGACGGCAAAGGCCACCGCGGCAAGGAGGCGATCGCGAAGTTCTACGACATGGCGATCGCGCCGAGCGAGCTCACGTTCAACTTCGAGAAGACTTATCAGTGCGGCAACGAGGAGGCCAACGTCGGCCATATCGTGATCAAGGCCGCCGGCTACGAGGTCATCGCCGAGGGCGTGTTCACCTACCGCGTCAACGACGAGGGCAAGATGGTCGCGCTACGCGCCTACTGGGAACTCGACCAGGCCACCGCGAGCGCCCGCAAGCTCTAGTCTTTGCAGGGTGCACGAGTGGGACACCTTCGCAGTCATCGTCGGCGGCTCCGCAGGTGCGCTCGTCGGCCTGCTCTTCGTCGCGATCTCGATTCACGCGGGACGAATCGCCGAAGCGGCTGACCTCCGTGGAAGAGCCGCGCAGACGCTGGTCATCTTCGCCGCGCTGTTATTGATCGCGCTGCTGCTGGCGATTCCCGAGCAATCGCAGCGTGTGCTCGGAGGCGAATTCTTGGTGCTCGCCGTGCTCGTGGCCGTCGCGCTGATCCTGCTCGATCGCCTTGCCCGAAATACAGATTCGCCACGCGAGGTGGCCAACGCAGTGAAGAACATCAATCCATCGACGCTTACGGCGCTCGGCATCGCGATTGCAGGTGGGCTCATGGTGGCCGGCGTCGAATGGGCGGACTTCGTCCTGGTCCCAGTTATCTGCGCGGCGATGGTCGGCGGCTTGGCCAGTGCCTACCTGCTACTGACCAAGCTGACCGACTGATGCGTCAGTGCGAGAACCGCTCGGTTGCCCCGGTGACCAAGCCGAACGTCACACGCTTCGCGCGCCTTGCCGCGTCGGCGAGCGCTTTGCGACCCGCGGTGGCATGTCGAATGGACACCTCATCGCCGACCCGAACCCTGCCGCCGGAAGGGACACCGCAGTAGACCCCGAGGCACCGCTGTGCTCGCACGGCCACCGCCTTCGTGATGCGGCGATCGACCTCGAATCCGGGCTGCGCGCGGCTGGGGACGACGCAGCGGATCGTCGGCATCAAGACGTCGAGAACAGCTTCGCCGATTGCGACCCGCGCTCCGGTCCAGTGCGACTCCGGCAGCTCGTCGTCTGGATCATCGAGCGCCAGTAGCACATTGGGACGGAATCGACGTACGTCCATATCACTGCCGATCTCCGCGCCGATGGTCGCAAGACTGGTCTGACTCAGTACATGCACCGGGGCCAGGTCGACGAATGTGCCCGGCGGGGTGGAGTAGCGGGCGAAGTTGACCACGTCCGAGACCCGCACCATCGAGAGATCTGGCAGCTTCTCATCATCGGCGATACCGAATGCCGCGCGAAGGAACGCGGGCGACATCGTTTCGGAGCGCTCCGCGGGAGTCAGCTTATGCAGGCTGGTGTCCTCCGCTGGTGGCAGTGGGGTCAACCGGACGTCGCGGCCCGCCAATTCGGAGAGTTTCGTGTGCACGCCATCGTCACTGCTGGAAACCACCGTGCCGTCGGGGAAAGTGATTTCGACATCGGGGGCATTCCCAGGGCCGGCATCCGAACTGACGGGCCCAACGTATCGGGCCGTCGCCGTCAGAAGGACAGGCAACTGCCGCGCCGACGCCGTGACATCGCGCTCGAGGTCTCGCACGGCCCATAGCCGGTCACCAAGAACGCCGCGGGGACCCAACTCTGCTTGGTCGACCGAGCCGCCACCGAGAGACTTCACCGGGTAGCGCCAGAGCTCGGCTACGTGACCGATCGACATGCTCATACCGTACGGCGCACCGCTAGGTAACGGGCCGGAGTCCCGTCATGTAGCGGTGGGCAAGGTCCTGATACGCGCCGGGATTGGTGTCCACCCACATCTGAGCCCCCGTGCCCGCGATCGGGCCCCGCACCTTGGCGGGCGACCCGGTCACCACCACCTCGTCGGGGATCTTCGTGCCGCCGACCACCAGCGAGTGCGCGGCAATGAGGCTGCGCGACCCGATCACCGCACCGTCGAGCACCGTGCAGTGGTTGGCGAGCACAGCCTCGGCCCCAATATGCACCCCGTGCACCACACAGCCGTGGGCGATAGTTGCACCGGGGCCGACATCGACAGGTATGCCCGGCGGCGCGTGCAGCACGCAGCAGTCCTGCACATTCGCGCCCTGACGGACGATGATGGGGGCGAAATCGGCCCGTAGCACTGCGTTGAACCACACCGAGGCGCCCGCCTCGACGTGAACGTCGCCGATCAGGGTGGCTGTCGGGGCGATGAACGCGCCTTCATCGATCGTCGGCGAACGGCCCTCAAATGAATACAACGGCATCGTCTAGATATACACCGCAGGTAAACCGCGTTTAGATTGCGCACCGGGTGGCAAAAACTGTAACGTGTTCTAGTTAGAGAGCTCAGATTGGGAGGCCCCAGGTGACCACCGAAACCGCAGGCATTCGCGAGATCGACACCGGCGCCCTGCCGGACAGGTACGCGCGTGGCTGGCACTGCCTTGGCCCGGTGAAGGACTACCTGGACGGCAAGCCGCACGGCATCGAGATTTTCGGCACCATGCTGGTGGTCTTCGCTGACTCCCATGGCGACGTGAAGATCCTCGACGGGTACTGCAGGCACATGGGCGGAAACCTCGCTCAGGGCGCCATCAAGGGCGACGAGATCGCCTGCCCGTTCCACGACTGGCGCTGGGGCGGCGACGGCAAGTGCAAGCTGGTGCCCTACGCCAAGCGCACACCGCGGCTGGCGCGCACGCGGTCGTGGACGACCGACGTCCGCGGCGGTTTGCTGTTCGTTTGGCACGACCACGAGGGCAATCCACCGCAGCCGGAGGTGCAGATCCCGGAGATTCCGGAGTCGGCCAGTGACGAATGGACCGAATGGCGCTGGAACTCGCTCCTGATCGAGGGCTCCAACTGCCGCGACATCATCGACAACGTCACCGACATGGCGCACTTCTTCTACATCCATTTCGGTCTGCCGACGTACTTCAAGAATGTGTTCGAGGGCCACGTCGCGTCGCAGTACCTGCACAACGTCGGTCGCCCGGACATCAACGACCTTGGCACGTCCTACGGTGAGGCGCACCTCGATTCCGAGGCGTCCTACTTCGGCCCGTCGTTCATGATCAACTGGCTGCACAACAGCTACGGCGGCTTCAAGGCCGAGTCCATCCTCATCAACTGCCACTACCCGGTGAGTCAGAACTCCTTCATGCTGCAGTGGGGAGCCATCGTCGAGAAGCCGAAGGGGCTCGACGAGGAGACCACCGAAAAGCTGGCCCGGGTGTTCACTGACGGCGTCAGCAAGGGCTTCCTGCAGGACGTCGAGATCTGGAAGCACAAGACGCGCATCGACAATCCGCTGCTGGTCGAGGAGGACGGCGCCGTCTATCAGATGCGCCGCTGGTATCAGCAGTTCTATGTGGATGTGGCCGACGTCTCGCCGGACATGACCGACCGCTTCGAGATCGAGATCGACACCACGGCAGCCAACGAGAAGTGGAATGTCGAGGTCGAGGAGAACCTCAAGGCTCAGGCAGCGGAGAAGGAAACGGCTGGCTCGTAGATGGCACCGCGCGAGCAAGCTCCAGACGTCGACCAGCTGGCCCGGTCGATGCTGAGGCTCTACGGCGCGCATGACGATCACGACGAGCACGACCACATCGGCAGCAGTGGGATTCTCTCCAAGGCACCAGATTTCGTGTCCGATCCCGACCGGGCCGCCGCAGTGCGGGAAGCAACGCTACGCGACCGCGAGCGGTATCTGACGTCCGGGCTGGTTACCGTCGACTGTCGCTTCTGTCATTCCGCCGTGCAGGTCAAGAAGCTCGGCCCCGCACACACGAGCGTGCAGTGGAACGCCGAGGCCTCCCAGCGCTGCGCGTATTTCACCGAGATTCGGCAGTCCGGAGGCGATTCCGCCCGCGCCAGGACCTGCCCGAGGCTTGCTGACAGCATCAAACACGCTGTGGCAGAGGGGTGTTTGGAAGAAGTCTCCAGTGCGCCCTCCCCCGGCGACGGCTAGCGCAAGCGGCCTCGGTTCCGCCGGATAGCACCCGCAGGCATGTGGATCTCCTCAAACTTGATATCGCATGTGATATCAAGTTTCGGGCTGGCATGGTCGCCGATCACTGGTAGCGCAGTGACGTGTGAGGCTGTTGGACCTCCGCCCACCTAGAGCCCCTTGAACCGGTCCTTCACCTGGTCGTCGGTCAGGCCATAGTCAGCCAGCGAGTAAGTGTGTTTGGGCGCGCGGGGACCCTTCTTGCTCTCGGCGTGGGTCTCCTCCGCGGTCGCACGGGCCGCGTCGGTGAAGTCGATGCCGAAGTGATCGTAGATGGCCTCGACCTCCCGAACGGGGTCGGCAATGAAGTCGAAATAGTCCATGTCATAGAATTGGGCCGAATCATGTTTGGCGCGTTCGGCATTGAACAGCTCCAGCCCACGCGCCCACGTCTCGAGCGAGTCCTGGCCGATCGTCGCGCCGACGAACGTGTTGGACCAGCCCTCGGTGGTGTGCTGAGCCAGCGAGCACATCGACGCCATGATGGTTTCGGCGGGCCGGTGGCACTGGATCACAAGCGCGTCGGGATACGTCGCGAATACCGCGTCGAGCGCGAACAGGTGGCTCGGGTTCTTGAGTACCCACCGCTTCTCGGCATCGTTCAAGCCGATCAACTGCAGGTTCTTGCGGTGCCGCTTGTACGGTGTGGTCCAGTCCTGCCCGGCCAGCCACTGCGAGTAGGTGGGCAGGTGCGCCAAGGTCTCGTAGGACACCGAGTGCAGGGACTGCCGCAGCAGCTGCCAGCACTCCTCGACATCGTCGGCAGTCATGTAGTGCAGTCCGGTGTAGTCCGGGTTCTCGTTGTGCGCCTTGGTGAACTGCGCGTCGAGCTGCTGGAAAACCGGGTTCTGCGACCAGGTTTCGCGAGGCGGCCGCGGCTGCGGGAATTCGGCGAGCCACAGCTCAAGACCCTGATGCCGCGGATCCGCGCTCAACAGCCTGTGCAGAGCGGTGGTGCCCGTGCGCGTCAACCCGGTGACCAAGATCGGCCGCTCGATGGCCACGTCGGCGTGCTGCGGGTACTGCTTCCACGCCGCCTCGGAAACTAACCGAGCCACCAGGGCATTCCTTACGAAGAACCGATTCATCTTGCTGCCGAGTTCGGTCAGATCGGCATCACGCCGGAAGGACTCCAGCAGCACCCCGAGGGCTTCGCGGTAGTTGTCGTTGTCGACGCCGAAATCGTCGAGCCCGCAGGCCTTCACGGCCGAAGCGTGCAGATCGTCGACGGTGCCGACATCGGTTCTCGCAGTCATTTCAGGCCTTATATTCTCCGCAGTTGACGTCCAGCGCCTGCCCGGTGATGCCGCTGGACAGATCGCTGGCCATGAACAGAATCGCCGAGGCGACTTCGTCTTCGGTGGGCAATCGCTTGAGGTCGCTGTTGACCGCAGCCGCATTGTAGATCTCGTCGACAGTCGTGCCGTACTTGCCAGCCTGGTGTTCGAAGTAGCCCTGCAGCGTGCCGCCCCAGATGTAGCCGGGCAGCACGGAGTTCACCCGGATGCCCTGCTCACCGAGTTCGGTCGCGAGCGTCTGAGACATGGCAAGGAGTGCCGACTTCGCCATCTTGTAGGCGCCGTACTTCGCCTGTGAATGGCGCACCACCATCGAATTCACGTTGACCACGGAACCCTTGGCCTCCGCAAGCGCCGGGGTGAAGCCCTGGACCATCCGCAGCGCACCGAACACGGTCAAGTCCATGGCATCCCGCATGTGCTCGAAGGTGGTGTTGGCGAAGGGTCTCATCGAAGGCACCCGGAACGCGTTGTTGATCAACACGTCGACCTTGCCGTACGCCTTGAGTGTCTCCTCGACCAGATTGGTCACTTGAGCGTCGTCGGTGATGTCGGTGCCGACGGTGACCGCCCGCCTGCCGATGTCGGTGATCTGCTTGGCCACGTCTTCGAGCCGCTCGACGGTGCGTGCCGCAAGGACCAAGTCCGCACCGGCCTCCGCACAGCGGCGGGCGAGTGTCGTGCCAAGCGCCGGGCCGACACCGCTGATGACGACCACTCGGTCTTTCAGAAGTCCGTCAACCATGCTAACCCACCATCCTGTCGCCAATTTGCTTCTGGCGTAGTGCTATCCGCTCACGCCAGTCTTCGTCGGATATCTTGTTGGACTCGTAGTAGGGCAGCGCGGCGGCAACCTTGTCCAGATCGACCACTTCCGCGGTCGGGCCGTCGGCCTCGGTAAGCTCACGCGAGACGCGCTGCCAACGGAACTGCAGGTAGCCCTTGGCGTGTCCGAGGGTCTCGACCCAATTCGTGACGCCCGGGTTCGCGTCGGCCACCACGATCCGGATCTTGCCGTCCGGATCCGCCTGCGCCTGAGTTCCGTTCAGCGAGGTCTGGTGGTTGATGTAGTCCAGCGAGATGTACCACAGGCTGCCGAGCTGGAATCCGAGATACGGCGCATCGGTGACCGGCAGCGTGATGATCATCGCCTGATCGGGCGTCAGGTCGAAGTGGCCGACCGACGAATACTGCGTCGCCAGTCCGCCGGGGGTAAGCCGAGGTGCGACCAAAGTGTTGACCGGAAGGTTGTCGTAGAACCACTGAGGGAACTGCAGCCACGTCTTGACCCGCTGCACCAGCTGCTTGCCTGCTGTGGCATAACGCTTTTCGATGAGCTGCCGGGTCAGCGCCGGCGGTGCGGTACCTGCGGTGTCGAGGCGCTTGATCGCGAACGAGCCTCGCTGTGCCGCCCAGTCGTTGTAGACCTCCCTGATCACCAGCTGTGATGGCGTCTCCGGCCGGAATCGCCATTCGAAGCTGCCATCCGCCGCGATGTCGAGCTTTCGGTCGTCGAACGCCGTCTCGCTGTCGGGCACCACGGTGTCGGTGTACTCACCGCCGAGCAACTGAAAGCTCACGTCGGTGGTGGTGCCGCGCTTTCCGCTCACCACGTAGTCGTTCCCGGGATGCACCCTGGCGCCGAAGTACATCGTGTCGGGGTTATCGAGCCCCATCTTGGTGAACGGCCCTGTCCCGCTGTGCAGGAACGGGTGGTCGCGGTCGTAGTCGAACGCCACGTGCGTACACGCGGCTATGCAGCCCGCGAGGTACTGCAGTCCCTCGAGCAGGTCGGCTTCGGATTCGATGAATGGGGCGTCGGCGACGAGCTTCTCCGCCTCGGCTATCGCGTCGTTGAGTGGCTGCGAATACACGCCCTTGAAACTAGAACGTGTTCTATCAAGAGTCAATATATCGACCGCTGCGGTCCATATATGGACCGAGGAGGTACCCTGCTCGAGTGTCCGCCCCAGAGTCCTCCGGCCGCGCATCGCCGCCAACCGAGCGCGTGGTCCGCATCCTGGATTTCCTCGCGGGGCGCCCAGAAGAACGTTTTGGGCTTTCCGATCTGGCACGCAGGCTGGGCCTCAGCAAGCCGACCTGCCTGGGCATTGTCACCTCACTCAGCGATGCCGGGTACCTGGTTCGCGACGCCGCGGACAAGACATACCGGCTGGGGCCGTCGCTGATCACGCTCGGCCACAAAGCGCAGGAATCGATGCGGGTCAGCCCGGCCGCCCGCGAGGAACTGCGCAGGTTGTCTGCGCGCTTCGGGGTCACGGCCGGCTTGTCGGGGGTGATCGACGACCGGATCACGCTGCTGGACCTGGTGGCGCCGGCAGGCGCGCACCCCGGCGTGGAGGTCGGCCAGAGCTATCCCTTCGCCCCTCCGGTCGGATTGATGTTCGTGCTGTGGGACGACGAGGCGGAGCGCACCTGGCTCGCGAAGGAGCCGACGCTTCCGCTGCGAACCAACACCGAGAGGCTCAACCGCGTGATCGCAGTCTGCCGCGCCGACGGATACCTCGTCGAACGACTGACCCCTGGCGGGCAACGGCTGTATTCGTTGATGGCGGGCATGTCGAGCAACCTGCCCGACGAGCTGCGCGCGCTGCTCGGCGAGTTGGTGTCCGACATCGGCGAGCGGGTGTATCTGCGCGACGAGAACGAAGTTGAAGGAAAGCGCCGCACCGCCCGTTTCGATATCAGCGTGATCTCAGCGCCGGTCTACGACCACTACCAACGTCAGGTCATGGTGGCGTCGATGAATGTCGGAAAGTCTTTGACAGACAACGAGATCACCGAGCGCGCGCGAGCACTCGTTGCAACGGCCGACGCGGTCACCGCACAGTTGGGTGGCGTGAAACCTGTTCGGGCTAGCTGACACTGGCCAAGGCGAACGGCAATACCTCCGGCGCCCCGGCGCGGCGCAGCACCCGGGCGGCCATGGTCAGCGTCCAACCGGTATCGGTGACATCGTCGACCAACAGCACAGGGCCGCTCACCTCAGCCAAAACCGACGGATCGGGATACGACCACGAATTGTCCAGCGCGGCAACACGGTAGGCGGAGTTTGCGGCCGTCACGGGTCGACGGCCTGCGGCGTATCTCAGTGTCCCCAGATTGGTCAGCCTGCCAAGTTGGGAAAGTCCGTCCACCACCGAACCGATCAGAAGGGGGTGGGTCAGCGAGTCGAGACCCATGACCGCGGTCGGTCGGGTCTCCCATGGCCACGCGGCCAGTACGGCGACCGCGGCCTGAAGCACCTCGGGAGGAACGGGACCGTCCGGTTCGTCAAGCAACCGCTTCAGCCGGGCGCCCCACCCGAGATCGGTCAGCCGCCCGATCGTCCGGCCCACCGAAGGCCCGTCGCTTATCCGGCCGCTCAGGTCCACCCCCAGCTTGTTCATGCCCGACGGCCACTGCTTGCGCGACGTCAGTTCGACCCCTGGTCGCTGCAGTTGTTCGCGGGCGGCATCAAGAGCGGCCGAATCGACCTCGGCGCTGTAGCGCACGCCCACGCAGTTGTCGCAACGTCCGCATTGGGTGCCTTCGATTAGCTCGGGATCGTCCAATTGTCCACGCAGGAAGGCCATTCGGCACTCCGAGGTGTCCTGGTAATCCAGCATGGCCTGTTGTTCGCGACGGCGGGCTTCGTCGAGCTTTCGGTAACGCGGTTCGTCGTATGTCCACGGTTGCCCGGTACTGATCCAGCCCCCTTTCACCCGTCGCACCGCACCGTCGACGTCGAGCACCTTGAGCACCATCTCCAGGCGTGAGCGACCCAGGTCGACGAGGGGTTCCAGAGCAGGTGTCGATTGGGGGTGATCGGGTTCGAGCGCGTCGATGACCTTGCGCACCAGGAGTTCTGAAGGAAAGGCCACCGATGCGAAATAACGCCAGATGTCTTGGTCCTCGTGGCCGGGTAGCAGGACGACCTCGGCGCTGGCGGTGGCTCGGCCGGCACGGCCGACCTGCTGGTAGTACGCGATCGGCGAGGATGGGGCACCGAGGTGGATGACGAAGCCGAGATCGGGTTTGTCGAATCCCATGCCGAGCGCCGACGTGGCGACCAGCGCCTTGACGCGGTTGTCGAGTAGATCGGCTTCCAACTGTTCGCGTTCGGCGGGATCCGTCGCGCCTGTGTAGGCGGCAACCTTGTGGCCTCGGTCGCGCAGCAGAGCCGCAATGTCATGCGCGGTGGCCACGGTGAGGGTGTAGATGATGCCCGAGCCCTCGATCGAATCGAGTTGCGCGGCAACCCAAGCCGCGCGCTGCGGCGCGGTGGCCAACATCACCACCGATAGCCGCAACGACTCACGGTCCAGGCCACCCCGAAGCACCAGGGTGTCTCGCCCACCGACTCCGAGCTGGGTGGCGACGTCGTCGACCACCCGGTCGTTGGCGGTGGCCGTGGTGGCTAAAACTGGTATGTCCGAGCCTAATTCGGCGATCAGTGTGCGGATACGCCGGTAGTCCGGCCGAAAGTCGTGGCCCCAATCGGACACACAGTGCGCCTCGTCGACCACCACCAGGCCGGCGTCGGCGGCCAGGGATGGCAGCACGTTGTCGCGGAAGTCAGGATTGTTGAGCCGTTCCGGACTGACCAGCAGCACGTCGAGTTCGCCGTCGGCAACCCGCTGATGGATGGCGTCCCATTCGGTGACATTGCCCGAGTTGATCGTGGCCGCACGAACGCCCGCGCGCTCGGCTGCCGCGACCTGGTTACGCATCAACGCCAGCAGCGGCGACACAATGACCGTCGCTCCGCGGCCGCTCTCCCTGAGCAGCTTGGCGGCGATGAAGTAGACCGCCGACTTGCCCCAGCCGGTGCGTTGCACCACCAGGGCCTGCCGTCGCTGCACGACAAGGGCTTCGATCGCCGTCCACTGGTCGTCGCGAAGATTCGCCGCGGATCCGGCAAGCTGTTCGAGGATGGCCTGGGCCCGGACACGGGTGGCGGTCGGCGGGCTGATGGCGGTCATCCGACCATCGTGCCCTGCCGCTCTGACAGGCCTAGTAGGCGTATGTGTTGGCGGGCTTGTCGATGCGCGTCACGCGTGACACCGCCATCGTCGGGACGAAGTTCGTCGCGGCCGCAGAGGTTTTAGGGTCGACAGTGCCCTCCACCTGTAGCCACGTGTCCTCTGGATAGCCTGCTGCCTCTTCGAGGGCCGGACCGGACAGATGGATGCGAGCCAGCTGCGCGTCCGCGGCGCAGCAGATGATGACGACGCGGCCGAGATCGGTGGTGTCGGGATATTTGAGAGTGAAGCCCGTGACGGTGATCAACCGGCCTTCAAGGCTGTTGGTGGAATCGGCGGCCGCGCGCATGAGCACGTCGGGAATCGGCACCGTCGGCGCCAGGCCCGCAGGCAGCGGCGGAAACGCACGGCGGGAAGGCTCGCTCGTCGCCACCGCTGTTGGCGTGACGCCGTGCGCTCCGAGCGCAGGCGGGACGACGAACGTCGTAAGCGCGATCGGCACAAGCAGCAGCCACACCAGCCATGGCCGATGTCGATGCCCGTCTTCCTCGGCAGGCTGCTGGCGCAGGTCGCGCACGATGGACGCCACTGCGAGTGCGATCAACACCGCGGCGGCGGCGATCAGCCACGGCAGCAGCGCCGGCTTCACGAAGTGGAGGTAGCTGCCCTTGATCACCATCACCACGGTGCTCAGCCCGACGAGCAGGAGCAGAGTGTTCTGCGTCCCGCGGCTCACCGCGCACCGCCAAGGAACACCAAACCAATGATCGTCGCGACGACTGTGGCGACGACGAACGTCGCAGGCCCGAACCGGATCGCGAACGGGCGGCCGAACAACCCCGCCTGCATCGCAGACAGCTTGACGTCGACGGCAGGGCCGACGACGAGGAACACCAGCCGCGGCAGCAGCGGCAGCATCGTCAGGCTCGCTGCGACGAACGCGTCGGCCTCCGAGCACAGCGCCAGCACGACGGCGAAAAGGGCCATGGTGAGCACGCCGAGCACGAGGTGACCGGCGAGGTGTTGAAATACCCAGGGCGGCACGGCAACTCGCAGCACGGCGGCGGCCGCGGCACCCAGCACCAGATACGACGCGGCTTGCAGGAAATCGTGGCGGGCCGCCTCGGTGAAGACCGTGAGGCGGGACGCGTCGGTGTCATGTGCGCTCGGCAGCCGCCGGGTCACCCATTCGGTGCGGCCCCACCGCAGCCAGAGAAGTCCCATCGTGACGGCGGTGATCAGCGAGCCCACACAACGGGCCAGAACCATCGCAGGCTGGCCGGGGAAGGCCACCGCGGTTGCCACCAGAACCACCGGGTTGATGGCCGGCGCGGACAACATGAACGTCAGCGCGGCCGCGCCAGAGACACCTTCGCCAAACAATCGCCGGGCCACCGGCACCGAGCCGCATTCGCAGCCGGGCAGCGCCGCGCCGCCAACCCCTGCGACCACGACGGCCACGGCGGGGCGACGGGGCAGCCAGCGCGCGAGCCGGTCGGCCGAGACGAAGGCCGCGATCAAACCGCTGACCACCACACCGAGCACCAGGAACGGCAGCGCCTGGACGAACACGCCGCAGAACACCGTCGCGGCCACGCCAACGTCCACGTTGCCTGCCACGAAAGCACTCATCGCGCCGGCGGATAACGCCAGCGCGATGAGCGATGCGAGCAAGACCTCCATTGACCCGATACGCCTTCGGCGCTCGGTGGGGACGACGGTCACCGCCCCATCTTGCCCGCGTTAGCTGATTAGAGCGTCTGCAGAGCCTCCGAGATCGGCGTCGGCGTCACCGCTATACCGCACTGCTTCGAAAGATCAGTGATCGGCTGGTTGATCGCCTGCAGCTCGTTCTCGATCTGCGGGTTCTTCTCGAAGTACGCCTGGTAGGCCTTCTGGGCCTGCTCAACCGGCTGCTTCGAAATATCCGTCAGTTCCTGATTGGTCTGCGGATGCGCCGTCAGATACGTGGCGGTACCCGCCGACACCGTGCTCGCTGTGGTCGCGATGCCACTCTGCGTGCAGTTGGTGGTGGTGTTGGGTTCTGCGCCGGCGACCGGCATCACGATGGCCGCCGATCCAAAGGCCAAGAGACCTCCGGCGAACATGCCGTAGAGGCCGCGTCGCACGGTCGTTGCGGTCATGGTCATCAAATCACTCCTTCGGTCTGCGACTATTTGTCGCAAGCCCTCGGCCTACCCGAAGGTGGAGGTGCCAAACACCGGCGCCGTGAAACCCGCTCCCGCGGCGACGGTGTCGTCGCAGCCCAGGGGCCACGAATGGCTAGCCCAGAAATTCTTGCTTAGGTGGGCTAATGACCGGTGTCAGACGTCGGCAAGCACTGTCAGCGCGTCGGTCGGCGACACCTGCAGGCCGCATCGGTCCTTATATGCGGCAAGCGGCTGCTGGATGGCCCGCAGATCGTTGGCCTGGTCCGGGTGGTCGTTGAAGTAGCTGTCCATCTGCCCCATCGCCGTGAACGCCGACTGGCGGGTGATTTCGATCAGGGCCTGGTTGGCATCCGGGTGGGCGGCGAAGTATGTCGAGAGTTCCGACGTCACTGTGCTGATAGTGCTCGACATCGTGGCGGCGTTGCAGTTGTCCGCGGGTGCGGGCGCGGGTTCGGATTCCGGGTCGGCGCTGGCCAACGGGATCATCAGGGCCGCGCAGGACGCGACGCCAATGGTCGCGAATGCGCCGAACAGGCTGCGGCGAGCGGTGGGACGGATCACGAGGGACTCCTTCAGTCTGCGAATCTTCAGGTCGACGCGTCAGCAACACGCGTCGCAGCATTCCCTGTGGTATTCGCAGATAAGCCGCAGAAGCGTTACTTCGCAGCTGCGGTGTCCTGCTCCCGCTTGATCTCCAGCGCGATGTCGATGAGCTGGTCCTCCTGGCCACCGATCAGCTTGCGCTGACCCGCCCGGTGCAGCAGCTGATGGGCGGGCACCCCATAGCGCTCCGACTGGCGGATGGCGTGCTTGAGGAAGCTCGAGTACACCCCCGAGTAGCCCATGATCAGCGCGTTGCGGTCGAGCAGGCACTCGGCGGGCATCGCGGGTGCGACGACCTCCTCGGCGGCGTCGGCGATGTCGAAGAAGTCGATGCCTGTCTTGACGCCGATCTTGTCGAAGACCCCGATCAACGCCTCCACCGGCGCGTTGCCTGCGCCCGCGCCGAACCGGCGGCAACTACCGTCGATCTGCTTGGCGCCAGCGCGGACGGCCTCTATCGAGTTGGCGACGCCAAGCCCGAGGTTCTCGTGCCCGTGGAAGCCCACTTGGGCGTCGTCGCCGAGTTCGGCGACCAAAGCGGCCACGCGGTCGGCGACACCCTCGAGGACCAGTGCGCCCGCGGAGTCGACGACGTAGACGCACTGGCAGCCGGCGTCGGCCATGATCCGGGCTTGGGCGGCCAGCTTCTCCGGCGGGATGGTGTGGGACATCATCAGGAAGCCGACCGTCTCAAGGCCGAGTTCGCGGGCCAGCCCGAAGTGCTGGATGGAGACGTCGGCCTCGGTGCAGTGGGTGGCGATCCGGCAGATCGAGCCGCCGTTGTTCTGCGCCTCCTTGATGTCCTCCTTGGTGCCGACCCCTGGCAGCATCAGGAACGCGATCTTGGATTCCTTGGCGGTCTCGGCCGCGAGCTTGATCAGCTCCTGCTCTGGGGTCTTGGAGAACCCGTAATTGAAGCTCGACCCGCCCAGTCCGTCGCCGTGGGTGACCTCGATGACCGGCACACCCGCGGCGTCGAGGGCCGCGACTATCGCGCCGACCTCGTCCTTGGTGAACTGGTGACGCTTGTGATGGGACCCGTCGCGCAGCGACGTATCGGTCATCCGGATGTCCCACATCGGGTTGAAGTAAATGTCGGTCATGCCTGCGCACCTTCCGAGACGGATGCCATCTCTTTGGCGATTTCCTCGCCGACCTTGGTGGCCGCGGCGGTCATGATGTCCAGGTTGCCCGCATATGGCGGCAGGTAGTCGCCTGCACCCTCGACTTCGACGAACGTGGTGACGAGGTGGTTGCCGCCGTTGTACACCGTCGGTTCGTCGAACTGCGGCTCGTTGAGCAACCGGTAACCGGGGACATATGTCTGCACCTCGGCGACGACGTCCTTGATGGACGCGGTGATCGCGTCGTGGTCGGCGTCCTCGGGGATGGCGCAGAAGATGGTGTCGCGCATGATCATTGGCGGGTCGGCGGGGTTGAGGATGATGATCGCCTTGCCCCGCTTGGCGCCACCGATGACCTCGACGCCCCTGCTGGTGGTCTTGGTGAACTCGTCGATGTTGGCGCGCGTGCCGGGCCCGGCCGACGCCGAGGACACCGATGCGACGATCTCGGCGTACGGCACGTCGACGACGCGGGACACCGCGTACACCATCGGAATGGTGGCCTGCCCGCCGCAGGTGACCATGTTGACGTTCGGCGCGTCGAGGTGTGCGCGCAGGTTGGCAGGCGGGATCACGCCGGGGCCGACCGCGGCAGGAGTCAGGTCGATGGCGCGGATACCTGCCGCCTCGTACTTCGGCGCCGCGTCCTTGTGCACGTAGGCGCTGGTGGCCTCGAACACCATGTCGGGTTTCTCGTCCAGACCCAGCAGCCAGTCCACCCCCTCGTGGCTGGTCTGCAGACCGAGCTTGCGCGCGCGGGCCAGACCCTCGGACTGCGGGTCGATCCCGATCATCCAGCGCGGCTCAAGCCACTCCGAGCGCAACAACTTGTAAAGCAGGTCGGTGCTGATGTTTCCCGACCCGACAATGGCGACGGAAGCCTTCTGTGGCATGGAGTAATTCCTTCTATTCGAAAGTCAACCGGACTGAACCTAACCCGGCGAAGTCGGCAACGAAATTGCTGCCGGGAGGTGCATCTATCGCACGCGTGCACGAGCCGGGTAACACGATGTCACCGGCCTTGAGACGCACCCCGAAGCCTTCGACCTTGCGGGCCAGCCAGGCCACTGCGGTTACCGGATTACCGAGCACGGCATCGCTGCGGCCCTTGGCGACAACTTCACCGTTGTTGGTCAGCACCGCGTCGATCGACTTGATGTCGATGTCCTTCGGCGACACCCTCGCCTCACCCAGCACCCAGCCCGCCGAGGAGGCATTGTCTGCGATGGTGTCGCACAACTTGATCTTCCAGTCAGTGATGCGCGTATCGATCAGCTCGATGGAGGGCGCGAATGCCGCCGTGGCCGCCAGCACATCGTCTTCGGTGCAGCCTGCGCCGGGCAGATCGTCGGCCAGCACGAAGCCGACCTCGACCTCGACCCGCGGGTACAGGTAGTTCGAGGACTTGACCGGGCGGTCTTCAAACACCTGCATCTCATCGAGCAGGTGGCCGTAGTCGGGTTCGTCCACGTTCATCATCTTTTGCATGGCCTCCGACGACAGGCCAACCTTGTGTCCGATAACGCGCGCACCCTCCGCGACCCGCTGCCGGATGTTGATCAGCTGGACCTCGTAGGCATCGACAACGTCGATATCGGGGTTTGCGTCGGTCAATGGGGAGATCGGGACGCGGCTACGCTCAGCCTGAGCGAGGTCGGCAGCCAGCTGTTCACGCACCTGGTCACTGAGCATTGATGCGAAGTCCCCTCGTTTCTTCCACCGGCGCAGTTGTGGGTCGGCCGGGCAATTCTATAACGTGTTCTACATGACGGTTCAGGAGTACGACGTCGTCGTGGTGGGAAGCGGCGCCGCCGGCATGGTCGCCGCCCTCACAGCGGCGCACCAGGGACTATCTACAGTAGTCGTCGAGAAGGCCCCGCACTATGGCGGTTCCACTGCGCGGTCAGGCGGTGGTGTGTGGATCCCGAACAATGAGATCCTCAAGCGCGACGGCGTCACCGATACGCCCGAGGCGGCTCGCACATACCTGCACACGATCATCGGCGACGTTGTCGAACCCGAGCGCATCGACACCTACCTCGACCGCGGCCCCGAGATGCTGTCCTTCGTGCTGAAGAACTCGCCGCTGAAGATGTGCTGGGTGCCCGGCTACTCGGACTACTACCCGGAGAGTCCCGGCGGCCGACCCTCCGGTCGCTCGGTCGAGCCGAAGCCGTTCAATGCCAATAAGCTCGGCGCCGATCTGCCAGGCCTGGAGCCGCCGTACGGCAAAGTTCCGATGAACATGGTCGTCATGCAGCAGGACTACGTCCGCCTAAACCAACTCAAGCGTCATCCGCGGGGAGTGTTGCGCAGCCTGAAGGTCGGCATACGGGCGACATGGGGCAAGGTCACCGGTAAGAATCTGGTCGGCATGGGGCGCGCGTTGATCGCCCCGCTCCGGATCGGCCTGCAGAAGGCGGGCGTCCCGGTTCGGCTGAACACCGCGTTGACCGACCTGTACGTCGAGGACGGCGTTGTCCGAGGGATCTATGTCCGCGACATGAATGCACCGGAATCGGCTGAGCCCGAACTGATCCGGGCACGGCGCGGCGTCATCCTCGGCGCGGGCGGATTCGAGCACAACGAGCAGATGCGGGTGAAGTACCAGCGCGCGCCGATCACCACCGAGTGGACGGTCGGTGCCAAGGCCAACACCGGTGACGGCATCATCGCCGCCGAGAAGCTGGGCGCCGCGCTGGACATCATGGAGGACGCATGGTGGGGCCCGACGGTGCCGCTGGTCGACGCGCCGTGGTTCGCGCTGTCCGAGCGCAACTCCCCCGGCTCGATCATCGTGAACATGGCGGGCAAGCGGTTCATGAACGAGTCCATGCCGTATGTCGAGGCGTGCCACCACATGTACGGCGGCGAATACGGGCAGGGTGCCGGCCCCGGCGAGAACATCCCGGCGTGGCTGGTGTTCGACCAGCAGTACCGCGATCGCTACATCTTCGCGGGACTACAACCGGGACAACGCATTCCGAAGAAGTGGCTGGAGTCCCGCGTCATCGTGACAGCCGACACGCTTGATGAGCTCGCAGCCAAAGCCGGGCTGCCCGTCGACGCGTTGAAGGCGACAGTCGAGCGATTCAACGGCTTCGCCCGCTCTGGCGTCGACGAGGACTTCAAGCGCGGCGTGAGCGCCTACGACCGCTACTACGGCGACCCGACCAACAAGCCGAATCCGAACCTCGGCGAGATTAGCCACGGACCGTACTACGCGGCCAAGATGGTGCCTGGCGACCTCGGCACGAAGGGTGGCATCCGCACCGATGTCGACGGCCGCGCGCTGCGGGACGACGGTTCGGTGATCGACGGCCTGTACGCCGCGGGCAATGTCAGCGCCCCGGTGATGGGTCACACGTACCCGGGACCCGGCGGGACGATCGGTCCGGCGATGACGTTCGGCTATCTGGCCGCGCTGCACATTGCGGGTAAGAGCTAATGCCGATCAATGTGGACGAGGCGCTGGCCGCCGAACTCGAACCTGCCGAGTTCTCTTGGACCAGTAGCGACATCCAGCTCTACCATCTCGGCCTCGGGGCCGGTGGCGACCCGATGGACAAGCGTGAGCTGCGTTATCTCACCGACGGCACCCCGCAGGTGTTGCCGACATTCGGCAACGTGGCACAGAGCTTCCGCGAGACCAAGGCGCCGACAGTTCAGTTCCCCGGCATCGACATCGAGCTCTCCAGGGTGCTGCACGCCAGCGAGGCGGTCACGGTACCGGGTCCGATACCGCCGTCCGGCGCAGGCATCGCGGTCACCAAGTTCACCGACATCTGGGACAAGGGCAAGGCCGCGGTCATCTGGTCGGAGACGACGGTGACCGCGCCAGACGGCGCGCTGCTGTGGACACAGAAGCGGTCGATCTTCGCCCGCGGTGAAGGCGGATTCGGTGGTGAGCGCGGCCCATCGACGTCGTCGGAGCCGCCGGAGCGCGCCCCGGATTTCGAGCTTTCCATCCCGGTGTCCCCGCAGCAGGCGTTGCTGTACCGGATGTGCGGCGACCGAAATCCGCTGCACTCAGATCCCGAATTCGCCGCTGCGGCAGGGTTTCCACGTCCGATCCTGCACGGGCTGTGCACGTACGGCATGACCTGCAAGGCCCTGGTGGACAACCTGCTCGACGGCGATGCCGCCCGAGTCGGCAGCTACGGTGCCAGGTTCGCCGGTGTAGTGTTCCCCGGCGAGGTGCTGAAGGCGAGCGTCTGGAAAGAGGGCGACGGCTTCCAAGCAGTCGTCACCGCGCCAGAACGCGATGACGCGGTGGCGCTCGCCGGCGTGGAGCTGATTCCGGCGTAGAACTGGAACTCGCCGCGGCTAACCCAGTATCAAACCGGAGGTCGGGACGCCGGTGCCGGCTGTCACGAGCACGTGCTCGACGTTGTCGACCGGATTGACCGAGGTGCCCCTGAGCTGGCGAACACCCTCGGCGATGCCGTTCATCCCGTGGATGTACGCCTCACCGAGTTGGCCGCCGTGCGTGTTGATCGGCAATCTGCCGCCAACCTCGATGGCACCGTCGGCGATGAAGTCCTTCGCCTCACCCCTGCCGCAGAAACCCAACTCCTCCAACTGGATCAGCGTGAACGGGGTGAAGTGGTCATAGAGGATCGCGGTTTGGATATCGGCAGGCTTCAGACCCGACTGCGACCACAGCTGCTCGCCGACCAGCCCCATTTCGGGCAGGCCCAGCTCTGGCCGGTAGTAGCTGACCATCGAGTACTGGTTGGGGCTTGACCCCTGCGAGGCGGCCTCGATGATCGCAGGCCGGTGCTTGAGATCCTTGGCCCGCTCTGGCGACGTCACGACGATTGCGACGGCACCGTCGGTCTCCTGGCAGCAGTCGAGTAACCGGAGCGGTTCGGCGATCCACCGCGAATTCTGGTGGTCCTCAATGGTGATCGGCTTCTCGTAGAAGTAGGCCTTCGGGTTCTTGGCCGCATGTTTACGGTCGGCCACCGAGACCGCGCCGAAGTCCTTGCTCGTCGCCCCGGAAAGGTGCATGTACCGCTTCGCGATCATCGCGACTTGTGCCGCTGGCGTCGAAAGGCCGTGCGGATAGGAGAACGAGTTGTCCACACCCGTGGAATCGGCATTCTCGACCAAGCGCATCTGCACCTGCCCGAATCGCGTTTCCGAGCGTTCGTTGAAGGCCCGGTATGCGACAACGCAATCCGCGACACCGGTCGCCACCGCAATGGCCGCCTGCTGAATCGTCGCGCAGGCGGCGCCGCCACCGTGATGGATCTTGGAGAAGAACTTCAAGTCCCCGATGCCTGTGGCCCGCGCGACGGCGACTTCGGTGTTCGAGTCCATCGTGAAGGTCACCATGCCGTCGACGTCAGCGGGGGTGAGTCCGGCGTCCTTTAACGCATCCAGCACCGCCTCGGCGGCCAGCCGAAGCTCGCTGCGACCGGAGTTCTTCGAGAAATCGGTGGCGCCGATGCCGACGATCGCCGCCTTCCCTGACAGTTCACCCGGCATCAGGCACCCCCGATGGTAAGCGTCGCGGTCGCGATGACGTGATCGCCAAGACTGTTGCTGCCAACGACTTTCAATGTGATCAACCCGTCGTCGACCGCGGTCACTTCGCCCTTGAAAGTGATGGTGTCGTACGCGTACCACGGCACACCGAGTCGAAGGGAGATCGACTTGATGATCGCGTTCGGTCCTGCCCAGTCAGTGACGTAACGCTGAACCAAACCGGTGTCGGTCAGGATGTTGACGAAGATGTCCTTCGACCCCTTCGCCTGCGCCTTGTCGCGATCGTGATGCACATCCTGGTAATCGCGCGTGGCGATCGCCGTCGACACAATGAATGTCGGGTCGCCATACAGCGACAGTTCGGGCAGCTTGGTGCCCACTGAGATCGAAGGAGCGCTCATGCTCCAGCCTCCTCGCTGGGCTCCCATGCATACAGCGTCCACGCCGGGCCCGAATCACCTTCGGGGAAGTCGATATACGTTGCGCGCACGGGCATTCCGATCTCCACGGTGGCGGGGTCGACGTCACGGAGCTCACCGAGAATCCGAACGCCCTCCTCGAGTTCGACGAGTGCGATCACGAACGGCAGCGTGCGGCCTGGCACCTTCGGTGCGTGGTGCACGACGAAGCTGAACACCTCGCCCTTGCCGCTTGCAACCACGTAGTCGGTCGGGACTTCCTTGTCGGCCCACAGTGCAGGCACCGGCGGATGCTGCAGGGTGTCGTCGGCACGCTTCTGAATGCGGAGTTCGTGTGCGTTGACGCCGTCCCAGAAGAACTTCGTATCGCGCGACGATGCGGGCCGCATCATCGAGGCGGCGTCGAGATCGTCAGGGACGGGCGACGCGCCCGTCTCTTGATCGGCGGGCCTGAACTTCATGATGCGCCACATCATCTCGGCGACCGGATCGTCTACGTCATCACCGACCGTCCAGGTGATCTTCTGCGTGATGAAGAAACTCTCGCCAAGTGCGGTTCGCTTCGGTCCGACGACGTCGGTCAGCTCCGCGGCAACGCTGACCTCCTCACCCGGCCGCAGGTAGCGATGGTAGGTCTGCTCACAGTTGGTCGCGACGACGCCGATATAGCCTGCGTCGTCGAACAATTCCATGATCTTGCCCAGCGGATCATCATCCGGGCGAGATCCGCTGAGGCCGAACATCGTCCAGACCTGGATCATCGCAGGCGGTGCGACAATCCCTGGGTGGCCAGCGGACCTAGCGGCCGCCTCGTCGACATAGATGGGGTTCTTGTCGCCGATCGCGTCGAGCCAGTGATCGACCATCGGCTGGTTGACCGGATGGCGACCTACCCGTGGCTTGCTCTTGCCATCGGCCTTGACCCGTTCGGCCGCCTGTTGGATGTCCTCGACGGTCACCTGGGGACCCTCGGCACCTTCAGTCCGGACGCGGCGATCATCTCTCGCATCACCTCGTTCACACCTCCACCGAATGTAATGACCAGATTCCGCTTCGTTTGACTATCGAGCCACTTCAGCAGCTCGGCGGTATCCGGTTCGGCAGGATCGCCGTACTTTCCGACGATCTCCTCGGCCAGTCGGCCGACGTACTGAACACGCTCGGTGCCAAACACTTTGGTCGAAGCGGCGTCGGCCACGTTGATGTCGTCACCGCCCGCCGCCACCTGCCAGTTGAGCAACTCGTTGATTCGCCAGATCGCGTGGATCTCACCGAGCGAGCGGCGCACGTCCTCGTGGTCGATCGGCGTCACGCCGTTGCCGCCGGGCTTGGACGCCCAGGTGTG
This sequence comes from Mycolicibacterium moriokaense, assembly GCF_003201655.1. Classification (GTDB taxonomy): domain Bacteria; phylum Actinomycetota; class Actinomycetes; order Mycobacteriales; family Mycobacteriaceae; genus Mycobacterium; species Mycobacterium moriokaense_A. Next base: position 111,532 of record NZ_QJJU01000010.1, read on the forward strand.
GATGCGGTCGTAGATACTCGCGAACCGGCCTGCGGGGCCGAGCATCACCCGCTCGTTGTTGAGCTGGGTGGTGATCAGCCGCCAGCCGCCGTTCTCCTCGCCGACGAGCATGTCGGCGGGAACCCGGACGTCGCTGTAGTACGTGGCATTGGTGTGGTGCGCGCCGTCGGAAAGGATCATCGGCGTCCAGGAGTAGCCGGGATCCTTGGTGTCGACGATGAGAATCGAGATTCCCTTGTGCTTCACCGCTTCCGGATCTGTGCGGCAAGCCAGCCAGATGTAGTCGGCGTCATGGCCGCCGGTGGTGAAGACCTTCTGCCCGTTGACGATGTACTCGTCGCCCTGGCGGATCGCGGTGGTGCGCAACGATGCGAGGTCGGTGCCCGCCTCCGGTTCGGTGTAGCCGATCGCGAAGTGAACGTCACCGGTGAGGATCCCCGGCAAGAACTTCTTCTTCTGTTCCTCGCTGCCGAATCTCTGCAAGGTCGGCCCGACGGTCTGCAGCGTGACCGCGGGCAGCGGCACGTCGGCGCGATGGGCTTCGTTGACGAAGATCTGCTGCTCGATCGGTCCGTAGCCGAGTCCGCCGAATTCCTTGGGCCAGCCGACGCCGAGCTTGCCGTCGGAGCCCATCCGCTTGATCACCGCCCGGTAGGCCTTGCCGTGCCGGTCGGCCTCCATCTCCTTGTACTCGTCGGCCGAGATCAGGTTCGAAAAGTACTGCCGCATTTCGGCTTGCAGTTGCCGTTGCTCGGGTGTCAGTTCGATGAACATTGCGCTCCCACCAGGTCGAGGCGATGAGACGGACCGCCCACCAGCCGGGCCAGGTCCTTGATCGTGGAGTAATAGCGGTCCATCGGATAGTCGATGTCCATACCCATGCCGCCGTGCAGGTGATGACAGATCTGCATCACCGGGGGTGCCTGCGAGGCCAGCCAGTAGCCGAGGACATCGAGATCGTCATCCGCGTCACGACCCTCCGACAGCCGCCACACGACCGACGTCGCCGCCAAAGTCAAGGTGCGCGAAGTGATGTACACCTCGGCGAGCTGTGCGGCAACCGTCTGGAATGTCGAAAGCGGCTTGCCGAACTGTTGTCGGCTGGCCACGTAGTCGGCGGTCAGCCGCAGCGCACCCGCGACAAGGCCGGATGCGAACGCTCCAATCGCGGCCAGCGCCAACTGGTTTACCCGGTGCACCTTGGCGTCCTCCAGCACCCCGTCTGCCGCAGCATCGGAGAACGTCACGGTGTACTCGTCGCCGCCGTTGGACGTCGGCGTCTTCGTCAGCTGCACACCGTCGGCATTCGGCGACACCACCACGACGGCGTTGTCCGCCGTCACGACGAGCCACTCCGCTTGCCCCGCATACGGAACCGCGACCTTGGTGCCGTTGAGCTTGCCGCCCGCAAATGTCGTCGACGGCCGATCCGGCAACGGCGCTCCTGGCTCATTGAGCGCGGCGGTCAGCACCGAGCCCTTCGCGACACCTGCCAGGTAGCGGTCCTGCTGTGCGTCGGACGCCAGGTCCAGCAGCACGACGGTGCCGAGGCCGAGCGTGGCCAGTGCGGGGCTGATGGTGCCATGCCTGCCGACCTCGGTCAGCGCGGTCGCCACCTCAGACAGGCCGAGGCCGTCACCACCGAGTCGCTCGGGCACGGCGAACGCCGTCACACCTCCTGCGACCAAGGCATCCCAGCTGTTGTCCCGGTCCAGCACGGAAGTCACGACGTCGGCGACAGCCTGCTGCTCCGGGTCCGGTGTGAAATCCACCCGATCCTCCTTGATCTGGGAAGTTTGGCGCTATTGCGCGCCGGCGCCTGTGTAGTCCACCTGCCAGTGCTTTATTCCATTGAGCCAGCCCGACATTAGCCGTTCGGGCTCACCGATCGGCTTGATCTCGGGCATGTGATCGGCGACCGCGTTGAAGATGAGATTGATGGTCATCCGGGCCAAGTTCGCGCCGATGCAGTAATGCGCGCCGGTGCCGCCAAACCCGACCTGCGGGTTCGGGTCGCGCAGGATGTTGAAGTCGTGTGGATTCTCGAAGACCTCTTCGTCGAAGTTGGCCGAGCGGTAAGACATGACCACCCGCTGCCCCTTCTTGATCTGCACACCGGAGAGTTCGGTGTCCTCGAGCGCGGTGCGCTGGAACGCGGATACCGGTGTGGCCCAGCGGATGATCTCGTCGGCTGCAGTGGCTGGGCGCTCTTTCTTGTAGAGCTCCCACTGCTCGGGGTGCTGCGAGAACGCGATCATGCCGTGGGTGATGGAGTTGCGCGTGGTCTCATTGCCCGCCACCGCGAGCATCACCACGAAGAAGCCGAACTCGTCGTCGGAGAGCTTCTCGCCGTCGATATCGGCCTCGACCAGTTGGGTGACGATGTCCTCGCCGGGATTCTTACTGCGGTCGTCGGCCATTTGCATCGCGTACTGGATCAGCTCGATCGATGACATCGCCGGGTCGACGTGGGCATACTCCGGGTCCTCGCCAGCGGTCATCTCGTTGGACCACCGGAACAACTTGTCGCGGTCCTCCTGCGGCACGCCCAGCAGGCCGGCGATGGCCTGCAGCGGCAGCTCGCAAGAGACCTGCTCGACGAAGTCACCGGAGCCCTCGGCGGCGGCTGCCTCCACAATCTTCTGGGCACGTTCGGCGAGTTCAGCCTCCAGCCGGCCGATCGCGCGTGGGGTGAAGCCGCGCGAGATGATCTTTCGCAGCCGGGTGTGCTGCGGCGCGTCCATGTTCAACAGGACGGCCTTCTGAAGGTCGATCGCGTCGCGCGTCATCGCCTGCGGCCACGTCGGGATGGCTCCGTCCGGCGAGCTGCCGAAGTCGTCGCTGCGCTTGGACACGTCCTTGACGTCGGCGTGCTTGGTGACCAGCCAGTAGCCGTTGTCACCGAACCCGCCGGTTCCGCCTGGCACGTCGACCCAGTGGACGGGCTCGGACTTGCGCAACTCGGCGAGTTCGGCGACGGGCAGGCGCTCAAGATTCAGGTTCGCGTCGAGGAAGTCGAAGTCAGCCGGAATATTGGGGGGTGCCATAGGGGGTGTTCTCCTCAATTGCAACGTGTTCTAGTGCCAGTAAAACATGCGTTCATCGCAGATCAAAGGCATGGGGACATCGCAGCTTGTCAGAGTAATGAAACGTGTTCTAGCCTGACGGAATGGGTAACCCTGTCATCGTTGAAGCCACCCGCAGTCCTATCGGCAAGCGGAACGGATGGTTGTCGGGCCTGCATGCCACCGAGTTGTTGGGTGCCACGCAGAAGGCGCTCGTCGAGAAGGCCGGCATCGACGCCGGCGATGTCGAGCAGATAATCGGCGGCTGCGTCACGCAGTTCGGCGAGCAGTCCAACAACATCACCCGGGTCAGCTGGCTGGTTGCCGGCCTGCCCGAACACGTCGGCGCTATGACTGTCGACTGCCAATGCGGCAGCGGGCAACAGGCCAACGGCTTGGTCGCTGGCCTCATCGCCGCGGGCGCCATCGACATCGGGATCGCCTGCGGCATCGAGGCGATGAGCCGTGTCGGCCTTGGCGCCAACGCAGGCCCAGATCGCAACATCCTGCGGCCTGCCTCATGGGACATCGACCTGCCCGACCAGTTCACCGCCGCGGAGCGGATCGCCAAGCGGCGCGGCATCACCCGCGAGGAGATCGACCAGTTCGGCTTCGACTCGCAGCGCAAGGCCAAGCAGGCCTGGGCGGAAGGCCGCTTCGACCGGGAGATCAGTCCAATCGAGGCACCGGTCCTCGACGAGAACAAGCAGCCCACCTCCGAACGCCATATGGTCACCCGCGACCAAGGCCTGCGCGACACGACTCTCGAGGGTCTGGCGCAGCTGAAGCCGGTCATCGAAGGTGAGATTCACACCGCCGGCACTTCGTCGCAGATCTCCGACGGCGCCGCCGCGGTGCTGTGGATGGATGAGGACAAGGCCAAGGCGCTTGGCCTGCGGCCGCGCGCACGGATCATCAGCCAGGCGCTGGTCGGGTCCGAGCCCTACTACCACCTCGACGGACCGGTGCAGTCCACGGCCAAGGTGCTCGAGAAGGCCGGCATGAAGATGGGCGACATCGACATCACCGAGATCAACGAGGCCTTCGCCTCGGTCGTGTTGTCGTGGGCGCGGGTGCACAACCCCGACATGGACAAGGTGAACGTTAACGGTGGCGCGATCGCGCTTGGCCACCCCGTCGGTAGCACCGGCAGCAGGCTGATCACCACCGCGCTCCACGAGTTGGAGCGCACCGACAAGAGCACTGCCCTGATCACGATGTGTGCAGGCGGTGCGCTGTCCACCGGCACGATCATCGAGCGGATCTAGTGCCTGCCTCGGACGACGAACGCATCGCGGCCGCGCAGGCCTACATCGATGCGCTGGTGAGCCACGATGCCGACAAGGTGCCGTTCGCGCCCGGCTGCGTCCGCATCGAGGTCGGGCTCAAGACCGGATTCTCTGGAGATCACTTGCGCCGCAGCCTGAATCGCGGGCCGCAGTACCGAATCATCCAGGCCACCACGGTGCCGGAGTTCACCGTCGACGGCGATCAGGTTCGGGCTCAGTTCGACCTGGTGACCAAGCCGTCACTGGCAGGCACGCGGGTGGGCGCGCACATCGATGAGACGTTCCTCATCCCGGCCGCCGACGGGCAGATCCATCACATCCGCGCGGGAATCCGGCCCTTCCTGACCAAGTCGTAGGATCGGCGAATGCCAAAGTCTCGTCCCCGCTTCATGAACACGAAGTACGCGGACTTCTTCATCAAGTGGATGTCGAAGATAAACACCTTCATGTATCGCCGCAGTGGCGGCGAAGGCTTCGGCAGCAATTTCCAGGGCATTCCGGTGGCGCTGCTGACCACGTCCGGGCGCAAGAGCGGAGAGCCCCGGATCAGCCCGCTGTATTTCCACCGCGACGGCGACACCGTCGTGGTGGCCGCATCCAGGGGTGGCAGCGACAAGAACCCCATGTGGTACCTGAACCTCAAGGCGGATCCGAAGGTCCAGGTTCAGATCAAAAAAGAGGTGCTCAACCTGACCGCCCGTGACGCCACTGACGACGAACGCGCCAAGTACTGGCCGCGACTGGTCGAGATGTACCCGACGTACGACGACTACCAGTCCTGGACCGACCGGGTGATCCCGCTCGTGGTCTGCGAGCCGTGAGCACCGAATACGACCTGCATTTCTACTTCGACCCGGTCTGCCCGTTCGCGTGGTTGACCAGCAAGTGGGTGCGCGTGGTCGCGGCGCAGCGTGACTACACAGTCGACTGGCGGTTCATTTCGCTGCGGATCCTCAATGCGCACATCAACTACGCCGAACACTTCCCGCCTGAGTACGAGGCAGGCCACACCGCGGGCCTGCGGCTGCTGCGGGTCGCCGCGCGGGTGCGTGCCGAACACGGCCGCGACGCGGTCGGCCCACTCTATGAGGCGTTCGGCACCCGGATATTCGACACGTCTCGCGACGTTGATCCGCTTTCGGCATCGGGCCAGGGGTCGCGAGACATGTTGGAGCCGTTACTGCGCGATGCCGGTCTGCCGGCCGGCCTCGCGGACGCGCTCGACGACCAGACGCTCGACGACGAAATCCGGGCGGAGACCGAGGAGGCGCTGGCTTTGACGGGGCGCGACGTCGGAACGCCGATCCTTCATTTCCAACCACCGGGCGGCACAGCACTTTTCGGGCCGGTGATCAGCCGGCTGCCGTCGGCTGATGATGCTGGCCGCCTCTGGGACCATGTGATCGGATTGGCGAGCTTCCCCGGCTTCGCGGAGATCAAGCGCAGCCTGCGGGAGCGACCCCAGCTGACCAGCTTCGGTGTAGACCCCGAATCCATTGGCAAGGAGGAGGATTGGCACGGCGGCAGCCGTCGCAGTAAGAACTAGGCGTCACAGTTCCTTTGCCATCGGAAGGTTTTCAGGATTAGCCGAAATCTTCCTGGGTATTTGTCGGCACCCCGCTGTCATAATTCTGTGTATGGTCGACCGTTCGACCTGCACTAACTGGGGGGCATTGACATGTCTGACTCGTCATCGCTGCTTACAACCGCGGAGTGGACCGCGGAGGACTCGTTTCCGATTCTCGAACTAACCGTCGGGGGGTTGCTGCGCGAGACGGCCGCGCGCGCACCCGATGCGGTCGCACTTGTGACCGGCATGCCAGAAGCTGCGGACAGACGCAGGTGGACGTACGCCGAACTGCTTGAGGAGTCTGAACGCGCGGCACGAGCCCTGCTCGGGCGATTCGCGCCGGGCGACCGTGTCGCGGTATGGGCCAACAACGTCCCGGAATGGGTGTTTCTCGAACTTGCCGCCGGGCTTGCCGGGATCACACTCGTCACCGTCAACCCGGTTCTGCGCGCAGAGGAAGTGGCGTATGTGCTGCATCACTCGCGATCGGATGGCATCTTCTACGTGCCCGAGTTTCAAGGCCTGCGCATGGCAGAGACGCTCGAGGAAATTGAGGGTGAACTGCCCGCACTGCGTGAAAAGGTCTCATTCGCCGACTGGGAGGCGTTCTGCGCCGGCGGCTCACCGACTCAACCGCTGCCGGACGTCGATCCAGGCGCTGCCGCACAGATCCTCTACACCTCCGGCACCACCGGCCGGCCGAAGGGGGCAGTCCTTCACCACCGCGGCGTCGTCAATAGCGCGCGGGTTTATGTCGATGCCCTCAACACGCACGGCATGGTTCAGGTGTGTGGCATGCCGTTGTTCCATATCGTCGGATGCGGCCTTACCGTCCTCGGAACGATCGCGAGTGCCGGCACCCTCGTGCTGATGCCGTACTTCGACCCGGGCCTACTGATCCAGCTTCTTGAAGAGGAGCGCGGCGAGTGCTTTTTCGGTGTGCCAACCATGCTCATTGCCTGCCTCGAACATCCCTCGCTGGCCGATACGGATGTGTCGTCGGTGCGAATCATCGTGGCGGCCGGTGCCCCCGTGTTGCCCGCGCTGGTATCGCGCCTCGAGGACGCGTTCGACGCGCGGCTGTGCATCGGCTTCGGCCAGACGGAGACGTCGGGATGCGTCACATTGGTCCTGCCCGACGACGAGCCGGAGGAAAGATACAACAGCATAGGCAAGGCCGTCGCCCAGACAGACATGAAAGTGATCGACCCCGCGACGGGCGAGACTGTCGGCCCCGACGTCGACGGGGAGCTTTGCACCCGTGGGTATTTCGTGATGAAGGGCTATTTCGACAACCCCGATGCGACGGCGGCTGCGATCGACGCCGATGGCTGGCTGCACACCGGTGACCTCGCCGCGATGGATAGCCGTGGCTACTGCCGGATCACCGGTCGGCTCAAGGACATGATCATCCGTGGCGGCGAGAACATCTATCCGCGCGAAATCGAGCAGGTGCTGTTCGAGCACGGCGATGTCGCCGACGTCGCCGTTGTCGGCGTCCCCGACACGACATGGGGCGAACAGGTGGTCGCGTTCGTTCGACCGGCGGAGGGACGAAGCCCCGACCCCGACCGGCTCCGCGAGTATTGCCACGAACGCCTTGCACCGCACAAGGTTCCGCTCCATTGGCTCACCGTCGACGAATTCCCGACGACACCGTCGGGCAAGGTTCAGAAGTTCCTGCTGCGTGAGAAGTTCGCGGCCAACACGGCCGTTCCCGCGGCCAGTGCCGAGGATCAAGAGGAATTATTGGCCTCGTTGCGAAATGGCGGAGCTGATCAACCCGTCCCTGAGGCCGTCCAACTCGCAATACGGGCGACGCTGGGATGTCGACCCGAGGAACTGAGCGGCGGTACGCGGTTTATCGATGTGGGCGGCGATTCTTTGTCAGCGCTGAAGATCTCGAGGCTCCTAGAAGAGATCTTCGACACGGAGGTACCGGTCGGCGTGATCATCAACCCGACAAACGACCTCGATCGACTCGCGAATTACGTTGAGAAAAACCGCAGTAACGGACGGACACGCACGACGTTCGCGTCGGTACATGGCAGGAGCACATCCGAGGTACACGCGAGCGACCTCACACTTGACAAGTTCATCGACTCCCAGATACTTGCCGACGTTGCGAACCTGGGACGCCCGAGCGGTGCTCCTCAGACAGTGCTGTTGACCGGTGCAACGGGATATCTCGGTCGATTCCTGTGTATGGAATGGCTGAAGCGGCTTAGCCAAACAGGCGGGACGTTGCTCTGCATTGCCCGCGGACGCGACCCTGGCGCAGCACGAGAGAGGATCGCCGCCGCCCTCGATCGGGGTGACCCCGACCTGACCCGCGAATTTCAAACCCTGGCAGCGGATCACCTGGAGGTGCTGGCCGGTGACGTCGATGAGCCGAACCTTGGCTTGGACGTGGCCACCTGGAATCGGTTGGCCGACAAGGTCGACCTGATCGTCCACCCCGCTGCTCTTGTCAACCATGTGTTGTCCTACCGCCAATTGTTCGGCGCCAATGTGGTGGGCACTGCGGAGGTCATCCGCTTGGCCCTGACCTCAAAGCTCAAGCCGCTCAACTATGTTTCTACCGTCGCGGTGGCCTTCAATGGCGATGACGTGCTCGGCGAAGATGTCGATATTCGTGCCGCGAGCGCGGTGCGCAAGATCGACGACACGTACGCCAACGGCTACGCGAACAGCAAATGGGCCAGCGAGGTACTGATCCGGGAAGCCCACGCTCTGTGTGGCCTACCGGGTGCGGTCTTCCGGTGCGACATGATCTTGGCCCATAGCCGTTATGCCGGGCAGCTGAATGTGTCTGACCTCTTCACCCGGCTGATGTTGAGTTTGGTTGCCACGGGCATCGCGCCGCGTTCCTTCTATGAATTCGATGGCCATGGACACGGGGCGAGGGCACATTACGACGGCCTCCCTGTCGATTTCATCGCCGAGGCGATCACGACGCTGGGTGCCAATGCAACCGACGGGTTCCACACTTACAACGTCGTGAATCCGCACGACGACGGCATCTCCCTCGATCAGTTCGTCGACTGGTTGATCGCGGCAGGAAACCCGATTCAACGCATCGACGACTACGCGGATTGGCTGACGCGCTTTGAAGCCGCGATGCGGGCATTGCCCGACAGACAGCGCCAACATTCGGAGCTGAAGCTGATCGAAGCGTTCAAGCCACCCTCGCCTGCTCTCCACAGCCCGGCGCTACCGGCTGACGTATTCCGCGACGGCGTGCGGAAGTCGTGCGTCGGATCGGACGGCGACATTCCGCATATATCGGCGGATTTGATCGGCAAGTATGTTGCCGACCTGCGACAACTCGAGTTGTTATAGACGCCGCTTGGCCTAGGCGCCGTACACCGGAACGGGTGGACGGGCCTTGCCGAGTAGATCGTTGACGACCGGGCCGAGCTCGGCCGGATCCCACTGTGCGCCCTTGTCGACCTGCGGTCCGTGGGCCCAGCCTTCGGCCACGCGGACGATGCCGCCCTCGACCTCGAACATCTTTCCTGTCACGTCACGGGACTCGACACTGCCGAGCCAAACCACCAGCGGCGAAATGTTTTCCGGTGCCATCGCGTCGAAATCGGCGTCCTGGGTCGACATCATCTCGGCGAAGACGGTCTCGGTCATCCGGGTCCGCGCCGACGGCGCGATCGCGTTAACGGTGACGCCGTAGCGGCCCATCTCCGCGGCGGCCACAAGCGTCATCGCCGCGATGCCCGCCTTGGCGGCGCTGTAGTTGGCCTGCCCCACACTGCCCTGAAGGCCCGCACCGGAGCTGGTGTTGATGATCCGGGCGTTCAGGGAATCGGGTGAAGCGTTGCCCTCCTTAACCAATCCGCGCCAGTAGGCGGCGGCGTGCCGCATGGTGGCGAAGTGACCTTTGAGGTGGACGGCGATGACGGCGTCGAACTCGTCCTCGCTCGTATTCGCGAACATCCGGTCTCGGACGATGCCGGCATTGTTGACCAGAACGTCCAACCCGCCGAACGTGTCGACCGCCGTCTGGACGAGGCCCTCTGCCTGCGCCCAGTCGGCGACGTTCGCGCCACTGGTGACGGCTTCGCCTCCTGCGGCGGTGATCTCGTCGACGACCCCCTGCGCTGCGCTGCCACCACCGGCGGGCGAGCCGTCAAGCCCGACACCGATGTCGTTGACCACGACGCGCGCACCTTCGGCGGCGAACGCCAGAGCATGTGCCCGTCCGATGCCTCCACCGGCACCCGTCACGATGACCACGCGGCCGTCGAGCAATCCCATCCTGTTGTCTCCTTAGCTATTTGATGTCTGCGGTCGTGGTTGCCAGGTAGTGCGGCGGCTCGCCGCCGCCGTGCACCTCCAGCGACGCGCCGCTGATATAGGACGCGGCGTCGGACGCCAGGAAGGCGGCGGCCCAACCGACATCGGCGGGTTTGGCCAACCTGCCGAGCGGCACATTCTTCGAAATCGCGGCAATCGAGTCGGCATCACCGTAGAACAGTTCGGACTGCTCCGTCTCGACCATGCCGACCACGACGGAGTTGATCCTCACCTTCGGCCCCCACTCGACTGCCAGTGTGGCCGTGAGGCTTTCGACACCGGCCTTGGCTGCGCCGTATGCGCCTGTGCCGGGGCTTGGCCTGCGCCCACTGACGCTACCGACGTTGACGATCGATCCGCCTCGCGCCTGGGTCTGCATGTGCCTGTTGGCGTGCTGAGAAACCGAAAGCGGCCCAAACAGATTGAGCTCGATGATCTTCCTGCTGAACTTCGCGCTCGCATCCGCGGTGAGGACGTACGGCGATCCGCCCGCGTTGTTCACCACCACATCGAGGCGGCCGTGACGCTCCACGATCGCGTCGACCATCGCCGCTACCGCGTCGTCGTCCCGCACGTCGCAGGCATGGAACTCGTACGGCACTCCCTCCACAGCGCGGCGGGCGCACGTCACCACGGTCGCGCCCTGGTCGGCGAAGACCGCGCTGATTCCGGCGCCCACTCCACGGACTCCGCCGGTCACCAGAACGACCCTGTCCTTGAGGCCCAGGTTTATTTCTGAGGGGTCGGTCACCGTGCTAGGGTACCAAGCAAGTGCTTGCTTAGGTAGCGACCCTGGAGTAACTGCGCATGACAATCACCACTAAGACTGTCGAGCCGGGCATCGTCTCGGTCACCGTCGACTATCCAAAGGTCAACGCGATCCCGTCGAAAGGCTGGTTCGAGCTCGGCGACGCGATCACCGCCGCGGGGCGCGACAGGAGCACCCATGTGGTGATCCTGCGAGCCGAGGGGCGTGGCTTCAACGCGGGCGTCGACATCAAGGAGATGCAAAACACGGAGGGCTTCACCGCGCTCATCGACGCCAACCGTGGTTGCTTCCACGCGTTCCGCGCGGTGTACGAGTGCGAGGTGCCGGTGGTCGCGGCGGTCAACGGCTTCTGCGTGGGCGGCGGCATCGGCCTGATCGGCAACGCCGACGTGATCGTCGCCTCCGACGACGCGACGTTCGGGCTGCCAGAGGTGGAGCGCGGTGCGCTCGGCGCGGCCACCCACCTGTCCCGGCTGGTGCCGCAGCACATGATGCGCAGGCTGTTCTTCACCGCTGCCACCGTCGACGCCGCTACGCTGCACCACTTCGGCTCGGTACACGAGGTGGTGCCGCGCGCTGAACTGGACGAGGCGGCGCTGCGGGTGGCCCGCGACATCGCGGTCAAGGACACCCGGGTGATCCGCGCCGCGAAGGAGGCTCTGAACTTGATCGACGTCCAGCGGGTCAACTCCAGTTACCGCATGGAGCAAGGCTTTACGTTCGAGCTCAACCTCGCTGGGGTGGCTGACGAACACCGTGACGCGTTCGCAGGCACGTCCAAGAAGGAGAAGGCGTGAGCGACAAGCGAACCACCCTGGACGAGGCCGTCGCCGAGCTGCGCGACGGCATGACCATCGGCATCGGCGGCTGGGGTTCCCGGCGCAAGCCGATGGCTTTTGTGCGGGCCATCCTTAGGACGGGCGTCAAGGATCTTACGGTCGTCACCTATGGCGGACCCGACATCGGGCTGCTGTGCTCGGCGGGCAAGGTGAAGCGGGTGTACTACGGCTTCGTGTCGCTGGACTCGCCGCCGTTCTACGACCCCTGGTTCTCCAAGGCGCGTACGTCGGGTGCGATCGAGTCCCGTGAGATGGACGAGGGCATGGTGCGCTGTGGGTTGCAGGCCGCGGCGCAGCGGCTGCCGTTTCTGCCGATCCGCGCCGGGCTTGGGAGTGACGTGCGCGCATTCTGGGGTGACGAACTCAAGACGGTGAAGTCGCCGTATCCCACCGAAGGTGGCTTCGAAGAGCTCATCGCAATGCCTGCGCTGAATCTCGATGCCGCATTCGTGCACATGAATCTCGGTGACGCGCAGGGCAATGCGGCCTACACCGGCATCGACCCCTACTTCGATGACCTGTTCCTGATGGCCGCCGAGAAGCGCTTCCTTTCGGTCGAGCGGGTGGTGCCCACCGACGAGCTCGTCAAGGCCGTCCCCCCGCAGACGCTGCTGATCAATCGGATGATGGTGGACGCCGTCGTCGAGACCCCAAATGGCGCCCACTTCACGACTGCCGAGCCGGACTACCGCCGCGACGAGAAGTTCCAGCGGCACTACGCCGAAGCCGCCGCGTCCGACGAGACGTGGCAACAGTTCGTCGCTACGTATCTTTCCGGCAGCGAGGCCGACTACCAGGCCGCGGTGCGGAAGTTCGCCGAGGACCAGAAGGGGGATGCTAAGTGATGTCCGTGACCCGTGCCGAAGTGTGCTCCGTCGCATGCGCCGAACTGTTTCGCGACGCTGGCGAGATCATGGTCAGCCCGATGGCGACAATGGTCGCGATCGGGGCCCGGCTGGCGCGGCTGACCTTCTCGCCCGACATCCTGCTGACCGACGGCGAGGCCCGACTGCTGGCCGACACACCCGCCGTCGGCGTCGTCGGCGCGATCGAGGGCTGGATGCCGTTCGGGCGCGTGTTCGAGACGCTGGCCTGGGGGCGGCGCCATGTCGTCATGGGCGCCAACCAGATTGACCGCTACGGCAACCAGAACCTGTCGGCGTTCGGACCTCTGCAACACCCGACCCGGCAGATGTTCGGTGTGCGCGGCGCACCGGGCAACACCATCAATCACGCGACGAGCTACTGGGTCGGCAACCACTCCAAGCGGGTATTCGGCGACTCTGTCGACGTGGTCTCTGGCATCGGCTGGGACAAGGTGGATCCGGACAATCCGGCGTACCGCTTCGTCAACGTCTACAGGGTGGTGTCCAATCTCGGCGTCTTCGACTTCAATGGGCCCGACCATCAGATGCGTGCGGTGTCGCTGCATCCGGGTATCACACCCGAAGAGGTGCGGGAGAACACCTCATTCGAGGTGCACGACCTGGACTCGGCCGAAGCAACCCGGCTGCCGACAGAGCGCGAGCTGGAGTTGATCCGCACGCAGATTGATCCGAAGTCGCTGCGGGACAAGGAAGTACGATGAGCAGGCTACGCACACCGCTGACCGAGCTGGTCGGCATCGAGCATCCGGTGGTACAGACCGGGATGGGCTGGGTGGCGGGTGCGCGGCTGGTGTCGGCGACCGCCAACGCAGGCGGCCTCGGCATCCTGGCGTCGGCGACCATGACGCTGGACGAGCTTCAGACCGCGGTCACCAAGGTCAAGGCGGCGACGGACAAGCCATTCGGCATCAACATCCGCGCCGACGCAGGTGATGCGAACGACCGCATCGACCTGCTGATCCGTGAAGGCGTCAAGGTGGCGTCGTTCGCGCTGGCACCGAAGCCGGACCTGATCGCAAAGCTCAAAGAGGCAGGCGTGGTGGTGATTCCGTCGGTCGGTTTGGCCAAGCATGCCAAGAAGGTCGCCGGCTGGGGCGCCGACGCGGTGATCGTCCAGGGTGGCGAGGGCGGCGGCCATACCGGTCCGATCGCCACGACGCTGTTGTTGCCTTCGGTGCTCGACGCGGTGGACATTCCGGTCGTGGCCGCCGGCGGGTTCTTCGATGGCCGCGGGTTGGCCGCGGCGCTGTCCTACGGCGCCGCAGGCGTGGCGATGGGCACGCGCTTCCTGCTGACGTCGGATTCGACGGTGCCCGACTCGGTCAAGCAGCGCTACCTGGAGGCTGCGCTCGATGGCACCGTGGTGTCGACGCGCGTCGACGGCATGCCGCACCGAGTACTGCGCACGGGGCTGGTCGAGAAGCTGGAAAGCGGCTCGCCGATTCGCGGATTCACTGCCGCGGTGCGCAACGCACAGAAGTTCAAGAAGATGTCCGGCATGACGTGGCGGTCGATGGTCAGCGACGGCCTCGAGATGCGCCACGGCAAGGAACTGACCTGGTCGCAGGTGGTGATGGCGGCCAACACCCCGATGCTGTTGAAGGCCGGGTTGGTCGAGGGCAACACCGACGCGGGCGTGCTGGCATCGGGGCAGGTCGCGGGCATTCTCGACGATCTGCCGTCGTGCGCCGAGCTGATCGAGTCGATCGTCAACGATGCGGTCAAGCATCTACAGGCGGCGGCCTCGCTCGTCACCTGATCAATAGCGATTCGGATTCCGCGTCATCCAGACGGCTTCCTACCTAGGGTGACTGCCATGAAGATGAGTGCCGCTGTGTTGTGGGAGGTCAATGGCGACTGGAGTGTCGAGGAGGTCGACCTCGACGGCCCGAAGGACGGCGAGGTGCTGGTGTCCTTCGAGGCCACCGGCCTTTGCCATTCCGACCATCACGTCCGCACCGGCGACCTCGCCGGGGTGCCGATGCCCATCATCGGCGGCCACGAGGGCGCGGGCATCGTGCAGGAGGTCGGACCCGGCGTGCGTGACTTGACGGTTGGTGACCACGTCGTGGCATCCTTCCTGCCGGCATGTGGACGCTGCCGCTGGTGCGCGACCGGACACCAGAACCTGTGTGACCTTGGCGCACTCATCTTGGCCGGGACACAGATCGACGGCACGTACCGGCGGCATGCGCGGGGCCAGGACGTCGGCGCTGCATCACTGCTGGGTACCTTCGCCCAGTACGGCACGGTGCCAGAGGCGTCGGTGGTCAAGATCGACGAAGACCTGCCGCTGTCGCGGGCCTGCCTCCTCGGCTGCGGGGTCACCACCGGCTGGGGCTCTGCGGTCAACACCGCCGACGTCACGCCGGGCGACACGGTTGTGGTGATCGGCTGCGGCGGTATCGGCAGTGGTGCGATCCAGGGCGCGCGGCTTGCCGGCGCGGAGAAGATCGTTGTGGTCGACATTGTCGAAGACAAGCGCGACAAGGCTTTCCAGTTCGGTGCCACGCATTTCGTCACTTCTATGCCTGAGGCCACGGCGTTGGTGGCGGAGTTGACCAAAGGAGTGATGGCGGACTCCGCGCTGCTGACCGTCGGGGTGGCAGAGGGCCCGATGATCGGCGAGGCACTCGACATCGTCCGGAAGGGCGGCGCGGTGGTGCTGACGGCGATCGCGTCGATGGCCGACGTGACACCGACGCTGCCGATGGCGTTCTTCACGCTCTTCCAGAAGCGCCTGCTCGGCAGCCTCTACGGCGAGGCCAACCCCCGTGCGGACATCCCCCGGCTGCTCAGCCTCTACCGCGAGGGCAAGCTACTGCTCGACGAGACAGTCACGGCCGAGTACAAGCTCAACGACATCAACGAGGCCTACGACGACATGCTCGCAGGCCGCAACATCCGCGGCGTCGTCATCCACGACCACTAACTTATTGCGCGAGCAGACGCAAAAGGCCCCGAAATTCGCGTGCCAGGGTGCGTTTACGTCTGCTCCCCGGAGAACTACAACCGTTCGATGATGGTCACGTTGGCGGTGCCGCCGCCCTCGCACATCGTCTGCAAGCCGTAGCGACCGCCGGTGCGCTCCAACGTGTTCAGCATGGTGGCGAACAGCTTCGCGCCTGTCGCACCGAGGGGATGACCGAGCGCGATCGCACCGCCGCTGGGGTTGACCTTCGCGTGGTCGGCCTTCGTCTCCTTGAGCCACGCCATGACGACGGGCGCGAACGCCTCGTTGATCTCGACGGTGTCGATGTCCTCGATCGACAGGCCCGTCTTCTCCAACGCGTAGTGCGTCGCGGGAATCGGCCCCGTCAGCATGAACACCGGGTCCGCGCCACGGGCGCTGATGTGGTGGATACGGGCGCGCGGCTTGAGCCCGTGGTCCTTGACGGCTTGCTCAGACGCCAGCAGCACCGCGCTGGCCCCGTCGGAGATCTGGCTGGCCATCGCGGCGGTCAACCTGCCGCCGTCGACGAGCGTCTTGAGGCCCGCCATCTTCTCAAGCGAAGTGTCGCGCGGGCCCTCGTCGGTGACGAACCCGTCGACGGGGATGATCTCGTTCTCGAAGTACCCGGACCGGATCGCTTCCTGCGCGCGCTGGTGGCTGGCGAGTGAGTACTCCTCCATCTCCTCGCGCGAGATGTTCCACTTCTCGGCGATCAACTCCGAGCCACGGAACTGCGAGATCTCCTGATCGCCATAGCGATGCAGCCAACTCTTGGATTCGTTCGTCGGCGAGGTGAACCCGAATTGTTCGCCGACGATCATCGCCGACGAAATCGGGATCTGGCTCATGTTCTGCATGCCGCCCGCCACGATCAGGTCGGCGGTACCGGACATGATCGCCTGTGCGCCAAAGGAAATGGCCTGCTGACTCGAACCGCACTGCCGGTCCACGGTGACACCTGGCACCTCTTCCGGATATCCAGCGGCCAGCCACGACAGTCTGGCGATGTTGCCCGCCTGGCCTCCGATGGCATCGACGCAGCCCGCGATCACGTCGTCGACAGCGCCTGGATCGACGTCGACGCGGTCGAACAGGCCGCGCCATCCCGCGGCTCCGAGGTCGACGGGATGCACGCCGGCCAGCGATCCGTTTCGCTTGCCGACGGCGGTGCGGACAGCGTCGATGACGTAGGCCTGTGAAGTTCCAGTCATGTGAGTCCTTTTCTACTCGTGATGCCCCCGAGAACGATGGATAGGTAGTGCCGACCGACCTCATCGGCCGTCAGCGGCCCGCCCGGCTGATACCAGCGGACCGAAACCCATGTGGTGTCGCGGATGAACCGGTAGACGAGGTCGACGTCGATGTCGGGCCGGAAGTAGCCCTCGGTGACCCCCTGGTTGAGCAGGTCCAACCACATCTTGCGTTGCTCTTTGTTGCGTTCCTCCACGTAGAAGAACCGCTCCTGCGACGACAGCCGCTTGGCCTCGTCCTGGTAGATGACCACCTGCGAATGCCGGTCCGCGATCGCCTCGAACGACGCCATGAACAAACCCTTGAGCCGCTCCAGCGGATTCGATTCCGTCGCGACGATTTCGGAATACCGCTCGAACAACCAGTCCAGGAAGCCGCGCAGCAGCTCGTCGACCATCTCCTCTTTGGACGAGAAGTGGTGATACAGGCTGCCGGACAGGATGCCCGCGGAGTCCGCGATGTCACGGACGGTGGTGGCCCGCAGTCCACGCTCGGCGAACATCGTCGCGGCGAGCTCTAGAAGCTCGTCGCGGCGGCTCGCCGGCGGACTGGGCGATTCCTCCACCATCTGCCGAGCTTATCAACCAAGCGCTTGCTAGGTCACTACTGGGTGATCAACGAGGCAGCTTTTGGGGAGATGCTGTGGAGAAAGTGGCCCGTCAAGCGAGGTCGCTGATCTTGGTGCCCTGTTTGTCGTCGGGCTGGCAGAGTCCTATGAGTAACGTTCGCTTGTCGTCTACGTCACCGGTCGAGGCGTTGCGGGCCTCGCGTCGTTTGAGCATCTTGGCCACAGCGGCGTCCTTGTCGTTGACCCTCATTGCAAGGAAGTCCTTACAGGTGGTGTCCCCGCCGTCATTGCTTGCGCCCGAGCATCCGCTGATCAGGACCATCGTGCTCGCGGCCACCGCCACCGCTAGTCGCTTCATCGCGGTCAGGCGCGCTGGTTCGACACCGAAATCACTTCTCCAGTCAGGTAACTGGAGTAATCACTGGCCAGGAAGGCGATGGTGGCCGCCACTTCCCACGGCTCCGCTGCCCTGCCGAACGCCTCGACCGACGACAGTTGGTCCAAGAGCTCCGGGCTGCTGGTCTTCTCGAGGAACTTGTGCCTGGCGATACTCGGCGACACCGCGTTGATCCTGACGCCGAACTCGACGGCTTCGATTGCGCTGCACCGGGTCAGGGCCATCACACCCGCCTTGGCCGCCGCGTAGTGCGACTGCGAGTGCTGCGCCCGCCACCCCAGCACGCTGGCGTTGTTGACGATCACGCCGCCGTGGTCGGCGTCGCGGAAATACCGCAGCGCTGCGCGGGTCGCGCGCATCGTCGACGTCAACGTCACGTTGAGCACCCGATCCCAGTCTTCATCGGTCATGTCGACCACCGGCGTCGTACCGCCAAGGCCCGCGTTGTTGACCAACACGTCCAGCCGACCCATCCGCGCTGCCGTCGAGGAGATCAGCGCGTCCACCTGCTCCGTGGACGTCACGTCGCACACCACGCTCTCGACCCGGCCGAGCCCGAGTTCCGCCAGCTGGTCGCGGGTCTCGCCAAGCCTGCGTTCGTGATGGTCGGAGACGACGACGTCGGCGCCCTCGGCCAATGCACGACGCGCTACCGCGGACCCGATCCCCGTGCCCGCCGCGGCCGTAACCACGACGACCTTGCCGTTCAGAAGGCCGTGTCCCTCAATCTCTTTCGGGGGAATTGATAAGGTCACGCGGCTCTCCTCATGCTCTTCGCGCAAGCGCTCATCCCTTGACCTCTCTGGGTAGACCGAGCACCCGCTCGGCGATGATGTTGCGCTGGATTTCGTTGGACCCGCCGTAGATGGTGTCCGCCCGCGTGAACAGGTAAAGGTGCTGCCACACGTCGAACTCGCCGTCTTTGGCCACCAAACCGGACTTACCGACAATGTCCATCGCCAGCTCGCCAAGGTCGCGATGCCAGTTGGCCCACAACAGCTTCGACACGTTGTCCTGGCCGGGCTGCTCGACGTCCATGGTCGCCAGCGCGTACGAGCGCATCGTCTGCAGACCAACCCACGACCGGGTCAACCGCTCCCGAATCAACGGATCGTCGTCGGCGCCGGTGCGCTTGGCCACCTCCACCAAGTTGGAAAGCTCACGCGCGTAACGGATCTGCTGACCCAGCGTCGACACACCGCGCTCGAACGTCAGCGTCCCCATCGCAACCCGCCACCCGTCGCCGGGCTCGCCGACCACCAGATCGGCATCGGTGCGGGCGTCGTCGAAGAACACCTCGTTGAAATCCGCGGTCCCCGTCAGCTGCACGATCGGGCGGATTTCGACACCTGGCTGATCAAGCGGCACCAGGAGATATGACAGTCCCGCATGGCGTTTGGAGCCCTTCTCGGAGCGCGCCACCACGAAGCACCACTGCGAAAGGTGTGCCATCGACGTCCACACCTTCTGGCCGTTGATCACCCACTGATCGCCGTCGAGTTCGGCGGTCGTCGACACGTTGGCCAGGTCGCTTCCCGCGCCGGGTTCCGAGTAGCCCTGGCACCACAGCTCGGTCACGTCGAGGATCTTCGGCAGGAAGCGCTTCTTCTGCTCTTCGGTGCCGAACGCGATCAGCGTCGGCCCCAGCAGTTCCTCGCCGAAGTGGTTGACCTTGTGGGGGGCGTCCGCGCGGGCGTACTCCTCGTAGAACGCGACCCGGTGCGCGACCGAAAGGCCCCGGCCACCGTGCTCGACCGGCCAGCCAAGGCAGGTCAGACCGGCGGCCGCCAATTTCTGGTTCCACGCCCGCCGTTCGTCGAACGCCTCGTCCTCGCGTCCCGGGGCGCCGAGGCCCTTGAGCGCGGCGAATTCGCCGACGAGGTTGTCGGCGAGCCAGTCGCGGACCTCGGCCCTGAACTCCTGGACCTCTATCACCCCTGTAGGCTAACCTACCAAGCACTTGCTTTGTTAGAGGAGCATCAATGACGAGCCAGCCGCGGACCATTCCGCAGGTCCTGGACCGGATTGCCGACCAATTCTCTGGGCATGACGCGCTGGTCACTGCTGGCGGTGCCGGCGATCCTGCCGGGGAGGATCGTCGGCTCACGTACGGCCAGCTGCGCTACGAGGTCCGCCGGGCCGCCGCGGCGATGATCGACATGGGCGTGAGCGCCGGAGACCGCGTCGCGATCTGGTCCCCGAACACCTGGCACTGGGTGGTGGCGTGCTTGGCGACGACGTACGCGGGCGGCGTGCTCGTGCCGCTGAACACCCGCTACACAGCGAGCGAGGCCACCGACATCCTGGCGCGCACCGACGCACCGCTGTTGTTCGCATCCGGCGAGTTCCTCGGCGTCGACAAGGCCGCTTCGATCGACCGCGACAAGCTGCCCGAACTTCGACACATCGTCCGGGTGCCGATCGAGAAGGACGATGGAACCTGGGACGAGTTCGTGGCGCGGGGCACCGAACTTGACGCGGCGGACGCACGTGGCGCGGCCGTCAAGCCCGACGACGTCTCCGACATCCTCTTCACCTCGGGCACCACCGGCCGGAGCAAGGGCGCGTTATGCGCGCATCGTCAATCGCTGGCAGGCTCCGCAGCCTGGGCGGAGTGCGGCCAGATCACCAGCGAGGACCGCTACCTCTGCATCAATCCGTTCTTCCACAACTTCGGCTACAAGGCCGGAATCCTGGCGTGCCTGCAGACCGGGGCGACGCTGATCCCGCAGCTGACGTTCGACCCCGAACAGGCCATGCGGATGGTGGCCGACCACGCCATCACGGTGCTGCCCGGGCCGCCGACGGTCTACCAAGTGCTGCTCGACCATCCCAAGCGCGGCGACTACGACCTGACCTCGCTGCGGTTCGCGGTCACCGGCGCGGCCGTCGTCCCCGTCGTCCTGATCGAGCGGATGCAGTCCGAACTGGACATCGACATCGTGCTCACCGCTTATGGCCTGACCGAGGCCAACGGCTTCGGCACGATGTGCACGGCCGACGACGATGCCGTCACCGTCGCAACCACCTGCGGGCGGCCGATCGCGGACTTCGAGCTTCGCATCGGTGAGCACGACGAAGTGCTTCTGCGCGGGCCCAATGTGATGTTGGGGTATCTCGACGATCCGGAAGCCACCGCCGCGGCGATCGACTCGGACGGGTGGCTGCACACCGGAGACGTGGGCCGCGTTGACGAAGCCGGGAACCTGAGCATCACTGATCGACTCAAGGACATGTACATCAGCGGTGGATTCAACGTCTACCCTGCCGAGGTCGAGCAGGTGCTCGCCCGGCTGGACGGCGTCGTGGAGTCCGCGGTCATCGGTGTGCCCGACGTGCGACTCGGTGAGGTCGGCAGGGCGTTCGTGGTGGCGAAGCCGGGATCCGAACTCGATGAGAAGACTGTAATCGCCTACACCCGCGAGCATTTGGCGAAATTCAAGACACCGACGACGGTGGAGTTCCTCGACGTGCTGCCGCGTAATCCAGGCGGCAAGGTGGTCAAACCACTGCTAAGAGAAAGACCCTGATGGACCTGAACTTTGACGACGCGACGCAGGCGTTCCAGGCGGAGGTACGCGACTTTCTTGCGGCGAACAAGGAGTCGTTCCCGACGAAGTCGTACGACACCGCCGAGGGCTTCCAGCAGCATCGGCGCTGGGACAAGATGCTTTTCGATGCAGGACTATCGGTGATCACCTGGCCCGAGAAGTACGGCGGCCGTGACGCGAGCCTGTTGCAGTGGGTGGTGTACGAGGAGGAGTACTTCCGTGCTGGCGCGCCGGGACGGGCCAGCGCCAACGGCACGTCAATGCTCGCGCCGACGTTGTTCGCGCACGGCACCGAAGAGCAGCTGGACCGGGTGCTGCCGAAGATGGCCAGCGGCGAGGAGATCTGGGCGCAGGCGTGGTCGGAACCGGAGTCGGGCAGCGACCTGGCGTCGCTGCGATCGACGGCCACCAAAACGGACGGCGGCTGGTTGCTCAACGGCCAGAAGATCTGGAGTTCGCGAGCACCGTTCGGCGAGAGGGCTTTCGGGCTGTTCCGTTCCGATCCCGAGGCCGAGCGCCACCGTGGGCTCACCTACTTCATGTTCGACCTGAAGGCCAAGGGCATCACGGTCCGGCCCATCGCGCAGCTGGGCGGTGATACCGGCTTCGGCGAGATCTTCCTCGACGACGTCTTCGTTCCCGACCACGACGTGATCGGCGGGGTGCACGACGGTTGGCGCGCCGCGATGAGCACGTCGAGCAATGAGCGCGGCATGTCGCTGCGCAGCCCGGCCCGCTTCATTGCGCCAGCCGAACGACTGGTGGCGCAATGGAAAGCCAATCCAGACGAAGCGTTTGCGGACCGCGTTGCCGATGCGTGGATCAAGGCGCAGGCCTATCGGCTGCACACGTTCGGGACCGTCACCCGAGTGGCAGGCGGAGGTGAACTCGGTGCCGAGTCGTCGGTGACCAAGGTGTTCTGGTCGAACCTCGACGTCGCGATCCATCAGACCGCACTCGACTTGCGCGGCGCTGACGGAGAACTTGCCGACTCGTGGACCGACGGGCTGCTGTTCGCGCTCGGCGGCCCGATCTATGCCGGCACCAACGAGATTCAGCGCAACATCATCGCCGAGCGGCTGCTGGGCCTGCCCCGGGAGAAGTCCAAGTGAAGTTCGATCTAGACGAACAGCAGCGCGACTTTGCGGCCAGCATCGACGCGGCGCTGGCCGCCGCCGATCTGCCTGCCGCGGTGCGCGCGTGGGCCGCCGGCGACACCGCGCCAGGCCGCAAGGTGTGGGCACAGCTGGCCGACCTCGGCGTCACCGCGCTGGCGGTTCCGGAGAAGTTCGACGGCATCGGAGCGCACCCGGTCGATCTAGTGGTCGCCGCCGAGCGACTCGGCCGCTGGTGTGTACCCGGCCCTGTCACCGAATCCATT
Organism: Mycolicibacterium moriokaense; assembly: GCF_003201655.1. GTDB lineage: Bacteria > Actinomycetota > Actinomycetes > Mycobacteriales > Mycobacteriaceae > Mycobacterium > Mycobacterium moriokaense_A. The sequence continues at coordinate 134,363 of NZ_QJJU01000010.1, forward strand.
GCGGTGGCGCCGATCCTGCTCGCCGATGACGACCGCAGCGCAGCGCTGGCCGCCGGCGAGCTGATGGCCACGGTCGCGATGCCGCCGCAGGTGCCGCGGGCGGTGGACGCGGGTTCGGCAGGCCTGATCCTGGTCGCAGCCGACGGTGCCGTTCGTGACGGCGCCGCGGGCGAGCAGCACGAGTCTGTCGACCCGAGCCGAAAGCTGTTCGAGGTCAGTGCCTCCGGTGAGCCGCGGTCAGCCGATGTCGCCCGTGCCTACGAGTTCGGCGCGCTCGCCACCGCCGCGCAGTTGATCGGCGCCGGGCAGGCACTGCTCGACGCATCGGTCGAATACGCCAAGCAGCGCAGCCAATTCGGCAAGGTGATCGGCACCTATCAGGCCATCAAACACAAGCTCGCCGACGTGCACATCGCGATCGAATTGGCGCGGCCGCTGATATACGGCGCCGCACTGTCACTGGCCGACAGCGCGCCGGAAACCGCGCGCGACGTCAGCGCCGCCAAGGTCGCCGCATCAGATGCCGCGCTGCTGGCGGCGCGCTCGGCGCTGCAGACGCACGGGGCGATCGGTTTCACGCAGGAGCACGATCTGTCGTTGTGGCTGCTGCGGGTACAGGCGCTGCGTTCGGCATGGGGCGACCCGACATGGCACCGGCGCCGAGTATTGGAGGCCCTCTCGTGACAGAAGAACGGGAACTGCTGCGCGAGACCGTCGCGGCCTTGGTCGACAAGCACGCGTCGCCCGCGGCGGTGCGTGAAGCGATGGCCTCCGAACACGGCTACGACGATTCGCTGTGGAAGCTGCTGTGCGAGCAGGTCGGCGCGGCCGCGCTGGTGGTGCCCGAAGAACTTGGCGGCGCAGGCGGCGAACTCGCCGACGCGGCCGTCGTGCTCGAGGAGCTCGGCAAGGCGTTGGTGCCGACGCCGCTGCTCGGCACCACGCTCGCCGAACTCGCCTTGCTTGCCGCAGAGCAGCCCGACACGAACGCGTTGGAGCGGTTGGCCGAGGGCACATCGATCGGGGCCGTGGTACTCGACCCCGGCTATGTGGTCAACGGCGACGTCGCCGACATCGTGATCGCCGCGACCGGCACGACGCTGAGCCGATGGACGAATTTCACGGCGCACCGAATCGAGTCCATGGACCTGACGCGCCGACTCGCGCGGCTCGAGCCCACCGACGCCGCGGACATCGGGACAGATCCCGGGCTCGCCGACATCGCCGCGATCCTGCTGGCGGCCGAGCAAATCGGCGCAGCGACGAAGTGTCTGGACCTGACCGTGGAATACACCAAGGACCGTGTTCAGTTCGGCCGTCCGATCGGCAGCTTCCAGGCGCTCAAGCATCGGATGGCCGACCTGTATGTGGCCGTGCAGTCCGCGCGCGCCGTCGTCAACGACGCCATCGCCGAACCGACGCCCACGTCGGCAGCGCTGGCGCGGGTCTCGGCGAGCGAGGCGTTGTCCAAGGTGGCCGCCGAAGCCGTTCAGATGCACGGCGGGATCGCGATCACCTGGGAGCACGATATCCAGCTGTACTTCAAGCGCGCGCACGGCAGTGCCCAGCTGCTTGGTCCGCCGCAGGAGCACCTGCGTCGGCTCGAATCCGAGGTGTTCTAGCGTTACTCGGGTGAGCATTGCGTTGCGGGCAGGGATTCCGCCGTTCTATGTGATGGACGTATGGCTGGCCGCGGCCGAACGCCAGCGCACGCACGGCGACCTGGTCAACCTTTCTGCCGGCCAGCCGAGTGCGGGTGCTCCCGCGGCGGTGCGGGCAGCGGCAAAAGACGCGCTGGACAACACCGTCCTCGGCTACACGGTGGCGCTGGGCATCCCCGAGCTACGCACCGCGATCGCAGGCTCGTATGCCAACCGGCACGGGCTCGCCGTCGACCCCAGCGACGTCGTCATCACCACCGGATCGAGCGGCGGCTTCCTGCTGGCGTTCCTTGCGTGCTTCGACGTCGGCGACCGCGTGGCGATCGCCAGCCCCGGGTACCCGTGCTACCGCAACATCCTGTCGGCGCTGGGCTGTCAGGTCGTCGAAATCCCCTGCGGCCCCGATACCCGATTTCAGCCGACAGCCAAGATGCTCGCGGAACTCGATCCGCCCGTCCAGGGCGTGATCGTGGCGAGCCCGGCCAATCCGACAGGCACGGTGATACCGCCAGAGGAGCTGGCCGCGATCGCGTCGTGGTGCGAACTCTCAGGGGTTCGCCTGATCAGCGACGAGGTCTACCACGGCTTGGTGTATGACGGTGCGCCCGCGACCAGCTGCGCGTGGCAGACATCGCGAGATGCCGTGGTGGTCAACAGCTTTTCGAAGTACTTCGCGATGACCGGGTGGCGGCTGGGCTGGCTGCTGGTCCCGCAGGAGCTGCAGCGGGCGGTGGACTGCCTGACGGGAAACTTCACCATCTGCCCGCCTGTCCTGTCGCAGGTCGCCGCCGTCGCGGCGTTCACACCTGAATCTGTCGCCGAGGCGGATGCGCTCCTGCACCACTACGCGGCCAACCGGCAGTTGCTGCTCGACGGGCTGCGCTCGATCGGCATCGACCGCCTTGCCCCCACTGACGGCGCGTTCTACGTCTACGCCGACATCTCGCACCTGACTTCAGACTCGCTGTCATTCTGCTCGAAGCTGTTGAACGACACCGGAGTTGCGATAGCGCCTGGCATCGACTTCGACACGGTCCGCGGCGGATGGTGCGTTCGGCTGTCCTTCGCGGGCCCAACGAGCGATATCGAGGAAGCGGTGCGCCGCATCGGGTCCTGGCTGGGCTAGCGCTTCAGGTTGGCGTACCACTCGAGCAGCGCGGGATCGTCGACAGCGCTCTTTTCGACGACCTTGGCAGCGTCGGCGCCCTGGAACAGCTTCTTGATCGGCACCTCGAGCTTCTTGCCGGTGCGAGTGTGCGGAACACCTGGTGCGACGATGATCTCGTCGGGCACATGCCTCGGGGATACCTCGTCGCGAATGGTGCGCTTGATCCGGTCGCGTAGCTCGTCGGTCAGCTCCGAGCCGTCGGCGAGCACCACGAACAGCGGCATCCAGTAGCCGCCGTCGGGCTGCTCTGCCCCTATCACCAACGCCTCTGCGACCTCCGGCAACCGCTCGACGGCCTGGTAGATGTCGGCGCTGCCCATCCGGATGCCGTGGCGGTTCAGCGTGGAATCCGACCGGCCGTGCACGATGATGCTGCCGTGGGCGGTGATGGTGATCCAGTCACCGTGCCGCCACACCCCGGGAAACATCTCGAAGTAGGCGCTGCGATAACGGGATCCGTCGGCGTCGTTCCAGAACGCGACGGGCATCGACGGCATCGGCTTGGTGATGACCAGCTCGCCGACCTCACCACGCACGGGCTTGCCTGACTCGTCCCAGGCATCCATCGCGACACCCAGAAACGGCGCCGACAACTCCCCCGGCCACACCGGCACGGTGCGGACGCCACCGATGAATGCCGAGACGACGTCGGTGCCGCCGCTGATCGACGCCACTTGAACGTCTTCACCGACATTGTCGCGCAACCACAGCGATGACGACGGCGGGAGCGACGACCCGGTGATGCCGACCGTCCGCAGCGCCGACAGGTCGTGCTCGGCGCGGGGAACGGCGCCCGCCTTCATGCAGCCGAGCACGTAGCCCGGGCTGGTACCAAGCACCGTAGCGCCGACGCGGGCGGCGATGTCCCACAACGCGTCCGGCCTCGGATACGACGGGCTGCCGTCGTAGCAGACGATCGTCGCGCCGACCAGAAGGCCTGCGACCTGAAAGTTCCACATCATCCAGCTCGGGCTGGTGTACCAGAAGAACGTATCGTTTGCGCCGATATCCGATTGCAGTGCAACGGCTTTCAAGTGTTCGAGCACGACGCCGCCGTGCCCGTGCACGATTCCCTTCGGCCGGCCCGTGGTGCCCGACGAGAACAGGATCCATAGCGGATGGTCGAAATCGACGGGAACCGTATCCAAATCGTCGATGTCGGCCCCGGCCGTGAGGTCAGATGCCAGCACGCTGGCCTTCAGTGTCGGCAGACCGGCCTGCAGTGTGGCGACGTCGTCGCGCTTGTCGTGGTACTTACCGCCGTATCGATAGCCGTCGGCGGTGACCAAGACGACCGGCTCAAGCTGGCCGAGCCGGTCCAGCGCGGCCTTGGCGGAATAGTCCTGCCCGCAGGCGCTCCAGATGGCGCCGATGCTCGCGGTCGCCAGGAACGCGATGATCGCCTCGGGGATGTTGGGTAGATAGCCGACGACGCGATCGCCCGCCGTCACGCCGTGTGACCGCAGTGTCTGCGCGAACGCCGCGGTGCGACTGAGCAATTCGTGCCACGACAGCTCGCCGATCTGTCCGTCTTCGCTGACGTGCAGGATCGCGGGGCGGTCGGTGCGCCCGTTGCGCACGATCTGGTCGACATAGTTGACGCGCACACCGGGGAACCATCGAGCGCCCGGCATCTCCGCGTTGTCGAGCACGCGATCGGGCGGGGTACCGAGCTCGAAGTACTCCCACAGGGCGCCCCAGAAAGCGGGCGGGTCGTCAACCGACCACTGCCACAGCGACTGGTAGTCCGTGATGGGCGTTTCGGTGCGCTGCTGCACGAACCGGGCGAAGTCGGTGACGCGCGCGTCGGAGATATCGCGTTCCGTCGGCTGCCACTGCGGAACATCGGGCGCGTCTGTCATCGGGCGCTCCAGCCACCATCCATGGTGTACGACGCGCCGGTCACCATTCCGGCAGAGGGTGAGGCTAGCCAACCGACAAGGGCGGCAACCTCTTCCGGCTCGACCAGCCGCTTGATCGCGCTCTCCTTCAACAGGATCTCGGTCACCACCTGATCTTCTGGGATGTCGTGCTTGCGGGCCTGGTCAGCGATCTGCTTGGACACAAGCGGGGTACGGACGTATCCCGGGTTGACGCAGTTGCTCGTCACGTCGTGCGGACCGCCTTCGAGCGCCGTCACCTTCGAAAGGCCCTCGAGCGCGTGTTTGGCCGTGACGTAGGCGACCTTGAACTCGGAGGCGCGAATGCCGTGCACCGATGAGATGTTAATGACGCGGCCGAAGTTCTGCCGGTACATGTGCGGGAGTGCGGCCCGTATCAACAGGAACGGCGCTTCCACCATGAGCGTCAACATCGACCGGAACTGCTCTGGCGCGAAGTCGACGATCGAGTTGATGCTCTGCACACCGGCGTTGTTGACCAGGATATCTGTCTCGAGCCGCAGGTTTTCCAGCGATGAGATGTCGAGAAGGTCTACTGCCCAGGCTTGTCCACCGATATCCGCGGCAAGGCTCCTGGCGGCGACGTCATCGATGTCGGCGACCGTGACCGTCGCGCCGCGGGACGCAAGCTCGCTGGCGCACGCCGCGCCGATACCGCTCGCACCGCCGGTGACCAGCGCGGAGCGGCCGCTCAGGTCCGTCATACGGCTCCCGCCTTGGCAAGCTCCTCGCGGTCGGCCTTGTCGACGCTTGCCAGGTCGATGCCTTTCGTCTCGCGCATGAACAGCGCAGCGACGAGGGTGACCACAGCGGCGCCTGCGAGGTAGAGCGCGATCGGCACCGAGGAGTGGTACTTGTCGAGCAGCCAGGTGGCGATGGCAGGCGCCACCGACCCGGCCACGATCGACGTCACCTGATAGCCAAGGGACACACCGGAATACCGCATGCGGGTGGGGAACATCTCTGCCATGATGGCCGGCTGCGGGGCGTACATGAAGGCGTGAATCACCAAGCCGATGATGATGGCGGACATGATGGTCAGGTAGTTCGCGCTATTCATCATCGGGAACGCGAAGAAGCCCCATGTGCCCGCGGCGATGGCGCCCGCGATGTATACCGGGCGACGCCCGACCTTGTCGGACAGCCGGCCTACCTGTGGAATGACGACGAAGTGAACCGCGTGGGCGGCCAACAGCCACCACAGGATGTCGCTGGTGTCGGCACCGACCTTCTTCTTGAGGTAGACGATCGAGAATGTGACCACGAGGTAGTACATGATGTTCTCGGCGAAGCGCAGGCCCATTGCAGTGAAAACGCCACGCGGATAACGCTTTAGCACCTCGATCACTCCGTAGGAGACGGCCTTGACCCGCTCGACCTCCTGTTGCGCCGCCACGAAGATCGGCGCGTCAGTCACCTTGGTGCGGATGTAGTAGCCGATCAGCACCACCACCGCCGACAACCAGAACCCGACCCGCCATCCCCACGACAGGAACGCGGCCTCCGACAGCGTGTTGGTCAGCGTCAGCAGCACCACCGTGGCGAGCATGTTGCCGACGGGCACCGCCGCCTGTGGCCAGCTGGCCCAGTAGGCGCGGCTCCGGTCGGGGCTGTGTTCGGCGACCAGCAGAACCGCACCACCCCACTCGCCGCCGACGGCGAAGCCTTGGAGGAACCGCAGCATGACCAGCAGGATCGTAGCCCAGACGCCGATCTGGACATACGTCGGCAGGCAGCCCATCAGGAACGTCACGGCGCCCACGAGCAAGAGGCTGAACTGGAGCAGCTTCTTGCGGCCGTACTTGTCGCCGAAGTGTCCGAACACCACCCCGCCGAGCGGTCGCGCCACGAACCCGACGGCATATGTGAGAAGTGCTGCGATAAGCGCCTTGGAGTCGCTCGTGCCGTGCGAGAAGAACACTTTGTTGAACACGAGTGTGGCCGCGGTTGCGTAGAGGAAGAACTCGTACCACTCGACGACCGTGCCTGCCATCGACGCGACCACCACCCGTTTGAGGCCGGTCGTAATGGGTCCCGGTTCAGTTTCCGCGGTGTCGTTGCGGATGCTCATCAGGCGCTCCTTCGGCTGTGATGCCCACCACAGGCTTTTGTGAGTATTCATGCAGATATCCGTGGCTGCAATGGCCAAAACCGCAGGAGTCATCTGCAAAAATGCAGATGTGAGTTCTCCGTCCGGCCGACCGAGCGCCGACGACCTGCTCGTGTTGCTGGCTGTCGGCAGGTCCGGCCGCTACAACACGGCCGCAGACGAGCTGGGCCTCAACCACACCACGATCTCGCGGCGCATCGCCGCGCTCGAACAGTCGATCGGCGGCCGCGTGCTTGCGCGCGTCGGTGGCGGCTGGGAGCTCACCGACCTCGGGCGCGAAGCATTGTCGGCGGCCGAGGCCGTCGAATCGGCGGTTCGCTCGCTGACGGTCAACCCCGGCGGCACGCGCACCCTGGAGGGTGTGGTGCGGATATCGGCGACAGATGGGTTCAGCGCCTACATCGCGGCGCCAGCCGCCGCGGATGTGCAGCGCAGGCATCCCAACGTGGCCGTCGAGATCGTCGCCGCCACCCGGCGGGCCACCCAACAGCGGTCCGGACTCGACGTCGAGGTGGTGGTCGGCGAACCAAAGGTCCATCGCGCCAAGGCGATCCGGCTTGGCGACTACTGCCTTGGCCTCTACGGTTCCCGCGACTACCTGACCGATCGTGGTACGCCGACGAGCGTGGTGGATCTCGCCCGCTACCCGCTGGTCTACTTCATCGACTCGATGTTGCAGGTCGATGAGCTCGACCGCGCGACGAGCTTCGCCCCCGCGATGCGCGAATCAGTGACGTCCACCAATGTTTTCGTGCACGTTGAGGCGACCCGCGCGGCCGCAGGTATCGGACTGCTGCCGTGCTTCATGGCCGACCGCCACGATGACCTGATCCGCGTACTGCCCGACGCCGTGGCGATCCAGTTGACCTATTGGTTGGTCACCCGCGCCGAAACTCTGCGAAGGCCCGAGGTCGCCGCCGTCGTCGACGCGATCCGCGACCGCGTCCACGAACAGCGCGACGTCCTACTCGGCCAGCGTCAGTGACGACGCAGCCGCCGCTTTCGCGCCTTGCTTCGTCGTCGGCGGCGCGACGAACGCGATGACGACGACAGCGCGCGCGCACGTGGCGGCGTCGGGCGCGTCCCAACGGCCCCGCGTATCTGGCGCCTGCAAATCTCTTGGATGACGGCGACTTGAACGTCGACAGCCATCGTCTCCAGCACCGTTGCCAACTCCATCGTGTCGATCAGCCCTATGTCATCCAGGCCCGTGACCGCCTGAGGCGGCGGCAATTCAAAAGAATCGAACATAAGCTCGAACCTATAGCGACGGGCTGACAACCAACATGATCCGAACGCTTGCGGTTGACCGCGCATCTTGCTGCAGTCGTGGGATGCCGTTCATCGAGCACCCACGGGGCCGCGCCTACTACCGGAACTGGGCTGCCGCCGAGCCTCGTGCCGCCGTCATCTTCCTGCACGGTTTCGGCGAGCACACCGGCCTCTACCACCGGTATGGCTTCGCGCTGAACGCCGCGGGCATCGACCTGTGGGCCGTCGACCAGTTCGGCCACGGCCTCAGCCCAGGCGACCGCGGCGACTTCGGTTCAATCGAGGACAGCTCCGCTCTGGCCGACACATTGACCGAACTCGCGGAAGGCGAGAGGCCTGGTCTGCCTCTGATCGCGGCGGGCCACTCCTTCGGCTCGGTCGTCACACTGTTTCGGCTGCTGGACCAGCCCGAGCGCTATCGGGCGGGTGTCATCTCCGGTGCCCCGCTGGTTCCCATCCCTGAAATGCTGGACGCCGACAGCTCATTCGACCTGGATCCCAGTTGGCTGTCCGCGGACCCGTTCTACCTCGACTCCCTGGAGAACGACCCGCTGGCGTTCGTCGATGCCGACGGTTTGCCGTTGGCCCGAGAACTCGACAACGCGTGGGATCGGTTCGGCTCCGAGCTGCCCAAGCTCGCCGTCCCGACGCTGGCGATACACGGCACGAATGACCGAATCGCGTTAGTCGGCGCGGTGCGTGCATACGCAGACCAGGTGGACCTGTTGCAGCTCAAGGAATTTCCAGGTGCGCAGCACGACATCTTGAACGAAACCGTGCATCGCGAAGTGGCGGCGGCCATCGTCGACTTCGTCGAAAAGCATGAAGGCCAATAAGGCCAGCTCGGCAGGACGTAAGGTGATCCCGTGCTGAAACGGACGGCGATCGCCACACTCGCGGCGCTTACGGCGGGTCTATTGCTCGCTGCGCCGGCCACCGCCGACCCCGGCGACAATCCGTGCGAACTGGCTATCACCTTCTTGTGCCGGTTCGTCCCCCTCGCGCCCGACCTTGACCACGACATCGACCTCACGCAGCAACAGGCGGTCGATCCGAATGCGCCGCCGCCGGAGTCGCTTCCGGTGGTCGACCCGTGTGCGGCGGGCTGCATCTAGACCAAGGTGACGTGCTGTTCGCGCGATCGTGGATGAATCGCCATGTGCTGTGGCAGACTGCCAGCGAGGTTGGACCTGCAGGGGCGTGTGGACACACACCAGACGGCAGCGACGACGAGGAGCAGTCAGTGGGGCCGGAGAACGATCCACCGCAGGGAAGCGGTCCGTCGGGGGAGGACCCCGGCTCGCCCGGCGGCAATGCGTCGCCAGCCGAGGAGCCGGTTGATCAGCCCGGCAAGCCCTCGTCCGGCGGCAGCATGCGGTTCCAAGACCCATCGACGGCTCGCCCCGCCCGCCGACCGTAGGGGAGACCCGGGCCCGCGAGAAGGCCGAGCGCAAGCGCAAAGAGATCGAGCAGGCGCGCGTTGCGGCCGAGCTCAAGCGGCAGCAACGCAACCGGCGGCTGATAGGTGGTGCCGCGGTCGTCGGCGTGGTGGGTGTTGTTGCGGGGCTGGGTTATTGGGCATTGTCGCCCCGGACGGTCAACGCCCAATGCGTCCAGGAGGACGCCAACGGCGGGCCGATCGTCGTGCCCGACAACTATTGCACCGGCAACACCAGCGGCGGCGGCGGCTTCTTCTTCTACAGTGGCGGCCACCAATACCGCTACTACTACGGCAGCACGGGAACCGTCGGGTCACGGCCAGTTGGCGGTACGACGATCGCGCCGAAGGGCACCACCGTCAAGACGTCGTCGGGCAGCACCATTCAACGCGGCGGCCTCGGCAGCAAGTTTTCCGGCAGCGGCGGCGGATAGCGGTTCGTGAAGCGGGTCAGAACGGAGCGGCGGCCGAACTGGTTGTCGATCGTGGAAGAACAAGGGCTCGTCTTCGGCACGCCTGCGCTCGATGCCTCCGGAGGCGACCGTGCGTACTGGGACGAGTCGGTGTATTACGAGTTCGAGATGGACGAAGTGCTCGCGCTGGAGGCCGACGTCGAGCTGTTGCACTCGATGTGCCTGAACGCGGTCGAACAGGTCGTGATCATGGAGCGCTACGCGGACTTCGGTCTGCCGGAGTGGAGTTGGCAGCCGATCGCCGAGTCGTGGCGGCGGTCGGATCCGTACGTCTACGGTCGTTTCGACCTGCGTTACGACGCCCGCGCGCCCGCGAAGCTGTTGGAGTACAACGCTGATACCCCCACCACGCTGCTGGAGTCGGCGGTCTTGCAGTGGCATTGGCTGCAGGATGTGTTCCCTGGTTTCGATCAATGGAACTCGCTGCACGAACAGCTCGTGGATCGCTGGAAGATCGTGCGGGATACCTTGCCCGGCAACGAGCTTTACTTCTCGTGGTCCGGCGCCGAACAGACCGGCGAGGATCAGATCACGACGACCTACATGCAGGAGACTGCGGCTGAGGCCGGGTTCGAGACGATAGCGCTGGAAATCGAGGACATCGGCTGGGACACCGTGCTCGAGCGCTCTGTCGACTTGGAAGAAGCGCCGATTGCCGCGATGTTCAAGCTTTATCCGTGGGAATGGATGCTGGACGACGAGTTCGGCAAGCACGTGGTGTCGAGCCTGCCGACTACCGTGTGGGTCGAGCCGCTGTGGAAGACGCTGCTGTCGAACAAGGCGATCCTGGCAATCCTGTGGGAGATGTATCCCGGCCACCCAAATCTGCTGCCTGCGTACCTCGATGACCCCCACGAGCTCACCGAGTACGTCCGCAAGCCGAAGCTGGGGCGCGAGGGTGGCAACATCACCATCGTCGGACCCGGCGTAGAGCTGGCCACCGGCGGTGTCTACGGCGAGGAGGGCTTCGTCTACCAACTCTTCGATCCACTACCGCTTTTCGACGATGTGCGGCCCTCGCTGGGTGCCTGGGTGGTCGGCGATTCGTCTGCGGGTTTGGGGATCCGCGAGGCCCCCGGACTGGTGACCACTGACCGTGCAGCTTTTGTCCCGCACCGCATCCCATTGACCGAAGGAAGTTGACGATGACAACCACCGTGATGGCGCTGGAGCCCGACTTCTGGCATTCGATTGGCCGCGGCGTCGGCGCCTTGTGGCTGTACGCGGCCGTCGGGCTGGTGCTGATGGTGATCGGGTTCTACGCGATCGACCTGACCACACCGGGTCCGCTGCGCCAAATGGTCAAGCAGGGCAAGCCGAATGCCGTCGTCATTTCCGCGGCAGGCATCGTCAGCATGGCGTTCATCGTGGTGCTGGCGATCTATTCGTCTGGAGGCAGGCTGGCCGAGGGGCTAACCGCCGCCGCGATTTTCGGCTTCGTCGGGATTGTGGCGCAGGTGATCATGATGCGCGTCGCGACAATGGTGCTCGGCGTCAACATGGCCGGCTGTTTGGAATCCGACGAGTTTTCCCACGAGTCGTTGATGGCGGCTGCCGCGCAGTTTGCACTCGGTCTGGTGGTGGCAGTCGCCATCCTCTAGGAGCAGCTGACTACAGCCAGGTGTCGTCGGTGGTGGCGGTGAGGAACGCCTCCAAATCGTCACGCCAATGCGCGGGCGTCGTCTTGTCCGGCTCGATCCCGGTGTAGTCGCCGCGGTAGAACAGCAGCGGCCGCGGCTTCTTGTGCGGCACGTCAGACAGTGAGTGCACGGCGCCGAACACGACGAAATGATCACCGCCTTCATGCACGGAATGCACCGTGCAGTCGATATGCGCCAGCGTCCCTTCGATGACCGGCGAGCCGAGTTTGGAAGGGCTCCAGTCGAGTCCGGCGAACTTGTCCGGCTCCTTTGAGCCGAAACGCGCCGAGACGTCCTTCTGCTTCTCATGCAGCACGTTGACGCAGAAGCGTCCGCTGGCTTCGATCGCCTGCCAAGACCGCGACACCTTGGTCGGGCAGAACAACACCAGCGGCGGATCCAGCGACAGTGCGGCGAACGACTGGCATGCGAAACCGACAGGCGCACCGTCGTGCACGGTGGTGATGACTGTGATGCCGGTGCAGAACTGCCCGAGCACATTGCGGAATGTGCGGGGGTCGAGCGGTTCCTTGGTCACTAGCCCTTGAAGCCGATGCTGAAGTCGTGACCCCACAGGCTGATGGCGGTGCTCTCCCTGGCCACCCAGTCGTCGTCGGTGACCTCGAGTCCCTCACAACCGAATTCGATGTCGAAGCCACCAGGGGTCTTCATGTAGAACGACAGCATTTTGTCGTTGACGTGGCGGCCCAGGGTCGCCGACATCGGAACCTTGCGGCGCAGCGCGCGGTCGAGGCACAGCCCGACGTCGTCACTATTGCCCACCTCCATCATGAGATGGACGATGCCGCTTGGTGTCTCACCCGGCATGAAGGCCAGGCTGTGATGGCGCGGGTTCACGCCGAAGAAGCGCAGCCACGCCGGGGGACCGTCTGCAGGCCTACCAACGAGTTGCGGCGGCAGCCGCATCGAGTCGCGCAGCTTGAACCCCAGCACGTCGCGGTAGAAGTGCAGCGACTCCACATCGTCCTTCGTGGTCAGCACCACGTGGCCGAGACCCTGCTGCTCGGTGACGAACGTGTGGCCGTACGGGCTGACGACGCGGCGGTGTTCCAGGGCGGCGCCGTGGAAAACCTCGAGGGCGTTGCCGGAGGGGTCGTCGAACCTAATCATCTCGTCGACCCTGCGGTCGGCGAGCTCAGCGGCCGAGGCCTCCTTGTACGGCGTGCCCTCGACGTCGAGTCGGTTGCGGATGTCCTGCAGCTCCGCGGCATTGGCTGTCTCCCAGCCGGATTGAATCAGGCGGTCGTGCTCGCCGGGCACGATCACCAGGCGGGCCGGGAACTCGTCCATCCGCAGATAGAGCGCACCGTCGGTGGATCCGGAGCCCTCGATCATGCCGAGCACCTTCAGGCCGTACTCGCGCCAGGCCGCCACGTCGGTGGACTCGATGCGCAGATAGCCCAGAGACTTGATGCTCATCACGAACCTCCGAGGAAATCAACAGTCAGCTTGTTGAACTCGTCGAACTTCTCCAGCTGGGCCCAGTGTCCACACTGGCCGAACACGTGCAGCTGGACCTTCGGAATCTGTTTGAGGGCCACCAGCGCACCGTCGAGCGGATTGACGCGGTCCTCTCGACCCCAGATGAGAAGCACACGCTGACGCAGCTTGTACACCTCGCGCCACATCATGCCGAGTTCGAAGTCAGGTCCCGAGAACGACTTTCCCATCGCCCGGGTGGCAGCCAGCGACTCCGGCGTGCTGGCGATCGCGAAGCGTTCGTCAATCAGCTCGGGGGTAATCAGCTTCTGGTCGTACACCATGATCCGCAGGAACGCTTCGAGGTTCTCCCGGGTGGGCTCATAGGAGAACTTGCCAAGCAGCTTGACGCCCTCGGTGGGATCCGGCGCGAACAGGTTCACCGACAGTCCACCAGGGCCCATCAGCACGAGCCGACCGGCGCGCCTGCCGTTGTCCAATGCGAAACGCACCGCGGTGCCGCCACCGAGCGAATTGCCCACCAGGTCAGCGCTTTCGATACCGAGGTGGTCGAACAAGTTCAACAGCGCGGTGGCGCTGTATCGGTTGTACTGCTCGTGCTCGGTGTGCTTGTCGGAGTGGCCGTAGCCGGGCTGGTCGACGGCGAGCACGTGGAAGTGCTGCGCCAGCACACCGATGTTGCGCCCGAAGTTGGACCAACTCGACGCGCCGGGCCCGCCACCATGCAACAACACGATCGTGGGACCGTTGCCCACACCGGCTTCGTGGTAGTGCAGCCGCATGTCCTCGCGGACCTGCGCGTAGCGAGAGGTCGACTCGAAGGTGACTTCTTGCAGGGCGGTCATCAGACCATCGTGTCCTGGGGCGGCAGTCCGAACTCGTTGTTGCCGAAGATCAGGTACGCCCGCTCTGGGTCATTGGCGGCGTGCACCCGCCCGGCATGCGCATCACGCCAGAACCGTTGCACCGGAGCGTCGTTGTTGAGCGCGGTAGCACCAGACGCCTCGAAAAGCCGATCGATGGACGAGATGGCACGGCCGGTGGCACGGACCTGATCGCGGCGTGCACGAGCGCGCAGCTCGAACGGAATCTCCTGGCCCGCCTTCAGCAGTGAGTACTCGTCGCCCACGTTGCCGATCAGCTGCCGCCACGCGGCGTCGATGTCGCTGGCCGCCTCGGCGATACGCACCTTCGCGAACGGATCGTCCTTGGCCTTCTCCCCTGCGAACGCGGCACGCACACGCTTGCCCTGGTGTTCGACGTGGGCGTCGTAGGCGCCATAGGCCATGCCGACGATTGGCGCTGAGATGGTCGTCGGATGCACAGTGCCCCAAGGCATCTTGTACACCGGTGCGGTGTTGGTCTGCAGGCCGCCCGCTGTGCGGTCGTTCATCGACTTGTACGACAGGAAGCGGTGCCGCGGCACGAACACGTCCTTGACCACCACCGTGTTGCTTCCGGTTCCACGCAGGCCGACAACGTGCCAGACATCGTCGATGCGGTACTCGCTGCGCGGGATCAGGAAGCTACCGAAGTCGACCGGCCTGCCATCCTTGATGACCGGGCCCCCGAGGAACGCCCACGTGGCGTGGTCGCAGCCCGACGACCAGTTCCACGATCCACTGACGAGGTAGCCGTCGTCGACGACCGTGCCCGCCCCCATCGGCGCGTACGACGACGAGATGCGAACGGTCGGATCCTCGCCCCAGACCTCTTCCTGCGCCTGCTGGTCGAACAACGCGAGGTGCCAGTTGTGCACGCCGATGATCGAGCTGACCCAGCCGGTGGATCCGCAGGCCGTCGCGATGCGGCGCACCGCTTCGTAGAACGCCGTCGGATCGCACTGCAGACCGCCCCACTGCTCGGGCCGGAGCAGCTTGAAGAAGCCGACCTCGTCGAGTTCGGCCACCGTGTCGTCGGGCAGCCGTCGAAGGTCCTCCGTCGCCTGGGCGCGCTTGGCGATCAGGGGCAACAGATCGTCGATGCCGGCTAGGACCGACTTCACGTCACCCTGTTCAATGGACGTCACTGGTTTGCCTCCCGGGATTACAGACTGAAAGAAGATTAGAACACGTTACGATTTGTGTCGAGCAGCGCATTCCTGCGGCGGCTGGACCTGCGGACATGCATTTCTGTAACATGTTCTAGTTATCGCGACTAGGAAGGGTGCGGCAGTGACGGACGAGCCACTCGGTAGCCACGTGCTCGAGCTGCAGGTGGCCGATGTCATCGAGGAGACCGCCGACGCGCGCTCGCTGGTGTTCACCGTGCCCGATGGTGTCGATATTCCGGCCGACCGACTCAGGTATGCGCCGGGGCAGTTCCTGACATTGCGGGTGCCCAGCGACCGCACCGGGTCGGTCGCCCGCTGCTACTCGCTGTGCAGCTCGCCGTTCACCGGCGATCCGATGACCGTGACCGTCAAGCGCACCGCCGACGGTTACGCGTCGAACTGGCTGTGCGACCACGCCCACGCGGGCATGAAGATCCACGTGCTGCAGCCCTCGGGTGTGTTCGTGCCGAAGACCCTCGACACCGACTTCCTTCTGCTTGCGGCTGGCAGCGGCATCACCCCGATGATGGCGATCTGCAAGTCGGCGCTCGCCGAGGGCAGCGGCAAGGTCGTGCTGATCTATGCCAACCGCGACGAGAACTCGGTGATCTTCGGCGGTGCGCTGCGCGAACTTTCAGCCAAGTACCCCGATCGGCTCACCGTCGTGCACTGGCTGGAGACGGTGCAGGGGCTGCCGAGCGCCGCGGCGCTGGCCGCGCTGGCCGCGCCATACGTGGGCCACGACGCCTACATCTGCGGACCGGGACCGTTCATGGCGGCCGCCGAGGAGGCGCTGAAGAACTCGGGCAACGAACGCATCCACATCGAGGTGTTCAAGTCACTGGAGTCCGATCCGTTCGCAGCTGTCGTCATCGAGGAGGACGACAGCGACGAGGGGCCCGCAACCGCGATCGTCACGCTCGACGGCGAACGCCACGAGGTGCGCTGGCCGCGCAACGCCAAGCTGCTCGACGTGCTGCTCGACAAGGGCCTCGACGCGCCGTTCTCCTGCCGCGAGGGCCACTGCGGCGCGTGCGCGGTGCTGAAGAAGAGCGGCGACGTCGAGATGGAAATCAACGACGTGCTCGAGCAGTCCGACCTCGATGAGGGGCTGATCCTGGGTTGCCAGGCCCGGCCGCGATCGGATTCCGTCGAAGTCACCTACGACGAATGACCAGCGGGCTACGATTCGCCGCACCGAAGGCAGGGAGGGACTGTGAAGCGGTTCGCCAGCATTCTCGCGGCGGTCTCGGCGACGTGGCTGACACTCGCACTCGTCGCGCCAACCGCGGCGTCGTGGGCGGCGATCAACACCGGCGACGCGTCAATTCCTGTCGATGCGGTCACCACACTCGAGATGCACGCCACCGCCAATTGCATTAAGGCCGAAGCGAATTGCCTCTTCAACACGTCGGCCAACCTGCGCGTCCCAGACGGCCCGATCGGTTTCCCGAACGATTTGTGGGGGCGTCAGACCACCACCCTGCGCACCATGCACCGCGACGTCTTCGTTGACGCGGACTTCGACGCGCCCAACACCCGGATGTTCAAGTCGATAACGGACATGGAGTTCACCACGATCTACTACGGCGGCGGTCCGGTCGAGTTCCACGGCAATGCCTGGCCCACCGATTGGCGCACGGGCCAGCATCGGACGGACACCGACTTCATCGTCTGCACGCACATTCAGGTCGTCTACAGCGGCGTGAACATCACCTCCCCGGACGCCTGCGCACAGACCACCTTCGGCTGACGTTCCACCTCCCTCCTTCCATGGGCGCAGCGTGGCCCCCTATTGACATACAGACTGTCAGTATGTTACTTACATACTGTCTGTACGTAAATGAAGGGAGCTCACATGCACGACCTCTTCCAGCGCTACGCAGAGGCCTGGGGCCGCCACGATCCCGATGCCATCGTCGCCCTGCACACCGAAGACACCACCTTCCACGCTCATATCGGGCAGCAGTCGGTGCGCGGCAAGGCAGCGGTGCGCCAAGCGTTCGCCGACCTGTTCGCACAGTTCCCAGACCTTGCCTTCAAACAGATCTCGCTGCGGACCGGACCCGACTTCTGGGTCGTCGAGTGGAAGATGAGCGGAACGCTCGCAGGGACCGAAGGCGCCTTCGAGGTCGACCTGATCGACCTGATCACCGTCGAAGACGGCTTGGTCAAGAGCAAAGACAGCTACATCGACGCCGTGTCGATGCAGGCGCAGCTTCCGATGGTCGCCGCACAGTGACTACCGCACCGACTCAGGCCACTGCGACTGAGTTCGTCGAATTCTTCACGGCGGGTTGGGAACTCGGAGCCCGCGACGCCGAGGACTTCTTCCGTCACTTCGGGCCGCGCATGCACCCCGACACCGTGTTGATCCAGCCGATCGCCGCGCCTGCCCGAGGGCCAGGTGCATTGCGGGAACTTTTTGGACCGCTGTTCAAGGCGATCCCCGATCTCACTGGCACACTGCGGCGCTGGGGCCAGACCGACGACGGGGTGTTCATCGAACTCACCCTGCGCGGCCACCTGGGCAGCCGGCCGGTTGAGTGGACGGTCGTCGACCGAATCATTCTGGAGGACGGAAAGATTCGCGAACGACGGTCGTACTTCGACCCCGCACCGCTGTTGAAGGCGGTGGCCTTACGGCCCCGCGCCTCGCTGCCCCTGCTGTTGAGCCTGTTCCGCAGGTAGGACTAGCGCGGCAGGCCCAGCAGCCGCTCGCCTGCAAGGGTGAGCAGGATCTGCTCGGTGCCGCCCGCGATGGTCAGGCAGCGGGTGTTGAGGAAGTCATGCACTTCTTTGTTCTCGACGACGCCCGCGCCATCGGACAGCTCCATCCGGAACTCCGAAAGCGCCTGCCGGTACCGCACGCCGATCAGCTTGCGCGCGCTGGCCTGTGGACCCGGGTCCTGGCCGCCGAGGATCAACTGCGCGATCCGCTGGTCCAGCAGCGAGCCGACCTGAGCAGAGCGGATCAGTTCACCGAGCCGGTCGGCGACCGCGGGATCGAGTTCGAGTTGGGTGACCGTGCGGAGCAGCTCTTCCATCGGGTTGCCCAGCGCGGTGCCGTGTGCCATCGCGACGCGTTCGTTGGCCAGCGTGGTGCGGGCCAACCGCCAGCCGTCGTTGACCTGCCCGACGACCATCTCGTCGGGCACGAACACGTCGTCGAAGAACACCTCGTTGAACAGGTTGTCGCCAGTGATTTCACGCAGCGGCCGAATATCGATCCCCGGCGTCTTCATGTCGACGATGAAATACGTGATGCCCTTGTGCTTCGGCGCATCCGCATCGGTGCGCGCCAGGCACACACCGTATTGCGCCCAGTTCGCCCGCGATGTCCACACCTTCTGCCCGGTGAGCTTCCAACCACCTTCGGCGCGAACGGCTTTCATCCGCAGTGAGGCGAGGTCGGAGCCAGCGCCTGGCTCGCTGAACAATTGGCACCAGAACAGCTCGCCGGTGAGCGTGGGTGGCACGAACCGCTCGATCTGTTCTTGGCTGCCGTGCTCGAGGATGGTCGGCGCGGCCCACCAGCCGATCACCAGATCGGGGCGTGTCACACCTGCCGCCGCCATCTCCTGGTCGATCAGCAATTGCTCGGCAGGACCCGCTTCCCGTCCGTACGGCCGCGGCCAGTGCGGTGCCTGCAGGCCTGATTCGGCGAGTGCCACTTGCTGCTCCTCGGCAGGCAACGCGGCGACTTCGGCTACCGCAGAAGCGATCTCGGACTGCAGATCCGCCACCGAGTCAAGGTCGATGTGTAGATCGCGGCGCACGCCCTCGGCCGTCAAGGCCGCGACACGACGCAGCCAGCGCGAGTGCCCGCCGAGAAACTGCGCCATCCCGTATGCACGACGCAGATAGAGGTGCGCGTCGTGCTCGAAGGTGATGCCGATACCGCCGAGCACTTGGATGCAGTCCTTGGCGTTCGCCTTCGCCGCGTCGATGGCCGTGCATGCCGCAACCGCCGCCGCAATCGACAGCTGGCGCTCGTCGGCGTTCGCCACGGCCGCTGCCGCATCAGCGGCCGCCACCGAGATCTGTTCGGAGCGAAGCAACATCTCGGCGCACATGTGCTTGATCGCCTGGAAGCTTCCGATCGGCTTGCCGAACTGCTCGCGCACCTTCGCGTACTCGGTGGCGGTCTGAAGCGTCCAGCGCGCCAGGCCGGCGGCCTCGGCGGCCAGCACGGTGACGGCGAGGTCCTCGACCCGCTGCGCCGAGACAGACAACAGCTCAGCAGGCGCCCCGTCGAACACGACCCGGGCCAGCGGCCGCGAGAAGTCGGTGGCCTTGAGCTGTTCAACGGTCACGCCGTCGGCGGTGGCGTCGACCATCACCCAGCCGTCACCGGCAGGCAGCAAGAGCAGCCCGGCCGCGTCGGCGCCGAGTACGTGCTCGGCCTTCCCGGACACCCGGCCGCCGTCGTAGCTCAGCTCAGCGGACATGGCGACGCCCGCGGTCCGCTCCCCCGACGCCAGAGCCCCCAACAGGCCGGTGTGCGAGTCACCGATGACAAGACTGGCCAGCGCCGTGGTGGCGATGGGACCGGGCACCATGGCGGCGGCGGCCTCGTCGACCATCGCGCAGAGGTCGTCCGCGCTGCCGCCTGCGCCGCCGTGCGCCTCGGGAAGCGCGACGCCGAAGATCCCCAGCTCGGCTAACCCGTCGTACGGGGCACGCCACGCGTCCTGCTTGCCGTTTTCCACATCGCGCGCTGCCGCGACTGCTCCTGAGCCCGCGGCCCAGCTACGGACCAGTTCGCGTGCGGCAAACTGCTCATCAGTAATGGTCGCGGACACCGCAGACTCCTAGCGTTTGGGTGAGAAGGCCATGCTTCTCACTAGAACGTGTTCTAATAGTGCCAGCGATCAACCGTCAAGTCGACCGCTATTACAGCAGGACACGTCGGTGCCAACGTCGACGCCGAAGTGGGAAAACGAGGTTCGGCATGCGTATCGTTTTCACCGAGACCGCACTATGAAGGAGCTGCCCGCCGCATGTCGACGCCAGCACAAACCAACCCGGGTTCGGGACCTGAATCGCGCCCACGTCAGGTGATGAACGTGGCTGTTCTGGCGGAGTCCGAGCTCGGGTCCGAAGCCCAGCGTGAGCGCCGCAAGCGCATCCTGGACGCCACCCTGGCCATCGCCTCCAAGGGCGGCTACGAGGCCGTTCAGATGCGCGCGGTCGCCGAACGCGCCGATGTCGCAGTCGGCACGCTGTACCGCTACTTCCCGTCAAAGGTGCACCTGCTGGTATCGGCCCTCGGCCGGGAGTTCGAGCGCATCGATGCCAAGACCGACCGCGCGGCGTTGACCGGCGGCACTCCCTACCAGCGGCTCAACCTCATGGTCGGCAAACTGAACCGGGCGATGCAGCGCAATCCGCTGCTGACCGAGGCCATGACCCGCGCGTTCGTCTTCGCGGATGCATCGGCGGCCGGTGAGGTTGATCACGTCGGCAAGCTGATGGACTCGATGTTCGCCCGCGCCATGAGTGACGGCGAGCCGACCGAGGACCAGTACCACATTGCGCGCGTCATCTCGGATGTCTGGCTGTCCAACCTGCTGGCCTGGCTGACCCGGAGGGCGTCGGCGACCGATGTCAGCAAGCGGCTCGATCTGGCCGTGCGTTTGCTCATCGGCGACGGGGAGCACCCTAAGATTTAGCGGGTGGCTTCAGAGCCTTCAGCGCTACCACTTGAGTTGAGACGCGCGCTCGGCACGGTCGGGCGCGTGCCGCGGCTGCTTGTGGCGTGCGACTACGACGGCACCATGGCCCCGATCGTCGCGAACCCCGACGATGCGCGCCCGCTCGCCGAGACAGCCGCGGCGCTGCGCGAACTGGCCGCCCTCCCGTCGACGACGGCAGCGCTGATCTCCGGCCGCGCGCTGCGCGACCTGGCGACACTGTCGAGGATGCCCGCCGAGGTCCACCTTGTCGGCAGCCACGGTTCGGAGTTCGATACCGGTTTCGTCCACGCGATCGACGATGCGGCCAAGGCGCTGTTGGGCAGGATCAAGGACGCGTTGAGCGCGATCGCCGCAGAGTTCCCCGGCGTAGCCATCGAGATAAAGCCCGCAAGCGTCGCGCTGCACGTCCGCAACGCGGATCCCGCCGACGCACGAGAGGCGCTGGAGAAGGCGCACGCAGTCTCGCAACACTGGGACGCACAGATCACCGAGGGCAAGGCGGTCTTGGAGTTCGCGGTCATCCAGACGGACAAGGGGCAGGCGCTCGACATCCTGAGGCACCAAGAGGGCGCATCGGCGACGATATTCATCGGCGACGACGTCACCGACGAGAAGGCGTTTCGCCGGCTGCACGGACCCGACATCGGCATCAAGGTCGGCGACGGCGACACCCTTGCCGGCTATCGCATCGAGTCGCCAGAAGAGGTGGCCGCGGTGCTGGACTGCCTCCTCGAGGCGCGCCGCACCTGGCTCTTGGGCGGGCACAGCACGCCGATCGAGCGGCTGACGATGCTGTCCAACTCCCACACCGTGTCGCTACTGACACCCGACGCCGACGTCGTCTGGATGTGCCATCCGCAGTCCGATTCGGCGGCCGTGTTCTCCCGACTGCTCGGCGATGTCACTGCGGGGCACTTCGCGATAGGTCCGCAGCGCGAGGCGCTGCCGCTCAGCCAGCGCTACGTCACCGGCACGATGACCGTCGAAACCCGTTGGGCCAGCTTGCTGGTCACCGACTACCTTTCGCACGACGTCGGTGCGGGCCGCACCGATTTGATTCGTGTCATCAGCGGGCAGGCCAAGGCGGTGGTCGAGTTCGCGCCGCGTCCCGAGTTCGCGCAGGCGCCCGTTCATCTGCGAGTCGACGAGGGCGGCCTGCGCGTGTTCGCGACCAACGATCCGATGGTGTTGCGGTCACCCGGCGTGCAGTGGGAGATCGTGCCCGACGGGATCCACCAGACCGCGCGGGCCGTCATCGACCCGTCCGAAGGGCCGTGTGTACTCGAGTTGCGGTGCGGCACGGAAGATTTGACGGAGAGCCCGGTGGACGCCGACTCAAGGCGCGAACGCGCGGAGAGTTACTGGAGCGACTGGAGTTCCACGCTGACCCTGCCGTCGCTGAAACCGGAGCTGATGAAGCGGTCGGCGCTGACGCTGCGCGGGCTTGTGCACGCCGACACCGGCGCGATCATGGCGGCGGCCACCACCTCATTGCCCGAGGAGATCGGCGGCGTCCGCAACTGGGACTACCGGTACTGCTGGATTCGCGACGCCGCGATGACCGCGTCGGCACTGGTTTCGCTGGGCTCGATAGCCGAGGCCGAGGGCTACCTGAACTGGCTGCACGGTGTGATCGAGACGATGCACGGCCCCGAACGGCTGCATCCGCTGTACGCGCTGTCGGGCGCGATCCTCGGCCCCGAGGCAGTGATCGACTCGCTGCCCGGCTACGCGGGGTCGCGTCCCGTTCGAGTCGGCAACGCCGCCAATGTCCAAGTGCAGCTGGACGTCTTCGGCCCCGTGGTGCAGCTGATCGCCGATCTCTGCAAGCGGCGGGTCTCCAACGGTGTGAAGGACGCTCTGACGGATGCGGACTGGAATCTCGTCAGCGAGATGGTGTTCGCCGTCGAAAGCCGTTGGGTGGAGCCCGATCACGGCATCTGGGAGATCCGCGGCAATCCTCGCCATCACGTGTACTCCAAGGTGATGTGCTGGTTGACGGTGGATCGCGCTTTGAGGCTTGCCGCGGAGTTCGGCCGCGAGGCGCCGCCGGGATGGTCCACGCTGCGTGACGTGATCTCCAAGCAGGTGTGCGAGCGCGGCTGGAACGACGAGGTGAAGTCGTTCACCGCTGCCTACGACGGCACCGACCTCGACGCGGCCACGCTGCATATCGGGCTGTCCGGGTTGATCGACCCGGCCGATGAACGGTTCGCCGCCACAGTCGTCGCGACGGAGACCGAGCTGCGCAGCGGCGCAACGGTTTACCGGTATCATCGCGACGACGGGCTGCCAGGCACCGAGGGCGGCTTCCATCTATGCGCGGCGTGGCTGCTCGAGGCGTACCTATTGACGGACCAGCGCTCGCAGGCCGAGGCCCTGTTCGATCGGCTAGTCGCTGCGGCGGGGCCGACGGGGCTGTTGTCCGAGGAGTATGACCCGGTGGCCGAGCGCGCTCTTGGCAACCATCCGCAGGCGTACAGCCACATCGGGCTGCTGCGCTGCGCGCAACTACTCGACGGTTAACCCGCCCAAACGGACGTTTGGGCGGAAAAGGTCGAGTAGATCACGCCATTTCGTCGATCTCGGCGCCTAGGACGGTGGGCCCGCCGTGCGGCCGCGCACCACTTCGGTGTCGAGCACGTCGATCACCGGCAGCCCGTCTCGCGGCGGGTTGTGCAGCAGCCGTCCGGCTCGGCGGCCCTTCTCCAAGCTCGGCTGCACGACGGTGGTAAGCCCGCGCCGCAATGCGTCTGGGACGCCGTCGAAGCCGGTCACCGTCATCTGGCCAGGCACATAAATTCCTCGCGCGCGCAGGTAGTCCATCGCCGACAGCGCGAGCACGTCGGCCGTGCACATCAATGCCGTGATCCGGGGATTCGCCTCCAGCGCCACCTCGGCGGCAGCCCCGCCCGAGATCAGCAGGTGCTCGTAGGTCTCCACCACGGTCAGTGACCCGGGATCAAGCCCCACGGCGGTCATCGCGTCGTACACGCCGTGAATGCGCTCGCGCTGCACGTGAAAATGCGGCGTCTGCACGCGTTCGGGGTCGGCGACCGCAGGCCTGGGACCGCCGTGCGGCCAGTCGCGGCCCAGGCGCATGGTGAGCAGGCCGATCTCCCGATGACCCAGTCCCACAACATATTCCGCAAGCTTGCGCATCGCGTTGCGGTCGTCGATACAGACCCGCGACGTGCCAGGCACATCCTTGGGCTGGTCGACGACGACGATCGGCAGATGTCGTTGCTGCACCACTGGCAGGTACGGGTCATCGTCGGAGGCGGAGTAGACGACGAAGCCGTCGACACCCGCTGCGAGCACGGCTGCCGAGCCGTCGCTGACGCTGCGGTTCGGCCCGACCGCCACCAGCAGCAGGCCCTGTCCCGCCTCCTCGCACGATTCGGCCAGGCCGGCAACGAAATCCAGCGCGGCCGGGTCTGAGAACGAATAGTTGAGCGGCTCGGTGATCACCAGACCGACGGCGCCCGCCTTGCGGGTTCGCAGCGACCGCGCGACTGGGTCGGGTCCTGGGTAGCCCAGCCGTTTCGCGGTGGCAAGCACCCGCTCCCTAAGATCGGTCGACAGCTGATCCGGCCTGTTGTACGCGTTGGAGATGGTGGTCCGGGAGACCTTGAGCTCGGCTGCCAACGAGGCCAGGGTCGCACGCCGCCTGGGCGCGGGACTCCTCGACATGCTCCCCGACGTTAGTGGATGGAATCCGTAGCGATAAGCGGCGCGCTTTGGTTGAGCTCACGGGACCAAGTCTGTAGCCCGCCGGTGCGCTCTGCGGCCGTGTCGTCTATCGTTAACGATAATGGTTTCCATTTCGCTTAAGTTCGTTCAGGAGGACTCGTGACTGCCCATGGCCGTATCCGGATCGGCACGATTGCCATCGCCGCATTCGCGACGGCGACCCTGCTGTTGGCGGGATGCAACTCCACCTCATCGAACGGGACGTCGACCACAGGCGCCGGGCCGACCACCAGCGCGGCAGCGGCGGGTCCCGTCAATGTGGTCGCGAGCTCGAACGTGTGGGGCGACATCACCAAGCAAATCGGTGGCGACCACGTGAACGTGACATCGATTCTCTCCGATCCGAACGCCGATCCGCACCAGTACGAGGCCGATGCGAAGACTGGCGCCGCGATCAGCAAAGCCCAACTCGTCGTCGAGAACGGTTTGGGCTATGACGATTTCATGGACAAGCTGCTCGCCGCGTCCCCAAACGCCAACCGCACCGCGCTCAATGCCGCTGACGTCATGAAGATCTCGGGATCGGACGCCAACCCGCATATCTGGTACGACATCGCCAAAATCCCCGATGTCGCAACGGCAATCGCGGATCAACTCCGCAAGCTCGATCCCGCCGACGCCGACGCATTCACCGCCAACGCGAAGACATTCACCGACAGCCTGACGCCTCTCACGGCCGGAATCGACAACATCAGGGCCAAGCATCCGAGCGCTCCCGTCGGCTACACAGAACGGGTGCCGGGTTATCTCGTCGAGGCGGCAGGTTTGAAGTTGGCAACCCCCGCGTCGTTCGCGCAATCGATCGAGGATGGCAACGACCCAAGCGTGGCTGACAACTCGGCCATGGACGCGGCTCTGACGGGCAAGACGATCAAGGTGCTGCTCTACAACGGGCAGGTCACCAGCCCCGCGACCGATGCCGTCAAGCAGCTGGCACAATCCAGTGGGGTGCCGGTCGTCGGTGTGACCGAGACGCTCCCGCCGACGGACAAGAACTTCCAGGCCTGGCAACTCCGTCAGATCAACGAGATCACGACTGCACTCGGAGGATAAAGCGTGGGCGAAAAGTCCGCGGAACCGACGGTCCGCCTCCGCGGGGCCAGCCTGGGATTTGGCGCTCGTCTCCTCTGGCAGAATCTCGACCTCACAGTGGCCCCCGGCGAGTTTGTCGCCGTCCTGGGTCCCAACGGAAGCGGCAAGACCTCCCTGGTCAAGGTGCTGCTCGGCTTGACCCCGCTGTCGTCGGGCTCGGTGGAGGTGTGCGGAGCACCACCCAAACGCGGCAGCAACGTCATCGGCTATATCCCTCAGCAGCGAGGATTCGACCGCGACGTCCCAATCCGGGGAATCGACCTGGTTCGCCTCGGGCTCGACGGCCATCGGTGGGGCTTCCCGCTGCCCAATCCGCAACGACGACGCCTCGTGGACGCCGCCATCGCATCGGTCGGTGCGACGGAGTTCGCACAGGCGCCCGTCGGTCGGTTGTCGGGCGGTGAACAGCAACGGCTCCGCATCGCTCAGGCCTTGCTGGGCGACCCGAAAATAATGCTGTGCGACGAGGCGCTGCTGTCGCTGGACATCAAGCACCAGCGCGACGTGGTGGGGCTGATCGACAGCCGGCGCCGGGCGCTCAACGCCTCGGTGTTGTTCGTCACGCACGAGATCAATCCCATCCTGCCCGTCGTGGATCGCGTCCTCTATCTGGTCGGAACCCGGTGGGCGGTCGGGGCTCCCGACGAGGTGTTCACCAGTGCGAGGCTGTCCGACCTGTATCAAACCGACGTCGAGGTGCTCCGCGTGCGGGGTCGGATCGTCGTCGTGGGTCCACCGGACAGCCCGCACTCCGAAATCGGTAGCACGCACTACCACCACCTGCACGACGACGAGGTCGTGGAATGACTTTGGCGGATTTCCTTGCTGAGGGTTTCGTCCAGCATGCGTTGATCGCGGCGACCCTCGTCGCGGTGACGGCAGGGCTGATTGGGCCGCTCGTCATCATGCGCGACCTCGCGTTTGCCGTGCATGGGACCGCCGAATTGGCGTTCACCGGTGCGGCGGCCGGCTTGCTGGTAGCCGACGATCCGCTGTTGGGTGCATTGCTGGGGTCGATCGTGGTAGCGACCGCCACGGGCTTGCTCGGGAATCGCGAACGGGAACGGAACTCCGCGATCGGGGTGATCCTGGCATTCGGCCTCGGTGTCGGTGTTTACCTGTTGTCCCTTTACAGAGGTTTCGCCACCGCTGCCACCAACATCCTGTTCGGACAGATATTCGGCGTCAGCCCGGGCCAGATCACGTTGCTCACCGGCATTGCAATCGGCGTCCTCATCGCGATGGCGTTGATGTACCGACCGTTGCTCTTCGCCTCGGTCGATCCCGAGCTGGCCCAGGCCCGCGGTGTCCGCACCCGCCTGGTCGGTTTGTTGTTCGTGTATGTGCTCGCCCTCACAGTTACCGAGGCCGCGCAGATCGTCGGGACGCTGCTGGTCTTGAGCCTCGCGATCACCCCGGCGGCAGCAGCGAGCCGGCTGAGCGCACGCACGCCAGTCGTGATCGCGATCTCGATCGCGTTCGCCTTGATCGCAGCGGACGGCGGTCTGCTGCTGAGCCTCGTGCACTCCGATGTCAAGGCCAGCGTCTTCATCTCAACAATCAGCTTCACGTTCTACGTAATCGCTCGAGTAGCAGGCAAATTCGTCGTTCCCGCTCTCACCGCCCGTCATCGCAAGCGAGCGACCCGCGACGACGCGACGGCAGCGGACGACCCAGCTGATGCCCCTGCCGCTACGCAGACGTGACACGCACGGTCCCAACAATCTCGTCAACCCGATCCGCAGTACACGTCGGTCGCTGGGCCATCCACGTCGCGTCGTGGCCCGGCTGATCCAGATCCGCCTCCGATCGACGGCCGGGAAAGTAATGTTTGCCGGGAATCGATCGGCTCATATCCCGGGGGACAACGATGAGCACCCTGACCACCTCACACTGGATTCCTGACGGCAGCGGGCAGTCGCTGTTGGAGGGCGTAACGGTCGGCAGCCGGCTGCGCGAGATCGCAGCCGAGGTCCCCCATCGTGTCGCGCTGGTCGAGGGATTGCCGACGCCGGAGCGACGACAGTGGACGTATGCGAAGTTGCTCGCCGACGCCGAGTGCTGCGCTCGTCTCCTTTTGCGACACTTCGAACCGGGCGAACGCGTCGCAGTGTGGGCACACAACCTGCCCGAGTGGGTGCTGCTCGAGTACGGTGCCGCGCTCGCCGGCCTGACCTTGGTGACCGTCAACCCAAGCCTGCAGCCAGCCGAGGCGAGCTACATCCTCGGACAGTCGCGAGCGGCCGGGTTGTTCCTTGTGCCCGAGGTTCGCGGCAACCAGCTGCTGGAGCACGCCGAGACGATCCGAGACGATCTGCCCGAGCTGCGACACATCCTGCGTCTCGATCTGCTCGACGAGCTGATCGCCGGCACCGGCGAAGCCAACGTGACGCTGCCTGTGGTGAGCCCCGATGACCCCGCGCAGATTCAGTACACGAGTGGCACCACCGGGTTCCCCAAGGGAGTCATGCTGCGCCACAACAGCATCGTCAACAATGCCCGACTGTGGGTCGACCGGGTCGAGATCCCCGATGGCGTGGGCATGCTACAGCCAATGCCTCTGTTCCACACGGGTGGATGCGTGATGGGCGTGCTCGGAGCACTCGACCGGCGCGCGAAGCTGGTGCTCATGCCGATGTTCGAACCCGGTTTGTTCCTGGAGCTGGTCGAACTCGAGCGGCCCTGGTATGCGGGCGGGGTCCCGACGATGTTCATCGCCGCGATGGAGCACCCCGACATGTCGCGTCGCGATTTGTCGTCGTGGAAGTCGGCCGTGGCCGGCGGTTCCCAGGTGCCCGAGGCCCTGGTACGGCGGGTTGAGGACTCGTTGGGGGTCGACTTCACGATCATCTACGGCCAGACCGAGTGTTCTCCCGTCCTGACCAACAGCCGTCCGTCCGACAGCACGGAGGACAAGGGGTGCACCATCGGACAGCCGGTGCCGCACACCGAGATCCGGATCGTCGACCCAGCCACGCTGGAGACGGTGCCGATCGGCACATCCGGGGAGCTCTGGGCCCGAGGGTATTTCACAATGCTCGGTTACTTCGATATGCCCGAGGCAACGGCCAAGACGCTGACCGCTGACGGGTGGGTGCGCACAGGCGACCTGGCGACGATGGACGAGCGCGGCTACTGCCGAATTGTCGGCCGGCTCAAGGACATGATCATCCGCGGCGGCGAGAACCTCTTCCCCGCCGAGATCGAAGAGGTCCTCTACCGCCATCCCGCCGTCGCCGAGGCGGCCGTCGTCGGCCTGCCCGACGAGCGCTGGGGCGAGGTCGTCGGCGCGTTCATCCGACCGCACGATCCCGCCGCGCCGCCGACGGTCGCCGAACTGCGAACGCACCTGCGTGCTTCGCTGTCACCGCAGAAGACGCCAACGAGCTGGTATGCCGTGGACGGCTACCCGCTCACCGGATCCGGAAAAGTCCAGAAGTTCGCCATTCGCGAGGCGTGGGAGAAGGGCGACCACACCGGCCACGAACTCGACGAATAGCCGTCATCCCCGAGCGACGGGACGCGTTGGGTCCGAACACCATTCGGACCACGAGCCCGGATACAGCGCGGCGTCCAACCCTCCGGCGGCGAGTGCGGCAAGCACCACCGATGCGGTGACGCCCGACCCGCAGTACACACCGTCGACGTCACCGACCCGGTCGATCAGCGTGCCTGCGGGCTGGAACCGGCCGTCGTCACTGAGCAGGCCGGTGCTCGGCATGTTCAAGGCTCCGGGGATGTGCCCGGCCACCGGATCCACCGGCTCGACGTCACCGCGGAACCGTTCTGGTGCGCGCGCGTCCAACAGCGTCTCGGCAACGGCAGCCTGCTCGGCCGTCAGCGTCGGGCGGGCACCGACGTACAGGTCGTCGTGCGACACCGTGACGTCGCCGGGTTTCGGTGCGACCGCGCCGGTTTCCAACGGTCCGGTCCACGCGCCCAGACCGCCGTCGAGGATGCGCACATCGGGCAGGCCCGCCGCGGTCAGCACCCACCACGCCCGAGCCGAACCCGCGCGATTCCAGTCGTCGTAGACGACAACGGGGATTCCATCTCGCACGCCCCACCGCCTGGCGGCGGCTTCGACGCTGCGCCCGGACGGCAGCGGGTGGCGTCCACGCCCCGTGACACCGTGGTCGCTGAGCTCGTCTTCGAGCGACACGTACACCGCGCCGGCAAGGTGGCCGCGCTCGTAGGCGGCCCGCCCGTCGGGTTCAGTAAGCTGCCAGCGCACGTCCAGAATCGTCGTCGGCTCACCGGCGTCAAGGCGCCGGGACAATTCAGTTGCGGTGATCAATACGTCCTCGCGACTCACGTCAACGATGGTGCCACCTAAGCTGGCCGCCGTGATCGAGCACGCATTCAGCGCAATGGAGCGCCAGGCCGTGTACCGAGTAATCGCCGAGCGGCGCGACATGCGCAGATTCGTGCCGGACGGCGCGGTGCCAGAAGACGTGCTGGCGAAGCTGCTGCACGCAGCGCATTCCGCCCCAAGTGTCGGGTTGATGCAGCCGTGGCGGTTCATCCGGATCACCGACGCGGGGTTGCGCACGCAGATTCACGAGGTCGTCGACGAGGAGCGAATGCGCACCGCTGAGGCGTTGGGGCCGCGTGCAGACGAGTTCCTCGCGCTCAAGGTCGAGGGCATCCTCGAGTGCGCCGAACTGCTCGTGGTGGCGTTGTGCGATGACAGGGACACCCATGTGTTCGGCAGACGCACCCTGCCGCACATGGACCTGGCCTCGGTGTCCTGCGCGATCCAGAACCTGTGGCTGGCCGCGCGCGCGGAAGGCCTCGGCATGGGCTGGGTGTCGATCTTCGATCCCGTTCGGATCGGTGCGCTGCTGGCGATGCCTGACGGCGCGGAACCCGTTGCCATCCTGTGTCTCGGCCCGGTACCGGACTTCCCGCACCGGCCGCAGCTGGAGATCGACGAATGGACGCTCGGCCGTCCGCTGAGCGAATTCGTTTCCGAGAATGGCTGGCCCGCGCGGGCACCGGCCTAGGCTGGCGTTCGTGGGGACTGTGGATCTGAACGCGGATCTGGGCGAGGGCTTCGGGGTCTGGAAACTCGGCGACGACGACGCCATGCTCGACGTGGTGACCAGTGCCAACGTGGCCTGCGGATTTCACGCAGGCGACCCGGCACTGCTGCTGCGAACCTGTCGGGCAGCGGTGGCCCGCGGTGTGCGGATCGGTGCCCAGGTGAGCTATCGCGACCTCGCGGGGTTCGGCCGTCGCTTCATCGATGCGACGCCAGAGGACCTGATGGCCGATGTCATTTATCAGATCGGTGCCCTGCAGGCGCTGGCACAAGCCGCCGGCTCCACGGTCAGCTACGTCAAACCCCATGGCGCGCTGTACAACACGATCGTCAGCAATCACGGCCAAGCGCGCGCGGTTGCCGAGGCCGTGCACGCCGTCGATCCTGGACTTCCTGTGCTCGGGCTGGCCGGCTCGGTGTTCTTCGCCGAGGCACAGGAGATTGGCCTGAGCACTGTGCCCGAAGCGTTTGCCGACCGCGCGTATCGCTCTGACGGACAACTGGTTTCGCGGAATCTGCCCAACGCTGTGTTGCACAATGTCGCGGAGATCGCCGATCGGGTGGCGTCGATGGTCAACACAGGCCGGGTCGCAGCGGTAGACGGGTCTACCATCCCGGTCACCGTGGAATCCGTTTGCGTACATGGTGATTCGCCTGGCGCGGTACAGATCGCGAATGCGGTGCGCGATCGTCTGACGGCCGACGGTGTCGAGATCAAGGCATTCGTCTGATGCGTCTCAAGCTCGGCAGGCCGGACTTGAGCAACTACGAGCGCTATTTCGACGCCCCGGCAGCCACGCCCGACGCGCCGTTGACCGTCACATGGGCAGGCGTCACGACGCTGCTGATCGACGACGGCACGTCAGCGGTGATGACCGATGGCTTCTTCTCCAGGCCGAGCCTCGCGGAGGTCGGCCTGCGGCCGCTGTCACCCTCGGCGCCGCGCATCGACGGCTGCCTGGCCCGCCTCGGGGTGGATCGGCTTGAGGCAGTCCTCCCCGTGCACACGCACTTCGACCACGCGATGGACTCGGCTGTGGTCGCCGAACGCACCGGCGCACGGGTGGTTGGCGGAACGTCGGCGGTACAGGTCGGCCTCGGCGCGGGCCTGCCTGCCGATCGCGTCCTGGCGGTCACCCCGGGCGAACCGATCAGCCTTGGCGCGTTCGACGTCACGCTGATCGAGGGCGACCACTGTCCGCCCGATCGCTTTCCAGGGGTTATCGCCGAACCCGTCGTGCCGCCGGTCAAGGTCTCCGCATACAAATGCGGTGAGGCGTGGTCGACGCTGGTGCACCACCGGCCGTCGGACCGCCGGATGCTGATCGTCGGCAGCGCAGGCTTCGTCCGCGGTGCGCTCGACGGGCAGCGGGCCGATGTCGTGTATCTCGGTGTGGGGCAACTCGGGCTGCAACCCGAGCAGTACCTCATCGACTACTGGGCCGAGACCGTGCGCACCGTCGGCGCCCGCCGGGTCGTGCTCATTCACTGGGACGACTTCTTCCGCCCGCTGCACAAGCCGCTGCGTGCGCTGCCGTACGCAGGCGACGATCTCGACGTGTCGATGTGGGTGTTGTCCCGGCTGGCGGCCGACGACGGCGTGCCGCTGCACCTCCCCACGCTGTGGCAGCACTGCGACCCGTGGAGTTGACGCTGGCGCTGGTGGCGCTGGTTGTGGTGCTCGGCTTTGCGATGGTCCGCCCGCGCGGATGGCCCGAGGCCGTCGCGGCGGTGCCTGCGGCAGGCTTGCTGATCGCACTCGGCGTGATCTCCTGGCACGACGCCGCAGCCGAGGTGGGCAGGCTGCTGCCGGTCGTCGGCTTCCTCGCGGCGGTGCTCGTGCTGGCAAGGCTGTGTGACGACGAGGGACTGTTTCGCGCCGCAGGCGTTGCGATGGCGCGGACGACCTCGGACGGTCAACAACGCCTGCTCGTAAAGGTTTTCGTGATCGCGGCCGCCACCACCGCGATCCTGAGCCTCGACGCGACGGTCGTGCTACTCACCCCGGTAGTGCTCGCAACTGCCCGCACTCTGGCTATCTCCGCGAAGCCGCACGCATACTCGACCGCCCACCTCGCGAACAGCGGTTCACTGCTGTTTCCGGTTTCCAACCTGACGAACTTGCTGGCCTTCAGTGTCGCGGGTTTGTCCTTCGTCCACTTCACCGCTGTCATGACGCTGCCGTGGCTGGCCGCCGTCGGGGTCGAGTTCGTGTTGCTGCGCTGGCTTTTCGCGCGCGAATTGTCGATCCAGCCGACGCCGGACACCGCCACCGACAACGTCGAGGTGCCGGTGTTCGTTCTTGTGGTGCTGGCGTTGACGCTCGTCGGGTTCGCCGCCACGTCACTGCTGGGCCTGTCCCCTGCGTGGGCGGCGCTGGCAGGCGCCGTCGTGCTCGGCGTGCGGGCGCTGGCCCGCAGGGACACCAGCCCGCGTCGACTTGCCGCGGCGCTCGACGCGCCGTTCCTTGCGTTCGTGGTGTGCCTCGGTGTGGTCGTCGCCGCGGTCATGCGCAACGGCCTGAACGGTGCCATGCGCAGCGTGTTGCCAAGCGGTACAGGTCTGCTGGCACTGCTGGGCGTCGCGGCGGTTGCGGCGCTGCTGTCCAACATCGTGAACAACCTGCCCGCGGTGCTGGTGCTGCTGCCGTTGGTCGCGGCATCGGGACCCGCGGCTGTGCTCGCGGTGCTCATCGGGGTCAACGTCGGGCCGAACCTGACCTACGTCGGGTCGCTGGCGAATCTGTTGTGGCGCAGTGTCGTGCGACGCGATATCCCTGCCAGTTTCGCCGAGTTCACCCGGATCGGGCTGATCACGACGCCGATTACACTCGTCATCGCGGTGCTCGGCCTGTGGGCGGGCATCCGGATCTTTGGTGTCTAGTTCGGCTGGAGCCAGACGGGATTGGACAATGCCACCATCGACGGAAAGCGGGCGCGGCGGCGCACCTCGACGCGGGCGAACCGCGCCTCGCCTGCCATGCAGTCCCACCGCAGCTTCGCTGCTCCGCAGTCGTCGGTCTTCGCGCGGCCGACGCAACCTACGTCGGTGATGATGGCGAGGCTGCTGTTCTCCGCACCCGCTACCTCCGCAGCAATAGTCAGGGGCGTGTCAGGGCGAACGGTAAGCGTCTCACCAGGACCCGCCGCCGCCCCGTCACCACGGAATGCATTGAGCACCAACGTCACCGCGCTCGACTCGGTCACATAGCACCGCCCGCCACGGAGGCCATCCACAAGATCGGGTGTCGACGGGCCCTGCGCGTACACGACGGTCTGTGGCCGCCCGACCGGCTGAGCGGACACATGTGAGTCGCTGCCGCCCACCGCGGCTATCCGCCGACCCTGCCGCAGCAGCTGCTGCCAGATCCGCAGCGACAGTTCGTCATCGACGTTCCACAGCCCGTTCCAGACTTCCATCGCGTCCACGTCGTGGTAACCGAACTCCCATGCGCAACCCGGCAGCGGCACCGAAGGATGCGCGGCCACCACCAGGCCGCCGTCGGCCCGCACCCTCGCGGCGTAGCCGGCGAAGACGCCGTCGCGCGGTGCGTACCGCCAGTCGACCCAGCCGCCCGGTGCCAATCCGATTGCCAGCCAGTGCCCGTGGCGGGTGGTGACCTCCTCGCCTGAGATCACTTCCAAGCCATCGGATGTGGTTGTCGCCCAGGCCCGATTGGCGGAGCTGGTGTTGTGCTCGGTCGAGACGATGAAATCCAGCGCCGCCGAGGTGGCAGCAGCGGCCATCTCGGCGATCCGACGACGACCATCGGAATGGACTGTGTGCGTGTGTAAGTCGCCCCGATACCAGCCGGGGTGCGTGCCTCGGCGGGCGGCAGGTTGGATGGCCGGAGCCGGACGCAACGACGGCTGAACGCCCCGCGTCAATGCGATCTTGGCGTGCCAGTCCATGCCAAGCGGGTTGAGCACAACCGGCCCGAGCGCCAACGCCCAGCGGCCGGGTTCGATCGGGCCTGCCAGATAACCGGGCGTCGCGTTGACCGCGGACAGCATGAACCCTGCCCTGGCTCCACCCGACCACCCGCGGAATCCCTCGGCGTTGCCCAGTTCATGGCCCGCCGGCCCGAAGATACCCAGGTCCAGGACGTTGCGGCCGATGCCGAGCAGCGAGAAGTGGTCATGCGAAGTGCTGACGTCCATTCGCTGGACGCCTGCAGGCACGTCGAACGGCACATAGGCCCATTGATCGATGCCGAAGCCGAATCGGCCATGGAAGTCGAGCTCGACGCGGGTGTCCGACTTCACGGCCGCCATGACGTCTCCTCTTTCGGTTCAGCCCCATCGTCGACGGCGTGGTCCTAAGCGACGGTTACGCCGACGCGAACAGCGGTAGGACGGCTGACGACGATTCGCGAATCGACGGCGCTGCGGGCGAGAAAACGGTCGTAGGCTGGGCAAGATTGTTCTCGTGGGCATATTCACCAGATACGTGGCCCTTGGCGATTCGTTCACCGAGGGTG
Source organism: Mycolicibacterium moriokaense (assembly GCF_003201655.1). GTDB lineage: Bacteria > Actinomycetota > Actinomycetes > Mycobacteriales > Mycobacteriaceae > Mycobacterium > Mycobacterium moriokaense_A. The sequence continues at coordinate 169,608 of NZ_QJJU01000010.1, forward strand.
TCGGCGACCCACATCCCACCAGCCCGAACGGTTTGCGCGGATGGGCGGATCACGTCGCACTCGAGCTTGCGCAGAACAATCCGGAGCTTCGGTACGCCAACCTCGCGGTGCGTGGCCGCAGGATGGACGAGATTCTTGCGGATCAAGTTCAGGCCGCGGTCATGCTCGAACCCGACCTCGTCACCGTCTACGCGGGCATGAACGACCTGCTTCTGGTGCGCAACGACATCGACGCGATGATGGCCAGATACGCCGACGCCCTGAAGACCTTGCAGCAGACCGGCGCCCACGTGCTCGCCTTCACCGCGGGCGACCTCGGAACCGTCCCGCTTTTTCGGCGGCTGCGGGGCAGGGCCGCCGTCTACAACGAACTGCTGCGCAGCATCGCCGACGACCTCGGACTGCAACTCGTCGACTTCTGGCGATTCACCGAGTTTCGCGATCCGCGCCTGTGGGCAGGGGACCGCATCCACCTTTCGCCGCTCGGACACGAGCGGATGGCCGCGAAAGTTCTTGACACACTCACAGTTCCCCATCAGCTCACCACGCGGTCGGCCGCGCTGCTGGCGTCATCGCCGCCGGAACGTAGCTTTTGGGGCAACATGCGATGGTGGGCGGCGTTCGCGGCGCCGTGGATCGCCAAGCGGATTCGCCGGGCAACTCCTGGGGCAGGCATCGAACCGAAGTACTCAGCATTGACAAGTATCGTCTGAACGCGATGGATGTCAGCCGCAGGACGCTGATCGTCGGTGGCACGTCGGCGATCCTCGGCGCAGGCGTCGGAGCGGGCATCACCGGGCTCGTCACGGCCGACCGCACAGGTCCGACGCTGTGGCAGCGCGCTGACCGCAGTGGCGCGCCACCGGTCAACGGACTGCATCTGCAGTACGGCGCCGACGCAGCGGCCGAAGTGGTGGTGTCCTGGCACACCGCGGCCGCGGTGAACAATCCCCGGGTCATGGTTGGCACGCCCGACGACGGTGTTGGCCGTACCGTCGCCGCAGAGACGGTGACGTATCGCGACGCCGCCTCACAGACCGAGATCCGTGTCCATCACACAAAGTTGACTGGCCTCGCCCCGGACTCCGACTACGTCTACGCCGCGGTGCATGACGGCGCCAGTCCCGAGGTGGGCACGGTACGGACGGCGCCGCGCGGACGCGCCCCGCTGCGCTTCACCAGCTTCGGCGACCAGTCCACCCCGGCGCTGGACGCCATGGTCGCCAGCGCATTCGGCAGCGACAACCGCGGTTCGCCGTCGGCAGGCGATATCACCACCGCGGTCGAGCGCGTCTCGCCGTTGTTCAACCTGGTCAACGGTGATCTGTGCTATGCCAACCTGTCCCACGACCGCATCAGGACGTGGTCGGACTGGTTCGAGAACAATTCCAGGTCCGCGCGCTACCGGCCGTGGATGCCTGCCGCAGGCAATCACGAGAACGAGCTTGGTAACGGCCCGATCGGCTATGGCGCCTACCAGGCCTACTTCGCGCTGCCGGACTCCGGCTCAGACTCGGAGTTGCGAGGCTTGTGGTACGCGTTCACCGCCGGGTCGGTCCGGGTGATCAGCCTCGCCAATGACGACGTGTGCTACCAGGACGGTGGCAACTCGTATGTCCGCGGCTACTCCGGTGGCGCCCAAAAGCGTTGGCTGGAACAGGAACTCGAACGAACCCGGAACGACAATGCAATCGACTGGATCGTGGTGTGCATGCACCAGACAGCGGTCTCGACGGGCGAGCGCACCAACGGTGCGGACCTGGGCATCCGGGAGAACTGGCTGCCGCTGTTCGACCGCTTCGGCGTCGACCTCGTCGTATGCGGACATGAGCATCACTACGAACGCACCCACGGGATTCGGGGCACCCTTCCGACCGACACACTGACGCCGAACCCGGTCGACGCGCAGCCGGATCACATCGACACCAGCAAGGGTACGGTTCACCTGGTCATCGGCGGGGGTGGCACGTCGATCCCATCGAACAAGATGTTGTTTCCCGAGCCACGGTGTGAGGTCCTGATGAGCGTCGGCGACGTCAATCCCAAGACCGGGCAGAAGACGCCACGGTATGTCCAGGAGGCCGCACCGTGGTCGGTGTTCCGTGACCGGGACAACCCCTGCGGCTTCGTCGCGTTCGACGTCGACCCTGGGCAGCCGGGCGGCGACACGTCCATGGCCGCCACGTACTTCGCGGTCAATGGGCCGTTAGGTGAAGTGACGCCGGTCGACAAGTTCACAATGACGCGGCCAAGGCGCGACAAGCGCGGCTGAGCGTTAACTCCTTCGCTGGCGCGCGATTTCGGCAAGCACCACGCCTGCTGCCACCGATGCGTTCAACGACTCCGTCGGCCCCGCCATCGGGATCGACACCACGGCGTCGCAGTTCTCGCGCACCAGCCTGGACAGTCCCTTGCCCTCCGAACCGACCACCAAAACGAGCGGGCCGGTGCCTTCCAACTCGTCGACCGTGGTGTCCCCTTCGGCGTCTAGGCCGATCACCTGGAGGCCTGCGTCGGCCCAATTCTTCAGCGCCCGAGTGAGATTCGGTGCCCTTGCCACTGGCACCCTTGCGGCCGCACCTGCGCTCGTCCGCCATGCCACCGCGGTGACCGAGGCCGACCGGCGCTGCGGAATCAGCACACCGTGGCCGCCGAACGCGGCGACCGAGCGCACGATCGCGCCGAGGTTACGGGGATCGGAGATGTTGTCCAACGCCACCAGCATTGCGGGCGTGCTGTCTTTCTTGACGACCGCCAACAGGTCGTCGGGATGCGCGTACTGATACGGCGGCACCTGTAGCGCGATGCCCTGATGCAGCCCGTTGGCAGCGATGCGATCCAGATCGTGGCGAGGCACTTCGAGGATCGAGATGCCCGAATCGGCTGCCAGTCTTACGGATTCGGTGAGTCTCTCGTCAGCCTCGGCGCCAAGCGCCACGAACAGCGCCGTTGCGGGCACCCTGGCCCGCAGGCACTCCAGCACGGGATTGCGGCCGAGCACGACCTCGGTGTCGTCGGTCTTACGGGCAGGCCGCCGTTGCTGCTGCTTGGTCGCCTTCGCGGCACGTTTGGCCGCTGGATGGTGGGGCCGTTGGTGGGCTGGTGGCGTGGCGCCCTTGCCCTCCAGCCCGCGACGGCGCACACCGCCGGATCCGACTGTGGGCCCCTTCTTTGTGCCGGCCTTGCGAACCGCGCCCCGGCGCTGCGAATTTCCGGCCATTACTTCGCGTACCCGTCGAGCAGCGCCCACTGCGGGCCGTCGCCGGTGTCGGTGACCTCGATGCCTGCCTCCTTGAGCCGGTCGCGGATCGCGTCGGCCTCAGCCCAGTCCCTTCGCGCTCTTGCGTCCTCGCGGCGCCGCACTTCGGCCCGCACGAGTACATCGACGGCGGCCATCGCAGCCGACGTCTCGTCGCGCGACTCCCACCGCTCGTCGAGCGGGTCGCAGCCGAGGATGCCGGTCATCGCCCGGATCGACATCGCTTGTGCCAGTGCGGTTTCGTGATCGCCGGCGTCGAGGGCGCGGTTGCCTTCGGCCCGCGCGGCGTGCACTTCGGCGAGCGCGATCGGCACCGACAGATCATCGTCGAGCGCCGCGGCGAACTTGGGTGTCCATTCGCCTGGCACCACAGCGCCGACCCGGTTACGCACCCGGTGCAAGAAGTCTTCGATGCCGGTGTAGGCCTTGACCGCATCCTGCAGTGCAGTCTCGGAGAACTCGAGCATCGATCGATAGTGTGCGCTGCCCAGGTAGTAGCGCAACTCGGCGGGCCGAACCCGTTGCAGCACAGCTGGAATCGCGAGTACGTTGCCCAGCGACTTGCTCATCTTCTCGCCACCCATGGTGACCCAGCCGTTGTGCAGCCAGTACCGGGCGAATGGGTCGCCGACGGCTTCGGCCTGAGCGATCTCGTTCTCGTGGTGCGGGAAAATCAGATCCATGCCGCCGGCGTGGATGTCGAACTCGGGACCGAGATAGGCCTCGCACATCGCGACACATTCGGTGTGCCAGCCGGGCCGACCGCGGCCCCACGGCGTAGGCCATGACGGTTCGCCGGGTTTGGCGCCCTTCCACAGCGTGAAGTCGCGTTGGTCGCGCTTACCCGTCGCGACGCCTTCGCCCTGGTGCACGTCGTCGATCTTGTGGCCGGACAGCTTCCCGTAACCGGGCTGTGGCAGCAGGCTCTGCACGTTGAAGTAGACATCGCCGCCGCCGGTATAGGCGTGCCCGCGCTCGATCAGCTTCTCGATGAGCTCGATGATCTGCGTGATGTGCCCGGTGGCGCGTGGCTCAGCCGACGGTGGAAGCACCCCCAGCGCGTCGTAGGCGGCCGTAAAGGCCCGCTCGAAGGTGGCGGCCCACTCCCACCACGGCCTGCCCGCATCGGCCGCCTTGTTGAGGATTTTGTCGTCGATATCGGTGACGTTGCGGATGAAAGCGACGTCGTAGCCCTTTGCCATCAGCCATCGCCGCAGGATGTCGAACGCCACCCCGCTGCGGACGTGCCCGATGTGGGGCAGACCCTGCACCGTGGCGCCGCAGAGGTAGATCGATACGTGATCGGGCCGCAACGGCACGAAGTCGCGCACGGCACCGGTCATGGTGTCGTGGAGCCGCATTACGGCGCGATCGGTCACGACGGGCCAGCTTACCGGCACTATTCGGCGTGAATGACCAATGCGGTCGCGATCGCGGCCAAACCTTCGCCGCGACCCGTGAGCCCGAGGCCGTCGGTGGTGGTCGCCGATACCGAAACCGGGGCGTCCAGCAGCTCAGAGAGCACCGTCTGTGCCTCTGCGCGGCGTGGACCGACCTTCGGCCGGTTGCCGATCACCTGGACAGTCGCGTTTCCGACGCGGTAACCCTCGGCTGTCACCAATCCGCGCACGTGTCGCAGCATGTCCGCACCGCTGACGTCGTGCCATTCCGGACGATCCGTGCCGAACACGTCGCCGATGTCGCCGAGTCCCGCAGCGGACAACAGCGCGTCACAAAGCGCATGCGCGGCGACATCGCCGTCGGAATGGCCAGCGCAGCCGTCAGCGTCGACGAATAGCAGGCACAGCAGCCAACAAGGCCTACCGACCTGGATTGGATGTACGTCGGTGCCGAGCCCAACGCGCGGCGTCGACATCATGTCCTTCAGGACGCGGCGGCCAGAACCTCATCGAGGATGATTGCCGCCTTGGCGTCGTCCGTGTTCTCGGCAAGCGCGAGCTCGCCGACCAGGATCTGCCGCGCCTTGGCCAACATCCGCTTCTCGCCTGCGGACAGGCCACGCTCCTGGTCCCGACGCCACAGATCACGAACGACCTCGGCGACCTTGTTGACGTCGCCGGACGCCAGCTTCTCGAGGTTGGCCTTGTACCGACGCGACCAGTTGGTCGGCTCTTCGGTGTGCGGGGCGCGAAGCACCTGGAAGACCTTGTCCAGGCCTTCCTGTCCTACAACGTCGCGCACGCCGACATACTCGGCATTATCAGCAGGAACTCGAACGGTGAGATCGCCCTGGGCAACCTTCAAGACGAGGTATTCCTTTTGTTCGCCTTTGATGGTCCGGGTTTCGATCGCCTCGATCAACGCAGCACCGTGGTGTGGATAGACAACGGTGTCTCCGACCTTAAAAATCATCAGATACGAGCCCCTTTCACGACTCAATGTTAGCACGGAGCTCAGACGGGCGTGGATCAACGATGCAGGTCAGGGGCACAGTCGGTGAAGAGCAGGGGTTGACAGGGTGACAAATCCGTGCATGGCGCGGGTTGCTTCGAGCGCCCTTTCCTCCTGGTATCAGGCCCCTTCGAAGTAGCTACCCGGACCTGATCGGCCCACCGCTACCGCCTCCAACCGCCACCTAAGCTCCTGTGCATAGCGCCCCACGGCGACTCTGTTCGCGCACCCGTCGTACCCGGAGCGGAGCGAGCACGGTAAGCCCGACCATCCGACAGTCCGCTACGCCCTGTGACGGGACTTAGCTCCCCGGGCTCCCCGGACTGCGTGCGCACCTACGGCACCCGCTTCGCACGTGTCGCGTTCCCCCGCGAGATCGCGTGCTTGCGCGAATCTGGGGGGAGAACGAGTGGATCTGTGCTGCCGGTTGTAGATCTGGTGCCGGCACATGCCTGATCGGTCACTCATAACTGGCCCGACAGTCGGGTTGCCGGCGAACCGCAGGTGCCCAGTCGTGCGCGCGTTGTCACACGTTCCAGTCGCGACATGCAGGTTAACCCAATGAAGTGGCTGCGTGTTTGCCTGTGCGACTCGGAAGAGTGGTAGCAGATTTTGCCATTGATTCCCTTACGTGTTGCGATGTGGTCACATCCGATCGGTTTCATCGAGCGTCGAGTGGCAATGCCGAGGCTGTCCGGCACTATTTACACCAGCGTTGACATGCACGTATATACAAGTGTCGCGCGAAAACGCCGAATGTAACAATTAACGCGAGTAGCGATAACGGACTTTTCTTGAACGGCCTTGCTGCGAGTTGCCTGTACCGTTCATGGTGATATTGCCTAAGCAATCAAGCTCCTAGAGTTTTTCTTTGCCAGCGCCTTCTCAAATGATGCTAGAGGGTCTAGTCTCGACCTCGTCCATATCCTCTTCAGCTAAGGAACGGCCATGCCACTTATTCGTTCAACTGTCCTCTTGGGCGCTTCGCTCGTTGGTGCCGGCGCTATCGTTCTCATCGGCGCCGGTAGCGCGAGCGCTGACTGCGGCTTGCTTAACGCACCAGGCAACTGCGGCGTCCTCAACGGCGGCGTAGCCAACAACGGCGTCGGCAATAACCTGCTGTCCCCGGGCGGCGCCAACAACGGCATCCTCAACGGCGGCGTCTTCAACAACGGCGTCGGCAACAACCTGCTGTCCCCGGGCGGCTTCAACAACGGCATCCTCAACCAGGGCGCCGGAAACGGCCTTCTCCCCGGTCTTAACGTCCTCAACCTCGGAGCCCTCAACAACGGCATCGCCAACATCGGAACCGGCAACACCGGCATCGCCAACATCGGAACCGGCCATGCCGGAATTCTGGGCGGACTCCTCGGCCCCTAGGGTCGCGCTAGGGCCGTCCGACCCGTGAGCAACGCCGTTCGCTCACGGTTGCGTCGGGGTCGGCGGCCCGTCATGCGAGCCCACCGCTCGGCGAGCGCCATCGCGTGAAGCGCGTTGGGCTGGCCAGCGTGCAATGTCGGTCCAACTACCGTAGAAACGACGATCAGGCACAGCAGCGCACCCGCCTGCTGTGCCTGATCGGCATGTGGAGTGTGCCCGTGTTCAGCACGCACGGCGATGAACCGGGTGGGATCGAGGACAAGCTCACCTACTACTGTGCATAGTCGAATCATGGTGACCGGGATCGCGGTCGCTGCCGTCGGCTGAGCAGGAGGCCCCAGTGGACCGCTTCAAACCCCGCACTTCGGCCGTCGCTGCCGGCCTGGCAGCCTGCGGTCTGGCCGCCACTGTCGCTCTCAGCGGCTGCAGCGCCGGGCAGGTCTCCCAGATGGCCACCCAAGAACCCGCGGTGAACGGCACCAGCGTCAACGTCGGACCAATCTCGCTACGCAACGTCCACCTGCGGGCGGCACAGTCGACCGACTACGTGCAGCCGGGCCGTGACGTCGAGCTGTTGTTCGTCGCCGTGAGCAGTTCGCCCGACGTCAATGACAAGCTCGTGTCGATCACCTCCGACGTCGGCAAGGTGACGTTGACGGGAGACACCTCGGTGCCCGCGAACGGTGTGCTTGCCGTCGGCGTGCCGGACGGCCAGATCGCGCCGCTGGAGTCCTCTGAGAGGGCCGATGCCGCCGGGGCTGCGGTGGCGCTGTCCAAGCCGATCACCAACGGTCTGACTTACAAGTTCACATTCGACTTCGAGAAGGCAGGCGAGACCACGCTGTCGGTGCCGGTCTCGGCAGGCGAGGCGCCGCGACGCGAAGCGGCCGTAGAAGCCGGCGACACGGGCGCTCACCACTGAGATTCTGTCGGACGGAGCGGTTACCGTCACGACGTGGCTAAGGCGCGTTCGCAGTATCGCTGCTCGGAATGCCACCACGTCACCCCCAAATGGATTGGCCGCTGCCCGGATTGCGGCACCTGGGGAACCGTCGACGAAGTCGCGGTACTGGCCGCCGTCAACGGCTCGGCCATCCGGCGCGCGGTCGCGCCGACCACGCCCGCTGTGCCGATCAGCTCGATCGACCCCGGCGACACCCGTCATTTCCATACCGGAGTCAGTGAACTGGACCGTGTTCTCGGCGGAGGCCTGGTCCCCGGCTCGGTGACACTGCTGGCAGGCGATCCCGGTGTCGGGAAGTCGACGCTGCTGCTCGAGGTGGCCCACCGCTGGGCGCAGGCGGGCAAGCGTGCGCTGTATCTGTCCGGTGAGGAGTCGGCAGGCCAGATCCGGCTGCGAGCCGAACGCACCCGCTGCGCCCATGACGAGGTCTACCTGGCCGCCGAATCGGATCTGCAGGTGGCACTCGGCCACATCGACGAGGTACGGCCGACCCTCGTGGTCGTCGACTCGGTGCAGACCATGTCCACCACCGAGGTCGACGGCGTAACCGGCGGGGTCACTCAGGTGCGGGCGGTGACGACGGCGCTGACCATGGCCGCCAAGACATCCGGGGTGGCGATGCTGCTCGTCGGCCACGTCACCAAGGACGGCGCTATCGCGGGGCCGCGCTCGCTGGAACATCTTGTCGATGTCGTGCTGCACTTCGAGGGCGACCGCACTTCGGCGCTTCGCATGGTGCGCGGCGTGAAGAACCGCTTCGGCGCCGCCGACGAGGTGGGCTGTTTCCTGTTGCACGACAACGGAATCGAGTGCGTCGCCGACCCTTCGGGGCTATTTCGCGACCAGCGGCCCCAACCGGTATCGGGCACGGCCGTGACGGTCACACTCGACGGCAAACGTCCGCTGATCGGTGAGGTGCAGGCGCTGATCGGCTCGCCGGCCACCGGTTCGCCGCGACGCGCGGTCAGTGGCATCGACTCGTCGCGCGCCGCCATGATCACTGCCGTGCTGGAGAAGCGCGCCAAGCTGCCCGTCGGGGCCAACGACATCTATCTGTCCACCGTCGGCGGCATGCGGTTGACCGACCCTTCGTCGGACTTGGCGGTCGCGCTGGCGATCGCATCCGCATTCACCGACCTGCCCATGCCCGCCAACGCCGTGGCGATCGGCGAGGTGGGGCTGGCAGGCGATCTGCGCCGGGTCAGCGGCATGGACCGCAGGCTCGCCGAGGCCGCGCGGCTGGGCTTCGGCTGCGCCGTGGTGCCCGCCGGCGTCACGGCTGTGCCCGCGGGACTGCGTGCACTTCCCGCCGACGACATCCAGACAGCGTTGCGGGTGCTAAGGCAAATCAGCCACACTGACGGCAGCAACGGCCGATCCTGAAACGGGCAGGAGGGGCGATGGCCGTCAAGGCGAGTAGCAGGTCGAGCCGCACCGTGGTGCAGCTGGCCCGGCCAACCCTGCGGGAAACCATCGCGCGGCTGGCACCTGGCACCGCCCTGCGTGACGGCCTTGAGCGCATCCTGCGCGGCCGCACGGGCGCGCTGATCGTGATCGGGTACGACGACAGCGTCGAGGCCATCTGCGACGGCGGCTTCTCGCTCGACATCCGATACGCGCCGACCCGGCTCCGGGAACTGTCCAAGATGGACGGCGCGGTCGTGCTGTCCACCGATGGCGGCCGCATCGTGCGGGCCAACGTGCAGCTGGTGCCCGACCCGTCGATCCCCACCGAGGAGTCCGGCACCCGGCACCGATCCGCCGAGCGCACCGCCATCCAGACCGGCTATCCGGTGATCTCGGTGAGCCATTCGATGAGCATCGTGACCATCTATGTCGCAGGCGAGCGGCACGTGATGCCGGAGTCGGCGGCCATCCTGTCGCGGGCCAACCAGACCATCGACACGCTCGAGCGCTACAAGACCCGCCTCGACGAGGTCAGCAGGCAGCTCTCCACGGCCGAGATCGAGGACTTCGTCACGCTGCGCGACGTGATGACGGTTGTGCAGCGGCTCGAGATGGTCCGCCGGATCAGCCTGGAGATCGACTCCGACGTCGTCGAACTCGGCACCGATGGACGCCAGCTCAAGCTGCAACTGGAGGAACTCGTCGGCGACAACGACGTCGCCCGCGAGCTGATCGTGCGCGACTACCACGCCAACCCCGACCCGCCGACGGCTGCGCAGGTAAGCGCTACCCTTGACGCGCTTGACGGCCTCTCCGATAACGAGCTGCTCGACTTCACAACGCTGGCAAGTGTTTTCGGTTACCCGTCGACGCTGGAGGCACAGGACTCGGCCATGAGCTCGCGCGGCTACCGGGCCATGGTAGGCATCCCTCGGCTGCAGTTCGCCCACGTCGACCTGCTGGTGCGGTCGTTCGGTTCGCTGCAGGGGCTGCTGGCCGCCACATCCGACGACCTGCAGTCGGTCGAAGGCATCGGTTCGATGTGGGCCCGCCACATCCGGGAAGGCCTTTCACAGCTCGCCGAGTCGACGATCGCCGACCGGCTCGCTTAACTCGCTCAACTCGCTGATCTCGTCGAGCCCGGCCCTGAGCAAGCTCCACGCGAGGTGTCGTGCTTCTGCGGCCCTCGACTGCATCAGCCGCTGGACGGGCGGGACCGGATTGAGGTGTGGTGCATTTCTTTGGACCACGGCGTCGTGCACATCCTCGGCTACCCGGATGCCCATCAGGACGGCTTCGTTGACGCGGTCAAGGGCGCGGTGCAGCCGATCGTCCTCGATGAGTAGGTGTGCGTTGCCGACCTCGACCGAAAACTCGTTAACGACTTGGCTGATCTGCTCGAAGATCGGGTTCATCGCGAGTTCCCGCTCGTCGCGATCCTCGATGCTCAGGATGCTCGCGGCCTCGTTCCACAGTGTCGCCAGCAGTTGAGTGTGCCCATTGACGGTGCGCGACACCTCGACGAGCGCCTGCTTCTGCACCTGATTGACCAGATGAAGGCGCTCGACTCGGGCCAACTCTCGCTGCGCCTCCAGCTCGGCGCGGTGCGACTTGTCCTTGGCTTCAATCTCGACCCGGTGCAGTGTCTGGATCAGAGCCAGTTCGCGGGCCGACCGCTCATCGGCGGCTGCCAGCTCGATGCGTAGTCGCTCGGCGGCGTCGTCGGCGTTCCGGTTCGCCTGGCGCTGAATGTTGAGGGTCTGCCACATGGTCACCATCACGACGCAGAACACGACGGCGCCGAAGAACCAGTCCGCCTTGGAACCGCTCTCGCCATGACTGACGAAGATGAACCAGACGATGGCAACAACGCCCGCCACTCCACAGGCAAACCACCCAATTCCACGCCAGCCCTCGATAACGGCGAACCAGCGCGGTCGTTGGCGAACTGGCGTCGGTAGTGCCGTCGGCTCCGTAGCGACGCTCACGTCGCCGAGCTCCGAATCCTCAGCGGCCCCGGTGGATTGCACTAGTCCCGTCATCCGGACCTCCCAATTTCGCACCGCGCATTCCGCCGTGCGGGTTCAGACTAGGGAACCCTAGATTGCGCCGTCACGCCCCGCCTCTCGGCGGTGTACGAGAAATGTCGCGGACCGCTAGTGTCAAGCCGTGCTCACCGCTATCGAATTGACCCGCTAGAGAATTGAGGGCCCATGGGACAACCCGAGTCACATGAACGCGACTCGTCGATCATCGTCGATCTGTCCGAGGCGGCGATGCACATGTACACGGCCGCGATCGACGCGTTGCCTTTCGCAGAGGACCGCAAGTTCCACAAGCGCGCGGACGTCGTTCTGTCGGGCATGCGCAAATTGCGCGCCGCGCTGACGGATGCAGCAAGCACCAACAGGCCCTCACCCGCGGTGATCGTCGCGTTGAGCAATGTGCGGCGGCGTTACGACGCCCTGATGGAACACGCCGCCGCTGCACCGGGATCGAGTTTGGGCCAACAGTTGTACGTCACCCGCGTGCACGCCAAGTTGTCTGCCAACGAAGTGGCCAACGGCGCGGGGCTTCGCGCCGATCTGCTCGACGAGCTCGAGGCTGGCGAAACGCCCACCGACGAGGACGCGGCGAAAATCAAGGACGCGATAGCTGCCCTCGGCGGGGTGCCGGGCACCGAACATCTGCAACCCGTGCCCGAGCCTCAAGAGCCGGAGCCCGAAGTGCACGAAGAACCTGCGGACGAACACGTCAACGGCTGGGACGAATCGCTGGTCACCGAGCACGCGGGCTAAGCGGCACCTACCGGCTTAGCCGCCCTGCGGCGCAGGTGCCTGCGCTGCGGGAGGCACACCCTCACCTGGCGGCGCCGGCGCAGGCGCCGGCGGAGCGAGGATGAACGGCACCGTCGCCGACCTCAGATTGCCGAGTTGCACGACGAGGTTGTATGTGCCCGGCCCGATCGGCTGACGCGGCAGCGGGCATTGCGGCGCCGAGCCCATCCCCGTCCAGGTCACCTCTGTCGTTACTTGCTCGCCGGGCTGGAACGTCTTGACCAACGTCTCGTTGGACGGTGCGCAGTCCAGATTCGACCACAGCCGGTTGTTGTCGAGCGAGTAGACGTAGGCGGCCAGCACCGCGGCGCCGACGTCACGCTGGCACGCGACGAGGCCGATGTTTGTCACGACCATGGTGAACTTCGGCTGGTCTCCGACGAAGTACTGCGGCACGTTGGTGATGCCCTTGACCGCCAGCGTGGAGTCGGGGCAGTCGTCACCCTCCTTGAGCACCGGGGGCGGCATGACGGCCGCGGTCGGGGTGGGTGTCGGCGCAGGGGCCTGCTGCGCTGGCGGCATCAGCGGGGTCTTGACCTCGGGGTTCTCCCCTGGAAGCGGTGTCGGCGCTGCGGCCTGCGTTGGGTTGGGCTTGTCAGCCGTCTTGGTCGGGGCGCTCGTGCTGTTCATCACGATCATCACCACCACAGCGGCGACGACGGCGACCACGAGTACCGCGATGCCAATTGCCAGTGCCCTGCGACGCCAGTAAATCTGCGTCGGTAGCGGGCCATGCGGTTCTAGATCCAGCACAAGCTCACGGTAAGGCCAGGTCACGCTGCCTCGTCCGAGGTGACCCGGCGTGTCGCGGGTTAGCCTTCGCCAATATCTCCGAGATGGTCTCGCAACACCACCCTGCCTTCGGCCAGGTGGTAGGTCAGGCCGACGATGGCCACGGTCCCCGCGGCAAGCCGTTCGGCGATGGACGAGGACCGCACGCGCAGCTGCGTGACGGTGTCGTTGACGTGCCGGGTTTCGAACTCATCGACCCGCGTCAGGCCGGCGTGACGGCCCTGCAGGATCGACGGCGTTATCCGCTCCACGATGTCGCGTACATAGCCGCCTGGCACCTCTCCGTCGTCGATCGCCGCCAGCGTCGCCTTCACCGCGCCGCAGCTGTCATGGCCGAGCACGGCGATCAACGGCACGTCGAGCACCGTGACTGCATATTCGATCGAGCCAAGCACGGCCGCGTCGACGACGTGGCCTGCGGTGCGCACCACGAACATGTCGCCGAGGCCCTGGTCGAAGATGATCTCGGCCGCCACCCGGCTGTCGGCGCAGCCGAACAACACGGCAGTGGGCTTTTGAGAGTGGGCAAGGCGGGCCCGGTCCTCGATGCTCTGGCTGGGATGGGCAGGCTTGCCCGCAACAAACCGCTCGTTACCCTCCTTGAGTGCCTTCCATGCGGTCACGGGGCTGGTACGCGGCATGACCTACATTGTGCCGCAACTGCTCGACTGGTATGACCTCGAACAGCGTGACCTGCCCTGGCGGCGGGCCGACGTGACACCGTGGCAGATCCTGGTCAGTGAGTTCATGCTGCAACAGACGCCAGTAGCGCGCGTCGAACCGATCTGGTTGGGCTGGGTGGCGCGGTGGCCCACCCCTTCGGCGACGGCCGCCGCCGGCGCGGCCGATGTGCTGCGAGCCTGGGGCAAGCTCGGTTATCCGCGACGAGCCAAGCGGCTGCACGAATGCGCAACCGTGATCGCCGAGCAGTTCGACGATGTGGTGCCGTCGGATGTCGAAACGCTTTTAACGCTGCCGGGGATCGGCGCCTACACCGCCCGCGCTGTCGCCTGTTTCGCGTACAGGCAGCGCGTACCCGTCGTCGACACGAACGTGCGCCGCGTGGTGGCCAGGGCCGTGCACGGCAGGGCCGAGGCGGCCGCGTCGTCTTCGCCACAGGATCTGACCGACGTCGACGCGCTGTTGCCCAATGATGCTGACGCACCGCGGTTTTCGGCGGCATTGATGGAACTGGGCGCGACGGTCTGCACCGCACGCGCGCCGCGGTGCGGCCTGTGCCCGCTTTCAACGTGCGTGTGGCGGTCGCGTGGTTATCCCCCAGCTGTCGGTCCGGCACGCCGCGTGCAGCACTACGCAGGCACCGACCGTCAAGTGCGCGGTCGGCTGCTGGATGTGTTGCGCGGCAACGACTCTCCCGTTACGCGTGCGGAGCTCGACGTGGCGTGGCTGACCGACACCGCGCAGCGCGACCGGGCTCTGGACTCGCTATTGGTCGACGGTCTGGTCGAACAGACCGCGGACGGTCGATTCGCGCTCGCGGGTGAGGCCGACTAGCTAGCCTGAGGCAGTGGCGCAGGCACCCCGAACTCGCTACGCGTCGCGCGGCGACTTGGACATCGCGTACCAGGTGCTCGGCGAGGGCCCGAGCGATCTGGTTGTGATGCCTGGACCGTTCATCCCGATCGACTCGATCGATGACGAGCCGTCGATGTACCGCTTCTTCCGGCGCCTCGCCTCGTTCAGCCGGGTGATCCGATTCGACCACCGTGGCATGGGCACGTCGTCCCGCATCGGATCCGCCGACACCATCACTCCGTCGTGCTGGGCCGAGGACGTGATCACGGTGATGGATGCGGTCGGATGCGAACGCGCGACGATATTCGTCTCTGGCGTCACGACGGTGAGCGCGCTTTTCCTGGCTGCCGACCACCCCGAGCGGGTGGCCAGCCTGGTGATCGTCAACGGCTCGGCCAGGGCGCGCTGGGCACCGAACTACGAAGCCGGGGCGCAGGCCAGCGGAGCCGACACCTTCACCACGGTGGCGATCGAGCCGGATGCCGTCGAGCAGGGTTTCGACGTCCTCGGGTTCGTCGCGCCGTCCGTCGCCGCCGATCATGCGTTCCGCGCCTGGTGGGACCTAGCCGGTAACCGCGCCGCGTCACCGAGCATGGCCCGCAAGTCGAACCAGGCGCTGACCGACGCCGACGCGCGGGCCAAGCTGCCGTTGATCACCGCGCCGACCCTGATCCTGCAACGGGCCGACTCCGCGTTGGTCGGGGTCGGGCACGGCCGCTACCTCGGCCAGAACATCGCGAATTCCCGCTACGTCGAACTGCCGGGCGCCGACACCCTGTACTGGGTCGGCGACACTGCCCCGATCCTCGACGAGGTCGAGGAGTTCATCACCGGCATGCGTGGCGGCTCGGACGCCGAACGCGTGCTCACCACGATCGTGTTCACCGATATCGTCGGCTCGACCCAGCGGGCCGGCGAGTTGGGTGACCTCCGGTGGCACGCCCTTCTGGACAACCACGACAATGTGATCCGCCACGAGTTCGAGCGATTCCGCGGTATCGAGGTCAACACGGTCGGCGACGGATTCGTCGCGATGTTCATCAGCCCCAGTGTCGCGATCGACTGCGCGGATGCCATCGTCGACGCGGTCCGCCCGTTGGGCATCGAAGTGCGCGTTGGTATTCACGCGGGCGAGGTCGAGGTGCGCGGCGACGACATCGCGGGCATGGCCGTGCACATCGGCGCGCGGGTCTCGGCGCTGGCCGGGCCCAGCGAGGTGCTGGTGTCGTCGACCGTGCGCGAGATCGTCACTGGATCGCGGCGCAAGTTCGCCGAGCGCGGTGAATACGAACTCAAGGGTGTGCCCGGTCGTTGGCGCGTTCACGCGTTGGTCCGTGAAAGCGCCGCCGTAAAACACTGACCGCGGTGTAACCCCCTGCCCTATCCATGGCTAAACCCGACAAAGGAGTTCAGCCATGAAGAAGTTCAGCATCGCCATCGCAGTCGCAGGCGCCCTTGTGGCAGGCAGCCTGGCTGTGGCCTCGACCGCCACGGCCGCCCCGACCGGGGGCTCGAACGCAGCCGACACCGTTAAAACCTTGCGCGACATGGGATATAACGTGCAACTGAACGGAACGGTGAGCGGTCCGCTGTCCCAGTGCATCACCACCGGTGTGCACGGCACGGCCAATACCAACCCGACGGTGTTCACCACCGCCTACGTCGACATCTCCTGCCCGTCGAGCGATGACTAGCGCTGCACCAGGTACGCGTTGATACCCTGCACAACCGCCGCGGCGTATTTCGCGCGGCCCTCCAGTGCCGCCATGTCGGCCGCCTCTTGCTGGTTCTTCATGTTGCCCAGTTCGATCAGAATCGATGGATATTGGGCAAGATTCAGCCCTGCGAGGTCTGCGCGACCGTACAGACCGTTCGTGCCGCGATAGGTCGACGGTGTCAGCCCCGACGCTGCGAGTTGGCCCGCCATGACTTGTGCGAGCCGCACGGCGGCACCGGATTGGGCGTCGTTGACCGGTGGGTTCGAATAGTTGACGTGAAACCCGCGGCCGTCGGGGGGGCCGCCGTCGGCGTGAATGCTCACGATCGCGTCGGGGCGAAGCGCATTGGCCATCGCGGCACGTTGATCGACGCACGGGCCGAGCGCGTTGTCATTGCCGCGAGACATGGCTGTGCGCACGCCAAGCCGGCTGAGTTCCTCGCGGATCCGCAGCACCACATCCCAGTTGAAGGTGTGTTCGGGATAGCCAGCGTCGGTGGTGGTTCCCGTCGTTTGGCATTCCTTCGTGCCGCCGCGACCGTTGGCCACCTGCCGGATGATCGAGCCGTCGTTGGCGCCGTTGTGACCGGGATCGAGGAAGACGATCGCTCCTGCGACCCCGGAAGCCGCACGCGCGCCAGGCGCGCCGAGCGAGGCCGCCAGTGCGGGCACGCCAAGGAAGACCGGCGCGGCCGCAGCATATTTGAGCACATCGCGCCGAGACACGTTGCTTTGCACCGGCGCAACGTAGCCAGTCAACCTTGGAGGCGACGCCCGCACACACCGGCGCGGTGTTGCAAATCAGTAACGTCGCGGAACGGCTAGGCCGTCGCGGCGGCCTGCTCGCACGGACCACCGCACGCGAACCGGCGCCGGTAATCCGAAGGAGTCACGCCGATGACCCTGCGGAAGTGGTGGCGCAGCAGGGTTGCCGTGCCGAAACCCGACCTGTCGGCGATCCTGTCGATGTCGAGGTCGGTTTCCTCAAGCAGCCGGCGCGCGTAGAGCACCCGTTGATCGGTCACCCACTGCATCGGGGTTCGTCCGGTTTCCTCGACGAATCGCCTGGCGAATGTGCGGGCCGACATGTTCACCCGACGGGCAAGCGTGGTGACCGTGAGCGGCTTGTCTAGGTTGCTGAGCACCCAATCCAGATGCGGTGCAAAGCCTTCCGAACACCGCACCGGAATTGGCTGGTCGATGTACTGCCGCTGACCGCCGTCTCGCTGCGGCGGTACGACCATCCTGCGCGCGATCTTGTTGGTGACCTCGCTGCCCAGCTCACGACGCACCAGGTGCAGGCATGCATCGATGCCCGCCGCGGTGCCCGCGCTGGTGATCAGGTTGCCGTCGTCGACGAACAGCACGTTGCGGTCGACCTTCGCGGTCGGATACATCCTTGCGAGGTCGTCGGCGTGCATCCAGTGTGTGGTGCACGGCCTGCCGTCCAGCAGTCCCGCCGCACCCGCGACGAACGCGCCCGAGCACACGGTCAGGATGATCGAGCCCGACTCGGCGGCTTTGCGTATGGCGTCGAGGGCCTCCGGCAGATATCCGCCGTACTGGCTGCTGATCGCCGGGATCGCGACGAGGTCCGCCCCGGCCAGACCGTCGAGCCCCTCGTCCGGGGTGATGGTGGCGCCGACTGACGTCCGCAACGGCTTGCCTGGCTCCGGTCCGCAGACCTTGAAATCGAAATTGGGAACGCCGTCCGCGGAGCGGTCGATGCCGAAGACCTCGCAGATCACTCCGAACTCAAAAATCGCTAGACCGTCGAGCACCAGCGTAGATACGCTCTTTAATGCCATGGCAGCATTTTATCGCAAGGTGTCCTTCCTGCCACTGTTGGCGGGATATTTACTGACGGAGTATTACTGCCATGACCACTGCACTCAGTCTCCTCGTTCTGATCGCCCCTTTCGCGGTGGCAGCGGCGCTCAGCTGGGCCGCCCATCGCTCTGATTCGATTCCCATCCGCTTCGACCAGTTCCGCTGGTCCGCCCCGATGATGGGCAGGTTGTTCGAAGACGATCGTGACGGTTTCCGCGTCGCGCACGATGTCGACGCGATCCGCACACGCTTTGAGAAGCAGCCGTTTTGGCCCGCGTCAGGCGCGACCGGCGAGCGTCGTTAGGAACGATTCGACCGCCTGCTTGTAGATCTGCGGCGCGTCGTCGTGGATCAGGTGACCGGCACCGGGCACGTGCAAATACGTCGTTCGGTAGCCGGTTTCCTTCATTCTGCGCATCTGCCCCGCGGGCGTGACGGTACCGCCCGCCTCGAGAAGCAACGCGGGAACGCGCACCGCGTTCCATTGCTGCCAGTAGTCACGGGTGCCCCACTCCGCGGCGATGTCGATCCACTGGCTGGTGTTCCCGTGCAGCCGCCAACCGGTCGCGGTCCGGTCGAACGCCTCCAGAAAGTACTGGCCGGCCACCTCTCCAAATTCGTCGTAAACCCCTTGGGCCGAATCGAATTCGGCAGGCAGCGCGTGCAGCCACGGTTCCCATGGTCCTGTGGTGCGCCCGCGGAAGTCAGGCGCCATGTCCTCCACCACCAGCGCGCTGACAAGATCGGGTCGCGCAGCGGCAAGACACCACGAATGCAGCGCGCCCATCGAGTGGCCAACCAAAACCGCTGGCCTGCCAAGCGAGCCGACTGCGTCGCCTAGGTCGGACACGAACCGCTCGGTGCTTATCGGGTAGGGGTCTGCGACGTCGCGGCCGCGGTGCCACGGCGCGTCGTAGGTGTACACCTCGCCGAGGCTCGTCAGCCACGGCAGCTGACGCGACCACGTGCTTCCGCGTCCCATCAGCCCGTGCACCAGGACCAGCGGATCGCCCTGGCCACCACGAGGCGTCAGCAGGTCGGGGGCCATGGCAGCGCACGGTAGCCTAACGACATGCCCGTGGTGAAGATCAACGCAATTGAGGTCCCGCCCGACGCCGGTCCGGAACTGGAGAAGCGGTTCGCACACCGTGCACATGCCGTCGACAACCAGCCCGGTTTCCTCGGCTTCCAGTTGCTGCGCCCAATCAAGGGCGAAGACCGCTACTTCGTGGTCACGCAATGGGAGTCCGAAGAGGCATTCCAGGCATGGGCGTCGGGTCCTGCGGTCGAGGCGCATGCAGGCCAGCGGGCCAACCCGGTCGCCACAGGCGCTTCACTCCTGGAGTTCGAGGTTGTGCTGGACGTTGCGGGGAGCGGCGCCACTGCGTAACGCGGGCTGGACACGACATATCGCGGCCGGGCTGACGGCCGCGCTCGTCGTCACCCTTGCCTGCGGATGCGCCAACA
Organism: Mycolicibacterium moriokaense; assembly: GCF_003201655.1. GTDB lineage: Bacteria > Actinomycetota > Actinomycetes > Mycobacteriales > Mycobacteriaceae > Mycobacterium > Mycobacterium moriokaense_A. The sequence continues at coordinate 189,209 of NZ_QJJU01000010.1, forward strand.
CTGGATCGACGCCCGTGGCGGATGCCGCGTACGGCGTTCACATCGACACCAACACGCCTCAGGGTCTGCGAGCCAAACAGACCATGGACATGCTCAACTCCGACTGGCCGATCGGCACCGTCGGGGTTCGCACGATGGCGGCACCCGATCAGGTCAACGGCGTCACCTCGGCCATGGGCAACCTCTGGCTGGATAGGCCGATCACGGTCTCGGGCATCGACATCGGCGCGGGCCAGGCGACGCTGCACACACTGACGTCCTACAGTGCCGCGCAGGACATTGAACTGCGCACCAACGCTGAGGGTTTGGTCGACCGGTTCGCGGTGACGCTGCAACCGCCGAAGATCACGGACTGGCGCGATATCGACGCCGTGCTGGCGAAGACGGGTGCACGCTACTCGTATCAGGTCTCCAAGGTCGTCCAAGATGGCCCGGCCGGGAAATGCGTTTCAATTGCCGGTAGCAACACCGAGCTGTCGCTGCCACTGGCGTCGATCTTCAAACTGTATGTGCTGCTTGCGGTTGCAGACGCCGTCAAGGCGGGAACCCTGCACTGGACCGACCAGGTCACGATTACCGACGAGGCCAAGGCGGTCGGATCAGCCACTCTCGATGAGTTGCCGTCGGGCACGCCCGTGTCCGTGCGCCAGGCTGCCCAGGAGATGATCTCCGCCAGCGACAACATGGCGACCGACCTGTTGATCGAGCGGCTGACCCCAAGCGCTATCGAGCGTGCCCTGGTGGCCGCCGGCCACCACGACCCGGCCAGCATGACGCCGTTCCCCACCATGCACGAATTGTTCTCGATCGGCTGGGGAAAACCGGACCTGCGCGAGCAGTGGAAGGAAGCCACTCCCCAAGTTCGCGCGCAACTGCTCGAGCAGACGAATTCCCGGCCCTATGAACCAGATCCGGCGCGGACGAGCACGCCCGCGTCAGCCTACGGTGCCGAATGGTACGGCAGCGCCGCCGACATCTGCAGGGTGCATGCCGCGTTGCAGGCCGCCGCGGTCGGTGCGGCGGCGCCGGTGAAGGACATCCTGTCCAACGTCCCCGGTATCGACTTGAACAGGTCGAAGTGGCCGTACATCGGTGCGAAGGCCGGAAACCTGCCCGGCGACATGACATTCAGCTGGTACGCCGTCGACCGCACCGGCCAGCCATGGGTGGTCAGCTTCCAGTTGAACTGGCCGAGCTTCCGAAGCAATACCGCCGCGGGCTGGCTGCTGTCGATCGCGAAGAAGGCGTTCGGCCTGATTCCCGTCGCCTGACTACAGACTTGAGCGCAGCGTCCAGGCGTGTCCGCGGAAGTGCATCACCGTTCGGCTGACCGGCGCAATATCGATGCGCCAGAACGACTTCGGAGGCGCGTTCAGTGCAACCAGGATCGCGGCCCTGATCACTGACGGGTGCGTGACGACGACCAGCCGAGTGCGACGGGTGGTCAGTGAATCCATCCACCCGCGCACCCGTTCGATCAGCTCGACCACCGACTCGCCACCGTGCGGCGCCCGCGTCGGATCGGTCAGCCAGATCGCCAGATCGTCGGACTGCACGCCGCCAACCACGTCGCCGCGCCACCGTCCGCAGTCCAGATCCGCCAGCCTGTTGTCGATGCTGGCGTGCAGACCGAGCAGTTCGGCCGTCTGCCTTGTCCGTTTCTCCGGGCCGCAATAGGCGCGTTCGGTGACACCCAGATCGATCGACGCGTCGACCTGGCGATGGCCGACCGCATTGAGCGGTTCGTCGGTGGGAAACCGTCCGGCCGACATCGCATCGGTCATCGCGTGCGATACGAGTGTCAGCCGGACGACCTCACTCATGCCTCGGCTCCCGGTCGCCTTCGGGACTCACGCCGAAATTGTCTCCCGCCGGTTCTCGTCGAGGAAGCGCGATGCCAGCGCCGCGAACACCAGACCGATCGTCGCCCACATGACCACTTGGGTGCCCAGTGAGAAGAGTCGGAACTGGTACAGATCGTCTGCGGGGAAGCCTTCGTAGATGATCGTGCCCGCGTTATCGCGCAACGGTCCCGGCGTCTCGTCGATCGTCGGCAGGATCAACATCACCACGGCGATCGCGACGATGTACGCACCCGCCGCGGCCAGCGTCGCGTTCCACGCACCGATGCGCGAGGCCAACCGCCGACCGAGATAGACCGCGCCGACGAACAACGCGGCGGACACCACGACCATCAGCAGATACAACAGCGTGCGCTGGCGGATGGTCTCTTCGAGGCTCACGGCCGGCGGGTTGGCCGGGTACTTCAGTGCGGGAACCACGTACAGGCTCAACAACATTCCGCCTGCGAGGTAGGTCGACAAGAGACGGGCCGAGACGTTGCCCACGCGTCCGTACGTCACCGCGAACACAACCGCGAACAGCGCGCCCATGGCAACACTGAACGCCAACACCCCGAAGCCCATGCCGATGTTGGCCTGGATGCCACGGGTGAACACCTCGGCGCCGTGCTCGTGCGCGCCATGCTCCATGGCCTCGTGCGCAGCGCCGACGCCGTCCTCGTAGCCGATCGCCCGATCGATGACGGGCTCTACGAAGATCCGGGCGAAGAGGAATGCGAGCACTCCGGCAAGGGCGCCGGCGAGAAGGCCACGCCCGATGATTTGCTTTTCCATTGTGTTGGCTACTCCCTTACGTCAGTGGCAAGGGAAGCCGAGCAGGTGGCGGGCGTCGTGCACGAACTCGTGCACGTAGGTGTTGTTACCGAACACCGACGTCGCGCCTTGGTCCATGCCGACGAAGTAGAGCACCACCAATGCGAGGAATGCGGTGAGTGAGAGCCAGATAGCCGCTTTGGCCACCGACAGGTCGACTGCAGGCGCTACGGTCCTGTGAGCCTCGGAAGAAGTCATGTCATTTCCTTTCCGGGAATTCGCGTCCCAGTTTCCAAAGGTGACGACGGGCGTCGGGTCTGACTTTGCACAGTGGCGCGACCGTTCTGGATTTTCACCAGATTCCTTCGCTCGTCGATTACAGCAGCATCCTAACCATCGGGTCTAGCTTCCGGCGCCGTAACCCAGCTGACTGGCGGTGTATTTCGCCGCGTCGGTGACGGGGACGGCCTGTACGGCGGTGCCGTATGCGCAGATCTCGGTCCACACGTCGCCCAGCTCGGTCGTGTCGAACCGCATGGCGACGATCGCGTTGCCGCCCCTGGCGCGGGCCTCGGCGATCAGTCGGCTCATTGCCTCGTTGCGGCTTTCGGCGAGGTTCTTCGTCATGCCCTGCAGCTCACCACCGAACATGGACTTGAAGCCTGCGCCCATCTGAGCGAACGCGTTTCGTGACCGGACGGTCAGTCCGAAGACCTCCCCGCAGACGCGCTGGATCTCCCAGCCGGGGAGGTCGTTGGTGGTTACAACAAGCACGGTCGAGCCTTCCTCTAAAGCGAAACGGGCGGTTACCCCGGAGAAGGGTAACCGCCCGTTTTCGTTGTAGTTGTTACTCCGCGGCCGCCGCGCTCGGAGCGCCTGCGGCACCGGCCTGAGCCAGATCGGGCTCGGCCACCTTCACCGGCTTCTTGCTTCCGGTGAACGTGAACACCGCGTCCTCGCCCGCGCCCTCGCCGTCCCAGTTGTCGACGTCGACCGTGACCAGCTGGCCGGGGCCGACCTCGTCGAACAGGATCTTCTCAGACAGCTGATCCTCGATCTCACGCTGGATGGTGCGCCGCAGCGGCCGGGCACCCAGCACCGGATCGAAGCCGCGCTTGGCCAACAGGGCCTTGGCCTTGTCGGTCAGCTCCATGGCCATGTCCTTGCTCTTGAGCTGCTTCTCGACCCGGCCGATCATCAGCTCCACCATCTTCACGATCTCGTCGCGAGTCAGTTGGTGGAAGACGATGATGTCGTCGATGCGGTTGAGGAACTCCGGCCGGAAGTGCTTCTTCAGCTCGTCGTTGACCTTCTGCTTCATCCGCTCGTAGTTGTTGTCACCGCCACCCTGAGTGAAGCCAAGGCCGACCGCCTTCGAGATGTCGGACGTGCCGAGGTTCGAGGTGAAGATCAGCACGGTGTTCTTGAAGTCGACCGTACGTCCCTGGCCGTCGGTAAGCCGACCGTCCTCGAGGACCTGCAACAGGCTGTTGTAGATCTCCTGGTGCGCCTTCTCGATCTCATCAAAAAGAACAACCGAGAACGGTTTCCTTCTGACCTTCTCGGTGAGCTGGCCGCCCTCCTCGTAGCCGACGTAGCCCGGAGGGGCACCGAACAGCCGCGAAGCCGTGAAGCGGTCGTGGAACTCGCCCATGTCGATCTGGATGAGCGCGTCGTCGTCGCCGAACAGGAAGTTGGCCAGCGCCTTGGACAGCTCGGTCTTACCGACACCGGACGGGCCGGCGAAGATGAACGAGCCGGAGGGGCGCTTGGGATCCTTCAGCCCGGCGCGGGTACGCCGGATCGCCTTTGAGACTGCCTTGACGGCGTCCTCTTGGCCGATGATCCGCTTGTGGATCTCGTCCTCCATGCGCAGGAGCCGCGTGGTTTCCTCTTCGGTCAGCTTGAACACGGGGATGCCGGTCCAATTGCCAAGCACCTCGGCGATCTGTTCGTCGTCGACCTCTGCGACAACGTCGAGATCGCCTGAGCGCCACTGCTTCTCACGCTCGGCACGCTGCGCGACGAGTTGCTTCTCCTTATCGCGCAGGCTTGCCGCCTTCTCGAAGTCCTGCGCGTCGATCGCGGACTCCTTCTCGCGGCGGGCGTCGGCGATCTTCTCGTCGAACTCACGCAGGTCTGGCGGCGCGGTCATCCGTCGGATCCGCATCCTGGCACCGGCCTCGTCGATCAGGTCGATGGCCTTGTCCGGCAGGAAGCGATCGTTGATGTAGCGGTCCGCCAGGGTGGCCGCCGCCACGATCGCGGTGTCGGTGATGGACACGCGGTGGTGAGCCTCGTAGCGGTCACGCAGACCCTTGAGGATCTCGATGGTGTGCTGCACCGTCGGCTCGCCGACCTGCACCGGCTGGAACCGGCGCTCCAGCGCGGCGTCCTTCTCGATGTACTTGCGGTACTCGTCGAGGGTGGTGGCACCGATGGTCTGCAGCTCGCCGCGGGCCAGCTTCGGCTTGAGGATGCTCGCGGCGTCGATCGCACCCTCGGCGGCACCCGCACCAACCAGCGTGTGCAGTTCATCGATGAACAGGATGATGTCGCCGCGGGTGTTGATCTCCTTGAGCACCTTCTTCAGCCGCTCTTCGAAGTCGCCGCGGTAGCGGCTGCCTGCCACCAGCGAACCGAGGTCAAGCGTGTACAGCTGCTTGTCCTTGAGCGTCTCCGGGACCTCGCCGTGCACGATTGCCTGGGCCAGGCCCTCGACGACGGCGGTCTTGCCGACGCCGGGCTCGCCGATCAGCACCGGGTTGTTCTTGGTCCGGCGGCTCAGCACTTGCATGACGCGCTCGATTTCCTTCTCGCGGCCGATGACGGGGTCGAGCTTGCCCTCCATCGCGGCTGCGGTCAGGTTGCGGCCGAACTGGTCGAGCACCAGCGAGGTGGACGGATTGCCCGCCTCCCCGCCACGGCCACCCGTGCCTGCTTCGGCCGTCTCCTTGCCCTGGTAGCCGCTCAGCAGTTGAATGACCTGCTGACGCACCCGGGTCAATTCGGCGCCAAGCTTCACCAGCACCTGGGCTGCGACGCCCTCGCCCTCGCGAATCAGGCCGAGCAGAATGTGCTCGGTGCCGATGTAGTTGTGGCCGAGCTGCAGCGCCTCGCGCAGACTCAGCTCAAGCACCTTCTTCGCGCGCGGGGTGAACGGGATGTGTCCGGACGGCGCCTGCTGGCCCTGGCCGATGATCTCCTCGACCTGGCTGCGGACGCCTTCCAGCGAAATGCCCAGCGATTCCAGCGACTTGGCGGCTACGCCCTCACCCTCGTGAATAAGTCCCAACAGGATGTGCTCGGTCCCGATGTAGTTGTGGTTGAGCATCCGGGCCTCTTCTTGCGCCAGGACGACGACCCTGCGGGCACGGTCGGTAAATCTCTCAAACATCGGCGGTTACCTGCTCTCCATCACATAGGTCGGCGCCTTGCGCCAGGAAACGCACTGCACCTACCGTCCACTCTAATGGGCGGCCGCTCCCGCTGCCCCGCTTGGCTGTCTGCTCTCGGCGGACATATCGGCGAATACGGTGCGCCAGCACTCGTCGCTCAGGTGCTGCTGACTAGCAACGCCCAGGCGACCGAAACCTTTCCCGATTCCTGGGGGCGACGAGTTCGCCGCTAGCGAAAGCACGCACCAGCGAACCCGACGACGGGTCCGCATTCTGGCAACGGCCTATTACGTTGCCGCGTGAAATGCGTCGATGACGTCGGCGGGGATGCGTCCACGGGTGGATACGTTGTGCCCGTTGCGGCGTGCCCAATCGCGGATTGCTGCGCTTTGCTCGCGATCGATCGCCGCCCTCCCACGGCCCGATCCAGCCGAACGTCCGCGCCTGCGGCCACCGACCCGCCTACCTGCGTCCACCCATTGCTTCAGGTCGTTTCGAAGCTTTGAGGCATTTTTGTTAGAAAGATCGATCTCATAGCTCACCCCGTCGAGCCCGAATTCGACCGTCTCATCGGCGGCACCTTCGCCGTCGAAATCGTCGACCAAGGTGACGGTCACTTTCTTCGCCATTACCCCACACTGCCCTTCTGCCTTGAGCACTTGATGAGTCGCTAAGATCTCGAACCCCCCGGCACCAATGTGCCACACAAACATGCACCATTCAACAAGTACTGATTTTTAAGCAGATCAGTTGCTGTGACGACGCACAATCGGGAACAAAACTGTCTCCCGAATCGACAGTCCCGTCAAAGCCATCAACAGCCTATCGATACCCATTCCAGTGCCCGTAGAAGGCGGCATCGCATACTCTAAAGCGGCCAAGAAATCCTCATCGAGAGCCATTGCCTCGTCATCGCCTGCGGCCGCTGCGCGAGCCTGCGCTTCGAACCTTTCGCGTTGGATAACCGGGTCGATCAGCTCGGAGTAGCCGGTGGCCAACTCGATGTGCCGAACGTATAGATCCCACTTCTCGGTGACGCCCTCGATGGTGCGGTGCGAGCGGGTCAGTGGCGTTGTCTCCACGGGAAAATCGCGCACGAAGGTCGGCGCCCAAAGCGTGTTACCGACGGAGTGCTCCCATAGTTCCTCGACCAATTTTCCGTGCCCATAACCACGATCCCGCGGAATGACGACACCGAGCCGATCGGCGATCTCCCACAACCGATCGACCGCCGTCTGCGGGGTGATCTCTTCACCCAGCGCTTCAGACAGCGATGGATACATTTCTATCGTGTCCCATTCGCCGTCGACATCGTAGACCGTGCCATCGGGCAATGGCAGCTTTCTTGTGCCGATCGCCTCGTCGGCGACTTCCTGAATAATCTCGCGGGTGACGACGGCGGAATCGTCGTAGGTGCCGTAGGCCTGATATGTCTCGAGCATCGCGAATTCGGGCGAATGTGTGGAATCCGCACCTTCGTTTCTGAACACCCGATTCAACTCGAAGACCTTGTCGAAACCGCCTACCAAGCAACGCTTTAGGAACAGTTCCGGCGCGATCCGTAGGTAGAGGTCCACATCGAGCGCATTGGAGTGTGTGACGAACGGACGGGCGGCTGCACCGCCCGCCAAGGTCTGCAGGATTGGCGTCTCAACTTCGAGAAAGCCGCGACGCTCAAGCGCCGAGCGCACCGCCCGCACCACGGCCACCCGTTGACGCGCAATGGTTCGGGCCTCGGGACGAACGATCAGATCGACATAGCGCTGCCGCACCCTGGTCTCTTCGCTCATCTCTTTATGTGCGACCGGAAGCGGGCGCAGCGCCTTGGAAACAATTTGCCAGGAATCGGCGAGCACAGATAGTTCGCCGCGACGAGAACTGATCACCTCGCCGTGCACATAAGCGATGTCGCCGAGGTCGACGTCGGTCTTCCATGCGTCGAGCGATTCCTGTCCGACGCGGTCGAGGCTGATCATCACCTGCAGTGGGGTGCCGTCACCGTCCTGCAGTGTGGCGAAACACAATTTTCCTGAGTTGCGGGCAAACATCACCCGTCCGGCAACGCCGACGATCTGGCCGGTCTCGGTGTTCGCAGGTAGGTCGGGATAGGCCTGCCGAATCTCGGCGAGCGTGTGTGTGCGGTCGACCTCGACCGGATAGGGGTCGCGGCCCTCTGCGAGCAGCCGCTCCCGCTTGGCCTGACGGATCCGGAACTGCTCGGGGACGTCGGGCTCGGAGTCGGGCTGATCAGGTGAGGTCACGACGTGCAAGCTTAAATGAACGCATGGCCGCTCCCATCAATGCTGCGGCGGTGGCCGCCCTGGCCGACGAGGTCATCGACTGGCGTTTCAAGGGCCTGCCGGCGTCGTGGTGGGGCCGCACCCCGGCACAGATCCGTGTGGAGGCGCCGGATCTGTTCGACGGCGGTGGCGCCGTCGGCCCCGTGTGCGTGCTGCGTGCCGGGGCCATGGCGCACAACCTCGCCGCGATGGCCGGCTGGTGCCGCGACCGCGGCGTTGAGCTCGCGCCGCACGGCAAGACGCATATGGCGCCGCAGCTGTTCGCACGTCAGCTCGACGCGGGCGCGTGCGCGATCACCGCGGCGACATTGAGTCACGTGCGCGTGTACCGAGCCTTTGGCGTGCGTGACGTGGTGCTGGCCAACGAGCTTGTCGATGAGGCGGGATTGCGCTGGCTGGCTGCCGAACTGGATACCCACCCTGAGTTCTCGATGATTTGTTGGGTGGATTCGGTGCGCGGCGTGGAGCTGATGACGGCGGCGCTGGCCTCGGCGGGAGCGGTCAGGGCGGTCGACGTTTGCGTCGAGCTGGGCATGCCGGGCGGGCGCACGGGCTGTCGCGGTCGCCATGCCGTCGACGAAGTAGCGCGCGCAGCGGCCGATTCCCCGCGGCTGCGGCTGGTCGGTGTCGCAGGCTACGAGGCGGCGGTGGGCCACGACATCGCGCCAGACGCGGTGGCTCGCGTCACCGGATACCTAGCCGCGTTGCGCGCCGCGGCGGTGCGGTTGGCCCCGCTGTTCGAGGCGGACCAGGTGATCGTCACCGCGGGCGGCAGCACCTATTTCGACGCGGTCGCCGACGTGCTGACCGGCGACTGGCCCGAGGGCTTGGAGGTGCGCACCATCGTGCGTAGCGGCGCGTACCTCACTCATGACGACGGTTTGTATGCGCGGACCTCGCCGCTTCGTGCTGCGCTGCAGCCTGCGCTGCAGGTGTGGGCCCAGGTGGTGTCGCGTCCGGAGCCGGGACTGGCGGTGCTGACGATGGGCCGACGCGACGTGTCCTTCGACCAGGATCTGCCGATCCCGCTGGGGTTGACGGACAGCGCAGTGACCAAGCTCAACGATCAGCACGCGTATCTGCGGCTGGGCAGCGACACCGTGGAGGTCGGCAGCTGGCTGGGATTCGGCATCTCGCATCCGTGCACGGTGTTCGACAAGTGGCAGCTGATCCCCGAGCTCGACGCCGACGACCGCGTGGTCGGCCTGATCCGCACGTTCTTCTAGCGCGCCCTATTTGATGCCGACAACCATCGATTCATTGCCGGTCAACTGCTCGACGTAGCTGTCGCTGAAGCCGGCATCGGCCATCCATCAGCGGCAGTCCGCGCCCGTGAAGTCGAACCCGCCCGCTGTTTCGATGAGCATGTTGAGGCTCATCATCAGACCGAAGGCGTTCTCGCGCCGCTCGTCGTCGATGATTGCCTCGTAGACGATCAGTGCGCCGCCGTCAGGAAGAGCTTCATGCGCCTTCTTGATCAGCATCTTTTTCTCGGCCAGGTCCCAATCGTGGAGGACGTGCCCCATGATCAGGACGTCGACATTGGGGAACGGCTCCGTAAAGAAGTCGAGGCTTTGGAATCGCAGCCTGTCCGACAATCCATGCGCGGCAACGTATTCGGTAAAGACAGGCTCCAGCGGCGGCAGGTCGGCGCCCCCGCCGATGATGTGCGGGAAGTTCCGCGCCACCTGTACCGGTACGTTGCCCTGTGCGGTACCGATGTCCATGAACGTCTTGTGGTTCTGCCAGGGAAACTTCGATGCGATCGCGTCTGCGGAGCCCATGCTCACCGCGGTCATCGCTCGCGCGAATTCGCGCAGCCGTGCCGGATCCGAATAGAGCACGCCGAAGAAGTCCTCGTCAGCCTTCGCCTCGTTCTGCGGCTCGCCGGTGCGCAGCCCTTCTGTCAGGTTGCCCCAGGACGGGTACAGGCGTGTGTTGGCCATCTCGAGGAGGCCGCCCGCATAGGACGGCTTCGCCTTGTCCAGAAACGCGTCGACGTCCGCGGCGTTGGAGTACGTGTAGCCGTCGCGGTCCAGTATCCGAAGGGCAACAAGGGTGTCGAAGAAGTCGCGGGCGCTCCGCTCGTGGATGCCGATCCGCTGCCGAAGTTGGTCCGCGGTCAACGGCGCTTTCGCGAGCTCCGTGAAAACCCCGAGCTCGACGGCGGTGAGCAGTGTCTTCGATGGCCAGAAGGCCAAGCCCATATCGAGTATCCGTGCCGGGTCCAGCGGCTCCGTTGCAGTCATTGCTACCCCCCATTGCCCCTCCGTGGGACCAGTGTGGGGCAATAGTTCAGCGCTCGCGTCGCTTTTGCATCACGACCTCAGCGGGCCTGCTTGAGCCTGCCCCGTGAGCTGTCGCGGTTGCGCTCGAACACCAATCGCAGGCCGTCAAGGGTGAGGTGCTGGTCGTACTTGTCGACGGTGTGGAGGTCGGGCAACAGCATTGGCGCGGTGTGGCCGGTGGCCACCACGGTGACGTCGTCACCGGCGAAACCGTCGACGTCCTCCCGGATGCGGTTGACCAATCCGTCGACGAGACCGGCGAATCCGAACACGGCACCGGCCTGCATGCATTCGACGGTGTTCTTGCCGACCACCGAGCGGGGCCGGGTTAGCTCGACGCGCCGCAACGCCGCCGACCGCGCGGCGGCCGCATCGGAGGATACCTGCACGCCGGGAGCGATTGCACCGCCAAGGAATTCGCCCTTTGCAGACACCACGTCCACACAGATCGACGAGCCGAAGTCCACGACGATCGCAGCCTTGCCGTATTTGTGATAGGCGGCCAGGCAGTTGACGATGCGGTCTGCGCCAACCTCTTTGGGGTTGTCGACCAGAAGCGGGATGCCGGTGCGTACACCGGGCTCGATCAACACGTGCGGCACCGATGGCCAGTACTGTTCGAGCATCAAGCGCACCTCGTGTAGCACCGACGGCACAGTCGAGAGCCCCGCCGCACCGGTCAGCTGCTCGGAGTCGTCGCCGATCAGGCCATCGATCGTGAGCGCGAGTTCATCGGAGGTCACTTCGGATTCGGTGCGGATCCGCCACTGCTGCACAACTTTGGCGTGATCGCCTGACCCGGAGACCAGGCCCACAACCGTGTGGGTATTTCGGACGTCGATTGCGAGGAGCACGGGCTTACCGCGGCGACATCAGCTCGGCCACATCGGCCGGCACGTAGGCAGGGTCGTGACCCAGATCGATCTGCTTGTTGTCGGCGTCAACGAACACCACCCGGGGCTGATACGCCCTCGCCTCGGCGTCCTCCATCGTGCCGTACGCTATCAGGATCACCAGGTCACCCGGATGCACGAGATGCGCTGCGGCGCCGTTGATGCCGATCACGCCGCTGCCGCGCTCGCCGGTGATCGCGTAGGTGACCAGACGTGCGCCGTTGTCGATATCGACGATGGTGACCTGCTCACCCTCCAGCAGGTCGGCCGCATCCATCAAGTCGGCGTCGATGGTGACCGAGCCGACGTAGTGGAGGTCGGCCTTGGTCACCGTGGCACGGTGGATCTTCGATTTCAGCATTGTCCGTAACATTAGTTCCTCCAAGGTAATTCGTGGTTCTCGTCCAACCCGACCCGTGGGTGTCCGTCGATGCCCGCGGTTGCTCCGATGTCAATGGCGATGTTGTCAAGGAGCCTGGTACTGCCCAGTTGGGCGGCCACCAGCATCCTTGCGATGCCCTCGGCAGGCGCAGGACCCAGCATCGCGTCCCGCACCTCCAGGTAGTCGACGGCGATGACGGGGACCTCTTCCAACACGGCGCCTGCCGCGTCCAGCGCCGCCGCGGCACCGCCAGAGGCGGCGTACATGCCTGCCAGCAGCGCCGCCGACAGCGCGCCCGCTTGCTCGCGTTCGACGTCGTCGAGATAGCGATTGCGCGACGACATCGCCAACCCGTCGGCCTCACGCACGATCGGCACCCCGACGATCTGCGTGTCGACGTTGAGGTCGGCGACCATCTGACGGATCAGCACCAGCTGCTGGTAATCCTTCTCACCGAAGAACGCGCGATCGGGATGCACGATCTGCAGCAGTTTGAGCACCACGGTCAACACACCGGTGAAATGCGTTGGGCGGGCGGATCCTTCGAGTTCTGCGCCGAGCGGCCCCGGGTGCACGGAGGTTCGCCTGCCGTCCGGGTACATGTCGGCGGCCGTCGGCGTGAACGCGATCTCGACACCCTCGGCGCGCAGCGCTGCGAGATCGTCGGCAAGGGTGCGCGGGTAGGCGTCGAGGTCCTCGCCCGCGCCGAACTGCAAGGGATTGACGAAGATCGACACCACAACGACCGCGCCCTGCACCCGCTTGGCGGACCGGACCAGCGTCAGGTGGCCCTCGTGCAGCGCACCCATCGTCGGAACAAGCATCACCCTGCGGCCGGTGGCCCGCAGCGCCCTTGTGACATCGGAGACGTCGCGAGGGCTGGGGTAGACATTGAGGTCGCCTGCGGTGAACTGCGGCTTGGGCGTCGTCACGGTTGTCCCGAGAAATCGGAGAATACGGCAAAGAATTCACTGGGCGCATGTGCGCGCTGTGCGGTGCGCAACGAGTTGGCCCGATATGCCTGTGCTAGTTGCGGATCCACTTCGGTGAGCGCGCGCAGATGACGGGCGACCGCGGCCGCGTCGCCGCGGGCCACCGGGCCGGTCAACGCCGCCTGCCCGCGCTGCAGCGAGTTCTCAAGCGACGCCCGCGCCAACGGGCCGATCACGCGCTCGGCGATGCCGCCTGGTGCGTCGCCAACCGTCTCCTGCCCAAGCAGCTCCTGCCCCCATAGTGCCGACCGCAGCGCCTCGACCGCATCGAGCATGACGGTGACGACATGGTTGCTCGCATGGGCCAGCGCCGCGTGGTACAGCGTGCGAGCGTCCTCGCGGACCCGGAATGGTTCGCCGCCGATCTCGAGCACTAGCGACTGCGCGATCGCGTACCCGACCTCGTCGGCAGCGGTGACGCCGAAGCAGGTATCGGGCAGTCGCTCGATATCTTCATCCGAGCCGGTGAACGTCATCGCGGGATGGATGGCCAGCGGGATGCAGCCCTGCTCGGTCAGCGGCGCAAGCAGGCCGATGCCATTGCCGCCAGAGGTGTGGGCGACGATGGTGCCCGGCCGCACCGCCGAGGTGGCCGCGAGGCCCGACACCAGGTCGCCCAGTTCGGCATCCGGGACCGCCAGCAGCAACAGTTCGGCGCGGCCTGCGACCTCGTCGACAGGCAGCACGGCGGTGTCGGGCAGCCTCCGTTCGGCACGCTGCCGGGACGCCTGGGAGATCGCGCTGCACGCGACGACCACATGCTCGGCGCGCTCCAACGCCACACCGAGCGCAGTGCCCACCCGACCAGCGGAAATGATGCCGATCGTGAGCCGCGCCGGACGGAATCCGTCGGGGGTCCCCATGCAGACGACCTCGCTGAATGTCAAAAGCTTGTTCGTTCCGGTCCTGCGTTGCGGGTACCGGACGGTCGCCATCAGCCTATCTCACTCCTCGCGGCGTCTGCGACGCCCGCCTCCCGTCGGGGTGGCCTGAAGCCTCGCCAGCAGGTCGGCAACCGACTGCCCGCCGGTGTCCTCCTCACTGCGGTGTCGCCGCGATTCCGGTTCCGCAGGCGTCTCCTCGGGCTCAGGGTGTGGCGGGGGGCCACCCGATTCCGCGGCCAATGTGGGCGGTGCCGGCGGGCGTCCCGGATCGACGGCATCCGGTGGCGCCGAGTGGCGGCCACGGGGGCCTGCCGGTGACTGCATGGCCGGCTGAGCCGGCGTACTCGCCGGGGCCGGCTGAGCCGGCGAACTGGCCGGCGCCGGCTGAGCCGTTGAGCTGGTCGCCGAATCGGGCGCACGCCGTCTGCCGACATATTCGGCTGCGGAACCGTTCTCGCCCGTCGGCTCGGCCGAAGGCGCAGGCGCCACCCAGTTGCTGCCCGGTGTGCCAACGGGTATCCACTGGCCCTCCGCAGGCGCGGGCTGCCAATCCGTCGCAGGCGCCTGCGCGACCCGCTCCGGCTCAGGGCGCGGCGGTGGCGGCGGAGGTTCGGGCGGCGGCGCGGGCGGGCGCTCCTGTCGCGGTGGCTGCCAAGCGAATTGCGGCTGCGGCTGTGGCGGCGGAGGTGACCATGCGCGCGGCGCTTCCTCTGTGCGACGTCGCCGCTCCTCCTGCTCGGTCTCCGACGGTCTGCGGTGCGCACCGCCGTAGCTCTGCACCCACTCCGGCTCGGGCGGATGGGGCTCGGCAGGCACGTCGATGATGGGGCTTTCCTCGGTGTTCGCGTCGACGTCCTCGCGATCTTCGGTGTCGATCCGGCTGGCGGTGACCCGACCTGTCGATTCGGCAGTCCGCGGCCAGTCTCCGTAGGCGCGGGCGCGATCGCTTTCGAGTGCAGGCCGGTGCGAGAGGTCGGCGTCGAACAGGATCTCCAAATTGGCCCGCAGCGCGGCTAATTCGGCCCGCAGTCCAGCCACCTCGTCGGCCGACTCGGCCCGCAGTTCGGACGACAGTTCGCGGCGCAGCTGGGTCTCCACGGCCAGCTCATATTCCCGGCGCGCCGATATCTCACGGTCCAGCTGCAAGTCGTAGACAAGCTTGAGATCGCGCGCCTTGGCCTGATCGATATCGCTTTGCCTGCGATAGAGGACCGACACGAACGCCGCCACCACCGCGGCCCACAACGACAGGATGACGGCTAGCTTGAGCAATTCCACCTTGTTGGTGAACACCAGGGCAGAACTGGCCCCGATGGCGAGCACCAGCAACACCGTCAGCAGCAACCAACCCGGCCTGCGGACACCGCGCCGGGAGCGCGTACCGCGGGACAGATCGGCCATGGGCCGACTGTACCCGCCACAGGTCATCTCGCGTGTCGACCACTTCGGCGATTCGGCCGACGACGCCGCACGTCAGCTAATCGGTCGCCGCATCGGCGTTGTCGGGCGGCTCTTGTGGGGACTTGCAGCAATGCTGAAGCCATAGCGCGGCGACGACCAGCGCGAGCGCACTCACCGCAGCAACGACGGCTCCTGCGGTATCCTGGCCGGCCACCCTCAGCGTGCCGCGGCGCGGCAAAAGATAAGCCAGGACCGCGATCCACCAGCCGACCGCCAGCGCGCCCACCCACGCCGACGCCTTCGCGATCAACACCGACCGCGCAACCGCCAGCGGATGCAGCCAACCGCGCGCGTCGCCGATCTCCCCGTCGTTGATCTTGGCTCGCACATAGAACGCCCAGCCGGCCTCACCGATGGCAACGGCCAGCAGCGATACTCCCGTCCACAAGTCGATCGGCGGAAACCATCGGTACAGCTCCACCACGAGCAGGTAGCCCACGACAGCAGCGAGCGCGGTCGCGGCCGACAGGTCACGCTTGCGGGTGGGACCCATCAGCACAGCGCCAACTCGGTGCGGCACACGCCGTCCCGTTCGTCAGGCGCGAACCCGTCGAGCAGATGCGCGATGCGACGCGGTTCACCCGCGATCGTCAGAATGGCGTAAGGGTCCACTGCCAGCCACGGGATCAACACGAATGCCCGCAGGTGTGCCGCCGGGTGGGGCAGCGTGAGGACGTCGTCATGGGAGGTCATCTCGCGCTCGCCGTCGTGACACGTGACGAGATCGACATCGAGCGTGCGCGGGCCCCAACGCTGCGCACGCACCCGGTCGGCCGCTGCTTCCAATTCGTGTGCGCGACGCAGCCAGCCGTGACAGTCGAGCGCCGGGTCCTCGGCGATGAGCACCGCGTTGAGGAACGCGCCCTGCTCAACGCCGCCCCACGGCTTCGTCTCGTACACCGGCGACACCGCACGCACCGCGCCGCCGAGGCCGTCGACGACCGACTGCAGTCGCGTGAGCCGGTCACCGAGGTTCGAGCCGATCGACAACACCACCCTGCTCATGCGCGGTTACCTCGTCGGGAACGTCGCGCCACCACGGCCACATCGGTGAATGTCAATGGAATCGGCGCTGCGGGCTTGTGCACGACGACCTCGACGGCGTGTACACGTTCATCGGCCATCACGTCGTCGGCGATGGCGCCTGCGACCGTCTCGATCAGGTTGCGCGGCGGCCCGGCGATGATGTCGGCAGCCCGCTGGGCCAGGGTGCCGTAGTCGAGCGTATCGGCAAGGTCGTCGCTGGCCGCCGCGGTCGCAAGATCGATCCACACCGTGATGTCGACGACGAAGTCCTGGCCGTCGCGCCGTTCGTGGTCGAATACGCCGTGGTGTCCACGAACGGTCAAGCCGCGCAACTCAATTCGGTCAGTCATTGGACCACGCCTCGAGCACCTTGAGCGCGTCGACGGAGGCGCGCACGTCGTGCACCCGCACACCCCACGCCCCGTACAGGCCTGCCAGCGCAGAGATCACCGCCGTAGCAGTCTCGCGGCCGGCAGGTGGTCGCGGCTCGCCATCCGGACCCGCAAGGAGCGCGCCTAGAAAGCGCTTGCGGGACGCGCCGACCAGCACCGGTATGCCAGTGGCCACGAAGTCGGGCAGCGCGCGCAGCAGCGCCCAATTGTGTTGTGCGGTCTTTGCGAAACCCAGGCCGGGGTCGATGATCAGCTTCGCCGGATCGACACCGGCCTGCACTGCGGCGTCGACACTGGCGAGAAGTTCGTCGCGCACCTCGGCGACCACGTCGCGGTAGACGGGCGCGTCGTGCGACCGGTCCGCGCCGACCGAGCGCCAATGCATCAGCACCCAAGGCACTTTCGCGTCCGCCATCAGTCCGGCCATGTTGGGATCGGCGCGCCCTCCTGACACGTCGTTGACGATCTGGGCACCGTTTTCCAGCGCCGCCTGAGCGACCGCGGCATGCATGGTGTCGATACTGACCGTGATGCCTTGTCCGGCAAGCTCTTTGATCACGGGCAACACCCGTGCGGACTCGACACGGGCGTCCACCCGGGTGGCGCCGGGGCGGGTCGACTCGCCCCCGACGTCGACGATCGCCGCACCATCGGCGGCCAGCATCAGCCCGTGTTCGACGGCGCGGTCACGGTCGAGGAACAGTCCCCCGTCGGAAAAGGAATCGTCGGTGACGTTGACGACTCCCATCACCTGCACCCGCGTCGTGCTCACTTCCGCAGGATGAGATCCAGCGCCTCGGACCGTGATGACGCGTCGGCCTTGAACTGGCCACGGACCGCCGACGTGGTGGTGGTCGCTCCCGGCTTGCGCACGCCGCGCATCGACATGCACAGGTGCTCGGCCTCGACCACCACGATGACACCCCGCGGATCCAGCTTGCGCATCAGCGCGTCGGCGATCTGCGCAGTCAGCCGTTCCTGCACCTGCGGGCGCTTGGCGTACAGATCCACCAACCGGGCGATCTTGGACAGCCCGGTGACCCTGCCGTCCTTGCCTGGGATGTAGCCGACGTGGGCTACTCCATGGAACGCCACCAAATGGTGCTCACAGGTGGAGTAGAGCGGGATCTGCTTGACCAGAACCAGTTCGTCGTGCTGTTCGTCAAAGGTGGTGTCCAGCACGGTATCCGGGTTGGTATACAGCCCGGCGAACATCTCCTTATACGCCCGCGCCACCCGCGCCGGTGTGTCTTCCAAGCCGTGTCGGTCGGGATCTTCCCCGATCGCAATCAACAGCTCGCGAACCGCTGCCTCAGCGCGTGGCTGGTCGAACACCGGACTGGTGAACGTGGCCGAATTGTTGTGCGGCCGCGCAATCGTCATCGAACCCTCCGTTCGTGATCAGCCGTGTGTAGGCGGATTTGGCCGACCGTCGCCCTGGCCCGGCTCCTCGTTCGGATTCGGCGCGGGCACGCCATCTTGCGGCGCGGGATGGCCGGGCTGCGGATACGACTGATACGGCGGATAGGGCTGTTGCCAGCCAGACGGATGCGGTGGCGGCGGATACCAATAGCCCTGCGGCGGCGGGCCAGGCTGCTGCTGCGGCGGCCAGCCGGGAGCGTGCCAGCCCGCAGGCGCGCCGTAATCGGGCTGTGTCGCCGCGTTGGCGGGAACTCCGTTGGCGCCGTTACCGTTTGTGCCGTTCTGACGTGCGGCGGCTTCGGCAGCCTCGCTGGCCTGCGCGATGGCCGCCTTGAATGCGGGTTCGGGAACGGGCTTCGGCCACTCCTCGCCCCGCTCGATCGCCAGTTCGCCTGGTGTCTTGATCGGCGGCTTGTCCGACGGCACGCGGCCACCGAAGTCGTCCCACATCGTCAACCGGGGCCGCTTCTTCACGTCCGCGAAGATCGCCGCGAGTTCGGCCCGGTGCAGGGTTTCCTTCTCCAGCAGCTCACCGGCAAGGATGTCGAGCACGTCGCGGTACTCGGTGAGGATCTCCCACGCCTCGGTGTGCGCGGCCTCGATGAGCTTGCGCACCTCGTCGTCGATGATCTGCGCAACCTCGTGGCTGTAATCGGCCTGGACGCCCATGGTGCGGCCCAGGAACGGATCGCCGTGCTCGGTGCCGTAACGCACGGCGCCGAGCTTCGTGCTCATGCCGTACTCGGTCACCATCGCGCGAGCGATCTTGGTGGCCTGCTCGATGTCGGATACTGCACCAGTGGTCGGCTCGCGGAACACGAGTTCCTCTGCGGCGCGTCCGCCCATCGCGAACACCAGCCGGGCGATCATCTCCGAGCGCGTCATCAGGCCCTTGTCGTCCTCGGGGACGGCGACGGCATGGCCACCCGTCCGGCCGCGGGCCAGGATCGTCACCTTGTAGATCGGCTCGATGTCGGGCATCGCCCAGGCCGCGAGCGTGTGTCCGCCCTCGTGGTAGGCGGTGATCTTCTTCTCATGCTCGCTGATGATGCGGCTCTTGCGTCGCGGCCCACCGACGACGCGGTCGACCGCTTCCTCCATCGCGGCGCCGGTGATGACGGTGCCGTTCTCGCGGGCGGTCAGCAACGCGGCCTCGTTGATGACGTTGGCCAGGTCCGCGCCGGTCATGCCGACAGTGCGCTTGGCCAGACCGTCGAGATCGGCGTCAGGGGCGATCGGCTTGCCCTGCGAGTGCACGCGCAGGACGGCACGACGGCCGGCGATATCGGGGTTGGACACCGGGATCTGACGGTCGAAGCGGCCGGGCCGCAGCAGCGCGGGATCGAGGATGTCGGGCCGGTTGGTGGCCGCGATCAGGATGACCCCTGCGCGTTCACCGAAGCCGTCCATCTCGACGAGCAGCTGGTTGAGCGTCTGCTCGCGTTCGTCGTGGCCGCCGCCCAGGCCTGCGCCGCGCTGACGGCCGACCGCGTCGATCTCGTCGACGAAGATGATGCAGGGGCTGTTCTGCTTGGCCTGCTCGAACAGGTCACGCACGCGGGAGGCGCCGACCCCGACAAACATCTCGACGAAGTCCGAACCCGAAATCGTGAAGAACGGAACGCCGGCTTCGCCGGCCACCGCGCGCGCCAACAGCGTCTTGCCGGTCCCTGGCGGACCGTAGAGCAGCACGCCCTTGGGGATCTTGGCGCCGAGCGCCTGATACCGCGTCGGGTTCTGCAGAAAGTCCTTGATCTCGTATAGCTCCTCGACGGCCTCGTCGACGCCTGCCACGTCGGCAAAGGTGGTCTTCGGCATGTCCTTGGAGAGCTGCTTGGCACGCGACTTCCCGAAGCCGAAGCCCATCCTTCCGCCGGTCTGCATGCGGGAGAACATCACGAACAGCCCGACGAGCAGCAGCAGCGGCAGCATGTAGATCAGCAGCTGGCTGAACAGGTTGCCCTCGTTCACCATGGTGTTGACCTTGGCGTTCTTGGCCTGCAGGGCGTTGAACAGATCCACGCCGTACCCGGTCGGGTACTTGGTGATGATCTGCGTCTTGCCCTCGGTACCGCCGTTGCCGTTCTTCAGGTCGAGCCGGAGCTGCTGCTCGCGGTCGTCGATCTGCGCGCTCTTTACGTTGTCGGCGTTGATCTGGGCGACCGCCACCGACGTGTCGACCGGCGTGTAGTCGTGGGTGTCGTCGCTGAAATAGAAGAACAACCAAGCCAGCATGAGGATCACCGCGATCGCGGTGAGCGTGCGGATCACATTTTTCCGGTTCATCAAGCATCGGCCGACGCCGGCCAGGTCCTCTCAATACGCGCAGCTGGGATATATCAGGCTACCGCTAGACCAACGAGTCACAGTTCCCGCCGGGTCTGCGGAGGGTTCTTCCCGGCCGCGCTGGCCTGTGCTTGGCTGTGCTCGTGCTCACATCAACCGAACGGTTAGTCGAGACCAACGGGGTGCAGCTCCGGGTCATCGATGCGGGTGACACGGGTGCGCCGGTGGTGGTGCTGGCCCACGGCTTCCCCGAACTGGCGTACTCCTGGCGCCACCAGATTCCGGCGCTGGCCGAGGCCGGCTACCGCGTGCTTGCGCCCGATCAGCGCGGCTACGGCGGTTCGTCGAAGCCGGGCGCCGTCGACGCCTACAACGTCGTCGAGTTGTCCGCCGACATCGTCAGCCTGCTCGATGACGTCGGCGCGGAACGCGCGGTGATCGTCGGCCACGACTTCGGCAGCGTGGTGGCCTGGACGGCGCCGCTGCTGCATCCGGACCGGTTCGCCGGAGTGGTCGGATTGAGCATGCCCCCTGTGCCCCGGCCGCGGGTACCGACTACCCAAGCCTTCCGCAAGGTCTTCGGCGACAACTTCTTCTACATCCTCTACTTCCAGGAGCCCGGGCCCGCGGATGCCGAACTGTCGCGAGATCCCGCCACCACACTGCGGCGGCTGATGGGCCCGCTGTCAACACCCGACGAGGCCGCGGCGCTGCGGATGCTGCAACCAGGCCCGGAGGGATTCATCGACCGCATTCCTGAGCCCGGCGGCCTTCCCGACTGGATCAGCCAGGACGAATTCGACCACTACGTCGCGGAATTCACCAGGACCGGCTTCACCGCACCGCTGAATTGGTATCGCTGCTTCGACCGCAACTGGGAGCTGACCGCGACGACACCTGCCACGACGATCTCCGTGCCGTCGCTGTTCATCGGCGGGGGCGCCGACCCGACGCTGGCATACACGCCCCGCAACCGTGTGCGCGACCTCGTCTCCGGTGATTACCGCGAGGTGATGATCGAGGGCGGCGGTCACTGGCTCCAGCAGGAGCGGCCCCGCGAGGTCAACGAGACACTGCTCGACTTCCTGTCCAGATTGGAGTTGCGATGAGCCGTCCACTGAACTTCGGGGTGTTCGTCACCCCGTTCCATCCTGTGGGCCAATCTCCCACCGTCGCACTGGAATACGATCTCGAACGCACGGTGGCACTGGACCGGCTCGGCTATGACGAGGTGTGGTTCGGCGAGCATCACTCCGGCGGCTACGAGCTGATCTCCTGCCCCGAGGTGTTCATCGCCGCTGCCGCCGAGCGGACCAAGCACATCCGCCTCGGCACCGGCGTGGTGTCGCTGCCGTATCACCACCCCCTGATGGTGGCCGACAGGTGGGTACTGCTCGATCACCTCACGCGTGGGCGGGTGATGTTCGGCACCGGGCCGGGCGCATTGCCGTCGGACGCGTACATGATGGGCATCGATCCCGTCGAGCAGCGGCGGATGATGCAGGAGTCGCTCGAGGCGATCCTCGCGTTGTTCCGGGCAGCGCCCGACGTGCGGATCAGCAGGCACTCCGACTGGTTCACGCTGCGCGACGCCCAGCTTCACATCAGGCCGTACACCTGGCCATACCCCGAGATATCCACGGCAGCAATGATTTCCCCGTCCGGGCCTCGGCTGGCTGGCGCGCTCGGCACGTCCCTGCTTTCGCTGTCGATGTCGGTGCCTGGCGGGTACGCGGCGCTGGAGAACACCTGGCAGGTGGTCGTCGACCAGGCCGAGAAATCCGGTCTCGACGAGCCCGACCGTTCCGACTGGCGGGTGCTGGCCATCATGCACCTGGCCGACACCCGCGACCAGGCGATCGACGACTGTGTCTACGGGTTGCAAGACTTCGCGAACTACTTCGGCGCAGCCGGTTTCGTGCCGTTGTCGAACTCCGTCGATGGCACGAACCAGTCGCACCGCGAGTTCGTCGAAGAGTATGCGAGCAAAGGCAATTCCTGCATTGGCACACCGGACGACGCGATCGCCTACATTCAGGACCTACTCGATCAGTCCGGCGGCTTCGGCACCCTGCTGCTGCTCGGTCACGACTGGGCATCCCCTGCGGCCACCTACCACTCCTACGAACTGTTCGCCCGCGAGGTGATGCCGCACTTCAAGGGTCAGCTGACCGCACCGCGCGCGTCACACGAGTGGGCAAAGGGCATGCGCGACAAGCTGCTCGGCCGCGCAGGCGAGGCCATCGTCAAGGCGATCAACGAACACACAGACGAACTCAAAGAACGGGAGCAGGCCTGATGCGCGCCGCGGTGTTGCGTAACGGCAGGATGATCGAACGCGACGATGTGACAGAGCCGGTTCCCGGTCCCGGGCAGGTGCTCGTCGGCGTGAAGGCCTGCGGAATCTGTGGCTCTGACCTGCATTTCGCCAAGCACGGCGCGGACGTCCTCGAGCTCAACAACCAGATCGACGGCTTCGGCGGCAGCGGCGGCATGCAGATCGATCTGAACGACGACGTCTTCATGGGGCACGAGTTCAGCGCCGAGGTGCTCGAGGCGGGCCCTGATACCGATGCCCCGGCAGCGGGAACGCTCGTCACGTCTCTACCAATTCTGCTGTCATCCGCGGGCTTCGAACCGATTGTGTACTCCAACAAGACAATCGGTGGCTATGCCGAACGGATGCTGCTCTCGGCGCCGCTCCTGACACCGATCCCCAACGGGTTGGACCCGCGGCATGCCGCCTTGACCGAGCCGATGGCCGTCGGCCTTCACGCGGTGAACAAGTCGGCGATCGAACGCGGTGAGACGGCGCTGGTGCTGGGTTGCGGGCCGATCGGCATCGCGATCATCGCGGGGCTTCGTCATCGCGGAGTGGAAACCATTGTTGCGGCTGACTATTCGGCGGGCCGCCGCGAACTGGCCGAGACGATGGGCGCCACCACGACCGTCGATCCCGCCGACGGATCGCCGTTCGACGACACTTCGCCGAGGGTGGTGTTCGAGGCGGTAGGCGTGCCGGGCATCATCGACGACATCTTGCGCCGCGCGCCGGTCGGCGCCCGCGTCGTCGTGGCCGGGGTGTGTATGCAGGCAGACACCGTCCATCCGTACTTCGCCATCGCCAAGCAGATCAACCTGCAGTTCGTGTTGGCGTATGACCCGGCCGAGTTCACGGATTGCCTGCGCGCGATCGCCGAGGGCGACATCGACGTCGCACCGATGATCACCGGTGAGGTCGGCCTGGATGGCGTCGGTGGCGCGTTCGACGACCTTGCACACCCCGACGCGCACTGCAAGATCCTGGTTACTCCCTGACGGTATCGTGCGAGGCATGCCGATCGCAGCGAGAGCGAAGTTGCCGACCCGTTTTCTACTTCTGGCCGCGGCGGGGCTCGCCGTGGCCGCTCTCTCGGGCTGCGACTCGTCGTCGGGGCCAACGGCAAGCACCGACAAAGCAACCCGGCAGGTCACCGTCGTCGGCGCAGGCGAGGTGCAGGGGACGCCGGACACGCTGACCGTCAACGCCTCCATCGAGTTCGTCGCACCCGACGTCACCGGCGCGATGAACCAGACCAGCGACCGCCAGAAGGCGGTCATCGACGCGCTGGTCGGCTCCGGTATCGACCGCAAGGACATCAGCACCACCCAGGTCAGCCTCCAGCCACAATTCGCGGGCGGTGACAGCACCGCCATCATCGGGTACCGGGCCAGCAATTCCATCGACGTCAAGATCCGCAAGCTGGATTCCGCATCGCAGACGCTGTCGTTGATCATTAGCACCGGCGGCGACGCCACCAGGCTCAACTCGGTGAACTATTCGATCGAGGACGACTCGCAGCTCGTCAAGGATGCGCGTGCCCGTGCTTTCAACGACGCTAAGGACCGCGCCGAGCAGTACGCGCAGCTGTCCGGGCTCGGCCTCGGCAAGGTCATCTCAATCACGGAATCCGGTGCAGCGACGCCGCCATCGCCCCCGGTGCCCTACACGCGGGGCGCCGAGATGGCCGCCGCCGTACCGGTGGAGCCCGGCCAACAGACCGTCGGCTTCTCGGTGACGGTGATCTTCGAACTCACCTAGTTTCGCCGAGCGTGCGGGTCTGTACGCGACACGCCGCGAAAAGCGCGCATTTTGCGCACGCTCGCGCCGCGCTGAGCGCAGCGATCTTGCTCGCTGACGTGAGTGTGCGCGTCGGAATGCGCACCTTCACCCCAGTCTGAGGGTGCGCGAAATGTCCACAAATTGCGGCGTGTCCGGGTACAGACACGCACGCTCGCGGTTGTTTAACTCGCGGGCGCGATGTCGACCGGAATTCCGTTGAGCACAGCCGTGCCCGACAACGGGTCGAGCAGACCGCCGTCGTTGAGCTGGTTGACGTTGACACCGGGCTGACTTGCCGCGAGCTCCTGTCCCGTGCCGCCGCGATCGTGACCCCAACCGTGAGGTAGCGAGACGACGCCGCGCCGCATGCCATCGGTCAACTCGATCGGAGCCAGTAATTCACCGCCGGGACCCTTGATGACGGCGGTATCGGTGAGGCCGAGTTCGGCGGCGTCGTCGGGATGTATCCGAAGCGTGCACAGGTTCGTTCCGCCTGCCAGTGCGGGCACGTTGTGCATCCAGCTGTTGTTGGAGCGGAGATGCCGCCGTCCGATGAGCACGAATCCGTCGGCGCCTCGGCCGAGGCCATCCCGCAACCTCGCGGCGTCGGCGATTAGCGGTTCGGGCGCGAGTTCGATTCTTCCCGTTGAGGTTCGCAGTACCTCCGGCAGACGTGGTTGCAGCGGTCCGAGGTCGATGCCGTGCGGGGACGCCTTGAGCCGTTCCAGCGTGAGGCCATCGGGGCTTGCGCCAAACGCGTCGCCGTAGGCCCCCAGCCGAAGCATCATGTCCAGGCGGCGTTCGTATCCGGGACCGGTTGCGAGCATCGCCGTCAGTTCGTCGACCGATCGCCCTGCGACGGGTGAGTTCGGGTCGGCGGTCTCCTTGGTCAACGTGCCTGCGATCACCTGATCGTCCACCAGAGCGGGATCACCGTCGTATCCAAGGCCGTAGAGGATCAAAGCGACTCGGGACAGAACTTCCGCTTCGTCGGGCCGGTCGCCGAGCGGCAGCGCCGGCGGCGAGTAGCGAACGTTGTTGCGCACGGCCAGGTTATTGAGCGCGAAATCGAAATGGGCGCTCTGCGACGGAGGCGGTGGCGGCAGGATGACGTCCGCATGGCGCGTCGTCTCGTTGAGATACGGATCGATACTGAGCATGAACCCGACGCTGTCAAGGGCACGGTCGAGCCGGTCGCCATCGGGTGCCGACAGCACCGGGTTTCCTGCGATCGTGATCATCGCCTTGATCTGGCCGTCGCCTGCGGTGTCGATTTCCTCGGCCAGTGCGGCGGCAGGCAGTTCGGAGAGTGCTTCGGGGTAACCCGAGACGCGGCTGTGCCACCGCCCGGTCTTGAACCCGCGCCCCGGCTTCGGTGGCCGCGGCGCGGGCATCGCCGCGCCGAGCGGGAACATTGCCCCGCCTGGGCGGTCGAGGTTTCCCGTCAGGATGTTGATGACGTCGACGAGCCAGCTGCCGAGCGTTCCGAATTCGACTGTGGAGGTACCGATTCGGCCATACACCGCCGCCGTCGGCGCCGCCGCGAGCTCGCGGGCGAGTTGACGGATCTCGTCGGCGGCCACGCCGCAATGGCCTGCGACGGTCTCAGGCGAGAAGTCGGCGGCAAGGGCGCGGACCTCGTCGACACCATTGACGTACTCGGCCGCCGGCCCGAGATCAACAAGGGCTTCGTCGAACAGCACGTGCACCACGGCCAATAGGAACGCCGCATCGGTACCCGGGCGGGGCGAAATATGACGGTCGGCGAGTTCGGCCGTGCGGGTGCGGGCAGGGTCGATGACGACGAGCCTGCCCCCACGCTTGCGCAGCGCCCGCAGCTTGCCTGGAAAATCCGCTGCGGTGGCCAGACTGCCGTTGGACACAAGGGGATTCGCGCCGATGATCACGAGATAGTCAGTGCGGTCAAGATCGGGAACCGTGAAGGCGACGGGGCTGCCGAACATGAGACCCAGCGCGACGTGTTTGGGCATCTGGTCAAGCGTGCTCGCGCTGAACACCTGATGGGTGCCGAGCGCGCGGATGATCACCGGGGGATATAGGGAGCCCGCAACCGTGTGTGCGTTCGGGTTGCCCAGGTACACACCGACCGAAGTTCCGCCGTGTTCGCGGATGACTTCACCGAGCCGTTCGGCGATCACGGCGTACGCCTCGTCCCAGGTGGCCTCGGTCAGCACGCCGTCACGCCGGACCAAGGGCCGGGCCAGCCGGTCGGGATCGTTGTCGAGCTCGCCGAAGCTGGCGCCCTTCGGGCAGATGAAGCCGTGGCTGAACACGTCTTCGCGGTCGCCGCGGGCGCCGGTTACCCGGCCGTTGTCGATGGTGAGCGTCAGGCCGCAGGTGGCCTCGCACAAGGGGCAGATCCGCAGGGCAGTTCCGGTCATGAAGCCATCTTGCGCCGCTTACTCCTGCCCGTACACCTCGGGGTCATTCGGCGAAAAAGTGTCGCCGTTGTGCCGCCTGATGCCCCTTACCAGTAACCGGGATCCCGACTCGGGACCCGAGACCAGCGAGGAGCAACCGAAGTGACCGCTCTCTACCTGCACGACTTGGCCGTCTTGGACCACGTGGGCCAGCCGAGACAATCGGCCGAGCCGCCTCATCCCGAAACGACCCCCGACAAGTGGGATTCTCTCGTCGCCCGCATTGCCCTGTCCGTGATCGGGGTCGCCGCGGTCGCGGGCGTCGTCGGCTTGGGGAGTTCAACTCTTGCAGTCCAGCAGGCACCTGCTGGGCAAGTCGCCGTGCCGTCCCCCACCCGGCCCGCCGCGATCCCTGGCCACAGAGGACTTCCCGTTAAGCGGCTACCGGTTCTGCCAAACGTCGATCGTTGACGCCGCTTACGCCGAGATCGACGTTTTGGAGATTTCTTCTCGGGCGGATTCAAGGTTTGGTTGCAACAGTGGTTTCTGTCGGTGCTGAGAGTAGGCGGTTGAGGCGGTTGGTGGGGTTGTCCCAGCCGAATCGTTTC
>NZ_QJJU01000011.1 GCF_003201655.1 Mycolicibacterium moriokaense
ACTCCCTTCTCCTCTCGGCTCATGCACCGAGAGTCGGTCGAAGGGGGTCAGAATTCAGGCGTCGACACGGGGTCAGTTTTCACGCGTCGCCGACAGTCGACTGACTCTTCGGGCGTTCCTTCGGGAACGTGTGTCGTCATCTCGACGAAGTACTCCATACATTGATCGTGGCCCCTCGCCACATCCGCTGGCTACGACCGGTTTGCACACTCCTGTGAGGCGCAGGCTCCTACGTGATTCGCTTATCCGAGAGCGTCGAAGATCTTCGAAGGAGGTGGTAGTCGATGGCCCGGATACGCGCTGAGCTTGCCTTGACGGCCGAGGAGTTGGAACAGCTGATGACGACGTCGTGGAACATGCGTGTCGCGACAATCGGGCCCGGTGAGCGGATCAACCTCACGCCACTCTGGTTCGGCTGGGCAAGTGGGCGGGTGTACTTCTTCGGCCGCGGTCAGAAGGTCACCAACTTACGGCGCAATCCGGCTTGCACTGTCCTCGTCGATCGCAACGAGCAATACGCGGACCTTGAGGGCGCGATGTTTCAGGGCCGCGCGACAGTGCTCGAGAACGCCGAGCAGGAAGAAGCCGACCCCCATCTCGAAGAGGTGCGCTGGTTGATGGGGGCGAAATATTCTGGGGGACATGGCGAAACGCAGGGCGACGAGCGCGTCCGGTACCCGCAGACGGCGGTTGGCCGGTCGGCGCGCTGGGTTGTCTTTGAGCCAAGCCGGTTGATCACGTGGGACAACCACAAGTTGCCCAAGCGTTAAGGTCGCTTGATGAGCGACGTTGCCCCGGGCATCACTGGGATACACCACTTCTCCGTAACCGTCTGCGACCTCGAAGCCAGCCTGGACTGGTACCAGCGGGTGTTCCGCGCGGACCGTGTGCCAATGACCTTTCCCCACTACGAGCGTGAGGACACCGGCTACGGCGTGCTGCTCGTCGAGCCGCGCTCAGGTCTGGCGATCGGGCTGCACACCAACACAGGCAATGACGGCGAGCCGTTCGATGAGGCCGGGACCGGACTTGACCACGTGGGATTCAACGTGTCCACCCGCGAGGAGCTCGAGGCCTGGACAGCCTGGCTTGACGAGCTGGGAATCGAGCACTCCGGCATCAGAGACGGGGACGCACCGTTCCCGTTCGCGACAGTGGTGTTTCGCGACCCCGACAACATCCAGCTCGAGCTCTTCGCGGTCTGCTAATAGAGCGGTTGGCCGCCAGCAATCACGGAGAATCCATTCGAGCAGGTCCTGAAATTCGGTACGTTCAGCCACGTGGCGTCCTCTTTCGATCCTTTCGGCATTGTCGGGCTGGCAGAGCAAACGGTGCGCACCGGGGTGAAGGTCGCGAATTGGTACGAACGACAGGTCTTTGGGTTTCTGCGCTCACGGATGGACGCCGTCGCGCCGCCTGTGCCGCCGCTTCCCCCGTCCCCGGCCAACATCCTCGAGAGCCTCGACGCGAAGATGCACACCCTGCTCGACCGCGCGATCGAGCAGAGCACGACATCGAGCCGGCAGGAGCTGTTCCACAAGATCCTCGACCAGATCGTGCCCGACGAGGCGCGCATCATCGGTGCCCTTTCCGACGGCTCGGCGTCCCCGCTGCTCAACGTCTACGCCAGGACGCGCACCGGGCTGGTCGGCGAGGTCGTGCTTGAGAACATGTCGCTGATCGGAAGGACCGCCCACCTCGCGCTGCCGCACCTGACGCCGATGTATGTCAGCCACCTGCTGGCGCTTGGACTGGTCGAGTCCGGCCCCGAGGACACCGCGATGAAGGATGAGTACGAGATCCTCGCCGCGGACACCGGCGTGCTGCAGGCCGTCAAGAACGCGAGCCGCGGCCCGATCCCTGCCCGCGTCGAGAGGTACACGCTGCGGCTGTCCGGACTCGGTCTCGAGCTCTGGGCCGCGGCGAACAGTGCCCGGAGCTCGGAGTGACGACCGCGGTCGTCGCGCTGCAGACCTGGGACCAGATCAAGTCGGACTTCGGGCTCAACTGGTTCATCTATCTGTCGATGCCGTTCATTGCGGCGTTCGTCGGTTACACCACCAAGCTTGTCGCGCTGCAAATGCTGTACCGGCCAATCGAATTCGTCGGTATTGGGCCGTTCGGCTGGCAGGGTGTGGTCCCGCGACGCGCAGGCAAGACCGCGTCGGTGACGATTCAAATGCTCACCGACAAGCTGCTCAAGCCAGAGGAGCTCCTCGAGAAGATCGACGCCAAGCAGACGATCGAGGATCTGCGGGAGCCGCTCGCCAAGACCATCGACGAGATGAGCCGCGAGCTCATGGAGCAGGTGCGCCCCGGCCTGTGGGACTCGCTGCCGGATGTGGCCCGCGACGCGGTACGCACGCGAATGCACGCCGCGGCCCCAAGGGTCGCCGACAACCTGCTGGCCGAGATGAAGGCCGACCTGCCGCGGTTCATCGACCTGCAGTACCTCGCCGTCACGATCCTGGTGAAGAACAAGGAGCAACTCAACGATCTGATGAAGGGCATGGGCGGCGCGGCCATGAAGTTCATCCGGCGCAGCGGCATCTACT
Organism: Mycolicibacterium moriokaense; assembly: GCF_003201655.1. Classification (GTDB taxonomy): domain Bacteria; phylum Actinomycetota; class Actinomycetes; order Mycobacteriales; family Mycobacteriaceae; genus Mycobacterium; species Mycobacterium moriokaense_A. Next base: position 2,556 of record NZ_QJJU01000011.1, read on the forward strand.
TCGGATTCGCGATCGGGCTTGTGCAGATGGTCGCGTGGGGCGTCTTTCACAACCCCTGGATCATGCCTGCGTTCGGTTTCTTCACCGGTTTTGCCAGCGACTGGCTGGCCCTGAACCTGATCTTCATCCCACGGAATCCGATGAAGCTGTTCGGGTTCATTCCGATTCATGGCGTGCTGCACGCGCAGCGGGAGCAGGTCACCCGCGACTACGCCCGCATTCTGGCCAACGACCTCTTCTCAGCCGACGTGATCCTCGAGGCGGTCGTGAACGGACCCAGCTCCGAGCGACTGTTCGCCGCGATCGAAAGGGAGATTTCGGCGGCGATCGATGCAGAGGCCGGGCTCGCGAAGCCGCTGCTGACACTGACGATCGGCACCAAGCGCTACACCGAGATTAAAGACGCCGTTGTGCAGATGGTCGTCGGCCGACTGCCCGATGCGATGGTGGAGGCCAAGGACTACGCCGCCAAGGCGCTCGATGTGGAGAACCTCATTGCCGAGAAGATGAACAAGCTGACCCCTGAGCAGTACGAGTCGATCCTGCGACCGGTTTTCAAGGACGACGAGATGCTGATGATCACGGTAGGCGCCGTGCTCGGCTTCTTTGTTGGTGAGCTACAAGTGGTTTTCGTCGAGCACTTCTCCCGGTAAGTTCGGCGATTCGGTGGACCTTCACAGCGAGAACCCAGTCGTTCCAAGGTTATGGCGCGAACCGTGAAGGTTATGTCGTTCGCGTCGCGATGGTTGGCCGCGCTGTCGATTGCGTTCGGCGGCGCGGTGACGGTTGTAGCGCCTGCGACGGCCGAACCCGAAGACACCGGAGCGTCGGCTCAATCGGTGATCGAGGGCCTGAAAGCCGAGGGCTACAACGTCGACATCAACTGGCTGACGGGTTACAACACCGAACCGCTGTCGGTGTGCACGGTGGAGAACATCAACAATCCCGGCGATTCCGTCCCCGGGCCAGGGCAGTTCGTCACCGTATACGTCGACATCTCCTGCCCGAACCATCAAGACGACTGAGGCCCAGCGCTTTCGGCGAACGCCGGTGCCACGAACCGTTGCAGCATCTGGTGTTCGGCACGTGGATTCGCGTCGGGTAACAACAGTAAGGACAGCACGAGGCGCACGATCCACCGTGCGGCGTGCGGATCGTCGCCTGCTAGTCCTGTGAGCTCGGACGCGAAGTCGGCCACGGCCTTTGATGCGGTCAGCCAGTCCCAGCCGCCCGCCCGTGCCGAATCCACGAACAGCTGGCCCGCCGGATCGACGCGTATCTCCGCGACCGCGACCTCGATCGCGGTCAGAACGCGATAGGAGCCTGTGCGGCCCTCGACACTGGCGCGCACGGTCTCGACGATCCGGGTGGCGGCCCGCGCCAGCACCGCTTCGCGAATGTCCTTCTTGCCGCCGACGTAGCGGTAGATAGTCGCTCTCGAACAGTGAGTCGCTGTGGCCAGTGCGTCGATATTGAACGTCTTCATGCCGTCCCGGTAGATCAGCTCGGTCGCCACCGCGTAGATCCGCTCGGTCGCGGTCGCCTGGCGACCGCCGTCGAAGAGCCAATCGTCTCGCGACATCATTCGAATTTATCTCATTGATGAGACGAATGGCATCAGAATTCTCACCATCCGTGCAGTTCGGGTACGGCGGCTGAGATAGTTCGAGGCCGGCATGCGCCAACCGGGTTTTCGACTCTTCGCCGACCCATTGACCAACGTCGTTGCTGCTGGTCAACCTGGACATGTGAAGTTACTTGAGGATCCGGTCGAGTTCTTCGGGGTGGATGCCATACAAGATCCGTATCCGCTCTACGACCGCCTGCGTGCCGAGGGGCCGGTACATCGTGTCGGCGAGTCCGGGTTCTATCTGGTGTGTGACTGGGCGGCGATCAACGAAGCCATCAGCCGTCCCGAGGACTTCTCGGCGAACCTGACCGCGACGATGACGTTCACGGCAGACGGCACAGTCGCCCCGTTCGAGATGGACCGGCTCGGCGGCCCCACTCACGTTCTCGCCACCGCGGATGACCCGGCGCATGCGGTGCACCGCAAGATGTTGGTGCACCAATTGGCGGCCAAGCGGATTCGGATGATGGAGTCCTTCGTCGCTGACACCTTCGACCGGTTGTGGACGGACAACCTCCGTAATGGCCGCATCGAATGGATGGGGGCCTTGGCCAACAGGCTGCCGATGATGGTCGTCGCCCGGTTGATCGGTGTGCCCGCCGAAGACGCCGACCAGTTGATCCGGTGGGCGTACGCGAGCACCCAGCTGCTCGACGGGCTCGTCGATCAGGACGGGCTCGTAGCGGCGGGCGTGGCGGCCATGGAACTGGGGAACTACATCCACGATCATTTCGACCTGGCCGCCGCCGATCCCAAGGACGACTTGCTCGGTTCCGTGGCAACCGCCTGCGGGACAGGTGAATTCGACGAAATCACCGCGCAAGTTATGATGATCATCCTGTTCAGCGCGGGCGGCGAATCGACCGGATCGCTACTCGGCAATGCGATGTGGATCCTCGCGACGCGTCCCGATCTTCAACAACGGGTGCGTGAGAATCCCGACCTACTCGGGCCTTTCATCGAGGAAGCGTTGCGGTACGAACCGCCGTTCCGCGGCCACTATCGTCACGTCGTCGCCAACACCGGCTTGGGCGGGACCGACCTGCCCGCAGGTTCCCGCCTATTGCTGCTGTGGGGAGCGGCGAACCGTGATCCGGCGCAATTCGACGCGCCGAACGAATTCCGGCTTGATCGGCCGGGTGGCAAGGGGCACATCACCTTTGGCAAAGGCACGCACTTCTGCGTCGGCGCCGCGCTGGCACGCTTGGAAGCTGAAATCGCTTTGCGGGCGGTCCTCGACCGCACCTCCCGAATCGATGCCGTCGATGTCGGGCCATGGCTGCCGAGCATTCTGGTGCGCCGCCGCGCGCATCTGGAGCTGGCGGTGACGTGACACGCTACGGCTGCGGATAGGGCGCAAACCGGTTGTTGAAGCCCGACTTTCGCAAGGCGATCTGGTCGAGCCGATCTTGCGGAGTGGCGTATGTGGTCCCAGCAGGCAGCACGCTGGCCAGATCGTCGAGCGACACCACCTGCGAGCTGACCGTCGGCGGCGTCGTTGAATTGCCGTCGAGGGCCTGGAACCGGATGGAGATGGTGCCCTGGTTCAGGCCGCCTGTCGACACCCAGTTCCAGACACCCGGGTCGCTTGGCGAGATGACGATTGTGTAGGTCCCGTCGGGATTCTTCTTGGCCTGCGAGATATTCAGGCTGGTCTGCTGGTCCCAGTAGTTGTCCGTGATGGTCCAGTCGTTGGTCACGGGAACCACGAAGTAGCCGGCATTGCCGGGATCGATGGTGAGGACCAGAGCCTGGTCATCGGCGAGCTGGAAGTACCCCGCACTCTGCAGTTGGGTCGCGAGGAACTGGGCGTTGCGCGTCGGGTTCGTCAGCACGTTGGGCTGCCTTTGCGCGCCGGTCGTCGGGTCGGTCGTGGCCACCGAGATGTACGTGGATTCCATCTGCAGGCCGAGCACCATGATCACGGCGGTGACGGCGCCCCGCAGCAGTGGGGGTTCTACGGGCAGCGGCGGAATCAGCGACACCAGCGTCGTCAACAACGGGTTGCTCGTCACCAGCGGTCCGATGAACGGGACGGCGAATCCGCCCAGCTGGGCGAACAGGCTGTCGGGCGGCCCGCTGACGCGCTCGATCGACAGGCTCATCGGTTCCTGGTTGTTCCAGTCCGACAACGTATTTCGCACCGCGATCAAGGTGGTGTCAGGTGTGATCTGGATGTGATTGGGCCCAGACCCGGTGGGTGAACCGTCGACGCTGATCGTGAAGGAGCCGTCAGGGTTGACCACCAGCTGCTTGCCGGTGAGCACCGATGCTGTCGTCCCCGACAGGCCGGTCAGCACGCTGAACGTGGTTTCGGCATGCGGCTCCTGACCGATGAAGCGGCCGGTGATCACATACGACGAGGTCTGGTTGACCGCCATGAAGCGGTAGATCGTGTCCGGATTGTCGTACAGGATGCGCGATCCGCTGACGTCCTGTCCGTACCAGCTGTGCGGCGGAGCGACCTGCATCACGGCGGTCGGCGTCATCGGATCGAGCAGTTGTTGCTGAAACGCTGCGCCCATGGCGTACTCGTCGACCGCCTGTTTCAGCGCGTCGGTGTTCTCCTGATCGGGACCGCCAACCAGATTGAACTGCTGTCGTGCGGTGGACATCCAGCCGAACTGGAGCACGAGCTTCATCAACTGAACCGGAAGCGTGTTGGCGGTTTCGGCGGCCCGTTGTTCGGCGGCGAGTTGTTCCGGCGTGCCGAGTGGGCTGACTGCCAACGACTGGGCCGTCACCGGCGTCGTTGTCGCGACCGCAGCGGTCGTCGCCGTCGACGGCTGCGAGACCGCCGTCTTGGCGGCGAGCGACTGGGTGGTGTTCTTCGTGGTTGTGGTGTCCGCGGCCTTCCTGGACTTGCGGCCGGATGTGGACGAGTCGTCGGCGTCGGTTGATTTCGCGTCATCATTTGATGACGCAGTGGGGGAGGACTCCGTGCGAGCCGCGGTGCTGGGTTTTGGCGTCCCAGCCTTGGCGTCGTCACCACCTTTCGAGGCGCTGGTTGTTGACGCAGCGGACGTCGACGCCGCCGATGGTTTCGAGTCCGTGGACTTCGATTCGGCGGACTTCGAGTCCGCGGAGGACGACTTGGAGGAGTCCGACTGGCCGTCGTCGGCCGAGGCGATGGCGGCGCCGTTGGCGATCGCGACCCCGATCCCCATGGCGACCGCAAGCCCGCCGACCCTGCCGATGAATCTTCCGTATCCGTCTGGCGTCGTTGCCAAGGGACGAGTCCTTTCGCCGGGGAGGTCGGTTTGACCGCAAACTCCCTGCCGGTACCGTAGTCACATGACTACAGCTGGTGCAAGGGCAGGCGCTCCGCGGGCAGGTGTGCCCGTGGGCAGGGCTGAGGTCGTCGCCGCGGTTCTGGAGTCCGCCGCCGACCTGTTCGCCGAACGCGGGCCTGCGGCAACCTCGATCCGTGACATCGCAGCGCGCTCGAGTGTCAACCACGGATTGATCCACCGGCATTTCGGCAATAAGGACCGCCTCGTGGGGGCGGTGCTAGATCACCTCGGCCGACACCTGGCCGAACTCCTTGCCGCGAAGGCAGATGGCGGTGCGATCGGCGAAGCGGTCGATCGTCAGCTTCGAGTGCTCGCCCGTGTCTCGCTTGACGGCTATTCGATCGGCGAACTGCAGAGCCGCTTTCCAACGATGGAGCTGCTGCTCGACACGGTGCGCGAACGGCACTCCACCGAACTCGGCGCGCGGCTGGCCGCGGCACAAACGATCGCGCTGCAACTGGGCTGGTGTCTGTTCGGCGACTTCCTCCGCGCGTCAACCGGTCTCGAGGACGTCGACGACCGCACGTTCGCGCGCTCGATCGGCAGTACGGTCTCGCTGATCTTCGACGCCGAAGGGCCGACGAGCTCTTAGGCCAGCGACCCGGTGACCGATTCGGCGGCCGCCACCAATACCCCGGAGCCGGCCATGGCGACGACGGCATCGATCTCCGGCGACAGGTACCGATCGGTGCCAGGCCCCGGAACGGATTCCCGGACTGCGGCGATGACGGCGGCGGTCGCGGGCGACGCTGCCAGCGGGGCACGCATCTCGATACCCCGAGCGGCGGTGTACACCTCGACCGCCAGAACCCGTGTCAGTCCGTCAATGGCCCTGCGCAGCTTGCGTGCCGCCGACCACCCCATCGAGACGTGGTCTTCCTGCATCGCCGACGACGGGATCGAGTCGACACTGGCCGGGTTGGCCAGCCGCTTCAGTTCGGACACGATCGCGGCCTGCGTGTACTGGGCGATCATGTGCCCGCTGTCCACACCGGGGTCGTCGGCAAGGAACGGGTTGAGCCCGTGGCTGCGGGCGACGTCGAGGAACCGGTCGGTGCGTCGCTCGCTGATGCTTGCCAGATCGGCGACGACGATGGCGAGGAAGTCGAGCACGTAAGCGACGGGCGCACCGTGGAAATTGCCGTTGGATTCGACGCGCCCGTCGAGCGTCACGACGGGATTATCAACGGCGCTTGCCAATTCGCGGGCGGCGACGGTGCGGGCATGCTCGACGGTGTCGCGTGCGGCGCCCGCGACCTGGGGGGCGCAGCGCAGCGAGTACGCGTCCTGGACCAGCGAGCAGTCTGGACCGCTGTGGCTGGCCACGATCGGCGATTCGGCGAGCACGAGGCGCATGTTGGCCGCGGCGTCGCTCTGGCCCGGATGGGGTCGGATGGCATGCAGATCCGCGGCGAATACCCGGGTCGTGCCGAGCAGGCCCTCGACACTCATGGCCGCAGCGACGTCGGCCAGTTTCAGCAGCGCGTCGAGGTCGCGCAGTGCCAGCACGAGCATGCCGAGCATGCCGTCGGTGCCGTTGATCAGCGCGAGGCCCTCCTTCTCGGCGAGCACGATCGGCTCGATGCCGTGCCGGGCAAGCGCATCAGCGGACGGCAATAGTTCGCCATCGGCCGTGCGCACCGAACCCTCGCCGATGACCGAGAGCGCCACGTGTGCCAACGGCGCAAGATCGCCGGAGCAGCCGAGGCTGCCGTATTCGTAGACGACGGGCGTCAGTCCGGCCGACAGCATCGCCGCATACGTCTGCGCGACCTCGGGCCGCACGCCGGTGCGCCCGGTGGCCAATGTCGACAACCGCAGTAGCATCATGGCTCGGACGACCTCTTGCTCGACCTCCGAACCGGAGCCGGCGGCGTGAGAGCGAATCAGGCTGCGCTGCAGTTGGGTTCGCAACTCGTGGGGGATATGCCGAGTGGCAAGGGCGCCGAACCCGGTGGATACCCCGTAGACGGGCTTGGGATCGTTGGCCAGCTCCTCGATGCGGGCGCGGCTCTTTGCGATCGCGTCCAGCGACTCGTCGGAAACGGTGACCGCGGCCCCGTCGCGAGCAACCCGCACCACCTCGTCGAAGGTCACGGGGCCGATGCCAACGACGACGGCTTCTGTATTCACGATCGTGACTCCACGTTGTTGTAGGAATGCGGCAAGTGCTGTCCCGCCTTGACGATGTCAGCCACCAGCGGCACACCGGGCCGATACGCCAGGTGTAGGTATGACGGCGCGTCCAGGCGGACGAAGTCCGCCCGCCGCCCGACGGCGATGACGCCGATATCGCTGCGCCGCAGCGCGGCGGCTCCGCCCGCGGTGGCGGCCCACAATGCTTGGGCCGGAGTGAAATTCATGTCCCGCACCGCGACCGCGATGCAGAACGGCATGCTTGTGGTGAACGAACTGCCGGGATTGCAGTCGGTCGCCAACGCGACAGTGGCGCCGGCGTCGATGAGCCGCTTCGCATCCGGATACCGTGCCCGCGTCGAGAATTCCGCACCGGGCAGCAGCGTGGCGACGGTGGTGCCTGCGGCGCCTGCGAGCGCTTCGACGTCGTCGTCGGTGGCGTAGGTGCAATGGTCCACCGAGGCCGCGCCGAGCTCGACCGCGAGCCGGATACCCGCACTCGGACCCAGCTGCCCGGCGTGCAGGCGCGGGATGAGCCCGGCTGCCATCCCGCTGTCCAGGATGTGGCGTGTCTCGTCGACGTCGAATGCGCCGCGATCGCAGAACACATCGACCCAGCGGGCATGCGGCGCGCACGCCTGCAGCATCGGACCGGCGACCAGATCGACGTACGCGGCTCGGTTGTCGCGGAATTCGGCGGGAACGACATGCGCGCCAAGAAATGTCGTCTCGTCCGTGACCGCCCCGGCGATACGCAGCGAGCGGGCCTCGTCGTCGACAGTCAGGCCGTAGCCGCTCTTGCATTCGAAGGTCGTGACCCCGGCGCGATGCAGCTCGTCGGCGAGTCGCTGCACTCCTGCGAGCAGTGTCGCGTCGTCGGCGGCGCGTGTGGCGGCAACCGTGGACGCGATCCCGCCTGCCCCGTATGGCCGGCCGCTCATCCTCGCGGCGAACTCCTCTGACCGTTCGCCCGCGAACACCAGATGCGAATGGCTGTCGACGAATCCGGGGATCACGCTGGTGTCGGCGCACCTGACCCGATCGTCGGCATCAGGCGCATCGGCGCGGCGGCCCACCCACAGGATCTCGGAGCCGTCGACGACCAGTGCCGCGTCGGCGATGATGCCCAGCGGGTCGCCGTCGCCGTGGGTGGGGTCGTTGGTGACGAGCTCACTGATGTCGGTGTAGAGGACGGTCATCGTGCATCCATCAGCTCGGCGATGGCCGAGGCGAGTTCGGTCTCCACGTTGGGCACAGTGACATGCTTACGATCGACCACCACGGCGCGTCCGTCGACCACCACGTCGGTGACATCGGGTGCCGCCGCGGCGAAGACGACATTCTCCACCGTCGCACCGCCACCCGCGGTGCGGATCGAATCCATCTGTACTGCAACAAAGTCCGCATGTGCACCCATGACGAATTCACCGGCATCGGCCCAGCCGAGTGCGCGATGACCATCGTAAGTCGCCGCCATCAGCAGGCGGTCGGCGGCGATCGCGCCTCGCACGCGGGACGCCAGGCGCTCGTTGAGTTCGACGGCGCGCGCCTCTTCGAACAGATCGATCACGGCGTGGCTGTCGGAGCCGAGGCTGAACAGTCCGCGTCCGGCGAGCAGTGCGGGTGCTGGTCCGATTCCGTCGCCAAGGTCACGTTCGGTGGTGGGGCAGAAGCACACACCGGTCGACGTGCGGTCAAGGTCGGCGAAGTCCTCGGCCGTCAGGTGGGTGGCGTGCACGGCCGTCGACTGGGGGCCCAACGCCCCGATATCGCGCAGCACCGCAGTCGGTGTGCGGCCGTGTACCGCGAGGCACTGTTCGACCTCGCGGATCTGCTCCGACGAATGGACGTGCAACGGCGCGCTGTGCGCGGCAGCCCATTCCACGACGGAAGGCATGTGCTCGATGGGCACTCCGCGGACGGAATGCATGGCGGCGCCGACCAGGACAGCCGGCTGGGCACCGACCTGCTGTCGCAGCGCCTCAACGCGCTGGGCCCACTCGTCACCTGTGCCGTCGCCGAACCGCTGCTGCGGGCCTGCCAGCGGTGAGCCGTCGGGCGCGGAACTCAGATAGCAGGTGTCGAGCAGGGTGAGGCGGATGCCTGCGTCGGCGGCGCCGTCAATCACAGCGTGTCCCATCGCGTTGGGATCCGCGTAGGGGGCGCCTCCGGAATCGTGGTGCACATAATGGAATTCGCCGACTGCGGTGATTCCGGCCAGCGCCATCTCGGCGTACACAGCGCGTGCGAGCCGCCGGTAGCGATCGGGGTTCAGCCGGTCGGCGGCGCGGTACATCAGGTCACGCCAGGTCCAGAACGATCCACGGTCGCGTTGGGTGCGGGAGCGCAGCGCCCGGTGGAAGGCGTGCGAATGCGCGTTGGCCAGACCAGGAATGACCAGACCGCGCAGCCGGTGTGAGCCTGGCTGCGCGGTGGTGTCGGTTTCGATCGTGGTGATCCGGCCGTCGTTGACGGCGAACAGGACGCCGTCGGCCACAGAATCGCCGCCGAGCCAGGCGTGTTCGCACCACCACGTGTCTGTCACGATGTCACCCAGTCCACCATGACGTCGGCCAACGCCACCGCTCCCGCATTGCAGTCTGTTGACTCCGCGAACTCCGTCGGCGAATGCGACACCCCGGTTGGGTTGCGAACGAACAACATTGCGGTCGGAACCACCGGGGACAGGATGCCCGCGTCATGGCCGGCCTGGGTGGGCAGCACAGGAATGTCGCCGAGATGGGCCAGCGCACGTTGCAGCCGGGCCCGCGGACCCGCGGGAAACTCGACGATCGGCGTGACGGACTCGGCGGTCACCCCGAGCTCGATACCGTCGGCCGCGGCATGCTGCCGGGCTTCTGCTGTGATCTTGTCGACCAGTGAACTCAGCGTCGCCTCGTCTGCGGCGCGGGCATCGAGCCAGGCGTGCACCGACGACGGAATCGCGTTGGCGCCGTTGGGCGCGACGATGACCTTGCCGAACGTTGCGACCGCATCGTGAGTGGCGGCCAATGACCGTGCCGCGTGCACTGAAGACGCGAACGCCAGCATCGGATCATGGCGATCTACCAGCCGCGTGGTACCCGCATGGTTCGCCTCGCCGCAGAACGTGAATTGCCAGCGCCCGTGCGGCCATATGGCTGAAGCGACGGCGACTGGCCGGTCGACGAGATCCAGCGCGCGGCCCTGCTCGACGTGCAATTCGACGAAGACCCCGACGCGTTCGGCCAGCCGTGGATCGGCGCCGAGATGCTCGGGCTTGCGACCCGCCTTCGTCATCGCCTCGGCGAGTGTGACGCCGTCGTAATCGCGCAACCCGCAGGCTTTCTCGGCACTCAACGCACCGGTTGACAGCTGTGAGCCGATGCACGCGACGCCGAACCGCGCCCCCTCCTCGTCGGAGAACACCACGACCGCGACGGGAACTTTCGGCACCACGCCCCGCTCGCGGACGATGTCGACGGCCGCGAACGCGGACACCACACCCAATGGCCCATCGAAGGCGCCACCGTCGGGAACAGAATCCAGATGGGAGCCGGTGACGAACGCGCCGCTCGGATCGCCGGACCAGCCGGGCGGCAGCCACCACGCCCACAGATTGCCGTTGCGGTCCTCCTCGACATCCATGCCGCGTGTGGCGGCGCAGCCGGAGAACCACTCGCGCAGCGTCAGATCGGCATCCGACCATGCGTAGCGGCGGTAGCCGCCGGTCGAGGTGTGCCTGCCGACGTCCAGAATCGTTGGCCAGAGGGCGTCGAACGCCGTCACACGTTCTCCCGCATCGGAATCCGTACGCCGCGTTCTGCGGCGACCTCGGTTGCGTGGTCGTAGCCTGCGTCGACGTGGCGGATCACGCCCATGCCGGGGTCGTTGGTCAACACCCGTGCGAGTTTCTCGGCGGCCAGGTCGGTGCCGTCGGCGACGGTGACCTGGCCTGCGTGAATGGAGCGGCCCATCCCGACCCCGCCGCCGTGGTGAATCGACACCCACGTCGCGCCGGACGCCGTGTTGACCAATGCGTTGAGCAGAGGCCAGTCGGCGATCGCATCCGAGCCGTCGAGCATCGCCTCAGTCTCCCGGTACGGCGAGGCCACCGAACCCGAATCGAGGTGATCGCGGCCGATCACGATGGGCGCGGACAGTTCTCCAGACGCCACCATCTCGTTGAACTTCAGCCCCGCGAGATGGCGTTCGCCGTAGCCCAGCCAGCAGATGCGTGCGGGCAGCCCCTGGAATGCGACCTTCTCTCCGGCCATCTCGATCCACCGGGCGAGGTGCTTGTTATCGGGGAAGAGTTCGAGGATCGCCCGGTCGGTGGCGGCGATGTCCTTGGGATCACCCGAAAGTGCCGCCCACCGGAACGGGCCGAGGCCCTCTTCGAACTGCGGCCTGATGTAGGCGGGCACGAAGCCAGGGAATTCGAAAGCCCTGTCGTATCCGGCTTTTCGGGCCTCATCGCGGATGGAGTTGCCGTAGTCGAACACCTCGGCGCCGCGGTCCTTGAATCCGACCATCGCCGCGACGTGCTTGGCCATCGACTGCTGGGCCTGCTCGGTGAAGTAAACGGGGTCCTTGTCGGCCATCTTCTTCATGTCGTCGAACTCGATGCCGACGGGCAGGTACGACAGCGGATCGTGTGCCGAGGTCTGATCGGTGACGATGTCGATCGGGGCATCGCGGCGCAGCAGTTCGGGAAGCACCTCGGCGGCGTTGCCGAGCAACCCGATCGACAACGGTCGCTTGGCGTCGCGGGCCTCGACGGCCAGTCGGAGGGCGTCGTCGATGTCGGCGGCTTTGGCGTCGAGGTAGCGGTGCTCGATGCGGCGGTCGATGCGGGTCTCGTCGCAGTCCACGCAGATCGCCACGCCGTCGTTCATCGTCACGGCCAGCGGCTGCGCGCCGCCCATGCCGCCGAGTCCGGCGGTGAGGGTGATGGTTCCTGCCAGCGTGCCGCCGAACTTCTTTTTCGCTATCGCGCCGAAGGTCTCGTACGTGCCCTGCAGGATGCCCTGCGTGCCGATGTAGATCCACGAGCCCGCCGTCATCTGTCCGTACATCATCAGGCCCTCGGCCTCGAGCTTGCGGAACTGCTCCCAATTCGCCCAGTCACCAACGAGATTCGAGTTTGCGATCAGTACGCGCGGCGCCCATTCGTTGGTGCGGAACACACCGACCGGCTTGCCGGACTGCACCAGCATGGTCTCGTCGTTTTCCAGCCCGCGCAGCGTCCGCACGATCGCGTCGAACGCCTCCCAACTGCGGGCGGCCTTGCCGGTGCCGCCGTAGACCACCAGGTCTTCTGGATGCTCGGCGACCTCGGGGTCGAGGTTGTTCATCAGCATCCGCAGCGCGGCCTCCTGCTGCCAACCCTTACAGGACAACTCGGTGCCGCGGGGGGCCCGAACGAGGCGCGCGGTGGACGTCATGTTGCTCTCTTTCCCCTGGTCAAACTCGGTGTTGATACAAGGACACCGCACCGACGCCTATCGCGGTAGGGACAATGCGGGGATACTGTCTCGTATCCGAGACGCAGAGGAGGTACGCGGTGTCCAGCACGTCACCAGCGGTGGGTCGGGCGCTCGATGTGCTCCTCCACCTCGCGTCGCGCCCGGGGCCGGTCCAGGGCTCGGCGTTGATCCGCGATATCGGCATGCCGCGATCGTCGGCCTATCACTTGCTCGATGTCCTGATCGAGCGCGGGTTCGTCGTGCATCTACCCGATCAGCGCGCATACGCACTGGGGTTCTCGGCATTCGAGGTCGGCGCGGCGTACCTGCGGCACGAGCCGCTCGAGCACATCGCCAGACCCATCCTCAAGCGGTTGGTCGCTGCCGTCGGCGAGACGGCCCACCTCGGAATCCTTTACGGCGCTGAGAGTGTCTACCTGCTCAAGGAGCAACCGCAGACCGCCGGCGTGCCCGTCACCCTGGTCACCGACGTAGGCGTGCGGTTGCCCGCGCACTTGACGGCGAACGGCCGATCGATCCTTGCGCACCTGTCCGCCGCTCAGGTCAGAGCGTTGTTTCCGTCGTCGGCGACGTTTATCCATCGCACCGAACGCGGGCCGAATTCCCTTGCGGAGCTGCGGCGAATCCTGCAGACCGAACGCGAGCAAGGCTGGGCGGAGGAGGCTGGCATGATCACCGAAGGGCTGCAATCGGTCGCGGCGTGTGCGTTCGACCATGCGGGGCGTCCGGTTGCCGCGTTCAGCGCGACCCGCCGCGAGGACCGGCCGAACACCGCACTACCCACCTTGGTGGAGGCCGTTCGTGGGGCGGCGCGGCAGTTGACCCAGGCGTTGTCCGGCCACGCACCCGACGGCTGGTTCTGACTCCCGGCTCCGCCGCGGGGATGAAGATTGTGTCGAGTGTGCGGTTTCGTACGCGACACGCCGGTCGGGGCGTACGAAGTCGCACACTCGGCAGATTCTGCGATTTTGCGTCTGTCCAGCGGAAAGCCATTCATGTACCATCTGGTACATGAGGACGGATTGTGGTGTGAAGATCGACGCGCCGGCCGCTGTCGTCTGGGACGTGTTCAGCGACGTCGAGCGGTGGCCAGAATGGACCGCTTCTGTGACTCGGCTCGTCGCCCTTGACGGGCCAGGTCTCGCGGTCGGCAAGCGGTTCGAGATCAAGCAGCCGCGGATGCCGAAGCTGGTCTGGGAGGTCACCGCCGTGACTCCGGGCGAGGCGTGGACATGGGTGCAGCGTTCGCCCGGCGGCTTGACGGTGGCGCGCCACGAAGTCATTCCCGAATCCGACGGGCGCACCCGGGTTCGTCAAGAGCTCGACCAACGTGGGCCCGTCGGCGCATTGGTTGGGTTGGTCATGCGCGGAATGACGAAGCGCTACCTGGAGTTGGAGGCGGCGGGCCTCAAGGCTCGAAGCGAGAAGCGGGCCGTCAATGGCCCGTCCGCCTGACCTCGAACGGCGCCAGGAGCTGCTCGACGCGGTGGTGAAAGAGTGTGCGGCGCACGGCATCGGTGACCGTTCACTTCGCGACATCGCCACGGCGGTCGGCACCAGCCACCGGATGCTCCTGCACCACTTCGGCTCCCGCAACGAGCTGCTGCTGGCAATCGTCGAGCAGGTCGAACACCGCCAACGAGCCTTGCTGCGGGAGTTACCAAACGAGCCCGCGGCGGCGATCACGGCCATGTGGGCCGACCTTCGCCGTCCGGAGCTGCGCCCGTTCGAGCGCCTCTTCTTCGAGTGCTACGCGCGCGGCGTCCAGGGTGAGCAGCCGTTCGCCCGGATGTTGCCAGGGGCGGTGAACGCCTGGCTGGCCGACGCCGAAACGACGGATCCCGCGCTGGTGCGCCTCGGGCTGGCGGTCATGCGTGGTCTACTCCTTGACCTGGTAGCCACCCATGATCGCCGCGGTGTCGACGCGGCCGCGCAGGCTTTCGCCGACCTTGTCAGGCGGGCTGGCCCCTAGCTGCTGCCGCCCGAACTGGAGCTAGAGGCCGCCGCGGCGATGGCGGCTTTGCCTTCGGGGCTGGCGGCCGAGTTGCCTGGCGCGGTGGCCGACGCGATCGACGCCTCGCAGTTCAGCGACACCAGCATCTCCTTGGTCGCCGACCCGCCGCTGTTGGCCGGCGGCGGCACTGTGCGGCTCTGCGCCCGGGTCACCACGCAGTCGGGCCAAGACTTCCGGTCGCCGACAACTATCTCCACAACGGGCTTCAAACCGGCGCTACTCAGCGCACTCTGAGCGTCGGAGTATTTCTGTCCCGTCACGTCGGTAGTAGCCGCCGCGGCCACACCGCTTCCTGCCAGGCCCAGAACTGCAATGGCGGCGGCGGTGGCGCTCGCCCCCAGGATTGAACGTGTGCAACTCATCACTAGCCTGCCTTAACCGGTGGGACTGCTTCGGTGACCTGAGGCAGCGACGAAGGGGTCGTGAACGTCGCCGTCGCTCCCATGTTCATGGCGCCCACAGTCGGCTGGACGTAGACCGTGTTCGTGGGCGCATTACCGGAACCTGCCAACACGTTTGCGTGCCCTGAATTATTGCTGTCAAACGTCACGGTCAAGGCGGCTGCCGCCACCGCCGCTCCGGCCAGCACTGCTCCCACCAATTTCACCCCGCGTCGCTTCGTCGGCGTTAGATGCGTGTTCATGTCGGCATCGTCCCGCGCCCACCTAAGGACTTGCTGAATCAGTTCTGTGAGCTCACTGAGAGCGCGAGAATTTACGTGTCGGTCACAATGTCTAGCAGTCGACAGGACCGGTGATGAGTGTCCGGTTTGTCACCGAATCGTCGAAAAGGTGTTTGCCGCAGCGCATTCAGCCGTCGCACCTGCTGAGCGGCCGTCGTTGCGCATCCAGCTTGGCCGTGATCCTTCATCGGGTTGCCGGCAAACTTCAATTCGTTGCCGGGAGCAACAGGCCTGGCGCGACTTGGCAGCTCGAGTTCTCCCTTCGTCTGCGGGGCGGTGCTGCACCGATTGGGCGTCCCTACTCTGGCTGGTCGTCGACCTTGAAATCGAACTTGACGTCGCCGCCCCCGGCACTGGTCACGGTGACGGTGACTCCGTAGGTGGAGCCCTGGTCGGTGAGCTCACAGCGTGTGGTCGCTCCGGCATCGCCCTTGAGGTCGTTGGGGCAGGTGACATTTTCGGGTGTGCGGCCGAACTGCTGGGCCAACTGGTCGCTGATCTGCTTGGCCACGTCGTCCTTGTTGACCGTCTCGACGATGTCGAAGTTGACCCTGTCGCCATCGACGCTCGTCACCGTCACGTTCACGCCATACGGCTGCCCGTCGTAGGTCATCTGGCAATCGAGGGAGGCGCCGACAGCTGCCTTCAAATCGCCGGGGCAGGTCACCGATTCAGGTTTGTGCCCGGCCTTCTCGTTCACCTTCGTGCTGATCTGGTCGGCAACGTCGGCCTTCGCGACGGTTTTCTCCTGGTTGATGCTGACCGAGCCGGAGCAGCCGGCGACGGCCAGAAGTGCTGTGGCACAGAGCGTGACAGCTCCACATCTGATCAACTTCGCCATGTCGTCCTCTCATTGCCGCGATGACGCCGTAACGATGACACAGCAAAGCCGATCTGGCCAACCCCACCGTCACTCCTCGCTGGTGATCCGATCGCCGATGAACGACACCAGCTGTGGATCGTCGGACGTGAACCGGTCGACCTCCTCGCCGCCGTCGCAGCGCAACAGCGCCACCGTCACACGGCCGCCTTTCCGCGAGATGACTGCCCAAACTGCGCCGGAGTCCTCCCAGCGTTGAAGTTCTGCGACCCGATCGACGTGCATGCTTCTACGATCCACCGATGAGTGGCACTTCCCGCATCGGGGTGGCGCGGGTCTACGACGAGCCGGGTCCTGACGATGGTCAGCAGGTGTTGGTCGACCGGCTGTGGCCGCGGGGTTTCCGCAAGGGGGATCCGCGGGTGGGTCGATGGATTGCGAAGGTCGCGCCGTCTACCGACCTGCGCAAGTGGTACTCCCACGAGGCCGCACGGTTCGACGAGTTCGCAGCGCGTTACGCCTCAGAGCTCGAGTCGGAGGAGGGGGCCGCGGCGCTTGCCGAACTGCGCGACGTCGTCCGCGCCGGCCCGGTCACCCTTGTGACGGCCGCGCGCGATTTGGACGGCGGCCACGTCGCTGTACTCGCCCGAATGCTGTCATAGGGTGCTGGCCGTGCACGCAGCCTCAGCGGTCGCAGTCGCCGCGGTATTCGTCTGGCTGGGCATGGTGCTCGCGATCTCTTTTGTCGAGACCCCGCTGAAATTCCGCGCTCCCGGCGTGACGTTGCAGATCGGACTTGGCATCGGCCGCTTGGTCTTTCGTGCGCTTAACGCATGCGAGCTCGCCCTGGCCGCGGTGGTCGTCGGATGCTTTGCCATCACGCCGCCTGGTGCGGGCATCGCCATCGCGGCTGCCGCCGCCGTCGTCATGCTGCTTGTACAGGTGCTTGTCGTGCGGCCGCGGCTCACCCGTCGGTCCGACACCGTGCTTGCCGGTGAGGATGGCAAGCGGTCGAGGGCACACTGGGCCTACGTCGGCCTGGAGATTGGCAAGGCCATCGCGCTGCTGATCGCGGGTATCTCGCTGCTCGCGACGTGAGACGATCGCCCGATGCGGGTGGGACTGCACGCTCTTGGCATCGGTTCGGGCGCGACGCGCGCCGCCATCGACGCCGTTGCGGCCGCCGCCGAGCGGTGTGGCTTCGCGACATTGTGGTCGGGCGAGCATGTCGTGATGGTGGACCGGTCGGAGTCGCGCTACCCCTACTCCGACGATGGACAGATCGCGGTGCCTGCCGCAGCGGACTGGATCGATCCGATGATCGGGCTGAGTTTCGCCGCCGCAGCCACGTCGACAATCGGCATCGCGACGGGGGTGCTGCTGCTTCCCGAACACAACCCCGTTTTGGTCGCCAAGCAGGCGGCCACGCTGGACACCCTTTCCGGCGGCCGGTTCACACTCGGCGTCGGTGTCGGCTGGTCGCGCGAGGAGTTCGACGCACTCGGCATCCCCTTCGAGCGGCGCGCGGCGCGGACCGCGGAGTACGTCGCGGCCATTCGGACGTTGTGGCGCGACGACGTCGCTTCGTTCGAGGGTGAATTCGTCCGTTTCGATTCTGTACGAGTCAACCCAAAACCCGTTGTGGACAGGCGCATTCCGGTCGTGCTCGGAGGAAACAGCGATGCGGCGTTGCGCCGCGTAGTCGCGTGGGGCGACGGCTGGTACGGCTTCAACCTCGGCGGAGTCCGCGAAGTCGCCGAACGGATCGAGTTTCTGCAGCGGCTGTGCGACGACAGCGGACGCGACCGGGCTGAACTGCGGCTGGCCGTGGCGCTGCGCGACCTGACCGTCGACGATGTCCGCCCGCTCGCGGATCTGGGCGTCGATGAGCTGGTCGTGGTGGATGGTCCGCCGGAGGACGCCGCCGCCGCCGATGACTGGGTGGCGGCGCTGGCGGACAAATGGAGCCCAGAAGCGAGGTAATCCAGTCAGTAGCGGTATCTGGCCAGCGCGGTCCCGCCGCGCCGCTCGCCGTCGTCGATCGTCACCAATGCGGGCACCAGCTCACTGGTGACCAGCCCGTGCCGCTCGGTGACGTCGTCGATGATGTCGAAGCTCGCGGCGATGCGCTCGGGGCTGTCGACGACAACGGTGGTCACCGGCACCTGCCGGGCAAGTTGAACCATCTTGTCGCCGTGCGGTTTATGGTCGCCATGGAACCCCCAGATACCGCGCAACACGGTCGCACCGGTCGCGGCGCCCGAGTCGAACAACCTCTGGACGATGGCGCGGTGAATCGGCACGCCGTCATGCAAGGTGGCCTCCGAGGTGTAGACCATCAGCTTCTGCCACAGTGCGCGCCCGTCGCCGTCGGTGGCCGGTAGTGCGGTCGGGCGAGCCAGGAGTTGGCCGTCGCGTTTGCACAGCTGCGCTCGTTCGATCGTCAGGAGAGGTTGGCGCAGCAGTGCCTCGAGCTCCCGGATCGCTGCGACGGCCTGCACTCCGGTGCCGATCGCGATGATCATGACGGGAATGTCGACGTTGCGACTGAAGAACCTGGCACGCCGGCGCTGTCCATTCTTGGTGCCGTCGACACCGAGAAAGACTGAGGCTCCGGCGAATCCGTGCCGGTGCAGCACCTCGCAGACGGCTTGGTGCGCGGGTTGCGCCGAGACCCTGTCCTGACGCCCGACGTAGACGGTGAGTTTGACAGTTTCGTGCGGTGCCGGCGCTTCGGCCCCGACAAGCAGCCGTGCACGCTCGAGCGTGATGAGCCCGCGCGTCGTCATCGCGACGGCGCGGTCGGCGAGCGGGGCGATTTTGTCGGCGCGGTCCACCGCGGCGATCACGATGGGCGAATCCTCCGACGCGCTCAGCGACTGGTCGCTGCGTAGCTCATGGTGCGGGCCGAAGCTGGCGATGCCGCGCAGCACCACGCTGGTGGCCACAGCACTCTCACCGTAGAGATCGAGCAGCGCGTCGGCGACGAAGCGGTTGCCGCTGCGCAGCCGTTCGGCGAAGTACGTGGTGAGCTTGAGGTACTCGTCGCTCACAGCCGACCTCCGATCCACAGGCCGAGCCAGGCGGCGGCCAGACCGAGCACCAAGCTGACGACGATGTTGGCGACGGCAGGCCACAGCTGACGTTCCTCGCCGAGGCGCTGCGTCTCCAGCATCCAGGTCGAGAAGGTGGTGTAGGAGCCGACGAACGCGGTGCCGGCCAGCAGCGCGAGGTGAGGGCTGAGCGCAAGACCGGACAGCAGGCCGAGCAGCAACGCACCGCTGAGGTTGACCACCAGCGTGCCGAAGGGAAAGGAGCCGGATACTCGGCTCGACACTGTGCGGTCGACGAGGAATCGCAGCACCGCTCCGACGCCGCCGATCACGACGACGCCTGCCCAGACAGCGACCGTCACGCGCGGATCCGGATGCGTCGCACCATGGCGGTGGCCAGGTAGAGGGCGATCAGCCCGGCGACGATGCTGGCGACGGTGTAGCCGACGGCAAGGCCATAGTTGTGGTGCTCGAGCATCTTGATGATCTCGACCTGCATCGTCGAGAACGTGGTCAGGCCACCGCAGACCCCGGTGCCGAGCAGAGGTCGCCGGTAGCTCGACACCGGCAACCGCTCGAGCAACCGGGTGGTGAAGTAGCCCAACAGAAATGCGCCGACGATGTTGACGATGAATGTCGGCCACGGCCAGTGACCCGGGTCGGGTGCGGCAAACGTGGCGAGGGCCGCGCGAGCGACGGTGCCCAGCGCGCCGCCGACGAAGACCGCCGCAAGCTCGCGGCCGTCGAAACTGAACATGAGCCAAAGTATCGCCGTCCAGCTTTCGCACGGGCGCACGACGCGGTTCTCAGAGGAGCAGAATCGGGGCATGGCTGCGAATCCACGTGCCGGTCAGCCGGCCCAACCCGAAGATCTCATCGATGTGGCCCAGGTGGTGACGGCCTACTACACGGTCGAACCCGACCCGGACAACGTGGATCAGCAGGTGGTGTTCGGCACGTCCGGGCACCGTGGCTCCAGTCTGGACGCGGCGTTCAACGAAGCGCACATCCTGGCGACAACGCAGGCGATCGTCGAGTACCGGGCCGAGCAGGGCACCACTGGACCGCTGTTCATCGGCCGTGACACCCACGCGCTTTCGGAGCCGGCGTGGGCGTCGGCGCTGGAGGTGCTGGCCGCCAACGACGTTGTCGCGATGATCGATTCGGCCGACCGCTTCACTCCGACGCCTGCGGTCAGCCACGCGATCTTGACCTTCAACCGTGGCCGGGAAGGCGATCTGTCCGACGGCATCGTCGTCACGCCGTCGCACAATCCGCCGCGCGACGGCGGCTTCAAGTACAACCCGCCCAACGGCGGACCCGCCGACACTGACGCGACCGGTGCCATCGCCAAGCGTGCCAACGAGATTCTGCGTGACGGGCTCAAGGCCGTGAAGCGGGTACCGCTGGCCGCGGCGCTGCGGACTGCGCAGCGGCACGACTACATGGACGCGTATGTCGAGGACCTGCCCAACGTCGTCGACCTGCACGTGATCCGCGCCGAGGGCATCCGGATCGGTGCCGACCCTCTGGGCGGGGCGAGCGTCGACTACTGGGGTGCGATCGCCGAACGCCATGACCTGAATCTGACGGTGGTCAATCCGCTCGTCGATGCGACGTGGCGGTTCATGACGCTCGACACCGACGGCAAGATCCGGATGGACTGCAGTTCGCCGAACGCGATGGCGTCGCTGATCGCCAACCGGGACTCCTATCAGATCGCCACCGGCAACGACGCCGACTCCGACCGGCACGGCGTCGTCACCCCCGACGGTGGACTGCTCAACCCGAACCACTACCTCGCGGTGGCGATCGACTATCTGTACACCAACCGGCCGGAGTGGCCGGGTTCGACGGCGGTGGGCAAGACGGCAGTCAGCTCGTCGATCATCGACCGGGTGGTCGCCGGGCTTGGCCGCAAACTGCTTGAGGTCCCGGTTGGGTTCAAGTGGTTCGTCGACGGATTGATCAGCGGCACCATCGGTTTCGGTGGCGAGGAGAGCGCGGGCGCGTCGTTCCTGCGCCGCAACGGGTCGACGTGGACCACCGACAAGGACGGCATCATCATGGCGCTGCTGGCGTCGGAGATTCTTGCGGTGACCGGCCAGACGCCGTCGCAGCGGTACGAGGAATTGGCCGAAAAGTACGGTGCGCCAACGTATGCCCGCATCGACGCGCCCGCCGACCGGGAGCAGAAGGCCCGGCTGGCCAAGCTGTCACCGGACCAGGTGACTGCGACCGAACTGGCGGGCGAGCCGATCACCGCCAAGCTGACCACGGCGCCCGGCAACGGTGCGCCGCTGGGCGGTTTGAAGGTGACGACGGAGAACGCGTGGTTCGCGGCCCGGCCGTCGGGCACCGAGGACGTGTACAAGATCTACGCCGAGTCGTTCAAGGGGCCCGAGCATCTAGCGGAGGTGCAGCAGGCGGCTAAAGACGTGGTGAATACAGTCATAGCGTGAGTTCTGTCGCGGAGGGTGACTGTTCGGCTGACGCGAAGCCGAAGCTCCCGAGCGAAGTCTGGGTGCTGATCACCGCGAACGTGGTGATCGCCCTCGGCTATGGCGTTGTTTCGCCTGTCCTGCCGCAGTACGCCCGCGACTTCGGCGTGAGCGTCAGCGCCGCGACGTTCGTCATCACCGCCTTCTCACTGATGCGGTTGGTGTTCGCGCCCGCGAGCGGTCTGTTCGTCCAGAAGATAGGGGAGCGGCGGGTCTATCTGAGCGGGCTCCTGATCGTGGCGGTGTCGACGGGCGTATGCGCCTTCGCTCAGACGTATTGGCAGCTGTTGTTGTTCCGGTCGCTTGGTGGCTTCGGGTCCGCGATGTTCACCGTCTCCTCGTTCGGGCTGATGATCCGGATCTCTCCGCCGGATGCCCGCGGCCGCGTGGCGGGTCTGTTCTCGAGTGCCTTCCTGATCGGCTCGGTCGGCGGGCCGTTACTCGGCAGCCTCACTGTGGGATTCGGATTGTCGGCGCCGTTCGCGATCTACGGCGTCGCACTGTTGGTCGCAGCGGCGGTGGTGTTCGTGCGGCTGCGACACTCGTCGCTGGCGTCGCCAGCGGAGGACGCCGAACCGCCGTTGACCCTTCGAATTGCGTTGGGCAACAGGGCGTTTTGTTCGGCGCTGTTCTCCAACTTCGCGACGGGCTGGTCGGTGTTCGGGTTGCGCATCGCGCTGGTGCCGCTGTTCGTCACCGAGGTGCTGCATCGCGGCCCGCGCGTCGCGGGGCTTGCTCTGGCGACATTCGCAATTGGCAATGTGGCCGCAGTGATCCCCAGCGGCTACCTGTCGGATCGCATCGGCCGGCGCATGCTGTTGATCGTAGGCCTTTCGGTGTCCGGGGTTGCGACGGTGGCGGTGGGGCTTGCCTCGTCGCTGACGCTGTTCCTGGCCGGAGCGCTGGTGGCCGGTGCGGCCGCGGGCATGTTCACGGCGCCGCAGCAGGCCGCCGTCGCAGACATCATCGGCAGCAAGGCGAGGGGCGGGACCGCCGTGGCGACCTACCAGATGATGGCTGACTTCGGCGCGATCGTCGGGTCGCTCGCGGTCGGTGAGATCGCGCAGCACTTCACGTTCGGGGCTGCCTTCGTGATCAGCGGCGGGATCCTGCTCGTCGCGGCGATCGGCTGGGTGCTGGCTCCCGAGACGCGGCAGCGGCCATCCGAGCACACTCCGGCCCGCGCGCTAGGCCCCGAGGTCGGTGGCGAACTGCCGTGACCAGCTGTTTTGAACGCTAATCGCAGGTGGTGTACCTTCGATGAGCACAACTTCACGGGGCTATGGCGCAGCTGGTAGCGCACCACACTGGCAGTGTGGGGGTCAGGGGTTCGAATCCCCTTAGCTCCACCAGGGAAAGTCCAGCTCTAAAGGCTCGATTTTCGAGTGTCTGACGACAATCTTGACGACAACGGCAGCTTCTTTGACGACAGTAGGCCGGCTGACTCGTCGTCCGTACGTTCGAACAAGGTGCCCATCGAGTCCAGTGCGTCGCGCTGCACTGCCTCGATTACTTCGACGTAGGTCCCAGTGGTGACCGTGATCGAACTGTGTCGCAGGATCCGCTGCACCGTGGCCGGGGGGACTCCCATCGTGAACAGCAGCGTGGCACACGAATGCCGTAGATCGTGCACGCGGAGCTGAGGCACGTTCGCCTTATTGCACAGGCTGTGGAACATGCGGTTCGCGTTCCGTGGTTCCACGAAACCGCCGTGCGCCGTGGTGAAAACCAACCCCGTCTCGCGCCACTGCGAGCCTGCCGCGAACCGTTCCTCAAGCTGCCGAGTGCGGTGCCCTCGCAGAATGGGCACCAGCGGAGCCGGTATCGGCAGTACGGCGATCGAGGCCTCGGTCTTCACCGGGTCTAATCGGAGCTCGCCGTCAACGCGGTGAAGTGCCTGTCGGATCGTCAGTCGTGCGTGATCGAGATCAACATCTGCCCAGGCAAGCCCGAGGGCCTCGCCCCGTCGTAGCCCCATGGCTAGTGCGACCGCCCACAGCGCGTAGAGCCTGTGCTTCTCCGCAGCCTCCAGAAAACGAAGCGCCTCGGCACGGGTGAAGCTTCGAACCCTGCGCTCGTCGGTAACCCGGAGTTGGACGAGCCGCGCGACGTTTCGGCTGAGAACCTCTTCGTCGACGGCGTCCTGCAAGGCAGCCCGCAAGACTCGGAGGATATGTCGGATAGAACTAGACGAGAGAACGTCCCGGCAACACTGCGGGTTGTCCATCGCGCAGCATCTGGGCGTTTGTCGCCCGGAGTCCTTGCCCTGGGCGCAGCACTGACACATCGTCCGCAGTTGGTTCAGCCATGCCCGGATATGTGTTGCCTGCAGTGCTTTTAGCTTTCGTTTGCCGATGCCCGGCACGATGTGCAACCTCACATCGCCTTCATAAGTCGCGTACGTCGTGCGGCGGATACTCGGTTCTGCGATGTGTTGGAGCCAATACGTCATGTATTCGGCCACAGTCAAAGTGGTGGTTGCGACTGGTATGCCGCGTCGCTGCTGATCCAGGACTTTTCCCAGTTCGTCGAGAGCGTCACGCTGGTTGTCGCCATACACGCTGATCCGCTTTCGTCTCCCGTCCGGTGTATCAACGAAGACCTTTGCCTCCCAACGGCCATCGGCTCGCAGATAGACACCACCTTGGCCATTCGCGTTACGTCTCGTATTCCCGCGCGCAGCCATCATGCGGCTCCTTCGATCAAGCCGGCGAGATAGTCGTCGAACGATTGTCGGACGATTCGGCGGCAACGCCCGATCTGCACCGATACGACCTGTTGGTCCCAGATCAATCGGTACACCATCCATCGACTGACCGCGAGCCGATCCGCCGCCTCCTGCACAGTGATCAGTTCACCCTCTGGCGAGATGTGCATCCGGTCCCTCCTCACGCCGCTGCTCGCAGATCGAATTCTGTTGTCCGCCAGGTTCTGCCGCGAATCGCGCGTCATGTCAGGCAGTCCGAGTGAGGGGTGGATCGTGCGCGCGCAGGTGTTCGCGCACGGTGTGGCGGTGTTCAATCATCCGCTGCGCGGCCGACAGGATCAAGACACGTTCGCCCAGGCCGCACAGCCCGGCCCGATCGAATTCCCATTCGATCGCATCAATCGTCGGTGTCACACGATGGTGTTCCACGTCCGTGGCTGTCGCGGCTTGGGTTTCGTGTTGTTGGCGGGTCCAGGTGGCTCGGTGCGCGCGCAGGGCGCCCATGGTGGTGGAGAACAGCCGCGACTTGGTGGTGACGTGTCCGCGATACCCCAGGGTGTGCAGCCAGCGATCCATGCCGAGGTAAGCGGAGTCTGCCGCTAGGGCGGTGATGGTGGTCAGGATGGCCCGCACATGGGCGGTGACGTCCAATTCCGCGATGGCTAATGGGGACATGCGTCGGACGCCGACACCGAATTCGGCCACCGATTTCGTCACGTACTTGGCCAAATAGGCCGCCACCGACCGGCCCGACCGATGGGGAGCCACCTCACTGGCACCGATGCCCCTGGTCGGCTCCAGTGGCTGCGTGTCGGTTTGGGTGCCGAACCGCAGAACTCGTTCGTCGCGGTCGCCGGGGCTGTCACGCGCGATGACGGTGATCGTGACAGCACGCGCGGCCCGCTGAACGAGCATGGCCACGTCGCCCGCGCTGATCGAGGAGTCCGGTGGTGTGGGCGGTTCGCCGTGCTGCTGTCGCGCGTCGAGGCGGATGACGGCGTGAAAGTGCGGGATCGCGCGACGCTGCAGTTCGGCGACCTTTACATAGTTGATGCGCACACTGTTGGCGGCCTCACCCCTGGCGCGTAGGTGGCTGTTCAGGAGTCGGCGCAAGCTGATGGTGAAGCGCCGCCACAGTTCGGGGGCGTGCCACCCGAACAGGACGTGCCCGGTGTAGTCGTAGCACTCCTCACACAACGGCTGACCGATGCGCGCGTCACCGCTATCGTGGATGGTGCTGCACCACAGTGGTTTTCCATGCCGACAGCGAGTGACGCCGCGACGGCCGGGATCGTGACAGCGACGAGCGTGCTTACCGTGCCGGTCGTCGCCGGTGGTGTGTACGGCACCGAAGCTGGGCGCGGTCAATGTGACGAATATCTGTGGGTGCTCGGCGACGGTGGTGGGTAGGTCGTGGTGTCCGCCGTGTAGGCCGGCGTGCACGAGTTGCCAGGTGTCGCGGGCATAGAGGTCTGAGCACGATGGGCAGACGACGGCGCGGCGGTTGTTGCAACGAGTCCACACCTGATGCTGGCGGCCGAAGGGGTCGGTGCTGTTCAGGTGGATGGGGTTGGCGCAGAACCCGACGTTCTCGGCTTTGCGCCACCAGGACTCGAAGCCGGGCGAGGCGACGCGACGCACCATCTGCGCCACCACGTCGGTGGCGTCGATGCCAGTCGGAAGGCCAGGCAGGTGCGGAATCGTCACCGCCGCGGCCGCGGTGTTTCTGGGGGTGAGTGTCATGGTTGGCTGTTGTCCGTGTGGGATGTGCCGCCGGACTGCGTGTTGGGCGGGAAGTGGGTGGCGAGGTAGTCGATGTCGGGGTCGGTGACGTGGAACGCCCGAACCCGGACTGGCTCACTGGTTCCGTCGGCGCACACGTAGCCGAGACCGGGGGTGCTGGTCGGGATCTGGTCGCAGACCGCGCCGGCGTCGCGGGCGGCGACACCGAGGACCATGCTGGTTTGGGTGGATTCGGTCATCCGCAGCCCCACCCGGATGGAGAACAACTGCCGGATGGGCAGGACGTCTTTCGATGGATCTTGCACCGCGGCGATCACGGACACCCCGACGGCGCGCCCCTGGGCCAGCAGCAGCCCCAAGAGTTGCTCCGCCTCGGCGCGGGTCTTGCGGTCCCCGATGTAGGCGGTCAGCGACGCGATTTCATCGACGATCAGCACGATCAACGGTTCGGCGGTAGTCGGGGTGAGCAGGCGAGTATGACCCCGCAGCCGCTGCGCACGCTGCGCCATCACCGTGGTGGCGGCCCGCAAGAGAGCCAGGGTGGTCTCGGCGTTGTCGTGAGCGAACCCGGCGAACAATCTGTGTCCGCGCCCGAATTCCATGCCGCCCTTGGGGTCGATGACCAGTAGGCGCACCCAGCCGGCCGACACACCCGGTGCCAGTGCGGCGATGATCGACCACAGCACCGAGCCCTTCCCGGCGCCGGTCGCACCGGCGACCAGGATGTGCTGGCCCAACACCGGCAGCCGCCACCACGTGCCTGCATCGGTGACTCCGACGCGGAGGGTGGACGGGTCGACGGTCGTGTCGGGTGCGGGTCGAGGTAGTCGGATCGGGGTGGCTAGTGCGTCACCGTGGTGAGCGGTGATGGCGATCGTGCCGGGTTTGATGGAGCGGATGGTGACTCGGCGGGCGCGCAATGCTTCGGCCAGGGCCGCTGATTTGTTTTGCCAGTCGGCCACTGATTGCCCGGTCAGAATCGCTACCTCTGCGACGTCGCTGGTGGCGCCGAGGGTGACTGAGCGCAGCGCTGGAACGAGGGTGCGGTCGTCGAGCTTCGCGGTCAGAGAGTGCAGGGCGCAGATCGCGGTCCAGCGGTGCCGGTAGACCCACCAGATCCGCCACCGGGTGCGTATCGGTTGGGTCACCCACTGCTGAAACGATGGGGGCGAGAGGTGTGACCAGGCCGCCAGCCCCAGACCCGACACTACGGCGAGCAGCAGTCCAAACAGCGGACCGCACACCAACCCCAACCAGACGCATGCCAGGGTGGGGATGCTGATCATCGGGAACAGCACCGACCACCACGCCAGCACCGCGACCGCTTTGGCCAGGGCCACCACGATCACGATGACGGTGTCGCCCATATCGGATCCGGTGTTGTGGGAGTTGTTGGTGGGGTTCGGGTTTGATGTCGAGGCCATGACGGAGCCTTCCGAGAGTGAGGCACGATTGCAGACGAGGGGATGGGTTGAGCGGGTGAGCGCAGCACCACAGGGGCTCGGTGTGCGCTCACCCGTCAACCACCCGGTTTAGGCGGCGGGCTTACCCGTGCCGGCGGGGGTATTGGGGGGCGTGACGGTCCGCGGTGGTGCGATGACCCCGGCCAGCGGGGCGCCCGAGGCGCGGATCGCATCAGCTCGAAAGGCGATCCCGCTGCGGCCTTCCTGATTCCACGGCAATGCCACCAGACCATCAACCTGCACGGGCTGGCCCACTGTCAGGTTCGGGTCGCCCGCGACCGTCACTGCGATCACGTCCCCGCCAGAGGCGTCCAACGCCATCACCTGGACCTGCCACAACGGCAAACCCGTCTCCCGATCCAGCTTCTGTTGGCCGGAGTCGAACGCGATCCGTGCTTCCGGTGCCCGGGTGCAAATGAACGACACCCCCGCTGTATCAATCCGCAATTTCATCGTCGTGTTCTCCTGTGTTTTTGTACGGTTTGGTTCACGGCCGATTCGGCCGCACAGCCACACCACCACCGGGCCGGGGGCCTCCGGAAGTGAGAGGCAGTGAGACCACGTGAGTCCGACAACGCGCAAATGAGCGTCGCTAGCAGTCCTGCTGGTCGGGGAAAATTGGTGGGTGGCGGACGCCGACCTCTCCCGTCCTACAGCCGCGCAGCGGCTGCGGACTGCGCGGCGGGGGTGGGGTTGGAGCCAGAACGACCTGGCCGCCGAAGTCGAGAAAGTACGGATCCTCCAGAACCATCGGCCGTCCGACCGAGAGACGTTGCGCCGACAAATCGTCGAAATCGAGAAGAGCGGTAAAGCGGGGCCGATGTGGCGGTCACTGCTGGCACATGCATTACAAGCCGATGAAGATCATCTATTCGGCCTGCGTGTCGATGTTTCGCTGCCCCGCCCGCTGCTACTGGAAATGTCGGTCGACACCGATGTCGTCGACGTTCTGTTGGCGCAACGGGCCGCCCACATTCAGGCCGAACACATCTTCGGCCCGGCCCACGCTCGCGACCTTGTTGATCGTGACCTTGTCACCATTGAACAACTCATCCACGTGGCCCCGGCCGCGCTACGTGACGACGTTCGTCGTGCAGCTGGCAGAATCGCCGAAGTGGGAGGCTGGATCGCCCAAGACAGCGGCGACTACGCCAACGCTGCGCAGCTCACTATCCGAGCTGCCGACCACCTCCGCGCAGCGGAGCCCGCGCTGCGCGCGATGATCCTCATGCGCCGCTCCAACATTGTCGTCCGCGAAGACCCCGAGCTTGCGGTCGACCTGACCGCCGACGCCGCCCAATTGATTCGGGGGCAATCGGTAGGACGCCTTGCCGCCAGCATCGCGCGCCAACAAGCGTTAGCCGCGCTCGCCAACCACGACCGCGTGGCGTTTCGCAAGCACGCCGCGCACGCCCTCGACCTCGCCGACATCGACCCCATTCCCGACGATCACGCCGTCTACGCCAGCGGCGCCTACGTCGCCGCCGAAATCGCCGCCGGATACCTCGCCACCGGTCATACAGACAAGGCCGCCGAGCTGCTCCTGCGCCACGACGGGCGGTGGCCCGCTGCCCAACGCTGTGATTCCGCCGTCGCCGCCACCAGACTGCTGCGCGCCTTCATCAGCCAGGGCGATTACCACGGGGCGGCCCAACACCTTCCAGCCGCCGTCCGCGCCTACCAGGCGGCACCGTCAGACCGAGCCCGTCATGAGCTGCGGACATGCCGCAAGATCGTGCGAGATCGCGCCCGCTCCACCAAGAGCCTGCCCCTGCACACTCTGCGTGTCCGCATCAACGCTGTCCTACAGGAAGACACCACACCGTGACCGACACCGCGCCGATCCTGCCCACCGCGACCACCACTGATGCCGGGACGGCGCACGCCGCCGTCGCGGTCCTGCCGGTCGGCTCGTTCGAACAACACGGCCCCTACTTGCCGTTGGTCACCGACACCCTGATCGCCGCCGCGATCGCCGCCGCCGTTGCGAACCACCATCAGAACGTTTTTCAGCTGCCCGCGATCACCTACGGCTGCTCCCACGAACACGCAGCGTTTCCCGGCACTGTCAGCATCAGCGCCACCACACTGTGCGCCGTGATCGCCGATATCGCCGAATCCCTTGTCCAGCAAGGGATCACCGCGCTCATCATCATCAACGCACACGGTGGCAACGCGGTGCTGACCAACGTCGCTCAACAAGCCAACGTTCACGGTCCGCTCCGTATCGGGCTCTACCCGAGCCGCGAAGACTGGGCTGAAGCCCGCACCGCCGCAAGCATCACCAGCGGCAACCACGACGACATGCACGCCGGCGAACTCGAAACGTCCATCCTGCTCGGCGCGTACCCGGCGTACGTCCGCGATGGCTGGAACAGCACCGACCACAGCGCACCCGATCGTCGTTACCTGACGTCCCTCGGCATCAGCGCCTACACCGACACCGGCGTCATTGGCCAACCATCCCAGGCGACAAAAGAAAAAGGACTTGGTGCCCTTAACCACCTCGGCGCCGCGGCCGGAACGCTGATCGGCCTGCTCGCAACGACACACGACTGAAACCTGCGCCGTGGCGGCTCCCGTCCGCTGGCGCTCCCGTCCGCCACCACGGACCGAACCAGCCCTGCCGCTACGAGCACCACCGCGCAAGTCCGCGGACCGGCGCTGTGAGAACTTTCTGTACTGGTATTAAAAGAGGACCGGCGTTTCTGGGGTCTTTGAGTGCAGGTGCGTCGGTAGGGTCCGCGTCCGGACCGGTGCAGTCTGACTCGTTTCTTTACCGGCCACGTGTATTTGGTGTGCCCTCAATTTCCAGATTCGTCGACTGCATCTGGTTCGGCGCGGAACCGCCGGACGGAGTGACCTAATAGGAGCGCGACCAAGCATCCCGTACCAGTATCGTCCCCGCCCGGCGGCTCTGTCCCTCCCGAAAGTTCCCGTTACAGGAAGGGCTGCAATGGAATCCACCATCGCCGTATCTAGCCAACCACAGGTGACTGTGGGTGTCGACACGCATAAGCAATTCCACGTCGCCCATGCCGTTGACGGGCTGGGACGTCGGCTAGGTAGTTATCGGTTAGTGGCCAGCAGCGCCGGCTACGTCGGCTTCGTGGCCTGGGCGCACTCGTTGGGTCAGCTGGTCCGAGTCGGTATCGAAGGCCCCGGTCACTACGGGGCGGGTCTGGCGCGCCATCTGCTCGCTGAGGGCATCGCGGTGCGTGAGGTCAGCCGTCCCAGTCGTCAGCACCGGGCCCGCTACGGCAAGTCCGATGACGCCGATGCCGCCGGGGCGGCCGCGGCGGTGTTGGCCGGCGAGGCGCTGGGTGAGCCCAAGACCGCCGACGGTGCTGCTGAGATGGTGCGAGTACTGCGGGTGGCGCGCACCAGCGTGGTACGCGCCCGCGCCAAGGCCTACGTCGCGTTGCAGAGTCTCTTGGTGACCGCGCCGGCGGTGCTGCGTGAACAGCTAGCCGGGCTCTACAAGGATCGGCTCCTACAGGCCTGCTTGAACCTTGCCGAACCCGACATCCCTACCACCCCAACCGAAGCCATCACGATCTCGATCCGCTCGCTGGCCGCGCGCTGCCGCGAGTTAGACGCCGAAGCCGCCCGGCTTGAACACCACATCGACACCATCACCGCCACCGCCGCACCACGGCTGCGCGCCGTCTACGGCGTGGGCCCCGACACCGCGGCCACCCTGATGTCTGCCCTTGGCGATAACCCTGCCCGCCTCCCCAACGAAGCCGCCTTCGCCAAGCTATGCGGAGTGTGTCCGGTGGAAGCTTCCAGCGGCAAGACCATCCGCCACCGACTCAACCGCGGCGGCGACCGAGATGCCAACCGAGCCCTACACGTCATCCTGGTGGTACGGCTACGCCGCCACCAACCCACCCGCGACTACATGGCACGGCGCACTGCCGAAGGGAAATCCAAGAACGAAGTGATGCGCTGTCTCAAGCGCTACATCGCCCGCGAAGTCTTCCACGCCCTCCAACCACCACCAACAAGCGCCAAAACCCTTGGCACAACATAGGAGCATCTGGTATCAAGTGGTCCAACGACTACCAAACCCGTTGCCGCACCAATGAGCATCTGGTACCGAGTATCCGCATCAACCTACAGGCGATACATCGAAACGGGCCTCGACTGGCATGTCTGTGGTCATGCATTCACGGTGGGGGTGGAACCGGCTCGCCGTCGCGCGCGCCCGTCAATCGAAACCCTCACCGGCTGGTTCGTCACGTTTGTGTGGTGACGTTGCTGGTTCCCGACCGTCGCGACTTTGATCATGTGCCCGAAGCCGCCCATCTATGCTCCTTGCAACACCGCAGAAGACCGAGGTGAGCCCATGGCCAGTGATGCTGAGACCGTCATCAACCGGTTCGTCGGGGCGTGGGAACGGGGTGACGTCGCCGAGTTGCTCGACTTCTTTACTGACGACGCGGTATGGCATCCGATGCCGATGAAAGCGGCGGTTGGGAAGATTGCGATCCGCAAGGCACTGACCGAGTGGCTGCGGTTAGAAGAAGGTGGCGTCCGCGGTGAGGTTCATCGACAGGTGTCGGACGGCGAGATCGTTATGCATGAGCGGACCGACCGCTTTTCGCTCCGCGGTCGAGAGATGGAGACCGCCGTCGGGGCCGCGTTCGAGATACAGGACGGCCGCATCGCCGCGTGGCGCGAGTACTTCGACATGTCCCCATTCGTTCGGCCCTAGCGCAGTGCACCGTCGCGACTCCCTTGGCCGGAGCTCGCACCGGTTGACACGCACCATTACCAGCTAACCGATGCGAGTTATATTGCAGGACAACACACTTTAGCGACACGTCGTTACCGACCCTCTGGCGTTCCAGCTCGTATCAGCTCATGCTAAGTCGCGACCGTTCGTCTCCTGGCGGATCCGCGGGCGCACATCCCGCGAAATATGTGACTGATTCGAGCCGCCTTCAGCGTGCGCAGACGTTATTCTCAACGTCATCGCAGCTAACCTATAGGCGGAAGAGCGCGCACCGGATTAGCCGTCTTCCGAGCGCACCATGGCCCACGGGCTCGGGAGGAACGCATGGCCGCCACCGAGGTGCTCGATCTCGACCTCCTGGACCCCTCCCTTTACCGAAACGGGATGCCGCATGAGCTATACGCGGAGCTCCGCGAGGTGGGACCGGTCCTGTGGCATCCCCGGACCCACGTG
Source organism: Mycolicibacterium moriokaense (assembly GCF_003201655.1). GTDB lineage: Bacteria > Actinomycetota > Actinomycetes > Mycobacteriales > Mycobacteriaceae > Mycobacterium > Mycobacterium moriokaense_A. The sequence continues at coordinate 35,260 of NZ_QJJU01000011.1, forward strand.
CCCTCCTACGGGCGCGACATTGAGTTCTGGGCGGTGCTCGGTCATCGCGAGATCGAACAGGCCAATCGCGACTGGGAGACGTTTTCCGTGCACGATGGCACCACGATCGTGCCATTCCCGCCGGAGCGTCGAGGCGTCATGTTCGTCACGAAGGACCCGCCGGAGTACAACCAGATCCGGCGGCTCATCAGCGCTGGCTTCACACCCCGGATGGTCGGGCGCCTCGAGGAGCAGATCCAGGCTCGCACCGAGCAGATCCTCGATGATGCCGCGGCACGCGGTGAACTCGACTTCGTGCCGGATATCGCCTACCAACTGCCCATGCACGTTATCGCCGACATCGTTGGCATTTCCGAACTTGACCGCCCCGAGGTCTTTCGACTCACCGATCTCATCATGCGAGCAACTGATCCGTTCCAGGAGATCGCCGCAGACGACCAACGGAAAGCCGAAGCCGCTCTGTTCACCTACGCGCACGAATTGAGTGCAGAAAAGCGGAGGAACCCGACCGACGATGTGTGGTCGATCCTCGCCACCGGGGAGCTCGACGAGTTCGAGCTCGATCTGTTCTTCATGGCGTTGACCTTCGGCGGCAGTGAGACCACTCGCAACGCGCTAGCCCAAGGGCTGATGGCCCTGCTGGACCACCGTGACCAGATGGCGGAGCTCCGGGAGAATCCCACACTGCTTCCAACCGCAGCCGAGGAAGTCCTGCGGTGGTCGAGCCCGGTAATCTGCTTCGGCCGCACCGTGACCCGCGACATCGAACTCGGCGCCCAGCAACTGCGGCCCGGCGACCGCGTCGGGCTGTTCTACCCCTCCGCGAACCGCGACAAAGAAGTGTTCGCCGATCCCTTCCGCTTCGACATCCACCGATCACCAAATCCACACGTTGCGTTCGGCGGCGGCGGGCCGCACTTCTGCCTCGGCGCAAGCTTCGCCCGCACCGAACTAAGGGTGATGATCGGCGCACTGCTGCGCCGTTTCGACGTCATCGAGATCACCGGCGAACCCACGTGGATGAGCGCCGGGCCCGCGGCCGCCGTCGGCGTCGCCGTCCAGTCGCTGCCCGTCAGATTGTCCTAGCAGGACTCAAACAACCAGCTGTGCAGAGATGTCACGGACTAACTCGCACCTCTTGAGCACGCACTGTTACCAGCTCTTGATTTTGGGGACCAGTTGGGACCGCACGTTATGCGCGATGATGAACGCGCTCCACCTCCGCCAACGTCACACACCACGCCCCTGGCGGCGAAAAGCCCGTGGCGACCTGAAAAAAACTTGTTGCCGCTACTTCCTGGGGGTCAAGTGGTCCAACGACTACCAAAGCCGTTGCCGCCCATTAGGAGCATCTGGTATCAAGTGACGACGCCGGCACCCGACCACTGAACCGGGCTGGCACGTGACCACAATGCAATTCATAGCGACACACGTGGAAACCGCTCACGTTCTGTGTCTCCACGTCGGGTGGGCCCGAAAATCTCATGACAACATACGTACGACGAGGAAGATCCCGGCAACGCCAACAATAACTGCTAGGCTCACCGGTACAAGCACGTGCCCAATAATACCGATGAGAGCGCCCACTACGGCGAAAACGATCGCCGAGACAGTACCGTAGGTGTTTTGCCGATTGAGGCGAGCCTCCAGCTGCTGAGAGTCCTCGGACAAGCGTTGGTGCATTTCCCTGGTACGATCGTCGAAACCACGAATCTCTTGCCCGGCGCTAAATAATGTTCGCTCGCTCACGTAATTGAAGACGTTAAGGCTTAGCTGACTAAGTAACTTGCGTTGTTCGTTTACCAGCTCTTGCGTGTTTTTGATCCTCAGGTCGGGGTCGCGAAGGCGATCCCGCCAAATAGTGCCTCGAACACCGGCAAGATCATCCGAACACTGCCCCGACCTCCTGAGAAGTTCGTCGTTAAGTAGAAGGAGAGCATGGGGAACCAACAGGTACGGATCGAGTCTTACTGGCGACGTACGATCGTCCGAGTCAGACGTCAGACTGTCCGAGCCAGATTCGTGTTTGACGCCGGCATCTGTCGTGCCGGCGCTGATTTTAAGGAGCGTGCCCTTGTGGAAGCCCGTGACGCTTAACCCTTTTACATATATGCACCGGTGGTCCTCCGCGAAGCCTTCGAAGACATCGGCCAGCTCGTTGGAATCGATCCTGTCGAAGTCCAAGAGCCCCTGCACCAGGCCCCCTACGGCGACGAGCTGACGCCAACGTTTGTCCTCCAGATCGGGGGAGCGCCACTTTTTCTCGAACGCCGACCGGTCGTCCTTGATCGACCGTAACTCGTCAAAAAACCAATGAGCCTGCTCATCGTCCCCGTCTTTCGCGTCCCCCGCCGGCGATGCGTCCGTGTCCTGAGGAACGTGCCCGCCCTGCGCAGCGTTGTCCGGCGAGAGCACTACCTCCACGGTGCCGACGCGAGTTCCAACGTACGGGTCTCTGCCAGGCATTGTCCCGCTTGGCGATGTCGAGGGTAAGGACGTCGGGACGATGGCAGCGGACCTTACCGGGTGTGTGCAAAGCTCAAACTTACCCTTGAACACCTTGTCAATTAGCCGATCCAAAGAAAGCGGGCCGACGTTTCCGATGAAGAAGTGGGGAATTTTTTCTTTGATGGTTTCGCTTTCCTCTTCTTCCGAGCCCGGATTCGGCTGGCCCTCTCCACCCTCCCACAATTTGATCAGCTTTATCAGTTCGTACTCGTCTAATCGGTACTCGGTCGGCGTGTCAGAGTCTATCAATTCGAGAAACGGGTAAAATATGAGGTGAAGAATAAACAGCGAGGCATCGGCGAACTCGGTGAACGCGACCTTTAAACGGACGGTTCGACGGGGCGGCGGCTTGGGCCTGTCGACTGGGCATACGGAAATCCAGTCCTTCTGTTCGGAGTGATACGAAGTTTCCTCTGGGAAGCCGATTTCAACGCGCACATTATCGGGCAACGTCATTGTAGCTGTGTTAAAAGGTGGGTTGTTGCGATAGGCATAAGAGAGCATGTCCCGCTCGTATGAACTTAATGCATATCTTGACTCTACGGGATCGTTGTCGGGAGCTATCTCTGGTTGAGTCTTTGCCTTTGCCTTTGCCGTTACCTCTGTCTCTTTCTTTACCGCTGCGAGGTGGATCGCAACGGTAAAGTCCTGGATCGGTAGGACGGGGCGCTCGAATCTTTCTTCGCCTCGGTCCGGGCATGTGGCTGCCTCGTCCCGTACTAGGGATTCCCGCCGTTCGACCACATTTATCCCCTGACTAGCGCGAGCGCTTTTCATGACCCCATTAGCTGGTTGCCTGCAACAGAATCGTCTTTGAAGGTACGCCTCCAGATCCCACTAGTGGACCAGGACGTTACGGAACTGCCGGGGATCGTCCGCGGCAATGTCGTGAGGGATCAATGCCGATCGCTGGGTCAGCGGGTTCCAGTCCGTGAAATGTCCTTCGACCGGACCGAGATATGGCAGCTGAACTTCGAGGCATCGCTGGAAATCCATTTCGTCGGCCTCGACGATGCCCGAGTTCGGGTTCTCAAGTGCCCACACCATACCCGCCCGCGAGAACTGCCGAAGTGACCTGCAGGCCGAGCGTTGGCCGCCAAGACGCGCATCGAGCCTGAGTCCGTCCGAAGCGAAAGGACGCGCGATCACAACCGCCGACGGTGCCGCCCGGCGTCCGGCCTGCTCTATCACCTGCGGTCTGGCGGCTTACTTCGCTGCCGACTGGATATAGGCTGCGAACACGCGGCTCCCGGTGTCGCGGTCGAGACGCTTTAGGAGGGCCGCGACAATCCGGCTCGTGGCTTGCGGCCCGACTGAATAGAGCAGACCGCGGCACAGTATGTCGACGAGTAAGGCGATGGCGTCAGCTAAGGGATAGTACTGGTCGCGGAGGGCATCGGCTGCGGTGACGATGTGCCCGGTAACCCGCCCCCCGTCCGCAGGCACGTCGGCGTCGTCGACTGCCTCGGCGCCTACGCGGACCGCGGTGAAGAACGGGTCCGCGAACGAGATAACCCATGCCAGCAGTGCGGACACGACCTTGGGACGAGCTGCCGGCTCGGTGGCAAGCGCCAGGCCGTTGGCGGCTAGGTGTGTCCAGATGGCGGTCGTCTCGGGGGCCATATCCTTGGGGCGCAGTCGGATCAGGGACCGGAACTGGGTAAAGGCCTCCGGGATGTCGCGCCAGGGGGCGGGCCGCGAGATGGCGATGGCGAAAGGACTGTCGACGCTCCACCCGGCTTGGTCGGCGAGGCTATGCCAGGGCTTATCGATCGGCAGGTCGACGACCTTGCTATCCCGGAATGCTGCGATGGCGGCGGTGACGTTTGCATCAGTGTCGAGTGCGCGGATGAGGTCGAATGACCCAAAAGTGGGCACACCCATGGCGCGAGCGAATCGGCGGATGGCGACGTCGTCGGCCCAGACTGGAAGGCCAAGCTCTTGGGCGGCAGTGATCGCGCTGAGCCACCGGTCGCGGGGGGTGGTCTCGGTGACAGGTGCAATCTGCAGGCGCTGGGCGTCGGCCCAGACCTGCTCAACGGCGTCGGCATATGCATTAGCTTCTTCGGCCGACGTTTCGCTTATAACGGGGCGTTGTGCACGGATGTCCCAGCGCAGGGTTGCAGACGATTTCATCGCGAGGCTGCTGCGAGCTCGGGTGATGTCTTCGCGGAGCGAGGAGGGAAAGATGACCGCATCGAAGTTCGCGGCGAGTTTCTTGAACGTTTGACCCGTCCAGGGGGCGACAACGAGGGCGGTGATGTCGATGACCGCTCGGCCGCCAAGGGTTTTACGTGCTGTCTGCTCACCGAGTCCGGCATCGTCGTCAACGGCGATGATGTAGCCGAGGTCGCGGCGGATGAGGCTCTCGGTGGTTGTGCGGCCCGCAGCCTCGGTGAGCACCGCGAGCGGGAAGCGGCCGGCCCGCACCTCGCGGGAGAGTTCTTCGAGTGCCTGCTGGCGGGCTTCGTCGGCACGAAGGAACTCGAAGAGTGGTTCGAGGTTGTCATCTTCGATGCTGAGGCGCGTGATCGAGGCGTCCTCGCCATGCTTTTCGAAGTACTTCTCTGCGTAGTCACGGAAGTCGGCGACCTGGGCGTCGCTGAAGCTCGAGTCGGGCGCGGTGAGCACGACCGACATGGCAGCGGCGGCGATCTGCTCATCGTGGGCCCAGTCTGCGGCGGCGCGCGTGAACATCGTGTAGAGCTTGGGATCGCTGAGGTCTGCCACGGCGGGGCCAGTACGAACGCTGGCGCGTCCACGCTGCTGGTCGATGGCGTGCCAAACGATGGTGAGGAATAGCTGTGCTCTCTCACGTTCCGTGAAGCTGAGCGCGGGCGCTTCGAGGAGCACGGTGAGTGCCTTTTCGAACTTTTCCTGGAAAAATAGTGCCTCGGCGAGCCGCCAGTGGTCGGCCTCGGGTACCGGCAGGTTGTTGTCGCGCAGCTCCTGGATGACTTGGTCGGTGCGGGTTGCGACGTCGGACCAGTTGAATTCGTTGCGGGCAATTCGCTGGAGTGCGCGCAGCGATTTCAGTCGTACCGGCTTGCCGTCATCGTGGCCCAACAGGTTGAGCGCGATCTCACGGGCGATATCAACTACCCCGTTGTCCATCGCCAGCTCGAGGGCTTCGGTCGCCAGCGGAATATCCCCACGCGACATTCCCTCCTCGAACATCAGTCGCGCGGCTTCCTCAGCCCGGTTGCTAGCGACGAGAGCATCGGCATGGGCTTCCAAGGCGAGTTCATTGCGTTCGAGGCCACGCACGCACCGCAGTGCCCCTTCGGCGTCGCCCTGACTGATAAGAACGCGCGCGCGCATCACTTCGGCGAGTTCGGGGTCAAGCTTCTTAAGGCTTTCTATATGCGTGGTGACCGTGGCTTGCTCGGTTTCGCTGAGCGAGTTGAACCTCCGCGACAGCGCCATGAGGGCCTGGAAGTCGTCGTGGTCGCCCTTCGACTCCGCAAGTGCGGTAAAAAGCGCTGTCTTGGCTTCGGAGGCCATTTGCGGGCGGCGTCCGAGGACAGCGGCACGCATGAGTTCTGCCTCGACCTTGTTGGTGTTCTTTGCGGCGAGCTCAAGGGCGAGCTCGTCGTTGCCAGTGACCTGTGCAATGTACGCGCCGAGGCGAACTACCTCCGGGTGCCGCGCTTCCTGCTGTGATGCGACGCCATCGGGTGCTGGCAGCAGCAGGCGAAGCGCGCCAATGAAGTCGCCCTGAATGGACCGCGCACGCGCGGCGACAGCGAGGGCGCTCCCCGAGGGGCCCCCCCAGTCGCGCAACGTTTCCCGTACCAGCATCGCTTCGGTCTCCACATGCCTGGCGCGACGTGAGATCTCATCGTTGACGTCCGCTGCCTTGCGGGCGGTCATTGAGACCAGCACGGCGAGCGTCGTCTGAGCGAGTGTCAGGCGGGTTCCCTCGGCACTCGGGCGCAATGCGACGCCCCACTGCGCGAGCCGCATACCGTCGTCGGCCAGGTCGCGGGTCACAGGGTTGCCGCGCAAAGTACGTGCCGCGAGGCCGGACTGGACGCCGAGACGGTCCGCTGCACCCGGCGCCAGCATGATCTGAGCGAGCTGGCGGAGCACGGTCGCGGCGACCAAATCCCGCAGCTCCGGGTCGAAGTCGACGATTCGTGCGGTTTCGGCTGGTGCGCGAAGCACGCCGGTCTGGTCGGTAAGTCCGAGGGAGGCGAGCGCGGCCTCCGCATTCGCCTTCGTCTTCGATAGGTCCTTCTCCAGGACTGCACGGAAGACTTCGATGACAGGACCGAGTCGGGCGAGGACATCATCGTCGAAGTCGCCCAGGGCAGACGGATCAGGACTCTCCGCGTCATCACCATCATCGACAGCGGGGTCCTTGCCGACGCGCTCGAGCCTCGCGGCCAGCGTGAAGTATGCGCTCGCGTCCAGGTCGCCGATGGCTCTCGCGGCGTCGGCGGCGTTCTCGAAGGCACGCCACACGACCTTCGACCCGGACAACGACGCGAGCGATGCGACAAGCGCCCAGCCATCACCGGTATCGTCTTCGCGCAGCCAAACGGGAGGCCGGTGCAGGGCGCGGCTGAGCCACGTGGCGGGGGTGACGCCCGAGGCGCGCATCTCGGTGGTGGCGTCCTGCGCCGCGCTCGCGCGAATAGACGAGCGGCGCTCTAGGCGGTCCATCCAGATCTGGACCGCTCCAGGCAGTGCTACCACCGGAACGTCCGCCTGATCGCCGGAGGGATCCAGAGACGAAGGCGTGTGCCTTCCCCGCTTGAAGTCCTCGGGGTGACCGAAGGCCAGAATGTCGCATAGCAGGCCTGCAGCGTGCCTGGCAGCAATCGGCTGCTGGTCGTCGTTTCCGGTCTCGGACTTATCGCCGATGAAGTCCGAAATGCCGCGCACGGCCAGGACCGGGAGGTCGTGGATATCTGATCCGGCCGCGAGGCCGAACGACTCCATGTCCAGCGCCGCCGCGTCTTGGAACCGGTTGAGGATCTCCTGTAGCACGGGACCCTTCGGGTCAGCCTGTACAGCCTCGACCGACACGATCGGTGCGACGAATGCATGCGGGTGCTTGACGTTGTAATGCTGACTGCGGGTCGACGAGGTCCATTCGCTGTCGGCGATACACGCGTTCACGACCGCGACGAGCGGCGCTGGCACGGTATAGGTCTTGTCGCGGCCGAGGAGCTTCGACCCGGACCCGTCAGGCACCTGCTTGCCCGCATACGGGTTGTGGATCCGGCTCGCGACCACGACGTCGAGGTGGCGCTGGTCGTCCGGCTTCAGGCCAGCGGCCGTGCCGACGAATGCGACGAGGTTCGCGTGCAGCTCTCGGGCGGCGAGTCCAACGAGCGCGGCCGACGTCGCGTTCCCCATCCCGGCGCGGGCGAGGTAAATGGTCCAGTCGATGTGGTCACCGGGCACCTCGCCACGCACCATCCAAATGTCGCCCACCCGAAAACGTTTGGTGTTCACCAGGCGGTTGCGGACCTCGGTGTGCTCGAGTTCGACCGCAGTGACCACGAGAGCTACTCGTTCCTGCGCCGACCCCTCCAGTTCTGCGAGCCCGGCCACGTCCGCGGTTGTGGTCCAGAGAGTCGCACGCCCCTCCTTTTTGGCGGCGACCAGCTCGCGCTCCTGGAGGGCCTTGAGCGCCCGGTTCGCGGTGTTGGGCGCAACACCTGCGATATCGGCCACCTGTCGGCCGCTTAACGGTTCGGCCGATCGCCGCAGCATCCGGAGGAGCTTGAGTTCGAGCGCAGTCAGTGCCACACGTTAGAGTCTGACAGCGCGCACACTCCATGTGCAACTACAACCACAGATTGCACATGAGGTGCGCGTGGTCTGAGGTGGGGCGGTCTGTTCCGCGACCAACGGCATCGATTTCGGGGGCCTCACGGCCACCGCGTGAGCGCGCACCGGGCGGTGCGCTCCGCATCCTCAGGCAGGGCGGGTGCGCGTGTTGGGCGTTCGGTCAGTACCGAACACCCAACAAATCGGACCAGCCAGGTATTTTATGCCGTCTGTCCGGTGTTCGATATTGACCGAACACCGAATGTGGGGCACAATGGTTGTCATGCTGGGGTCCGAAGCCGAGCTGGCGCTAGTGGACGCGTTGCAAGCCGTGGGCTTAGAGGCGCGGCTCGCCGAGTTGCCTGATAGCCATGCCGACATCGAGGTACAGACGCCTGACGGTCGAAAAATTCTCATCGAAGCCAAATATCGGACGCTCGCTTCGCCGGATGGGCTACCGCGCCAACTCGAGCGATACGCCCACGACTTACGTCGCCTGGAAATCGTAGAAGGTGAGCCCGTGGTGGGAGTTCTTGTCGCCGACCGGGTGACCGAGGCCGCACGGGCAATCTTGCAGGACGCCGGCTGGGGTTGGCTGGATCTGCGGGGCCAGCTGCACGTCGCGGCACCAGGGACCTACATTCACGCCGATATTCAGCCGCTACGCGGGCACACGGCGTCGACCGACCCCTTCGGCGGGCGAGCAGGCCTGGAAGTATCTGTGGAGCTGCTCTTGAACCCCACTGACTCTGTCGGCGTGCGATCGCTCGCATCTCGAATTGGGAGGGCGCCAAGTACGGTTTCCGAGGTGCTAGCTCGCCTGCGCAGCGCGAGTCTCGTTGACGCGGCTCAACGTCCGATGATCCCTGATCTGTTCTGGAGTCTTGCATCAGCCTGGCGATCGACCTCCGCTGATGCAAGCTCTTTGCCTTCGATGCGGGATCGGCCGCTACTCGAGGCGCTGCGCATAAGGCTCGACGACGAAGCCGCCGCAGGTTGGGCCTTGACCGATACGACGGCGGCGGCAATTTACGGTGCGCCAATTGGTGCGCGCAAAGACCATCCTCCAGACTTCTACGTTCCAGACATGCGGACGCTCCGCCGCGCAACACAAGTTCTGGGGCCGGCTGCTGATCCGAGCGCTCGCGCAGCAACATTGCATGCCGCGCCCGTCGCCGCGGCATGCCTCGACCGCGTCCGCGGCACCAGTACTCTCGACAATCACTGGCCGCTTGCGAGGCCGCTCTTCGTGGCGTTGGACTTGGCACAGGACCCTGGCCGCGGTCGAGAAATCCTCGACCAGTGGAACCCGCCCGAACCCTGGGCACGTGTCTGGTAACCCGGCGTCTGCGCCGGTCGTCGACCTTGTTGGTACTGCGATGGAACGGCTCGTACATGCGATCCCCGTGGCGGCCGCCCTCGCATCGCGGCCGGTCGTTCTCATCGGAGGGCTTGCCGTCATATGTCAGCTCGGCAACCCATATCGGTCTACGAGCGACGTGGATACCGTCGACCGCCGGCGCAACGACGAATCGTCGCGACTCGAACTCCTGATAGGCACTGGTGCGGAGCCGAGCGGTCCCGTTGGAGCGCTCGTCAAAACGCCGGCAGGACGTGTTCAGATCGACGTCCTGGACGTCACGGACGCGGCGCTCGACCAGCCTCCCGATGACCCCACGGGCCGCCTACACGTACTCGCTCACAACTGGGCTGCCTGCACCGCATCCCCGATGACACTTCACATACATAGCCTTTCACCGGTTACAGTGCTGGTCGCCCAGCCTGGGCCACTCATCGCGATGAAACTGCAATCCATCATGGATCGAGGTGCCGAAAAAGAGGCTAGCGACTTGTTGGACGTTGTGCGCCTGGCCCTTGATCGGAGGACGGGTGCGACAGCGCGGCAACAGCTTTCGAGTGCAGATCGACAGCTGCGAGCTGACTCGCTACTGCATGTCAGATTGTGGTTCGTCACGAACGCAGCGCGGTCTTTGGGCCGTATTAGATCAATACCTGAAGGACGATCAACGACTCGCGATGACATCGACCTGGTCGGCGAACTTCTGATCGCTGCACTGGACACATGAGTCGTGCATCATCCGCGCGCAATCAGCCCGGAAGTCATGCCGGTGGCCGCGGAACCGCATCGCGCAGGCGAGGCCGGCCCGCCGCGGAGGCCGCGTGTTCCGTAGCCGGATGCCGTCATAGTTCGATCATCGCTTGTTCATCGCGTATGAATGAGAATCGGTCGGATCTGCCGGGGACTCGTCGAGAACTATATTTGGTCCAAATCCCTTATGCCGCTGGGAAATAGCTGGAACTCACCGGCCGCTGCCGAGATCGATGAGATGCGAATCCATTTCTCGCGGGTTCGAGCCCAGCCCGCCCCACTATCAGCGGCGAGGTAGTCAGAACGCTTGCCAGTGTCTCATTGAGTTGTTGGCTGCAGGAGTCGGCGTATGCGGCGGGCTCCTATTCATCGGTGCTAGCGACTCGTTGTGCGCCAGCGACTTTCAGTAGAGCGTCGCGGGCAGAGTAGAGGTTGTCGAGAGCCGATTCGAAGTCAAGGGTGGCATCAGCCAAGAGCTCGCGGCTGGCAGGATGTCCGTGGGCAGCCAGCGTTTGTGCCGCGGATCGGAGGTCCGCTGTGTAGCGGATGAGCTGGACGGTGTAGCGGGCCGTCGCCATCGGCGTCGGACCATTAGGACGCTGGAGGTGGCTGACCATCAGGCTTACCCAGTCTCCGATGGTCCGGCGGTCGAAGTTATGCAGCGCATTGAGGACCCAGCATTGCCACCGCGGCGGGCGACCTCGGGGGGTTCTGAGAAGAAGCGGGGGAACCATAGAAACGAGCGTATGGATTCACCAGGTCCACAGCAGCACCGAAAAGTAATGCGCGCACGGCGGCGGCTGGCCCGACGACCCTCAAGGGGTGGCAGCCTCCCCAATGACCGGGCTCCACTGTTTCTAGAGCGGGCCCCAATTTATGGGCTCCCGCAGCCGATCCAAGTCAGCATCTCCGGGCGGACCAGGCTCGCGTCGCGGCCGTCCTTTTGGGACCACCTCGGGACAACACGTCATGCGCACCGACAGATCGGCGACGGCCAATCGGCCGTGGACCGGTTGTTGAGATGAACGTCGCCGCCCTCTGCAAATATGGACGCCGGATCTTGTTTTTGGTGCCGTCGATCTCGCTGCTGAGCCAGTCGCTGCGCGAATGGTAGTCGAAAAGATCCCCAAATTGGCGCCCCGGCGATCCACGTTCCCGCGCATGTTGGCACAACAATTCGTCGCCATCGGTCAATCCATCTACCAGCTCGCCAGGTCTACATCGATTCCGTCGGCCATCTTCACAATCGTTTCCCAGCGTCACGCTCAGCTGCCCGCGCTCGCCCTTCCCCGAGCTGCCGACTCGCAGGTTTCAGGCGAGTTCTATGCGAAAAGCCACTCCCGAGAAACTTCGCCGGATGAACCAGGCGGTGTTCGTCGATGACGTCGGCGTCATTACGACTTCTGTTGGTAGCGGAGTTAATTCGCGATGTGTCGACTGACGTAGTGATCGACTTCTGACACCGCGACAAGTGTCCGCCGGCAACGCCTTGGGTGCTTGGCATGCCTTACAACCGCCCCCTCACCTGATTTTCCCGATAGCTCATTCTGGCTGCCTCGGCGAGAGGTTCGTACCGGCGTAGGCCTGCCTCGCCAACGGCAGCGATTGAGGCCTCGTCAGACTGGGCGAGAGCACGCATCTGTTCGACATAACCGCTTAAGCGCTCATGGTCTTCGCCCCATCCGCTGCCGAGCTCCACCTTCACCGCTATCGTCAACGGATTTACACCCCTGGGCACGAGCAATCGAGCCAATGCTTCCACTGGAGCGGGCGCGCCAAAGCCGTTGAACGCTGATAGGACCTCATCGGGGTCGACCAGTTGGGCCACGAGTAATGATTCCATCCATTCAATATCGTTGCCGCGCAGGACTGTTAGGGTATGCCGCCCCTCCGGGGTGCCCGGCTTACAACTAGTAAGTAGCCGCGTCTTCGCCTCTACGTCGAGCTTCGGCGCCGTATTTTCGAACGCGCGCAGCCTTTGGTAGATACTGCCCTCTTCGGGCGACGGTTGTATGGCCCCACTAACCAAATGCTCGTAGACGTCGGGAGCGGCAGCGATAAGGCGCTCCAAGAATTCCCCCGGACCCCGTCTACCAACTCGCAAAGGTACAGCCAGCTCCATGAGTGCTGCACGAGTTTGGACAACCAGATCCGGAGACAGAGCGGACTCTAAGGGCTCATTTGTACTCAGAAGGATCGCTGCGGCAGTGGCTGCACGAACCGCAACATCAGCGTGACCGAGTAGTTGTTCTGCGATGGTCGCCGGGAGGCTACCGCCGCCAAGAGTGAAGTACAGCTCAGTTATGTCGTCTTGGATTAGTCTTTCAACGATAGAGCGCGCATAGCGGTCCGACGGTGGCGCATTGACGGCGTACTGCACCACAAACGACCGCGTCTGTTCACCGGCGAGTAGTTCCAGGACGACGTTTTCCTCTACCTGCTGTCGAGCCAACGTGACACTCACAAGCGGTCCTGCATCGGGAAACATGCCGTTTTCCACAGCCCTGAGAAGCAGGGGCAGTAGATCGCTATCGCTTTCCGAAATCAACCGAAATACTGTGTGCAATGGATTGGTTAGAGGTTGGTCCAAATCAGCCAAATGCGGCCGCAATTCCGCAAGGCGATCTACGAACTCCAGTAGATTATTCGAGGCGTTTTGTACCTCGCGATTGAGCAGCTCCTCATGCTTCGCCATCCGGTCGTGCCAGTCCGCGTCTTCGTCAGGGACAAAAAACACTGCGACGATGAGAGGATCTTGTTCGGAGTAATCACGATCGAGCCCGCCAGAGTGCCGCCTAACAATAGCCCTAATTCCCGGATAGGGGCCCGCATGATCGATCAGGTAATCGGCCAGCTCGGCAGCAAGGGTCTTGGCCTCGTTTATTTGGTCTGGTGACAATGTTCCACCGAATGCGGGACTAAATCCTCGCGCAAGTTGCATCCACGTGTTGAAAAGGCGAGCTATGAGCCTGAGCTCGGAGTGAGCGCGCGGTATGTTCATCTCCGCGTATGAAGACCAAACGCGCACTGCAAGTTCACGCATATATTCTGACGGCAGGACAACCGATAGGAGCCGCACTAATCGAGAATCTTCTGGACTTATTCTGTTCACTTCGAATGACGGTTTCAGAAGCTCGCAAAAAAGTATTGTCAACACGTATGAATTTGACGGACCACTGTCCGACGCAAACCATGTCTGAGCGGCATTCCATATCGCAAACAGTGGCTCCATATTAATGGAGCCATCGGGGATCGCCGCATTTCTGATCTCATCGATAAGTTGAGAGATAAACCTCTGCGCAAGTTGCGCGTCGTCGAGTGAACCAGCAAAATCAAGCGCATCTTTGCTGATAGCGATGAAGCCCATGTCACGTATCGCATCCGCGAAGTAGGTCGCAATGCAATCTACCAATGCCTGGCGTCGAAACTCTGATTGGCCGTCAGATAGGTGGAATTCCTCGATAGAGGTCTGTATGGCATACCGTGCTTCATCCGGCCCCAAATGCAGGTAGTAGCGGAATATGTCTGATCCGACGCCCACGTCACCGCTACCTACCAATTCGTTGAACAAAGAACGTGCTACAGGGTCGGCCACTGCTTCCCCGAGCAGCGCAGCGCTGATGCAGTGGAGCGTGATTGCTGTTTGCTTCTTAGGCCACGTTTCAAAGAATTCGTGCACGGGCAAAATTGCCGGCCCAGTACCGAAGAAGGTCTCGACCACGATACTGGTCGCGAGAATCTGGGGAGCTACGCCATACGCATGCTCCCGATTTCCGTCCAATGTCCACTGCTGGCTCACATCAAGAAGTCCGCCGACAGCCAGGTCGTCGACCAGATGTATCGCTGTTAATCGTGGAATCTCTAGTTGCTTGGCGAGGGTTGCAATCTCACTTTCGGTCACTGTGCCGAGAATCGCGATTGCGGCTAGTAGGTCTTTGGCTTCCCGCGACAAGCCCGAGCGCGTCAGGTAACTAGAGACCTCCCCACGGATAGCTTCGCCTGTGTGAACAGTCCGCCACTGGGCTTCACTCTTAAGGAGATCGATGAGTCGAGCAGCCCACGCCGGCCTTCCTTGGGCCTGGTCGAGTATCCTTGCAATGAGGGATTCTCGCGTAATCCCTGCGTTCCGAGCGATCGTCGCAATATCGGGGCGGATGAGCGGCAGGATCTGCATTTCAACCGCTTCCGTCATATGGGTTTTCAACGCTTCGCGTTGATGCGGCCAGCTGACGCCGATAATCCGAAATGAAAGCGATTCTTGACGACGGATACGTTGGACATCTTCGAGTACAGCTGTTCGGCGGGGAGCATCGTCGACAACCAGAATCGTCGGATCGGTGGCTAATATGTCGTCCATTAGCCTTTCGACTGGCGGGCTACCGTCTGTGAAGTAGAGTCCGGGGATATTCTCAAGCAACGCAGACTTCCCAACTCCCGGAACGCCGTAAAGGAGCACATCGTCGGGCAAATCTTGTATATCCGCAATCTCTTCATCGCGGGCTACCAGTTCATAGTCGCGGTGTGGAGAGTCACCTCGAATCGAATATTTAGATAAAGAGAAAGGCCCGCCTGGCAAGCAAAGTAATTTCTCGCGCCACTCGCCCACTTGCCTTAGGCGGTCAGCAAAGAATGCACGATCGATCGTCGACTCAAGGATGTAACCATGGTCCTTCGCCAGCTCTTCTAACTTCTTGCGCTTGCTCTGGTTTAGTTCAGCCAAACTCACAGAAATGATGCGGTTACCGAGAATTTCATGGTCTTTGAGCGATTTGATGGATGCGCGCAAGTTCTTCCGAGCGCCTTCGTACGTTCGCGACGAAGTTATCGCCATCCGCACAGGTGGTGTACCTGGTGGCTCGAGTGCGTCAGCGTCACGTCCGCTGTCGGATCCGCCTCTGATAGGCACGAGATTCGGATATGTGTTCTGCAACAGATCGGTCGTGCAGTCTTCGAAGACCGTTGGGTTAATCCGGAGTTGTGAATCGGCCAGTGCCGCAGCGATGCGGTCGATGAGGTTCATGCGGGCCCTCGTCTAGTTTGCCTGTCGACCACATCCTATTTGGATCTCGGCGGGCCGACGCGGATTGGCGTGGCTTGATGTGACGACAGTTTTGACGACAACTGTGACGACAGTGGGCCCCTCGACTACGCCCCCTCCAGCCCCGAAACGCATCTATCGTGCCTGGTCACGGCTCCGCCCGCTCCTGGCAGTGTGGGGGTCAGGGGTTCGAGTCCCCTTAGCTCCACTCGATTTGAGCAGGTCAGGGCGACTTTCCAGGGTTACGTCGGGCGCAACGCGCGGCGGCCTTCTGTCTCCAAATGACGGACGGTCCTCTTCGAGGTCGGCCTCGGTCGCATTGGAATAAGGTCTGCGTTGCGATCATTCGAGGAGGTCGTGGTGACCGATCACTTGCGCGCCGACGGCCGCCGACATCCGGACCGCGGTAAAGCCATAGTCACGCATGGCCTCTTCGTACTCACCGATGCCCTCCAACAGAGCCTTGTCGCCGCGGGTGACCGCCAGGAGCTCGCCACCGAGAACGTGGGCGTCGCGCAGCGCGGTGTTCGCGCCGATCCCTAGTGCCGAACTCATGGCGTGGATCGCGTCACCGATGACGGTGACGTTGCTGGGCTCCCAGGCGCCGGTGGGTATACAGCTGCGCAACGTCAACGCTTGCACGGTGTCGGTGTCCCAGAGCCGAACCGACTCGACCAGACCAGGGTGCCACGACGCTACCCGGTCCAGGGTGTAGGCCTTGAGCTTCGCGGGACTGGCCGCGAACAGTTCGCTGTCGGGAAGCATGCGGTGGGTCAATGAATTGAAGATGCTCAACGCATAGTTCTGGCTGACCTCATCCTGGAATTCCTGGTCCTGTTCCTTGACCAGCGGAGAGTACGGGTCAGTGCGTTCCAGTGGGCCGAAGGTGAGCCCGTCGTGCTCGGCGTTGAACGCCAGCGAGAACGTGTTGAACATCTGCTTGGGCAGTCGTGCTTGGGTTTCGGGCGTAAGGGGGATCTTCGCGGTGATGTGTCGTGAGCCCAGATCGATGACCTGGACTTGCGGCAGCCGTTGTGCGCGCACTGCGGAGTTGACTCCGTCCGCAGCGATCAGCACGTCGGCCTCGACGGTGTCTCCGTTGTCGAGATGCACGGTGACCGTGGCATCCGGGTTGCTGTGGTATCCGGTGACGCTGACGCCGAAATGCACGGCGTTCTCCAGGCCAATGTGCAGGATTCGGCGCAGTGTCGAGCGGCACATCACCATGTGTTCGGGAACGTCATCGGTCGGTGCGCCGGTGCCGGCCATCGCGTGCTTGTCGCGGACAGGGCCGGGGTTGAGCTGTTCATCGAACAGCAACATGTCGTCGCGGGGCATACCTGAGGCGGCAAGGAACAGCGCCCACAACCGCGGCTCCAGTGCGGCATGCAGTGCCGAGGTGCCGGTGGAGTTGATGTGGAGGCGGTAGCCGGGATCGCGTGCGGCTAGCGCGGAGTCGCGCTCGTAGACGGTCACGGCCACACCGCGTCGGTGCAGATAATGGGCCAACGTCATCCCGGCAAGGCCGCCGCCGGCGATGACAGTACGAAGTTCAGTCACAGTAATTCTCCCGGTTCAAATAGGTACTCCAGATGGAGCACACCGGGACCCCCACAAACGCAGAGGATGTGACGCAACCGAGCAGAACTCTGAGGGCGCGTGTCCGGACTACCGACCGGGAAGCAATTTCGTGTGCAGCCGAATTTTAGCAGTTGCCAGCTACTTGACGGGCGAACTTGTGGCGATCGCCACAGCCGCGAATATGCGCCCGGCTGGGCGCCGCGTGTCCCGACCTCGATATACCCCCTGGGGTACCATTGCTTCGAAGGCATCGAAAGGAAGTGGTCATGGTCGGCGATGACGACAGCATCGCGGTGGTGCTGAATAGGCTGCGGCGCGCACACGGACAGCTTGCCGGGGTGATCTCGATGATCGAGCAGGGTCGGGACTGTAAGGACGTGGTGACCCAACTCGCGGCGGTGTCGCGTGCCCTCGACAAGGCGGGCTTCAAGATTGTCGCGACCGGGCTACGTGAATGCCTGATCGGACAGACACCCGACGGGGGCACGCCGATGACGGAGGCGGAGCTGGAGAAGTTGTTCCTCGCGTTGGCTTGACCTCCGATCGGGTCGGTGGTCCGCGGCGGTCGCGGTCATTTCGCCAGTCCGAGCGCTTGGGCGTTGGCGAACTGGTCGTTGACCAGCACGACAGTGCGTTCGCATCGGTCGATCATTGACGCGGCAATGGATGCGCGATAGCCGGATCCGCAGTGGATCCAGATCTTGCCGGTGGGAACGTCGGCGGCCCGCTGGGCGAGTTGGTGCAGCGGGATGTTGACCGCCCCGTTGATATGGCTCGCGGCGTACTCGGCTTCCTGGCGCACATCTAGGACGCGGACGCCGGGGTCGTCGATGGCGTTGGCGAGCGCATGAAAGTTCGCGACGCGGTAGGAACGCAGCTCGGTGCTGTCGACCAGGGTGTGAATTTCGCCGACCGCGGCGCCGGCGAGGTCATCGATACCGATGCGGACGAGTTCTCTTCGGGCGTCGGCGATCTGGTCTGGGTCATCACCGATGAGGGTCAGGGGTGCGCCCCACTCGTAGAGCCAGCCCAGATAGGTGGCGAATGATCCTGAGAGTTCGAAACCGAAGGTGCCGCCGAGGTGGGCGGCGGCGAACGCTGTGCGCTCACGTAGGTCGACCACCCATTCACCAGCCTCGATTCGGCGGCGGAGTTCTTCGGGGTCAACGGGTTTGGGCATGGACAGATCGACGGGGCGCGGTCCGTTCCGGTTGATGACGCCCATGTGTGCGTAGTAGGCGGGATAGGCCGCGAGTCCGGCGAGGAGTTGATCGACGTAGCTCTGCTCGTCTTGGATTAGCGCCGGGTTGCTGTGCTGCTGTTGTCCGACTGTGGAGCCGTCTCCCTTTGACGGTGTTGCCGCGCAGAAGCTTCCGAACCCGTGTGTGGGGTAGACATGGGTGCCGGCGGGAAGTTCAGCGGCCAGGCGATTCACCGACTGGTACTGCGCGTGGGTCAGTTCGAGGGTGTGTTCCTGCCCGACGAGGTCAGTGCGCCCCGTCGTTCCGAACAGCATCGATCCGCCGGTGAAGACGCCAACGGTCGCGCCGGTGGAATCGCGCAGGATGTAGCTGACGTGATGATGGGTGTGGCCCGGGGTGTGCATGACCTGCAATTGGATGGGGCCGGCATCGATGATGTCGCCGTCGTCAACGGCCCGCCGGTCGTATCCGAGATCGTCGGAGCCTGGAACAACGTATTGTGCGCGGACGGTCTGGGAAAGCTCCAAACCACCGGTCACGTAGTCGTTGTGGATGTGGGTCTCCAGCACGTGGGTGATCCGCACGCCCAGGTCGTCGGCCAGCGATAACACTCGGTCGATGTCGCGTTGGGGATCCACCACCACCGCTGCGCCGGCTTCGCTGATCAGATAGCTTCGGTCGCCCAGGCTCGAGGTTTCGATGATTGACACGTCCATTGTTGGGGCCTTTCTGTAAATCGTTGTGGTTCTGTGATTTTCAGTGCAGGACCGCGGTGTCGAACAACACGTAGACGGCGACCGCGACGATCAGGTAGGCGAACCATCGTCGGAGCCGACCGGTGTCGAGACGGGTGCCGACGTAGCCGGCAATGAGCGCACCAAGGGTGGCGGCGCTGGCGAAGGCGGCGGTGATCGTCCAGTCGATTGGGGCTACGCCCAGGTGGGAAATGAGCCCGGCCGCTGAGTTGACCATGATGATGATCAGCGAGGTGCCCACCGCGATCGGCATGTCCACGCCCAGCAGCACAACTAGCGCGGGGATGATGAGGAAGCCGCCGCCGATGCCGAACAGGCCGGTCAGGAGACCGACTGCGAACCCGGCGGGAATCGAGAAGGCGGCGCATCGCCGCCAGTTGATTCCGGAATTTCCTGTCTTGCATGCAGTTCCGCCGTTGCCGGGGTCGGCGAGCATCCGGATACCCGCCACGACCATCACCGCGGCGAACCCGATCATCAGCACGGTATCCGGCAGCAGGCGTCCCACTGCGCCGCCGACGAAGGTGGCCGGTATGCCCGCCGCGGAGAAGACCGCAGAGAGGCGCCATTCGACTTGGCGGGCACGCAGTTTCGGAACCGCACCGACCGCCGCGGCGATCCCGATCACGACCAGCGACACCGGGATCGCTTGCTGTAGGTCGAGACCGACCCCGTAGACCAGCGCAGGAACGGCCAGGATCGATCCGCCGCCCCCGAGCAGCCCAAGCACGACGCCGATGACGGCGCCAAGAGCAAGGGCAATCGCAACGGTCACGAGCTCGTGGAGTCCTTGAGCTGGGCGAGGATCGTTTGTGGGTCGCAGGACGCGCCCCGGTTGTAGGGCAACCGGGCGAGCGCCATCCCCATCGCGCAGGTGTTGGTCAGCGCCGCGATGGTCAGTCCACCGCCGATGAGGGCTGCCAGCCATTTGAGCCGGGGAACGGCTCTGCTGCCAATGACGCTTGATAGCACGATGGAACCGGCGACCAGGCGCACCTGCCGGTCAAGAGCCCAGCGTTGGGCGCCCCGCTTTACGGCGAAACCGGTTTTCTCCCAATCGATTATGCCGCCGTCGAGCACGCGCACATTGGCCAGACCGACCCCACGCAACGACGCGTCTGCGTGGGTGGCCCGCTGACCCGAGCGGCATACCAAGACGACGTCTTCGTCGAGACGAGTGGCAATCTCGCGGCGATGCTCGCGTAAGAGATCCAACGGGACGTTGTAGGCGCCGGGAATGTGCACCGTCTCGAACTCGCTGGCAGTGCGCACGTCGAGCAGTCGAGGAGGAGTACCCGATTCGAGCAGATCTTTCAGTTCTACCGCAGTCACGGTAGCTGGTGGCGATGCCTTCACGGGGTTCCTTCCGGTGTGTGTGGAGCGATCTGATACACCCCCGGGGGTATAAGTTGGAAGTGTACACATACCGGTGGGGGTATAGGCAAGTAGGTCGGTATCGCACCGGTTGGATGAAAGGAGCGCGCGCGGCGTCATCGGCACCAATCGGATCTGTGCCGCGCAGACGGTCTCCGCGTTGTGGGACTTTGACCGCGGCGATCTTGACCACGAACTCGCTAGCCGATTCTCCCTTGACGGCCTGCTCGCGGACCGAAACGTCGACTCGCTCCGGCCGTCGCAACGAAGAATTCGTGGTACTCCTGAGGAATCACCCGGTAGATGTTAAGGCGCAGCGCAGCGTCGCTGCTGGGTGTGGATCTGTGTGATGGATACGAGGACCGAAGCCGCCAGCAGGAATCGACGGACCCCCCGCCTGGGCGATGAACCATCCAGGTCTATACCACCACCGTTGAGGTCAACGGCCGACAGTTGCTGTCGATGATCGCGGTTATCCAACAGTTTCACGAAAGATGCTCGCGAGCAGCAGGATTCGCACCACTGCGCGGCCTCGCCGAAGACAGCCAGACGTGACTCGGCCCGCCAGTGTGGGGTTGGGCGGTGGTGGCGGGCCGAGTGGTCCAGAGGGACTAACAGTGTCTTCTCGCTGCTTCGGCGTTTACGCGATGATGGGTGGTGAGCAGTAGCCGGTCGAATCCTGCGCGATAGGACGCAGAGTCGTCGTGTTTCAGTGTTCGGATGTCTGCGAGCAGTTGTTCGGCTAGGTCGCGCAATTTGATGTTCGTTTCTTGGGAGCGCCACTTGAGCACGTCGAATGCGGCGCCGGCGTCGACTCGATAGACGTACATCAAGGCGCCCTTGGCTTGTTCGATAACGGCGCGGTTGTCCGTGATTTCGGCGATGGCCTCGGTGATGCGTGTTTCACGTGCTTCGCCTGTGGGTGTGACGTCGATGTAGAAGCCTTGCGAGCCGATTACTTCACCGGTGTTGTCGCGGAGGCGTTCGCCGATGACGACGACGTCGCGGGTGGCGCCCTGGACTGTGATGATGCGGTGGCGGGTGCTAAGCGGCCTGCGGGTTCGGCGGATGTCGTCGAGTGTGGCCGCGACGTGTTCGTAGTCGTCGGGGTGCTTGTGAGACAGGACCAGGCGGGTTGTCGGGGTGACTGTTCCGGGTTGGTAGCCGTGGATCTGTTCCACCTCGGGCGACCATTCCCAGCGTTCGTCGTTGAAGTAGAAGCGGTATTCGCCGACCCGCTGCGGGGTGCCGCCGGCTAGTGCCTGTTCAAGGGGGCGATCTCCTCGAGGGAGCGGGTGTTGTCGGGTTCGTTTCCGAGGGCCCAGTCAACCTGCGACATGGTTTTGTACCCGAGCGTCACGGTCCGACGTCTCGCTCATAGGTCCAGCCCGAATACGTGCAGGCCGGCGAACGGATCTAGTTGGAGCATCGGCTGCGTTCCAAGTGTGCACCCAACCGCCACCACTGACCAGGGAACGGGCTCCGCTGGCGCAGAGAGGCGCCATGACCTGCTAGTTGATGGCGGCGATGAGGCGGGCGCTGGCTACTTAACGCGAGGGCTTGAACCCTCATCGCCTTACTCAACAGACGTTCGACGCAACCTCGCCGCGGTCGACTGCCGCCATCAGTTTGCGCGAATGTATCGCCACCTCACAAGGGCGCAGCGAGATTGCGCAAAGTTCAGCCCGCCGCCCAAGCACGATGATGGGCCCAGTAGGAGCAGGTTGGCGCACGGCGATTTGCTCCACATCGTGTTCAAATAGCGAGCGAAACATGGTGACACACAAGATGTTCGCCGCAAGAACCGGTCTGTGTCGCCTCAGATGCTTCGGGGTGATTGGTCGGGGTGGGTGAGGGTTGCAGTCAGGCCGGGCAGCAGCAGATCCAGGCCGCGATCGAGTTCGGCGACGCCGTCGTAGGAGGCTAACGCGGGCGCCAACGCACGCAGGAGTGGGAATTCGGTGATCGCGAGGCGGTGCAAGCCGAGTCGGATTACGTGGTCGGTTTCCTCGGGTCGCTCGATGACTTCCTGCAACTCGTTGAGGACGTGGCCGTATAAGAAGCCGAACAGCGCCCGGTAGATGTGTAGGGCGTCTTCGCCGGCGAACCCGGCGGAGGTGAGCAGTGCCAGAACGTCTTCCAGCGGGCGCAGCATTCCCGCTGGCCGCTGCCCGAGCGGTGTGGCCAACGGTCGAGTGACCAGCAGCGGTACGACGTTCGGGTGGGTTAGGGCCAGTTCGCGGAAGGCGCGTGCCACGGTGCGCAGTTGACCGACCCAGTCCGGGTCTGCGGTGTCGACCGATAGCTGCTCGAGCACGATCTCGGCGACGCCGTCGAGCACGGCGGCCTTGTTAGGGACGTGTCGGTAGATCATCACCGGATCGCGGCCCACCGCGTCGCTGAGGCGGCGCATGGACAATTTATCCACACCGTCGCGGTCGACGATGGCCAGCGCAGCCTGCAGGATTATCGACCGGGTGAGTTGACCGTTGTTTGTGCTGGCGCCCGCGTCGGGGCCGGTCGGCTGTGTCGTCATTGGCGCAGCACCTCCCTTCTGCCTCGTCATCGAAGCACTCAGCAAACGTTAGGTCAACATCGGCGACAACTGCTGTAGGTCAACAGTGTGTTCACAGTGTTGACACTAGCGTAAGTCAGGCGTGTACTGGACTTCTAGCACCCGGATCAGAGGCCTCGACAT
Organism: Mycolicibacterium moriokaense; assembly: GCF_003201655.1. Lineage (GTDB taxonomy): Bacteria > Actinomycetota > Actinomycetes > Mycobacteriales > Mycobacteriaceae > Mycobacterium > Mycobacterium moriokaense_A. The sequence continues at coordinate 58,310 of NZ_QJJU01000011.1, forward strand.
GATCGTCATCGTTGGACTAGTGGTTCTACTCGTCGCCGCGATCGTCGGGTTCACCGGGGTGCTGGCCAATGCGGGGCCCGCGCACCCGCTGACCGAGAACTTCTCCGTGCTCGGTTATCACGTCACCGGGTCGACCGGCACGTTGTTTCTCTTCGGCATCGTGGTCGGCGCGGTGGCCATGCTTGGATTGAGCGTGTTGTTGGCCGGGGCGCGGCGCACCGCGGGCCGCGGCCGCGACGCCCGACATGACCTAGCAAGGTCTCAACGCGAAACGGCGTTTCTGAACCAGGAGCGCGACCAACGGGTCGAACACCAGCAGGCCGGCGCGGCCAGTGGCTCTGCGGTGAACCCGCAGCCGGCGCCGATCTCCCGCGGCAGGAATAAACTGCTCGGCCGCTTCTCGCGCAGTCGACAAACGACCGACACCGCGCATATCGCCGGACGCCGGTAGGCACCAAACCCCAACCGACTCTGGAAAGCCCGCACTCGCGGCCTGTCCTCACCGAAAACGAAAGAACGCGCGATGAGCATCGGCAAAAAGATCGCCCACAAGACCCAAGCCGCCAAGGGCGCCGCCAAGAAGTACTTCGGCCGCGCCACCGGCAACACGCGCCTTCGCACCGAGGGACGGGCCGATCAGTTCAAGGGCAACGCCAAACAGGCAGGGGACAAGGTCAAAGACGCGTTCAAACACTGAGTCCACAGCCCGGCCGACAACGCTCACCCGGCCGCGGACAGGTCTCATCCTGCACAACCCCCATCGAACATCGAAACTAGGAAAATCACCATGATCGCCTTCGGAATCGTCCTCATCGTCCTGGGACTGCTCCTCCCCGCCGTCGTCCCCACCTTCGCCTACGCCCATATTTGCTTGGTCATCGGGATCATCCTGCTGGTCGTCGGCCTGGCAATGATGCTGATGGGCAGGGCGGGACACGCTATCGGCGGGCGCCGCCACTACTACTAACCGGGCCGCACACGGCACGGACTGGCCCGGCGCGGGCGCACCACAAAACACCTGACACGACCGGGCACGCCTCGACCGCCTCAGAGACAAGGAGATTCATCGTGCGTTTCATCGGGCTACTGGTGATCGTATGGCTGATCGTGGGCGGGGTTGCGGCGGGCCAGCGGGGGTATTTCACCCACGCGACGCAAACCTGCGCCAGCGCGGGCACGATCGCGGTGACCGTGATCGCGGGGCCGCTGAATTACTTCGGTGCTAACCCCAAACTCACGAACTGCCATGTGCCCCAGCCCAGTTAAGTTCATCCGGCCACCCACAGACTCGGCGCCATGACACCGACCGCGACGAACTCGATTCACACATTTCTAGCCACACGTCGAGACAAGAACAGAGGCCCATGACGGCCACCCGCACGCTAGAACCTGAACTGCTACACAAGATGGACGCTTACTGGCGAGCGGCGAATTACCTCTCGGTCGGTCAGATCTATCTCTACGACAACCCGTTGCTGAAGCGGCCGCTGACGCTCGCCGATGTCAAACCTCTGGTGGTGGGGCACTGGGGGACCACGCCGGGGCAGAACTTCATCTACGTGCACCTCAACCGTGCCATCACCAAGTATGACCTGAACATGTTCTATGTCGCCGGCCCAGGACACGGCGGCCCGGCTCTGGTCGCCAACACCTACCTCGAAGGCAGCTACTCCGAAATCTATCCCGACGTCAGCCGAGACGAGCCCGGGATGAAGAGGCTGTTCACCCAATTCTCCTTCCCCGGAGGCATTTCCAGCCATGTGGCACCGACCACCCCGGGATCGATCCACGAAGGCGGAGAACTGGGCTACTCGCTGAGCCACGCGTTCGGCGCGGCGTTCGACAATCCGGACCTGATCGTTGCCTGCGTGATCGGCGACGGCGAGGCCGAGACGGGGCCGCTGGCCACCGCCTGGCATTCGACCAAGTTCCTGAATCCCGTTGGTGACGGGGCTGTCCTGCCGATCCTGCATCTCAACGGCTACAAGATCAGCAACCCCACCGTGCTGGCCCGCATCGAACCCACCGAACTCGACCAGTACCTGCGGGGCTGCGGCTGGGAACCGCGCTACGTCGAAGGCGACGACCCAGAAGCCATGCACGAATTGATGGCTACTGTCCTCGACGAGACAGTCGAAGCAATCCACGCTATCCAGCGCGACGCTCGGACCGGCGGCGACATCGTTCGACCGCGGTGGCCGATGATCGTGTTGCGCTCGCCGAAAGGCTGGACCGGACCCCAGGTTGTCGACGGCCAGCAGATCGAAGGGACGTTCCGGTCGCATCAGGTGCCGCTGCTCGTCGACGAGCACCATCCCGGACACGTTGAACAGCTCGACAACTGGATGCGCAGCTACAAACCCTCTGAGCTCTTCGATCAGCACGGGCGGCTCCTGCCCGACCTGGCGGCATTGGCCCCGCAAGGACAGCGGCGGATGGGCGCCAACCCGCACACCAACGGCGGAGTGCTGCGCGACTTGCGGATGCCCGACTACCACCCCCACGCGATTGCCGTAGCCGCTCCCGGCACAGTCGTCGCCGAAGACACCCGTGTGCTCGGTGGATTCCTGCGCGACGTCATCACCATCAACGACGAGCAGCGCAACTTCCGGCTCTTCGGCCCCGACGAAACGCTGTCCAACATGCTCGGCGCGGTCTTCGAGGCCACCGACCGGCAATGGGACGCAGCGACTTTCGTCAATGATGAGTTCCTCGCGCCGCGGGGGCGAGTGTTGGATTCGATGCTCAGCGAGCATCAAAGCCAAGGATGGTTGGAAGGCTATCTGCTGACCGGACGCCATGGCCTGTTCAACTGTTACGAGGCGTTCATCCACATCGTCGACTCCATGTTCAATCAGCACGCCAAATGGCTCAAGGTCACTGCCCAGCTGCCGTGGCGTCGCGACATCGCATCGCTGAATTACCTACTGACCTCCCATGTGTGGCAGCAGGACCACAACGGCTTCACCCACCAGGATCCGGGGTTCCTCGACCATGTCGTGAACAAGAAAGCTGACGTCGTCCGGGTGTACCTGCCGCCGGACGCCAACACGCTGCTGTCGGTGGCTGACCACTGCCTGCGCAGCCGCCACTACGTCAACGTGATCGTCGCGGGCAAGCGCGCGATGCCACAGTGGCTGACCATTGACCAGGCGGAGGTGCACTGCAGCGAGGGCATCGGCATCTGGGAGTGGGCCGGTAACGACCAGGGCGCCGAACCCGACGTGGTGCTGGCCTGCTGCGGGGACACCCCCACACTCGAAGTGCTGGCTGCCGTGTCGATCCTGCGGGAACACCTGCCCGAGTTGAAGATCCGTGTCGTCAACGTGGTGGACCTGATGAAGCTGCAGTCAGCCAGCGAGCACCCGCACGGACTCAGCGATCGCGACTACGACGCCCTGTTCACCATTGACAAGCACATCATTTTCGCCTTCCACGGCTACCCCGCCCTGATCCACCGACTCACCTACCGCAGAACCAACCACAACCTGCACGTTCGCGGCTACACCGAAGAGGGCACCATCACCACGCCGTTCGACATGCGAGTCCAAAACAGACTCGACCGCTACCACCTGGTCGTAGACGTCATTGACCGGCTGCCCCAGCTGGGCGCCACCGGCGACTACGTCAAGCAGACCATGGCCGACAAGCTCGTCGAACACACCCGCTACATCAACAGCCACGGCCAGGACCTCCCCGAAATCCGCAACTGGACCTGGACTTCATCGACCGGGTCGCAATGTGGTGGTAGATGAGCCCAACGGTGGTTGGGCAAGCGGGCAGCGCCGTGTCCGCGACTGCCCCGGCGCTGACCGCGGCGCGGGCAGCCACAGCTCCGCTCGACGAGGTGCTGCACTCGCTTGATACCTCGGTCCACGGTCTGTCCGCTGCTGAAGCGTCGGCGCGACTGATTCGCTACGGCCCCAATGCCCTTCGCACTCATCGGGTCAGCGCGATTGCCGTGCTAGGCAGTCAGCTGCGTAACGCGGTGCTGATACTGCTGACGACCACCGCCGTGGTGTCTTTCTTCCTCGGCGACAGCACGCAGGCCATTATCATCGGAGTCATCCTGTTGGCCAGTATCGGCCTGGGCTTCGTCAACGAGTACCGCGCCGAACGCGCTTCGGCTGCACTGCATTCCAGCGTCCACCATACGACTGTGGTGCGCCGCGACGGGCAGTACCGCAGAGTCGACGTGACCGTCCTGGTCCCCGGCGACGTGATCCGGTTGGCGCTGGGTGAAGTGGTTCCCGCCGATGTGCGGCTGATCGATGTCAACGGCCTGGAGTGCAACGAGAGCATCCTGTCCGGCGAGTCATCGGCGTCGGAGAAGTCGGCGCACGCGGTGACGGGTGATGTGGTGCTGACCGACTCGAGCGATCTGGCATTCATGGGCACCATTGTCAGCGCCGGCGACGGCACGGCATTGGTGTACGCCACCGGCCTGGACACCCAGTTCGGCCGCATTGCCGCGGGCCTCGGGGAACGCCAACCCGAGACCGAATTCCAAGCTGGTCTGCGCCGATTCTCCTACCTGCTGCTGTGGGTGGCGCTGACGCTGACGGTGCTCATCCTCATCACCAACCTATTGCTGCGTCGGCCGCTGATCGACTCGGTGTTATTCGCCCTTGCAATCGCGGTGGGTATCACGCCGCAACTGCTGCCCGCGGTGGTCAGCGCCAGCCTGGCCACCGGATCGCGGCGATTGGCAAAGCTGAAGGTCCTGGTCAAACGATTGGTGTGCATCGAGGACCTCGGCGACATCGACGTACTGATCACCGACAAAACCGGAACACTCACCCAGGGCCGGATCAGCCTGGTCGACGCCGTCGACCCGGTAGGTGCGCACGCGGCCTCGGTGTTGCGGGCGGGGCTGCTGACCTCCGATGTCGACGTAGCATCGGAGGGCGTCAGCGCCAACGCGATGGACGCAGCACTATGGGAATCCCCGGACGCGACCGCCATGGTGACCGACGATGTCCACCGGATCGCCACGTTGCCGTTCGACCACACTCGCCGAGCCATGTCGGCACTGTTCGACGACGCCGGTGACCGGCGGCTGGTGGTCAAGGGTGCACCCGAACACGTGATGGCCAACTGTACGACGGCCCCAGCCCAGCAGCAGGTTGCGCAGCGCACGCTGGACGCACTGTTCGCCGACGGTCGCCGCGTGGTGGCCATCGCCGGCAAACCCGCGCCGAACCTGACTGCCATCACGGTGGCCGACGAAACGGATCTCACACTGCTGGGTTTCCTGGTGTTCGCCGACGAACCCAAGGCAGCCGCGCGGGACTCGCTGGCGCAGTTAGCGGCGTTGGGTATCGAGGTCAAGGTCGCTACCGGAGACAACCCGCTCGTAGCCGAAAAGGTCTGCACCGATTTGGGTTTGCCTTCCAAAGGCACGATCACCGGCGGCGAGATGGAGACCCTCGACGATGCCGGATTCGCTGAGGCGGCCCAAAACCACACCATCTTCGCCCGGATCTCTCCAGAGCAGAAAGCGCGGCTGATCGTCTCGATGCGACATAGTGGGCGATCGGTGGCCTTCCTCGGTGACGGTGTCAACGATGCGCTGGCACTGCACGCGGCCGACGTCGGGATCTCGGTGGACACCGCCACCGACGTCGCCAAAGATGCTGCCGATGTGGTGCTGCTCGAAAAGGACCTCGGTGTGCTCGCCGCGGGTGTCGCCGAGGGCCGGCGCATTTTCGCCAACACCATCAAGTACGTGTTGATGGGCACCTCGAGCAATTTCGGCAACATGTTCAGCGCGGCGGCCGCCTCAGCCGTGCTCTCATTCCTGCCGATGCTGCCGAGTCAGATCCTGCTGAACAACCTGCTCTACGACAGCTCGCAACTCGCCATCCCCACCGACACCGTCGACGCCGAGCAGCTGGACGCGCCGTCGCACTGGAACATCGCCTTCATCCGCCGGTTCATGCTCATTTTCGGTCCGATCAGTTCACTATTCGACTTCCTGACGTTCGGGCTGATGCTCGTGGTTTTGCACGCCGGGCCGGTGGAGTTCCGGACCGGGTGGTTCGTGGAATCGCTAGCCACCCAAACCTTGATCATTTTCGCCATCCGTACCCGGCGGGTGCCCTTCTTCCGCAGCAGACCCAGCGGCGTTCTGACGCTGACAACACTTGTGGTGGTCGCCGTCGGCGTCGTCCTCACGGTCTCACCGTTGGCGCACAAGCTCGGGTTCACCACGCTGCCATGGCAGTTCTACACCGCACTGGTCGTGATGACCGTGGCCTACCTGGTTCTCGTCGAGGTAACCAAGAAGGTGTTCTTCGCCGCGTCGATGCACACGACCGGATCGCAACAACGCACGCGAGGCCGCGAGCACCGCATCCACCGCCGGGCCGCTCGCTTCAGCCACGCGGGCAGGATCGCCCACGCCAACACTGCAGTGCCACTAGCCAGGTAAACCGACCCGCGAATTGACGCGCTCCGCACTCTGCCGGGGCGGGTCAAGAACCAGATCCGCCAGCACTGTTACGTCGCGTAACACGGCGACGCATATCCGCAGGACGCCGAGAGTCAGCGTAACGACGTGAAAGAACATCCACCGCAGTTCAGAGCCTGTTTACGCACGTTCGGGATGGGGGTTCGAGTCCCCTTAGCTCCACAGAAAACCGCAGGTCAGGGGGCATAACAAGCGATGCTCGGAGAGTCACGTCAACACTCCGGTTTCGAGAGCAGTCCGCGCACACCCTTCTGCGTATCGGCGATTTGGTGCTGGGTTGAATCCCCGGCAGCTTTCGTTTAAATGCCTAAATGCCGAGGCCATGCGCCCAGCACCCTGATGTCGCTGCATGGATCGCATATCGCAGTGGGGTGGGATCGGCACGGGGCGAGGTATTCGTGCGCAATATCGGTCGTCGCGTTCGCGTCGTCGCTGCCGCCCATTCGCCCGGCGAAGGTTCTCGTCGCCACTCTCACGCCGGACGGCAAGCCCAACGTCGCCGAAGGGCCGGTGCGAACGATCCTGTCTCGGCGCTTGTTTGCGTCGTTCCCGTTGGTCGCGGCGGGAGGCGCCGGTCAGGACGCTTTAGGCGTCGACAAGCGAGTGGTGCGCCCAAGCTAGTGCGGACGGACCGCGGACGATCGACCCAACGAAGGCGCTGGTCGCGCGGGTGTTCAAGGGCGCTGGAAGCAGGCAGAAAACTTCCGAATCACCAACTCTGCTGACGCTGTGACTGTTGCCCTTTGAGGGCGGGTTTTCGATGTTGACCGCTAACCTAGCTTGCTATGCATCGCAACTTCCCGGTGCTGCTCTCACAGGGGATCTTCTATACCGTTGCGGTGCAGCTGACGAGCGCCATGGCGGTGATTCCGTTCATCGCCGCCGAGCTCGATGCACCGGCGATCGTCGTGGCCCTTCTCGTGCCGATCTACACAATCGGCACATTGTTCGGAAATGTCTTCATCGCACAGATCTTGCGATGGACGTCGTCAGTCGTCGTGCTGCTGTTCGGAAACGTCTTCTTTCAGGCCGCCCTGATCGTCCTGAACGCGCTCGCCGTCGAATTCTTGCCCGACAACGTGTCCCCGTATCCATTGCTGATAACCTCCGCCTTCATTGGCGTGGCAGCGGGGTTTTCGCGTGTGATCGTGTCGTTGTCCACCGCAGCACTATTGCCCCCCGACCGTCAGGGCAGCCTGCTAATCCAACAGGCCGGCTACGGCGCGGTGATGGTCACGTTGGTCTCGGCATATTCGGCGGGGTTCCTTTCCGACGAATCGCCCGGCATCGACAACGCAGAACTGCTCTGGGTCGGCGCTGCAGCGATGATCGTCTCGGCGATCTGCTGCATGGGCTTGCGGCCGATCCGCGACGTGATGCCCACCGAGCGAATGCGGATGGGCGAGGCGATGGTGGCAGGTGCTCGATTGCTTCGCAGCGCAGGCTGGCTCCGCCGTTATCTGGCGGCCCAGGTGGCCTTTACGGCGATCACCCTGGGTTCGGTGTTCTACGGCATCTACAGCTCGGAGTCGTTGGGCCCCGACAACGGCGCCCTTGACGTAATCCTGACCTTTGTCGGCCTCGGGTTGTTGGCGGGAATCTGGATCTGGTCATATGTACGAAAGCGATTCGATGTCCGCGGCATGCTTGTATGCAGTGCGCTGATCGGCACCAGCGCAGCGGTGCTCACTCTGGTCCTGATTGCATTTCGCCCAATACCCCTCGTGTGGACGTTCGGTCTCGCAATGATGCTGACCGCAATCGCAAGCCAAGCAGTGTTCCCTGCTTCCCACGTTTGGGTCGAGCGGGAGGTGACCGACGACGAGAGGGTCGTCGTGCTTAGTTTTACCCAGATCGTCGTGAGCGTCGCGTCCATCGGGATCGCTCTTGTCTTCGGACTCATCGCTCGGCATGGTCTGGAAGTCTGGCCAATCGCGATCATGTTGGCCCTCAACGTCATAGCTGTAATAGCAGCCGCAGGGGCGCGCGTCCGGCAGCGTGAGGAGATTTGATTCGATGGAGCCACTAGTGCTGAGCCGCGTGCGTAAAGCACGTCAACTGCGGTCACTGCAGATCGTGGCTGTCATCCGCATAGGCGTCGTGCTGATGATGATCGGTGCCACACACGTCGGCACCGCGGAGCGCGACTGGCCCGCGCAATATGTCTGGATCGCGGTATATGCGGTAGCCGCCGTGGGAGCGGCGATCGTCGCGTTCTCCTATGCCGCCCATGTCATCACCGGCCAGTGGCAATTGGCCATCGCGATCGCCGACGTCGTCGCGTTGTCAGGCTACCAATTATTGACCACAGGCGGCTACGTTCCGCTCCTCGTCGTCGGGCTGCTGCCACTGATGGTGGTCCTTGAAGTGTCCTGGCGACGGGCTGCTGTCGTGCTTTCGGTGAGCGTGGCCGCGTTCGCCGCGACGGTGCTGTTCGATCCGGTGATAGGTGAACAGATAGGTTGGCCGGAGACGTGGTTCCTGATCGTGTTGTACGGATACCTGTGTGTCACATCCTTTCTCGCGACATACGTTCAGGTTCGGCACGTCGACGAGATCGCAACGCAACGCGTCGCAAGTGAGCGTTTCGCTCATCAAGCCACGCATGACACGCTGACCGGTTTGCCCAATCGTGCGTACGTGTCGGCCCGTATCTCCGATGCGCTCACATCGGAGGGACAAAGCGCGCTATCTGCCGTCCTGTTCATCGACCTCGACAAACTCAAGGTCATCAACGACACGCTGGGGCACGAGGCCGGCGACACCGCGATACGCACAGCCGCGCAACGGCTTCAACGCGCGGTGCGACCCGACGACGTGATCGCCCGGCTTGGCGGCGACGAGTTCGTGGCCCTGCTTTTCGGCCCGACCACGCGTGTCGTTCTGGAGCAACTCAGCGAGCGGTTGCATACCGCGTTGGCAGAGACGCTGCGCATCGGCAGCAACACCCTAAGCCTGAGCGCCAGTATCGGCGTCACTGCAGTGGATCCGCACGATGCGCGTGACGCGTCGGCCATTCTGGAAGACGCTGATCTGGCGATGTATCAAGCGAAGACCACCGGCCGCAGCAAGACCTGTCACTTCACAGAGGAAATGCGCGATTCGAAAGCTTCTTCTACAGAACAGAATTCATAGCTGCCAGTACGTGCTGGATCCGGCCCAAGTCAGCCCGATCCGGTCGAAAGCCACAGGACCTGTGTACGTTAGTTCGGACTCGAGTGCGCTGTATCCGGCCGTGATGTGTGCGAGCCACGGCTCGGCCTGAGGAAGTGGTTCAAAAAGCTCTTGCGAGAACGAAAGTATCTCCTGCCGTACCGAAACGAGATCGGCTGAGTCGCCAACGATGTAGACCGTGGAAGGGCGGCGCTCCGGATCGTGCGGATTGAGGAGCGCGTGCCCGAACACCTGGGCCTCGACCGGCCCCGGGTGACCGGCGGCTACGGCGTCGAGTCGGTGTCGAAGCTCGACATCCGACATACCGCGCACGTCCTGTCCGAGGTTCACGAGGGTGATGTGTAGCTCCCCTGGTAGCGCGCCGCCAGGGACCGCCAGGACCCGCGCGTCAGCGTCGCGAGGGTAGAGCGCGACCAGGCCTCCCGTCGCTTTCGCTTGCTCGACGTCGGCACGCGCGTCTATCGGGTGCACAGCCGGCGTGCTCAACAGAAGTACCGCGGCGATGACCGCGAGAAGGCGGACGAGCATGCCGGAAGCTTGTCATATCGTTCGGAAGCGCCCGACCTCGAGTGACCACGGCAGCGCCACCCCATCGAGGCGTAGCTGACATTGGCGGCGAGCCACCAACGTCGACGACCTCTGGCTCAGCGCGATTTGGGCGCCGGGTTGATTTCGGCAGCTCCACTTCAAATGCCCAGGCCGGGGCGTCGGACGCCCTAGTCTCAGGCATGGACCGCATCTGGCAGTGGGCGTGGGATCGGTACGGAGCGAAGTACTCGTGGGCGATGTGCGCGATCTTGGGGGCCCTTTTTCTGCCGCACTACCTGCTTTTGTCGTGTGTCGTTGTCGCTTTCGAGGGGTCCGGTCGCTACCAACACCGCCGAGGACACCGTCGCCCGCCTTAACGCCTTGTTCGAGATTGTCGTGCCTGCCGTCGTCGACGCCGGGGGGCATGTCAACAAGTTCCTCGGCGACGGCGCTCTGGCGGTCTTTGGTGCCCCCAACGACCTTGCCGATCATGCCGAGGCGGCGGTGAGCGCCGCATTGTTGATTCACCGCCTTGTTGCCGAGCGATTCGGCGGCGAACTTCGGATCGGCATCGACATCAACACCGGTCAGGTAATCGCCGGAACCATCGGCGGTGCAGGCAAACTCGAGTTCACCCTGATCGGTGACACCGTCAACGTCGCTGCCCGCGTCGAACAGCTCACCAAAACCACTGGCGACGCCATCCTTCTCACCCACCAGACCGTCGATGCCCTGGTTCGTCGACCGCCCGGACTCATCGACCGGGGATCATACGAACTGAAGGGAAAGTCGGCCCCGGTGATGGTCTTCGGCCTCGACCCAGCGACCGCAGCGACTTGTTGACGCACCGGATCACCTGAATGGTGGACGGCGCCGACCCGCTTGAACTGCGAACCGGGCTGTTGTTCAGGGCGTTAACCCAAGGCTGGCCCTGCGGGCCTCGAGATAGGGTTCGTGCACGGTCGGACCGATTGTGGGCCGATATAGCTCGTCGATGTCAGCTGCGTACTTCTGGGCAATCGCCTTGCGCTTGAGCTTCATTGTCGGCGTCATTTCATCGCCGCCGGGTTCCCAGAAGACCGGCAGGATCTTGAACCGCTTGATCTGTTCTACGCGAGACAGTTTGGCGTTGCCACGTGCGACACCGACCGCGATCTGCGCGATGACGTCGGGGTGGTCGGCTATCGCCTGTGCCGATGCGTCGACGAGTCCGTTTCGGGCGGCGTAGGCGGCGGCCCATTCAACGTCGAGCACGATGAGAGCGGTATTGAACGAACGTCCGTCACCGATGGTGACCATCGCGTCGACCAACCCGCACGCGGTCTTGATCGTGTTCTCAATGTTGGCCGGGGACATATTCTTTCCCGAAGCGTTGATGATCAGCTCCTTCTTGCGATCGATGATGCGGACGTACCCCTCGGAGTCGACGGCCGCGATGTCACCGGTGTGCAGCCACCCATCGGGGTCGACGGCGTCGGCGGTCTTCTCGGGCTCGCCCCGGTAGCCCTTCATGACCAGGGGACCGCGGACGAGGTATTCGCCATCGTGGGCGATCCTGGTCTCGAGCCCGGGCAGCGGCTTGCCGACCGTCCCGAGCACCGCGTCGCGAGGTTCGCTGACGGTGGCGATGCACGCCAGCTCGGACATACCCCAAATTTCGGTGACCGGAATTCCGAGGCTGGCGAAGAAGGCTAGGGTTTCTTTCGGGATCGGTGCGGCGCCGGAGATGTTCCACCTGGTTTTGTCGAGTCCTATCGTCGTGCGAATCTTGCCGAGCACGAGTTTGTCGGCCAGCGCGTACCGGAGTCTGTCGGCCAGAAGGGGATCGGTGCCGTCGAGCATCGCACGGGCATGAGTGTGCGCCACGCCGAGAGCCCATTGGCAGAGTAGTTTCTTTGCACCGCTTTCGGATTCGGTCTTGGCCTCAATTCCTGCGCGAATCTTCTCCCAGACACGAGGCACCGCGCCCCACACGGTCGGGCGGACATCCGGCAGCACAGAGGCGATGGCCTTGGGGTTAGGAACAACGGTCACCTGCACGCCGATGACCTCCTGGAAATACAGTGCGGTCACGCGGTCGGCGATATGGGCGGTCGGCAGGAATGAGGTGACCCGGTCGCCGAATTCGACGCCGAGCACCGCGTCGACGCCGGACACCTCGAACAGCAGACTGGCATGGGTCATTTCCACACCCTTGGGATTGCCCGTCGTGCCGGAGGTGTAGATCAAGGTCGCCACATCGTCGGGCTGCACGGCTTTCCACGTCGCTTCGAAGTCGAAATCCGTTGTGCCACCTGCGATAAGATCTTCGACGGAGATGCAACCCTCGGGACGACCGTCGATGCAGACGATAACCTCGATCGAGGCGTTGCTGGCCTTTATGCGGTCGACGTACTGCTCCTCACAGATGACGACCCTCGTGCCGGCGTTGGCGAACACATAGGTCAGCTGTTCGACGGCCAGGGTGTTATACACCGAGAAAGAGGTCGCGCCGACGTGTTGCGCACCAACCTCCAGCGGATAGAACTCGATCCGGTTGGACATCATTAGCGACACCGTGTCACCGCGCCCGATACCCAGCGCGGCGAGTCCCGCGGCGACGTCGCGCACCTGTCTGGCGTAGTCGCGCCACGTCAAAGTCTGTGTGCCACCGACGGTACGAAGCGCGACCGCATCGGGACAAACCCGTGCGGTCCGCTGGAACGCCCCGCACAGCGTGTCTGGTCGGGCTTCGGTCATGGGAGGGACTCCGTAGCGCAAGCCGTGTCGGGTCACGGTCGGGACGTCAGGTCACGTGTAGCGGAAGTGCGGTGCCGCCCGACGAAGGTGGCAATGGTCTCTGCAACCAACTGCGGGTTCTCTAGCGCCGCAACGTGCCCAACACCGGGCAGCGTGACGTGCTCGGTGTGGGCCGGAAGCTGATCGCGATACACCGCGGAATAGCGCGAGCCGGGCAGGAAAGTGTCACGCTCGCACAGGGCGAGCATGACCGGGACCCGCACTGCAGCCAGATGCTGCACCCCACCGCGGCGCAGGCCCATCCACAGGGTCTTCAGGAATCCGCCGCAATGTGTCATCGCGCGAAGCGCATTCAACGCCGCTTCCGGGTCGGTCGCATCGACATCGTCGACGAGGCCGTGCAGAGCCTTCCGCTGCACGCCGCGCGCCCGTATTACCCGATCACCGATCAAGTTGCCGAGCACCAGGAATGGGAACGTCCACAGGAACAACCCGGCGACCCGCAAGCTCTCCACCGAAATATGGCGCCACCCGCCGGCTGGGGCGATCGCAAGGACCGACCTGGCCCGTCCTCGGCCCTCGAGATCGAAGGCGACCCAGCCGCCGAGTGAATTGCCGACGAGGTGCGCGGTGTCCCAGCCCGCGGCGTCCATGGCGCATTCGATCGCGTCGGCGTATCCACCGATCGTGCACGGCGAAAGCGGCGTGGCGCCCCAGTGGCCCGGCAACGTCACCGCCAACACCTCGTGCGAGTCGGACAACCGGTCGACCACATCGGCCCAGACGTGCTGCGAGAGCGTGAATGGATGTAGCAACAGCACCGGTTCACCCCGGCCTATTCCCTTGTGAACGACCGTCTCCGGCGGTGACGAACGTGTCGTTGCGCGATATGCCATATCGGTAAGTTACCAGACGGGCATATCAAGTTTCTACATTAGGGTCGAGTCGTGACCGCAGGAACCAAAGGCATGCAGCGCGCCGAACGCGAGTCGCTGATCCTCGACGCCGCAACGGAGCGCTTCGCACTGCAAGGGTTCACCGGAGTCGCGCTGACCGACATCGCGAAGGCGGCCGGCGTCACCAAACCGCTGGTCTACAGCTACTTCGGCCCCAAAGAAGACTTGTACACCGCGTGCCTGGACCGCGCCGGCGACAACATCGTCGACACCATCAGTGCGGCACTTGTTGGCGTGCCCCCCGACATCGACATGGCTCTGGTCGTCATCGATGCCCTGTTCACCGCCCTCGAACCCCACCCGCATGATTGGACGTTGCTCTACGACACCCCTGTCCCGCCCGTCGCCGTCTTGGCCGACCGGCTGCACAAGCAGCGGAAACGAATCGATGGCCTCGCTGTCAACGGCGTCCACCAAGTTGCCATCAACCTGGGCGTAACCGACCCGAACGACATATCGCTGGCCACCGACATCTGGACCAGCACCCTGTCAGCCCTCGTCCGCTGGTGGCTGGCCCACCCCTCCCACACCGCCGCCGACATGGTCGATCGCAGCCGCAGCCTCGGCGCCAGGATCGCAAACCACCGCTGACACCGACCGAGTCATGGCAGCACTCTGCGAGCTGAGCGGCAGCCCAGACACTCACCGCCGCTACAGACTGAGGGAACCACGAGTTCGAGTCCCCTTAGGCCCACCGTAAAAGCGCAGGTCAGGCCCGTATTTCAACTGGACCGCGATCTCCGTCAACGCTTGGGTAATCAATCGCCTCCGTCCCCGCAGTTGCGCTCTGGGTCGCTACGCGCTGTACGGCGACCAATGGATGCGCGATCCCCGGCTGGTGCTCGCCATGCTCGGTGGCATCGATGACTATGTTTTCAGGGCGTACTTGTAGGTGACGTTGCCGCCGGGAACCGCGGTCACGGTCAGGACGTATGCCTGGGTCTGACCGCCAGTGAGGGTGGTGCACTCGATGACGTTGCCGACTTTGCCTTGCAAGTCGCCCGCGCAGGTCGCCGAGTCGGGGTGCTGCCCGGCCTGACGCAACTGCGATACCAGCGAACCCTCGAGCGCAGCCTTCGGCACCACCGGTACCAGGCCGTAGTCCATCTGCAGCCCGGAGACGCTGGTGACGTCGACGATGTGCCGCGTCGTGACCCCTGCGGCGGTGACGTCGCAATACGCCTCTCCGCCGTACTTGCCCTCCAACCCCGACGTGCATGACACCGACGTGATCGGTGCGTTCGTCGTGGCGGCGGCCAGCCGGGACACCGTCGCCGCCAGTTGGGTCTTCGACACCGCCACGGTGATGTCGTAGTTGATCTTGGTGCCCTCGAGGCTGGTCACCGTGACGACCGGCTCGGTACTGATGATTGCGTTCATGGTGACCTCGCAGCGGACGCTCTGACCGAATTGACCGACCAGATCCTCTGGACAGGTCACCGATTGCGGTGGCTGTCCGGCGTCGGTGAGGCGCTGCGAAATATCTTTCTGCAGATCCTCTTTCGACACTGTCGCGGTCGCGGTACTCGACGGAGAGTGACCTCCCGTGCTGTTGGTGCAAGCCGACATTGACAATGCGGTGCACACCACCGCCGCGGCGACCACGGCTGTCATCGACGTTTGCATCAACACCTCCACTGTTTGCCGCCCCGAACCCACGACATGACGAGAGTAAGCCCACTCGAACCCGATTCAGATCATCACGCCGAACCTCTTCCTGGGCGTGTCCTTCAGCGCAAACCTCGGCAACGGCCCCGCATCCATGAAGTCGCGACCTTCTCGGTCGACGTCTCCGGTGCCGCAGGTGGAGTCGCGGTCTCGAACGCTCACGGCACGGTGACCGGTGCTGCCGGTGGTGTGCTGCTGGGTCCGTTCGCACGGCTCATTGCCTCGACGGGTGACAGAGTCACCACGTACGGCGGCCTTGGGAACATGAAGTAATGAGAGTCGATGCCGTTCGCGGGTTCTGCTCCCTAGAGCCAATCCGGCCGGCCTGTCGCCCATCGTTGGCTTATTGCGGCCAGACGCGAGCTACTAGCGCGACGTGGATAACGGCATAGACGGTCGGCGGTCTCGGGGTTCGATAGTTCTCCCCTTAAGCCCACCCAGATGGAAACGTGGCAGACATGGCACCCACGCGCGTCGACGCCTGGGTTCCCGACTATGTCAGTCACCTGTCGATGGCTCCGGCGCCGGTTCCGAAATCACCTCGCTGGCCCCTCGACGTCGACCGCGTGTGCGAGTTGAGGCATGAACTCAGCCGCTTCAGCGCAGGTTTTTGATGATGGACGCGAGATGGTGTCTGATCGCCGTGTATGCGGCCTGGGTGAAGTGAATCTGATCCGACGATAGCGATGGCGGGATCCTTCCCGCCCTTGCGGCTGCGATGTCTGTCGGGGTCGCGGTGACGCCCGCAGCTGCGAGACCGTCGGAGATAAGCCAGCCTCGTAAGTCCGTGAACCGCCGGCCGTAGGCCGCTGATAGCTGATCTTCAACAGCCTGGATTGTGCCGACGACCAAGTATCGCTTCGGGTTGGCGATCCTTCGCACCATCGAATCAATGTCTCGTTCGATTGCAGCCGTCTCATCCTGGTTGTTCGTGCCCGCCCAGATAATTTGGGAGCAACCCCGATATCTGTCCCCGTCGTCGCTGCTGAACGTTGAGTTCGCTGGCACGGGCACAACTGAAGTCGGCGCGACGTCGGGGATGAATGAGAAGCTCTCAGAACCCCCCAGGGGCAGTGAGTGCCTCAGGGTCCCCGCCACTCCAGCCAGCGTGCCGTGCACCTCTGCGATCTCCTGAGCGTTGCCGTATCGGGTCCAACCATCGGCGGGAATAATGGCGCTGACCGCGATCGCTGAGCTGGAGACCGGCGCAATGTGATTGCCGTCAAGAGTCAGCAGGGGTTTCAATCCGCCTTGGCGGACAGCGATTTCAGCGGATCCGTGCGCCGGCACGCCGAAGTTCTCGGTGTGCACGTTCAGGTCGGCGTCGAGAGTGTCGAGCCACGTCGGATCGGCTTGCCTCGGCACGCCGCCATTAGTTGAAATCATGGAAAGCGTGAGCGAATCTCCCCAGCCGACGATTTCTCCCGACGGGCAGGTGAGCGGACTGACGTCTGTCTGTTGCACCGTGGAACAGCTACACATGGCGATGACCGTGCAAATAACGGTGAGCAACGCTGCGTAGCGCTGGAGGGGCACTGTCGCAGCTTAAAGAACGTTTGATTTTCGGGAGTTGTCAACGCTCACTTGTCGGACCTTGATGGAGCGGCAGCTTCGCTGTCGATTGATTCACGGCCCCGACACTGCGTTAGCGCGCGATGCACCGGCATTCTCTGATGTGGCGCACCGCATCATCGCACGGGTGAACGGTGCCGTTCGCTGGACACAACCTGGCGCCGTTCGACATGCGCATACTCGGCAACGAGTTCGACCGCGCAGCCGTGTGCAAGGTTGGCAGTCTGAGTAGCGACGAGTCGGGCGAGACCGAACGCCGTTGACGTGTCCTAGCGGTGTCCTAGGACTCTCGATCACCGACAAATACGCAGTGGACACATGGGCCATTATTCGTCGGGCAATTGCAGCGACGGATACCATGGAACGGAACTAGTCCGTATCGTTGGGGAACCCACATGGAGCTCGAAAACAGCCAGGCGGCGCCCAGCTCGCGCGGGGCGCGAAGCCCGGGACGCCTAGATCGATCGTTGGACACAGCCATCCTCGACGCGACGCTGGCGGGTGTGGCCGAACTGGGTTATGACCGGCTGAGCATGGACGACGTTGCGTCCCGCGCCGGCGTCGGGAAGGCGGCGATATACCGTCGCTGGCCATCGAAGGCGGTGGTGGTCGCAGATGCCATCGCCCACTGGAGGCGGCGACTGGGACCCATTGAGCCGCCCAACACCGGCAGCCTTCGCGGTGACATTGAAGCACTGGTTGCCGCCGTGCCTGACCTGGATGATGCTGATTCACATATGATTCGGGTCGTCGTCGGGGTGGCGACGGCAGCCATGCACAATCCCGTATTGGCGGCTGCCCTAGACGACCTTGTGCTATCCGCTCCCCGGCAGGTCGTCCGAGCGGTGCTCGACCATGCGGTGGCTCGCCGGGAAATTCCGGCCAGCCGCGACCTGAGCCTGATCCCCGACGTCGCATTGGGCCTCAATGTACTGCGGGTGATCACCGGACGGCCCATCGACCGGGTCTACGTCCGGCGCGTCCTCGAAGACGTGATCTTGCCGCTTGCCGGCGCACCGGTGTCGTAGTTGTTGCGCATTCCACCGCAGCGTGCCAGATTGGAGCCGACACGGAACTAGATCGTTCCGTGTGGATGGGAGACGTCGATGAACGTCAAGCATGTCCCGGTGCTGATCGTCGGCGCCGGCGCCGCCGGCCTGGCAACCTCTGCGCTGCTCGCCAAACATGGTGTTGGCTCGCTGCTAGTCGAAAAGCGCAGTGAGGTCTTCATTTATCCGAAAGCCCGCAACTTGAGCTTCCGCAGCCTGGAGATCCTGCGCGGCCTGGGGCTGGCCGACGAGGTCCACGCGGTCGCCCAAGGCGTTTCGGACATGATCGCCAAGCCGACGCTCAACAGCGCCGAAGAAAAGCAGGCGTTCGACGTCGACGCAATCTTCTCGCCCTTCGACGGGCTGAGCCCCGAGCCTTCCGGACAGTACTGTCCGCAGAGCGCGTTCGAGCCAATGCTGCTGGCCGCTATCCGTCGGCACGGCAGCCGGGCGCGCTACAACACGGAGTTGGGCTCGTTCGAACAGGACGAAAGCGGCGTCACGGCGGTCATACGCGATCGGGAGTCGGGCGCATCGGAGACGGTACGCGCCGACTATCTCGTCGCCGCCGACGGCGTGCACAGCCCGATCCGCGACGCGCTTGGCGTAACCACCTCTGGCTACGGGGCATTGCCCATCTATGTCGTGTTCATCTACTTCCGGGCGCCGTGGCGAAAATTCGTTTCCCAGCTCGGCGACGGCGACGCCGTGCAAGTCACGAACGCGGATGTGGACGGCATCTTCCTACCGGTACGCGACGACTTCGGCATGTTCATCACTGCCTATGTCCCCGACAACGGGGAAACCGGCGATCAGTTCACGGCACAGCGTTGCCGCAAGCTGCTGAGGAAAGCGATTGGTGAGCCGATCGACGTGGACGTGATCGACGTTGCGCCGTGGCAGCCTTACGAGCGGGTGGCTGACCAATTCCACAGCG
The DNA here is from genome assembly GCF_003201655.1 of Mycolicibacterium moriokaense. GTDB lineage: Bacteria > Actinomycetota > Actinomycetes > Mycobacteriales > Mycobacteriaceae > Mycobacterium > Mycobacterium moriokaense_A. Next base: position 77,405 of record NZ_QJJU01000011.1, read on the forward strand.
GCCGAGTTTTTCTCGTCGGCGACTCAGCCCACACCATGCCTCCGTTCAAGGCCGGCGGCGCCAACACCGCCATCCAAAGTGCCCACAACCTGGCCTGGAAGCTGGCTGCCGTGTTGAACGGGACCGCCGGCCCGGCGTTGCTGACCACTTACCAGGCCGAGCGACACCCGGTCGGGCGCTTCAATGCGCGCCAGTCGCTCACGGGGCCATCGCTGGCCTTCCTGCGGTTGGACGAAAACCGGCCGCAATTGCCGGCAGACGAAGAGGCACCGATGTTTCCCCTGTTGATCGGCTACCAATACCGCTCGGCCGCCGTGGTTTCCGACGATCCTGTTCCGGCGGATCCGGACACCGTGTCTCTGGTGGAGGAATTGCGCGGGCAACCGGGTACCCGGGTTCCGCACGCATGGGTCATTGACGGCGGGAAGCGGATCTCCACCCTCGATTTGCTTGGTGCTGGCTTCACGCTGTTCACGGCAGACGACGATGCCGCATGGTCTGACGCCGCAGCGTCTGCGTCGAAGACCATAGGCGTCCCAATCAGCGTGCAGCGCATCGGAACTGCGCTCGACGTCGACGGCTCCTGGGCCGCCGCCACCAGACTCGCACCGGACGGGGCGTTGTTGGTTCGCCCCGACGACTTCGTAGCGTGGCGCGCCGACCAGCTTCCGCACTCGCCGGAGGATGACCTCGGCCGGGTGCTGGGTCAGATCCTCGGCCGCACGCAGTGACTAATCCGCTGGGGGACGTCGAAGACGGCAACGCACTGGCCGATGAGTTTCCGCCCGAGGACGCCGCCTTTTTCGGCATCGCGTACACGGCCCACGGATTCCTCCTCCCGTTCGAGGTAGTGCGCGAACGCGCCTGCAACGACATGGACTTGGCCACTGCCAACGCGATCTATGCCGGAATGTGGCCCATCCCGGTCGCTTACTTCACGGACAAACTCGACCTCAAGGTCTTCTACGAACTGATCGGCAAGGGAGAGGTCATGACCAGCTACGTCAACCCGGTCAACGACTTCGCCCTGCCGCCAGGCGAATTCGGCGCATTCCCGCGGTTCGCCCAGCGGCTCGGCCCGCTATGTCGAATCGTGCAACTTCAGGGTGCCCACTATGTCATGGCTACCCGCCCCGATGAACTTGCTGATGCCCTCATCCAAGCTGGGCGTGACTGATAACCATCTCGACAGGCGTCCGTCCTAACGTGGTGCATGTAGCCCAGGCGATTTGGCACCCCAGACGTGCCTGGCAGGCCGCAGGTCAAAGGGCTATCAAGCCTCACCCGAGGGTTTCTGCCGACGACCGGGGAATCGGCACACTGCTAGTCGTCGGCGCTCGACCAGTTCCCAATCGATGGTGGATAATTCACGTAGACGATGAGCTGCGTTGCACTCTCATGTTCGCCTGGCAGCAACATGAAGAAATCGCGTGTTGCGGTATCCCTGATGATTCTTCTCCCGCTGGTGTTGGCAACCACCTCGACTCCCGGATTGTCTTGCAATTGAAGGCAGTAGCGCGGCAACTTTGTTATTCCGTCGAGCATCTCGGCGATGCTCCGGTCCCCGTCGAGGGCGACGGCGGTATGGGTCACCAAGAGGGGCCTACGCTCATGAACTCCCCACAGGAGATAGTCGCGAATGCCGGCCGAAACGTTCTCGTGGTTGCGCTTGATCAGCCGATATCCCAGCGCCCAGGCGCGTTCGGTGAGTTCCTTGAGTCGCTCCTCGTGGTGATCATCCATCGTTATAGTCCTCGCCGCCGTGTCGATGCCGTCGAAAGGTCATTCGGAGCCGCGCGCTGTGTGGATGGGTCGACGCAGGATCAAATTTGGCCGTTGGTTCGCCAATCGGCCCGTTCGCTCGCGCCCAGACGGCCCGCGCCTCTCGATGCGGGAGATGGCGTACTCAAGCCTCCGCCTTTCAGTCGGGCCAGATGCCTTCGAGCATGACAAGGGGCTCGGCGTTGGGTACGAGGTCACGGCACCATGTGCGGCCGGTTAGTTTCCAGATCCATCGCCCATTGGATGCGTGCAGCGTCACGTGAGTGCCGTCGAAACTCAGTCCGACGTCGGGGTCCGCTCGGCTGCGGTCGAGGACATGATGGGCGAACCACATGACTGGCGTCGCGTGGTCGACATACAACCGGTCGCCGTCGCGGCGAAATCGCACTTCCCCGGATGGTTGCGGCGGCACCCCGACGGTGTGCATTGTCACGCTCATAGCCGGTATTCGTTGCCGACCCCGCCACGGATGGCCCTGCACCCAATTTTGTTGTCTTGTCGAAATCGAGGTGGGCATCGCGAGCGCGTTGACGCCGTTAACACCTCGGTATCTCCGCAGGTCGTCCGGCGTCCAGCCACGAACACATAGGGTCACCCTCATGAGGTGGCTCTTGATCCGCGGGCTCTCCCGGGACGCCCGGCACTGGGGATCCTTCCCGAAGACATTCGCCGAAGAACTCGGTGTCGAGGTACAGACAATCGACCCGCCGGGATTCGGCACGCAGATAGCCCGGACCTCGCCGAGCACCATCGCCGAGATCACCGACGACATCCGTGACCGTTCGAACATCCAAGGCGACGACTGCTCGATTCTCGGCATCTCGCTGGGTGGCATGGTGACCCTCGACTGGTTGGCCCGATACCCGAACGAGTTTCAACGCGCAGTCGTGATCAACACCTCGGCATCCAATGTCGCGCCGCTGTACGCACGCGCACAGCCGGCGTTCTTGAGGGCGATCGCGACGGCGGTCATCCGCCGTGACATCGGCAAGCCCGAGCGATTCGAACGCGTTGTACTCGGGTTGTCCTCGAACAGGCCGGCCGATGAGTTGGAGGAACTGGGCAGGCAGTGGGCGAAGTGGCAGCGTGAGGCCACGCCATCGCGAGCGAGCGTGCTCGGACAGCTCAGGGCTGCAACACGATTCAAGCTACCGACGAACATCACCACACCGCTGCTCGTCCTCACCGCCACGAACGATCGGTTGGTGTCGCACCGGTGCTCGGACGAAATTGCCGGAAAGCTGCGTGCGCCGATCCGAAGTCACCCGACGGCCGGGCACGACTTGCCGAGCGACGAACCGACCTGGGTTGTCGATCAGATCCGCGATTGGACACCGTAAGCCCGGCGGCAAAAAGTTGAGATAGTTCTTGTCCCAACACCCGGCGGCATGTTGGCCGCTCCTCATCTCTTTGCGTCGGTTCCGTTGTCGGTGGTCGATAGCCAGTCGAGAGCTTCTTGATGGCTTTCGTAGATGTGCGGGGCCAGTCCGCGCTCGTTGAGATGCCCGGACAGTTTGAGGCGCATGAATGAGCTGGTGGTGTATCGGGTGACCCTGGTGTAGAAGCGTTCGGCGAGACTACGCACGGCGGCGGTGTATGTGTCGGCGAGGTCGGGTGCGAGGTAGAAGTTGTCGTAGTTGACCACGACGGGCACCTTCTTGCCGACCGCGGCCAACCTCTTCTCAATCTCGGCGACGATGGCCTCGGCCTCCGCCGTCGTTGTCACCGACATGGCTTCCATATTGATGAAAAAGATGTTGCGGTCGGCGTCGTAGGTGAACCGCGCGTCCAGCTGAACAGTCAGCAGATCGTCTTTCAGACCCATGGGCTCGTCGCGGAACAGCCTCTCGTCCATCAACTTCGGCTCGCTGTCGATGATGGGCGTGAATCCGACGTGGGCCAACACGTCCTTTTCCAGATGGATACCCGGTGCGATCTCGATCAGTTCCAGTCCCGCGGGAGTGAGGCGGAACACGCAACGTTCGGTCACGTATAGCACCGGTTTACCCGCGGCGGCGGCATACTGGCCGCTGAAGGTGCGTTGCTCGACACAGGCGAGGAACTTCGGCGCGGCGACCCCGTCGGTGACGACGATGTGCCCGTCGACGACCTCGGTTCGGCTGGGCGCCAAGAAGGTTCCCAGAAATACCACCCTTTTCGCGTTTTGGCTGATGTTGATGAAGCCGCCCGATCCGGCGAGCTTCGGGCCGAACCGGCTGACGTTGACGTTGCCACCAGCATCGGCCTGCGCCATGCCCAGAAACGCCGCGTCCAGACCGCCGCCATCGTAGAAGTCGAACTGGGCGGGCTGATCGAGGATGGCGTCCCCGTTGATCGCCGAACCGAAATCCAGTCCACCGGTGGGCATTCCCCCGATGACCCCGGGCTCGGCGGTCAGCGTGATGTACGACAGCACATGCTCCTCGGCGGCCACGCTGGCGATGCCTTCCGGGATGCCGATGCCCAGATTGACCACCGCGTTCGGCCGCAGTTCCATGGCTGCCCGGCGGGCGATCACTTTCCGCACCGACAGCTCCAGTGGCGGTACTGACGTCAGCGGGACACGAAGCTCACCGCTCATCGCCGGCGAGTACTGCGTTCCCCAGGTCTGCGAATGGTGTTCGGGCGTGGACACTACAACGCAGTCCACCAGCACGCCAGGGATCCTCACGTCCTTGGGTCGCAGCGATCCCGCCTCGGCGATCCGTTCCACTTGCACGATCACCAGCCCTCCGGCGTTGTGCACGGCGGTGGCAATAGCCAGGGACTCGAGAAAGAGCGCTTCACGCTCCATGGTGATGTTGCCGTTCGGGTCGGCGGTGGTGCCCCGAAGGAACGCGACGTCGAGCCGCTCGAATGCCTTGTAGAACAGATACTCTCGGCCGCCGACGGTTATCAGTTCGACCCGGTCCTCGGTGGTTCGTTCGTTGATCTTCCCACCGCCGTTGCGGGGATCGACAAACGTGTCCAGGCCAACCGAGGTGAGCAGGCCGGGCTTTCCCGCGGCGGTATCGCGAAACAGTTGTGCGATCGCCCCCTGCGGCAGGTTGTAGGCCTCGATCTTGTTCTCGACGGCCATCTTGCCGAGCTCACCGGACATTCCCCAGTGCCCCCCGATGGCCCGCTTGATCAGCCCCTCGTAGCACAACCGATCCGAGCCCCGCCCCTGCCGGTTCCCCTGTGCCACAGTGAACGCCAACGTCAGATCTCGCGGAGTTCCGGTCTGCAGAAACCGCGCCTCCAGCGCCAGGGTCAGCTCCTCGGCGAAACACTGTGAGGCGAAGCCTTCCACGACCACGGTGTCGCCGTCACGGATCAACGCGACGGCCTCAGCGGCGGTGACGGTTTTGTCGCGCGCAGCCATACCCGATACGAATTCGTCTGGGAGATCCATGTGTTCGCTCCTGTGTGGCGTCATGCAACAGGTGTGTATCGCGGCGCGGCTCAGACGAACGCGCTCAATCCGGTGATGTCCCGACCGACCAGCAGAGTCTGGATCGTCTCGGTACCTTCGAAGGTGTAGATAGCCTCGATGTCGGTGAAATGTCTGATGACGTGATTTTCCAGCAGAATACCGTTGCCGCCCAACAGATTACGCGCTTCAGCGAGCACCTCGCGAGCCTTGACGGTGTTGTTGAGCTTGCCGAGGGCCGCGATGGTGTCCGACATCGCGTGCGTGTTGTCGAGGCTTCCGATGCGCTGGCAGTACAACTGCATCGCGGTGATCTCGCACAGCATCCGCACCAGCTTCTCCTGCACAATCTGAAAGCGTGCCAACGGCTTACCGAACTGGGTGCGCTGCGTGGCATAGTTGAGTGCGGCGTCGTAGCCAGCCACCGCGTGACCCAGTGCCGACCAGGCGCAGGAGGCCCGAGTGGCCTTGAGCACCTTGCCGGTGTCAGCGAAGCTGTTCGCCCCGGGCAGGCGATTCTCCGCCGGGATGCGCACGTCGATGAGGTCGATGTCGGCCTGCCACAGCGCCCGCAGCGAGCCTTTGCCCGTGATCGGGCGACCGTCGTATCCGGGTGTGCCCTTCTCGATCAGGAAACCCTTGACCTGCATATCCTCGGTGTCGCGTGCCCACACCACCACGACATCGGCCATCGACCCATTGCCGATCCAGCGTTTGGCGCCGTTGATGACGTACTCGTCGCCCTCGCGGCGCGCCTCGGTCTCTAGCGACACCGAATCCGAGCCGTGGCGCGGCTCGGTCAGGGCGAAAGCGCCAAGCTTTTCGCAACGCGCCATCGCCGGCAGCCAGCGCTGCTTCTGCTCCTCGGAACCGTGCATGTGGATCGAGCGCATCGCCAGCCCGCCCTGCACCCCGCAGAACGTGCCCACACTGCCGTCGCCGCGGTTGAGCTCCATTGTGACCAGCCCCGCGGCGGTGGGGCTCATCGGCGGACACCCATGGCCCTCCAATCCATCACCGATCAGGCCTAACTCACCGAGCCGGCGACACAGCTCCAGCGGTACCTCCGCCCGCTCCCAGAAACCGTTGATCACCGGCAGCACTTCCTCCTGGACGAACCGCCGGGTGCGCTCGAGGTAATCGCGCTCGTCGGCGGTGAGTTCGGCCTTGAGCAGGAAATAGTCAGTACCGAGGGCCTTACCGATGTCGGTGTAGTCGGGGCGGGCAGATGTGGCCGGGCTGGCGGTCATGGGTTTCCTTCCTTCACGCCGGCCGACCCCGCGTCGGTCGCAGCTTTATCCTGCGATGCAAGTCACACCGGGTCGATGGACCTCAGCACAGTTTGGCCGGTTGTGAATTGTGCACGCGCACAACGAGTCATTCGGATGTTGTTTCTATGCTCGATGCGTCCGCGAGAACACCACCTTCGGGATCGGCCGCCAGATCCTGGCGAACTCCAACTCCGCCTCGTCGGACATGGTCTGCTCGGCGGTCTCCCACACCAGCATTTCCTGGTACAGGCCGCGTCCGCACAAGTGTGCCGCGACGGGGCGGGTCTGCTCGATGTGGAAACGGAACAACTCCGCGTCAGGCGCCCCCCAGGTGATGTCGCCAGCGGGTCCCGCGATGAAACCGTCCAGCGACACGCTCATCGAGTAGATCACCAGCCGCATCAGGCCCACCTAACTGACCGGGTGGTGCGTCCGAGGATATCGAAGTGCAGGTCGTCAGCCTCGCCTCACAAACCATATGCCTTGTTGACGCGACACGTCTTGCGGCACCGCGGTTTTTGTCCTCCCGTGGTTGACAATGCGGGACGTGACGCAATCACGGGAGCCCGGCGTTGGCGCGTGAGATCTCACGCCAGACGTTTCTGCGGGGTGCCGCCGGAGCGGTGGCCGCCGGCGCCGTTTTCGGGCCGGTCCGGGCTACCGCCGATCCCAACACCTCCGGCTGGGCCCCTCTTTCTGCCGCCATCGGCGGGAAAGTGTTACTACCGGACCGCGGGCCCCAATTCGCAACGGCCAAGCAGGTTTTCAACACAAACTACAACGGCTCGACGCCGGCGGCGATCGTTGCCGTGACTTCGCCGTCGGACGTGCAAAAGGCGATGGCATTCGCTGCTGCCCACAACCTGAAGGTCGCTCCGCGTAGCGGCGGGCACTCCTATGTGGGGGGATCTACGGTCAACGGCGCCATGGTGCTCGACCTGCGTCAGCTGCCCGGGGGCGTCAACTACGACGCTGCCAGCGGGCAGGTCACGGTGACGCCCGCGACCAGTTTGTATGAACTGCACCAAGCGCTGGCCGCGGCCGGCAGAGGCATCTCGACGGGTACCTGCCCGTCGGTCGGTGCCGCGGGGCACGCCTTGGGCGGCGGGATGGGCGCCCATTCCCGGCACGCGGGCCTGATGAGTGACGCGTTGACGTCGGCGTCGGTGGTGCTGCCGGGTGGTCAGGCGGCCACCGCGTCTGCCGCCAATAACCCCGACCTGTTCTGGGCGTTGCGCGGCGGCGGTGGCGGCAACTTCGGGGTGACAACGTCTTTGACGTTTGCCACGTTCCCCACCGCCGAGTACGACGTCGTGAACCTCAATTTCCCGCCGCAGTCGTTCGCGCAGGTCCTCGTCGGTTGGCAGAACTGGCTGCGGACCGCCGACCGAAACAGCTGGGCACTGGCGGACAGCACCACCGACGCGATGGGTACGCACTGCCGCATCTTGGCGACCAGCCCGGCCGGGTCGGGCAACAGCGTGGCAAGCGCCATCATTTCAGCCGTCGGATTGCAACCGACTGGGACCGAGAACCACACGTTCAATTACCTGGACCTGGTGGGGTATTTGGCTGTGGGGAACCTCAACCCATCCCCGCTCGGATATGTCGGCGGTTCCGATGTTTTTCCGGCGATCACTCCGGCCGCGGCCCAGGGGATCGCCTCGGCGGTCGATGCCTTTCCGCGTGGGGCGGGTCGTATGTTGGCGATCATGCATGCGCTCGACGGCGCGCTGGCCAGTGTGGCGCCGGGTAGCACAGCCTTTCCGTGGCGTCAGCAGTCCGCGCTGGTGCAGTGGTACGTCGAAACATCCGGTTCCCCATCGGCAGCGGCCAGCTGGCTCAACACGGCACACCAAGCGGTGCAACCGTATTCGGTTGGCGGCTATGTGAACTACATCGAGGTAAACCAGTCGCCGTCGCGGTACTTTGGCCCGAATCTATCCCGGCTGAGCGCCGTACGGCAGAAGTATGATCCCGGCCGGGTCATGTTCTCCGGGCTGAATTTCTAGCCGCGACTTGACGGCCGGCTCGCATCTGTCCAACGAGACCGCTTGTGTTGTAAGCGCTTCGATCACGCTTTGGACTAAGGTGGCCGTCTATGGGTGCGTTGGACGGTCGTGTCGCGTTCATAACCGGAGGGGCGCGGGGGCAGGGGCGTGCGCATGCCTTGGCGCTAGCCGCCGAAGGGGCAAACGTCGTTATTGCCGACGCACCCCGTCCGATGTCGGGTCTGACGTATCCGCTCGGCACCGAGGATGATCTCCGTGTCACGGCCAAGCATGTCGAGGAGCTCGGCGGCTTCTGCCTTCCGATCACCATGGATGTGCGCGACCCAGCCGCGGTCAGTGCGGCCGTCGAGGAGACCGTAAACAGGCTGGGCAGTCTCGACGTTGTGGTGGCCAACGCGGGCATCGTCAGCACCGGACTATTGGAAGTGGTGACCGACGAGATCTGGCATCAGCTCGTGGACACCAATCTGACGGGCGTGTTTCACACTCTGCGCGCCGCAATACCGGTGATGCGAAGGCAGCGCTTCGGCCGGATTGTCGTCACATCCTCAATGGGTGGCCGCATGGGCATTCCAGAACTGGCGGCCTACAACGCGACTAAATGGGGAGTCATCGGGCTCGCCAAGTCGGTGGCCTTGGAGGTCGCCAAGGAGGGCATCACCGTCAACGTCATCTGCCCGACCACGGTGCAGACACCCATGGTGCGGCCCGAAGGCGGCGACGACGTGCCCGACGACCTCGTCCGTCGGATGATGAAGGGAAACCCGATTCCTCAGCCGTGGATCGCGCCTGAGGACGTCAGCCGCGGGCTGCTGTACTTGGTCACAGATCCAGGCGTAGTCACAGGCAGCGTCCTCGAGATCGGCCTGGGCGGCAGCGCTCGAATGCATTGACAATCACGCGATATTGAACGCGGTAGTTTCGCTCTCGGCGCAAATGTCAGACCAAACTCTCGGATTTTGCTGAGCCAGTTCTCAGTTCACTCTCAGTGATCGCAGGCACCTTGTGCTGAAAGCCATGTGGGCTGATTGACGATGCAGAAGAGAGAATGAACACAATGACGAACCCTCCGCGGTATCCCACGGATCGGCCCGACCACCGACCAGACTCGAGTCCCTCTGTGGGACAGTCGTACCCGGGCGCTCCGACACACATTCCCTCAGATATGCGCTATGACTGGCGCTACGCCCAAGAACCGACGGCATTACCATACGACGCTTATCACCCTGCACACCAACCGATTACGGCACCAATTCCCAAGCCGAGGAAGTCTCGTCGCGGCGCCGTCGTCGCCGGTTCCGTTGCCGTTGCCGCCGCAATGGTCGGCGGTGGCATCGGTGCAGCCACCATGCTGGCCAACGAGCGAGCCAACGACGCGACCACCATCAAGTCACCCCTCGGCCAGGCTCCCGTTGCGCCCCACCCCGCAGCCAAGCAGCCCACGGGCTCGGTGGAGCAGGTCGCGGCCAAGGTGATGCCCAGCGTCGTCAAGCTGAAGATCGACATGGGCGGCCAAGGCGACGAAGGTTCGGGCATCGTGTTGAGCGCTGATGGCCTCATCCTGACCAACAATCACGTCGTAGCCCCCGCAGCGGGCGGGGGTCAAGGAGCACAGCCCACCTCCGCCGACTCCACCGACGACGGTGGAGTCACCAAGACCGTGACCTTCGCCAATGGCCAGACTGCGCCGTTCACCGTCGTCGGGACAGACCCGGCTGGCGATCTGGCGGTCGTGCGCGCTCAAGGAGTGTCGGGATTGACACCGATCACCGTGGGATCGTCCAAGGATGTGAAGGTGGGTGAGCAGGTCGTGGCGATCGGCTCGCCGCTCGGACTGCAGGGGACCGTGACAACTGGCATCGTCAGCGCGCTGAATCGGCCGGTCGCCGCTGGCGACGGCTCTGGCGGAGACGTCTCCGTACTCGACGCCATCCAGACCGACGCAGCCATCAACCCGGGCAATTCGGGTGGCGCACTGGTGAACATGAACGGCGAACTGATCGGGGTGAACTCCGCGATCGCGAGCCTGGGCGGCGGCGACGCCGGCTCTGGCGGCGGTCAGAGCGGGTCGATCGGGCTGGGCTTTGCCATCCCGGCCGATCAGGCCAAGCGGATCTCGGATGAGCTGGTCTCCACCGGCACGGCCACCCACGGTTCGCTCGGTGTGCAGCTGAGCAAGGACGCCACCAAGGACGGCGGCGTGGCCATCGCCGAGGTCGTCGATGGCGGCCCGGCCGCAGCCGCGCGACTACCCAGCAGCGCAGTGATCACCAAGATCGACGACCAGGTGATCGATGGCCCGGAAGCACTTGTGGCCGCGGTTCGATCACGAGCACCCGGAGACACCGTTTCGCTGACCTATCTCGACGACACCGGAGCCGCCCAGACAACGCAGGTCACTCTCGGCAAGGCGTAACCAGCGCGTGATGGCTGGTTCCCAGACCCATCGGGGTTAATCGGTGCCACGATGGCCGGATGGACGCAGCAACGCTTCGGGAACTGCAGGCACCACTCAAGAAGCGTTTACCGGGACGATCCGCTCAGGTCGCGCACGCCGCTTGAAGCAGCAGCCTCCTTCGAGGCCGAAGGTGTCACGGCTGTGGTTCACACGTGGTCGGGCCCGGTCCGTGCGGGTCTGCATCCGGCCACCGGCGGGGACGGAAGCGACGCTTGCTCCGGCGACATGCTGTTGCAGGCATTGCTCGCCTGCGCCGGGGTGACGATGCGCAGTGTTGCCACGGCCATGGGCATCGACATCGTCGATGCTGAGCTGCATGCGACCGGGATGTTCGACGCCCGTGGCACTTTGGGTGTCTCCCGCGACGTGCCGATCGGTGTGCAGGAGATCAGCGTTGTCGCCGAACTGCACACCGATGCTGACGATGCGACGCTGGCCAAGCTGGGCGAGCTTACGGAACGCTACTGCGTCGTGGGTCAAAGCCTGGCGCAAATGCCCAAGATCGTCATCCGTAAACGTGCGGTGCTGTGATCCGTTGTCGGAGAGCGTGATTAGGACGATATGAAAGACCGATTCCGCCCGTGTAGATCAACGGGCGGAATCGGTGGTGTCATCGCAGCCAACATCGGCGGCTAGAACAGCGGTACCCGGGGGTTGGTGCCGTTCTTGACTTCTGAGCCGTCGTCACGCCCGTCGCGATCGGTGTCCTTGCGATTCGGGTTGGTGACACCGCGACGTCAAACCGTCGAACATCCCTGTGACCGAGGACGACTTCGCGTACCTCATTGATTTCGGGATCGCCCGTGCGGCCGAGGCGACCAAAGCTGACCAGCACCGGCGCCACGATCGGCACCTTGGCCTACATGGCGCCCGAGCGATTCACCACCGACCGCGATGACGCGCGCGCCGACATTTATGCGCTGACGTGCGTGCTGCACGAGTGTCTGACCGGGGTCCAGCCGTTTCCGGGCGACAGTTTGGAACGCCAGATCACCAGCCACCTCACCCTGCCGCCGCCTCGGCCATCGACGATGCAGCCCGGGATTCCGCCACAGATGGACCAGGTCATCGCGACCGGGATGGCCAAGAATCCGGACCAGCGCTACGCCACGACCAGAGATCAAGCGGTTGCCGCCCGCGCGGCACTGACGGCGCCAATCCCGCCCAGTCAGCCCGCACCGCCATCATTCGCACCGCCGCCGCCTGCGCCCAGCTGGTCAGCACCGGTTCCGTACCCCAACACGGGACCGAACGCACCGCAGCCGCACGCAGCCACCCAGTACCCCGCACCTGTCGCGGCCGCGCCGTGGTCTCAGCCCGCCATGCCGAATGCCCAACAAGCGCAGGCTCCATCTCCGTGGTGGCATAACCCCGCTGTCTGGATTCTGGCGGCCCTCGTGACTGTGGTCGTCATCGTCGTCGCTGTCGTCGCCGTCATTATTTGGCCTGACGGGAGTTCAGGCAGTCGCCCGACCACGAGGGCTCAGCCAAGCGGACAGCAGCTGCCGTCAGCGTCGAGTACGAGGCCGTCCGCACCGGGTTCGAGTTCGTCTGCTCCGAGCACGTTCGCACCGACGGCGACGCAGTCAACGCCGAAGGGACCCGGGCAACTGCACACGGTCGAGGAGCTCAGCGGCCTGCTGGACACCATCCGCGGCAAGTTCGGGGACACGATGGGCTTCCAGTTGGCGGTCTACCCCGACTATGCGATCACCGAGCGTGTCAGCCCCAAGAACAGCCACGTCCAACAGGACTTCACGTACCGCGATGGCCAGTGGAACAGCTGGGGGGCGGACACGACGACCTCTTCGTTCGACGTGCTCGCCGACCTCAGCGCATTCAAGGCTGACGCGGTGGCCGCCACGCTGGCCGGTGCGCCTTAGGCCCTCGGAGCGCCTGACGGCAGCAAGACCTACCTGATCGTCGAGGGCGCCGAAGGCGGCGGCTTGGAGTTGTCCATCCATTCGGCCGAGCCCGGTACCGGATTCATGGAAGTCAATCCGGATGGCAGCGTCAAAGAGGTTCATCCGCCGTAATGAGTTGCCGCAACACGTCGCGGTAGATTGCCACGCGTGAGCGAAGACAGAGTTTGTGTGCGGATAGGCGCCAATGGCGTGGCGACGGCGACGATGGTGCGCGCCGACAAGCACAATGCGCTCGACCAAGCGATGTTCGAAGGTCTGATGAATGCCGCTGAGCAGCTGGCGAACGATGCTTCAGTTCGCGTGGTCGTGCTGCACGGCGAGGGCAAGAGCTTCTGCTCCGGTCTGGACATTGCGAGCTTCATGTCCGGAGAAGGCGGCACGGACGTTCTGCTGGCCCGCGACGACGACCGGCTGGCCAACTTCGCGCAGCGGGTCACCTACGACTGGTCGTTGGTGCCGGCGCCAGTAATCGCCGCGATACACGGCAACTGCTTTGGTGGCGGTCTGCAGATCGCGCTCGGCGCCGACATCCGGATCGCCGCGCCGGACGCGAAGCTAAGCATCATGGAGATCAAGTGGGGCCTCGTACCCGATATGGGCATCACACAGACACTGCCGCGGCTCGTACCGATCGACGTCGCGAAAGAGTTGACGTTCAGCGGCCGCATCGTTTCCGGGAGTGAGGGTTTCGAGCTCGGGCTGGTCACTCGGACTGCCGAAGATCCGCTTTCTGCGGCGCTGGCCCTCGCGGACGAGATCGCCCAGAAATCCCCGGATGCCATCCGCGCTGCGAAGCGCCTTTACGACGAGACCTGGACGAGCAACGACACGGCGGCTGCTCTGGTGCTCGAATCCGAACTGCAGACCGGCCTGATCGGGAAGCCCAACCAGATCGCCGCTGTCGTGGCCGGAATGTCAGGAGAGCGACCAGTCTTCGTCGACCCTGCTTAGCGATCAATGCCCGTATGTCGGCGCGGCCTGCAGCTCCGGCGCGGCCGCGGCGAGCAGTGCGGCCCGGTCGCCGGTGAGCGGGGGATAGATGCGTTCACAATTGATCACCTGCTTGGTCGCCTTGGCCGTCGCGCCGCGGCTGACGACCCGGCGGTCCCAGCCCTCCGTGTACACGGCGTCGGCCGGGCCGAGATCGAGAACGGTGACATACCAAGGGATTCGCAGCGACAGCATGGGTGCATCCAGCAAGTCGCTGATCACGTTGTAGCCCGCATAACGGCCCATCGGCCGGCCGTGCTGACACGACATCACGGACATGTGGTCGTCGTCCATCTTCGCCGCCGCCACATCGCCCGCTGCGAACACACCGGCAACGCCTTCGACTCTCAGATAGTCGTCTACGGGCAGCCGACCCAGCCGGTCGCACGGCACACCAAACTGCGCGGTCAACGGGTTCGCCCGCATTCCGGCGCACCACACCACTGTTGCCGCGGGCACAACGTCGCCGGACGAGAGTGTCACGCTTCGCTCGCCGACGGCAGTGACGCCCATTCCGGTGATGGTCTCAACGTTGTTCTGTGCCAACGCTTCTTCGATGACCGGACGTGCCGACTCACCCATATCCGAACCGACGTGCGGATTGCGGTCGACGAGGATCACTCGCGGTGTAACTCCTAGCGCGTCCGACAGCATCTTCGGCAGTTCACTGGCGGTCTCGATACCGGTGAGGCCGGCGCCGACGACGACCGCAGTTGCAGTCGCGGGATCCGCCGTCCGTTCGGCCAGATTGCGGATGTGCGCCTGCAGCTTCATCGCGCCGTCGTAGGTGTCGACGTCGAAACCGAACTCGGCAAGCCCAGGAATGTCCGGCTTCACCACGCTGCTGCCCAACGCCAGTACGAGGCGGTCGTAACCGCGGGTTAGGCCGTCGGCCGTGCTCACCGTTGCGGCCGATGCGTCGATTCCGGTGACAGTCGCGGTGATTTGGCCGATACCGGCCGGATCGAGCAAGCCCTGCAACGGGATTCGGCACGCACTGAGATCCGCCTCGTAGTTGCGGACCCGAATATCGTGGAACGGCTGTGAACTGACGACAGTAACGTCGACCGAGCCCTTGGCGACTCCGAGCTCGTCTAGCCGCCGCGCCGCTCCCAGTGCGGCCCAAAGCCCGGCGAATCCCGACCCGAGAACAAGAACGCGTGAAGGCGCCATCGCCACATCGTACGGCCGACATCAGCGCCGGAACCCCGCCCTCGCGCGTCGAATCCGGCCCAATGGTCTATCGGCCTGGCCCAGAAGGTGAACAACCGCAGCGAGTGTTGGCTAGGGCGATCGCAGGATGACGATCGCGTTGTCGATCTTTTTAAAGGACTTGAACGTGTCTGCGGGAACGCCGAAGACGGCGGACAACACCCGGGGTGGAAGCGCGCTGAGGGACTCACCTATGCCGATATTGTCTTTTCCTTCGGGCGCACTGGTGTTCTGGATGATCACTATCTTCACGTCGTCCCGGCCCCGGTTCTCGAAGTAGTGGAAGGAACCCTGGGGTGCGAACACAACGTCGCCGACATGTTGGTCGAAACTCTCGTGGTTGCTGTTCCCGTCGACGACGACCCAAGTCGCGACTCCCTCGGTGACCAGGTTGATCTCCCACGCGCTGGGATGCCAGTGCGGCTCGCGGATGGCTCCGGGCTGCAACGTGAGCAGCAAGATGCTGGCCTCTTGACCTTTGAGTATCGGAAAATTGTCCTCGTCCGCCTGCTGAAACGAGCCCCCGTCAAGCGTGGTGGGGGTCTGTGCGCCGAGATGGAACAGGTGCGATTGCGAGGTAATCGTCTCAGAGGGTAGGCGCGGATCACCGAAACGTGTCGCATCATCGATCATTGGATCCACCTTTTCAGTGCGATGGCCGGAACTGCCGTCGGAGACTAGACGGTCAAAACCTGCACCGGTCGCTGCAGCGGCGCCTGCCAGGCCCGCTGAAGCCAAGACCGTGCGACGATTAATCTGCATCGACCCGTCCTTCCCTTGGTATGCCTCGAAAAGGCATGCCACCAAACGTGATTCAATGTGGGCGCGTTGCTCGTGCGCATCGCAACCAACACCCTTATGATCGACGATCACCCGGCCGTGTGGCCACACAGCTGACGCCCATGAATGCCCCCTGCTAGCCGTACTTTGCACCTATCAGCCAGTTGCAAGCACCGGGGGCCGACGTCGTACCCGCTGCGGCAACGGACCGAATAGAAGCACTCCGCCACGTCATCCGGGCAGCGCCCGATCACGAGCGTCGGGACAGTCCTGGGGCAGTTCGAGTGCGCGCTGTAGCGCTTGCAGGGCGTCATGCAGCCTCGACTTCACGAACCATTCCGCGACGTGTAGATCGTCGGCGATCTGCGCTGTCGTCCAACCCAAGTAGTACGAGTGGCCGATCAACGCGCGGTGCTCGGCGGACAATTGTCCGAGGGCGTCGGCGATCAGCAGCCGCGCCCGCGCCGCATTCAGCTCGTCAGGATTGGTGCGCTCACGCGCGTCCCAAGTTTCGCCTCGTTGCATGAAATGGATCTCGCTCGTCGAGTCGGAGTAGTGCCTGTGCACTCGGCAGCGTCGACGAGTAGGCGGCGTAACTGCCGCCGTCCGCGGTGGAGCCGGGACATCACCGTTCCCTGCGGTATGTGCATGATTTCGGCGATCTGCCTGTACTTGAGATCTTGTACGTCGGCGTAGTAGACGACCAAACGCGTTTGTTCGGGCAGGGCCTTCATGGCCATCTTGATGTCAGTGTTGGGCAACGTTTCGAGCGCTTCGTCCTCCGCAGAACGCTGCCCCGTCGACGAGTGTGCGCCGTCGACGGCCAGCAGCTCATCGGTGATGTCGGCCCGCAGGTACACCACCGGCTGCCGCTGCCTTTTGCGATAGGTGTCGATGTATTTGTTCTTTAGGATCCGATGTAGCCAGGCGTTGAGGTTGGTGCCCTCCCGAAACGAGTCGAACCCGACGTAGGCGGCCAACATGGTGTCCTGCAGCAGATTTTCGGCGTCGGTGCGATTGCTCGTCAGGCGCAGAGCCCGCCTGAAGAGTGGCGCCCGGAGCGGGATGACATCGCGTTCGAATCGTGCGGTCAGCTCGGCATTGGTTGTGCCGCGCCTTGATTCAGCGATTGTGAGAAGCGAATCGTCAGGCTGAGCGACGCCGACAAACCCCAGGCAGTCGCATTTACTGCATTCCATGCCTTCGCTGCGGATATGACTGCTGTGGTCGTGCCCGCAGCTCTGACGCAAACACGGCTTTCCGGCGGCGGCCCAGCCGTCGCAGGTGGTGTTCGTCGGCGCCCAGACCAGCCGGTGGTCCATCCCGAACGGACTGTGCAACGACAAATCAACTGACATCATCCGACTCCTTCCCGAGATCATGTACATCGGGTAGCGATATATAGACAGTAGAACTAATCTTCGGAGCGCCACAAGGTTGTGAGCCAATTCACGAGCGGAAAGTTGAATACTGACAGGTTGCTGAGTATCTGAGCGGTCGATCGGAATGATGGCGGAGCCTCGCCGCTGTGAAGGCCACGCGGACATCTACATCGGAGAACGATGTAAATGTGGTATATCTACGGGGGTGGCAGAGTCATACCGCGGTGTCGGGCGAGGCATCGCTATCGAGGGGCTTGAACAGACGGCGATCCTCATGGTTCGGCACTTGGGCGTTCGCACTGGACTGGGTCTGACAGCCAACATGACGCTGAGCACGCTGCAGGAAGCACCGGCTCGGGTGACGACGTTGGCCGCGGCAGCGAGCATCCGCCAGCCTGCGATGACCGAACTGGTTCAGCGGTTGGAACGCCAGGGTCTGGTGACCCGCGTCGACGACCCAGGAGATGCGCGCGCGGCTCTGGTAACCATCACCGACACCGGCCGGGCGCTGCTCGACGGTCAACGGCGCGACCGCCGAGATCGGATGGCCGCGTTGCTCAAGGCTCTCCCGGCAGAGGACGAGACCACCCTGACCCTGGCCATGCATGCAGCGCTGCCCATCATTCGGCGACTCATCGACGACGCCCAGCAGTCCCGCACGCAGACGGACGGCGACACCCCGATCCGCTAGCCGCGTCTCCAGTGAACTTGTGCGCCTCGCCGGTAGATCCGTAAAAGTGTACGAGCTGTCTGTCGCTGATTGCGGATCATCAACGCTCACAACAAGTATCCTTCACAGTTCGATATGGCCCGATGAGCCTGCCGTAGCTGGATACGAGCGGACAGGGTCGGTGTCGCCGCCTCGAAGTCAACTTTGCAGAGCAGCGTCGACGAGCGCCTCTGCTACTGCTCGGGTTGTGTCGACGGTTGACGGCCTTGCATCCAGCCACGCCGAAATAGCGGCGCCGTCAAACAGCACGACGAGTTGCTCGGCGAGTTCCTCGGGGTGTGTTACCTCGGCTGCAAAGGCCAAATCGAAAAACATATTGTGGATCCAGTCGCGGTATTCGGTGACAGCTTCCTCGACAACTTCACCGGGCAGCGCCTCGGCACTGGCGGTCACCAGCGCACACCCGCGAAATCCGGGTTCGGCGAATGACTGCCCCTGGATCTCGAACACGCCCACCAGCCGGTCTCGGGGTGTGGGGTACCCGGGGAGGTCGCGCGCGAGCGCATCCTGTAGCCGGGTGTGGCGGGCCCGCAAGTAGGCGCGGACAAGTTCGTCGGTACTGCCGAACGCCTCGCGCAATGTCTCCGCGGGAACGCCGGCCACCTCGATGACCCGGTCGATGGACACCCTGTGCATCCCCTGGCGGTAGAAGAGTTCGTCGGCCGCGTCAAGGAGACGTTGACGTGCTAACGCCAAATCGATACCGGCATCGTCCATGTCCGTGTCCCCACTGTCAGCCAGCCGCCGCCAGTATGCGGCGACCAGACCCTGTTGGCAACGACGGACGTCGGCGGTGGTATTCCCGGTCGAGCGCAGTCAGCACCTATGTTTGGACGGTCAGGGAATCAGCGTCAAGCTGGGTGCTGACGTCGTCCCGTTGTGGTTCGGCCACGTTGATGACGGTACGTCAGCCGATGGTGTTATGCGGCGGACGCAGCGAACAGCGAGATGTGCTCGCGGACCCAGTCTTTGACCGAACGTGGGGCGTGGCCGGTCAGGTCGAAAACGGTGGGCGACGGGACCGCGTACACGTTGTCGCGGGTGATGTCGTCGACCCCGATGAGCACATCGACGAGCAGTGCGGGTAGCCCGGCAGATTCCAGGGTGGCGCGCTGCTGGGCTTCGGTTCGGGTGTGGTACTCGACGTGGGCTCCGAGCGCTGCTGAAATATAGCCGGCGACCTCGTCCATCGTCACGGCCACGGGTCCGGAGATGTCATAGGTTTTGCCGGCATGGCGTTCGGGGCCTTCGGTGAGAATGACAGCGAAGACCGCTGCTACGTCGCGGATGTCGATCAGGGCCACCCGGCCTGTACCCCCGAGACCGCCCCACGCACCTGAACGCACAAAGTTGGAAGCGATTTTCAGCATGCTGTCGGTGAATGTCGTGGGACGCACGACCGTCGCGGCGACACCGGTGGTGGTCAGGTAGGCGTCGATCTCGGTGTGCCACTGCACGACGTTGGCGGGGTGGGTGCCCCCAGCGCCGCCGACCGACAGATTCACCAGATACGGCACCTGCGCCTGGATGGCGGCGTCGATCAGCGCGATCTCGTCACGGACCTGACGGTCCGTGGTGCCGTAGCTCAAGTAAGCCTTGTCGGATCCGGCGAACGCCGACCGCAGCGTGGCAGTGTCATCGAAGTCGACGCCCACGATCTCCAGCTTGGCATCACCGAAGGCCGACGCCGCAGCGATGGGGTCACGGGTGAGGACCCGCACCTCCTCGTCTTCACGCACAAGCGCTTGAGTCAATGACTTACCGACAAGTCCGGTTCCACCGGCCAGCGTGATCATGTTGAACCCTTCTTTCGCAGAGTATTGCGTCCTCAAATACGACAGTAGTGTCAGCTAGACGCTCATGTCAACGAATCACGCGAGGTGCTGGCAGTGGTCATGACAGATGCCCTACGCAGAACGAGTTTGGGACTGACTACCGCCATATCGACGTACACAACAGCGATATGATGCTGTCGAATGACCGAATCGATCGGGCTATGATGGGGACATGGGTTGGCCCGCCACTGACAGACACGGACTGTCACCTGCGCCCACCGGGTTGGGTTTCGTCCAAGATTTCCTCAACACCCATCCCACCCATCCCGCCCCGTCCGCAAAGCCTGAACCCGCGGCTGACCTGCTCGCTGACGTTGACAGCGCACAGCGCTGGCTGGACGGGGCTCTGAAAAACTGGTCGAAAGAAACAGGCGTGCCGCAAAGCCGTGTGCTGCTCACCGAGGCCGACCTGGACAAGCTCTGCGGCCTGCGGGCCGATCTGACGAGCTTGGTCCGTTCCACCGATCAGCCGCACGAGGCGACGCTGCTGCCGTCGGCATCCGTTTTCGCGCGAGTGGGACCCGACGGTATGGCGCTGCTGGAGCCGCGCGGAGACGGAAGCCGCAGGGTCAGCGCGGTCGTGCTGATTGAGATCTTCACCGCCCAACGACTAGATAACTGGCGCCGACTGAAAATCTGCCGCAACGAACGGTGCAGCGTGTCGTTCTACGACCGCTCCCGCAACAACAGCGCGGTGTGGCACGACTCTCGTGAATGTGGCAACGCCATCTACCTACGCGCCTCACGAGCCCGCAAACGACAGGGCGCAATCGACACCAGACAGCACCACAAGGACGCCGAAAAGCCCTGACATTCAACCACTTATCGGCGCGGTGAGCGCAGCGATGCCGTGTCAGGCCCGCGTGGGGAAGGTGTCGCCGAACATCGGCAACCCGCTCTGAGACTCCTCGGCGGTGGCTTCGTCTTGGATGACATCCCAGTGTTCAGCGAGCAGACCGTCTTCGATCCGCACGATGTCAGCCACTATCCAGTGTGCGGGTTGCCCGACATTCGAGAAGCGGCCGTGCAGCATCACGTAGTCACCGTTGGCAGTGATCAGCGCGTTTTCGTACCGCATGTCGGGCGGCGCGGCTTTGACAAGTCCGAAAAGACCCTCGCGACCCGGTCGGATGTGCGCGCTGTGCTGAATGTAGTCTGGCGACCAGAACCGTTGCGCGGCAGCATAATCCCGCTTGTTGAACAACGTGTCGAACGCCTCCAGCACCAGCGCCTTGTTGCGTTGCTCGGCCTCAGTCATGGCTTCCTCCTGTGATTGCCGGGATGGGTTGGTGAATCGGTTTCGGCGCCGGGTGGCCGAGGTCATCCGCTTACGACGAGGTCGAACTCGTTGCCTTCGGGGTCGCGCAAACTCACCCAGCGGTTGTTGTTCTCAGCCAGTGAGCGAACCTGGTGGGCGCCCAGGCTTGTCAACCGGTCGGTCTCGGCCACAACATCGGCGGCCTGCAGATCGATATGCACGCGGTTCTTGACCGTCTTACCCTCGGGCACCTTGTGAAACATCAGCATGGGCCCGAGTCGGTCGTCAGTGCCGGCGGCGATGGACGCGAATTCTTCGGTGGCGCTGTCGCTGACGGTCAGGTGCAGAGCCTGCGCCCAGAAGTGCGCGAGTTGAGCGGCGTCGTGGGCGTCGAAGCTGATTGCGAGCACCGAGACGCTCATGAAGCCGCGTCCAGTGTGCGGGGCTGTCGGGCGGCAGCGCGGCCACCGTCGACGGCGATGTTGGTTCCGGTGATGTACGCGGCGCGGGGGGAAGCGAGGAAGCCGATGAGATCGGCGATTTCTTGCGGCTCGGCGGCACGTCCGAGCAGTGTCGTCTCGGCGCTCACGTCGAACACTTCGCGATCGGCTGCGTTGGTGTAGACGGGTCCCGGTGAGACGGCGTTGACGCGGATCCCAGCGGGCCCGTATTCGGCCGCCCAGGAGCGGGCGAGGGAGGCCAGTGCGGCTTTGGTTGCGCCGTACGCAGCGGTGTCGGGCTGACCGACGGTGCCGGACCTGCTGGCCACGTTGATGATCACGCCTTCGCCGCGTGTCACCATTTTCGGGGCCAGGACCGATGCCAAAAGGTAGGGGGCGTGGACGTTGGCGGCGAACAAGCGTTCCAGCGTGTTGACGGCCAGCTTCGCCGACGGACCGAACCATGCGAACCCCGCGTTGTTGACGAGGATGTCTACGTCGCCGACCTCTTCGGCCAGCCGCAGCGCTTCGGCCGGTTCGCTGAGGTCGGCGCCGACGAATCGGGCCGAGCCTCCGGCGTTTTCGATCTCTGCGACCACCGTGGCGCCGCGTGTCGCGTCGCGGCCGTGCACGACTACGGTGGCGCCCTGCGCGGCCAACTGCGCGGCGGCGGCCCGACCGATTCCCGACGTCGCGCCGGTCACCAGTGCCACCTTTCCTTCCAGGTCTCGAATTGCGGTTGGCTGCACCATGAGTACTCCTAATGTTTGGACAGATCCGCAGCCTTTGCTGCGGTGCGGAAGGTCTCGAGTTCACCGATGATGTCGGGTCCCGTTGGCTGGTAGATGATTTCGGTGATGCCCGCGGCAGCGAGTTCGCTGACGCGCTGGCCGATCTCGTCAGCCGTGCCTGTCACGGTGGTCTGGCGGATGGCCTTCCAGCTGCCCGCCGCCCACGCGGCGGTATCGGCGTGGTTGAGCGCGACGAGATGCTGGTCGTGCACCGCGAGGTGGCGGTCCTGCGGTGGGCTTTGGTTGATGATGTCGAGCCAGACATCGCCGCCCGGCAGCGCGGTCACGTCGCCGCCGAACTCGTAGGCGGCGTGATAGGCAAGTGCGTTTCCCGGCCCGGCGGCGGCCTGCACGCGCACGGAATCCAGTGCCTCGCCGTCGGCGAGCACGGTGCCGTGAACTCCAAGCGCTGCCCACGAGAACTGTGCGGCGTACCGGGTTTCGCCGTTGACGGTGAACAGTCCGTCGGCCAGCTCAGTGGCGACCTCGACGCCCTTGGGTCCCAACGCGGAGATGAGAATGGGTATGTCGATCGGCCGCTCCGGTGCGTGCCCGACGGGATGCATCATCTGCATCCGGGTGCCCTGCCACTCCACCCGCGCACCACTCAGTAGGCCGCGGAACGCGCGGACATAATCGCGCACATACGACCATGTGGCCGGTGCGGCGCCCATTGCACGGGCGCCCGCGAAACCGACGCCGAACGCGACTGCGACCCGGCCGGGCGCGAGGGCGGCCAGCGCCGCCGCGGCCGAGGCGTTGACCATCGGGTGGCGCAGGGTCGGTACGAGCACGCCGGGACCCAACCCGATTGTGGTGGTGCGTTCGGCCGCCAACGCGAGCATCATCCACACGTCGGGGCTTTCGTGCGGTGTGTCGAACAGCCAGGCCCGGTCGTAACCGAGGTGTTCGGCCACCTCAACATCTGCGGGGGAGTGCAACGAGGTGGCGAACTGCGCAGAGATCTTCATCGGATGTCGTTAGACCTGGGCCATGCCACCGTCGACGCTGAGCTCGGCGCCGGCCACAAAGCTGCTATCATCGGACGCCAAAAACAAAGCGGCGGAGGCAATTTCCTCAGGACGGCCCATCCGGTTGAGTGGTATGGCCGCGGCGAACTGTGCTCTGATCGCGTCAGCCTCCTCCGGCGAGTCGGCCTGACCATCCATGATCGGGGTGTCGACTGGGCCCGGGCTCAACGTGTTGAACCGGATACCACGATCGGCGAACTCGCGTGTCCACGTGCGCGTGTAGGAGCGCAGCGCAGCCTTGGTGGCGCTGTAGGTGCTGTACCCGGGAATGCCGACGTAGCCGGCGATCGACCCGATCAAGATGACCGACCCGCCGTCGCGCATCAGCGGTAGCGCCTTCTGCACGGTGAACAGTGTTGCCCTGGCGTTGAGGTCGAAGGTGAGGTCGAAGTTCTCTTCGGTGATCTTGCCCAGCTCCTCGGGCTCGACTCGGCCGGAGTTCGCGACGAGGATGTCGAGCGCGCCCTTGTCCTCGAGCACCGTCGCGAAAAGTCTGTCCAGGTCAGCGCCCTTGGTGGCATCGGCGGCGATAGTGGTCACGCCGTCACCTATCAACGCTTTGGCCTTGTCCAACTCGCTCTGGCGACGCCCGGTGATGAAGACGTAGGCGCCTTCTTGGACGAACCTTGCCGCGGTTGCCAGCCCGATACCGCTACTGCCGCCAGTGATCACGGCGACCTTGCCATCCAGTCGTGACATCAGTCGACCTTCCAATTCTCGTTTTGCAGTTGTTTGTACAGACTGGTCTAAACGGTAATTTATTCCGGGCTCGTACGTCAAGCCGGGTCGGTGCACGGTGGACGCGCGTCGGACAGCCGGGATGTCCTTCACCCGACGGCGATTCGATCCGTACGGACGCTGGAGCCAGACGCCCGGAGGCGCCAGGTCAGCGGGTCAATGGACGTGATGGTTGCATTCTTCAGACAAGTCTGTTTGATAAGCTGCGGTGATGGCGACCAAGACGGCGAAAGGGCCCTCGGCCCGGGAACGCCTGCTCGCCGCCTCCGACGAGCTGTTCTACCGAGACGGTGTGCATTCCACCGGGATCGACGCGGTCATCGAAAGGGCCGGCGTGGCGAAGGGCTCGCTGTACTACATATTCGGCGGGAAGGACGAACTCGTCGGCGCATACCTGCGAGGCCGCCTGGACGCATGGCGCGAGCGTGTGGATGCAGCACAGGCCGGCATCGACGATCCGGAGGGGAAGGTCCTCGCGGTGTTCGACGCGATTGCTGCCTACGTGGCACTTCCAGAGTTCCGGGGCTGTCCATTTGTCAACGCCGCCGCCGAGGCGCCGGCGGGCGAAGCCCAGGACCTGGCCATCAAGGAGTACCGCCGCTGGGTGCGCGACTCCTTCCTCGCGCTTGCCGCGGACACCGGGGTGGCCGACACCGCGTCGCTCGCAGACGCGCTGATTGTCTTGTACGACGGGGCGCTTGCCACCGCGGAAGTGGACAGCACCGCACGCGCGGCAGCGATGACGGCCAAACGCATCGCGCGCCTCACCATTGCCGTTGCGAAAGCCTCCAGCCCGGCCTGATTCGAGTTCCTGGGCCCGAGGGCGATCAGCCCTACTGAAGACGGTGTGGGTGCTGACAGGTGGGGCATCGTTCCAGCTGGTGGGGCTTCATGGTTGGGGGTCAGCAGTGACGACATCGGCCCGTTTGAGCTGAACCATCGATGGTGACGGATAACTCTCAACGAAGGACGTCATCATGGGTATCGCCCTCCGCTACATCGCCGCACCGGTGTTGGTCGCCGGTGTCGCGGTAACGATCGCCGGCGCAACGGCATCCGCGGCCGACGGGCAGCAACCTGCGCAGACCACCGACGCATCGACGGCCAGTCCCGATCACGGCGGTGCGTACTGTGGCCAATTCTGCGGCGCCGTCAGCGCCTACGGCGACCACCCCGGCGGGGCTGCGGTGCCGGTGTCCTACGGGGTAGGTACACCTCGGTTGAATCCGCTGTCCCCAGTCTCGATCAGGTGCCGATCATCGACGCCGCCGGTGTCCTAACACCCCAACACTGAACGTCCCGGCGCGGGATCATGAAGTGGAACGATTGGCAACACCGAGGAGAAGGCAACTGTGAGCACCATTCCTAGCGTCCAACTCAACGACGGCGCGTACATCCCGCAGCTCGGCTTCGGGGTCTTCCAGATCGAGCCGGAGAAAACTGCCGCAGCCGTCCGGACCGCGTTGGAGATCGGTTACCGACACATCGACACAGCCGAGATGTACGGAAACGAGAAGGAAGTCGGTCAGGGCGTCCGTGACCCGGGCATGAATCGCGCGGACGTCTTTATCACAAGCAAGCTCAACAACGGCTTCCACAAGCCAGATGATGCGCGCCGCGCGTTCGACAACACGCTGCGTGCACTCGAATCCGACTATGTCGACCTGTTTCTCATTCACTGGCCACTGCCGACCCTCTACGGCGGGGACTTTGTCTCCACGTGGAAGGTCCTCGAAGAGTTCGCTAGGGATGGACGGGCCCGCAGCATAGGAGTTTCGAACTTCGAGCCTGCGCATCTTGACCGGCTCGCTAAGGAATCCGATACCGTCCCCGCAGTAAACCAGGTCGAGGTGCATCCCTACTTCACAAACGAAGAGGTCCGTGCCTACGGGAAAGAACACGGCATCGTGACCGAGGCGTGGTCGCCGATCGCGCAGGGCGCAGTGCTCGACGACGAAACTATCGGGCGCGTCGCCGACGGTTGCGGCAAGTCGCCGGCACAGGTGGTGTTGCGTTGGCACATTCAGCGCGGCGACATCGTGTTTCCGAAGTCGGTATCGCCAGACCGGGTGAGGGCCAACTTCGAATTGTTCGACTTCGAGCTGGATGGTGCTGACATGGACGCAATCTCGGCTCTCGACCGAGGCGAATCCGGCAGAACGGGCCCAAACCCGAACACCTTCGACTACATCCCCGACTAGCTACTCAGGCTGAGCAGACGGCAATCAGGGCGGGATAGACAACTATCCCGCCCTGATTGCACAGTTGTTATCAGTGGTGAAATTCCAAGGCGCCCATGTCCCCACCGAATGGTAACTGTGCCCGGGCGGCCTCTTGCGCGGCGCCGCCTGGCGTAGCGGTGATCTGGACATTGCCCGGGCTCTGCTGCACGTTTGACCCGACTGTGCCTGTGGCGGCCGCTGCCGTTGGTGCGGCTGCGATCGCAATCGCGGCAGCTCCCGCCGCCACCAGTGGGACGATATGATTCATTGTGATGCGCATTGTCATTCCTTCTTTCGGTATGTCTCTTGTTGTCGGTGACGTATTCCAGGATGGTCTTCGAGCGCATCAAAGTCGTCCTCGCTGGCACCCGTCCTTGACCTCCGGCTACCTGCAATATTCGGCGCTGCCAGGCATCACTGCTGGGTCCAAATGCGGTCGTGTGGCAGGGCTTAGCGGGCAGCGACGATCCCAGTCGTTAGGACAGTGGCCGGACCCCAGGAATTGATCCACCGTCGGCGAGAGTCGTCCATCATTGGGGTGCAGGCAGCAGCATAGACCGGCAGGGGGTTAGGGTCGGGCTGTGTTCGACTGGGACCACAATGCGTACTACCAGCGGTTGTTACTCCGGCAGTTGCCGTCGCGTTGCCAACGGGTGCTGGACGTAGGATGTGGCGCCGGATTGTTCGCGGCCGAGCTTGCGCAGCGGAGCACCCAGGTCGACGCCGTGGATCGCTCATCGGTGATGATCGAACAGGCGAGGCGTCGCGTACCAGCGAACGTCAACCTTGTACAGGCAGACGTCTTGGTCGACAAGTTGCCCAGCCGGGACTACGACGCGATCGTCTCGGTCACGGCACTGCACCACATGCCGCTGCACGAGGCGCTGCGAGTGCTCTCGGCCGCCCTACGACCGGGCGGCGTATTCGCGGCCGTTGCGCTGCCTCGCTCGGACCCGCGCCGAGAACTCGCGGTCGAGATCGCCGCCGCCGCGGCGCACCGTCTGTTTGGTTTGGTGTTTTTCGCGAAGCGGGTGCTGGGACGCGACAATGGTTTCGCGAAAGATCCGGATCGCTCATCCATGCCTGTCGTCATGAACCCGCCACTAACCACCCGCCAAGTCGCCGACGTGGCGGCTGCTCTTCTTCCTGGCGTTCGTGTCCGGCGGCTGCTCTTCTGGCGTTATTTGCTGATCTGGCAGAAGCCAGCAGCCCAAAACGCCTGAGGGTGGGACTCTTCTCGCGTGCGCGGCACGATGAAAATGCGAGACATCGTCCCTAGCGATCCGACTGACCGTTCGGTGAGGGTCGTTCATCGGTGGGTGCAGGCTGCTGCGTAGACAGCTGGGGCCTGGTAGCCGAGCGAGCTGTGGCGTCGGCGGTGGTTGTAGTCCTCCTTCCAGTCGGTGATGATGACTCGGGCTTGAGCCAGGGACCAGAACGCGTTGATGTTGAGGCATTCGTCGCGGATTCGGCTGTTGAATGACTCGACGTAGCCGTTGCGCCAGGGTTGGCCGGGTGGGATGAAGTGCAGGCCGACACGTTCGCCGGCCAGTCGGCCATCGCGGCGCAGGCCAGTTCGGGACCGTTGTCGCAACGGAGCACGACCGGGTAGCCGCGTTGGGTGGCAAGGCGGTCGAGTTCGTCAATGAGGTCATCACCGGTGATTGAGCGATCGACAAGGCCGCCGAGACATTCGCGGGTGTGTTCGTCGACGACGGACACGATCTTGACCGGGCGCCCGTCGGTAGTGGCGTCGAACTGGAAGTCGGCGGCCCACACAGTGTTCGGCGCATCGGCGACCGGTGCCACCGGTGTGGTCGAGGTGCCCAGGCGTTTGCGGCGCCGCCGCTGAGGCACCCGTAATCCCTCATCACGCCAGAGCCGTTGGATCTTCTTGTGATTCACGTGCCAGCCTTCCGCGCGAGCGTCGTGGTAGGCAGACCGGAACCCGCGACGCGGTTTGTTTCTCGCCCAGCCGCGCAGCCACGCCCGCAATCCGGCGTCCGGGTCGGCCGCTGCAGTGGAGAGTGGTGAACGTCGTTGTGTAGTCCGGTTCTGCCCGGCGACCCGGCAGGCGAACCGCTCACTAATCCCCAGCGCCCGCTGGAGGTGGTGCACGGCCGCCCGCCGACATTCCGGGCTTAGAAGTTTCCCCGCGCGATCTCCTTGAGGGCCGCCTTCTCAAGCTCCGCATCAGCCAAAAGCCGCTTCAGGGTTGCGTTTTCACGTTCGAGTTCCTTGAGCCGCTTGGCGTCATCGGCCTTCAAACCTCCGAACTGGTTGCGCCAGCGGAAGTACGTTTGCTCGGACACCTGCAGGTGCCGACAGACGTCAGCGACGCTCTTGCCCTCGCCCAGGAGCCGATCCGACTCCGCTAGCTTGCGTACGACCTGCTCGGGGGTGTGCCGCTTCCTCGTTGCCATGTCCTTGTCGAGCCTTCCTGCCCACATCCGTGGGCACAAGACTCTCAGTCAACGCGGATCAACCAATCGGGGTCAGGCCAACAGGGATGTGGTGATGCGGACCTCGGAGGTTAGTGTCTGATGGACGGGGCAACGCTCGGCGATGTACAGCAGTCTCTGCCGCTGCGCGTCGTCGAGGTCGCCGGTCAACTCGACGTCGCAATCGATTTGGTGGATGTAGCCGTTGGTGGTTTCGCAGTCGGCGCAGTCCGTTGCGTGAATTCGCGAGTGCCGCAGCGTTACTCGGATTTCTTCCAGCGGCCAGCGCTTGCGGTCTGCGTACATCCGCACCGTCATCGATGTGCATGCTCCGAGCCCGGCAAGTACTAGATCGTAGGGTGTTGGCCCAGCATCGTCGCCGACCGGCGGTGGCTCGTCGGCCACCAGCTGGTGGTGCCCAGCGGAGATCTGTCGCGTGAAACCGCCCCCGCTGGTGTCGGTCACGATCACCGTGCCCTCGGACGACGCTGCATCGCGGTCGATCTCGCGCTGTGGTGTCACGTCACTCTCCTTGGCGGCTTGATCGCGCCGGTGTCCGGCGGCCCCATAGGCTCAGAGGCAGTACGACCGCCACGATTGCCGGCAGAACGGGCCATGCGGGCAATCCCGTCACGCTGAGTGCATACGTCAGCGCCAACGCGGCGACGACGGCGAGCGCCACCCGCCAGTCGTCGCCGACGATGAAGTCGTACCAGAACCGCAAGAACGTCCTCACTCTTGCGGTCACGATGGCCCTGCTTCGGTACTGACCGGCTTGCTGAACCCAAACCCGCCCGCGGTTCGGCGGAGAACGGCCACCAGAGCCAACGCGTACACCGTGACGGCGGGGACCAAGGCGAGCAATGCGACGTCAGCGCCCGGCCAGTGCGCGCCAGCACCCTCCGCACCCCAGAAGATGCCGAAGGACGTCAGCATGACCCCGACGATGAATTTCATGGAGTTCTCCGGAACGCGGGCCAGCGGGGCCCGCACCGCGACCCCGGCGAGCACGACGACGACGACCGCCGACAGTGCTGCGACTGCCGCCAGCGGAATGTTGTGCTGATTGGCGCCGAAGGTCAGCGCGATGAAGGCCACCTCAAGGCCTTCCAGCAGAACCCCTTTGAAAGAGAGAGTAAAGGAGTACCAGTCGGTGACGAGCCCGCGGCGATCGACCGGTGCGGCCTCGGCTGCTGAGAGTTCGGTGCGATAGATGGCGGCCTCGTCATGCATCGCCTTGAGGCCGGCGGCCCGCAGGATCGACTTTCCCAACCACTGCAGACCAAAGATGAGCAGCAGACCGCCGACAACCAGGCGCAATGCCTCCAGCGGAATCGCAGTGAACGCCGGGCCCAGCCCGGCAACGATCAGCACCAAGACCGTGAGGCTGCACCCGACTCCCAGCAATGCCGACCGCCAGTCTCGACCCACGCCGGCCGCAAGAACGATCGTCAACGCCTCGACCGCTTCCACCGCGCACGCGAGGAAGACCGCGACAAACAGAGCGCTGCTGTTCACAGGCAGTCACTCCGGGTCGTCGTCACGATGACTGTTGTCCTCCATCCGTGCCCAGCGTGATGTGGGCGGTGCGGGTGTCGCCCGTGGGGGCTAAATAGTTCACGGTAACGGTACCCGCGGGCGGGTGTGACAGCACGGCTGCGCCCAACGCGTCGACACTATCGATCACTTGATCGTCGATACGGGTGACCACAGCGCCGACGGGTAGCCCCGCGGCTGCGGCACCGCCGTCGTTCGTCACTCCGATGATTTTGGCGCCGGGCGGGCTCGTTGCGTCAGTGACCTGAACGCCAAGGGAGGCATGCGATGCCTTCCCTGTGACGATGAGCTCGTCGGCGATGCGCTTCGCCTGATCTACCGGTATTGAGAAGCCAAGCCCGATGGAACCGGTCTCTGCGCCGGGGGAACCGCCCACGGTCGCCATCGCGGAGTTCATCCCGATCAGTTGCCCATTCATGTTGACCAACGCCCCGCCGGAGTTGCCGGGGTTCATCGGCGCGTCGGTTTGGATGGCGTCAAGTGTCGCGCCCTGGTTCGCTGTGTCGCCTGCGGTGGACACCGGGCGGTTCAGCGCACTGACGATGCCTGTCGTGACGGTGCCGTCGAGACCCAGCGGCGACCCCACCGCCACCACTTTCTCGCCCACCCGGAGGTTGCCCGACGTACCGACGGTGATAGGGGTGAGATCGGAAACACCTTGGGCGCGCACGACTGCGACGTCGGTGATGGGATCGGCGGCAACGACGGTGAAGGGTGTGGTGCGGCCGTCGGCGAAGGTCACCGTGCTGTCGCTGCCGGGTGGACCCGCCTGGTTGGCGTTGGCCGCGGCGGCCACCACATGGGCATTGGTCATGATGAGCCCATCGGTGGTCAGGATGATGCCCGAACCCTCGTAGGCCATATTGGCGGCGTCGGTCTGCAGCGCCACGACGCTGGGCAGCACCTTCGCCGCGACTTGTTCGACGGATCCGCCGGAAACGTTGGCCGCCAGCTGGGATGAAACGGGCGCGGCGCTCTCAGCGGCACTCTGCTGGAACTCATACGGATGCACGGCCATGGCGACGCCACCGCCGACACCGGCCGACACCATCGCGATCGCCAACCCCGCGACCATCAGCCTCGCACCGCCAGAACGTGTGTGCGGTTTCAAATGCCGTGCGGCCGAACGTCTTGCGTGAATCGTCATGAGTTCTAGAATTGCGTCCCAACCACGACATGTCGCTAGCGTTGCCGTCCAATGCCGGGTGCGGCTAGCAGCAAAGCCGCAATACCTGCCACCTGCAAACGGCCGACTACTGCTGGTAGGAGCCGTCAACGGATGCCAGCGGCGAAGACATTGAGTCGTCTGAGCGCGATCATGGGGACGGGCTACACATCTAGTCCGACGAGGCACTGTGAAAGGCCAAAGATGATGTGGGGTAAGCGGCCTGACTTTATTGTGAGGGAACAGGTTCCGTTTAATGCTGAGCCGCCGGGTGAGGTGTTGGCTGGTCGCGCACTAACTGCGCTGGATACTTTCTACTGCCGCAATCACGGAACCTTTCCTGACATCCCGCCACAGCAGTGGAGCGCGACGGTCGGGGGTATGGTCGACAGGCCAATCACGTTGACCTATGAGCAACTGACCAACCGGTTCAGCGCGCACTCCGTGGTGGCGACCCTTGTATGTGCGGGCAACCGGCGGGCCGAAATGCTGAAGGTGCGTCCGATACCGGGCAAGGACCCCTGGGCCCATGGCGCGATCTCGACCGCGGAGTGGCGGGGAGCGCGGCTGGCCGACGTTCTCGACGCGGCCGGGGTCCGCCAACAGGACGGTCTACAAGTTGCGTTCAACGCTCCCGATATGGCTCCCGAGGCGTCACCAATTCAGGCTTACGGCAGCTCCATCCCGTTGAGCAAGGCCATGTCTGAGGAGGTCTTGCTGGCCTGGCAGATGAATTCCGAACCCCTGCCGCGCATTCACGGCGGCCCGGTGCGGGTGGTCGTGCCCGGATACATCGGCGCGCGCAGCGTCAAGTGGGTCAATCACATCACTGTGCAACCAGGCCCGTCGGACAACTACTTTCAGGCTCTCGACTATCGCATACTTCCGCCGGAGACCGACCCGGACACCGCAGCACCGGGTGAGGGCATTTCGTTGTCGTCACTTCCACTCAACTGCGACATCCTCTACCCGGGCGACGGTGCTGAGATTCCCGCCGGCCCGCTGACGATCCAGGGCTGGGCGCTCGTCGGGGACGGCCGCGGCATCGGTCGTGTCGATGTGTCATTCGACGGGGGCCACACCTGGCGCCAGGCCGATCTCCAACCCGCGACGAGTCGATGGGCGTGGCGTCTGTGGTCTCTCACCGTCGAGGCTCTGCCCGGACCGATGATCGTGAAAGCCCGCGCTTGGGACGACACCGGCGTCACACAGCCTGAATCCGCTGCGGCCCTGTGGAATCCGCGTGGTTACGGCAACAACTCCTGGGCGCACGTCGATGTCAACGTTGGTAAGTGATTGCCTGCACTGGGCGCATTGAGAGAGCGCGAAGTGGCCCTGATTGTCGGCGAGTGACGTTGAGTCTGAGGATCATTCGCTACCTCTCGCAGGCACGCATGGCGAACGGGCCGGATGCTGGTGTACAGCATCCGGCCCGTAGTTCGCGGCGTGGATCAGAATGGAGTATCCAGTTGGCCGTTGGTCGTGTTGGCCTCGTCGTGGTTCGACACGTGGTATCCGAGGACGTATGGGGTGTGCGGATCGGTGCCATAGGGGACGAGCGGGTTGGTGTCTGCGCTGGCGATGGGAGCGAGAAGCATTGCTGCGCCGATTGCGGCTGCACCCAACGCGGGTGCGATGAACTTGATCGATGTCTTCATGATGTTCCTCCTGCTTGCCGGGTGGCCGTGGTTGGCTGTCTACAATGATGGTTCTTCAGCTAATCAATGTCGCCACGGCTACCGCCCATTTAGCAGTGAGGCCAGCTGGTAGTTGATTCTGGTGGCAAACACGCACCGTTACCGCTGGCATCCACTGGACCCCCCAGCTACCCGGAATATGCGCGTCGGGCTGGCCGTCATGAATGTCGATGGCGGCGGGGCCGGACCGAACATTCGGCGAGGATCGCTGCTACTAGTGCGTTGATTGCCGCGTTTGGACCTACGCGACCGCCACGGGGTTGGACTGGTGATCCGAATCAGACTGGGATGGTTTGACTTCCGCCATTGCAAGGGTTGTCGTGAGCTAAGGACTAGGCACGTTGACAATGTACGAACCCCGACGCATCGACGCGATCAGATCCGCGTCGAACTTGTGATAGGTGTGAGTGTCGGGAAGTGTGACCGACGGCTGGCTACTCCGGCCATGCCGAGTTCTTGATCACCTCGACGAAGTCGGTGTGATGATGGCCTGGCAGGAAATGCTCGAGGACGTCGGCGTTGACGGTTCCGAATGTCGTTTCCGGCCGATCCTGGAAACCTTCGGTGAAGGCCTGCAGGATCTCGTTCTTGAAGTTGGGCCTTGGGTGGACGGTCGTAACAGCGTCGATCTCGCTGTCCAGTAGGCAATCCAGTCGCATTCCGAGTACATCGGTCTCCACCCCTGCTGTGGTCGCCGCGATCACCGGTGCCATCTTGTACGGCACCTCGGGTGTGGTGTGTAGCGCGACCGCTGTCCACACTGTGTCGGCCTCGGCTTCTGAGAAGCCGCTCGACTTCAAGAATGACGCCGCGGTGTCCGCGCTGTCGAGCTCGAACCTCTGTGTGGATCCGCGATACGGCCGTACCAACCCGGTGTCATGGAACAGCGCTGCGACATAGAGCAATTCGGGTTCCGGCTCTATACCCAACACACGAGATTGCAACATGCCGAATAGAAACACCCGGCGTGAATGGTGATAGATCAACGGGGTCGTGGTGTCGCGAATCAGCTCGGTGGCTTCGCAGGCTATACGGCTGTCGGGGATTCGGATCCCGGCGATGGTCTCGCTCATTGCCGGACACCCTTCTCGATCCGATTGCCGATGTCGGTGTCGACGTTGCGCCAGTAGTCGAATGCGCGCTGCAGAACCGGTTCGCTTACTCCGTTGAGGAGATGGCCAACAACATTGTCCACCAAGCGGTCCCGCTCGGCATCGTTCATGACCTCCCGGACCAGCGTGCCGGCTTGGCCCCAGTCGTCGTCCTCGGCACGCAGCGTGTAAGCGGTGCGCACCATGTCACCGTCGGTGTGCCAGCCGGCAGGTTGACCGTAGCGCGCGGTGTCAGCCTGCGGCCCGCCCTTCGAATTCGGCGCATACACCGGGTCCGCGGCGAGCTGATACCGCATCTGCCCGGCGGTGTTGTAACTGTGCACAGGGCACTTCGGCGCGTTGACCGGCAGCTGATTGTAGTTCGCGCCGATGCGGTAGCGCTGTGCGTCGGCGTAGGCGAACATCCGTCCCAGCAGCATCTTGTCCGGGCTCGCACCGATACCCGGCACCAGATTGCTGGGCGACCACGCGCCTTGTTCGATCTGGCTGTGGTTGTCGGTGGGATTGCGATCCAGCGTCAGCCTGCCCACCTCGATGAGCGGATAGTCGCCGTGTGGCCACACTTTCGTCAGATCGAACGGGTTGAACCGGTAGGTCTTTGCGTCGTCGAACGGCATGATCTGCATCTTCAGCGTCCACGACGGGTAGTCGCCGCGCCCGATCGCCTCGAACAGATCGCGGGTGTGGTAATCGGTGTCCACCGACACCAGCGCGTCGGCCTCGGCCTGCGTCAGGTTCTCGACGCCCTGATCGGTGATGAAGTGATAACGAACCCAAACCTTCTCACCGGCGGCGTTCACCCACATGAACGTATGGCCGCTATAGAGGTTCATGTACCGCCAGCTGCGCGGGATGCCGCGATCACCCATCAGCCACGTCACCTGATGCGCCGACTCCGGAGACAACGTCCAGAAGTCCCACTGCATGTCGTGGTCGCGCAAGTTGCTGTCAGCGCGGCGCTTCTGAGAGCGGATGAAGCTCGGGAACTTCAGCGGATCACGGAGAAAGAAGACCGGGGTGTCGTTGCCGACGATGTCGTAGTTGCCTTCGCTGGTGTAGAACTTCAGCGCGAAGCCGCGCGGGTCGCGCCAGGTATCTGGGCTGCCGCGCTCACCGGCCACAGTGGAAAACCGGATCACTGTCTCGGTCGTAGTGCCCGGTTGGAACACCGCCGCCTTGGTGAAGGCGCTCACGTCGTTGGTGACCTCGAACCGGCCGAATGCCCCCGAGCCCTTGGCATGCGGCTGACGCTCGGGCACGCGCTCCCTATTGAATTGCGCCAGCTGCTCGATGAGGTAATGGTCGTGCAGAAGGATCGGTCCGTCCGGGCCGATGGTCAGCGAATGCTCGTCGCTTTCCACCGGGATTCCGGCATTCGTCGTCGTCGGCGGAATGGGTTGAGTGTCGTCCATGTCGGTGCCTTTCGGTGCGGGTTGGTTATGCGGGATCTACTAAACCGATGTGAAGTACGGCAGTCGGTGCGTCGTAGTCGTCGATCTCCGGCACCGTCATCAAGTTTCGGTCGAGTGCTTCGGCGAGCAGGACCACAAGGCGCCCAAGGACATTACGCATGGTTACTCCTATCGGTCGGCTGCTGCAGCCTCATCAGCAGGGGATGTCGGCGCGCGACTTCGCGAGCGCGACAGGCCATTCCGTGCCATAGCGCGGGCGAAGTCAGAAGACGTTCCAGGGCCGCCGCCATCCCGTGCACATCGCCAGGCCGGTACACCAATCCTGCGCTGGTTGGCACAACCAGCTGCATGGTCGTCGGATTGATCGATGCGACCACTGGGCGGCAGGCCGACAACACATCCAGAAGACTCACCGACCCCGAGGTAGTGCTCGGCACCACCACATCTGCAGCGGCCACGATGTCCGACCACCGGCCGGCGGGAAAATTCCTAAGCGGGTGGACGTCGGCACCCACACCGTGCGCGAAGGCGCGCCGCACGATGGTGGTGCGCTGCGGGCCTGTGCCGAATAGCACAAGCTGCGCCGCGCAGCGGCGGCGGACTGCAGTGAATGCCTCGGCCAACTCCTCGGCTTCCGAGGGGTCGTTGAAAGGCCCCATCGCGACGATGGTCGGAAGGCCAGGCAGCCCGATCAGCGATCGAGCGACAACTGGGTCCCGCGGCACACGCGGATCGGTCGACGGTGCAGCGTGCCGGGGCGAATTACTTGTCATCGGAGTTCATCACGAGGAAGGTGATCCCGGCGGCAAGCCCGGCGAGTATTTGCGCGACTACGTACACCCAAATTGTCGGCCAGGCGAAGATGCCCATCGCGGCGGCGCCGAGTGTAACCGCGGGGTTGAACGCGCCGCCCGAGATCGCGCCAACCGCGATTGCGCCCGCCGCGACGGTGAATCCGATTGCCAAGCCGTAGAACGAATTATCCGGATGGCTCTTGCTCGTCGCGACGTTGAGCACCACATAGCACAGGGCGAAGGTGAACAACATCTCGGCGACGAATGCCGCCACCACCGCGTGACCACTCAGCGTCATGTTCGCGTGGCTCGCGAGCTGGACAGGATCGAGGATTTCGCGCACCACTAGGGCGGCGAGCAGTCCGGCGCCAAGCTGAACGAGCCAGTAGGCGGCGGCATCGCGCAGCTGGATCCTGCCGCGCACCAGTACCGCTAACGTCACAGCGGGGTTGTAATGCCCACCCGACAGGTGACCACCCGCGTACACCATGACCATCAAGACCGCGCCGATGGCCACCGGGGCCAGTGCGTTGCCGCTCGCGACGGCGGCCCCGACAGTGAACACGAGGAAGAACGTCCCGATCGCCTCGACCGCGTACCGCACTCCAACACGAGGGATGCTGACGACGTCATCCGTTTCCGTGCGAAACTCTGCATCCCTTGCTGTCGATGATGTGACCATGGCTCCTAGGCTCGCTTTAGCGGGCCGCAAAGTCGTCAACGCTGGCGGCCAAGATCCGTCCCCGCCACCCTTACTTCGGGCCTACCGGCCAGCGGTAAATGCGCCTGTCCGGTGTGTTTGCCGGATGGCATGGCGCGGACGACTTTCATCCGAACCCGTGACGAACCATCGCCCAGGTCGCATCATGACTGAGTGGACATGCCGAGAACGCGGGTCGTGGTGGCCGACGATGACGTGTTGTTGCGTGAGGGTTTGGCGAGTCTCTTGGGTCGGTCGGGTTTTGACGTAGTGGGTCAGGCCGGCGACGGTGGGCAGCTGCTCTCGTTGGTCCGGGAGGTAGCGCCGGAATTGGTCGTGACTGACATTCGGATGCCGCCAAGCAATACCACCGAGGGTTTGGATACCGCACGGACGATCCGCGAGGAGTTTCCCGATATCGGGATCTTGGTGTTGTCGGCGCATGTTGACGTTGAGCATGCGATGGAACTGTTGAGTAGCGGGCGCAGCATCGGTTATCTGCTCAAGAGCCGGGTGACCGATGTCGCCGATTTCATCGATACGTTGGGGCGTATCGCCAAAGGGGCGTCAGTGGTTGATCCGGCATTGGTGTCGGAGTTGGTGTCGGCAAAACGGCGTGATGATCCGCTGGCCGTCCTCAGCGCGCGGGAGTTGGAGGTGTTGGCGCTGATGGCGGAAGGCCGGTCCAATGCCGGTATCGCGAGCCGGCTTTGGGTGACCGAAGGTACGGTGGAAAAGCATGTGCGCAGCATCTTGACGAAGTTGAATCTGCTGGAGACGGGTGATGATCACCGCCGTGTGTTAGCGGTCGTCGCCTTCCTGGAGTCCCGCTGACCGGAGATCTTAGTGACAGACCAGATCGCGGATGGCGCCGCTCGATAGAGCGGACTTGGCGACAAACCCGGCAGCGGGGCTCTCTTCGATCAGCTCGGCGAAATCCTGTGCGGCGTGGGTGGAAATGAGGATCACCGGTGGGGCCGTCGGCCCTGCTGTCCGGTGAAGTTGCTCGGCGACGTCGAAGCCACTTTCGCCGCCGAGGTCCACATCGACCAGTGTCACATCCGGTCGCAATTCTTCGAAGCATCGAAGCGCGTCAGCACCTGTGGAGGCGACGCCGACGACAGCGACGCCTTCGCGCTCCAGTAGCCCGCGTGCGGCGGCTACGAAATGCGCGCTGTCGTCAACGATTAGGCAGCGCATCGGACACCTCGTCTAAACACATGTCTACAGCTTCCCGGCCCGAGCACCGCTGCGCATGCCCGCTAACTGCAACTCTCCTGGTTGTGGTGCTAGTACCCGCTAGCCGGTAGGTATGGACTGCCGCTGGCGGGGCGCATTGATGGGCATCAGCGGTAGCGACACCGGCCAAGGGATACGCAATCCTGGCAGACAATGGCCAGCTCGTTGGAACCACGATCTAAGGAAGTGCTCGACCGCGTGCGTACTCGCTTGATGTCGTTGTTGGTTCAACCGACGGCGCCACCGCTGTGGCTCGGTGCGGTTGTCGCGGCGGCCTTCATTGTGGCGGAAACGATCATGATGCGACCGCTCATGGTGATCGCCCCGGGAAACACCTTCGGTGTCATTTATCTGCTCGGAGTGCTTGTGGTCTCGGCTCGTTGGGGATTTGGGATATCAGCGATGACGACGCTGGCCAGCACCCTTGCGTACGCTTACGTCCATTTTATGGATGAAGGGAGTTTCCTGCCGACCGAAATCAAGGGCTGGGTCGCGATCCTGATCTTCGCGCCCATCGCTATATTGGCGAATGCGGTAGCCGGCCAGGCACGTTTGCGCACCGCCGAGGCAATCCAACGCCGCAACGAGGCCGAGGCGAGTCGTGACGAGATCCGCGTGCTCGCCGACCAGCAGGCCGCGTTGCACCGTGTCGCGACGTTGGTCGCGCGCGCGGTGGCGCCGTCCGAGGTGTTCTCAGCGGTGACGCGGGAGTTGGCGGATTGCCTTGGCGTGCCTCACGCGACGCTGTGCCGCTACGAGCCCGATGGCTCGTCCACCCTGGTCGCTATCCACGACGAGAACGCGAGAGCGATCCTGCCCGTCGGCACGCGACTCTCGTTCGAGGGTGAGAACGTCGTTGCGATGGTGTTTCGCACCGGACGCGTAGTTCGCATGGACAGCCACAAGGATGCTGCCGGTCGGGCCGCTGAGTATATCCGGGCACTTGGCTTTGACTCGGGCGTCGGTGTGCCGATCGTGGTGGCTGGTCGCCTCTGGGGCGCTGCGGTTGTCGGCTGTTCACGACCCCTGCCGCCCGATACCGAGGCGCGCGTCGGTGACTTCGCGGACCTAGTGGCGACGGCGATCGCGAACGCTGATGCCCGCTCGGAACTCACCGCATCGCGGGCGAGGATCGTCGCGGCCGGCGATGATGTTCGACGCCGATTCGAACGCAATTTGCACGACGGTGCCCAACAGCGGCTGGTCTCGCTCGGGCTTCAACTACGCACAGCCCAGGCGGGCGTGCCGCCCGAGTGTCCTGCGCTGGCCGAGCAGATCTCGGATGCGGTTGCCGGACTGACGGATATCTCCGATGAGCTCCAAGAGATATCCCGGGGAATGCACCCCGCGGTTCTGTCCCGAGGCGGACTTGGGCCTGCGATCAAGATGCTCGCGCGCCGTTCCACCGTCCCGGTTGAGCTCGAACTCGCTGTCGATCAACGACTGCCCGAATACGCCGAGGTTGCCGCGTACTACGTACTCGCCGAAGCTCTTACAAACGCGGCCAAACACGCGCAGGCCACCGTCGTGCGGGTGAGTTGTGGAGTCGATGGTGCGAACCTGTGCTTGAGGATTCGAGACGACGGGGTCGGCGGCGCCGACCTAGCCCGAGGGTCGGGACTGATTGGGCTCAAAGACCGCGTCGACGCCGTCGGCGGACAACTGGCGATCGCCAGTATCGCCGGCTGCGGCACGTCGCTGTCCGCGGCAATCCCGTTCGTCGACTGACGCCCGACGCGAACTCTTGCGGTGCTCTCACGCAATAACCGTTGTACATTGCTGCACAACGGTTCTCGATCGCGCACCGCGCGGAGCGGTCCAGAGCTAACGGCCGCCGTGGCCGCCGCCGTGGCCGCCGCCGAATCCGCCGCCGTGAAAGCCGTAGCCGCCGTAGCCACCGATCAGGAAGCCGTCGTCCCCATAGGGTTGGAAATCCATCGGCCCGGGGGTGTCGTTGATCTCCACGTTGCCGGGGGACTCGCACACACTTCCTGAAACGCTCTCGCTGCAAGACTGCTGCGTAGTGGATGCGGCTGAAGCGATCGGTGCTGCGCTGATCGCCACCGCGGCAGCCCCAGCCGCCAGCAGCGGTGTGAGGTAGCTCAGTTTGACTCGCATGGTTACTCCTTTGATGGTTGGCCCCAATGTGGCTACTTCCAGACTTGCCTGTCATGGGCTCCTTGTCGTTGCTGCCTCCGTCCAGACTTGCTACCTGTCAGCCCGAAGGGCGCGTGGGTGTCACCACTGACGACAGATCCTTGGTGGAATGCGATTCTGGTGACATGGATGGTTTCCACCCGGATCTGAAGACAACGGCGGCCGAGCACACTCGGGCGCCGTCGCGCACACAGGTACACCATGTCAAGGCCTCCGACGTCAGTTCTGACACTGCACAATCGGCGGGCATGCAGCGATTCGCCGCGATCAGCGGAACCTCGGTCGGATCCGAGAAGATCTGGATGGGCGAGACGTATGTCGCGCCAGAGACGGTGTCGGACAACCACCATCACGGCGATTCGGAGACGGCGATCTTCGTGCGGAGCGGGAACCCCGAGTTCGTGTTCCATGACGGCCACGGCGAAGTCCGCATCGCCACGGCGCCCGGCGACTACGTTTTCGTCCCTCCGTATGTTCCACACCGCGAAGAGAATCCTGACCCGAGCAATCCCGCTGTGATCGTGATCGCGCGCAGCACGCAGGAGGCGGTCGTTGTCAATCTTCCTGCGCTGTACGCACTCCCGGATTCGGGTTAGCTGTCTCCCAGAGGGAAGTAGTTCACCTGGGGAGGTGCGTCGTTGATCTGCACATTGCCCGGTGACTGGCACTGGGTTTGAGTTCCGCCCAAGCTAGTGCAGCTCTGTTGGGGTGCTGTGCTATCGGCGGCTGCCATCGGCGCGGTCGCGATCACAGCCGCTGCGGCGGCGATCGCCGCGAGCGGTGCGAAGAACGTGGTACGCACGGTGGTGCTCCTTCGATCGTTACGTCGGTCTGTATGTGGCAGCGACCCGCTACCCACGTCCGCCGCCGCCGCCCAGCAGGCCGGCCTCGCCGCCGTAGGGATAGAACGAAACCGGGGGCGGTGCGTCATTGAACTGGACGTTGCCGGGCGTCTGGCATTGAGTTCCCGGGCCGCTCTGATAGCACGTGGGCTGAGCCCCGGAGGGGGAATCGGCGCCCGCGACCGGCGTGCCGGCGATCGTTGTCGCGACGGCGCCCGCTGCCAGCAGCGGTAGGAACATCCGATGTCTGACTCGCACGGTGGTACCCCTTCCAAGGCTGGCGCGGTCGATATGTGTTCCAGGATCGCGGCCCGGCCAGCGAATGTCGTCACCGCTAACCCCCATCTCAACCCCCCGCCAGCGGGATCGTTGGCTACCTGTCTGCAGTCCCGTCGGGCTCGAAGGGACGACCCTCGAGCGCGGCGAAGACGCGCAGTGGATCCAGGTAGTCGCGCCACTCAGCGACCTTGCGGTCCTTGATGACGACCACGGATATGTATCTATTGCCGTACGGCTGACCGGTGGCGACAACCGTTCCCTCAGAGGAGTATTCGAGCACCACGGTGGACGTTGAAGGTGAGTGATGGGCACGCAGGTCGTAGCAGCGGTCGAGGAAGAACGTGGAGCCGTAGCCTCGGTAGAGTTCGATCAGGTTCGCCCGGCCGACGATGTGGCGCGGGTAGTCCGGAACCGTGATGATGAAGTCGAAGACCACGTCCTGGGCCAGCATGTCGAAGAAGTGCTCACCGTCCACGTATCCCGCAAGGCCTTGCTCGATAGTCCGAAAGAACGGATCCAGCGCACGAAAGTCGTCCACGTTCTCGATCACGCGATAGATGATTCTCTACGTGTCTGACATGTCTGCCGGAAACTCGACCGGGTAGGCCTCGGCGAAGTCGGCTGACCTGCCGACTGCTGACCACTTGCGGTCTTCATCGAGGCGCTCTTCGTCGAGCCGTATCGAGCCCTCCGTTGCGTTCACCCCGAGCGGCAGATTGCGGGGAATGTCGTGACGCTTCGCGACCTGGATCAGTATTTCGGCCGCTCGGTCCGGGTCCCCGGCCGCAACGCCACTGCCCTCGCCGCGCCAGGTGAGTATCTCGGCGTACTCGTCGGGGACGGGCCGGATGGTCATCGACGACCCTGCCCAGTCGGTGCGAAAGCCGCTGGGCTCGACGACGATCACCTTGATGCCGAACGGCGCG
Source organism: Mycolicibacterium moriokaense (assembly GCF_003201655.1). GTDB lineage: Bacteria > Actinomycetota > Actinomycetes > Mycobacteriales > Mycobacteriaceae > Mycobacterium > Mycobacterium moriokaense_A. The sequence goes on from NZ_QJJU01000011.1 coordinate 119,995, forward strand.
GTCTCGGTCCGCAGCACGCGGCTGAACCCATCGATCGCGAATTTGGCCGCCTGGTAGGAGGCGATGCCGGGAGAGCCGCCGACGCGGCCGCCCATCGACGAGAACTGCATGATCAATCCGCCGCCTTGTTCGCGCAGCGGGGGGATGGCCGCCTTCGAGACGTTGTAGACACCCCAGAAGTTGGTCTCGAACTGGGCGCGGAAGTCCTCATCATCTCCAGCCTCGATGGGTGAGACGTTGGCGTAGCCCGCGTTGTTGACGATGACGTCCAGGCGGCCGAACCGCTGGCGCGCTTCGCTGATCGCCCCGCCGACGGCGGATACGTCGGTGACGTCAAGGGCCAGGGCTTGAAGGCGATCCGGATAAGCGGCGGCGAGATCGTCCAGTTGCTCTGGCCTGCGTGCGGTGGCAGCGACTCGATCGCCCGCCTCGAGAGCGGCGCGAGTCAGGGCACGCCCGAAGCCACGGGACGAACCGGTGATGAACCATGTCTGTGTCATGGACTTAGTAAAACACTGTTGCGTTAATAGTGCAACGGGGTTGCGCTAAGGTCAACGGATGGATGCCTCGGATTTTCAGAGGGCCCGTAGTCCACAGGCCAAGCAACAGCGCGAAGACGGCATCCTGGCAGCGGCACGCTCGCTAGGTGCTGAACGTGGAATCCGGCAGATCACCCTCACCGATATCGCCGACGCGGTCGGCATGCACAAGTCGGCCATGCTGCGCTATTTCGAGACGCGCGAGCAGATCTTCCTGCGCCTCACCGCCGAGGGCTGGCGAGAATGGTCGGAGGTGCTGCGCGTGAAATTGGAGAGGATCGGCTCCCCGACCGCGAAGAGTGTGGCGTCCGCCTTCTCCACCACACTGGCCGACCGCGGCATGTTCTGCGACCTGCTCGCCCAGGCGCCGCTCAATCTCGAACGAAACGTGTCCCTGGAAGCCGTCCGCGACTTCAAGCTGGTGACCCACGACGAAGTCGACGCCATCGTCGCGGTCATGCGGCGGCTCCTGCCCGGCCTCACCGAACGAGACTGCGTCGACGTCATCGCCACGGCGACTTCGCTGTCCGGCGCGTTCTGGCAGTTGGCCAACCCAGCTCCAGAGGTAGCGACGCTCTACCGGAGCGACCCGCGCATGTCGCACGCAGACTTCGAGGTCGAACCGCGCGTACGCCGGATACTCACCGCGATGCTCAAAGGAACGCTGGGTGGGTGAGCGTTTATCGCCGCACCTCAACAGGTGAGGCAGGGCGACCGCCACCAAAAGAACTACTGGCACGGTCGATCTCGCCGAAGAAGACCATGACGTCATTCGGGTCCGTTCCTGCCGCCTGTAGGTGAGTCACGATCGCGGAAAGAAGCGAGCGCTTCCTGTCCTGCCCGGTTCCTGACGAGACCAGAACCTCGATCATCAGCACACGCTCAGTGCGAGGCTTCTGCAGATCGGGGTAGAGCGGGCTGACGCGAAGGTCATCGCCTTCCAATGAGATGAACCTCTGGAAGTGATCGTCCTCGGGGTAGCCAGCGCTGACGCTGGCTTCATGAATGGCGGCGGATACCGCGTCCTTCTCTGACACCGTTCTCCCGGAACGCATTGTGACGGTGAAGAGTGGCATCGGCTTAACCCAAATCGGTTCGGAAGCCTGGGCCGGCCTCCGGGGTGACGTTGTGCGCTGTGATCTCCTCGCCGCAATGGACGCACGTGAGACGCGGGTCGGCGATTTCTCCGCAGGCATTGTGGCGCAGCACGACCGGCGGGCCGCTCGGGTGCGGCAGATATTCGTCGCCCCACCTCATCAAGGTGACGATCGCTCCGAACAGATCGCGCCCGGCGTCGGTGAGCCGGTACTCGTGGCGCTCGGGATCCTGAGAATACGGAACCCGCTCGAGTAGTCCCGTGTCGACCAGCATCCGCAGCCGGGTCGAGAGGGTGGGCCGAGGGATGTTGAGGTTGCGCGCGAGCTGACCGAAGCGGCGCACCCCGAAGAACGCTTCGCGCATGATGAGTAGCGTCCAGCGCTCGCCGACCAGCTCGAGGGCCCTGCCGACGGACTCGGCTTCGAAGCGATGGGACAGATCAGAGGGCGCAACCATGATTCAACAACCATACCGGTTCAATTAGTGAACCGATAGTGGTAACGTGACTGAACCAGTTTCCCGCCTCCTACGAATGCTGAGATCGCTATGAACCACCCCGACCTGACGGCAGCACCGCCAAGCAGCGCGAACGACATCGACACGGTCGCAGGACAGATCGCCGTGATCGCGCGGGAGATGTCCACTCGGATCGACGACGACCGCCGGCTACCCGAGGAGTTAGTGAAGCTCCTTCAAGAGTCTGGACTGCTGCGCGCCGGTGCGCCTGCAGAAGTCCTGGGGCTGGAGTTGCCGCCCGGGGTCGCCCTGCGAAGCGCAGAAACGGTGGCGCGCGGCAACGCCTCGGCGGGCTGGTGCGTCTCGATCGCGATCACCAGCAGCCTGCTGGTCGCGTACTTGCCGGCTTCCAGCCGCGATGCGCTCTTCGGTGACGGACGCGGCGTCGCTGCCGGAGTATGGGCGCCCCGCGGCACAGCGCGGACGGTGGATGGCGGCGTCGTGGTGTCGGGCCAATGGTCCTTCTGCAGCGGAATCAACCACGCGGACATGATGTTTGCCGGTTGTCTTGTCGACGATCAGCGTGTTCCGTCGGTGGTCGCGCTCCCCAAAGAAGACCTCGAAGTACTCGACACATGGCACACGCTGGGCCTGCGTGGCACCGGCAGCCATGACTCTGTGGCCGATGAGGTGTTCGTGCCGAGCGATCGCGTGTTCTCGTTGTTCAACGGCCCGGTCGTGGACCGGCCGCTGTATCACTTCCCGGTATTTGGGTTCTTCGCGTTGTCGATCGGGGCGGCCGCGTTGGGTAATGCACGCGGCGCGATCGACGACCTCACCGAGTTGGCGTGCGGCAAGAAGGGGCTGGGGTCGACCCGCACGTTGGCGGAGCGGCCCTCGACTCAGGCGGCGGTGGCGACGGCCGAGTCGGCGGTGGAGGCGGCGCGGGCGCTGTACTACCAGGGCATCGAGACAGCGTGGCAGGACAGCCAGGGCGACGAAGGTGTGTCGGTCGAAGCACGAAACCGCTTGCGTCTCGCGGCAACTCACGCGGTGCGGACCTCCGCCCATGTGGTTCGCGATATGTACGACCTTGCCGGCGGCAGCGCGATATACGACAACTCCCCGCTGCAGCGACGATTCCGCGACGCGTACACCGCAACGGCCCACTTTCAGGTCAATGAGGCGTCGCGCGAGCTGCCCGGCCGCATCCTGCTCGACCAACCTGCTGACGTGGCGATGCTGTGACCGGACGTATCGAAGTGGCCCTACCGTTCTGGCTTGACCGGCCCGACGAGGAGGCGCTCGATGTCGCAGTGGCGGCGTGTGAAGCCCAGTTCGAAACGCTGTGGATTGGCGAGATGGCCACCTACGACGTCTTCGCGTTGGGCACCGCGGTCGGGCACCGCGTGCCCGGCTTGCACCTGAAGCTTGGACCCTTGGCACTTGGTGTGCGCAGCCCGGTAGCACTGGCGTTGGGCGCGTCCTCGGTCGCCTCGTTCACCGGCAGTACCGTCGACGTCGCGTTGGGTGCCTCGAGCCCAGCGATCGTGTCCGGCTGGCACGACCGTCAGTGGGCGCAGCGCGCCGCGTACATGGGCGAAACCATCGAGTGTCTGAGATCGATTCTGGCAGGGACGCGGGTCGACTACACCGGGAGGCACGTCCGCAGCAGCGGGTTCCGGCTGCGAAAGCCGATGCCGGACAGCGGAATCGCGGTCGGCGCGTTCGGTCCGGCGATGACCCGGGTGGCGGCGCGGCACGCAGATGAGGTCGTTCTCAATCTCGTTCCGCCCGCAAGGGTCGCCGATATGCGGGCGATCATCGACGCCGAAGCCGCCGCGGCCGGCCGGATCCCGCCGCGACTGACGGTGTGGGTTCCCGCTGTCGTCAACCCCGGCGACGCGGCGCTCGGCCAACTAGCGGCCCAGATGGCCGTCTACCTTGCGCCTCCCGGATACGGCGAAATGTTTAGCGAACTCGGATTTCTCGACCTCGTCCGGCGCGCCCGCAGCGGTGCCAAGCGCGCCGAGCTGGCGGCCGCCATCCCCGTCGAGCTGCTCGACCAGGTGTGTGCCTTGGGCTCGTCGGATGGCATTGCCGAGCGGATACAGGCGTACCACGACGCCGGCGCCGACACAGTGGCGATCGTGCCCTCCACCGCCGAGGACCCCTGCGGCGCCGCCACGCTCAACGCGGTGGCGCTGCGACACAACGCAAACCAGGAGATGTGAACAATGACGCTCGTCAACACGCAATGCCGTCTGGCCGCGCGGCCGGTCGGTCTAACCAAGCCGACCGACTGGACGTTCACCGAGGAGCCGGTGCCCGGTCCGGCCGACGGTGAATTCCTCGTGCGGGTGGAGTATCTGTCCATCGATCCGGCGATGCGCACCTGGATGAACGCCGGTCGTTCGTACGTGCCGCCCGTCGAGATCGGCGAAGTGATGCGTGCCGCAGGCATCGGACGCGTCATCGAGTCGCGTCACACGGACTTCGCGGTGGGCGACGAGGTGTACGGCGTCTTCGGGGTTCAGCGCTACGCGCTCTCGGACGGACGGGGCGTCACATCGGTGGACACGAACCTCGCGCCTGCCCCCGTCCATCTCGGTGTCCTCGGCATCAGCGGCCTGACCGCCTACTTCGGGCTGCTCGACATCGGCAAGCCCGAGCCGGGTCAGACGGTCGTCATCTCGGGTGCCGCCGGGTCGGTGGGCAGCATCGCGGGGCAGATCGCAAAGATCAAGGGTTGCCGCGCGATCGGTATCGCCGGCGGCGAGGAGAAGTGCCGCTGGCTGGTCGACGAGCAGGGGTTCGACGCCGCCATCGACTACAAGGCCGGGAACTTGCGCACGCAGCTGAAAGCCCACGCCCCCAACGGCGTTGATGTGTTCTTCGACAACGTCGGCGGCGAAGCGCTCGAGGCGGCCCTCGCGAGGCTGGCCCGCGGCGGTCGCATCGTGCTGTGCGGTGCCGTTTCGCAGTACAACGCGACTGACGTAGGAGGCGGACCGACCAACTACATGCAGTTGCTCGTCGCGCGGGGATCGATGACCGGCTTTGTGATCTTCGACTACGCCGACCGTTACGCCGAAGGCGTTGCCCAGCTTGCAAAATGGCTGCGAAGCGGCGAACTGCGCTCACACGAGCACGTCATTGCCGGCGACGTCAGCGACTTCCCGGATGCCCTGCTCACACTCTTCCGCGGCGAAAACACCGGCAAGCTGGTTCTTGCGCTCCCGACTGACTAGGAAGGTGTTTAGAGTCGAAACAGTTGCTGCGCGTTGCGGTATGCGATCTTGTCACGGTCGGCTGGAGTGATCGGCGCCTCGCGAAGAAACGTCGCGTGCTCCACCGTGTCGCCGAAGGGGTAGTCGGCTGCGAACATGATGCGGTCGGCGCCGAACACCTGAAGGGCGCACAGCAGCGGAGGCGTTGTCGTGTAGCCGGAGATGGTGATGTGCAGATGCTCGCGGATGACGGCGGCCACCGAAGGGGCATCAGGGTCGGCCTTGCCCAGCACCGCGTCTGCGCGCATGAGCGAGAACGGCAGGTTCTCGCCCATGTGTCCGACGACGATCTGCAGGTCGGGATGCCGGGCGAAGACGCCCGCGGCGGCCAGTCGCAGCACGTGCGGGCCCGTCTCCGCGTGCCAACCCCAGGCCGCGGTGGCCAACGCCCTGCCAGTTTGTTCGGGAAGACCGCTGAAGTACACCTCGGCGACCCGCTGCGGGGGATAGGTGGGGTGGAGGTAGATCGGAATCCCTGCCCGCTAGCCGTACTGTTTCAGTAATATGCAATAGTGCAGTTAGGTGAATGACTCGACAACTGGGGAAGGTCTGCATGACACACACCGTTGACCAGGTACTTTCCGGTGTTGATCTGTCGGGGAAGATCTGCGTGGTCACTGGCGCGACCAGCGGGCTGGGGCTGATGACTGCGCAGGGGCTCGCGTCGGCCGGGGCCACCGTTGTGCTCGCGGGCCGGGACCCGGAGCGTCTTCGATCCGCGGCTGAAGCCATCACCGCCGAGGCGGCCACCGCTACGGTCGAGACTGTCGAGCTCGAGCTGGACAGTCTGGAAAGCGTGCGGTCGGCCGCCGTAGAGATCGTCGGCAGGCTCCCGCGCGTCGACGTCCTCATCAACAACGCTGGCGTGATGTTCACTCCCTACCAACAGACGAACGACGGATTTGAGCTTCAGTTCGGCGTCAACCACCTCGGTCATTTCGAGCTGACGGTGCACCTGCTACCGCTGCTGCTGAATGCGAAATCCGCGCGCGTCATCAACCTCAGTTCCGATGGCCACAAGATTTTCGACATCGATCTCGACGACCCCAACTGGAAGCGCGGGCCGTACGACAAATTCAAGGCCTACGGTGCGTCGAAGACGGCCAATGTTCTGTTCACGGTGGCGCTGGATGCGCGGTACCGCGACAGCGGTGTCAGAAGCTTCGCCGTACATCCAGGTACCGTGGCGACCTCGCTGTCTCGCTACATGTCAAAGGGCGATATGCGGGCGATGATGGGGCTGGGGTCGGCTGACCGCGATCCCGCCGCCGCGCCTCCCCGGCTCGAGGTCATCCCGGTGGAACAAGGTGCGGCAACCTCGGTGTGGGCGGCGGTGTCCGACGAGCTGGCCGGCCTCGGCGGCCTCTACCTCGCAGACTGCGCGATCAGCGCGGACGTGGCGTCCTATGCGGTCGATCCGCAACGCGCCGAGCAGCTTTGGACGATTTCGGAACGGCTGGCCGGCGCACCGACGGTGCAGTCGAGAACCTAGACACACCCGGGCTCGGCGCACCATGACACCTGACAGAGGATTCAACATATGAAAATCCATCTGCAGCTCGAGGGTTCACCGAGCAAGGTGCCGAGCCACGCACGCGAGCTTGCGGCGCTGGGCGTTGACGGCGTCTTCACTTTCGAAGGACCGCACGACGTGTTCTTCCCTTTGCTCGTCGCGGCCACCAGCACCGACCTCGAGTTGATGACCAACGTGGCCATTGCGGGGCCGCGAAGCCCACTTCATATGGCGCACGCCGCTTACGATCTCCAGGTCTACAGCCGGGGGCGGTTCCGGTTGGGGCTGGGCTCACAGATTAGGCCGCACATCGAGAAGCGGTACAGCAGCCAGTGGGGAAGGCCCGCAGCACGGATGGCCGAGACGGTCGCCGCAATCAAGGCCATTTTCGATGCGTGGGAAGGCAATTCGCGCCTGGACTTCCGCGGCGAGTTCTTCACCCACACGTTGATGCCGCCCAACTTCAACCCTGGTCCCAATCCGTTCGGGCCGCCGCCGATATTCGTTGGAGCGTTGGGACCGGTGATGACCCGCAAGGCCGCGGAGGTGGCCGACGGGTTGTTGGTGATGCCGTTCAACAGTGCGACGCACATGAGCGAGCGCACGATCCCGGCGATCAACGAGGGACTGCGGCGTGCGGGTCGAGCTCCCGGCGATCTGCGGGTCAACGTGCAGGCCATGGTCGCCGTCGCCCGCACCGACGCCGAGCTGGCGGTCGCGATCGACGGGGTCGCGACGTTGATCGCCTTCTACGGGTCCACGCCCGCTTATGTGCCGGTGCTGGAGGTCGAAGACTGGGCGGATCTGCAGCCGAAGCTCAACGCACTCTCCAAGACGGGAGCGTTCGGTGAGATGCGCGCGTTGATCACCGAACCGGTGGTGCACACCATCGGGATCGTCGGAACCCCTGAGCAGTGCGCCGCCGAGATCGCCAGGCGGTTCGGGGCGGTGGCCGACGAAGTGTGTTGCTACTTCCCGGGTTACACGCCGAGGAGTGAGGACGTCGCCGATCTGATCACCGCCCTGCACGGCATCTCGTCGCGCTGATGCCGCACATCGACGTCCTCGCTGAGGGACTCGGCTTCACCGAGGGGCCAGTGTGGCTCGACGATCACCGGATCGCGTTGACCTCCATCAGTCATGGCTGCATCTACATCGTCGACCCATCCGGCGGAGCGACCGAGCGAATCGATACCGGAGGCGGACCCAACGGTTTGGCCAGCGGCGCCAGCGGCACTCTCTATGTGGCACAGAACGGGGGAGTGTTCGGCGCCAGCGGGCCCGCGGAACCCGGCGTACAGGTGATCGCCGATCGGCGGGTGGAGTATCTGGTGACTGGCCTCGGCGCTCCCAACGACCTGATGTTCGGGCCGGACGGGCGACTGTGGCTCACCGACACCCGCTCCGAGATAGACCCCATGGCGCCAGGGGACGGCCTACCGGGACAGGTGTGGGCCGTCGACGTCAGCACCGGCCACACCGAGCTGATCGTGGCGAGCGGACCGGTGTTCATCAACGGACTGGGCTTCACCCGCGATGGACGCACGCTGCTGGTCACCGCCACCCTCGCAGCCGAGTTGCTGGCCTACCGCCTGGCACCTGTCGATGCCGCCTCGTGGCGCCAACCGCGTCTGGTGCACACCTTCGACAACGGCTGGCCCGATGGGATTGCGGTCAGTGCGCGGGGTGAGACCTGGGTGGCATTGACCGCCGGCGACCGCGTCGACGTCATCAACGGCGCCGGTGACCGTACCGCCAGCATCGCGCTGCCCGCGGGTTCGCTGCCCACCAACATCTGCATCGGCGGCGGGCCCGTCGATGAGCTGTTCGTCACCGCGGCACACGCCGAGTCGCTGCTGCGGATCCGCCTCGACGAACACGGTGACCCGCTCCTATCGCCGTGAATTGCATGAAGCTGCACTATTGCGGTTCACTGCATTTCCTCGTAACCTATGGGGTGTCGAAGGAGACCAAATGAGCCTGACTGAGCAGTCGGCACCCTCGGTAAGGGACTTCATGGACGACCCCATCGGGTTCTTCGGGGAGTCACTCACCCAGATGCACAGCATCCCTCGCCCCGAGTTGGAAGATCTGCAGCGAAGGGCGATGAGTATTCGGTTTCAGCAGCACCACGACAGCATCGAGATGTTGCGCAAGCTCGCTGACCGGCTTGGCATCACCGAAGTGAGCGACTTCAACGACGTTGTCCCGCTGCTCTTCTCGCACACAGCTTTCAAGTCCTACCCGGCAGCGCTGATTGACAACAAGCGATTCGACCTGATGACCAAGTGGCTGGACAAGCTCACCAGCCATGACTTGTCCGGAGTCGATACCCAGGGTTGCAACAGCATTGACGAGTGGATCGACCGGCTCGACGAGCAGACGCCTTTGGAAGTGATCACGTCCAGCGGAACGACGGGCACCCTGTCGATCCTCCCGAAGGACAAGCACGGCGCGCACGAAGGCATGGTGCTGTGGAAGATCTGTCTGTTCCAGACATTCGGCGTCGAACCCACTGCCGAGCAGCTCAACCCGGCGGTGGAGGTGATCTGGCCCAATTATGCCAGCGGCAAGCTGGGCCACCTGCGCATCGCGAACATGCTCAAGGGCGGTTTCACCGGCGGCGACGAGAGCAAGTTTCACGCTCTGTACTCCGATGCGATCGACACCGATCTGATGTTCCTGGCATCCAAGATGCGCGCGGCGGCATCTCGGGGTGAACTGGACCGCCTGGTCATCGACCCGGCACTGGCGGCCCGCAAGGACGAGTTCATCGCCATGCAGATGCGACAGCCCCAAGAACTCGACGTGTTTTTCATCGAGATGTCCGAAAAACTGTGCGGTAAAAGAGTTTTCATGATCGGCACCTACAACCTGATGTACGACGTCGCGAAGGCAGGCCTGGAGCGCGGCATCAAAGGTGTGTTCGCCAAGGACTCCGTGATCCTCACCGGTGGCGGCTTGAAGGGATTCGTCCTGCCCGACGGGTACATGGACGTCATCCGCGAGTTCCTCGGCGTCGACCGGATCCAGGAGGGCTACGGATTCTCCGAACAGAGCGCCTTCCACTTCGCCTGCACCGAGGGCCGCTACCACGTGCAGCCTTGGGTCATCCCGTTCGTGCTGGATCCCGACACCAGTCAGCCGCTCCCGCGCAACGGCAGACAAACCGGCCGTGCCGCGGTCTACGACGTCCTACTCAAGGCGCACTGGGGCGGAGTCATCTCCGGTGACGAGGTGACCATCGACTGGGATCTGGTCTGTCCGTGTGGCCAGACCAGCGTGGCGTTCGAGCACGACATCATCCGCTACAGCGAGAAGAAGGGTGTTGAGGACGATCGCATCACCTGCGCTGCGACGCACGAAGTCCACAACGAGGCCGTCAACTTCATGAAGGAGTTCGAGTCGTGAGCGCGGCGTTCACCGTTCCGCTGTTCCTGCGCGGTGAAGTCATCACCGACGACCTGGTGCCGTTCGGTACGCGTGGCGGCGGGTCGGAGTTTCAGGGCCCCGACATGAGTAAGTACGTCGAGCGCTTGCCGCTGGCGAACCCGATGCAGATGGCGGACCTCTACGACCTCGGCTTCGACGAGATCCTTGACGTGCTGGAGGCCGTCGGCGACGCGCTGGTGTTCGAGAAGAACGCACACATGCAAGAGGCGTACGAGGCTGCGCTACTGGCCAATCCGTTGCCTGCGGCAATGCTGAAGAACAGCTACCAGATTCTCCAGCCGTTGTTCGCGCGCGCCAACGTGCTCGAGGTCGCCGACAGTCAGGTCGGTCTCAACTATCTGAACGGGTGGGTTCCGCAGCGCCTCGCTGACGGTCGTGAATTGCGTGTGCGGGCCTTCGGTTCACGGGTGCTGCACATTCCAGCCGGAAACGGCGGGCTCGTCTCGGCGGTCACCATTCTGCGGTCGGTCATCGCACGTTGCGACACCATCATCAAGGCGCCCTCAAACGACCCGCTGACCGCAATGGCCATCGCCCGAACCCTGGCCGACGTCGCGCCGGATCACCCCATCACCAAGCACCTGGTGGTCGGCTACTGGAAGGGCGGTGACCTCAGCGTCGAGGAGGAGTTGTATCAGCCGCAGCACATCGAGAAGATCGTCGCGTGGGGCGGTCTGGCGTCGGTCAAGCACGTCACCCGCTACATCCAGCCGGGATTGGAACTGATCGCCCTTGACCCGAAGCGCAGCGCGACGATCATCGGGGCTGAGGCATTCGAGGACGAGGCCACCATGCGCGATGTGGCGGGCCGCGCGGCCGTCGACATCGGCGTCGCCAATCAAGAGGGCTGTGCCAACGCCCGGGTGATCTACGTGATGAGCGGCACCGACGCCGCAGGCATCGCCAACGCCAACCGCCTAGGCGAAATGATCTACGAGGCGTTGGTCGCCCTGCCGGAGTTCATCAGCACGCCTCCGCTCCATCCCAGCCGCGAGTTGTTCGAGCACCTCGAGGCGTCACGCATGACCGAAGACTGGTATCGGGTGATCGGCGGCGAACACCGTGAGGGCGCAATCGTCGTGTCCCAGTTCGATTCTGCGGTGGACTACTCGGCCATGTTGTCCGGTCGGGTCGCCAATATCGTGCCCGTCGACAGCCTCGACAAGGTCACCGGTGCGGTCAACGCCTACACCCAGACCATCGGTATCTACCCCGAGAGCCTGAAACGCCAACTCCGCGATCAGCTTCCGTTGTTCGGCGCCCAGCGACTCACCAGCCTCGGCTACGCCTGCAACGTCGCAATCGCAATGCCACAGGACGCGATCGAACCCATTCGCCGTATGTGCAAGTGGATCGTGGACGAAGAATGTGACCCCGAAGTGGTGATTCCACTCTGGCGGCTAGGGCAGGCCCCCGGCGCCGCGGACGCTGATCTGGCGCAGGTCTAGACGCAAGAGTCCTCGGTAGACAGTTGTCGAAATCTGTGCACGGACTCCTCTTGATTGCCATGTCAGAAGCGTCATCGCTTCCGATCTTGTTGCGTGATATTGGCAGCTGGATAGATCTTTCGGCCAATTTCTTGTGGAGGCGGCGCTAACAGACTTAGAGTAGACAACTGTCTAATGATTGCGTGTCTGGCGTGACCAATGTGACCAGAATCGAATGAGGGCTACCCATGGCTAGTCAATCGCTCCGACCGAGCGAAACGCCGCGCGAAAGGCGGCAGCGCGGCGGCTCGCACGGGGTCGCGCCCAACCTCTTTCCGTATCAGCTGAATGTCATCGCTGCCAGCGTCGCGGATGTCGTTGAGTCGGCCGGGGGATGGTTGTTCGACCGTCGCATGGCGGGCTGGGACGTCAATGTCCTGTTGTCCGATTGCGATGACGTGCGGGCGCTACGCATCCTGGGGGTCACGACGGTCGACCTTCGCAGCGGGCTTGCGTCGTTTCTGCGGGGGCCGGAGCGTGCCGCGGCACTTGCGGTCGCCGCGGATCTGCTCGCGATCGACCCAAGCATCGAAGAGGAAGTGCTCGAAGCGGTGCGATCCGGTCTCACCGAAGTTGCACTCTGGGGTGACAGCAGGCCGACGAACGTCGGTGGACAGGTCGATTCCACGGAGTACCGGCTGACCGCCGCCGCGCGAATGTTCAAGGGCCATGCGTTGGCCGCAGCGGGGCTCGATCTCGAGGTCGGACACACCGAACGCCTGTATCGCAGCGGGTACCAACCGCTGGATTCCGACCTGACTCAGGTCGGCTGATGACCTGGGAAGCCCTGCATCGGTCTCGATTACGCTAGACAGATGTCCACTCGCCAAGCGACGCTCGCAGAGTTGGACAACGGTAGAAAGCCGCGCCAAGAGGGCACCTATCATCGGGTGCTCAATGCTGCTGTCGCGCTGCTGCGTGAAACCAAATACTCCGAACTGACGGTGCGGGCGATCGCCGCTCGCGCCGAAGTGTCGCCTGCGACCGCCTACAACTACTTCAAATCCAAGAACGGTCTGATCGCCGAGGTGTATCTAAGGCTCGTCCGTACCGTGCCGCTCTTTGTCGACGTGAACCAGACCACGCACGAACGGGTGACCCAGGAGATTCACGCACTGGCGATGCTGGGCGCCGAGGAGCCCGAAATCGCGGCAGCGACCACCACAGCGCTGATGGGTGACGAGGAGGAGCTGAAACCAGTGCGGGAACAGATCGGCATAGAGGTTCGCCGTCGGCTTACCGCCGCGCTGGGCCCGGGCGTGCCGACCAACGTGCTTTCCGCGGTGGAATACGTGTTCTACGGCGCCATGGTGCGAGCCGGGACGGGGTTCCTGACCTACGACACCGTGGGTAGTCACCTCGACGGCGTGATCGTGCTGATTTTGCAAGGCCACGAAGAGCTCCCGAAGCAGGCCCGCCCGACGCGTCGCCGTAAGGAACCGGTCCGCCGATAGGTGTCAAGAGGCGACACACCGGCCACATCCGTCACAACCGCCGCTTTGTCGGTCAAGATCATGATCGAGCAAAGCCACGTGATTGTGACCCCCGCTTCGCGCGGACCGACCTTGAGGGTGGACCGTGGGCCAGAGCAGGCGTCGGAGGCATCGCCGAGCGCCACTGACCATCGTGATCGCAGTGATCGTCGGCTTGGTGTGCGCGACGACGATCAGCAAGGACCTCGTACACGAACCTCGCCCGCGGGAAGTCTTCGCCGCTGCCCCCGCGACGATCAACCCGGCGCCGACGACCACCGGCATCGCCGACTCCGACGTGTGGGGAATGACCCAGGCAGATGTCGACAAGACGATGGACGCGATCAAGGCAACCAACATCAACGCGGTGCGCCTGTTGATCCCGTGGGCGGGAGTCGAAGCTATTCAAGGCAACCTGGACTGGAGCAGCATCGACAAGACGGTGAACTCGGCCGCCGCCCGTAATATCGCAGTCGTCGGCATGGTCAACTCGACGCCGCCCTGGGCGGTGGCGAGCGGTGGGCAATACCTCAGCGGACATCCCGCGTCGCCGGCGGTCTATGCCGATTTCGTGGCGAAGTTCGTGCAGCGGTACATGGGCAAGATCGCCGCCGTTGAGATCTGGAACGAACCCAACTCGGTGACCGACTACACGCCGGCACCCGACCCCGCCGGCTACGTCGGCCTGCTCAAGGCGGCCTACCTCAAGATCAAGGCAATCGATCCGTCGATCGTCGTGCTGAGCGCTGGCCTCGGAGCGATTCAAAGATTCGGGTCACTCACCATCAACCCGGTTGCGTACCTGACCCAGATGTATGCCGCAGGCGCCAAGCCCTACTTCGACGCGGTGAATTTCCACCCATACATGGACACGCTCAAGTTCTCCGACGGCGTGGGCAAGGCGAACTCGCCCGTTATGCAGCTGATGCAGATGAGGCAGGTCATGATCGCAAACGGTGACGACGGCAAGAAGATCTGGTCGACGGAGTACGGCCAGCCCGCCTCGAGTGGCGGCGAGGCCAAAGAGAACGAGTTCATTGCGGACATCCTGTTGAAGTGGCAGGAGCTGCCCTACACAGGTCCAATTTTCATCAACACCACCCGAGACCGCAACACTGGCAGCACCAGCGCGCAGTCCACTCTCGGCATTTACCAAACCAACTGGACGCCGAAGACCGCTCAACAGACAGTGCAAGCCGGTGCGTCGCGTACCATCCCGAAATCCGCTGAATACCAGCGGTTCGCCTCCGTCGCCGACTCCGCACTCGGCACACCGCTCTCGCCCGTCTACAAGACCGCCGACGGCAACTGGGCGCAGGTGCGGACGATGAGCACCGTATACGAGACCACGGGCGGGTTCATCACCTCGCCCAATCCCGTTGCCTTGCTCAGCGCGACCGGCCTACACGGTCGTTCGTGAATCCGCGAACCACATGCGATCGCACGAAGTCGGCGATGATCTCGTCGTCGTCCATGTCCAACGTTGACGACGGTGTGCTGAACAGCGAGAAGAGCATTCGCGCGAACCACTCGCCTGCCGCAACAACGTCGAGGCCCTTGCGCACTTCGCCTGTGAGCTTCGCGGCCGCGAGATACGGTGCGAGAAACTCGGTGCACTCGCGCAGCAGCACCGCGGCGTTCTTGGTGAGCAGCAGACCCACTTCGTCTGCGTCGAAGTATGTTTCGGGCTCGATGAACCGCCGGGCCCTCGTCACGAACACCGCCGCGTGCGTCAGCTTGTCCTCTAGTGAGTCGCCCTTACCCATCGCCTTGGCCATCTCGCGGTAGAACTTCTGCGAAGAGTGTTCTGCGCAGGCTTCGACGATATCGGCCTTGTCGCGGAAGTACTCGTACACCGTGCTCCGCGAGACGTCGGCCGCCCGCGCGATGTCGACGACGGTCGTCTTGTCCAAACCATGCTTGCCGAAGCACGCCATGGCGGACTCGATGATCACCTCACGGGTGTCGGTCGCGGTCGTCGGCGAAGTCATGGCCGTCCTGTCAGCCCGCCGGCGCGAGAATCAGTGCGCTCGTGGGTACTCCGGTACCCGAGGTCACCAGCACATGTTCAACATTGTCGACCTGGTTATACGACGTTCCACGCACCTGGCGGACGCCTTCGGTGATGCCGTTCATGCCGTGGATGTATGCCTCGCCGAGCAGGCCGCCGTTCGTGTTGATCGGCAGCGCTCCGCCGAGTGAAAGCCTCTCGACGGTCGCGAAGTCCTTTGCCTCCCCGCGACCGCAGAAGCCGAGCTCCTCGAGCTGCGCGAAGACGAACGGTGTGAAGTGGTCGTAGAGGAACGCGGTCTGGATGTCGGATGGTTTGAGTCCGGAGTCCCGCCAGAGCTTTTCGGCGACCACGCCCATCTCGGGTAGGCCGGTGATGTCGTCGCGGTAGTAGCTGGTCATCATCTCGCCGTCGGCGGCCGCACCCTGCACCGCGGCAGTGATCAGTGCGGGGGGCCGGGGGAGGTCTCTCGCGCGCTCGACGCTGGTGATGACCAGCGCAACGCCGCCGTCACTTTCCTGGCAGCAATCGAGAAGCCGCAGCACGGGTTCGATGACCCACCTCGAATTCTGATGGTCCTCGAGCGTGATTGGCCGCTCGTAGAACCATGCGTCTGGGTTGCGCGCCGCGTGGGCGCGGTCGACTACGGAGATGCGGCCGAAATCTTCGTTGGTGACTCCGTAGGTCGACATGTACCGCTGGGCGTGCAGCGCCACCCACGCCGCGGGCGTCAACAACCCGAACGGCGCGTAATTCGCCATGAACATAGGTGTTTCGGCTGTCGGCCGCGCCGTCGATCCCCCGAACCGAAACCCTGACCGCTCGTTGAACGCGCGGTAGCACACCACGGCGTTGGCTGTGCCTGTCGCGACGGCCATCGCGGCCTGCACCACTGTGCCCGCTGCCGCGCCGCCTCCGTGGTGCACGCGGCTGAAGAACGTCAGGTCGCCGATGCCGACGTTCCGCGCGATGTCGATCTCGTCGCTCGAGTCCATCGTGAAGGTGACCATGCCGTCGATGTCGCCGGCTTGCAGTTCGGCGTCATCGATCGCGGCTTTGACCGCCTCGCAGGCGAGTTGGAGTTCGCTGCGTCCGGACTCCTTGGAGAATTCGGTCTGGCCGATGCCAGCGATGGCCGCCTTGCCGCCCAGGCTCATTTGTTCTCCAGCAGGCTGATGGTCGCCGTTCCCGACACGTGATCCCCGAGACTGTTGCTGCCCTTGAAACTGACCTCGACGAACCCCTCTCCGTCGACGCCCTCGGATTTACCCGTGACACTGCCGGTGAACCGCAGCGGATCGTTCGGAAAAGATGGCACGCCCAACCGGATCGCCAGCTTGGTCACCATCGCCTCGGGTCCCGCCCAGTCGGTGAGAAACCGCACGCACAGCCCGTTGGTGGTGAGGATGTTCATGAACATGTTGGGCGATCCCTGCTTTTTCGCGAACTCGGGATCGTGATGCACCGGCATGAAGTCCCGCGACGCGATCGCGCCAGCGACGATCACCGTTGCGGTGACCGGGATCTCGAGGGGAGTGACCTCGTCGCCGACGTTGATGTCACGCCAGGCCAGTGTCGTGGTGCGAGTTGTGTTGGTCATCTGTCTCCTTCTGCGTACACGACGCCGAGCCGCGCTAGCTGCGCCGACGCCGAACCGAGGGTCAGTTCGTTGTGCTTGGCCCACAGGAAGTAGCGGAACAGCGGGTAGGTGGTATCGATGCCGATTCCCCCGTGCACCTGCTGAGCGGTTGCCGCGACTCGAGCGCCTGCTTCTGCAGCCCAGAACTTCGCGATGCCGGCCTCCCGGCCCGGGGGCCGACCCTGACCGAGAAGCCAGGCGGCCTGCCACATGGTCCACCGGATCGCCTCGACGTCGATGAACGCATCGGCCATCCGCTGCTGCACGGCCTGGAAGCTGCCGATCGGCCTGCCGAACTGCTCCCGTTCGGTCGTGTATGAAGCGGCGATGCGCAGCGCGCGTTCGGTCACACCGAGTTGGATCGCGCACAGCCCGACGAGCGAGCGGGCGTACAGCGACTCGACCATCTCCTTGCCGTTGCCGGGTAGCCGGTCCTCTCCGGAAACGACTGCGCCGTCGAGGGATACGTCAGCATGCGGCTCGCCGTTCGTTGTCGCCGCAGGCCGAATATCGACACCGTCGGCGTTCGCATCAAGCACGAAGAGACCGACGTCACCGTCGTCGAGCGTGGCGGTGATGACCATCGTGTCGGCGACCTGGGCTGCCGGAACCAGCTCCTTGGCTCCGTCGAGTCGCCAGCCGCCGCCATCGCGTTGCGCAGTTGTAGCGGGGTCGGTCGGATCGGAGCGCCCGGGTTCGGTCAGGCCCGCGGTGAGTAGGCGGGAGCCGTTGACGACATCGGGGAGGTAGCGCTGCTGTTGGCCGTCGTCGCCGTACCGGGCGATCGTGTCGGCGCCCAGAAGAAGGGTGGCGAATACCGGCACTGGCGCGACGCTCCAGCCCACCTCCGCGAGAAGCAATGCCAACTCGACGAAGCCGTGGCCGCTGCCACCGAGCTTCTCGGGCAACGCAATTCCGAGCAGGTCGGCGGACGCGAGTTCGCGCCAGAGCGCGGCGTCGTACCGCGCGTCGCCAGCTTCGAGCTGGGTCAGATGCTCAGGCGTGACGCGGTGCTCGAATAGCTGACGCGCGACCTTGGCGATCGTCTCTTGTTCTTCGGTGAACGTGAAGTCCATGCTTTTGCGCTTCGTCTACCGGGCCGGCCGGAACTGGTGCAGGACGAGGTCCTTGCCATCAACGGTGTCGAATGTCTGGTAAAAAACCCCGACAGGCATGCCGACTTTGACGTCGTCGGGTGCGATCTCGCACAAGTTCGACACCAGCCGCACACCCTCTTCGAGTTCGACCAGCGCGACGATGTATGGGTACTCCATCAGCGGCATCGGTGGATGCTGCGGCATCACGTAGCTGTACACCGTGCCGCGACCGGAGGACTCGACACTGTCCCAGTCGAGCGAGTTGCACGTCGGGCACATCGGGCGCGCCGGTTGCCGAAGCGCCTGACATCCCTTGCAACGCTGGATCAGCAGCTTGTGGTCGCGCAGCCCGTTCCAGAAGAACTCGGTGTCCGGGCTGACCGCCGGCGCCAGTCTGGTGGCCATCAGCGATTGGCCTTGAATCGGAATACCCTAAACCTTTGGCGGCCAAGCACTTCACCGTTCTGGTCGGTATAGGTCGACAGCCAGGTCACGAAATGGCCGGTGCCAAGCGAGGTCTTCTTCTCATCCGAGACGTCCTCGAATACCTGCGTCACCGAGATGACGTCCCCGAGGCGCGGATAGCGTTCGATCTCGAACTCCGAGTTTGTGGCCACGATGCTGGTGAACCCAGCGTCTTCGATGAACGATGCCGGATTGCGGCCCATCTCCATTGGCACGCCGCCGCGTTCGGCAATCCCCTCGATCTTGGGGGAGGGCATGATCCACGTCTGCAGCATCACCGGCGGAGACACGATGCCGCCGAACCTCGACTTGTCGGCGAACTCGGCGTCGAGATAGACCGGGTTCATGTCGTCGAGTGCATGGCACCAGTGCCGGATCATCGGCTGGTTCACAGGGTCCGGCGCAATGGTGGGCTTGCCCGATCCGCCGGTCGGCTTGCCGATGAGCGCGTCGAGCTTCTCGCGAAATTCGGTCTTATCCGTCATTTGGCATCCCCATTCTGGTTGGCCCGGAGGTCACGTGGTGCACGTGGCATGAAAAGCCCTGCCATCGCAATGATGTCGCGCTGGAGTTCGTTTGCGCCACCGCCGAAAGTGTTGATCACCGCGATCCGGTAAGCCGACTCGAGCGCGCCGCGCAACGGTGCATCCTCGCCCTTACGGGTTCCGTTTCGATCCAATATCTCGAGGAGCTCGCGTGCCACCTGTTGCGTCAGCTCCGTGCCGAAGACCTTCACCGCCGATGCTTCGCCCATCCCGAGCGCGCCTTTGGTCATCGCGGCGTTTACCCGCAGGTTCATGATCTTGTACGCCGCGACCTGTGCCTCGACCCGCGCCAGCGCCAGCTTCACCCACTGCTGGTCGATGACTCGGCCACCGTCGAGTTCAGTCGTCTGCGCCCACTGCAGTGTCTTGTCGAACAACGGCCCGAGTGCACCCATGTTTCCCAGCGCCGCGCGCTCGAAGTTCAGTTGTGTGGTGATCAGCCGCCAGCCCTCGTTCTCGCCGGCCACGAGAGCCCTGGCAGGCACGCGCACGTCGTCGTAGAACGTGTAGAAGGTGGATATTCCCGGCATGGTGTGCAACGGCTTCCACGAGAATCCGGGCGAGGACGTCGGCACGATGAAGATCGAGATGCCTTTGTGCTTCTTGACGGCGGGATCAGTGCGCGTCGCCAACCAGACGTAATCGGCGTACGCCGCGCCGCTGGTGAACATCTTGGCGCCGTTGATGATGTAGTCGTCGCCGTCGCGCACGGCAGCCGTCCGCAGCGATGCCAGATCGCTGCCCGCTCCCGGTTCCGAATAGCCGATCGCGAACTCGACGGTGCCGTCCAGGATCGCCGGCAGGAACTGCTTCTTCTGTTCATCGGTCCCGTACACCATGAGCGTGGGTCCGACGGTGTTGAGCGTGACCAGCGGGATGGGTGCGTTGACCCGCTGCGCCTCTTCGAAGAAGATGAACTGCTCGAGCGCGGTAAAACCGCGCCCCCCATATTCTTTCGGCCAGCCGACGCCGAGCAGTCCGGCGGCGCCCAGTGCCTGCACGCATTCCTTGACGGCGTCGCCGCCCTCCATGCGGCCCGCTACCGCGGCGATGCGCTCGGGTGTCATCACGGCCTCGAGCGAGGCGCTGATTTCGGCGCGCAACTCTTTCTGTTCGGGCGTGAAATCCAAATACATCGACTAATTCCCCGTTCCCAATCGCACGGGCATTCTCTTGACGCCGGGCACCATCGTGGCCCGCATCCGGTCGACGTCGCCCACCAGCTCGAGCTTGGGATATCGCCCAAGCAACACCTCGAAGAAGACGCGAGCTTCAAGCCGGGCCAGCTGCGCCCCGACGCACGAGTGCTCACCACAACCGAAGGCGATGTGCGGATTCGGATGGCGGTCGATCTTGAACTCCTCGGCATCGGCGCCGAAGATCTCCTCGTCGCGGTTGGCCGAGCCGTAGAGCATCACGACCATGTCACCCTCGCGGATGAGCTGCCCGCGTATCTCGACGTCGGCCATCGCAGCCCGGGCCATATGCGTCACCGGGCTGCACCAACGCAGCATCTCCTCCACCGCGCCACCGATCAGCGTGGGGTCCTCGACGAGCCGGTCGCATTCGTCAGGATGATCGATGAGCGCCAACGTCCCCAGCGCGATCAGGTTGCGGGTCGTTTCGTTGCCCGCCACTAGCAACAGGAACGCGAAGTTCAGCAGGTCTTCGTTGGTCAGCTTGGCGCCGTCGACCTCCGCCGTGCTCAGGACCGACAGCATGTCGTCCCTTGGCTCGGCGCGGCGAGCCGCGATCAGCTGCTGGAAGTACTCGAACAGCTCGCCGATCGCCACGAACGAATCGAGCTCTATCTCCGGATCGGCGTTGCCCGTACATGCGTCAGACCACCTGCGGAACCTTTCCCAGTCATCCGGTGGGGCGCCGAGCAACTCGGCGATCATCCGGGTGGGTAAGGGCGCCGCAAGCGATTCGGCGAACTCGACGGTGGACGCGGATCGGACCTCGTCGAGAACGCCGTGGACGATCTCGCGCACCTTCGGCTCAAGAATCGCGACCTGCCGCCGGGTGAACCCCGTGTTGATCAGCTTGCGAAGCTGACGGTGTCGTGGCGGGTCGGTGAAGATGAGGTTGCCGTCCTGCACCGGGTTCGGCATCACGGGGTCGGGGATGGTGATGCCCTTGGTCGAGGAGAACTTGCCGGGGTTGGTGGACACGTACCGGATGTCCTCGTACTTCAGCAGCGCCCAGAACTTGGTGACGTCGTTCCAGCACACCGGCTCGCTCGCGCGCAGCTCCTTGTACGCCGGGTACGGATCGCCTGCGAAGAAGTCGGGCGAGTGCAGAGGGTATGAGGTACGCAGCGTGACCTCCCTCGACACAAACGGCATCAGACATATCAGATCAATCTGTCCGACAACCTCTGTGTCTACTTGATCGCGCCAGTGCTGTCAATGCTCGGTAATTCTCTTGATTATCAATTGAGTTGGTCGAGCACGATTGACGTGGCCAGTCCGACAGGTGTACACCAAGTGTTGATCCGCTGACTTCGGTGAGGAAACGATATGGCCGACCCGCGTCCACTCCTCGATTCATATGGGCTCTACATCGACGGCCGGTGGGTTGACCCCGTGAGCCGCCGCTACGACGACATCTCTCCGGCGACGGAGGCGGTGATCGCCAAGGCGCCCGACGCCAGCCTGGCCGATGTCGACGCGGCGATTGCCGCCGCGCGGCGAGCGTTCGACTCCGGGCCGTGGGCCGACGCCGCGCCCGAGGAGCGGGCAGGGTGTCTCAACCAGCTTGGCAACGCGCTGATGCAGCACGCCGACGAGTTTTTCGGGCTGTCGCAGGCCGAGTGGGGTTGTATCGCGAACGAGCGTTTGATCCAGATAGACGGCCCTGCGTTCATGGCGATGAACGCAGGCGAACTCGCCGTGCAGCTCACCGACCAGCCGATCAACGCGTTCGGAGCCGCAGGCACCACGCTGCTTCGCCATGAGCCGCTGGGTGTCGTGTCGATCCTGACGCCGTGGAACTTCCCGCACAGCCTCAACGTGATGAAGGTGAGTCGAGCGTTGGCTGCAGGCAACACCGTGGTGCTCAAGCCCTCACCTCTGACGCCGCTTGCGGGCCTGGCGCTCGCGCGAATCATCGATGAGCACACCGATATTCCTCCCGGCGTCGTCAACGTCGTCACCCCAAGCAGCATCGACGCGAGCAAGCTGCTGACTACCGACCCGCGAATCGACATGGTCAGTTTCACGGGCAGCTCTGCCGTCGGCCGCGAGGTGATGGCCGCCGCGGGCGGCACCATGAAGCGGATCCTGCTCGAGTGCGGAGGAAAGTCGGCAGGCATCTTTCTCGACGACGTCGAGGTGACCGACGAACTGCTGGAACGGATCCTGTTCGACGGCTGTTCGCTGCACGCCGGGCAGGCATGCATCCTGCAAAGCCGCCTACTTCTACCGGACAAGCTCCATGACGAAGTCGTCGACAGGCTTGTGGAGTTGGCCGGCAGCGTAAAGGTCGGCGACCCAACCGATCCCGAGGTGCAGATGGGACCGCTCATCAGCAGCGCTCAACGTGAGCGCGTTGAGGCGCACGTCGCGTCAGCGGTGAATGACGGCGCGACGCTCGTTGTCGGCGGCCGCCGCCCTCCCGGGCTTGACAAAGGCTTCTACTACCAGCCGACGATTCTGATTGACGTCACCCCGGACGCACCCATCGCCCAGGAGGAAGTGTTCGGACCCGTGCTGACCGTGCTTCGCTACCGCGACGACGACGACGCGGTGGCGATCGCCAACAACTCGCAATACGGGCTGTCCGGCGCGGTCTGGGGCGCTGACGTCGACCGCGCGGTGGCGGTCGCACGCTGTGTACGCACCGGACAGATCGCCGTAAATGGTTGCATCCCAGGCGATGCGCCATTCGGCGGTTTCAAGCAGAGCGGCCTGGGCCGGGAAGGTGGTGGGTTACCGGGGCTGCACCACTACATGGAACCGAAGGCCATCGGGATACCGGCGTGACGGCACCCTTAGAGGGGCTGCGCGTCGTCGAGATCGCCGGGGACATCGCGGGACCGTATTGCACAAAGCTACTCGTCGACCTCGGCGCCGTCGTCACGAAGATCGAGCCGCCGTCTGGGGATCCGCTGCGCCGGTGGGGCCCGTTTCCCGGTGGCGCGCCTGATCCCAGTCGGTCGGGGATGTTCGAGTATCTGAATGCTGGAAAGCGTGGCGCCACATTGGATCTTGAGTGCGATGTGGCCGCCGCAGGCAAGCTGATCGCTCAGGCGCATCTGCTGGTCGACGGAATGCACCCGGGGACACTGGACCGCGTGGGACTCGACACCGATGCGTTGCAGGCTCTCAACCCCGGCCTCGTCGTCGTTCGCATCTCGGACTTCGGACAGAACGGACCGTTGCGCGACCGCGATGCCACACCATTGACCGTGCAGGCGGCGTCAGGTTGGGTCAACAACAGGGATCCCGGCAGGCCGCCTGTGCAGGCCGGTGCTAGGGTCTCCGAGTACGTCGCAGGTGGGTACGCCGCGCTTGGTGCCATGACCGCACTAAGAACCCTGTCCACCAACACAAGTCGGATCATCGAGGTCGACGTGTCCGTGCTCGAGTCGCTGTTGTCGACGCTTCCGTACCCGATGCTGATGGCCGAAAAGATGCGCAGTCTCCGGATGCCGCCCAACACCAAATCGGCACTGATGATGGGAATCGTCCGCGCCGCCGACGGCTGGCTCGGGATCAACTGTCTGACGGGACAGCATTGGCTCGACGCGTGCGCGATGCTCGGACTACCCGAGTATGGAGAACTGCAGATTCCCGCCATGCTCGGCGGGCCGGAACGCGGTGAGTTCTTCGAGAAGGCCCAGCCATGGCTTTCGGCGCAAACCGTGGCCGAGATCGTCGAATTGAGCCAGGCGATGCGGGTTCCCGCCTCGCCCGTCAACGACGGTGCAATGGCGTTGGAATGCGCCCAATATGTCGAACGTGGTTTCTTCGTCGATGCCGGTGGCGCCGATTGGTCGTTCCGCCGGCCTGGCGCGCCGTTCCGCCTTTCGAAGTCCCCGGTGCTACCGCCCCGACCCGCGCCCACTCTGGGTTCTCGCGCTTCCGTCGACAGTGCTTCACTCGATCGCGTGAGTGCCGGCGTAGCGGCGGATGCGTCGGCGCCATTCGGGGGCATCAAAGTGCTTGACCTGACGACGTTCTGGGCCGGTGCGTACCTCACGTGCTATCTCGGTGCGTTCGGCGCCGACATCGTGAAAGTGGAGTCGATCCAGCGACCCGACGGGCACCGCTATTCGGGTGCGTGGGCGTACGAGGGCGACGATTGGTACGAGCGAAGCGGGATGTGGCAGGGCACCAACCTCAACAAGCGCGATATCACCCTGGATCTCACATCCGATCAGGGACGCGACCTCATTCGCAGGCTTGTCCGCGATGCGGATGTCGTCGTGGAGAATTTCTCGCCGCGAGTGATTGAGCACTTCGGGCTGGACTACGAGTCGCTGGTAGAGCTGAAGTCCGACGTGATTCTCGTGCGCATGCCCGGGTTCGGCCTACAGGGGCCGTGGCGCGACTACGTCGGCTGGGCACTCAACTTCGAGCAGACATCGGGTATGTCGGCGGTCACCGGATACGCCGACGGTCCGCCGTGCAACCTGCAGGGTCCCGCCGACCCCATTGTCGGGGTGCATGCAGGTGTGGCCCTGCTCGCTGCGCTCGAGCATCGGCGCAGGACCGGTGAAGGCCAACTCGTTGAGGTCGCGCAGATCGAGGTCGCGGCGTGCGTCACTGCCGAGCCGGTGATCGAATACTCGATGAACGGGAATGTCCGCCCGCGCGAGGGCAATCGCAGCCGGGGATATCTTCAGGGTGTCTACCCGACAGCTGCCGACGATGCATGGGTGGCGCTGTCTGTGCGCGACGACGCCGACTGGGCGCAGATGGTCGAAGCGATGGCGCGACCCGACCTGCGTGGGCGGAGTCTGGCGCACGACGAGTTCGACGCGGTGGTTGCCGATTGGACGCGAACCCATACCGCTGCTGACATCGTCAATATCCTTGGTGCGCGGCATGTTCCAGCGGAGCAGGTGCTGACGGCCGAGCAGATGTACGAGTTACCCCAACTCGACGCGCGCGGGTATTACCAAGAGGTTGTACACCCCCTCACCGGGCCACACCGCTATCCGGGTTGGCCGTTCACGATCACACCTGGACCCGCCCACCACCATCGCTTCGCGCCGCCGACACTCGGACAGCACAACGAGGAGATCCTGCGGGGTCTCGGCCTCACCGATGACGAACTCGACGACTTGCGCGCTCGTCAGGTGATCGGCGAGAGCGCGCTCAACGCATAGCGTCAGGCGGCGTTACTCGTCGATCCCTGCGACTGGCTCTGCGAGGGCGTGCCACTCGGCTTCGAGTCACTGGATTCAGAACTCGGCGTCGACGTATCCGGTTTCTTGGGGGTGAAAAGGCCCATGACGCCCTCGGCCAGCTGCGTGAAGAGGTCCTTCTTGGGCGTGGTGGTCTTGGTGGTGGTGTCCGGGGTGACCTTGTGGCCGTCCTCGGTAACCTTCCCAAGCGTCGGCCCGGAGTTGGACAGGGTGGACACCGGCGGTTCGGTCGTGGTCGTCCCCGAGCCGGAGGGCTCCTGCCCCTGTGCCGTGTCCGTGGTTCCGGCGGGCGTCGGATCGCTGTTCACCAACGACAGCTGCGAATCGTTAGGCAGTGACTTGGCGTTGATCGATGGCGAGTTTGTCTTAGCCAACGGAGAGGGGGTCGTGGACAACGGGGAGGGGATCGAGCCGGGGATCGACTCGACGCCGGTGACAACATTGGTCACGCCTTGTCCGATCGCGCCAGGAACGCCTGCGACCGTCTCGAGGACCTTGCCAGGCGGCGTGATCAACGAAAACTGAACGGGCGTTTCGGGATTGAGATTTGCGCGGTCGGTGTAGCCCATGTCCACGAACAACCGCACCAGCGGCTCGATGCTGCCCAGCACCGGTTCGGTGAGTGGCGTCAATTGCAGGATGCCCGCGATCTGCCGTACCGGCGCGAACAACGGTAGATGCGCCGCCGGAACGAAGACATAGGTGTCCTTTCCGCCCGCGCTGTTCGTTACGGTTTTCACCAAGACAGGCGTGGTGCCGCCGCCGGTAAGGGGGTTGTAGTCGACGCTGTCGTAGTACTGGTCGGGGTGGACGTACATGACGGCGACGAGGCTGTTCGCCAGCGAGAGCGGGTTGAAGTAGGCGGGGAAATCCCCGTACGGGTCGTATTCGTTGGTCACATATGTGGTGTTGTAGGGCGACGGTTGCGCGGCGCCGTTCGACGAGACGAAGAACGGAATGTTCAGGCCGGGGAGTCGGCTGAAAATGCCCCCGTTGGGGACATTCGGCGACGCGATCATCACCCACAGCAATCCGGGCTTGGTCGGGTCATTGGTGGCGTTGAGGGGCGGCGCGCCCGGATCGGAGGGATCAAGATTGCGTCGCACCTTCTCGGCGACGATCGTGCCTTCCGAATAGCCGACCACCATCAGGAACTGACCGGTATTTGCCGGGTCTCGCACCGCGCCGTCCAGCACCGGGACCCCGGCATTCACGCTGTTGTCGATGTCAAAACCCGCCGGATAGTGAATCGGAATGTAGGTGAACGTCGGCGGAAGCGCGTTCCCATTGAGTTTGTTCGGGACGTTCGCAGCGTCCGGGTCGCCGCGCCCACCGATGCCGATGGTCGCCGCTGCAAGTTGCACCTGTGGGATGTCCGCCGTGCTGTTGGTCGCATGTCCGAACACGAGCACCGTCGACAATGCCGCCGCCGTCGTGCCGAGGAAGATCGCTGAGGGCGTCTTCCGCCGCTTCCGGACCGTCCGCTTCGACGAGAAGGCTGGACGATTTTTGGACTGGCGATGCTTTGCCACGTAGGCCCCCTCACGGTCGCCGCGATGTCCGCCGTGGATCGAACGCTAGCGTATGACTACGGAAATTGGCTGCTGAATCGGTACGAAACATTCGATCTGCACCATTAGCTGGAAGGTTCCTCGGGACTTAGCTCGTCCGCCATGGCGCTTTGCACCAGCGACCAGTACTTCTGTTCGCGGTCAGTCAGGTCATTCGATGCGATTGCGCCGAACGCAGCGGCATCGCGGGCGAACCGGGCTGGGGCGTCGGGAAGCGCATCCGGGCCGTCGAGACGGAAGCAGCTCGGCGTGAGTGGGCCGAATAGCAAGGCACGGCGTAGGTGCGGCCAATTGAGCAGGTTCGGCTCGACGCCTGCGGCTCTCGCGAAGGTCAGAGCAGTGAGGTTCATCCGGGTTCGCTGCGACATTCCGCGTCGCGAACGATACGCATCAACAGCCGACCGCTGGACTACCTCGCTGGTCGCAGGGATAGCGCCACCCCAGGTGTAGGCGATCCACCTTGCCTGAAGTTCAAGCGGCACAAAGTATCCGCCCGACTGATCCCACATTCCCACAAAGGCGAGACCTGGCAGATCGGGGTGGAAGGTGTACCGGTCCGCGTCCAGATGCACCGCGTCCAGGTCAACAATCGCGCGAATCTCCTCGCTCAGATACGGCAGGTGCAGGTCGAACCCGGTGCCGAAGACGATTCCGTCGAACTCTTCGACGTTTCCGTGGGCGAAGGTCACGGTCGAGTTCGCGACGGACTCCATCCACGGCCGCACCGTGATGAGGCCCTCCGCCACGAGCGGTAGGTACTGCTGGCTCAGGGTGACCCCGGCGGCGAACAGCGAAGGGTCGGGCGCCGGAGCACCGTACTGCTCTGGGCTTCCGCCCGCCTCGACAACGATCTCTTTCAGCTGCCGGTCGACCTCTGCTCCGGGGAGGCACTCGTTCGCCAAGGTTCCGTATCGCGTGAACATCCGATGGCCGGAGGGCACTCCTGCGGCGAACTTAGGCAGCACGTAGCGCTGCCGCCGCTGGGCGACGACGACGCGGGTGGCGCCGAGCTGGGCGACGTCGGCGGCGATCTCCAGCGCGCTGATCGCGCCGCCGGCGACGAGAACTCGCTTGCCGCAGTAGGGCTCGTGTCCCCGGTACTGGTAGGTCGAGATCACTCCGGCCGAGCCTGCGAAGGTATCGAGACCGGAAACGGCTGGGATGGCGGGGGACTGGAACCTGCCGGTCGCCACCACCACTTTCTCGAAGCGCTCGGTCGTGCCTGCGTGGCCGACCAGCCACCCGGCGTTGTCTCGGCTGAGGAGTTCGACCCGAGTACCGAACCGGATGCGTGACACGAGGCCGAACATCTCGGCGTAGCGATACAGGTAGTCGAGGATGTCGCGGGCCGGTGGATAGACGAGGTCGTTCTCAGGCTCGAGGTCGCTGAACGCCGTCGTGATGCCACTGGTGTTGGTATGCATCGTCGGCCACACACCACTGACGTCACCGAGACCGGTCCACTGGCCGCCCAGCATCGGAGCCCGCTCGAAGATCGTCGGCTCGAATCCCTGCGACAACAGCCAACGCGCCGCAGCCAGCCCGCCGGGTCCGGCACCAATGACCGCGACGCTTCCCGCCATCCGGGAACTGTCGCATGGCACTCACCCAGCTGCGGCTCTTTTGATCGCGTCATCAAGTGACGATGCCCGCGTTAAGGTCCGAAGTATCCCGAGCGCAAGGAGACGCTGATGGCCAGGCTGAGGTTCGGATATTTCATCGCACCGTTTCACCGTGCGGGTACCAACCCCACGTTGGCGTTGCAGCGGGACCTCGAATTCGCCGAGCATCTAGACGCACTGGGCTTCGACGAGGTCTGGTACGGCGAGCACCACTCCGCGGGCAGCGAGATCATCAGCTCGCCCGAGATCTTCATCGCCGCAGCGGCCGAACGGGCGAAGAGAATCCGCTTCGGCACCGGGGTCATCTCGCTCGCGTATCACAACCCGCTCTGGGTTGCCGACCGCTTGATGCTGCTCGATCACCTCACCCACGGCCGCATCATCGGTGGCATGGGGCCGGGCTCGCTGCCAAGCGATTCGGCGATGATCGGCCTGACCCCGACCGACACCCGCGAGCTGCTCGAGACCAACCTCGACATAGTGGTTCGCCTGTTGGCCGGGGAGACCGTGTCGGCCAAAACGCCTACGCACGAACTGATCGACGCGCGGCTGCAACTCGCGCCGTACTCAGACGGAGGCATTCCGCTGGCGGTGGCGGCGGTCGCATCACCGACGGGTGCCCGGCTCGCAGGCAAGTACGGCGTCGGCCTGCTGTCGATCGGGGCCACGCTGGTCGTGGAGGGCTTCGACGCGCTCGCGTATCACTGGGGCATCGTCGAAGAGCGGGCGGCCGTGTTCGGGACCCAGGTCGACCGCAGCAACTGGACGCTGGTCGGGCCGATGCACATCGCCGAGACGGAGGAGCAGGCGCGCGCCGACGTGCGATTCGGGATCGAGCCCTGGTTCCGGTATTTCCAGAAGGTCGCCGCCTTCCCGCAGATGACCATCCCTGGCGATCAAGTCGACGAGATGATCAACATCATCAACGACGCGGGCGCAGGCGTGATCGGCACCCCCGAACAGGCGCGCGCCCAGGTGCAGCGGATGTGGGATCAGTCAGGCGGATTCGGCTGCATGCTGCAGATGGGCCACGAGTGGGCGAATCCGGCTGCGACGAAGCGGTCGGCCGAACTGTTCGCCGCCGAGGTCATCCCGCACTTCCAGGGTCAGGCACAGCCGACGCTGGACGCGGCGACGCGCGCCAGCGAAATACGGGACGATCTCGCGCAGACGCAGCTTGAGGCGATCGACCACATGACGAAGAAGTACCAGGACGAAGTCGACTCGAAATGACGCTCACGCCGTCGGCGGTCTAGTTCTCGCCGCGCGCGTCATCGCGGCAAGACCGACGTCGGCTCCGTCACGATGTCGGGGTCCTGTTCGGGATGCCGCCGGGTAGCCAACACGCAGCCGCCGAGAATGAGAGCCAGCGCCGCGACGTTCCACGCTGTCAACGGTTCATGCAGCACGATCACGCCTGCGGCCAATGCCACTGCCGGGTTGATGTAGGTGAACACCAGCGCACGCGCCGCGCCGACCTCGCGGATGAGCGCGAAGAACACGATGAACGCCAGCGCCGTGCAGATCACCGCCAGTCCGCCCAACGCCAAGAGCACTCGGGTGGACGGCATCTCGGTCGGCCACGTCGCCGCCGCCGGAGCTGCGTACACCAATGCGGCGAACCCGAGGCACACCGCAGTCATCGGCAACGCCGGGACGTGGGCCAGGTACCGCGCCGCGATCAACGGAGCGATCGCGTAGCACGTCGCGACCATCAGCACCTCGATGATCGGCCAGGTGCTCCCGCCGATGTGCGGGCCTGCCAGCACCGCGACCCCGCAGATGCCGATCGACAGGCCGATGATGCGCTTGGAACCCAGTCGCTCACCGCCGGTGAATCTGTCGAGAACCGCGGCGATGATGGGTGATGCGGCGATGAGCAGACCGGTCATCGAACTGGTCAGGAGGCGCTCGGCGTCTGAGAGCAGCCACCACGCGGCGATGATCTCGAAGAACGCGAACCCAAGCAGGGCTCTCCAGTGGTCGCGGACGATCGTGACGGTCTGCCGGGAGAAGGCGAGCGGCAGCAGCACGGCCGCGCCGACGGCGACCCGGGCGAACACAAGCACCGGAACCGACACGCCCTCGACGGCGATCTTGATCATCAGATAGGGGATTCCCCAGATGATGCTCATCGAGAGGAACAGGATCCATCCACGCGAGCTCACGTACTTACCCTACGAAACGTGGACAAGCGAAATTCCCGGGTGGCGGCCACTGACGCGCCGAGATCGACGTTTTGGTGGGATTTACTCGCACTTTCCCGCCCATGTGTCCGTTTGGGCGATTAAGCCTTCGTCAGCGACGCGTAGCGGGCGACGTGGAAATCCGTCGAGCCGAACTCGAACTGCAGAGCGGTGAGTCGCTTGAAGTAGTGGCCGATCGCGAGTTCCTCGGTCATGCCCATTCCACCGTGCAGCTGCACCGCCTGCTGGCCGACGAATCGGGCCGCCCTGCCGATCGTTGCCTTAGCGGCCGACACTGCCCGTGCGCGGGCAGCCGGCTCTGCCTCGAGATTCAGCACCGCGAGGTATACGGCGGCGACGGCCTGCTCGAGCTCCATGTACATGTCGACCATCCGGTGCTGCAGCACCTGGAAGCTGCCGATCGGCTGTCCGAACTGCTGGCGCTGTTTGCAGTATTCGACGGTGTCGGCCAACACCTTTCGCATGCATCCCACCGCTTCCGAGCAGATCGCCGCCGCACCCTCGTCGCGGGCCTGTGCGAGCGATGGCCACGCCCGGCCCTCCTGGCCCAGTAGCGCGTCCGCGGGCAACCGCAGTCCGTCGAACACAAGGTCGGCCGCCCGGCGGTCGTCAATGGTCCGGTAATTGTGCATCTCGATTCCCGTTGGTGCCGAATCGGTTTCGACGAGAAACAGCGAGAGTCCGCCCGTCGTCCGTGCCGTCACCAGCAGATGCGTGGCGAGCGGCGCGCTCGTCGCGACGATCTTCGACCCGCGCAGCACCCATTCGTCGCCGTCACGATCGGCGACCGTCGATGCGTCCTGCCACTGCTCACCGGATCCAGGCTCGGCCGCTGCCAGTGCCACAATCGCGCTACCGGCGACCACCTTCTCCAGCAGTGCTGCCGCCGCAGAGCCGCCAGCCCGCTGCAGCAGGCCACCGGCCACCACGACCGTGTCGACGTACGGTTCCACCGCCAGTGCATGCCCGAGCGCCTCGGCGATCACCATGACTTCGACTGGGCCACCACCGATTCCGCCCACGTTCTCGGGCAGCGCGGCACCAAGGATGCCCAGTTCGTCGGCGAATCCGCGCCAGATGTCGGGTTGCCAACCCGCCCCGGTCTTGGCCGCGGCGCGGCTCTTCTCGAGGTCGTACCGCGTCGACAGGAACCTGCCGAGACCGTCGCGCAGCAGTTCCTGTTCCTTGCTCAGATTGAAGTCCATCTACAGCCCCAAAGCCGCCTTCGCGAGAATGTTCCTCTGGATTTCGTTGCTGCCGGCGTAGATCGAGCCGGCCCTGTCGTTGAAGTAGCGCAATGGTGCGACGGCCTGCCATGCGTCGCCGCTGACATATCCGTCCTGAGGCGGTTCGAAATCGGATACCGGCCCACCAGGCCACGTCGCATGCGGTTGATATACCCGCCCCCGCGGTCCCGCGGCTTCCATGGCCAATTCGGTGAGCGACTGACTCAACTCGGTCGCTATCACCTTGAGCATCGACGAGGCCGCCCCTGGATTCTTGCCCTCCGCCACCGCGGCCAGCACCCGGTACTCGAGGATCTCCAGCACCTCGGTGCGGATCCGTGCATCGGCAAGCTTGCGTGCGAATGCCGGATCGTCGATCAGCCTGCCGCCGCCCGGTGCCGGCTGATCGGCGGCAACAGTGGCGATCTCTTCGGCCATCACCTGCAGCGCAGGCGATGCCGCACCGCCGCCTCGTTCGAACTCCAGCAGATACTTCGCGACCGTCCAGCCGTCATCGATCTGGCCGAGCACATTCGACTTGGGCACCCGCACCTCGTCGAAGAAGACCTGGTTTTGGATCTCCTCGCCCGACGTCATTACCAGCGGGCGGATCTGTATGCCCGGCGTGGACATGTCGATCAGAACGAACGTAATGCCCTGCTGCCTCTTCTCAGTCCGCGATGTGCGCACCAGCCCGAACATCCAATTCGCTTCGCCGGCGTGCGTCGTCCAGATCTTGCTGCCGGTGCATATGAGGTCGCCGGCCGATTCATCGTTGACCGCCGCCATCGACAGCGCCGCCAGGTCCGAGCCGGCCTCGGGTTCGGAGTAGCCCTGGCAGAAGAACACCTCGCCGGTCAGGATCCGCGGCAGGAAGAACTCCTTCTGCGTATCCGTGCCGAACTTGACGATCGCGTGGGCGACCATCCGGATTCCCATCGGCGACAACGACGGAGCCCCTGCCAGTTGGGATTCCCGGCTGAAGATGTAGTGCTGGGTCAGGCTCCAGTCGCAGCCGCCGTACTCGACAGGCCACGCCGGCGCCGCCCAGCCGCGTTCGTGCAGGATCCGCTGCCATTCCATGCTCGCCTCGTGATCGGCATACACGCTTGTCATGAGGCGTCCGGCCTGTCGCAGTTCGGGCGTCAGCTTGTCCTGCAGGAACGCGCGCACTTCATCGCGGAACGCCGTGTCTGTGGCCGACCAGGCCAGGTCCATCGCTTTCCCCTGTCTACCGGAGCGCTATATGCAGACAGAGTAAACCTAGTTAGTTAAGTGGGCGACGAGGACCCCCTCAGGAGGTTCCCGGTGACGAGTCAACGAACAACCGCAATAATCGGACGCGTGGAGCGGCGACGAGACGGCGAGGATGCCCAATCCCCGATGGCCCTCCTCAAGGAGCTGCCGGCGTTGGTGGTGCTGGAACGTTTTCCTGTGCCCGTGCTGGCCATCGCGGAGGATGGCGCCATCCTGTTCGCGAACAAGGCATTTGCCGAGATGCTGGGGTACCCAGCCGACACCGTAACGGCGTTGCAGTTTCGGCAGATCTTCCACACGCTTCCCGCAGACGAATCCGCCGTATCCGTTGTGCGCGCCCATGCAGACCTGATTGTCGAGCTCTTGCACCAGGATGGCTCGATCGTGCGCGCCCTGATGAGCAAGTCCGCCCTGCTGCGTGGCGACGACCCGGTGGCGCTGGCGACATTCCAGGACCTGACCGAACGATTGTGGGTCGACGAGCTGTAGTCAGTCGGCTACCGGTGCAGGGGAGTGCCGCATCGACTCGCGCGCCAGAAACTCGTCGAAGTAGGAAAGTGATTCCTGGCTCACAATCGCAGGCAGCAGCACCTTCCACGTCCCCGCCACACGCTGCAACACGTCTGCTCCGGCCGTCGCCGCATTTGACAGCAGTTCCGCCCCAAGCATCGAGCCGACGATCGTCTCGGCAATAGCCCGCGGATCGAGGTCGGCGCGGAGGTCGCCCTCGTCGATTGCTTGACGGGTTCGCGCCGTCATCTCCTCCACCCAGTCGCGGTACGTGTGTGCGGCAGCATCGTTGAACTGACCGAAGGCGCGCAAGAGTCGTGTTCCGCTACGGGCGATCTGGTCGGTGCTCAGAAGGTCTGCAACGACGAACACTCCGTGGATGATGCTTTCCAGCGTCGGCGCAGAGGATGTGGTGATGCTACGAAACGCCTCGACGATATGGGCGCTGCCCTCTTCGATGATCGCGGTCGCGAGCGATTCCTTTGAGTCGAAGTGGTAGTAGAGCGCGCCTTTCGTCATCTCGGCACGCTCTATGATGTCACCCAATCCGGTAGCCGGATAACCGATTTCGTTGAACAACTCGACCGCTGAGGTGATGATCTTTGTCCGGGTGGCCTCGGACCGCGCTTGGCGCACCATTGTCCGAGTACCTCCGGAAGTTCGTCGGCCAACCCGCGGTGGCGACGGCCTGAACAAATCCTAATTCATCGGCTCAGAGCGGTGTCGCCTTCGTGATCGCGACGGCGGTGCGCCGCTTGATGAACTGGTTGAGATAGTCGACCCGGTCGGGATTGACGAAGCCCGGGAGCACGAGCGCCCACATCTTCTCCAGGTCGTGTAGGAATCGGTCGGGGTCGGCCAGATTGCTCGTCTGGCGTAGACCGAGGTATATCGACACCAGCAGCCTGGCGACGCCCTCCGCGTCGCAGTCGTCCGAGATGTCGCCGTCTCTGACGGCCTTCTTGGCGACCGCGGCGAATGCCGTCACCCACTGCCCGAGGACGTTTGCCTGTAGTCCGTCGGTGCGGCCAACGGACTCGAGCAGATTCAATCCAGCCCGAGCAATGTCGTCGCCGATGTCCTCGATGGCGACAAGGTAGGAGATATCGATCAGCGTTTCCAGGCCCGAGAGCTTTCTCGCCAGCAGCTGGTCGATCGACGCTCGCGCCACCGCCGCGCGATGTTCGATGATCGCCGACGCCAGCGCATGCTTGGACCGGAAATGGAAGTACATCGCGCCCTTGGTGACTTCCGCGTCGGCCAGGATGTCGTCAAGGCTGACCAAGCTGTACGACTTGCGCGCGAACTGATGCGAAGCCGCGCGGAGGATCTGTAGCCGCGTGGTGTCCGCTCGTCTGTCGAGTTGTTCGGTCACTTTCTGACCTCGGAATCTGGGCACTGGCGCCGGAGGACGGGTAATCGTGGTTTCCGTAAATTAATCAATGCCCGATTCTTTCACCTGCGGCCCACAACAGGCGCGCACAAAAGCAGACGCGCCGGTCTTGTAGCGCAAACCCTTTCAACGGTCCCCCTTGCTGCGCACAACGTCCGGCTTTGCGGCAAAGTAATCGTCAATACTGTAAGTCATTTTCGCACCTGCATATCAGCCAAAGAGTATGTAAGGTACTGGATGTGATGACTCTTGGTCGGGCGGAGTCCGGGGGGCCTCCGGCGAAGGATTCCGAGGTCAAGGGGCCCGGCTTGCGACGGATTCCACTATCGTCCAGCAATTCTCGGTGGTATTTTCATGCCGTTGCCATAGTCCGCGTCGGCAAACCCCCTCGAACCCCCTCGCGGGCTGTGGCAACGTCACGTTCGCAGCTGGCAGTAGTGGCGCAATCCGTCAATATTCGCGATTCCCAAATTGACTCCCGGGTGACGCGGGCTCGTTGTCCGAGCGATTTAGCAATACCGAGGTAATTAACGGTGATGTGGGACGAAGAAGTCGACGTAGTTTGCACCGGCTCCGGCATCGCCGGACTGGCGCACGCGGTAACGGTCTCGGCCTTGGGTGGGGAGGTTTTCGTCGCCGGTGGACGGGGCGACGTCGAACCGGGCGGTTCGGCCGTCGCGGTCCGTTCGCGTGTCGACCGAATGCACTGGCTCGATATGGATGTGCCGGATCCGGAGACCAACGAGTACTTCGCGGCCCTGTCATCCGACCTTGGTCCGCTGACCCGGTCCGCAGGGAACGTCGACGTCCCGATCAGGGTGGTGGATCACGCGGAGGTGATTGATCCACGCGGTGCCGTTGCTCCGTTCGTCGGCGCTCGCCTCAGGGATTGGGCTGCACGTTGCCTGGTATCGCCGT
This sequence comes from Mycolicibacterium moriokaense, assembly GCF_003201655.1. GTDB lineage: Bacteria > Actinomycetota > Actinomycetes > Mycobacteriales > Mycobacteriaceae > Mycobacterium > Mycobacterium moriokaense_A. The sequence goes on from NZ_QJJU01000011.1 coordinate 156,140, forward strand.
ATGGATATCTCTACACCCGGGTGTCTGACTGGCAGTCGACCAAGCTGCGTACCGTCGAAGGCGATTCGATCGAGGTCGCTGAGATCGGCTCGATGACACCCGATCCCGTTGACGTCGGTGGCTCGGTCCTGGACTGGCTCACCGCGCAGGCCCGAGACCGGCGCATCGACATTCATCCAGCCACCGCGCTACAGCGCATTTTGTTCGAGGAGGGCGATGTGGTTGGCGCCGAGTTCGCAACACCCGATGGCCCGACGGCCGTCCGTGCCCGCCATGGCGTGGCCGTCGCCGGCGGCGGGCCGCAGGTCGCCATGGCCGCGAGGCAGGCATTACCCGTCGACGATCCCACCCTGCGGGTATGCCTCGTCGCCCAGACTGCCAGCCGCTTCGGTCGCGTCGAGCTGCTGACCTCCGCGCCGCTCGCGATGCGCGCGGCACCCACCTGCCGCCCGGTCAATCGTCACCTGCACGCGAACCTGCACGAAACGCACAGCCAGCTACAGACGTGGCGATGCGGAAAAGGCGACGGGTATCCGGCCAACGGCCAGTAGGGCCTCCATCGTGTCGCCGACGACGGGTCGCGACAAAAGGAATCCCTGCGCGCGGTAACACCCGTGGCGCAGCAGTGTCAGTGCGGCGGCCTCGGTCTCCACGCCTTCGGCGACAAGCGCCAAGCCGAATGCCTCGGCCAGCGCGATGATCGCCCTGACGATCGCGAGATCGCCGGGATTGGAACCGAGGTCGCGGACGAACCCCCTGTCGATCTTGAGGGTGTCGACAGGAAGCGACTTCAGGTGCGATAGCACGCTGTAGCCAGTCCCGAAGTCGTCGATGGCGACCTGGACGCCTACCTCCTTGAGGCCGGCCAGCGTGATCCGAGTGGTCTCGATGTCCTGAACCACAACACTTTCGGTGATTTCCAAACACACGGATCCGCGAGGGAGACCGAATTCGGAGATGATGCCCGCGACCGATTCGACGAAGCCATCGGTGACTAGCTGAACCGGCGACACGTTGATGCGTAATACGGCGTCGCCTCCCACCCCGCGTGCGCGCCATCCGGCGAACTCCGCGCATGCCGAGCGCAGCACCCAACGCCCCAATTCCCCTGCGAGGTTGATTGATTCGGCCACGCCGATGAAAGAGTCAGGCGAGAGCAGTCCGCGCGTGGGGTGCTCCCAGCGCACCAGCGCCTCGGCGGCCAGTATGTCGCCGGTGCGCATGTCCACCTCGGGCAGGTAGTGCAGCACCAGCGAGCCGTTTTCGATCACGCTCTGCAGATGGAGCTCGATGTCGTTGCGAAACTCACTTTCCAGCGACATGTCGTCGGAGAACACCGCGACCGAGTTGCCGCCTGAGTTCTTGGCAGTGAGCACCGCCTGATCTGCCCGGCGGAGAAGGTCTGATGTGGTGTCACGACCCGGAACACCAAGTGCCACACCGATGCTCACCGTGCGCGTCAGATTCTCGCCGTCGATGGCCACCCGTTCCCGCAGCTTCGACTGCAGGCGATACGCCAGCTTCTCCGCGGTATCGGCGGCCATCGGCATTGCGGGCACGACCACGAACTCGTCGCCGCCGAGCCGGGCGATCAGATTCGGGCCGTCGGCGCCTTCACGCAGACGTTCGGCGAGGACGCGGATGAACCAGTCACCGGCGGTGTGGCCGAGATAGTCGTTGATGGCCTTCAGCCGGTCGAGGTCGAAGAACAATGCCGAAACGGGGCCCGGCTGGCCGGCGGCCAGTCTCGCGTCGAGGTGCGCCAGTAGTGCGCGCCGATTGTGCAGTCCGGTCAGATCGTCGTGTTCGGCAAGGTAGCGGAGCTGTTCCTCGGCGAGCACGCGCGCCTGCACCTGGGCGAACAGTGAGGCGATCGCCTTGAGTGCGTTGAGTTCCTCCGGTAACCAGTTGCGGTCGCCGAACTTGACGAAGCCGAGCACGCCGGTGGTGGCGTCGCCAGACAACAAGGGCACGCACGCCATCGATGTGGCGGGGATCTGTCTGCTTTCGTTAATCGTGCGTTGGTAGTCGTCGGTGGCAGGCTCCGGACGGAAAACGATCGGTTCCTTCTGATTCTCGGCGAGCGCGAAAACCGGATCAGCGTCGGCGAAGTAGACGATGGCGAGCGGGTCCGGGTCCGGGATTCCGGGACGAACCGGCCACTCGGCAATCAGTACAGAGGCATGAATGCGGTGATCATTGCGGCGCAGAAAGCTGACGTCGACGTTGAAGTACTCGACAAGGTTGGCCAGTATCCGCTGACTCACCTCCACCGAGGTGGCGGCGTTCACCGCCATCAGTTCCGTGGCGACCGACGTGACGACCAGTTCCAGGCTGCTTGGCACCTGATCCTCCGTATCGCCGTCAGCCCAGAGGTGACGAAACTCCATGTAGTCCGCGCCGCCGGCTAGAAACCGACGGTCGCGGTGCACGACTAAACCTGAGTACCAGCACCTGTGACTCATTTGCTTCGGTGTCGGCCAGCTTGCGGAAATTGTATTGCAGATCGCCGAGGTCATCGGCGAAAGCAGGCGACAGCTCCCGGAGGTCCTCATCGTCGTGTGCGTATAGAAACGCTGGTGAAACCGGTTGGACGGCAAGCCCGTGCTGTTGTCCTCTGATCCAGACCGATTCGACTGCCGAACCGCCACGGGCATAGTCGCTCAAACTTTGGCCACATACGGAAATCACGCCGACGGCGGCGCTCGCAGTCACCCGCTCGTACGTATCCTCGCCGAGGGCGCTTCCGGCGCCCCATGCTGCGAGGTTCGCCATTACTTCCGATCGCCGCAAGATGTCGAGCATCTCCAGATCCACCGGATCCAATTCCAGGCTGCGGACGTCGATACCCGACTCCGGCGACGGGTCGCCGGGCGAACGAAGCTCCGCGAACATCTCGGCGTGCAGCCGTGGCGTTAGATAGCGGATGCGGTCGGTCGCAGCGAGAATCGCTGCAGTCCTTTCGATCTCTGCTGACCCGCTGAGAATCTGAAGCCGGGCACCCTCGCTTCGGGCAACCGAACAGAGCAGCTCGAGGGTCTGAGAGGGGATCGGGACACGCTCACCGCGCCACCGGTTCGTCTCTCTACTCAACATCGCTTCGTACAACGGGGTTAGTTCGGGGTCACTGCCAGCGGCCAGGTGCACCATCGCGCTAAGGGGAGATGCTTCATCCCCTGAATGAAACTCCGCATTTCCGACCAACCCGTGCGCCGCCGCGGCGACCCTGGCGTTGAACGTTGCCGCTCCCAGCGCCACTGCACTGGCCCGATATCTGACATCCATCGTTGTCGAGTACTCGGGGGCAAGCCGGATGAACACAGAACCATCACGTGCGTCGATATGCCATGGCTGGGCGTTCCCGCCCGAGGGTGCGCGGGCAGCCGCAGCGGCGACCATCTCGGAGGTCCCGACCCTTTCGATTGGATCGGTCGGCTCTTCGATCGGCGGATCGTCGGGCGGCATCCCGACCGGGTCGTCAATCTCGTTGAGCATGGCCTCGGTATCGATTCGCACCCTGCCGGACGGCAGTTTCTCGTCAAGTCCAATGCGCCGTACCGCTTCGGCAACAACCGTCGCGTTGAGCGCGACCTCCGACGAGAGCTGCGGCCAGGTCGACAAGGTCTTGCCCACTTCGATCAGCGATGCGGCCATTCGGGACGACACCTGCGACGCGTCGGCCACTCGAAGGGCGTAGGGCAGCTTGTCCTTGTCGCTCAGATTGGCGACTTGGGCGCTATCCGCCTCGCCAAGCAGACCGTGCATGATCGGGCGCGAAGGCTCCTCGTCGAACCTCTCCACGTCCAGTAGCCCCCGGTCGCTGGTGGCCATGAGCACGGGCAGGTGTCGCCGCCTGGCGGCCTCTCGGACGAGCACCTTCGCGTCGAGCGAATCACATTCCTCGATGACGATGTCGAGGCCGTCCAGGAAGTGGCCAACAGTCTGGGCAGTGATGCCAGTCGATATGACCGCCACCGGGAGGTAGGGGTCGAGCTCGGCGATCCTCCTCGCGCACACCAGTGCTTTGTTCACACCGAGGTCGAGGACCGTTGCGGGCACTCGATTGAGGTTGGACAGTTCCATGTCATCGAAGTCAGCGAGCCGCAACTCGCCGCACAAACCTTGTGCCGCAAGGGTGTAGGCAATCGCATGGCCGACGCTGAGGCCGACGACACCGATGCGGAGCCGGCCGAGGCGTTCGAGTTCGGCGGCGGTGATCAGATTTCTGTTTCGGTCAAGACGCAACAGTCGAAACGCGCGCGGACCCAGGACACTGACCACCGCCCGGCGCCAGGGAAAGTAAACCCATCGGGTGGGCTCGGCGGTTACGTCCGGCTGCGGAGGCGGTCGAAGCCGCTGCAGTCCGGCCTGCTGTTGGTGCACAGTGTCGATGAACTCGAACCGCGCGTCGGCGCGCAGTTCCGCCAGGCGATCGTTATCGACGGGATCCTCGGTGTCGAGGACTATTCCATTGCACCGCTCCGCATCATCGATGCCTGAAGTCATCGCATAGGTCCGGCGGCGGCCACGACGGCATCGCCTTGGTCAAGGTATGAAGCGAGCTCCTTCTGCTCCGTGATGAACATTGAAAGCTGTTTCGGATCGGCATGGTTGGCGAATATGCTGCGGTCCCACCACGCTAGCTTCGTCTGGTAGCGATGGTCCGGATACGGAGTTGCCGGAATTTTCGAAGCTATTGTTCCACCCGACGAGAGCCAGCGCTTGAGCACATACGAAGCCGCTGACGCCACGATGAACTGAATATCGAGCAGCTTCATCGCGTGAAGGGGTGTGCGCGAGATGGCGCTCGTGAGTGTCCGACTGCGCTCGGGATCGTCAGCCACCCATGCGGTTTTCATTTCCACAACGCCGAACGGCAGTCGATCGGTGACCATTTTCCGCACGGCATCCTGACCGGGCTGCCCAGTCCATTCAAGAAGTGCGTGGCATTCATCGGCGGACTGGTACGGGCCCCGTGCCCGCAGACCGGCGACGACCCTACCCGCGCTGTTGACGCAGGCTGCGAAAAGTATCGTGTCGGAACCGCTTTGGAGCGCATCGATGTCGAGCGCCCTTTCGACTCCGTGCTTGCGGTAGTTTTCACACGCGCCGCGCGCATAGTCGATCCACAGAGCTCGCTCGATCGCTGGTTGTGCGAACACAATCGTGCACTCGCTGTCGGGATCCCAACAGCTGGGACTCCTGTCTAGGCTGACAACATTGCGGCGCTCGGCATCACTGTAGGGAATGGTCATTCTTGTGCCTTTCTCGGGCTGACGACCAACAACGGCGTCGTGGCCCGCTGTCCGAGATAAGTATCTCGCCGTGGGTTGCTTGGATTCCCGCTAGCAGTGAAATCTTATCCAGCCATTTCGCAGCATGGATAGCGTTGCATTGCCTCTGGCAAGGGTGCCTCGGCTTGAGGCAATCGCAGAACCGCGCATTTGGGCCTGTCATTCGCACTGTTCCGCGCATAGGGCGAACAAAGGCGGCAAAGTCATAAACTTTGCTGACGCGCACGTAAGTGATTCTTTAGTCGTTTCGCTAGGTATCGAATAAGCCAGCGCAATTCGGTTTTCGAGCAGCTTGTGTAAGTCGAGGCTAAGTTCATTTGACGCCGACGCCGCTAGCCGGGACCGGCTGGCTGGATGATCGCTGTTAATTCCGGCTCCCGTGGCGGCGAAATCGGAATCGAACGCCACGTGGTGGCCCCCGCCCAATATGAGCAGATCCGCGACCGGATCGATCCGAGGGTGACACCCTGTAGCAGGTGGAGGAGGAGTACCCGGGCGCAGGTCGCGGGGCTTTGCCAGTCAAGGATGTGGGTCGGCTCCTGCTGCGGTGTGCCGATCGACCGGGGCTGGTGGCCGCCGTGAGTGCGTTCCTCACCGGCGCGGGGGCCAACATCGTCTCGCTGGATCAGCACGCCACCGAGCAGTCCGGCGGCACGTTCATGCAGCGCACGATTTTCCACCTGCCCGGACTGACGGCCGCGCGCGACGCTCTCGAACGAGATTTTCGTGAGCAGGTTGCCTCACAGTTCGATATGGATTTTCGGCTTACCGAGGCTGCGAAACCGAAACGCGTCGCAATCATGGCATCCAAGGAAGACCACTGTCTGCTCGATCTGTTGTGGCGCAACCGTCGCGGTGAGCTCGACATGTCGGTGGTGATGGTGATTTCCAATCATCCCGATCTGGCAGAACAGGTACGCGCATTTTCCGTGCCATTCCTGCATGTGCCTGCGACCAGGGATATTCGGGTCGAGGCAGAGCAGCGTCAACTCGACTTGTTGCGCGGAAACGTCGATCTGGTGGTGTTGGCCCGATACATGCAGATCCTCACGCCGCAATTTCTTGCCGAAGTGAGCTGCCCGCTGATCAACATTCATCATTCGTTTTTGCCTGCCTTCATCGGAGCGGCGCCTTACCGCAGGGCAAAGGAACGCGGCGTCAAACTCGTCGGCGCGACAGCCCACTACGTGACTGAGGACCTCGACGACGGCCCGATCATCGAACAGGACGTGGTGCGGGTTGATCACCGGCACGGCGTCGAGGACCTGGTGCGTCTCGGCGCCGATGTCGAACGCCTTGTTCTGTCGCGGGCGGTGCTGTGGCACTGTGAGGACCGCATCATTCGATACGGCAACCAAACGGTCGTGTTCTAGAGCGGGTAAGGAGAGCAGTGGTGAAGAAGTTCAGCGGGCTGGACGAGTTCGTTGCGGCGCAGGGCGCGGAGCTGGGCCCCACCGATTGGCTGGAGGTCACCCAGGATCGAGTCAACCTGTTCGCTGACGCGACCGATGACCACCAGTGGATTCACATCGATCCCGAGCGCGCGGCGAACGGCCCGTTTGGGGGCACGATCGCGCACGGCCTACTGACTCTGTCGCTGCTGCCGCATTTCACGTCACAGATGTACTCCGTCGACAACATCGCGATGGCCATCAACTACGGCTACAACAAGGTCCGCTTCATCACCCCGGTAAAGGTCGGCGCCAAGATTCGGGCGCGTGCACAGATCGCCAAGGTCGATCAACTGGATGGCGCGGTGCAGGCGACGCTGACCACCACTGTCGAAATCGAGGGCTCGGACAAGCCCGCGGCCGTGGCCGAGTCGATCGTGCGCTTCATCGGCTGAAATTTTTCTGCGCGAGCAGACGTAAAAGCCCCCGACACGCCGAGGTTTGGGAACTTTTGCGTCTGCTCGCGCGAATTAGTACTGCGTCATTCCCTGGTCGATCGAAATCGCGGCAGCAGTAACGTTTTTCGATTCCTCACTGGCCAGCCAGCACACTGCGTCGGCAATGTCCTCGGGCTCCGCTGCCCAGGTCGGGAGAAACGGTGTGATCATCTGAGCCAGCTGCGGGTAGGTCTCGATTGCTCGGCCGAGCGAGCCGATCATGTCGCCACTTCCCATGAGCGTATTGACCGCTCCCGGATGCACGCTGTTGACGCGGATCGAGTACCTGCCCAGTTCGGCGGCGAACGCGCGAGCCATGCCGGTGACGGCGTGCTTGCTTGCGGTGTAGTGGATCATGAACGGCTGCATCTTGATGCCCGCGGCGGAGCTGATCAGGATGATGGATCCGCCGCGGCCGCCGTCGATGATCGTCTGTGCGCCGGCCATGACGGTGTTCCAGGTGCCGGTGACGTTGACATCCATGACATCGCGGAAATCCTCGGGAGTGATGGCGTCCCACGTCTGGGGAGCGGAGACACCGGCGTTGGCCACGATGATGTCGAGACGGCCCAGTTCGGCGACGCCGTTGTCGACGGCCATGTTCAGCCCCTCCACATCTCGGACGTCGACGACGGAGGCCAGGATCTTCTGGCCGGTGGCCTCGACGAGTTGCACGGTCTCGGCGAGGTCATCGGGAGTCGCGGAATCGTAGGGAACGCAGGCGGGAAGCTTGCCGGCGATGTCGACAGCGATGATGTTGGCGCCCTCGCTGGCCATCCGGACTGCATGCGCGCGACCCTGACCGCGCGCCGCTCCGGTGATGAAGGCCACCTTGCCCGTCAGCCGTCCGCTCATTTCTGCGCCGCCCTAACAAGATTCGATCCGATGATCAACCGTTGGATCTCGCTGGTGCCCTCGTACAACCGCAGCAGCCGCACATCGCGATAGATCCGCTCGACCGGCACCTCGCGCATGTAACCGCTGCCGCCGTGCACCTGCACGGCGAGATCGGCTACCTTGCCTGCCATTTCGGTGCAGTACAGCTTCGCCGCCGACGGCGCGATCCTGCGGTCCTCACCACTGACCCAGAGCCGGGCGGTGTCGCGGACCAGCGCCCGCCCCGCCAGCACGCCGGTCTGCTGATCAGCGAGCATCGCTTGCACGAGTTGGAAATTCCCGATCGGGGTGCCGCCCTGCGTCGCGGTGGCGGCGTAGGCGACGGATTCGTCGAGGGCACGCTGCGCGATTCCGACTGCCAGCGCGGCGATGTGTACGCGCCCGCGCGCCAGTGAGACCATCGCGGCGCGGTATCCGACGTCCTCGGTGCCGCCGATCAATGCGCCGTCCGGGATGCGGACGTCGTCGAAACTGACGTCAGAGGTCCACGCGCCCTCCTGACCCATCTTGGCGTCCTTGGCGCCGACTGCCACACCTGCGGCGTCGGCAGGTACGAGGAAGACGGCGATTCCCGCGCCGTCGTCGTCCGCGGGCCGGGTGCGGGCGAAGACGATGAACAAATCGGCGACGGGCGCGTTGGTGATGAAGCGCTTCTGGCCGTTTACGATCCAATCCGAGCCGTCACGAACGGCTTTGGTGCGCAGGCCCGATGGATTCGATCCCGCGCCCGACTCCGTCAACGCGAACGAGGCCACCAGACCCGATGCCATCGGCTCCAACCACTGCGCCTTCTGCTCGTCGGTGCCGAACCCGACGAGCACTTGACCGGCGATGCCGTTGTTGGTGCCGAACATCGACCGCAGCGCCAGCGACGTGTATCCCAACTCCATCGCCAGCTCGACGTCTTGAGCGAGGTTCAGTCCGAGGCCCCCCCACGCCTGCGGGATCGCGTATCCGAACAGCCCCATCTGCTTGGCCTGTTCGCGCAGATCGTCGGGAACCCGGTCGGCGGCCAGAATCTCCTGCTCACGGGGGACGACGGCGGTGCGAACGAAGTGACGCGTCTGAGCCAGGATCTGCTGGAAATCGTCGTCGCTGACTTCGGAGGTCATCGCGCTCCTCTTCGATGAGTCGGGTCGCATGGTTCGAGAAATCATATATGAAATATGATGTTCGATTGACTGGCCCCCTAACCGGGCCTGACCAGCGAAGAGGAGTTATCAGGTGTCATTGCTGAGCGGTCAGACAGCCGTCATCACCGGCGGTGCGCAGGGCCTCGGGTTCGCGATTGCGGAGAGCTTCATCGCCGAGGGCGCGCGCGTCGTGCTGGGCGATCTGGATCTCGGCGCGACTGAGGCGGCGGCCAAACAACTCGGAGGTGAGGACGTCGCGTTGGCGGTGCGCTGCGACGTCACGTCGGGCAATGAAATCGACGCCTTGGTGGCCGCCGCGGTCGAGCGGTTCGGTGGCCTGGACATCATGGTGAACAACGCAGGCATCACCCGCGACGCAACGATGCGCAAGATGACAGAGGACCAGTTTGATCAGGTCATCGCCGTGCACCTGAAGGGCACCTGGAACGGAACCAAGGCCGCTGCGGCGATCATGCGCGAGAACAAGCGCGGAGCGATTGTGAACATGTCGTCGATCTCGGGCAAGGTCGGCCTGGTCGGCCAGACAAACTACTCGGCGGCTAAGGCGGGCATCGTCGGCTTGACGAAGGCCGCCGCCAAGGAACTCGCCCACCTCGGTGTCCGAGTCAACGCGATCCAACCCGGATTGATCAGATCAGCGATGACTGAGGCTATGCCGCAACACATTTGGGACCAGAAGCTGGCCGAGGTGCCTATGGGCAGGGCGGGCGAACCCAGCGAGGTCGCCAAGGTCGCGTTGTTCCTGGCCAGCGATCTGTCGTCGTACATGACGGGAACCGTCCTCGAGGTCACCGGCGGGCGGCACGTATGAGCGAGTTGGTTAGGCGTCGAGATCGACGAAATGGCGAGAACTACACGCACTTTTGCGCCCGTTTGTCCGTTTCGGCGAAAGGTTGTGTGAGCTATGCGTGAAGCCGTGATCTGTGAACCGGTGCGCACGCCGATCGGGCGCTACGGCGGCATGTTCAAGTCGCTGACCGCGGTCGACCTCGGCGTCGCCGCGCTGAAGGGTCTGTTCGAGCGCACCGGAATCGAGCCTGGTGCAGTGCAGGACGTCATCCTCGGCCACTGCTATCCCTCGAGCGAGGCGCCCGCGATCGGGCGGGTGGTGGCATTGGACGCAGGGCTGCCGGTGACCGTTCCCGGCATGCAGGTCGACCGCCGCTGCGGGTCGGGATTGCAGGCGGTCATCCAGGCGTGCCTGCAGGTTGCCAACGGGGACAACGACGTTGTGATCGCGGGCGGCGCCGAGAGCATGAGCAATGTCACGTTCTACTCGACAGACATGCGCTGGGGTGGGGCCCGCGGCGGTGTAAAGGTCCACGACAGCCTCGCGCGAGGCCGCACGACTGCGGGCGGACGCCACTACCCCGTGGCTGGCGGCATGCTGGAGACCGCGGAGAACCTCCGTCGGCAGTACGCAATCCCGCGCCAGGAACAGGACGAACTCGCGGTGACCTCTCATCAAAGGGCGGTCGCTGCGCAAAAGGACGGGATCCTCGCCGAGGAGATCATCCCCGTCACGGTGCGCACCCGCCATGGCGAGGAGCTGATCGACACCGACGAGCACCCACGTGCCGACACCTCGGTCGAATCGTTAAGCAAGCTGAAACCCGTTCTGCTGGCCGATGATCCGGAGGCGACCGTCACCGCTGGGAATTCCAGCGGTCAGAACGACGCCGCCTCCATGTGCGTGGTGACCACTCCGGACAAGGCCGACGAGCTTGGGCTGACCCCACTTGTCCGGCTGGTCTCGTGGGCGTCGGCCGGCGTCGCGCCCAACATCATGGGCATCGGGCCGGTGCCCGCGACCGACGCGGCGCTCGCCAAGGCGGGGCTGAAGCTGTCGGACATCGACCTGATCGAGCTCAACGAGGCGTTCGCGGCCCAGGCGCTCGCGGTGATGCGCGAATGGAAGTTCAGCGCGGGCGATCTCGAGCGGACGAACGTCCGCGGTTCGGGGATCTCGCTCGGACACCCGGTTGGCGCGACCGGCGGCAGGATGCTCGCGACGCTGGCGCGCGAACTGAACCGGCGGGGCGCCCGCTATGGGCTGGAAACCATGTGCATCGGCGGCGGGCAGGGCCTTGCCGCCGTGTTCGAGAGGGTCGGCGCATGACCAAGCTCGCCCAAACGCTCGGGCTCACCGAGTTTCAGACCGAAATCATCACCACGGTACGACAATTCGTCGACAAAGAGGTCATCCCCACCGCGCAGGAGCTCGAACACAGCGATACCTATCCGCAGGCCATCGTCGATGCGATGAAGGAGATGGGCCTGTTCGGGCTGATGATCCCCGAGGAATACGGCGGCCTAGGCGAGTCCCTGCTCACCTACGCGTTGTGCGTTGAGGAACTTGCGCGCGGGTGGATGAGCGTCTCCGGCGTGATCAACACCCACTTCATCGTCGCGTACATGCTACGCCAGCACGGCACCGACGCACAGAAGCAGAAGTACCTGCCGCGGATGGCAACTGGTGAGACGCGCGGCGCGTTCTCGATGTCCGAGCCCGAACTCGGGTCCGACGTCGCCGCGATCCGTACGCGGGCCAAGCGCAACGCCGACGGCACCTACACCATCGACGGTCAGAAGATGTGGTTGACCAATGGTGGAAGCTCGACACTGGTCGCCGCGCTGGTGCGCACGGACGAAGGAGCCGACAAGCCACACCGCAACCTGACGACGTTCCTCGTCGAAAAGCCCGCCGGTTTTGGGGAAGTCGTGCCGGGACTGACCATTCCCGGCAAGATCGACAAGCTCGGCTACAAGGGTATCGACACCACCGAGCTGATCTTCGACGGCTATGCCGCCAGTGCCGACGACATTCTCGGTGAGGCACCCGGCCAGGGATTCTTCCAGATGATGGATGGCATCGAGGTTGGTCGGGTGAACGTCTCGGCCAGGGCGTGTGGCGTCGGAATCCGCGCCTTCGAACTGGCGGTGCGGTATGCGCAGCAGCGCCACACCTTCGGCAAGCCGATCGCCGAGCATCAGGCGATCGCGTTCCAATTGGCAGATATGGCAACCAAAATCGAGGCGGCGCATCTCATGATGGTCAATGCAGCGCGCCTCAAGGACTCAGGCGAACGCAACGACGTCGCCGCCGGGATGGCCAAGTACCTGGCGAGCGAGTTCTGTGCGGAGGTTACCCAGCAGAGCTTCCGGATCCACGGTGGGTACGGCTACTCCAAGGAATACGAGATCGAGCGGCTGATGCGCGACGCACCCTTCCTGCTCATCGGCGAGGGCACCAGCGAGATCCAGAAGAACATCATCAGCAAGCGACTGCTCGCCGACTATCGGATATGACCGTGAGCGCACCTGATTTCGCCCCCCGGCCGCAGCTGGCTGAAGACGTTGCGCGACTTGTTCGCAAGCGGATCTTCGATGGCACTTACGCTGCGGGGCAGTACATTCGCCTCGATCAGTTGGCGGTCGAACTCGGTGTCAGTGTCACACCGGTGCGTGAGGCATTGTTCGTCCTCAGCGCCGAAGGCTTGCTCTCTCAGCAGCCGCGGCGGGGGTTTGCAGTGGTGCCGGTGACTGGGCGGGACCTCACGGATGTGTCCAATGTGCAGGCCCACATCGGCGGCGAGCTCGCCGCGCGGGCGGCGGCCACCATCACCGACGATGAGCTTCGGGAACTCGAGAAGATCCAGACCGAGCTCGAGGCCGCGTACGCCAGCGAAGACGATCAAAGCGCGGTGCGGCTCAATCACGAGTTCCACAAGGCGATCAACGTCGCCGCTGACTCACCCAAGCTCGCCCAGCTGATGTCTCAGATCACCCGATACGCCCCCGAGTCCGTGTTTCCCACGATTGCGGGCTGGCCCGAGCAGTCGACCGAGCATCATCGGAAACTGCTTGCCGCACTGGAGAAACACGACGAAGACATGGCGCGGACCGTGATGGCCGAACACCTCGCGGCAGGCGCGGCGCCGTTGATCGAGCACCTCACCCATCGCGGCGTGGTCGACTAGTTACCGCGAGCAGACGCAAAGGTACCCATTTCGCCGGCGTGTCGGGGACTTTTATGTCTGCTCGCGCAGCATCTCGCGGAGTCGGCGGACATCGACCTTTCCGGTCGTTCCGCGCGGAATGTCGTCCTCGGAGTCGACAAGCAGCCACACCGTCGGAACTTTGAACGAGCTCAACCGCTTTCGCGCTGCTGCTCGCAGGTGATCGACGCTGCTGTCGGTTATCACGACGGCCCCCACCGCGCCAGATGCATCGGTGACAAAAGCGTTCTCGACGCCGTCGATGGTCCGCAGCGCGTCCTCCACCTCGGTTGGGTAGACGGTGGCGCCGCTGACCTTGAACATGTCGTCGGATCGCCCGTGATAGAACATGAATCCGTCGCTGTCCAGGTGTCCGAGATCGCCCGTGGGGTAGTAGCCGTCGCGCGTGAACAGGTCTTCGCGGCTGCGCCTGCACACACCGCGCAGGGTGTGGGGTCCCCGGATCTGGATCATGCCGATGGTGTCGGTCGCGACTGGTTCGCCGGTGTCGGGGTCGACGATCCGAACCTCCATCCCGTCGAACGGCTTGCCACAGCTTCCCCATGCAGACCGCGGCATGTCGGTGTCGGCGGGATAGCCGCAATACGGTCCGAACGACTCGGTCATCCCGAACAATTTCGCGCGAGCACCGGGCTCGGCGCGTTGGGCGGGTGGCAGCAGCGCTTCCAGGCTGCCCGGCCGAAGTGTGCGCAAATCAGCTCCGACAGAGGTGGATTGGCGTGCCAACGCCTCAGCTTGGTCGGGCCACCCACGAAACAGCGTGACGCGCTCCCGCTCCAGCAGGCGCAGCGTCGTCTCGGGCCGTGGAATCTCTTCGGTGACGAGCGTGGCGCCCGCCAGCAGCGCGGACAGCACACCGCTGCCGAGGCCGCCCACCCAGAAGAACGGCATCGGCAAGTACAGGCGGGTGTCCGCGTCGATGCAGCGGGCGACCAAACCGGATCGCACGGCGCCCAGCGCATTGCTATGTGAGTGGATGACACCCTTCGGCGGCCCGCTGCTTCCCGAGGTGAACATGATGACGAGCGTGTCGCTGGGCGTGACAGCTGCGGACATCGCGTCGACGACCGCACCAGCGCTTGACGGCACTATCTGATCGGGTGTCCAAACCGCTCGCAGGGCAGGGAGTTCGGCGGTGTTGGCAACGCCGTCCAGATCGTCGAGATAACGATGGCCCCGGAACTCCTCGACAGCGATCAGAACCTGCGCGGAGGCGGCGCGGAGTTGCGCTACCAGCTCAGGCGGCTGCAGCAGGGTGCTCAGCGGAACCAGCACGGCACCGATGCGCGTCAGTGCCACCGCGATCTGCACCCACTGCACGCGGTTGGGCATGATCAGACCGACCCGGGTGCCCTTGCCGACACCCGCCTCGATGAACGCAGCGGCAAGGGCTCGGGTGGTTTCGTCGAGCTCGGCGTAGCTGATCCGCGACTCCGTGTCGATGACCATCGGCTTATCACCGTGCTGTTCGGCGCGTGATCTCACCAGCCGGTCGATGGTGTCAGGCATCGAACATCTTCTGCAGGGCGGCGAGGTCGACCTTGCCGCTGGAGAGGACAGGAATGTCGGAACACGGCACAGCGGCAAAGCGTTTCGGGATCTTATAAGTGGACAATTCGGTTTTGAGCCGGTCACGAAGCGACGCCTCGTCGAACTCGGCGCCGTCCTCCAACGCGACGACCGCCGCGACCAGCTGTCCGCGCTCGGGATCAGGGAGCCCGAGCACGTGCGCGACGGTCCCGCCAGTCACCTTGGCGATCGCACGCTCGACCTCGGCGGGGGCGACGTTGGCGCCTGCCGTCTTGATCATTGCGCCGCGCCGCCCGAAGAAGTACACGAAGCCATCGGCATCGGTGCGGACGAGATCACCTGTGTGAAACCAGCCATCGGCGTCGAAGCACTCCTCGCGGCTGCGTTTGTAGTAGCGCTGCATCATGAACGGGCCGCGGATGCATAGCTCGCCGTCGACGACCTTGGTTTCGAAGCCCGGCGCCGGCTTGCCGAACGAGCCGCGTCGGTGTTCGGGTTGGTCGGATTCGTCCTCACTGATGGTGATGACACTGCCTGCTTCGGTCATGCCCAGCATCGTGTGCCGCAACTCGGGATCGGCGGGCCGCACCTCCGGCGCCATGATCGGGTACAAGTTTCCGCGCCGTACCGACGACAGGTCGCGGTCGGGCAGACTCGGGTGACTGGCGAGGTGGGCGATCCCCGCCACGAAACCATTGGTCATCGTGGGCTTCTCGGCCTCGATCAGATCGAGCGTGTCGGCGGCATCGGTTGCGTTCGAGCACACCAACGTCGAGCCGGCGAGCAAGGTGGCCAGCACCGCGAACGCGATTCCGCCGATCCAGAAGAACGGCGAGTTACAGAACAGGCTGTCGTCGGGGGACAGGCCGCGGATCTCGTTGAGGACTTTCTGATGGCCCAGCAGTGATGCGTGCGTGTGCACCACACCCTTAGGGGCGCTCGTCGAGCCCGACGTGTAAACAATGGCAAGCGGATCCGAATCGTCGACGTCGTGTTCCATCGTCTCGAGCAGTGTGGCGTCAACCATATCGTCGGGTTCGGTGTCGATCAGGACCTGGCGCAGCAGCGGCGCAGATCCCTGAATGTCGGCAAGCCGTGCCCGGTAGTCGTGAGAGCGGAACGATGCAGTGGCGAGCAGGATTTCGGTGTCGCTGTCGGTAAGTTGTGTGGCGATCTCCGGAGCGGTGGCGAAGGTGGAGAACGGTATGACCACTGCGCCGATGCGCGCGGCGGCCAGCATGCCGACGACGAACGCCCCGCCGTTGGGGTGGAGCAGTCCGATGTGCGTGCCCTTTCCCGCGCCGAGGGCGACGAGGCCGCGTGCCAGGTGCGCCGACCGGCGGTCGGCGTCGGCGTAGCTGAGCCGCTCGGCGTCGCATACCAGGAGCGGGTGGTGCGCCCGTGCACCCGACTGCTGCCGCAGAACTTCGGCGACGGTCAGCGATTCACTTGGCATGTTCGACTGGATGGCTGAAGAATTCCCGGACCGCGCCGAGGTCGGCCTTGCCGGAAGGTGTTCTGGGAATCTGGTCGACGATCGCGATGTCGGCGGGAATTTCGTAGCGCGCCAACCGTGCTCGCAGGAACTCGACGAGCGCGGCCGCATCGGTCGATACCTCATCCCGCAGCTCCACCATCGCTACCGGGGCCTCGCCGAGGCGGTCGTCGGGTCGGCCGACCACCGCCGCGCCTGCCACCGCGGGATGGCCTTCCAGCGCGGTGCGGACGTCGTCCGGCATCACCTTGAAGCCGCCGCGGATGATCGCCTGATCGGCGCGGCCGAGGATCCACAGGAACCCGTCCTCGTCGATTCGGGCCATGTCGGTGGTGCGCATCCAGGCGGCCGAGGGCCCGAGCTGTCCCGGTTTGACCTCGAGCAGCCCGTCCTCGCCGGGACCAAGCGGCGTTCCGTCGTCAGCGACCACGCGAAGTTGTGCACCGAGGCTGGGCCTGCCCACACTGCCGCGCTTGACATGCCAGTACTTCTGATAGTCCGCCGGTGTCCAGCCGGCAACGCCGCCCCCGAATTCGGTTGCCGCATAGGACGTCAAGACAGGTATTCCGAACTTCGCGGTGAACGCATCGGCGTCCTCGGCCGAAAGTGGTGCGGTGCCCGATGTGACAGCGCGAACACTCGCAAGATCCTCCCGTGTCAGGTCGGAATGCAGGACCATGCGTAGCGCCGCTGGCACCAGCGACACGGCGCGCGGCCGGTGCCTACGGACGGCGTCGGCCCATCGGTCCAGCTCGAACCGGTCCAACAACGCGAACGGCCTTGCCTCGCAAACACACTGCAGCACCCGGAAAACGCCGCCGATGTGCACCAGCGGTGCGTTGACGACGGCGACACCGTGCCGCAGTTCGGTCGGCGGAGGTGAGCGATCGGGTTCCGGCCCGATCACGCTGCGTGCCAGCATGTCGTAGGTAAGGTCGACGCGCTTGGGCGGACCCGTCGTTCCGCTGGTGAGCATCCGGACCGCAACCCCAGGCCGGCTGGCGCCGGGTCTGGGTGCCGGCGCCTGTGGCGCGGCATTTAGACCCGAGAGCGGAATCGCCATCGGGCCATCGGGCGCCATCGATGCCAGGTCATCGGGTTCGCCGACTATTACCGGCAGTTCCAACGCGGTGATGTCCGCGCGGGTACGGTCATCGCCGCGTGAGGGGTTGATGGTGACGACTGTGCCGCCGCCAACCAGCACGCCGAGCAGGGCTCCCACGTGGGCGGGCGTGTTGCGCAGCAGCATCCCGACCTCGGTCTCGCCCAGCGCGGCAATCCGATTCGCGAGCCCAGCGACTTCGCCCCATGTCGACCATTCGCCGTCGTACTCGATGGCTGGTTCACCGGGCTGCAGCGCCAGCACATCGGCGATGCGCGTGCTGAGCGGGTGGTCGGGCATCAGCGCACCCACGGCTTGGCCAGTGCGCCGTTGCCGCCGGCTGCCAGTTCGGCCTGGCCGAGCGGATTTCCCAGCCGTGTGTAAATCAGGTTCTGCTCCAGTGCCGCACGGTAGGGCTTGTCCAGCGATTCCCAGATCGCCTTCACGGTGCCCTGCGTCGCCGACGGCGGCTTGGCGGCGATCGCCGCCGCGATCTCGTGAGCGCGCTCCCACAGCCGATCGAGTGGGACGATTTCGGACACCAGTCCGATGCGCAGCGCGGTGTCTGCGCCGACGCGTTCGTCATTGCCCATCAACGCGATCCGCAACGTCTCACCAAGGCCGACGCGGCGCATCAAACCGATCGGCTCCAACGCGCACACCAAGCCCGCGCTGACATGCGAGTCGAAGAACGTTGCGTCGTCGGAGCAGATCACCACATCGGATTCGTTGACGAAGTAGAACGCGCCCGCGGTGCACATGCCCTGGACGGCGCAGACGACGGGCTTCCACATCTTCTGCCACTTCGGGCTGAGCGCCTCGCCAGGATCCTCGTGATTCCAGACGTTGCCCGGCTGCCCGTATGAGGACTTGATGTCCAGACCGGCGCTGAATGCGCGATCGCCCGCCGCGCGAAGCACCACTGCGTGCACCGAATCGTCGAGTTTGACTATGCGCCAGGTTTCGGCCATCTCGTCGCACATGGTGCGGTTGAATGCGTTGAGCGACTCCGGCCGGTTCAGCGTGATCGTCGCGACGTGACTGGTGGCGTCGACGTCGAGCAGGATCGTTTCGAACGCCGTCATCGGCACTGCCAGTTCGGGGCGCGCTTTTCCATGAACGCCTTCGGCCCTTCCTGCGCGTCCTCGGTGCGCACGACGCGCTCGCGGAACGTCTCGGCAAGGATCTCCGCGTCGTGAAGCGGCAGGTCCAGTGTTTTGTGGATGGCCAACCGCGTACCCCGCACGGCCAGTGGCGCATTCGTGTTCACGATGTCGGCGATCTCGTGCGCGCGTTGCAGGAGATTGTCGTGTTCGACGACCTCGCTGATCATGCCGAGTTCGTAGGCGCGTTGCGCGCTCATCCGTTCGTGCTTGCCCATCAGGGCCATGCGCAGCGCGATATTGCGGGGCAGCACCCTGGCCAGCCGAACCATCTCACGGCCGGCCACCAAACCGATGCTGACGTGCGGGTCGAAGAACGTCGCCTTGTCCGAGGCGATGGCGATGTCGCCGGTGGTGATCCAGTCCAGTCCTGCGCCGCAGCACAATCCATTGATGGCGGTCAGCACCGGCTTGGCCATCCTGCGGAACGGCGGGGTGCCCTCCTGCGGTGCCTCCCACTGGTCGTAGGTGGACAGGTACGGCCGCTCGTAGATCACCCGGCCGTCCTCTGGAATCTCACCGACGTCGGCGCCGGTGCAGAACGCGCGGCCGGTGCCGGTGACGATGAGGATCCAGATGTTGTCGTCGGTTTCGGCCTCGTCGTACGCCGAGCGCAATTCGCTGATCATGTCCGGGTTGAGCGCGTTGAGCGCGTCGGGCCGGTTCAGCGTGATCGTGGCCTTGTGTTCGTCAACCTCGTACTTGATGTACTTCATTGGTCACCTTCCACCGAATTCCGGTGCGCGTTTTTCACGGAATGCTGCCAGACCCTCTTTGAAATCAGTTGTCCGGCAGGATAACTCCAGGTTGAACAGCTCTTGCGTCATGGCCTGATCCAGGGTGGCATGCTGATTGTGATTGATGGCCTGCTTTGCGAGCCCGATTGCGACCGTCGGCCCCGACGCGAGCCGCGTGAGCAGTTGCTCGGTGACGTCGTCGAGTTCGGCCGAGCTCACGCAGCGGTGAATCAGTCCCCAGTCCGCAGCGTCGCTTCCACCCACCTTCTCGCCGAGCAACAGCATCTCCTTGGCTCGTGCCAACCCGACGAGCCGGGGTAGCAGCCATGTCGAACCGGAATCCGGCGAGAAGCCGCGACCGACGAATGCCTCCCAGAACACGGCGTCGTCGGCGGCCACCGTGAAGTCAGCGGCAAGTGCCAGGTTGCAGCCAAGGCCGACGGCCCAGCCCCGCACACTGCAGACCACGGGCAACTGGATGGAATGGACCAGCTCGATCACCCGATTGGCGGTATGTGGAATGCGCCGCACCAGGTCGCCGGTGCGCGGCCGTTGGCCGGAGCTGTTGGTTGAAACCCAGTCCGCGCCTGCGCAGAAATCGGCTCCAGCACCGCGGATATAGATGGCCCGAAGCGAATCGTCGGTCGCCGCGTCGGTCAGTAGATCGACGAACGTTTCGATCATCGAATGGCTCAGCGCATTGCGCCTCGACGGGCGATCAAGCGTGATCCGCAGGACATCGCCGTCCCGCGATGCCGTCACCGAGCCGTCGGCCTCGACGTCAGTCACCGTTGAATCCGCCAATCCCTAGCTATACGGTTAGCCATACAGTATTGCTATCCTGTACAAGTTAGCAAGGAAAGCGCGCCAACGGAACATGGAAGAGGACCCATGACGGAAGGCACACCGCGATACGGCGAGCGGCCACTGGCGCAGACTGTCGCCGCCGCGGCCGCACTGCGGCGCCTTACCGGGATACTCCTGTCTTTGGAGCATGAGCATCCGACCGTGGACGTCATGCTCGCGCAATTCGCGGATTGGGAGCGGGAGTTGGCGACGGCTGTCCCGCCGGACCTGACGCCCCGGATCGGGGACGGAGGCGAGGAGCAGCGCCTGTATCTGGACCACGCATTCGACGTCGGTGCGTACAACCCGTGCTTTCCCGAGTACACCTTCGACCATCTCGACGGCGAGACCGCGTCCGGCCGCGTCACGTTCCCGCTTGTCTACGAGGGCCCGCCGGGACTGGTGAACGGCGGCTTTCTCGCCGTCTTCTTCGACTGCATCGCCCAACACCAGAGCTGCGCCGCGCAGCGGACGGGCAAGACCCGAGCGCTCACTGTGACGTTCCGTCGGCCGACACCGGTCCTGACCGAACTCCACTTCGACATCCAGCGGTCCGAAGACGATGGCAAAGTCACGTCGACGGCGCGGTTGCTGCTGGACGACGAGGTGCTCTGCATCGGTGAGTTCAATACGGCTGCGACGTCCCCCGACAAACTGACCGGTTACCAATTCGGCAAGCGGCGGGTGAAGAACTAGTGGTCGTGCAACGCATCCGTCAACCGCGGGTCGCCGAGATCGTGGCCTCCCGGCTGCGGGAGGACATCTTGTCCGGCCGGCTGAAGGAAGGCGACGTGCTGCCGTCCCAGGAGAGCCTGTTTTCCGAGTTCGGCGTGAGCCCACCGGCGCTGCGCGAGGCGATCCACATTCTGGAGGCGGACGGGCTGATCTCGGTGCGCCGCGGAAACATGGGCGGATCGGTGGTCCATCTACCATCCGCCGACCGGACCGCCCACATGATCAGCATGGTGTTGCAGTCGCGGTCCGCGACACCTGCGGACGTGAGTGGTGCGCTGCTGCACCTGGAGCCGATCTGCGCGGGGATGTGCGCCGCGCGCGACGACCGAATGACCGAAGTCGTGCCCTACCTCGAGGCCGAAATCGAGCTTCAGACCGAACAATTCGAAGACTTGTCGCGGTATGTGCCCAACGCACGGAGGTTTCACGAAGCGCTGGTATCCCGATGTGGCAACGAGCCGATGATATTGCTGATCGGCTCGCTCGAGCTGATCTGGTCGGCGCACGAATCCTCGGTGTGGAGTGACGAAAACAACTCAGCCGACCCTCTGAACCGCAAGACCATGCGTGCCGCGCTGCGTGATCACCAGCGGCTGCTGGACGCCATTCGTGATGGCGATTCCAGCCGGGCGGTGCGGCTAGCGCAAGACCACCTCGCTGCCGCCCGGCGCAACACCCTCGCCGTTGGCAATGACAAAACCATTGAAGCCAAACTTATTTCGAGCACCAACCATCAGGAGTCCGTGAGATGACCAGTGCCGACGATCGCGTGCTCTTCGATGTCGATTCCGAGAAGCGGATCGCAACCATCACGTTGAACAACCCAGGCCAACGCAATTCGTACGACGCGGCGATGCGCGACACCGTCGCGCGGTATCTGGACCGCGTCGCCGAAGACGACGACATCACCGTGGTGCTGCTGCGCGGTGCTGAGGGCGTCTTCTCCACTGGTGCAGATATGAACAACGCCTACGGCTGGTATGGCGAGCGCGACGAGAAGCTGACGAAGAGCAGGCCCAGTCAGCGGCGGCGTCTGACCGTGGACCGCAAGTCGTTCGGCTTCTACCACAACCTCATGGGCTTTCCGAAGGTCACGGTGGGGGAGATCAGCGGCTACGCACTCGGCGGCGGGTTCGAGATGGCGTTGATGACCGACATCTCGGTGATCGGGCGCGACACCAGAATCGGCATGCCGGCCACGCGGTTCCTCGGACCCGCGCTTGGCAGTCTGCACATGTTCTTCCACCGGCTCGGGCCGGTGCTGGCGCGCAGACTGTTGTTGACCGGCGACATCATCGAGGCCGGAACCATCGAACATCTCGGTGTCTTCACCGACACCTGCGATCCTGCCTCCGTCCCGGCTAGGGCCAGGTATTGGGCGGAGAAGGCCGCGAAGATGCCTGCCGACGGGGTCGTCATCGCCAAGGAGGCGTTCCGTCTCGTCGAGCAGAGCCAGGCGTATCAGGGCGAGGAAGTGGCTAGCTATTTGTTCCACGCGTACGGGACAAACCTGCAGTTCGCGCCGGGTGAGTTCAACTTCGTCAAGACACGGGCGCAACACGGAACGAAAGAGGCGTTCCGGCTGCGCGACGAGCACTTCTACGTGCCAGAGCCGGAGTGACGCCGGTCACCTACTGACAGCAATACAGTATCTGCTACTTTTGTAAAGTTACCTAAGCCGAAAACCGAGGTCGAAAACTATGCCAACACCCGTCATCGTCGGTGCCGCCCGGACAGCCATCGGCCGGTCGTTCAAGGGGACGCTGGTCAACACCCCGCCCGAGACGCTCATCACCACGGTGCTGCCCGAGGTCGTCCGCCGGTCCGGCGTAGATCCCGCAGACATCGACGACATCATCTTCGCCGAATCTCATTACGGTGGTGGGGATCTCGCGAGGTATGCCGCTGACGCCACGGGGTTGGATCACGTCCCCGGTCAGTCTGTGAACCGGCATTGCGCGGGCTCACTGACCGCGATCGGAAATGCTTCCGCGCAGATCGGCTCCGGCATGGAGCGGGTGCTGATCGCCGGTGGTGTGCAGTCGCTGTCGATGACGCCGCTGACCAACCAGCGCATTCCGGGGCCTGAATTGAAGTTCGAGGAGCGGTGGATGCCGCCGACGCACGTCGAGACGCCAGACGCGCCTACCAAGGACATGTCGATCACGGTCGGCTGGAACACCGCGCAGTCGGTGGGCATCACGCGCGAGGAGATGGACGCGTGGGCGGCGCGTTCGCATCAGCGGGCCATCGCCGCGATGGACGCAGGCAAGTTCCTCGACGAGATCATCCCGATGAAGATTCAGCAGTTCGACGGTTCGGTGGTCGACTTCAGCGTCGACGAGCACCCACGCCGCGACACCACCGTTGAGAAGCTGGCCGGGCTCAAGGTTCTGCACCCCGAGATCGAGGGCTTCTCGATCACCGCGGGCAACAGCAGCGGCACCAACGACGCCGCCGCGGGAGTCGCCCTTGTTGAGCGTGATTACGCCGATGCCAACAAGCTCTCCGTGATGGCCACCGTGAAGGCTTGGGGCGCGGCGGGTGTCCCAGCGCGCGACTGCGGGCTGGGTGCGGTGAAGGTGATCGGTAAGGTGCTCGACCGTGCCGGATTGAAGCCGTCTGACGTCACGCTGTGGGAGATCAACGAGGCGTTCGCGTCGGTGCCCATTGCAGCGTGCCGCGAGTACGGGATCGACGAGGAACTGGTGAACTTCTCCGGAAGTGGTTGCAGTCTGGGCCATCCCATTGCCGCGTCCGGTGCGCGGATGGTGACTACGCTCATCTACGAGCTGCAGCGGCGTGGCGGAGGCATCGGCGTCGCGGCCATGTGTGCGGGCGGCGGCCAGGGCGGCGCGGTCGTCATCGAGGTCTAGTTCTCAGCGCCAGAGACTGTATTGCAAATTGCCCACGTACTGAGCGACAAACTCGATGTCGCTCGCTACGTGGGCAGTTTCTTGTATCCACCTGGCGAGCGCAGCGCTTAGCCCACCCCGACTGTGAAACCAAGTTAGCGGGCGGGGGCCTTGCTGCGCGTGCGCGGGCCCGACGCCTTGGTCGCCTTGCGTGCGGCCTTGGCCGGACTCTTGCCACTGTCGTCGATCAACCGGCTCGCGTGGTCCAGGATGCACTCGAGGCCGAACTCGAAATTCTTGTCGTCCGCGGCACCGATGTGGTGTCCCTTCGCCGTGACTTGGGCCAGCAGCGGCGTGCTTTCGGGGTCGATCGTCATCGTTTCCTCGATGTCGCTCGGTCCCTCGTCGGCAGCGCGGTTCTTGTCCCGCAACCGCTGCAGCACCACCGATCCGCGCACGTGGACCGACACCGCGGAATAGGTGTCGAAGGCGTCGTCAGCGGACAGGCCTGCCTCCACCAGGCTTGCGATCGCCTTCTCGACTTCCTGGACGCCGAGCTTGGCCGCCCGCGGGCTGAGCGCCGACCGAATGAGAATCAGGTCGCACAGAATCGGGCTGCCCATGAACGTCTTTCGCATCGTGCGTGCGTGATCACCCAACGTCTCGCGCCAGTCCCTGGCTTCGACGTAGGGCGTGGCGAAGACATACTGGCGCAGCGCGCGGTCGGTCATCGCGTTGAGCAGATCGTCCTTCTTGCGGAAGTACCAGTAGATGCTCGTGACTCCGACGCCGAGGTGCTTTCCGAGCAGCGGCATGCTCAGGTTGTCGATGCCGACGTCTTCGGCAAGCTCGAATGCGCCCTTGATGATGTCGTCGGGATTGATGGACCCGCGCTCGCGTCGCTGACGCTTCTCAGCGGTTGCTTGCTTGGCCACGAAGGGCACCTCCATCAAAGTTTGGCGGACTTGAATCTACCGGCAGCTACCGTCTGAACTGCGTCTTCGCATGCGTGTCGCTGCCCGGCCGTTACTGTCAACCTTACCGGGAACCATCCAGTCGATGGCGCCCTGCACCTTCTCACTCTTCTACTGTAAGACCTATAGTAAGGTTTTCTAGCGAAATCAGGCGAGAGTGAAGGGCCAAGGGTGTCGTGGATCTCGGGCTGAAGGACGCCACTGCCGTCATCGTCGGCGGCGGCCGCGGCATGGGATTGGCCGCCGCACGGTGCTTCGCTGACGACGGTGCGCGGGTGGCACTCGTCGGCCGCACAGCCGACGTCCTCGATGAGGCTGCCAAGGATCTGACTGATCGCGGCTGTCCCGATGCGCTCGGGTTGGTGGCTGACACCTCGGACACAGCGGCTGTGCAACGCGTGTTCGACGAAATCGGCGGACGGTGGAACGGTGAGCTCAACGTGCTCGTCAACGCGGTTGGCCCGGGGTCGCTTGGAGCGTTCGACGACCTCACCGACGAGCAGTGGCGCGAGGCCTTCGACGACGGCGTGATGGGCATGGTGCGCTGCGTGCGTTCGGCGCTTCCGCTGCTGCGTAAGGCGCAGTGGGCGCGCATCGTCAACTTCTCTGCACACTCCACGCAGCGGCAGAGCGTCATGCTGCCCGCCTATACGGCCGCCAAGGCGGCTGTCACCAGCATTTCCAAGAACCTGTCGCTGCTGCTCGCACCTGACGAGATCCTCGTCAATGTGGTCTCACCGGGCAGCATCGCGTCGGAGGCACTGGTCGGCTGGGCGGCGTCGGTCGGTGTCGATGGCGGCGACCCCTACGCGTTGATGGCCGCCATCGACAAGCACTTCGGGCATCCTGCGCACATGCCCCGCGCGGGCCTGCCCGACGAAATCGGCCCCGTTGTCGCGTTTCT
The DNA here is from genome assembly GCF_003201655.1 of Mycolicibacterium moriokaense. Lineage (GTDB taxonomy): Bacteria > Actinomycetota > Actinomycetes > Mycobacteriales > Mycobacteriaceae > Mycobacterium > Mycobacterium moriokaense_A. Next base: position 181,733 of record NZ_QJJU01000011.1, read on the forward strand.
CGCGTCGCGGCGCAATTCGTACATGACCGGCGCCAACATCAACGTTGACGGCGGTAGTGACTTCACCTGAGGAGTGAATTATGGCGACTGCCAAGGAAGCTCGCGCGTGGGCACGCTCAACGCTGCGCGGAATCGGCAACAGCCTCTACACGCCTTTCTGCGGTGACGACGGCGACGACATCGATTGGGACGCATACCGCACGCTGGTGCGTTACTGCGTCAGGGAGTTGCGTCATCCGATGCTGTGGTGCACCAGCGGCATCGCGGAATTTTGGTCGCTGACGCTCGAGGAGCGAAAGCGATTGTTGGAGGTCGCGATTGAGGAAGCGCGTGCGGCGAACCCGGACGTTGTCGTGCAGGCGTGTACCGCCGCGACGGCGGCCAAGGACTCTGTGGAGTTGACTCAGCACGCCCAGCAGGCTGGCGCGGACATCGTCTACATCCAGACGCCGATGATGGAGGCGCACGGTGGCGAGGGGGTGCTGAAATTCTTCCAATACATCGCCGACCGCACCGACATTGCGCTTGGCATGTTCAACTCGCCGTCGTCGGGATACGTGTTGACGCCCGCCGAGAGTGCACGCATCTACGAAGAGATCCCGGCGGTCTGCGCCACCAAAGAAGGGGCGTTCCGACCTGCCAGCAGCCGGATGCTGCACGAGCTTGCTCCCGACCTCACGATCTGGGAGTGCGATACAACCGTCTACCGCGCCGGCTGGTTGCGGGCAGGGATCGTCGGACCTGCCCAGCTCGGCACCGCCGGCTATCTGTACGAAACCCCGCAGCAGCCAATACTTTCCGAGTACTGGGACCTGATTTGGAACGACAAGCTGATCGAGGCGATGGACTATGCCGAGAAGTCCGGCCTTGACCAGTTCGGCGTTGACATGCGCTCGTGGTTCACCTGCTATCCGGGGCGATCCGACTACTTCACGCACTGGGGTGGCGCATTCAAATATGCGGCGTCTCTGCTCGGCCTGCCGATCGGGGACTACCCGCATTCGCGTCCCCCGCAGGCGGAACTGCCCGACGAGGGGCGTGCGCAGATCCGCACTGCCTATCAGCGCTTCGGATTGATAGCGCAATAGCGTCGCCGTGGAGCCTCCGGCCGATTGCGGAAGGCGCTACCGATAGGTATACAGTATAGGAATACATCGAGCTTGAGGCCACGACTCAGGAGGTCCGCCGGGTGAGCGTCCCGTACCGCGTTGCTGAGCCCGCGGTCGCGTCCGACCCGGTGTTGTACGAAGTTCGCGACAGCGGCGTTGCGGTACTGACCCTCAACCGGCCCGAGCGGATGAACGGCTGGGGAGGTGGCCTCGCCACGACGTTCTACTCACTGCTCGACGACGCGGAGGCCGATCCCGACGTCCGGGCCATCGTGGTGACAGGCAACGGCCGCGCCTTCTGTGCAGGCGCGGACATGGGGAACCTCAACACAATCAGCAATGCCACGGTCGACGCTGCCGAAGGCACGGACGTCAGCAAGCTGGTCGGCTCGCGCCATCCGCACTTCGTGGCGACCCTGCGCAAGCCCGTCGTCGCCGCGATCAACGGTGCATGCGCCGGAATGGGGCTGACGCTCGCGCTGGTTTGCGATGTCAGGTTCGCGGCCGAAGGCGCCAAGTTCACGACGTCGTTCGCGCGGCGCGGCCTGATCGCCGAGTACGGCATCTCCTGGATCCTGCCGCGCATCGTCGGCTGGGGTGCCGCCATGGACCTGCTGCTGAGCGGACGGGTGTTCCTCGCGGACGAGGCGGCCGACCTCGGCCTCGTCAAAGAGGTCGTTGCACCCGAGGACCTGATGCCACGCGCGATCGCCTATGCCGAGGACATCGCCGCGAACTGCGCGCCCAGTTCTCTGGCGGTGATCAAGCAGCAGGTGTACGCAGACAGCATGCGCGATGTTTTCGAGGCGAGCGCGGTGGCCGAGAAGCTGATGCACGAGTCGATGCTTCGGCCCGACTTCATCGAGGGCATTACGAGCTTTTTCGAAAAGCGTCCGCCCAACTTCCCGCCATTGAGCGATCCTGGAAAGGACTCCTAAAAATGACACTGGACTACAAGGCGATCGACGTCGACAACCACTACTACGAGACGACCGATTCCTGCACCAGGCACCTGCCCAAGGAGTTCAAGCGCCGAGGTGTGCAAATGGTCGCCGACGGCAAGCGCATGCTGGCCGTCATGGGTGAGGTCGTCAACCACTTCATCCCCAACCCCACGTTCGACCCGATCATCGAACCGGGCTGCCTCGACTTGCTGTTCCGGGGTGAGATCCCCGAAGGCGTCGACCCGGCCTCGCTGATGAAGGTCGACCGCATGGCCAACCATCCCGAGTATCAGAACCGCGATGCGCGCGTGAAGGTGCTCGACCGTCAGAACCTCGAGACGGTGTTCATGCTGCCGACGTTCGCCTGCGGTGTCGAAGAAGCGCTGAAGCACGACATCGAGGCGACAATGGCAACGGTCCACGCCTTCAACCTCTGGCTCGACGAGGACTGGGGCTTCGACCGACCCGACCACCGGATCATCGCAGCGCCGATCATCTCGCTCGCCGATCCGCGCAAGGCTGTCGAGGAGGTCGAGTTCGTTCTGGCAGCCGGGGCCAAGATGGTGCTGGTGCGGCCGGCGCCGGTGCCCGGTGTGGTCAAGCCGCGGTCGTTGGGCGATCCGCTCCACGACCCGGTCTGGGCGAGGTTGGCCGAGGCCGGTGTCCCGGTGGGCTTCCATCTATCCGACAGCGGCTATCTGGCGATCGCGGCGCTGTGGGGCGGCAAGGGCACGTTCGAAGGATTCGGCAAGAAAGACCCGCTCGACCAGATCCTGCTCGACGACCGGGCGATCCACGACACGATGGCTTCGATGATCGTGCACCAGGTGTTCACCCGCCATCCGAAGTTGAAGGTCGCGAGCATCGAGAACGGTTCCTACTTCGTGTACCGCTTGATCAAGCGGCTCAAGAAGGCCGCCAACACCGCGCCGTACCACTTCAAAGAGGATCCGGTGGAGCAGCTGCGAAACCACGTCTGGATTGCCCCCTACTACGAGGACGACGTGAAGCTGCTTGCCGACACCATCGGCGTTGACAAGATCCTGTTCGGCTCGGACTGGCCGCACGGGGAGGGACTCGCGGACCCGATGAACTTTACCGCCGACATCCCTCAATTCCCCGAGTTCAGCGCCGAAGACACCCGGAAGGTCATGCGCGACAACGCTCTTGATCTGCTCGGTGTCAAGGTGTCGGCGTAGCTGTCCCGCCGATGAGCGAGTGGACCCTAGGCGCGATTCTGGACGCGATCGCCGACGTCGTCCCTGCTCGGACGATGAGCGTATGCGGAACCCGCCGCACCACCTTCGGCGAAGCGGCTGACCGCACCCGCAGGCTCGCGAACTTCCTCGCCGCCAGGGGGTTTGGCGCCCATCGCGAGCGAGACAACCTCGAACGCTGGGAGTGCGGGCAGGATCGCGTCGCGCTGATCATGCACAACGACCAATACCCCGACATGGTCATCGGGTGCCTCAAGGCGCGCACCGTCCCCGTGAACATCAACTACTACTACACGCCGCGTGAAATCGGCGAGTTGCTCGATTACGTGCAACCCAGCGCGGTCATCTACCACCGGTCACTGGGTGCGAAGTTCGCCGACGTGCTCCCTCCCGAGAGCGGCAAGCTCTTGTTGTCGGTCGACGACGGCAGTGCCGTGCCAGAGCTTCCCGGGGCGGTGTCACTGGATGACGCCTTGGCACAAGGGGCGGTCGACCACGAGGTGTCGGCGTCACCCGAGGACGTGATCATGGTCTGCACGGGTGGGACAACCGGCCGGCCCAAGGGTGTGCTGTGGCGTCAGTGCGACATGTATGTGGTGTCCATGAACGGGGCCCCCCACGACACTGTTGGCGAGATCCAGGACAAGGTGCGTGAGGGCGGCCAACCGTGGTTTGCGGTGTCGCCCTTGATGCATGCGGCCGGCCTGTGGACCGCGTTCGCCGCGATCATGAACGGCCTACCGGTGATCCTGTACGACACCGGCAAGAAGCTCGACCCCCCTCTGGTGTGGAGAACGGCAGAACGCGAGAAGGTCGGCATGATGACGTTCGTCGGCGACGCCTACGCCGCACCGTTGGTCGACGAATTGCAACGCGGCTCCTACGACCTGTCGTCGCTGTACGCGATCGGCACGGGCGGGGCGGCGACGAATCCGAAATACCAACGGGCACTGCTCGAGTGCCTGCCACAGCTCACGCTCATCAACGGATACGGCTCGTCGGAGACCGGCAACATGGGCTTCGGGCACAGCCGACACGGGACGCAATCGCAGACCTTCATGTTCAGAGAGGGAGGTCTTGTCCTGTCCGAGGACTACAGCCGGTTCCTGCAGTCGGGGGAGTCCGAGATCGGATGGGTGGCAAGGGCGGGCCGAATCCCGCTCGGCTATCTCAACGATCCCGAAGCCACCCGCAAGACGTTCCCGGAGGTCGAGGGCCAGCGGGTGGTGGTCTCGGGCGACCGGGGCAGCATCGAAGCCGACGGCACGATGCGGTTGTTCGGACGCGACTCCCTCGTGGTGAACACCGGCGGAGAGAAGGTGTTCGTCGAGGAGGTCGAGGAGGTGCTTCGGGCGCACCCGGCGATCGCCGACGCGCTGGTGGTGGGACGGCCAAGCGAACGCTGGGGTGAAGAACTCGTGGCCGTGGTGGCGCTGCGCGACGGGGCCGACGCCGATCATGCGCCGTTGCACGCGCACTGCACGTCGCAACTGGCACGCTTCAAGGCGCCGAAGGAGTTCATCTTCGTCGAGCAAATCCGTCGACTGGGCAACGGCAAAGCGGATTATCGGTGGGCGAAAAGTACTGCTACACAACAGGAGTCTTTGACGTGACGAAAGCCATTGACTGCCTGATCAACGTGCACTTCGGCGAGACGGAGAAGCAGCCCACCTGGATGCTGAAGGTGCGCGACGACTACTTCAAGGGCCCGGAGTCGATGTTCGCGCCGGTTGACCTGACCGAACTGCTCGACGAGATGGATGAGCAGGGCGTCGCGAAAGCCATCCTGATGGACAACGTCGCGAAGCCGTCGACAACGGCACGCAAGTTCGTCGAAGCGAAGCCGGACCGGTTCGCGTTGGCGATGGGCGGAGTGAACCTGCTGCGGCCGATGCCCGCGCTGAGGGAACTCAGCGCGGTGGTAGCCGATCTTCCAGTGGCGTATGCCGTTGTGGGTCCGAGCTTCTGGGGTGATGGGCAATACCCACCCAGCGACGCCGTGTACTACCCGCTCTACACCAAGTGCGCCGAACTCGGACTTCCGCTGTGCATCAACACCGGCCTCCCGGGACCGCCGATACCGGGTGAGGTGCAGAACCCGATCCATCTCGACCGGGTCTGCGTGCGGTTCCCCGAGCTCAAGCTGTGCATGATCCACGGCGCCGACCCGTGGTGGGACATCGCGATCCGCCTGATGATCAAGTACGAGAACCTGCACCTCATGACGTCGGCATGGTCGCCAAAGCGGCTGCCGGAAAGCCTGCTGCACTACATGCGGACCCGCGGGTCGACCAAGGTGATCTATGCGTCGGACTGGCCGGTGCTCAAGATGCGCCGCGTCGTACCCGAAGCCCTTGCGCTGGACCTGCCTGCCGATGCACTCGAGAACTATCTCTACAACAACGCACACAACTTCTTCTTCGGGCCCAAAGAGGAGCACTGATGGATCGTCACGAACTGCGCAGACTCGACTACAGCCTCACGGACGACCATGAGGCACTGCAGGCTGCCTACAAGGACTTCTTCAAGACCCACTGTCCTATCGAAACAGTGTGGGCCGCGGAGGAGTCTGGATTCGACAAGAGCCTGTGGGAGCGGCTGTGTGCGATGGGGGCGACGACGATGGCGCTACCCGAATCCGTTGGGGGAGACGGGGCGACGCTGGTCGACCTGACCTTGGTGGCCGAGGAGATCGGCCGCTCGCTCGCGCCGGTGCCGTGGATCGACCACGTCTGCGCGGCCCGACTGCTCGCCCGGTTGGGTGCGGTGGAGGCCGACGTCATGAACGGCAAACAGCTGGCCGCGTTTGACCCGCGCCACGACTATGCATCCGGCGTCCGGCTGATCCCGACAGGCTCGATCGCCGACCAGATCGTGGTGCGCGACGGCCAGGACATCGTGCGGCTGACATTCGGCACGCGGCCGGCCAAGGTTGACAACATCGGCCGGTTGCCGATGGCGTGGGTCGATCCTGCTGGCGCAGACGGGCGCACGGTGCTGGCGAGCGGTGTTGAGGCGTTGGCGGAATACCAGCGTGCGCTGGACGAGTGGCGGGTGCTGACGGCGGCGGCGTTGGTGGGACTCGTCGAGGAGACGATGACGATCGCCGCAGAGTTCGCCAAGAACCGTTACACGCTGGGCGTACCGATCTCGACGTTGCAGGGCATCTCGCATCCGCTGGCCAACATCGCCATCACGGTGCAGGGCGGCCGCAACCTCTGCCGCCGCGCGGCCTGGTTCTTGGACAACGAGCCCGACGAGCGACCCGAGCTTGCGCCTTCGGCATTCGTGTTCATGGCAGAGGAAGCATCCAAGGCCGCAACGATGGCCGTGCATATCCAAGGCGGACTTGGCGTTTCGGCAGAGGCACCCGCAACCGCTTATCTGGTTCGAGCGCGTGGATGGGCGCTGGCAGGCGGAGACCCAGGCGCCAGCGCCAAGTACATCGCCGAGATTGTCGCCGCGCGGGAAAGCAACTAAGGGAGACAATGGATTTCTCACGAGTTCACCTGTCCGACGACGATCAGGCCTTCCGCGACGAGGCCCGCGACTTCCTGCGCACACACGTTACGGAGGAGGTTCTCCGCCGCGATCGCGAGACCGGCGACAACTTCGACGAGGGTGTGCATCTGGCTCTCGGTGCGGCGGGCTACCTAGCGCGTGACTGGAAGCCCGAGTCCGAGGGCGGCTTCAACCGCGTGCACCGGCGTATCTGGGACCTCGAGAAGCGGCGGGCTCATGTGCCGTGGGTGACGTTCGGTACGACCGCCATGATTGCGCGTTCGGTGGAGAAGTTCGGCTCGCCTGAACTGAAGGCTTACGTGATGCCCCTGGTGTTCAGTGGCCACGTGCGGCTTTGCCTGGGCTACACCGAGCCTGAGGGCGGTTCCGATGTCGCGACCTGCAAGACGCGCGCGGTCCGCGACGGTGACAGCTGGGTGATCAATGGCTCCAAGATGTTCACCACCGGTGCGCACAACTGCCAGTACGTCTTCCTGATCACCAATACCGACCCCGATGCGCCAAAGCACAAGAGCCTGACCATGTTTCTGGTCCCGCTCGACTTGCCGGGGATCGAGATCCAAGGCATGCGCACGGTCGACGGCGACCGAACGAACATCGTCTACTACAGCGACGTCCGCGTCGACGACAAGTACCGGCTCGGTGACGTGAACGACGGCTGGACGGTGGTGCGTGAACCGCTCAACGTCGAGCACGGTGCGGTGGACGCCGCCGCGGACGGACTGCAGGACGTGTCGATCATGATGCATCAGGCCGGGTTCATGGCTGCCGCGGTGGACAAGGCGGCCGCCAAGGTCAGTCAGGCCGATCCCAGCGGCCGTCGGCTTGTCGACGACGGGGCTGTGGCATACCGCCTGGGGCGCAGTGTCGCCAGGATGGAGGCATCGTTGTCGGCGACGTCCATCTTCGGGCGCGTGGCGCTTGCACAGACAATGCGGGACATCTCCCCGGATCTGATGGACATCCTCGGCGCCGCGTCATCGCTACCGATCGGAACCGACGGTGCTGCCGACGACGGCGCTGCGGAGTATGTGTACCGGTTCGCGCCGCTGGTCGGCATCTACGGCGGCACCCTGGAGGTGTTCCGCAACATGATCGCCCAATACATGCTCGGCCTCGGCAAGCCGGCGTACGCGCCGCCTGCGCAGAAGAAAGCGTCGTAACTACCGCTTCCTAACTACCGCGAGCGTGCGTGTCTGCACGGCGACACGCCGCGCAACGCGAGCATTTCGCGCACGCTCGGGACTCTTGACGGCTGCACTAAACTTTCTATTTTAGTAGCAATAGAAATTACGGCCGCCTCGGTAAGGGGGTCCGATGTCACTCGTGATCGACGCTGACGGGCACGTCGAGGAGACGCTTCCCGAACTGGTCGACGCCATCCCGTCGGCCATGCGCGACAGCGCCCTGCAGTTCGTCGCCGAATCCGGCGGGTACGTCACCTACCGGATCGAGGGCCGGTTGTGGCGATCGAAATATCCGTTCCCCGGCGGGCTGCAGAACCATGTATCGGCCGGAGGCGTTCGACGCGAGGGCGGCCGCGATCCGAAGCTGCGTTTGCAGGTCCTTGATGACGAGGGGATCGACGCCGCCGTGCTGTATCCGAGCGTGGGGTTGATGTTCGGGCTGTTGGAGGATCCCGACATCGCCGCCGCGCTATGCACGGCTTACAACGATTGGCTGGCCCGCTATTGCTCCACCGATGCGAAGCGTCTGATCGGCGTGGCGTTGCTGCCTCAGCATGATCCCCATCTGGCGGCGGCCGAACTCGAACGAGCTGTCACAACATACGGTTTCGTCGGCGGCGTGATGCGACCCAACCGGATCGGAGGGCGCACCGCCGATCATCCCGACTTCGATGTGTTGTGGGACAAGGCCCAACAGCTCGACGTCCCGATGTCGCTGCACGAGGCGTATCTCGCAGGCATCGACACCATCGGCCTCGACCGGATGTCCAGCTACGCAGGCTGCCACATCGTCAGCCACGTCTTCGAGCAGATGGCCGCGATGGTCAACGTCACGTTGGCGGGCATCTTCCAGCGCTTCCCCCAACTCCGCGTCGGCTTCCTCGAGGCCGGGTGCGGGTGGGCGCCGACCTGGGCGGACCGCATCGAAGAGCACTACGAACTCGCGCCAGGCGACTACCGCGGCGGAAACCCCGACGGCGTGCTCAGCACGCGATCGTGGCTCACGTTCGAGATCGAGGAGCCGGGCCTGGCGTCGACGCTGGAGCAGGGTTGGGCCGACAACGTCATGTTCGCCTCCGACTACCCGCACCATGACGCCGTTTATCCGGGAGCGGTGAAGTGCGTCAAGGAGCGGGGGCTCGGCGAGGAGCTCGAGCGTAAAGTGCTGGCCGACAACGCCCTCGCGTTCTACGGGGATCGGCTGCGCGGCATCATCGGCGAGTCAGGCAGTTAGGCGTGACCGACGCCGACACCAACCGGCCGACCGCAATGCGAGCCATGGTGGTCACGAAACCCATTGCGCCCGCATTGCCCGAACTGACTGCCGCCCAGGAACTCGCGCTGCTGTGTCGCTGCCTGTTCGCCGAGGGATATGACGACCATCTCGCAGGCCACATCACCTACAAACAGGCCGATGGGACGTTCCTGGTGAACCCGTTCGGCCTGACGTGGGACGAGGTCACCGCGAGCGACGTCATGACGATGGATGCCGATGGCAAGGAGATCTCAGGCCCCTGGACGATCACGCCCGCGATCACTCTGCACGTCGAATTGCACCGTGTCCGTGACGATATCGCGGTGGCGATCCACAACCAGTCGCGATGGGGCACGGTGTGGGCCGACATCGGACGCGCCCCGGAGATCTATGACCAAACCGGCGCGCTGTACCACGGCCGTGTCGCCGTATACGACGAGTACTGGGGAACGGTGGACGACGCGAGCAATGCCCGCGCCGTGGCCAAGGCCATCGGCGAAGCCAACATCGGGCTTCTCGCCAACCACGGCGTGGTGGTGCTCGGCGCGGACGTCCAACAGGCTTATCTGCGCGCCATGTCGTTCGAATGGCGCAGTCGCCAAGCCTGGCGCATCGCCGCCGCCGGCGGCGGTGTCCCAATGAATCGCGACGCGGCGCGCACCTACGGCGAGTTCTTCAACTCCCACCAGTTCACCGGGCTGTTCGAGGCGATGGCACGCCGCGAACTGCGTCGAGACCCCGCAGTATTGAACTGAGTCAGTCGGCGCGGGCGCCCTCGACCGGGCCCTCGGCGCCCGGCTGCTTCGTGAACACGCTGACGTGGCAGATGAGTCCGTCGTCGTTGCGCTCGAACAGGATGCACTCGGGGTAGGTGGTGGGGACGCCGTCGACTGCGAAGGTCTCGCTCAGCTCGACGAATGACACTCGATTCGAGACGTGGGAGACGCGCTGCACCTGTAGCTGGTAGCCGTCGAGCGACGTGATGACGCCGCGCAGGAAATCGACGTAGCGTTGCTTGCCCTCCACGACGTCACAAAAGGGACCGTCGCGAGTCAAGCCTTCGTCGGCGATCGTGGCCGCGAGCCCATCCCAGTCGATGGCAGCCATGCAGGCCAGGTAGTGCTCGACCGCATCAGTCCTGATCTCACGCACGGCGGTCATGTTAGGCGCCCGCCAATGCAGGCGAGAAGACGCAAAGTGCCCCAATTCGTCGGCGTGTCGGGGACCTTTGCGTCTGCTCGGCGGAGGTCACAGCGTCACGACCGTGGCAGCGGCGGTGCCGGGTGCGCCGTAGAGCTGCGCGAAGCCGACGCGCGGCGCACCGGGAACCTGGCGGTCGCCGGCCTCGCCCCGCAGCTGGCGCACCAGCTCGTGAATCTGGCGAAGACCGGACGCACCGATCGGCTCGCCGTTGGCGATCAGCCCGCCGTCGGTGTTGATCGGCATGGCGCCGTGGATCTCTGTGGCTCCGTCGGCTAGCAGTTTCTCCTGCTCGCCGTCTGCGCAGAAGCCACACTCGGCCATATGGATGACCTCCGCGCCTGCGTCGGTGTCCTGCAGCTGAATGACGTCGACGTCTTCCGGTGCAACACCGGCCTTTTCGAATGCCGCCTTCGCCGCGTACACCGTCGGTGCCACGTCTTCGTCGACCGGCGCGAAGGTGGTGTTGACCTCGTACGCACCGTAGCGGCGGGTGCGCACCTCGACCGCACGCAGGTACACCGGTTTCGAGGTGTAGCGATGGGCGATGTCGGCCCGGCACATCACGACCGCTGCCGCGCCCTCATCGGGGGCGCAGAACATGTACTGGGTGAGTGGATAGTTGAGCATCGCCGAGTTGAGGATCTCCTCCTCGGGGATCGGCTTGCGCCGGAACGCGTTTGGATTCAGCTCGCCGTTGCGGAAGTTCTTGGCCGCGACCTTGGCCAGGGTGTCCTGGGAGATGCCGTGGTCGTGCAGGTAGCGGTTGGCCTTCATTCCAAAGAACTGTGTGGTGAGGTACTGCCCGTTCTCGGCGTACCACGACGGCATGCCCACCAGTGCGGGATCCTCGGTGAAGGCGCCGCGCGGATGCTTGTCAAGGCCGATGGCGATGCCGATGTCGTAGTCGCCCAATCGGATTCCGTCGGCGCACGCCTTGGCGGCGCTGGCGGCCGTCGCGCAGGCATTGAACACGTTGGTGAACGGAATCCCGGTCAGTCCCACCATGCCGACGATCGCGTCGGGGTTGGCCACTGTCCAGCTGCCGCCGGTAGCGAACTGGATATCGTTCCATTGCACACCCGCGTCGGCCACCGCCGCGAAGATGGCGTCGACGCCCATCGCCATCGCCGACTTACCTTCGAATCGACCGAAGGGGTGCAGGCCTACGCCGATGATCGCGACGTCGTTCGTCATGTGCGGGATCCTCTCTGGACCGGTTGGAAGGCGAACGTCACGAGTTCGTTGCCGTCGGCATCGGTTGAGAACGGCATCATTGTCAGCGCGACCTCCATGCCGAATTCGAGCTTGCCTGGGTCGTTTTCGGTCAGCCTGCCCTCGACACGGATCACGTCGTCGAGTTGCACCAGTCCCACGCCGAACGGCACGAAGTCCTTGCCGACGGGGCCCTTGTAGGGCACCCCCGGCGGGAAGCCCTGGGTCGTCCAGGCGACGCGCTTGCCCTGGCGCGGTAGCAGCACGTCTGACATGTCGCCCTTGCTGCACTTCGGGCAGCGCTGCTGAATCGGAAACGTCGTGGCACCGCAGTCGCCACACCGGCTGCCGATCAGCTGCGTGTCGGTGTCCGGCCAGGTCGAGATTTCGGGCGCAAGCGCCTTCTGCATGGGGTGATCCTCCGTAGCGTCGGGCCGGAAGCAGATAGCAACTGTAAACATTACAGTATCCCCTGCCGGGCGGGACTGGGGATGGTGCTCAGCGCGGGTCGATGAGGTTGCGCAGGCTCTGTGCGGGGTAGACGCACGCGCCGGCCGCCTCAACACGCGCGGATAGCGTGCGATCCGAGGTTGCGACGCGGATCTGCGCGGGATCGGAGTCGGCCCGCACCAGCCGGACGATTTCGTCGTCGGCCGAGTTGGGGGCCGCCTTCGGGGCGTGGGCCACCTTGATGACGGCCGATTCGATCGGCGGCGACGGCGGGCGCTCGAATACCACCGTTACGTCGGCGCCTTCGGCCGCCGCCCATCGCTCGAGCCGTTCCACCAATGCGGCCATCGCACGGCCACGGGCACGCCACCAGCCATCCGGGCGAGACCCGATCACGTTCATGCCGTCAACGATCCACCGCACCAGTTCAGGCTAGGCCCGCACCAGCCCGTCCAGACCGTGGACCGATAGCCCCCAGTCGGCAATCAACTCCAGGCTCTCCAGAACCTGCCCGGTCACCTCCGTGGGGCAGTCGCAGAGTGCAACAACCGCCTCGACGATTTCCTCGATCGATTCGAACAGTTCGCGCGGTAGCTGGTCGCCGATGATGGCCTCGAAGCCTTCGCTCATCACCGCCACCCGCGGTCCGACCGCATTGACCCGGATCCCCGTGCCGTCCAGGTCACCTGCCAGCCCGCTGGTGATGCGGTTGAGTGCCGCCTTGGTCGTCCCATACAGCTCCATCGTCGAGCCTTGTGGCCCAAGGTAGAACGGCGGTCCATCGTGCAGGCGCGCTCCAGCACTGGTGAGGTTGACGATCCACCCAGCGCCCGCCGACCGCATGCCGGGAATGGCCGCCCGTGCCAGTTCGAGCGGGGCGATCACGTTGCACTCGAACGCAATTCGCTGCTGTTGGGCGGTGACCTCCATGATGGGAACCGCGAGTGCCGCGACGGCGTTGTTGACGAGGATGTCGACTGGACCGCCCAGCATCACGTTGGCTCGCGGTATGACGTCCGCCCGGGACTTCTCGTCGGCGAGGTCGGCGACGACGGCACCGATACGGGTGCCGAACTTCTCGCACAGCGCCTGGGTCTCGCGCAGGCTGCCTTTGAGCGGCTCAACCTTGTCGAGCGTGCGCGCCACCAGCACGACGTCGGCGCCTTCGGCCGCCAGCCGTTGTGCGATACCCGAGCCGATGCCGCGACTGGCGCCGGTGACCACCGCGCGTCGCCCCTCAAAGCGACCTGTCATCAACTGCTCCTTTCATGCGAGCGGCAGTCGCGCTGCCTGCCGCGGTGAACGCTTCGAGGTCATAGCTGCGCCCCAGGCTGTGGGAGGTCTCCGCGGCCAAAGCGCCCGCCACTGACATGTCCTCGCCGCGCGCGTACAGGCCGAGCATTTCGCCGACCGCAGCGTGAGACGGGACACGGGCAGCCAACCCGAGCGTGAACGACAGCAGTTGCTCGTGCGGCACAACGTGATTCACCAGACCGAGCCGAAGAGCTTCGAAGGCGTCCACGAACTCGCCGGTGATCGACATCTGCCGCGCCCTGCGCACGCCGACCGCACGCGGCAACAGGGCGGTGAGCCCCCAAGTCGGCACCACGCCGAGCAGCGCGTGGGTGTCTGCGAACCGGGCGCGTTCCGAACCGACGATGAACGAGCAGCTCAGCGCGACCTCCAAGGCGCCGGATACGCACGCTCCGTTGACCGCACAGATCACCGGCTTGCGCATCGCGCGCAGCGCGCTTGCCGGTGTGATGTCCAACGGGCTGCCGGTCTCACCTGGGCCGCGGTCGAGTTGTTTGAAGTCGACGCCTGCTGAAAAGACCGGATCGATTGCGGTCAGCACCACGGCGCGCACGCCCTCGTCACGGTCGGCCTCTGCCACGGCAGCGCACAGCTCCGAGCGTAACGGGCCGTGCAGCGCGTTCTTCGACTCGGGACGGTCGATGGTCAGGACCCGGACCTCGTCCTTGTCATCGATGCGGAGGTGCTCGCTCATCGGCATCTCCTCGGTCTTGCCACGCGGCGTCGCGCGGGTTAAAACTACAGTGGTTTCTTACCAGGCTGTGCGCTCGATCACAAGAGGATGGGATTGCCGTGAAAGTACATCTGCAGATCGACGGGTCCCCGGCGAAGGCGCGGGAGAGCGCGCGTGAGATCGCCGCCCTCGGAGCCGACGGGGCCTTCTCCTTCGAGGGCCAGCATGATGTCTTCTTCCCATTGGTGGTCGCGGCAGGGGAGACCGGCCTCGAGTTGATGTCCAACGTGGCGATCGCAGGCCCGCGCAGCCCGCTGCATCTCGCGCACGCCGCCTACGACCTGCAGGTTTTCAGCCAAGGGCGGTTCCGGCTTGGCCTTGGGTCGCAGATCCGCGTCCATATCGAGAAGCGCTACGGCAGCCAGTGGGGCAAGCCGGCGAATCGGATGGCCGAGACCGTCGCCGCGGTCAAGGCGATCTTCGCGGCGTGGGAAGGGGAGGCGCACCTGGACTTCCGTGGCGAGTACTTCATCCACACGTTGATGCCACCCAACTTCAACCCCGGCCCCAACCCGTACGGGCGGCCGCCCGTGCTCATGGGCGCATTGGGTCCGGTGATGACGCGCAAGGCCGCCGAGGTTGCCGACGGGTTGCTGGTCATGCCGTTCAACAGCACCCGCCACTTCGCCGAGCGCACGTTGCCTGCCGTCGAGGAGGGGCTGCGCCGATCGGAGCGCGTCCTTGCCGGTTTCCAGATCATCGCGCAAGCGATGGTGGCCGTCGGCAGCACCGAGGAACAGTTGGCGACGGCCATCGATCGGGTGGCGTTCCTGATCGCTTTCTACGGGTCGACCCCGAACTACTGCGCGGCCCTCGAGGTGGAGGGGTGGGCTGACCTCCAGCCGCGCCTGAACGAACTGTCGAAGTCTGGCAAGTACGCCGAGATGCGGGCGCTGATCACCGATGAGATGGTCCGGACGTACGGCATCGTCGGCACACCAACGGAATGCGCCGCCCAGATCCAAAATCGCTACGGCACACATGCTTCCGATGTCTGCTGCTACTTCCCGGGTTACCCGCCGAGTGACGCCGACGTCGCTGATCTCGTCGTCGCGTTGCAGCGCATTCCAGCGCCGCCCCTTGTATCGGCGCGGTGAAAGGCGTAGGTTAAAACATCACTGGTGTTTTAAGTTATCGCCGACCGGGAGCAATCCATGAGCACGCAAACCGTCCAGACCTTCATGAATAGCCCGCTGAGCTATTTTGGAGAGTCGATCACGCCGATGCACAGCATTCCGCGTGGTGAGTTGGAGGAACTCCAGCGCGAGGCGATGATCCTGCGGTTCGCCGAGCACTGCGAGAAGATCGAGATCGTACGCAAGCTCGCGGACCGGCTGGGTGTCACTACGGTCGACAAATTCGACGACATCGTGCCGCTGATGTTCTCGCACACCGCGTACAAGTCGTACCCCGCGGCGCTGATCGACAACAACCGCTGGGACCTGATGACGCGCTGGCTCGACAAGCTCACGACATATGACCTGTCCGGAGTCGACGTCGAAGGATGCGACTCGATCGACGAGTGGCTCGAACGGCTCGAGGCCCAAACCCCGTTGCAGGTCGTGACGTCGTCGGGAACGACAGGAACCTTCTCGGTCATCCCCAAGGACGTGCCGATCACCGTTGAAGGCATGCACATCTGGAAGAACATGGTCTTCCAGACATTCGGCAAGGAACCGACCGACGACGAACTGGACCCGGTGGTCGACGTCATCTGGCCCAACTTCAGCGAGGGCCGGTTCGGCATGACGCGGATGGTCCCATGGATGAAGCGGGAGTTCACCGGCGGCGACGAAAGTCGTTTCCACGCGTTGTATTCCGGCGCGATGGACACCGATCTGATGTTCCTGGCGAACAAGATGCGCGCCGCCGCTGCGCGAGGTGAGCTGGATAGGCTGCAGCTCGATCCCAAGCTCGCCGCCCGCAAGGACGAGTTCATCGCGATGCAGCAGCGCCAAATGACCGAAGTACCCGCGTTCATCGCCCGCCTGACCAACGAATTGCGCGGCAAGCGAGTATTCATGACGAGCACGTACAACCTGATGTACAACCTCGCTTCGGCGGGCTTGGAAGACGGAGTGCGCGCAGATTTCGCGTCGAACTCGGCGATCCTCACCGGCGGCGGCGCCAAGGGCCAGGTTCTGCCAGAGGGCTACATGGACGTCATCCGGGAGTTCTACGGCGGCGTGAGAATCCAAGAGGGTTATGCATTTTCGGAGCACAACGGTGTCCACTTCGCGTGTGACGAGGGCCGGTACCACCTCCAACCGTGGGTCATCCCGTTCATCCTCGACCCAGAGTCCGGTCAGCCGCAGCCCCGCGTCGGAAAGCAGACCGGTCGGTTTGCCGTCTACGACGTGGTCAACCAAAGCCATTGGGGCGGTGTCATCACCGGTGACGAGGTGACAATCGACTGGGACACGCCGTGCCCGTGCGGCCGCACGAGCGTTGCCCTCGAGCACAGCATCATGCGGTTCAGTGAGAAGAAGGACGGCCAGGAAGACAAGATCTCGTGTGCGGCCACTCATGAGGTCCAGAACGAGGCGATCGACTTCCTCAAGGAGTTCCAGTCGTGACCATGTTCACCGTTCCACTGTTCATCCGCGGCGAGCTGATCACGGACGACCTGGTCGAGTTCGGCACCCGGCTGGAGCACCGCTTCGAAGCGCCCGATCCGGTCAAACATGCGCACGCGCTGCCGCTGCGCAGCCCGGTGGACATGGCAGACATGTACACCGTGTCGTTCGACGAGATCCTTGACGTATTAACCGAACTCGGGCAGGCCCTCGCCTTCGAGAAGAACACGTACATCCAGGAGGCGTTCGAGGCCTGTTTGGTGTCCAATCCGATGCCCGAGTCCATCCTTCGGACCGGCTATGTCGCGCTGCCCGCGATGTTTACCCGCGAC
Source organism: Mycolicibacterium moriokaense (assembly GCF_003201655.1). Classification (GTDB taxonomy): domain Bacteria; phylum Actinomycetota; class Actinomycetes; order Mycobacteriales; family Mycobacteriaceae; genus Mycobacterium; species Mycobacterium moriokaense_A. The sequence goes on from NZ_QJJU01000011.1 coordinate 198,787, forward strand.
TCGATGCGTGAACTCGCCGAGACACAGGTCGGCATCGAGTATCTGGAGGGATGGGTGCCGCGTCGGCTGTTGGACGGCCGCGAGATACGGGTCCGCGCGTTCGGGTCGCGCACCCTGCACATCCCGGCGGGCAACGGGGGACTGGTCGCCGGGATCACCGTGCTGCGTAACGCACTAACCCGCAGCGACGCGATAATCAAGGCGCCGTCGAACGACCCGCTGACTGCGATGGCGATCGCCCGCACGCTAGCAGACATCGCTCCCGACCATCCGATCACCCGCCATCTCGCCGTCGGCTACTGGAAGGGCGGCGACGAGCAGGTCGAGGAACAGCTGTACAAGCCTGAACACGTCGAAAAGATTGTCGCGTGGGGCGGTCTGGCCTCGGTCAAGCACGTGACTCGCTACATCCAACCTGGCCTTGAGCTGATCGCGCTCGATCCCAAGCGCAGCGCGACGATCATCGGCCCCGAGGCATTCAACAGCGAGGACACGCTTCGTGAGGTCGCGATGCGGGCGGCGTGCGACGTCGGCGCGGGCAACCAAGAAGGGTGCGTCAACGCGCGGGTCATCTACGTGCTGAGCGGAACCGATCAGCCGGGCCTGGACAATGCCAACCGACTCGGCGGGGTGATCTACCAATCCATGATGCAGCTGCCGGAATTCATCAGTACGAAGCCCAAGGTCGTCGACCGCACATTGCTCGAACACATCGAGGGTTCACGCTTGACCGACGACTGGTACCGCGTTTTCGGGGGCGAAGACACGGAGGGCGCGATTATCGTCTCTCAGATCGACGAACCGGTGCACTACTCCACGATGCTGTCGGGCCGGGTCGCCAACGTCGTGCCGGTCGACAGCATCGACAAGGTGACCGATGCCGTCAACGCCTACACGCAGACCATCGGGATCTACCCCGAGTCTCTGAAACATGAACTGCGGGACAGGCTTCCGCTGTTCGGTGCGCAGCGCCTGACCTCTCTCGGCTACGCGGCCAGCGTCAACTTCACTATCCCGCAGGATGCGATGGAACCGGTGCGGCGGATGTGCAAGTGGATCGTCGACGAAGAGTGTGAACCCGACAGGGTATTTCCCCTGTGGGAGACGCCGGACTTGGAAATGGCCTGAGGAGATTGGTAAGTGAAGGTTCCGTTTACCTGGAAGGTCACCGGCTGGTTCATGGTCGGTTGGTCGCCCGAGTTTCTCGTGGGCGAAGTGAAGCCCTTGCGTTACTTCGGCGAAGACTGGGTCGCCTACCGCGACGAGTCGGGAGAACTGCACATCATGTCGGCCCACTGTCGCCACCTCGGCGCCAGCCTGGCGCACGGCGGCAAGGTGGTCGGCGACTGCGTCGAGTGTCCGTTCCATGGCTGGCGGTGGGGCCCAGACGGCTCCAACACCTACATTCCGTATCAGCCCGACCGACCTAACCGCGCCCTCAAATTACGTGTACTGCCCGTCGAGGAGCAGAACGATTGCGTCTTCGTCTGGCACCACCCTGAGGGCGGGGAACCGCAATGGAACCTTCCGGACGTGTTCCGCAAGTTCCCGGGCCTTGACGCGGAGGCGTCCGATTTCTACCGGCCCTATCCCGAGTTCGCGCGCGTCGCCAACGATGAGCCGGTGCACCCGCAGATCGTCGCCGAGAATGGGCCCGACAGCGCTCACTTCTTCTACGTCCACGGGGCAACAGTGAGACCCATCTGCCTCAACTGGGAGGTCGTCGACGAAGAGTGGCGCTTCCTCACCGGTTGGCCCGACGTCGACAGCGATGACCCGAACACGATGGCGCTCAAGATTCACAGCCACTACTCGGGCCTTGGCTTCGCGATGAGCGCATTCGAAGGTGCAGCCAAGTACCGGCTGATCTTCGCCTGCACCCCCGTCGACGACGGCCTTTCGAATCTCTTCTACTCCATCTGGTGGCCAAAGGTTGCAGGCGAGACATCCGACGTGCCTCCCGCAGAAGTCAAGAAGCACGTAGAACAGCGGTACCTTCGCACGATCTGGGAGGACCTCGACATCTGGCGCTACCAGGAATACGTCGAACGCCCTGCCCTGTCCAAGGAAGACGCCAAACCGTACATGGCGCTGCGGAAATGGGCGACACAGTTCTACGACGTGCCACCTGTCGAGGACACCGTGACCACGGGATGAGTGCTGTCCGGAGCTTTCTAAAGCCACCTGTAGGCACACAGTCGGGTTCCAACACGAGCACCGTCGGCGTGCGGCTTGAAACCTGATTGGCCGCGCATCCTCCCAGATCGGAAGAAGGGTCAAGACTTGTTCCTAGAAATCGTGCGGATGGCGCTCACATGGGGCGCCATGCTCGCCCTCATTGCGTTTTGGTACTGGCTGATGTCCAACATCGGCACGTTCTGAGCCGCACCGCATCCCTTGGCTAGGAGGGGAGTCGGCGGGCTATCCGTCGGCAATTCCTCGTCCTCCGCACTATCCGGAAGGTAACCATGTATTCCCGAGACCGGCAACGTCGACGAGCGCTTGTGGTGTTTCAGCTATTCGTCTACGGCGCAATGTTGGCCATGTTTTTGATCCAGCTGTACATGCTGATCGTCCGGCCCTGGTAGCTGGTGCGGCGATGGAGATGACGTCTGAGTTCGATCGGGACGGGAAAGGCGACGGCGTGGACACGACGTTCTTGCCCGGATTGCCAAGGGATCAGGGGGATTTGGAGGATGGCCGGCGAGCCCAACGCCAAGCCGACCGATGGCTCATCACCGGAACCCTGCTGATGGGCACGCTCGTCCTCGCGCTTGTCGGACTACCGATTTTCGTGTGGGGACTGGTCCTGCTCCGGCGGGCACGACGTGCCGGCTTGTCAGTGCGTCCGCTGATCGTCACGCTGATCGGTTATGTGATCATCCTCGACGGCGGTCTCAACAGCTTGGGCTGGGCGCTTGACGTGTTCGCCAACCACTCGTTGATCAGTCGCACCTTCTTCAGCGCTTGGGGAAACCTTATGGACGGGGGTTACTTCTGGCATTACAACGAGTTGTCGATGGGGGGCGCCGGCGCGCCCGGCGAAAAGTCGTGGGTTCTCATCTGCGTCCTTGTCGTATTCCCAATGCGCATGGCCGCCGCCATCGGCTTTCTGCGGATGAGGCGTTGGGGACTCCAATGGATGATCGTGACTTGCTGGTTCGGCGTGGTCGTATGGCTCGGATACATCATCAACATGACGGTGTACGCCGACGTGCGCTACGCCGGTGTTGCGCTACCGGTCCTCGGATGGTGGCTCTACAACGTCTTCTACATCACGCCATTTCTTGCCATACCCTATTTGCACACCGTCGACCGCAAGATCTTCGCTTCGGACGCGGATGATGAACCGGTGAAGGTCGAATCGACCGCCGCAGAAGTCAGTTCGGACATCGACTCGCTGCCGCCCGGTACGACACCGTCCTATGCGCGGATGCATAAGGGGATCAAGTGGGGCCTGTACGTCTGCCTTGTGGGGCTTGTGATAGATGGCGCACTGACGATTCCGTTGGTTGCTATCTGGTACGGCTGGCCGACCCTGTCGCCGACACAGATCTGTAGCGAGTTAATGAAAGTGCGCTATTCGGACGACACGCTGGAATGTCAGCAACCCTATCCCCTCGGCGGGCCACCCTTCGGTGGCGCTCCCGAGGCCGCCAATCAACGTACGGCTCACGATAAATGGGGTATCCAGCCCGTACCGGAATATCCTCGGCTGGGATTCCGCGAGCTGGTCACGATCCACGAGCATCGGCTCGCCGAAACACATCCCGAGCCACCAAAATGATTGCCTGGCAGGGAGATGTTACTCCTTGCGGGTTCCACATCCCCATCCGAAAATGCTGCGGGCCGATTGTTTTGACAATTGATGTCGGCGGCGCTGTGAGTGCGCATCCACCCCGGCGACCGTTGGCCGAAGATACCTTCATTCAGAATCCGCTCAGTTGTCATGGGGAGTTGACCGCGTGAATGCACAGCCATCTGCGACCAACCGCGAACACCGTGATCACGGCATGGCCACGATTACCATTTGAGTATGGCCAAGCCGCTGATTCCCGTCGAGGTGATACACGACCGTGCACTGGCATTGCTCGACGCCGAAGGCTCCGATGCACTCACCACACGGCGGCTTGCCGCCGAGCTGGGCATTTCGACGCGCACGCTCTATCAGCAAGTCGGTAGTCGCGAGCAGTTGATCCGCGCCCTGGTGGCGCGGCACTTCTCGCAACTGAGACTGGACTTTTACGAGTACGAGGACTGGGAAACCACGGCGCTGAAGTGGTGTCTGGCCCTTCACGACGCTCTGCGGGCTCATCCGTTCTTGACGGAATTGATGACCATCGACGACCGCAAGGTGGTGATGGACTACGTCGACGAATTGATCGAAGCTACTCTGCACGAAGGTATTCCACGCGATCTTGCTCTTGAGTGTTGTCGTGCGTTGGTGAACCTCACCATCAATCACTCGGTGATGGAGGTGCGTGCGCTTCGAGAACCGAAGCTGTCCCGCGCCAGCCTTGCTGAATCGCGGCGCGTGGAGAAGAACTTCCCGATGTCGGTGCGCTGGATACTGGCCGGGGTACGCGCCGAGGCGGCGTCGTCCGCGGCGGTTACGCGCCTGAGGAAGCGCTCATCAGGCCGCGCAGCCGGCGACGGCGCCTGATAGCCGCGCAGCCCCTCTTGTGCGCTTGGGGCCGCCCGCGTAGATTAAAACATCAGCTGTTTTTTAAGATGAGAGGTGCGTGGGGATCGAGATGCCGGATGAACGTGGCACGCCGCGGCCGCCCAGCGAATGCGACTGGCCGGCGACTCTGGCCGTGCAGCCGGAAGCCGCAGTCGACCGAGCGCAAGGAGAGGCGGAAAGCCAGCTGATGGATGCGCTTTGGCTTTCCCGCTGGATTGTTCGGTGAGGCAATGGATTTCTCGGCACTAGAGCTGGCGACTGACGACCAAGAATTTCTCGACCGTACAAGACAATTTCTCGCGGCCAATGTGACAGAGGAACTGCTGTACCGCGAACACGAGACCGGCGACGGGTTGATCGAGGATCTGCACCTGGCCATGGGCGCAGAGGGCTGGCTGGAGCCGGAAGCCACGAACGCCAAGGACGGTGGGTTCACCCCGGTTCAGCGTCGCATCTGGGACCTCGAGAGGCGCCGCGCCAAGGTTCCGCTCGTCACCTGGGGCGGCACCCTGATGATCCTCAAGGCAGTGCGCCAATTCGGCTCACCGGAACTGCTCGACGAGGTGCTGCCCGGCGTGTACGGCGGCGAGGTCAGGTTCGCCATGGGCTATACCGAGCCCGAAGGTGGATCCGACATCGCGACGTGCAAGACACGGGCCGTGCGCGACGGCGACGAGTGGGTCATCAACGGGCAGAAGATGTTCACGTCCGGAGCCCACAACTGCCGGTACATCTTCCTGCTTACCAATACAGACCCGACCGGCCGCAGGCACCGCAACCTGACGATGTTCCTTGTGCCGACGGACTCGCCGGGTCTCGAGATCCAGGGCCTGCGCACGGTCGACGGTGAGCGCACCAACATCAGCTACTACAGCGACGTTCGCATCCCGGACCGATACCGGCTGGGCGAGGTCAACGACGGCTGGGCAGTTCTCAACGGGCCGCTGACCGCCGAACACGGTGCCGGCGGGGCGGATCCTGTCGGTCTGGCCGACATCGCGACCATGGGCAGCTTCGCGGCGCTGATGGCCGAGAGCGCCGACGAGGTCGCGACGCAGGCAGACATCGGCGACGGGTCGGCGGCCTACCGGCTCGGCCGGGCGCACGCGCGCATCGAGGCGGCGCTGAGTACGCCGGGCATCTTCGGCCGCGTCGCGATCGCCCAGACCATGCGGGACGTCGCTCCCGAGCTGATGGACGTCCTCGGTTCTGCGGCGGCTCTACCGTCGAACGCCGAGCACCTATACCGATGGGCGCCGCTGGTCGGCATCTACGGCGGAACCATCGACGTGTTCAGGAACATGATCGCCCAGTACATCCTCGGCCTTGGTAGGCCGAACTACTCGCTGCCGAAGTCTGCGTCGCAACTGTAATTCTTACAGTATGGTCACAGTGTGATCGAGCACAGGCCGACGTTCTGCCGGATCTGTGAGCCGCTCTGCGGCATGATCGCGACGGTCGACGACGGCCGCCTCATCTCACTTCGCCCTGACAAGGATCATCCGCTGTCGTCTGGCTTCGCGTGCCAAAAGGGCATCGCGTTCACCGAGGTGGTCAACGACCCCGACCGCGTCACCACGCCACTGCGCCGGACCGCCACCGGTTTCGAGCCGGTCAGCTGGGACGAGGCGCTGACCGACATCGCGGCGAGGCTGTCCGCGATTCTGCGTCGCCACGGCTCCGGCGCGGTCGGGTGGTACATGGGCAACCCCGCCGCGTTCAGCTACTCACACCTGTTCGGGGCGATGGCCTTCATCAAAGGCGTCGGGCGGCACTCCCACTACTTCACCGCGTCCTCGCAGGACACCAGCAACAGGCTCGCTGCAAGCCAGTTCCTCTACGGCTCCCCGATGGCCGTGCCGATACCCGACCTGCTTCGCACCGACTTACTGGTCATGATGGGTGCGAATCCCGTTGTCTCGCACGGTAGTTTCTTGACCGCACCGCGGATCAAGGACCGGATGCACGACGTCGTCAAGCGCGGGGGACGGGTCGTGGTCGTCGACCCGCGCAAGACAGAGACCGCGGCCCAGTTCGAGTGGCTGGGCATCGTCCCCGACACAGACGCCTACTTCCTGCTTTCGCTGCTGCATGTGATGTTCGCCGACGGCCTTGTCGACCGCGGCCACGTCGAATCGCAGGCCGACGGGGTGGAGTGGCTTGAGCGGCAGTCGGCGACGTTCGCCCCGGAGACCACGGCGCGCTTCACCGGCATCGAGCCCGACACCCTTCGCGCGTTGGCGCGTGATCTCGCCCAGACTCCGCGCGCGGCCGTCTATGGCCGCTTCGGTACGTGCGTCGGACAGAACGGCACGCTGACCGCGTACCTGATCGATGCCGTGAACGTTGTCGCGGGCAAGCTTGACCGGCCCGGCGGCAGCGTGTTCAGCACGTTGGGAATGCCGGGTCAGAAATGGCTGATGAGGTTGATGGGCGCAGGCGCGCGGCGGGCGTACGAGCGAAAGCGCACACGCATCGGTGGGTTCAGGCCCGTCGCCGCAGCCGAGCCCGCGGCTCTGATGGCGAAGGAGATCTCGGTCCCCGGCGATCGGCAGATCAAGGTGCTATTCACAAGTGCGGGCAATCCGGTGCTATCGGTGCCCAACGGCAACGAACTGGAAGAAGCGCTCGACGGCCTTGACCTGATGGTCGGCCTTGACCTCTACGTGAACGAGACGACCGCGCACTGCGACTACGTGCTGCCTGTCACGACGATGTATGAGCGCGACGATTTTGCGGTGACATTCCAGACCTTCCAGGCGACACCTTTTCGGCAGGCCACGGAGGCCGTCGTCGCGCCGGTGGGGGAGTCCCGTACGGAGTGGGAGATCGCCGCAGAACTCATGGAGCGGTTGGCAGGCCGCTCACCGACGTTCGCCGCGATCGGACTGGCCAGGAAGCTCGCGAACCTGTTCGGCAGTCGCTTCACTCCACGTCCGGTCGTCGATGGGATGATCCGAATGTCCGAGGGCGGCAATCGCTTCGGCCTTCGCCGCGGTGGGCTGACCTTTCGCCGTCTGACTCAACGACATCCGCACGGCGTCGTGGTCGCGCCGCATCTCCGCACGGGCGTGCTGGACGAGGTGATCGCCTACCGCCGTGGACAAGTTCGCCTGGAGCATGAGGACATAGCCGCCGAGATCGTCGACCTGTCGCGACGAAGTAGCCCCGATGGCTTTCCGCTCCGGATGATCGGTCGGCGCGAACCGCGCTCGGAGAACTCATGGATGCATAACGCGCCACTATTGATGCGCGGCAACCGGATTCACTGTGCGCTGATGCACCTCGACGACGCGGCCGCACGGCGGATCGGCGATGGCGACACGGTAGCGGTGCGCTCGCCATACGGGCGGATCGCGCTTCCGGTGTCGCTGACTGCCGACATCGTCCCAGGCACCATCGCCGTTCCGCATGGGTGGGGGCACAAGGGCACCGGCGGCTGGAAGCTGGCCAACCGCGCGGGCGGCGCCAACGTGAACCAGCTGATGTCAAGCGATCCGGCAGATGTCGAGGCGCTGGCGGGCATGTCCTGGCTGACGGGTGTACCCGTCGAAGTCGAGCGGGTCTGCGTTGACTCTGCGTCGGCGTCGCTAAAAGTCGAGGCGGTTTCAAGGGATGGATGCAACACCCCTTCTGATTGAGGAGTGTTGTGATGGCCAGAGGAACGTTGCGGTCGCGGGTTCCGGTGTTTTGGGT
>NZ_QJJU01000012.1:0-169393 GCF_003201655.1 Mycolicibacterium moriokaense
CCTGCAGACGCGTCGGCTCTACAACGAACATCAGGCCTTTCCACCTCCTCTCGAACTCGCGGCTTGACACTTAACTTCGTGAGATGTCTTTCAGGCTGCCTATCCCGAGCGAGCCGCTGACAGCGACGGGTACATCTTGTTGGTCTTCTTCGGGCTCCGAATCCGGAAGCGGCGGAGGATCATTGAGAAAGTCGACAGTCGGCGTGAAGAACTTCCCACCCGTCACCGCGGTCGAGAAGTCCAGGATGCGGTCGGTATTGCCGACAGGGTCGCCGATGAACATGTTGCTCAGCATTCGCTCGGTGACGGCGGCCGTGCGCGAGTAGCCGATGAAGTATGTGCCGTACTCGCCCTTACCGATCTCGCCGAACGGCATGTTGTGCCTGACGACCTTCAGCTCGTTGCCGTCCTCGTCTTCGATCACGTTGAGCGCGATGTGGGCGTTGGCCGGCTTCGCATCGTCGTCCATCTCGATGTCCTCGAGCTTGGACCGCCCGATCACCAGCTCCTGCTCCGTGACCGACAGCGAATCCCATGAGTTCATGTCGTGCACGTACTTCTGCACGTGCAGGTAGCAGCCGCCCGCAAAATCGGGATCCTCCTCGCCAACCTCGGTGGCGGACACCGCAAGTGGGCCTTCGGGATTCTCGGTCCCGTCGACGAAGCCCAGCAGGTCGCGGTTGTCGAAGAACCGGAAGCCGTGGGTCTCATCGACGACCGTTACCGCCCCCAACGCCTTGACGATGCGGCCCGCCAACTCGAAGCACATGTCCATCGACAGTGCCTTGATGTGGAACAGCAGATCTCCCGGCGTGGCTGGGGCGTGGTGGCGCGGGCCGCGCAACTCGATGAACGGGGTCAGCTCGGCAGGGCGCGGACCGGAGAACAGCCGGTCCCAGGCATCCGATCCGATCGAGGTGACCACCGACAGATGCTTGTCGGTGTCGCGGAAGCCGACGGCGCGAACCAACCCGGAGATGTCGGGCAGCGCATCGTGGACGGCCGCCTCACCACCTTCGTCGATGGTGACCACCAAGAAGATGGCCGCGGGTGTCAACGGCGCCGTTACCGGTTGCGGCAGTGGGTCGGGCACCATTCGACCCTAGCGAACAGCCAGTCGGCAATGATGGTGAACCATGTCCACGAGTGCGCAAGGGCTGTGCGAGTTCATCGACGCGTCACCGTCGCCGTTTCATGTCTGCGTGACGGTCGCCCAACGGTTGAGCGCCGCAGGGTTCACCGAACTCTCCGAACGCGACGAGTGGCCCGCCGACGGCAGGTTCTTCACGGTGCGGGCAGGCTCGCTCGTCGCATGGCGATCTGACGAAGCGGACCGTACCGGGCCTTTTCGGATAGTCGGCGCCCACACCGACAGCCCCAACCTCCGGGTGAAACAGCACCCCGATCGGTTCGTGTCCGGCTGGCAGGTGGTCGCACTGCAGCCATACGGCGGCGCCTGGCTGAACTCCTGGCTGGACCGCGATCTCGGCATCAGTGGCCGGCTGTCCGTCCGTGTCGGCGACACCATCGACCACCGGCTGGTGCGGATCGACCAGCCGATCCTGCGCGTCCCGCAGCTGGCGATCCACCTGGCCGAGGACCGCAAGTCGCTGTCGCTGGATCCGCAGCGGCACGTCAACGCGGTCTTTGGCGTCGGCAGTGGCCCCCGGTCGTTTCTGGCCTACGTCGCCGAACGGGCTGGCGTCGACGCGGCCGACATCCTTGGCGCCGATCTGATGACCCACGACCTGACACCGTCGACGCTGGCTGGCGTCGACGACGAGCTGGTCAGTGCGCCCCGGCTGGACAACCAGGCCACCTGCTACGCGGGGCTCGAGGCGTTCCTGGCCGCCGAGCAGGGCGAGCACTTGCCGGTGCTCGTGCTGTTCGACCATGAGGAGGTCGGCTCCCAGTCGGACCACGGCGCGCAGTCCGAGCTGCTGCACACGGTGCTGGAACGGATCACCCTGGCCGCAGGCGGCGGCAGGGAGGACTTCCTGCGACGGCTGCCTGGGTCGATGGTGGCCTCCGGCGACATGGCGCACGCCACCCACCCGAACTATCCCGAACGGCACGAGCCCGGCCACCTGATCGAGGTCAACGCGGGCCCGGTGCTCAAGGTGCAACCGAATCTGCGCTACGCCACAGACGGCCGCACCGCCGCGGCGTTCGCCCTTGCCTGCGCGCAGGCCGGGGTTCCGCTGCAACGCTACGAGCACAGGGCCGACCTGCCCTGCGGGTCCACGATCGGGCCGATGACCTCGGCGCGCACAGGCATCCCGACGGTCGACGTCGGCGCGGCCCAGCTCGCAATGCATTCCGCCCGCGAGGTGATGGGCGCAGCCGACGTCGCCGCCTACTGCGCCGCGCTGCGAGCGTTCCTGTCACCCGGCTGAGATCTCGACCTCGTCGTAGCGGATGACGTTCTCCACCACCATGCCGTCGCGGGTGCGGACCCGGTCGAGCCCGCGGATCGCAAACGGACCATCCGGACCGGTGCCCTTGCCGGTGTAGTGCAGAAAGACGAGCTGCTCGCCGGGGGCGCTGCCGTCGACGGTCGCACTGTCGATCAGGTCCAGCCGTAGGTCAGGGGAGGCGGCGATGAGCTCGACGATCTTGGCGGTGTACGCCTCGAGGCCCAGCACCGGATTCGGGTCGCCCTGCCAGTAGCCGACGATGTCGTCGGCGAGGATGTCGCCGATGCGCGACTCGTCGGGAGCTGCCCAGAAGGCTGCCCACATCTCGGCGCTGAACTTCGGCTGGGTCTGGGTATCGGTGTTTGTCATAGATGAAGCGTGCGTCGGGCAACGCGGCCGTTCAATTACGCCAGACGTAAGCGCGCGGATCTGTCACACCGCTGGCCTACAGTGACCGCCATGACACTCTCCGTCGAGAACATCACCTTCGATTCCACCAACCCCGACCGGCTCGCCGAGTGGTGGGCAGGCGTCGTGGACGGCACGGTAAACGCTTTGGCGCCTGGCTTTTTCGTCACCGTCAGTCGCCCTGGCGGTCCCGGGCTGGCGTTCCAGAAGGTCGACGACCCGACACCGGGCAAGAACCGCGTGCACGTCGACTTCTCCGCCCCCGATCTGGAGGCCGAGGTCAAGCGGCTGGTGGACCTGGGCGCAACGGAGACCGGCAGGGGCGAAGCGGGCCCGGAGTTCCGGTGGGTGGTGTTCGCCGATCCCGACGGCAACGCGTTCTGTGTGGCCGGTGGCGACGTGGCCGACGCCACCTGAACCGCTGAGGTCGGCGGCTCAAACTACACTGGGCGCGTGACGTCCGGCCTGACCCATGAGGTCGACACCGTCGACCGCGCCGCAGCCACTCCCGAGGTACCCCAGCCGTTCCGCGAACTCGGCCTCAAGGACGACGAGTACCAGCGGATCCGCGAGATCCTCGGCCGTCGGCCCACCGACGCCGAGCTGGCCATGTACTCGGTGATGTGGAGCGAGCACTGCTCCTACAAGTCCTCGAAGGTGCACCTGCGGTACTTCGGTGAGACGACGACGGAGGCGATGCGGGCCTCGATGCTGGCGGGCATCGGCGAGAACGCAGGCGTCGTGGACATCGGCGACGGCTGGGCGGCCACCTTCAAGGTGGAGTCGCACAACCACCCGTCGTACATCGAGCCGTACCAGGGCGCAGCGACCGGTGTCGGCGGCATCGTCCGCGACATCATGGCGATGGGCGCCAGGCCGGTCGCTGTCATGGACCAGCTGCGGTTCGGCGCCGCCGACGCTCCCGACACGCGCCGGGTGGTCGACGGAGTGGTGCGCGGCATCGGCGGCTACGGAAACTCGCTGGGGCTGCCCAACATCGGCGGCGAGACCGTGTTCGACGCCTCCTACGCGGGCAACCCGTTGGTGAACGCGCTGTGCGTCGGGGTGCTGCGCAAGGAGGATCTGCATCTCGCGTTCGCGTCGGGCACGGGCAACAAGATCATCCTGTTCGGCGCACGCACCGGCCTCGACGGCATCGGTGGCGTTTCGGTGCTGGCGTCGGAGACGTTCGGCGGCGACGAGAGCGGTGCGCCGGGCCGCAAGAAACTGCCAAGCGTTCAGGTGGGCGACCCCTTCATGGAGAAGGTGCTCATCGAGTGCTGCCTCGAGCTGTACGCAGCCGACCTGGTGATCGGCATCCAGGATCTCGGCGGCGCCGGATTGTCCTGCGCCACATCCGAACTCGCGTCGGCCGGTGACGGTGGCATGCGGGTCGAGCTGGACACCGTTCCGCTGAGGGCAGCCAACATGACGCCCGCCGAGATCCTGTCGAGTGAGTCGCAGGAGCGGATGTGTGCCGTTGTCGCACCGAAGAACGTCGACGCGTTCCTTGCCGTGTGTCGCAAGTGGGAGGTGCTGGCCACCGTCATCGGTGAGGTCACCGACGGCGATCGGCTGCAGATCACCTGGCACGGTGAGACGGTCGTCGACGTGCCGCCGCGTACGGTCGCCCACGAGGGCCCGGTTTACGAGCGTCCGGTGGGACGCCCGGATACCCAGGACGCGCTCAACGCTGACACTTCCGCCAAGCTGCCCCGGCCGTCCACCGGCGACGAGCTGCGGGCGACTTTGCTTGCGCTGCTTGGCAGCCCGCACCTGTGCAGCCGCGCCTTCATCACCGAGCAGTACGACCGCTACGTGCGCGGCAACACCGTGCTCGCCGAACACGCCGACGGCGGCGTGCTGCGCATCGACGAAGCCACCGGCCGCGGAATCGCGATCTCCACCGACGCATCCGGCCGCTACACCCAGCTGGATCCGTATACCGGCGCGCAGCTAGCGCTGGCCGAGGCGTACCGCAACGTCGCGGTCACCGGCGCGACACCGGTCGCGGTGACCAACTGCCTCAACTTCGGCTCACCCGAGGATCCGGCGGTAATGTGGCAGTTCAGCCAGGCCGTCAAGGGCCTCGCCGACGGCTGTGCGGTGCTTGGCATTCCGGTCACCGGTGGCAACGTCAGCTTCTACAACCAAACCGGCACCACCCCGATCCTGCCCACCCCGGTCGTCGGGGTGCTCGGCGTTATCGACGATGTCAGCCGACGTCTTCCGACTGGACTCGGCACGGAGGCAGGGGAATCCCTGATCCTGCTCGGCGACACCCGCGACGAGTTCGACGGCTCGATATGGGCGCAGGTCACCGCCGACCATCTGGGCGGGCTTCCTCCGCGCGTCGATCTTGCGCGCGAGAAGCTGCTCGCCGACGTGCTCGCCGCCGCGTCGCGCGACGGGCTGGTGACGGCGGCACACGACCTTTCCGAGGGCGGGCTGATGCAGGCCGTCGTCGAGGCCGCGCTCGCCGGCGAAACCGGTTGCCGCATCATCATTCCGGAGGGTGCTAATCCGTTTGTGACGCTGTTCTCGGAGTCGGCGGGCAGGGTGATGGTGGCCGTCCCGCGCACCGAGGAGAGCAGATTCCGGGCGATGTGCGAGGCCCGCGGCCTGCCCGCCACTCGCATCGGTGTCGTCGATCAGGGTAGCGACGCTGTCGAGGTCCAGGGCCAGTTCACCGTCTCCCTCGAGGACCTGCGCAGCACGTCGGAGGGCGTGCTCCCAGGGCTGTTCGGGTGAGTGTCGCGCCCCGCGAACGACATCCGCTACTCGAATGGGCGTGGAGCCTGGTCCACCTCGACTTCACGGGGATTGCGTTCGGGGCGCTGTTCTTCTGCCTTTCGCTGACCCCGTCACTGCTGCCGCGCGACTGGCTGTTCCAAGGCCTGATCGGCGGTCTCAATGCCGCCATCGGCTATGGCATCGGCGCGTTTATCGAGAAGATGCTGCGCCGCTTCGTATTACGTCGGCGCAATTGGTGGCCGCCGTCGAAGCGGGTGACGTACGGGTTCAAGACGGTGACCGTTGCCGCATCCGTAGCGGCGTGTGTGCTGATGATGATTCCCGCGGCCGCGTGGCAGCGTCAGGTCTCGGGGGTCGTGGGCTTGGAGGGCCCGACCACGCTGGGCTATATGCGCACCCTGATCATCGCCGTTCTGGCCGGCGGTCTCTGTGTCGGGGGTGCGCGCGTCCTGCTCGACTTGATCAAGACGATGGCCCGGTTCTTCATCAGGCGCTGGCATCTTCACGACGAGACGGCCTTGTTCATCGGCACCGCGATTGTGGTGGTGGTGGCCATTACGCTGATCAACGGCGTGCTGGTCCGTGGCTTCCTGGCAGGCGCCAACCGCATGTTCCAGCCTCAGAACGCCACCACCCGAGCGAGCATCGTCCAGCCGAAGCAACCTGAACGGTCCGGCAGCCCAACGTCTTTCGCGCCGTGGGAGACCCTCGGATTCCAGGGCCGCAACTTCGTCGCCAGCGGTCCCCATGCCGATGAGTTGACCCGCCTGAACGGCAGACCCGCCAAGGAACCGATCCGCGTATACGTCGGGCTGAACACCGCGGCCGACGACGAGAGCCGGATGGCGGTGCTTCTGAGCGAACTCGAACGCACAGGCGCCTTCGACCGCAAGGTGTTGGTGATCGTCCCGACCACGGGCACGGGGTGGATCAACCCGGTCGCCGCCCGCTCGCTGGAAATGATGTACAACGGGGACACCGCGCTGGTCGGATCGCAGTATTCCTTTCTGCCGAGCTGGATTTCGTTTCTCGGCGACCGGGACAAGTCGATGGAATCCGGGCGGATGATGATCAACGCCATCCACGATCGATGGCAGCAGCTTCCGCCCGACCACCGACCCAAGCTGGTGCTGTACGGCGAAAGCCTTGGTTCGATGGCCGGGCAGGGTGGGTTCGGATGGCTACCGGACATCGCCGAGATGGGCTTCTCTTCGGTGCTCTGGGTCGGCCCGCCAAACGCCAGCCCGCTGTGGAGCGCCATCACAGCGAGGCGCGATCCGGGCACGCCGGAGGTCGAACCGCGGTACGACAACGGGCGTACTGTGCGGTTCTCACAGGCCAGCGATGCTGCCGAGATCGCGCGGGACACCGCGGCGCCATGGGAGGGCACCCGGGTGCTGTTCCTGCAGCATCCGTCCGACCCGATCGTGTGGTGGTCGGAGGATCTGTTGTTCACAAGGCCCGACTGGCTCAGGGAACCACCCGGCCGCGACCGCACGGCGTCGATGCGCTGGTATCCGATCATTACGTTCTGGCAGGTCGCCGCCGACATGACCAACGCCGGGTCCGTTCCCGGCGGGCACGGCCACAACTACGGCGACTTCGTGCTCGACGGCTGGGCCGCTGTCGCCCCGCCCGACGGGTGGACACTCGAGGACACCGACCGCATCCGCGTCGCGCTGGAAAAGACCGAGGCCGCCGACGGGCCCGAATACTGATGCGGCCCAGCAAGGTTCGCGCAGTCGCGCTAGCGGCGGGGCTGGTCGGTTGGAGCTTTGCGGCACCGCGGGTGCGATGGCATCCGGTTCCGAATGCGTCGCTCGGCACCGGACTGGTCGCCGTCACCCGCTCTCCGCTCGGGTTGCGTCCGCCTGCGCTGTGGTCGGGCATGCGGTACGGCCTTGCCGCCGGCGCGGTGGTGGGGCTCGGCGTTGCGGCGCTGACCGCGTTGCCGCCGGTGCGGGCGGCGATGGCCGAGCGCAAGCTGCCCGAACACACGGGTCGTTGGCTGCTGCTGGACATCCCGATCGGAACGGTCTGGCCAGAGGAGGCCGCCTACCGGGCCACCCTTGGCACCGTCGCCGAGCAGGCATTCGGGCCGACCCGTGGCAGGCTGCTGCAAGCCGCGGCGTTCGGGCTGTGGCACATCGTCGACGCACGCGTCACCGGACAGCCGGTGATGCGCACGGTGGTCGTCACCGGCGTCGGGGGCTGGTTGTTCGGGTGGCTACACGCACGGTCGGCCAGCCTGGCGGCGCCGATGTTGGCCCACCTTGCGGTCAACGAGGCTGCCGGGATGGCGGCCCTTGGCGTGCAACGCCGCGCTAAGCGTCGCGCCGCTCCACCTCCAGCTGATGTGGCTCGCTGACCTGATCGTCGATGCCGAAGCTGATGACGCGCTTGGGCGTGACCCGAATGATCGCGCTGTCCAGCTCGTCACCGGCCGCGCCGCGCGATGCCCCGATCACCGCCTGTTCGGCAATCCCGCGGATCTCAAGGCAGCGTACCCGCCACGGGTCGCGTGAGGTGATGTCGTCGACGACGAGCGCCACCTTTTCGTTGCGCGCGATATTTCGGAACTTCTGGCTCTTCGACATCCGGTAGCCGGCAATGTCGATGGTGCCAAGTGCCTCGTTGTAGCTGAATGCCACCGGGCTGTTCTGCGGCGTGCCGTCGGGCTGGATGGTGGCCAACCGGCCGAGTTCGGCGTCACGCAGGAACTCGAGTTCGTGTGATTTGAAGGTCATGCAGCCAACGTAGAACCTCAATAAATGTTGATGTCAACCGTCACGGGTTGATGGTGTACTCGCCGACTTGGCGTCCCCACACGTAGTCCACGAATAACGGCTGGCCGAGTGTGAGGTGGTTGTACGGCGCGATGGACGCGCCGGTGTCCATCACCAGAAACGGCGCGGGCCATAGATCTCGGGTGATGTCCTGCCAACAGCCGGGACGGCCCTCCGGGCCGCCGCGGGCGTTCACCCGGGGCAGGTTGTCCGGGTAGATGTACGGGTTACCCGCGCCCGCGAGGGCGCCCGACTCGGAAGCCAACGAGTAACCGTTGCCGCCCAGCGCAGCGGCGGACCGCTTCTGGACATCCGAAAACTTGCGGAACGCGCAGAAGATCTCGGGGCTGTAGTAGTCGAGAAGCTGTGTCGTCGGCACCAGGTCGGCGGTGCCGCGAACCAGATACGGCCCGCCGCGTTCGAAGCTGTCCGCGGCGTCGTTCGCAAAGCCGACCGCGGCCATCAGCGCCTCGTCGATGTCGGCGCGGTGGTCATTGAAAGTCCGCGCGGACTGTGTCGCGCTCTCCAGTCCGTCCCAGAGGTCAGGTGACGCGTCGGCGTATACGTCGGCGAGGCCCGCCACCGCGCGGACGTCGTGTCTGATCTGCGGCATCTGGCTGTTCAGGTCGTCGACGATCTGGCTGCCGTTCTCCAGCGATTCGCCGAAGCGATCGCCAAGTCCGGTGAGCGCCTCGGCGGTCGCGGTCAGCGTTTGGTTCACCTTGATGGGATCGACCTGCTCTGCGATCGAGGTCACCGTTTCGAACAGGGTGTTGAACTCGGTGGTGACGGCCGACGCGTCGATCACGGCGTTGTCCGAAATGCGTTGTGCTGATGGGTGTTCCGGAGAGCTGAAGGCGATGTACTTGTTTCCGAACACCGTTGTCGCCCGGATCTCGGCAACGACGTTGGCGGGTATGTAGGAGAGGTAGCGCGGCTGCACATCCAGGGTCAGCCTGGCCTTTGGCGTGTTGTGCTCGTCGACGAGGTCGATACGGGCGACGCGGCCGATCTCCACGCCGTTGAAGGTCACCTTCGATCCCCGTTCGACCACGAGGCCTGCCCGCGACGACAGCAGTGTCAGCTGGGTCTTGTCGGTGAGGTCGCCGCGGAATGCCAGATAGATGAAGGCTGCGACGACGGTGACGATCACCAGGAAGACCGCCCCCGCCGCTTTATAGGGCGGTCGGTGGCGGTCGATGAGCACTTTGAGAATCTAAGGTATGGCCGGCCGCCGCAGTGTCGATCCGGTGAAGACCCGCGCCGCCGTGTCGGCCGTCGCCGACTGGTTGCGCGACGACGGCCTGCCCGAGCCGGGGCGGACGCAGCTTGGCGACGCGGTGCGGCTGACCGCACGCACACTCGCCGCCACTGCGCCAGGGGCCACCGTCGAGGTACGCGTGCCGCCGTTCGTTGCGGTGCAATGTATTTCGGGCCCGCACCACAGGCGCGGCAACCCGCCGAACCTCGTGGAGGCCGATCCGCGCACCTGGCTGTTGCTTGCCGCTGGTCTATTGGATGTCGCAGACGCCGTCGCGAGCGGCGCCCTGCAACTCTCAGGTGCACGTGCAGCCGAGATCCGACATTGGCTGCCGCTGGTCAGCCTCGCGTGACGTCTAGAGGAAATGTCCGGGGCCCCGACGTCGTTGTGTAATGCGCGACACCTTGGTCGCCAATTCCGTGATTAACCGGTGATGACCGTAGACTGAACGGGTCTACCCACCACGCCCTGGGAGCAGCCATATCGTGACCGGCCCGCAGACCGATCAAGAACCCCGCGAAGAGTGTGGCGTATTCGGCGTCTGGGCGCCGGGTGAAGAGGTGGCAAAGCTCACCTACTACGGCCTTTACGCGCTGCAGCACCGTGGTCAGGAAGCCGCAGGCATCGCCGTCGCAGACGGCTCGCAGGTGCTCGTGTTCAAGGACCTCGGGCTGGTCAGCCAGGTCTTCGACGAGCAGACCCTTGCCGCGATGGAAGGCCACGTCGCCATCGGCCACTGCCGCTACTCCACCAGCGGCTCCACCACGTGGGAGAACGCCCAGCCGGTGTTCCGCAACACCGCCGCAGGCACCGGCGTCGCACTCGGCCACAACGGCAACTTGGTCAACGGCACCGACCTGGCCCGCCGCGCCCGCGAGGCCGGACTCTTGGGAACGCGTGGGGCACCGGCAGCCACGACAGACTCCGACATCCTCGGTGCGCTGCTCGCCCACGGCGCTGCCGACGCCACGCTGGAGCAGGCCGCTCTTGATCTGCTGCCGACGGTGCGTGGCGCCTTCTGCCTGACCTTCATGGACGAGAACACCCTGTACGCGGCCCGCGACCCCTACGGTGTGCGGCCGTTGTCGTTGGGACGGCTTGACCGCGGCTGGGTGGTCGCCTCTGAGACGGCCGCGCTTGACATCGTCGGCGCTTCCTTCGTCCGCGACATCGAGCCGGGCGAACTGCTGGCCATCGACGCCGACGGCGTGCGCTCCAGCCGCTTCGCGCCGCCGTCGCCGAAGGGCTGCATCTTCGAATACGTGTACCTGGCCCGGCCTGACAGCACCATTGCAGGCCGGTCGGTGCACAAGACCCGCGTGGATATCGGCCGCAGGTTGGCCAGGGAGGCGCCTGTCGAGGCCGACCTGGTGATCGGCGTGCCCGAGTCCGGCATCCCCGCCGCGGTCGGCTACGCCCAGGAGTCCGGCATCCCGTACGGCCAGGGCCTTACGAAGAACGCCTACGTCGGGCGGACCTTCATCCAGCCGTCGCAGACCATTCGCCAACTGGGCATCCGGCTGAAGCTCAATCCCCTCAAAGAGGTGATCCGCGGCAAGCGGCTGATCGTCGTCGACGACTCGATCGTGCGGGGCAACACCCAGCGGGCGCTGATCCGCATGCTGCGCGAGGCGGGCGCCGTCGAGGTGCACGTCCGGATCGCCTCGCCGCCCGTGAAATGGCCGTGCTTCTACGGCATCGACTTCGCCACCCCGGCCGAGCTGATCGCCAACGCCGTCGAGAACGAGGACGAGATGCTCGAGGCCGTCCGGCACGCCATCGGCGCCGACACGCTGAACTACATCTCGCAGCAGGGCATGGTCGCGGCCACCGAGCAGCCGGCGTCGCGGCTGTGCACGGCGTGCTTCGACGGCAACTACCCGATCGAGCTGCCAGGCGAAACGGCGTTGGGCAAGAACGTGATCGAGCAGATGCTTGCGACCGCCGCGCGCACCGGCATCCCGCTTCAGGCCGACAACGACAACGTCTCGGCGCTGCGCAGGCCTTAGCCGTCAGGGCGCGTCCAACACCAGCTTGCCGATCACGTCGCGGTTCTCCAACCGTTGAAGTGCCCGCGGCAGCTCATCGAATGCCACGCGCTCTGTGACCGCGCAGAGCAGCCGTCCCGCGGTCAGCAGTTCGGACAGCTTGGCGTGCACCGCCTCGAGTTCGCCGCGCGAGTAAGCGCCCGCGAACACGCCGAAGAGCGACGTGCCGGTCATCACGAGGACCTGGGTGTCGATGACGGGCCACCGTCCGCTGGCGAACCCGACGGCTAGCAGTCGCCCATCCCTGGCCAGTGCACCGTGGGCCTCCTCGGCGGGCTCGCCGCCGACCGGGTCGTAGATGAGATCGACGCCACGCCCGCCCGACGCCGCACGGAGATCTGCAGCGAGCCCACCTTTCTCGTGCACGACCACTGCCTCGGCCCCAAGACCGCGGCAGAAGTCCGCTTTCGCCTCGTCGCCGACAACGGCGATTACCCTCGCCCCGAGCGCGTTGCCGAGTTGCACGGCGGCGATGCCACTGCCACCGGCCGCGCCGAGCACCGCCAGCCAGTCGCCCGACGTGATCCGACCGCGATCGACGAGGGCCACCCAGCCGGTCATGTGCGGGATCCAGAAGCCTGCGGCCGCTGCGTCGCCTAGGGCGCTGGGCACCGCGAACGCCTGGTCGGCGTAGACGACCGTGTACTCGGCGAATGAGCCGTGGCCCTCGACGAACCCGCTGGTGGACATCACGCGGGTACCGATGGGGGTGTCGACGCCGGTGCCGACGGCCGAAACGACGCCCGTCAACTCCTGGCCGGGGGTGAACGGCAGTGCCGGGGTCAACGGGTAGGTGCCGCGCGCCATCAAGACATCGGGCAACCCGATCCCAGCGGCGGTGACTCGCACCTGCAACTGTCCGGGCGCGGGCGGTGGTGTCGGTATCTCCGCTTGCTTCAAGACGTGGATCGGTTCGCCCTTGCCGTGCACCTGCCACGCGCGCATCTCTTGCCTCCAGCCTCCGCGCCGGGCATCGCTCGACAGCCGACTAACGGTGTGATTACAGTGTCATCCTAAAATAGCCAGAACGGTGATGACATGGCGTGGGATTTCGAAACGGACCCAGAATTCGAGCAGCATCTTGCGTGGATGCGTGAGTTCATCGACAGCGAGATCGTCCCACTCGAGCCGATCCTCGACGAGAAGATCGCCAGCGACGAATGGGCTGTGGTCAAACGGCACCTTCAGAGTCAGGTCAAGGCGCGCGGCCTGTGGGGAGCGTTCCTCGATCCGGAACTCGGCGGATCCGGTGTCGGTCAGCTGAAGCTTGCGTTGATGTCGGAGATCATCGGCCGCAGCATGGTCTCGATGGTCATCTTCGGGGTGCAGGCACCCGACAGCGGCAACATGGAGCTGATGGCCCACGGCGCCACAGAGGAGCAGAAGCAGCGCTGGCTGTGGCCAAACCTGCGGGGAGATATCACCAGTGCGTTCGCACTCACCGAGCCGTTCCTTGCCGGTGCAGACCCGACGGTGATCGGCACGACGGCGACCCTCGACGGCGACCACTGGATCATCAACGGCCACAAGTGGTTCACCACGAACGCCTCTAGCGCCGACATCGTCCTCGTCGTCGCCGAGACCAACCCCGAAGGCCGACCCCACCGGCACGCCTCGATCTTCGTCGTGCCGGCAGGAACACCGGGCATGACAATCGTGCGCGACATCCCCACGATGGGCCATCCCGACACCGAATACGGGCGGGTCGGCAACCACTCCGAGATCCTGTTCACCGACTGCCGCGTTCCGGCGGACCATCTGATCGGCGACCCCGGCGAGGGATTCCAGTTGGCCCAGCAGCGCCTCGGCGGGGGACGCATTCATCACTCGATGCGCTGGCTCGGACAGGCTCAGCGCTCGCTCGACATCATGTGCGAGCGAGCGGTGTCGCGGTCCTCGCACGGCAGACGGCTGGCCGATCACCAGATGATCCAGGACTATATCGCGTTGTCGCACATGGAGATCCAGGCCGCACGCCTGCTCACCTTCCAGACAGCCTGGAAGATGGACAAGTTCGGCGCATCGGCTGTGCGGGCCGACCTCGGGATGATCAAGGCGCACGTGTCCAAGGTCGTGCTAGGCGTGCTCGACCGCACGATCCAGGTGTGTGGTGCGCTCGGTTACTCCGCCGACCTGCCGGTCGAGGGCTGGTACCGCACCACCCGGTTCGGCCCGATCGGCGACGGTCCCGACGAACTGCACAAGTCGGTGCTGGCCCGCACGATCCTGCGGAACTATCAGCCGGTCGAGGGCTGGCCGACCGAACATGTCCCGAGCCGACGACCCGCGGCGGAGCGGAAGTGGGCGTCGCTTCGGACCGAGGCCGGCCTCACATGAAAGAGGTTGCGGCCCTTGAGAACTACCTCGACGAGCGTCTTGGCGGCCGCGTGCCCCTGATCGTAACGGCGATGCCCGGCGGAGGCTCTTGCGAGATCTTCGCCCTTGACCGCGGCGACGACCGGTGGGTGCTACGCCGGGCGCCGCGCCATGCGAGCTCATCGACCGCACATGACGTGCTGCGCGAGTTCCGCATCCTTGACGCCGTCAAGGACGAACCGGTGCGAATCGCTCGACCGGTGCTGTGCTGCGACGACCCCGCGGTGTTCGGCTCGCCGTTCTATGTGATGGCCCGCGTCGACGGCGTCCCCGTGCGCAAAGCCATCCCGTTGGCGTGGGCCACCGCGCCTGGAACGCACGGCCGGGCCCTCGATCAGCTGATCGACGCGCTGGCCGAGATTCACGCGGTGGATTGGAAGCGTTGCGGCCTAGACGATTTCGCGCACCCGGAGCGGTACTTGTCGCGGCAGGTGACGCGTTGGATCGGGCAGCTGGAGTCCTACGATGGCAGGGACTTGCCGACCGCGCGGCTCATCGGCGAATGGCTTGACGCCCGGCGTCCCGCAGACCAACCGGCCACGCTTGCGCACGGGGACTACAAGCTGGACAACGTGTTGTTCGCTCCGGATGCGCCCCCGCGGCTGCTGGCAGTCGTGGACTGGGAGATGGCCTCGATCGGCGATCCGCTGGTCGACCTCGCGTGGGCGTTGATCTTTCACCCCGGACCCGACGGCACCATGCCCCTTGGCATGGTCGGCGAGCCGCGGTTCGCACTCGACGAGCTGCCTTCCGGTCCTGCGCTCGTCGATCGCTACGCCGAGCGATCGGGTCGCAATGTGGCCGATATCGGTTGGTACGAAGTGTTTTCGCGGTGGAAGCTCGCGATCGTACTTGAGGGCAGCTACGCCAAGTTCGTGCGGGGCCAGTCGGACAATCCGGTGCACGAGCTCTTCGGTCCCCAGGTCGACCTGTTGCTGGCAGGCGCCAGCGCGCTTATCGAGCGAGGAGATGCGTGACATGCCAAAAGCCAACGACTTCGAGCTGGCCGCCGACGAGATCGTCGCCGCCGCGGTCGACATCTTTCTCGAGCAGGGCCTGGACGCGGTGAGCATGCGCAGCGTCGCAACACGCCTCGGGGTGTCACCCGCGCCCCTCTACAGCCGCGTTGGCAACAAGGACAGTTTGGTCGACGCGATCGCCGACCATCTGCTGGCCGACCTGGCGCCGCCGCACTCCGAGGGCGAGCCGTGGAGCGACTACGCGGTCCGGTGGGCGAAGGAACTGCGACACCGGCTGCGCGCGGCGCACGACAGCCGACTGATCCTGGTCGCAGGCCGTGACGCATACGTCGAGGCGTCACGTCCACTGGTGGCGACCATGCGCGCGAGCTCGTTTGCCGTGGACGCGGCGGTACAGGCGTGCCGCCTCGTGATGTGGGCGACGGTCGGGTTCGTGGCGATCGAAAACGCCGCGCACGCACCGTCGGTCCGTTCGACGCGGCGCATCCGTTCCGGCGGCAACCCCGACGGCGTCACCCCTGCCGAAGCCGATGAGTTGTTCGCCCTGCAGATTCGGTACGTGATCGACGGCATCGCCCGCGATGCGGGGCGGGAGTAAGACGTTGGCGATTCCCGACCTGCGGGCGGACGGCAAAGTAGTCGTCATCACAGGATCGAGCAAGGGGCTGGGCCGTGCGATGGCGCTCGGGTTCGCCGAGGCGGGCGCGGACATCGTGGTCGCAAGCCGCAAGCTCGACGGCTGTCAGAAGGTGGCCGACGAGGTGCGGGCCATCGGCAGGCGGGCCCTGCCTGTCAGCTGTCACGTCGGCGACTGGGCGCAGTGTCAGCAGCTCATCGACGCGGCCGTCGCGGAGTTCGGGCGGATCGACGTGCTGATCAACAACGCAGGCATCGCCCCTGTGCCACCCAGCCTCAACGACGTGACGCCCGAATTGTTCGACAAGACAATCGATGTCAACCTCAAGGGCCCGCTGCGGCTGACGGCACTGGCCGCCGAGCACATGCCTGCAGGCTCGGCGGTGATCAACATCAGCTCGAAGGCGGCGCTGTACCCGAGCCCGTCGACGGTCGTCTACGCTGCGGCCAAGGCCGGGCTGAATGTGCTGACGAAGGCGGCAGGGCAGGAGTTCGGGCCGCGCGGTATCCGGGTCAACTGCATCGTGTGCGGCACGTTCCACACCGAGAGCCTGCACAAGTCCATGCCCACCGAGGAGATCCGGTTGGCGATGGCGGCGAGCGTCAGCGTGGGCCGGATCGCCGCCTCCGACGAAATCATCGGAACCGCACTGTATCTCGCGAGCGACGCCAGTTCATATCTCAACGGCGCGCTGATCGTTCTCGATGGAGGGTGAGCATGGACACGCTGAACGACAAGGTCGTCGTCATCACCGGTGGCGCCAGCGGGATTGGCTTGGCACTTGCGAAAGCGGCGTCATTGCGCGGCGCGCACGTCGCGATCGCCGATGTGGAGCAGGCCGCGCTCGACGCGGCGCGGGATTCCGGCGAACTGCCCGCGGACACGCTCGCGGTGCGGACCGATGTGTCCGATCCAGCGTCGGTGGACGATCTTCGTGACGCCGTGCTGGATCGACACGGCCGCGTAGACGTGCTGTGCAACAACGCCGGCGTCTCCACCTTCAACCTGCTCGCCGACCAGACGCTCGACGA
This sequence comes from Mycolicibacterium moriokaense, assembly GCF_003201655.1. Classification (GTDB taxonomy): domain Bacteria; phylum Actinomycetota; class Actinomycetes; order Mycobacteriales; family Mycobacteriaceae; genus Mycobacterium; species Mycobacterium moriokaense_A. Next base: position 16,699 of record NZ_QJJU01000012.1, read on the forward strand.
TTGGCGGTGGGTGTTGGGGGTCAACCTGTGGGGCGTCATCCACGGCATCACCACGTTCCTTCCCGTGCTCCGGTCGCAAGGGACACCCGCGCACGTCGTCAACACCTCCTCGGTGGCCGGGCTCGTCAGCGGCATCGCGCTTCTGGGCCCGTACGCGGTCAGCAAGGTCGGCGTCGTCGCGATCTCAGAGACACTGCGGCAGGAGCTGGCGATCACCGGCGAGCCGATCGGGGTCTCGGTGGTGTGCCCCAGCGGCACCGACACCAAAGTGATGGAGGCCGAGCGCAACCGCCCGGCCGCCATGGGACCGGAGCGGCGAACGCAAGACGCCGAGAACTGGCGGTTGGGCATCAAATCCGGGTTCACCGGGCCGGACGGACTCAAACCAGCGGTCGTCGCTGACAAGATCGTCGACGCGATCCTGAACGACAAGTTCTGGGTGATCACCCACTCGGACTTGACGCCGGTTTTTCAGGCTCGCTTTGCCGAGATTCTCGCCAATTCGCCGGGGCGACCCTAGGGACCCGATGCGCGTTAGGGCCCGCACCCCGGATCGGGCACGTCCACCGACAGCGGCGTGCCAGCCGGTTCGATGTAGTCGACCCACAGCTTCAGCGGTTCCGGCCCAAGGTTGCGGCCGATGTGCACGTGATTCGAACCGCTTTCCTCGGTGACCGCCGATCCTTCGGGGGACACGACGACTGAGCAGTCCTCCATCGTGCGGGTCAGCGTGCCTTCCCTGACGACGCCGAACACGCGTCCGTCGTGGTAGTGCCAGCCGGTGCTGCCGCCTGGCTGGATGGTGATCTCCCTGGTGATGTAGTCGACGCCGTTGACTGTCGACTGGGAGATGGTGACAGCGTCAGTGCCGACCGGCGCCGTGGCGAACGCCGTCGCGGACAGTGCCGTCGAAGCCGGCAGCGCAACGGCCAGATTACCTACGACTGCGAGCGCAAACCAGCGAACTGTTTTCATGGTCGGTCACGTTCTCACACAGTTGGCGATCGAGCGAGGCGATCGCAGGGAAAGTGCGCACATCGACCGGTTACCCAGGGGTGGGCAACGACGGTAGCCTTGCTGTCGATGACGGATCAAGCCGAACAACACGGCATCTCCTACGCATCGGCTGGGGTGGACATCGAAGCCGGTGACCGCGCCGTCGAACTGTTCAAACCGCTGGCCAAGAAGGCCACCAGGCCCGAAGTGCGTGGTGGGCTCGGCGGATTCGCTGGGCTGTTCGCGCTGCGCGGCGGCTATCGGGAGCCGCTGCTGGCCTCGTCGACCGACGGCGTTGGCACCAAGCTGGCGGTCGCGCAAGCCATGGACAAGCACGACACCGTCGGCATCGATCTGGTCGCGATGGTCGTCGACGACCTGGTGGTCTGCGGTGCGGAGCCACTGTTCCTGCAGGACTACATCGCGGTCGGCCGCACGGTGCCGGAACGGGTCAGTGAACTGGTTTCGGGCATTGCCAACGGCTGCGTGATGGCCGGCTGCGCGCTGCTGGGCGGCGAGACCGCCGAACATCCGGGCCTGATGGCGCCCGACCACTACGACATCTCGGCCACCGGTGTCGGCGTGGTGGAGGCCGACGATGTGCTCGGGCCGGACCGGGTCAAGCCGGGGGACGTGATCATCGCGATGGCGTCGACGGGCCTGCATTCCAACGGCTACTCGCTGGCGCGCAGGGTGCTTCTCGAGATCGACAGGATGAATCTGGCAGGCCATGTCGAGGAGTTCGGCCGCTCGCTGGGCGAAGAGCTGCTCGAGCCGACGGCCATTTACGCCAAGGACTGCCTGGCGCTGGCCGCCGAAACGCAGGTCCGCACCTTCTGCCACGTCACCGGGGGCGGGCTGGCCGGAAATCTGGAGCGGGTCATCCCGCATGGCCTTGTCGCCGAGATCGACCGCGGGACATGGACGCCCGCACCGGTGTTCGGGATGATCGCTCAGCGCGGCCGCGTCGAACGGACCGAGATGGAGAAGACGTTCAACATGGGTGTCGGCATGGTCGCCGTAGTCGCGCCCGAGGACACCGACCGCGCACTCGCCGTGCTGACCGCGCGGCACCTGCGCTGCTGGACCCTTGGCACCATCAGAAAGGGCAGCAAGGACAGTTCCCGTGCCAGCCTCGTGGGCCAGCACCCCAGGTTTTAGGGTCTAACGCCGCCAGTCGTCGTCTGGGACCCACTCGTCGTCGGACACACCGTCGGTGCCGTTGAGTTGATCAGCACCATCCGACCCAGCCAGCTCGCGCTGAAGCTGGGTGAAGTCGGTCTGCGGTGAGCTGTATTTGAGCTCACGAGCAACCTTGGTCTGCTTTGCCTTAGCCCGGCCGCGGCCCATGGGGGTACCCCCTCGCGCAATAACGGAGCGGCCCAAAATTTAGGCGGCTCCGATCTGTGTGTCTTTATTGTCCTGCCAACACTTTACCGTGCCCGGCTGTCGTGCGCTGGCAGGCCCATCCGGTCAACGCGCGTGGCCCCGTAGCTGTTCCACCGCAAGCCTGCCAGCACCGACCTCGTCGGCGGGTGGCAGCGAGTCCGCGTCGATGACCGCGGCGACCTCGGTGTCTCCGCCAGTGGTCAACGGGGTGTCCGCGGGCAGGCCACGCTTGAGCAGCGCCAGCGCGATCGGGCCTTCGTCGATATGGTCGACCACCGTGCCCAGTCGGCCGACGGTGCGACCGCCTGCCAGCACCGGATCGCCGGTGGCGGGCCGGTCCGTGGAGCCGTCGAGGTGCAACAGCACCAGCATCCGGGGCGGTTTGCCCAGGTTGTGGACGCGTGCGACGGTCTCCTGGCCGCGGTAGCAGCCCTTGTCGAGGTGCACCGCGGTGCCGATCCAGCCCACCTCGTGCGGGATCGTCCGGTCGTCGGTGTCGATACCCAGCCTTGGCTGCAACGCGTCCACCCGGTGGGCTTCGAACGTCCACACGCCTGCGGGCCGGACGCCCGCGTCGGTGAGCCGCCGGTGCCAGTAGTCGGCCTGATCGCGCGGCACCACCAGGTCCAAAGCGACGCCTGGGTCTGGCATTCTCCGCAGAAATCCGCCATCGGGGAGCGGAACCGCCGTCGCTTCAGCCGGTAGCGAACCGACGCCGAGGGCGTCGAGCACCTGAGGGTCGGCCAGCCGCGGGCCAAGCAGCGACAACACCGCCAGGTCAGCCTGTTCGACGGCGACGTCGGACCAGAACACCATCTTGCGCAGATACGCCAGCAGCGGCTCGCCACGCCATGGCTCCGTGTCCAGGTAGGTGACGCCGCCGAGCTCCGTCTGAATCCAGTGATCTTCGACACGCCCCTGCCCGTCGAGGCTCAGATTCGGGGTCACCGCGCCGTCGGGGAGGTCGCTGACGTGCTGGGAGGAGATGTTGTGCAGCCAGCTCTTGCGGTCGTCGCCGGTAAGCGTCAGCACGGCGCGGTGCGAGCGGTCGACCACGACGGCCTCATCGGCGGCCGCGCGTTGCTCGCCAAGTGGGTCGCCGTAGTGCCATACGGCACCGGCGTCGGGTCCGGCCTCTGGCGCGGGCACTGCTGACATGCCTCAACCTTACGGCGCTACGCTTCTTGGCCATGGCGAGCGAACCCGGAGTTGTGGCCACGCTCGACGGGCAATTGCACGACCCGCAGACACCACTGCTGCACGCCGACGATCTGGCCGTGGTGCGCGGCGACGGCATCTTCGAGTCGCTGTTGGTCCGCGACGGGCGCCCATGCCTGCTCGAGGCTCACCTAGGGCGGTTGACGCAATCGGCGCGGCTGATGAATCTGCCGGAACCCGATCTGCCGCGCTGGCGGGCCGCGGTCGCCACCGCGGCGTCGGCATGGACGGAGCAGGGCGGCCAAGAGGGAGTGCTGCGGCTGGTGTACAGCCGAGGGCGGGAAAGCGGCTCACCTCCGACGGCCTTCGCGATGATCGGCGCGCTGCCCGGCCGCGTCGCAGGCGTTCGCAAGGACGGCGTGGCCGCGTTGACGTTAGCGCGCGGACTGCCCGCCGATGGTGCGACCGACATGCCGTGGCTGCTTGCGGGCGCCAAGACCCTGTCCTATGCGGTGAATATGGCCTCGCTGCGGCACGCCGAGCGACAGGGCGCAGGCGACGTCATTTTCGTCAGCTCCGACGGCTACATCCTTGAGGGGCCGCGCTCGACGGTGGTCATCGCGACCGAGCTCGACGGAAACCCTGCGCTGCTGACCCCGCCGCCTTGGTATCCGATCCTGCGCGGCACCACACAGCAGGCGCTGTTCGAGGTGGCCCGCAACAAGGGCTACGACTGCGACTATCGCGCCCTGCGGTGCGCCGATCTTGTTGCAGCGCAGGGGGTTTGGCTGGTATCGAGCATCACGCTCGCGGCGCGGGTGCACACGCTGGACGGCAAGTCGTTGCGACATGCACCCTTGGCGGACGAATTGGCTGAATTGGTCGACGCCGCGATCGTCAGCGATCGCTGAACGCTGGGCTGGACAAGTGGGGGAGGATTCCGCAGACGCACGGCTGACCGGCTGGCAGCGGTTGGCGTCGCGCAGCCTGGCTAAGCACGCGGGAAAGCGACCCGGCGAGCCACTGGCGCCAGACGACTGGCAGGCATACTTCGACTTCTCCACCACGAGGAGCTCGCGGCTCACGCAGCGCCTCATGCTCTCGTTGCCGTCGAGTCCGCGGTGCGGCATGTGCGGTGCGCCGTTCGCAGGCATTGGCGGCCGACTGGTTCGCCCCCTTGGCTATCGACCCTCGCGAAAAAACCCGACCCTGTGTGCGACGTGCGTGGAGCTGGCGCCGCCGGGAGGCATGACGACCGAGGTCGGTGTGTTGTTCGCGGATCTCCGCGGCTTCACCGCGCGTTCGGAAGCGATCACCCCGCAAGAGGCGAGTGGCTTGTTGCGACGTTTCTACGCCGTCGCCGAGGACGTGCTCTTCCCGAAAGCGATGATTGACAAGCTCATTGGCGACGAGGTCATGGCGTTGTATCTGCCTTTCTACGTTGCCAAGAGCTCCTGGTCGCCTGACGACGCCGACCGCCGCACGGTAGCCAACCTGATGCTGGAGCACGCGCGCGGGCTGCTCGAAGGCCTCGGCTACGGCGGCCCTGGCGGCCCCGTGCTCGACCTCGGCGTAGGCCTGGACTATGGCGAAGCATTCGTCGGAAACATCGGCGGCACGGACGCCGTGAGCGACTTCACGGCCGTTGGTGATGTCGTAAACACCGCGGCGCGGCTGCAGTCGTGCGCAAGCAGCGGGGAGGTACTGGTGGCAGAACGCCTCGCGCGGTTCCTCGACGAACCGGCCGGACCACTCGAGCTTGTCGCGCTGAAGGGCAAGCACGAACCCGTCGCAGCCCAACGGGTGCGCTGGTTCCCGAAACACTCCTAAATCGGTTGTCGCGGTGCGTGTGCGCAGGTACCGTCGCTCGTACACACGGAAGGAGGTGGTCCGAGAAATTGATTGGCTTATGGACATGTGAGGTGGCTGCGAGCTAGCAGCGCCGGGGAGTGCGCTAACCGCTCTTCGCGCAAGCGCTCATCGCAACCTGCGCGCGCTGGCGAATTCCCCGCAGTCACCCGGCCCCCGAGCCCCTAGGTTTTGTCCGACCAGGAACTACGGCTCGGGGGCCGCTTCATATCCGCGGCCGGTAATGCTGGCGTCAGTTTGCCGGGTGCGCGATGATGCGCCCATGCGCAAACTGTGGAGGCTGGCCGCGCTGACGGCGGTGGCCACGCTCGCGGCGGTCGCCGCATGCGCACCGGTCTCCAACAAGACCGCGACGCCCACTTCCGACAAGTGCGCGAAGGATGTGCTGGGCACCATGTATCCCGGCATCTTGACGTTCGGCACCGACCAACCGGTCTACCCGCCGTGGTACATGGGCGACAACCCGGCCAGCGGTGAGGGATACGAAGCGGCGGTCGCCTACGCCGTAGCGGACAAGATGAAATATGCGCGCGACGACGTGCGGTGGGTGCGGGTGCCCTTCAACGCCGCATTGGCCCCGGGGCCAAAGGCGTTCGACGCCAACCTGTCTGAGTTTTCGATCACCGAACAGCGCAAGGCCGCGGTGGATTTCTCGTCGCCGTATTTCAACGTGACGCAGGCCGTTGTCACGGTCAAGTCGTCGCGGGCGGCGACCGTCAAGACGGTGCACGAGCTCAGAACGCTCCGCCTTGGTGTCCAGGTTGGCACCACCAGTTACACCGCGGCGACGTCGATGGACGGCGCCGTCCCCGTCGAGGTCTACAACACCAACGGCGACGCCAAGATGGCGTTGAGCAACGGCGAGATCGATGCGTTGGTTGCCGATCTGCCGACCGCATTCGCGGTCGCCAATGAGCTGCGCGACGGGCTGATGGTGGGCCAATTGCCCAGTGCGGCAGACAATGTCGAGCAGCTGGGCATCGTGCTCGACAAGGGCAGCCCGCTGACGCGTTGCGTGTCTTGGGCCATCGACACGCTTCGCGGTGACGGCACGCTCGGCAAGTTGGAGCACCGGTGGCTCACCGACGCGGGCAAGGCGCCGGTGCTGACTTAGCCGGCGGGCCCAGGCGCCAGTGTCGAGCACGCCTGCATGGCGCGCTGCCAGGTGTCCTTATCGACGCCGGGCGGCGGACCGGCGGCAGCACCCGGCGGGGCAGGCACGCCGTGCTCGCTCAAACAATGCGCGAAGCCGCCATGGCCGGTCGGAGCGACCGAGGTCGACGACTGTGCGGGAGCCGGGGTGTTCGCCGAGCACGCCGCAACCAGTCCCGCCGCGGCAAATACCGCGCCAAGCGATCTCGCCCGCACTAGCCGACGAACCTCGTCAGCCGGGCCGACAGATGCGGCACCAGCCCGCCGTCGGCATCGACCCGTTCCTCGACGTAGGCCAGGTCGCCGCCCTCGACGATGCCGTAGAGCCGCTTGGCCCCACCGACAAGCATCCCGGACTTGGTGCGCGCGAGCGCGTCAGTGACGAGCTCCCACGAGGACTGGTTGAGGGGGATGCCGTAGAACAGTTCGACGTAGCCCGCGGAGTGCGCCAGCAGCAGCTCGATAGCCAAGGACTCAGAAGTGTCAGCCGGATCGACACTAAACCGCCAATAGCCGGTCTCGCGCAGGCCCGGTCCTTCGTAGTCGCCATCGGTGGTCAACCGCCAGGACCGCGCCTCCCAGTTCAGGTAGTCGCCGCCGTCGTGGCTGACCACGATCTGTTGGCCGAACCGATAGTCGCCGCCTGCCCCGCGACCCTCGCCCTCACCGCGCCACACACCGACGAGCGGCAGCAACGCGAGCAGCGCATCGTTGAGGTTGGCGCCCTCGCGCAGATTGGCGGTATCGGCGGGTAGCGGCAAGTCGTCGAACACCGGGATGTTGCGGGCCGCCGTTGTTTTCGCCCTTTCGACCGCTGCCGCGACAGCGTCGTCGCCGGAGGTCACGACTCGTCGGTGATGAGGCGGTACAGCGCGTATAGCGCGAACCAAGTGATGACCACGACAGCCGCGACGAGCATGATCTCGAAGAACAACACCACGACAGAGATTCTAGCCGCCGCGGCCCAACGATTCTCGGCGGCCGTCGCGGCTCAGAGCTTTGATGTGTACTTCGGGCAGTACGCATTCGTCGCGGCGCGCACGACCACGGTGGCCTGGCTGTTGCCCAGACCGGTGGCTTTCGTGACCATGCCGATCACGTCGGAGGACGATGCCCCCGAGGACCAGCCCTTACAGAGCTGGCGACCGCCGCTGATGACTTCGGAGCTCATCGAGGCAGGGACGGAGATACCGCCGTCCGCCAGCGCCTTGAGGAAGTCGTCATCGGGACTGGCGGTGGCCAGGGGGGCGGTAGCTAGGGCGACGACGGCGAACACCGCCATCGCGCATCCTGCAATTGTGCGCTTCATGATCGACCCTGTTCATCGATGTGGGCCCCGCGCCATAGCGCGGGGACAAACCACATCCTGGACCGAACCAGCTAACTTCGCAACATTTTCGGCAGAGAACGCGGTCAGGCGACCTTGACGTCGACCTCGTGGATGCCCGCGCCGGACGGCGCCACGCTGGCGTCGCCGTTGCCCGCAGGGGACAGCGCGCGCAGCGTCCACGTTCCGGGTGCGGCGAAGAACCGGAAGTCACCGGTGGCCGACGCGACCACCTCGGCGGTGAACTCGTCAGAGGCGTCGAGCAAGCGCACAAACGCGCCGCCGACTGCCTGACCCGCGCCGTCGACCACGCGGCCGGTGATCACGGTTTCCTTTTCGAGGTCAACGCTGGCAGGTAACGTCAGTCCTTGTTTCGGTGCAGAGCACATAATCAACTTCCCAACTCGATCGGGACTCCAACTAGGGAGCCGTATTCAGTCCAACTGCCGTCGTAGTTCTTGACGTTCTTGTGTCCCAACAATTCCTGCAGCACGAACCAGGTGTGCGACGAGCGTTCACCGATCCGGCAATAGGCGATGGTTTCCTTCTGGCCGTCCAGGCCAGCCTCGGCGTACAGCTTGGCCAGGTCCTCATCGGACTTGAACGTGCCGTCCTCGTTGGCCGCCTTGCTCCACGGAACGTTGAGGGCGCCGGGGATATGCCCCGCGCGCTGGCTCTGCTCCTGTGGCAGGTGAGCGGGAGCGAGGATCTTGCCCGAGAACTCGTCGGGGGAGCGGACGTCGACGAGGTTCTTCTTGCTGATGGCGGCGATGACCTCGTCGCGGAACGCCCGGATGGTGTTGTCAGGCGCCTTGGCCGTGTAGCTGGTCGCCGGGCGGCTCACCGCGTCGCTTGTCAGCGGACGGCCGTCGAGCTCCCACTTCTTGCGACCGCCGTCGAGGAGCTTGACGTTCTCATGGCCGTAGAGCTTGAAGTACCAGTACGCGTACGCCGCGAACCAGTTGTTGTTGCCGCCGTAGAGGATCACGGTGTCATCGTTGGAGATGCCCTTGTCCGACAGCAGCTTCGAGAACTGCTGTGCGTCGACGAAGTCGCGCTTGACCTGATCCTGCAGGTCGGTCTTCCAGTCGAGCCTGACAGCGCCGGCGATGTGACCGCCGTCGTAAGCGCTGGTGTCCTCGTCGACCTCGACGAAGACGGTGCTCGGCGCGTCGAGATTGCTCTCTGCCCAGTCGGTACTGACCAGGACGTCGGAGCGTGCCATGGATGAAATCCTTTCGGTTGCTTGCTGTTTGAGCGTTATGCGGGGGACGGTGCGCGGCGGAGCCGCACGACGAGCGGATAGAGCTGGCAGCCAAGGCAGATGCCGAACGCCGCGTTGAGTAGCGCTGCGACGAGCGCGAAGCCCGTGGCGATCAGTCCGAGAAGCGGGGCGCCGCCCGCGAACCCGATGACGCCCACGACCGCGAACACGAAGCCGACCAATTGGGCGAACTTCAACGGCGGGGTGGGTTCTTTCTCGGTGACAGGCCCGAGACGGGGAGCAACGAGCCGCTGGAAGATCAGGCCGTAGGGATGCTGACGGGGCCCGCGCCACGCTCCGATCGCGAAGACCACCGCCTGCAATCCGAGAACTACCGCAGCGCCGACATAGCTGAAGGCCGAAACGACCAGCGTCGCGACGATCACGGCAGTGGTCACCCATGCGGCGAATCGCGGTCCGCGGACGTCCACCTGATCCGGTGCGAGGGTGTTGGTGTTGGTCGACATGAATGTGCTCCTGTTGCGTGGAAGGGCTGGACGTGAGCAGGCCACATGGGCTGCTCAGAGAGCGGCGCGAGAAAGGAGCGCGGCTACTCAGCAGCTACAACAACAACAGCAACAACCCGCGACGCGGCACAGATCAACTGCGCGGCGTTTGGTGAGCATCGGCTCAAGGCGGGTTGACACGTCAGACAGCTTACCCAATGACACGGTGATCAAGCCAACAGCGGTTCCAGCGCAGACCGCAGGTCAGCGGCCCTGGGCACGCCCGTGGTGCGGTATCGGGGCCGTCCGTCGGCGTCAAAGATCAATGTGGTCGGCAGCGAGAGCACCGAAAGCCGTCGGGCTGCTTCGGGATTGGCATCCATGTCGATCTCCAGGTGGGCGACGGAAGGCAGATCGCCGCACACCTGGTCGACCACTCGCCGAACCGCCGCGCACGGCCCGCACCAGACCGCGCTGAAGTGCACCACGGTCGGACCGGTGTGTGAAAGGCCCAGGTCGGACGTGTCGACGTTGCTCGCCTCGTCGGCCGCTTTGATCATTCCGGCGCGCAGGGTCAGCAGCCGGCCGATCACATACGCCACCCCGACCGCGGCGACCAGCACGGTCATCACCAGAACCACTGATGAGCTCATGACTTTCTGAACTCATTCAGCGCGATGGTTACTCCCCTGACGATCCCTTCGATGATGATGTCGGAGCCGCGGGCGCCCTCGCTGGTCGGCCGCACGCCGAACGGCAGCTGCTGGCCGGGCAGGCTGGTGCTGAACGCGGCGAGGACCGCGGGCAGCTTGTCGTCCGGAACTAACTGATCAGCAGTGCCCGCGCCGGTCATAACGCCGGTGGCGGCGAAGATCAGGGTGGTCTGGTCGGGCCCGGCGATCGACAGGTCGACGGCGATGCTCACCTTCTTGTCGTATCCCGCCTTCTTCGGCGTTCCGGTGAACACCAACCCCTTGTTGCTTGAGATGCCCGATTCGGTGGTGCCGCCGGTGGAGTCGTTGGTCTCGCGCGACGGCGCCTCGACCAGGAGGTCGGGGATGCCCATGAACCGCCCGACATGCGTGGAGTCGATGATTATGCGGCTCTCCAGCTCGCCCGCCGGCAGCTTGGCGTCGGGCCCGACGAGCCAGGAGGTATCGGCGAGGTCGACCGAGTGCAGGGTCGCCTCGAGCCCTACCTTGCCGACAACGGGGTGATCAACGCCACTGGCCTTGATCTCGATCTCGTTGTAATGGCGGCGCGTCGCCTGCGTGATCAACGGAAAGCCCAGAATGCTGACCCAGGGGTCGAAGCTCAGGTTTGCGGCGGTGCGCACGCTCCTGGCCAGCCGGTATTCGGCGTAGATCGCCGCCCCGAAGTCGGCTCCGACGGCGGCCAACGCCACCGCCGTCACGGTCGCGATGGCACCGATCAGCAGCTTTCGCACCCGGTCATTCTGGCCCACCGCGACCTATGAACCGGCTCGGCGCGGCTAACAGGCAGGTAGCGCGCTATCCTCAGAGAACTATCGGCCGGGTAACGGCTGTGTGTCAGGGATGAATCTGGGAAGTCACCACCGACATCGTTGTCCGTGCGAGGTCCCTATGGCTGCTGGAGGGCCAGTTGGATCTATTGCTGCTGACCGTCGATCCACATCCCGAATCAGTGCTGCCCTCGTTGTCGCTGCTTGCGCACAACGTGCGGACGGCGCCGACGGAGGTGTCCTCCCTTCTCGAGGCGGGCACTGCGGATGTGGCGATCGTCGACGCGCGCACTGATCTGGCCGCCGCCCGCGGCCTGTGTCGCCTGCTTGGGACCACAGGGACGACGGTGCCCGTCGTGGCGGTCGTCAACGAGGGCGGCCTGGTGGCCGTCAACGTCGAGTGGGGACTCGACGAGATTCTGCTTCCAAGCACCGGCCCCGCCGAGATCGACGCGCGGCTGCGGCTGCTGGTGGGACGCCGGGGCGGCGTGGCCAACCAGGAGAACCTCGGCAAGATCAGTTTGGGCGAGTTGGTCATCGACGAGGGCACCTACACCGCGCGGCTGCGCGGCAGGCCGCTTGACCTCACCTATAAGGAATTCGAGCTGCTGAAGTATCTGGCCCAGCACGCTGGTCGGGTCTTCACGCGTGCTCAGTTGCTCCAAGAGGTATGGGGTTACGACTTCTTCGGCGGCACCCGAACCGTTGACGTCCACGTGCGGCGCCTACGGGCCAAGCTCGGCCCCGAATACGAATCGTTGATAGGCACCGTGCGCAACGTCGGTTACAAGGCGGTTCGGCCCGCGCGCGGCAGGCCGGCGGCGCAGGACGCCGAAGTGTCGGACGACATGGTCGACGACTCGGCATACGACGCGCCTGAAAGCCTGGGCGAGGCACTGGTCGATCCGCTGCGCAGTCAGTGACGTCGGTCGGCTGGCGCGTTGGCCTGACCGACGACGAGCAGCGCAGGATCCGCGATCTGATCGCCGCGGCCAAACAGGCTGACGGCATCCCGCCAGTGGGTGACCAGGTGTTGCGAGAGCTGGCGCACGATCGCACCAAACACCTGCTGGCCGTCGACGGCGACGACATATCCGGCTATCTGAACCTCACCTATGCGCCCGCCATGGCCGAGCTGGTGGTGCATCCGGACGCCAGGCGCCGCGGCATCGGCTCGGCGTTGGCGAACACGGGATTGTCCGAGGGCGGCGACGGCGCACGCATCTGGGCACACGGCAACCTGGCGCCCGCGCGCGCTACGGCGGCCGCGCTCGGCCTTGTCGTGGTCCGCGAGTTGATGCAGATGCGGCGGCCGTTGACCGGCCTGCCAGCGGTCACGGTGTCCGACGGGATGCGCATCAGGACGTACGCCGGTCCGGCAGACGACGCCGAGCTGCTGCGGGTCAACAACGCCGCGTTCGCATGGCATCCCGAGCAGGGCGGGTGGACCGAAGCCGACATCGCCGAGCGTCGCGCAGAGCCGTGGTTCGACCCCGCTGGGTTGTTCATGGCCGTCGACGAGCACTCCGACAAGCTGCTCGGCTTTCACTGGACGAAGGTGCACAGCGCGGATCTCGGGGAGGTCTACATCGTCGGCGTCGACCCGGCCGCTCAGGGGCTCGGGCTGGGCGCCACGCTCACTGTGGCCGGACTCCATCACCTCGCCGAGCGACTCCATGAAAGTACGGATGCGACGGTCATGCTTTACGTCGAGGCAGATAACTCAGCGGCCGTAAAGACCTACCGGCGACTGGGTTTCGAGGTATTCAGCGTCGACGCCGCGTACTCCGCTCAACCTGTGAACTAGCTGACCTGTTCACCCTCCGTTCACTTTCCATCCGAGCGCCGTCCACCACGGCCGCATACGTTGCCGTGGAGTTCAAAGCCGTCAACCGAAAGTGGGATCAGTGAAGCTCAACAGCATTGGCAAGGCGTTTGGCATGACTCTGTCCGCGACGGCGATCGCCGCGCTGACGCTGACCGCCTGCGGCAGCGATAAGAATGCCTCATCTTCCAGCTCGAGTGCGTCCGGATCGGGCACTAGCGCCGCGGGCACCGCGTCCGCGAAGGCGGACTGCGGCGGCAAGAACTCCGTCACTGCCGAAGGCTCGACCGCTCAGCAGAACGCCATCGCCGAATTCAACAAGGTGTGGGGCCAGACGTGCTCGGGCAAGACCCTTGCGTACAACCCGACCGGTTCGGGCGCGGGCGTTGACCAGTTCATCGCCAAGCAGGTCGACTTCGCAGGCTCCGACTCGGCGCTCAAGGACGACCAGGTCACCAAGGCCGCAGATCGCTGCGGCGGCAACCCGGCGTGGAACCTCCCGCTCGTGTTCGGCCCGGTCGCGCTGGCCTACAACGTCGAGGGCGTCGACAAGCTCGTTGTGAACGCCGACGTGCTTGCGAAGATCTTCCAGGGCCAGATCACCAAGTGGAATGACCCGGCCATCGCCGCGCTGAACAGCGGAGCGACCTTGCCGGACGCGGACATCAAGCCGGTCTATCGCTCGGATTCGTCGGGCACCACTGACAACTTCCAGAAGTACCTGGGCGCCGCAGCACCGCAGTCGTGGACCAAGGGCGCTGGCAAGGAGTTCCAGGGTGGCGCGGGCGAGGGCGCGCAGAAGTCGTCTGGCGTCGTGCAGGCCATCCAGGCCACGCCCGGCTCGATCGGCTACGTCGAGAAGAGCCCGGCCGCGGCCGCAGGCCTGAAGAATGCGGAAATCGACAGCGGGGCCGGTGCGGTCGCCCTGACCGACGACTCCACCAAGGCAGCGGTGGCCGCGGCGAAGGTCAAGGGTGACGGCAACGATCTGACGCTGGACCTCAACGCGCTGTACGCGAGCAAGGAAGCCGGCTCCTACCCGTTGATGCTGGCGACCTACGAGATCGTGTGCAGCAAGGGCTACGACGCCGACACGGCCGCCGCGGTCAAGTCGTTCCTGACGGTCTCGGCCAACCAGGGCCAGGCCAACCTGTCGGCCGCCGGTTACGTCCCGTTGCCGGACTCCTTCAAGGAGCGTCTGCTCAAGTCCGTCGGCGCAATTGCATAGTTGGCCAGCGCGCCAGCACGATTGCGGTGAGGATGGGAGCCGGGACCAATGACCGATAGGCTCGATGTGACAACGCCTAACCCAGCCGACGCGGGATCGGGTGAAGTACTCGCTTCACCCTTTCCCGAGCCGGAACCCATCTCCACCAACCCTTCCAAGGGCGCGAAGGTAGGGCTGGGGGACAAGATCTTCCGCGGCCTGTCCGAGGGCGCGGGCATCCTGATCGTGGTCATCATTGCCGCGATCGGGGTGTTCTTGTTGTGGCGGGCGATCCCGGCGCTGGCCCGCAACAAGGAGAACTTCTTCCTCTACGGCGGCAACTGGGTCACCACCGACACGTCGGCGATGCACTTCGGCATCCTCGACTTGCTCCAGGTGACGGTCTTCGTCTCGGTGTTCGCGTTGTTCCTTGCGATGCCGGTGGCGTTGGGCATCGCGATCTTCCTCACGCAGTACTCGCCGCGCCGGCTGTCGGGGCCGTTGGGCTACATGGTCGACCTGCTTGCCGCCGTGCCGTCGATCGTTTACGGCGTGTGGGGCCTGTATGTGCTGGCGCCGGTGCTCAAGCCATTTGCGTTGTGGCTCAACAAGAACCTCGACTGGCTCTTCCTCTTCAAGACCGGCAATGCATCGGTGGCAGGCGGCGGCACCATCTTCACCGCAGGCATCGTGCTGGCGGTGATGATCCTTCCGATCATCACCGCGGTGACCCGCGAGGTGTTCGTGCAGACACCCCGCGGTCAGATCGAGGCTGCGCTGGCGCTCGGTGCGACTCGGTGGGAGGTAGTGCGGACCACCGTGCTGCCGTTCGGCCTTTCGGGGTACATCAGCGGCGCGATGCTCGGATTGGGTCGCGCGCTCGGAGAGACGATCGCCCTGTTGATCGTCCTGCGCGGCACGCAGAAAGCGTTCAGCTGGACGCTGTTCGACGGCGGCTACACCTTCGCGAGCAAGATCGCAGCCACCGCAAGCGAATTCAACGATCAGTACAAGGCTGGCGCCTACATCGCCGCGGGCCTGGTGCTCTTCATCCTGACGTTCGTGGTGAACTCGCTGGCCCGTGCCGCGGTCGCCGGGAGGGGCGCGAAATGACGTCGACACTGGATCGCCCCGTCAAGGTGACCACGTTCCAGGGCGTCAGCGTCCGCCGCAAGGTGACCAACAACCTCGCGACCGTGCTGGTGACACTTTCGTTGGTGATTGCGATGGTGCCCCTGCTGTGGGTGCTGTTCTCGGTGATCACCAAGGGAATCGCGGCGATCTCGTCTCCGACATGGTTCACCAACTCGCAAGCGGGGATGACGGCCTTCCAGGCCGGCGGCGGTGTCTACCACGCGGTCATCGGCACCCTGTTGCAGGGCTTGGTGTGCGCGATCATCTCAATCCCGATCGGCATCCTGGTCGCCGTGTATCTGGTCGAGTACGGCGGCGGCACACGGCTCGGCAGGCTGACGACGTTCATGGTGGACATCCTCACGGGTGTTCCGTCAATCGTGGCCGCGCTGTTCATCTACGCCCTTTGGGTGGCAACGCTCGGGTTCCAGCGTTCCGGCTTCGCAGTATCGCTGGCGCTGGTGCTGTTGATGATCCCGGTCATCGTGCGGGCCACCGAGGAGATGCTGCGCATCGTGCCGATGGACCTGCGCGAGGCCAGTTACGCGCTGGGCGTGCCGAAGTGGAAGACCATCATGCGCATCGTCATCCCGACGGCGTTGTCGGGCATCGTCACCGGGATCATGCTTGCGCTTGCCCGCGTGATGGGTGAGACGGCGCCGCTGCTGATCCTGGTTGGCTACGCGCAGGCGATGAACTTCGACATGTTCGGCGGCTTCATGGGCTCGCTGCCCGGAATGATGTACGACCAGATCTCGGCGGGGGCCGGCGCCAACCCCGTGCCAACCGACCGGCTGTGGGGCGCAGCGCTGACCCTCATCCTGCTGATCGCGATACTCAACATCGGGGCGCGCTTCGTCGCGAAGATCTTTGCCCCCAAGAAGGTTTAGGAGCAACACGTGGCCAAGCGGTTGGACCTCAAGGACGTCAACATCTACTACGGCGCATTCCACGCCGTTGCCGATGTCGCGCTGTCCGTTCAGCCCCGCAGCGTAACGGCGTTCATCGGACCGTCGGGCTGCGGCAAGTCGACGGTGCTGCGGACGCTGAACCGCATGCACGAGGTGATCCCCGGCGCCCGCGTCGAGGGTTCGGTGCTTCTGGACGGCGAGGACATCTACGGCGCCGGGGTGGACCCGGTCGGTGTTCGCAAGACCATCGGCATGGTGTTCCAGCGGCCAAACCCGTTCCCCACCATGTCAATTCGCGACAATGTGGTGGCCGGTCTCAAGCTCCAGGGTATGCGCAACAAGAAGGCGCTCGACGAGGTTGCCGAGCGCTCGCTCAAGGGCGCCAACCTGTGGAACGAGGTCAAGGACCGGCTCGAGAAGCCAGGCGGCGGTTTGTCGGGCGGTCAGCAGCAGCGGCTGTGCATCGCCCGCGCGATCGCCGTGCAGCCCGATGTGCTGCTGATGGACGAGCCGTGTTCGGCGCTTGACCCCATTTCAACGCTGGCAATCGAGGACCTGATCGCGGAGTTGAAACAGGAATTCACCATCGTGATCGTCACGCACAACATGCAGCAGGCCGCACGGGTGAGTGATCAGACCGCGTTCTTCAACCTCGAGGCCACCGGGAAGCCGGGAATGCTGATCGAGATCGACGACACCGAGAAGATCTTCTCCAACCCGAACGAAAAGGCCACGGAGGACTACATCTCCGGCCGCTTCGGTTAGGGCGTCAACCGAAGCTACAGTTAGGGCGTCAACACCACGCGCGTGCCCGACGGCTCGGCCGCTGTCCACGCATGGGCCACCTCGGCCAACGGCCTTGCCGCGGTGGTCAGCTCGAGTTCGCCTGCCGCGATCATCGCGAAAAGCCGCGGCAGTGCCTCGCTGCGGGTACGGATCAGCACCTCGGGCGGCACGCTGCCGATCCCGATTCCGGAGATGGTGATCCCGTTGCCGCGCAGGATCGCTGCGGGCAGGTTCATCGTCAGACCGGCCATCGAACCGATCTGAATGAATCGCGTGGCGTGAAAGTGCGCTGAGGGGTGGCTCGATGCCAGCGCCGTGAGAACCGTTTCGGCAGGCTCCGCCCACAGAAAGTCGAGCACCGCATCGAACGGCCGCTCGGCATGCATGGCTCCGACGCCGGCGGCCAGGTCGTCGCTTCCGATGGCGATTGCGTCGTCGGCACCCACCGTCGGCACCCACCGTCTGCAGCCACTCGAGTCTTTCGGCATTGCGCCCAGCCACGACGACGCGTTCCGCGCCGAACACCGACTTCGCGAGTTGCACCGCGATAGACCCGGTCACGCCGGTGGCGCCGAGCACCAATACCGATTGGCCCGGCTTGATCTCGGCGCCGTATTCGAGTGACATCCAGGCCGAGATTCCGGGATTGGGCACGGCCGCTGCCGTCACCGAGTCGACGTCCTCGGGCAGTTCGACCGAGCCGTGCGAACTGATGAGCGCGCGTTCTGCCATCATCCCGAAGGGTGCCAGTGCGCCGGTATACACCCGACGGCCGTCGGCCAGCCGGCCTACCCCGTCGACACCGGCGACGGCAGGAAGCCGAATCTCCTTGCTGGCGTAGTGCTTTCCCGACATCAGCCCGCGGGTCAGGTTGGTCAGCGCGGAGGCTTCGACGGTGATGACGACGGCGTCGTCGCGCGGGGCTGGCTCAGGGAAGCCCGCATACACCGGCGAGTGGCCCCACGCTTCGACGACTGCTGCTTTCATGAGTGCTCCTGTAGTTTCCCAGAAGATGGTTTCTATAGAAACTATATGCCCACTGACGCGTGGATGGCAAGATCGTTTCCATGAAAACCAAGGCGGAGCTCGTCGACGAGATCAACGCCTTGATCGGTGCGGTCGGGGACAGGTTCGACGCCGAGGAGGGCGACCCGGAGCGCGACTACATGATCGAGCACATCCCCAAACGACTGGAAGGCGTTGCCCGCCGGTTGCCGACGCTGAGCTTGCACTTGCTTGCGCATATCGCCGAAGGTCCGGTCAGTGTCGTCGGCCTGGCCGCACGCGCCGATCAACTCAAAGGCACGGTGTCCAAACATGTTCAGCGCTTGGTCGAGGCCGGCCTCGTCGAACGCACCCCGATTCCTGGAAACCGCAAGGAAGTGACGCTTGGCCTCACTGCCGACGGAAGGGTTGTCGCCGACGTCCACGAACAACTGCACGTCGAGATGAAGCGGGGGGTCGTGGAGTTCCTGTCGCGGTACAACAACGCCGACTTGTCGGTGTTGGCCAAGATGCTCGGTGACTTCTTGTCCGCAAGGAAGGTCGGCGTACGCATCGTGCCTGGGCCGGAATAACTCGCAGCCCCTCGGGGTCATAGCCCCTATGAGCAAGGCGGTGCAGTTCGATCGGTATGGCGAGGCCGATGTGTTGGAGGTACGCGACGTCCCGAAACCGGTGCCCGCCGCTGGTGAGGTCCTCGTCGAGGTGAAGGCGGCTGCGATCAATCCCGGTGAGGCGATGATCCGCTGCGGTGCACTGCACGACCGTTGGCCCGCAACGTTTCCGTCCGGGCAGGGCAGCGACATGGCAGGCGTCGTCGCCGAGGTCGGCGACGGCGTCGACACCTTCGGCGTCGGCGACGAGGTGCTCGGCTTCACCGACGACCGTGCCAGCCACGCGCAGTTCGTCGTCGTTCCTGCCGGACAGCTGACCGCCAAACCACCGGACGTGTCGTGGCAGGTCGCAGGCAGTCTGTATGTCGCAGGCACCACTGCGTACGCCGCGGTGCGCGCGGTCGCGTTGAGGCCGGGCGACACGGTTGCCGTCGCGGGCGCGGCAGGCGGGGTCGGCACCATCGCGGTCCAACTTGCCAAGCGCGCAGGCGCCACCGTCCTGGGCATAGCAGGACCTTCGAACGACGACTGGCTCACCGCGCACGGCGTGATTCCGGTCAATTACGGTGACGGCCTTGCCAATCGGCTACGAGCCGCTGCGCCCGACGGGCAGGTCGACGCACTTCTCGACTTCTTCGGCGGCGGCTACGTCGAACTCGCGGTGACTGAACTAGGCATCGATCCTCAACGGGTCGACACCATCATCGACTTTCCGGCCATCGAGAGGTTCGGGGTCAAGGGCGAGGGCAACGCCGACGCAGGCAACGCCACCGTGCTGGCCGAGCTTGCGGACCTGACCGCCGTCGGCGAGCTCGAGGTACCGATCGCGGCGGAGTACCCGCTTGACCAGGTACAAGAGGCGTACCGCAGGCTGGAACAGCGGCACACCAGGGGAAAGATCGTGCTCCGACCGTGACGGCAGACCCGCTCAGCGCCCGGTGGGGATGACTTCCTCTTCGGGTTGTTTGCCCGTGACCTGGAAGATGACGCGGCGGGCTACCTCGACGGCATGGTCGGCGAACCGCTCGTAGAAGCGGCCAAGCAGCGTCACGTCGACGGCCGCGGCCACCCCGTGCTTCCACTCCCGGTCCATCAGCACGGTGAACAGGTGACGGTGAAGGTCGTCCATTGCGTCGTCTTCTTCGCGGATCCGTGCGGCCTTCTCCGGATCGCGGGTGATCAGCACCTCCTGGGCGCTGTTACCCAATTCGACTGCAACCCTGCCCATTTCGGCGAAGTAACCGTTGACCTCTTCGGGCAGCGCATGTTGCGGATGGCGGCGCCTGGCGATCTTGGCGACGTGCAGTGCGAGCGCGCCCATCCGGTCGACGTCGGCGACGATCTGGATCGAGGAGACGATGGCCCGCAGATCGCCTGCGACCGGCGCCTGCAGCGCCAGTAGCACAAACGCGGACTCCTCCGCCTTGGCGCTCATCGTGGTCATCTGCTCGTGGTCGGTGATGACTTGTTCGGCCAGCACCAGATCGGCCTGCAGCAGGGCCTGTGTGGCGCGTTCCATAGCAGCGCCCGCCAGCCCGCACATCTCGCCGAGCTGGTCTGTCAAGGCATCCAGTTGCTCGTGGTACGCGGTTCGCATGTGCCAAGCCTAGGGGTCCGTCGGCGAAAGGTCACGACGGCCACGGTGAACGAAAGGTGAATGCCGACTGCCCAAAACGTTGTTACAGCTGATGCTGTTGCGGCTATTCGCAGGAGGTGTCGGCGGCGTTCGTGACGGTCAGATCCTCGGGCAGGCGCGTCGGTGGGGAGCTGGTGCCGCGTACGACGTGTACCTGCACGGGCGAGCCGCTCGGCGATGGTGGCGCGACCGAGTAGAAGTCGCGTCCCAGCACTACCCGCACCACATCGCCCATGCCAGTGACCCGTTCGATGGTGGGGTTCGTGAACGACGACGCGACCGTCGCTGCGGCCTGCTCATTGCCCGCCGAGAAGAACACCGTCGTCGAGGTCAGCGGCCCGGGGTAGTCGTCGGGAGTTGTGACGTTGAAACCGTGTGTCTGAAGTTCGCTGGCCGCGGTGTTGGCCAGCCCGTTCTCGCCGGTCGAGTTCGAGACGCGCACGGTGACGTCTTGCGGATTGGTGGTCACCGCGTCCACCAGTTCGGCATTCTCGGGACCAGGCGTCGGCGTCGAACTGGGCGCCTTGCTCGCCAAGTCCGGCGTGGCGGTCACCGTGGACTCCGGCGTGCCGGGCACCGGGGTGTTGTCGGCGTTCTTCTCTTCGGGCAGCGGATCGTCGTTGATGATCGCGTCGAAGAGCGCATGCACATCCTCGGTGCGCGGCGGCTCGTTGCCATCGGAATCGGTCTGACCGGTGGTTGGCACGGTGATGAAGCTGATCCGTCCGGCGTTCACGCCCTGGATCGACTGGCCGAGGTCGACGAGGTCCTTGGTCTTGATGTTGTCGACGTAGCTGTCGTCGATGAACGTGTTCACCACGTTGTTGAGCTTGGACAGCGAGAAAAACACTTCCTTGGAGATCATCGACCGCAGCAGAGACGACAGGAACCGCTGCTGCCGTTTGATGCGGCTGTAGTCGCTGCTGATCTCGGTGGTCACCATGCGTGCCCGAACGTAGTTCAGCGCGGTGTGGCCGTCGATGACTTGGCGGCCCGCGTTGGCTAGCACGGTACCGAGTTCGTAATCCTCGAGCGGCGTTGTGCTACACACCTCGACGCCGCCGACCGCGTCCACCATCTTCGCGAACCCGGCGAAATCGACTGCCATGAAGCGGTTTACGGATAGGCCGGACAGCTTTTGGATCACCTTCACCAAGCACTTGGGACCGCCGACCGCGTAGGCGGAGTTCAGCTTGGTCTCGGTGTACAACTCGTCCGGACCCTGGCTCTGCGTCGCCTCGTCCCAGATCGGGCCGTAAGTCGCCGTACTCGCGTTCCATGGCTCGCACTTCATCGGGGTGATGGCAAGGTCGCGCGGGAACGACACGGCGACAACGCGTTTGCGGCTGGCGGGGATGTTCACCAGCATCACAGTGTCGGACCTCACACCGGCGGCGTCTTGCGTGGAGCCCGCACCCATGCCGCTGTTCTTGCCCATTCGGCTGTCTACGCCGACGATCAAAAAGTTCTCGTCGCCGAACTGTGCGTTCGGATCGACGATGTCCCGTGAATTCGGGTCGAGTGCGGAAACCTTGTTGAGCATGTTGTTCTTTGACGACTGCCATTGCCAGGCCGCACCGGTCATCGCCAGCGCGAGCACTGCAATGAGGGCGGCGGCCGTGCGCCCGGCAGCCATCGTCTTGCGCCCTCTGCGTGGCTCAGGTTCCTTCAGTGCCTTCGCGGTGCCGACATGCGACGGTGGCACCCTGTCTGCCCGGCGCAGATGCGCGAGGTTGGGTAGCTCCGAAGACGGCATCGAGACGACGGGGATCACATCGGTGTCCGCGCTGTCTGGGTCAGGGGCCACGGGCCGCCAGACTGCCGCGATGACCTCGGTGCGTGGGGCCGCTGGCGGTGGCGGTGGCGGCGGCGCTTGCCGCGGCGGGGCATCGGGTTCGCGGCGGATGCCCCTCAGTCCCTCGGGAACACTCGAATCGCCGTTCAGCTTCGCGATCAGGTCGGCAACCGTCACACCGTCGGTGTGGTTGTTGCCGGTCTGCCTGGACTTCTCGATGTACTCGGATTCGGAGGTGCCGTTGCGCTCCCACGGCGCGGCGCCTGGCGACGGCCGCGGAGTTCGGGTAAGCCATTGATTGTCGCCGCCAGCATCCGGTGGCCCAGGCAGCCTGGGAGGGCCAGGAGTGGCGTTGTCGCCGTCACTCATGTTCCTACCGGCCTCCGACTCTCAACCATCGTGCGCGTCGGCGCGCATGGGCGTACGCAGTGTCCTTGTCTGCCGCTTGTTCGTGTAGCAGCACTCTGCGGGCTCCGCCATTGGAGCCAGATACGACAAGACTCATATCGTACTGAGACAACGTGAGAGACGGCCAGTCCACCGAAGGTACCGAGAACGTCTCGGTTTAGCCTCCCGAGTTCATGACGTCCGCTCCCGCGGGCACCGTGCAATCGTCGGGATCGGCCAGCCAGCCGTGTGGCAGCGCCACCGTCGCCGGCGACCCCTGCCTGCCACGCGGGCCGGTCGCGGCCTCCGGAAACGGCACCTGCTGGTCGAGCTGATCAAGCAGCGTATCCAGCTCGCTCAATGTCTTGACCAGGGCCAATGCCCGTCGCAGGTCGGCACCCGCGGGGAAGCCATGCAGGTACCACGCGATGTGTTTGCGCATGTCACGCATGCCCTTGTCCTCACCGAAATGCGCGGCCAACAGCTGGCCGTGGCGACGCATGATGGCCGCGACCTCGCCGAGAGTGGGCGGAGTGGCGGGCGTCGTGCCTGCGAACGCGTCCGACAGTTCCGCGAACAACCACGGCCTGCCCAGGCAGCCGCGGCCGATGACGACACCGTCGCACCCCGTGGCGGCCATCATCGCCAGCGCGTCGTCGGCGTCGAAGATATCGCCGTTGCCAAGCACCGGGACGGTCGTGACATGCTGCTTGAGCAGGGCAATCTGCTCCCAGTCGGCGATTCCGGAGTAGCGCTGAGCCGCTGTGCGGGCATGCAGCGCGACGGCGGCCGCACCCTCGTCGGCCGCGATCCGCCCCGCGTCCAGGTGGGTGTGGTGGGCGTCGTCGATGCCGATCCGGAACTTCACGGTGACTGGAATGTCCGTACCTTTTGTTGCCGCGACAGCAGCCCCCACAATCTGCCCGAACAGCCGCCGCTTGAACGGCAACGCGGCACCTCCGCCGCGACGGGTGACCTTGGGCACCGGGCAGCCGAAGTTCATATCGATGTGGTCGGCTAATCCCTCGTCAGCGATCATTTTGGCCGCGGCGAAGGTGGTGTCGGGGTCGACGGTGTAGAGCTGCAGCGAGCGGGGCGACTCGTCCGGTGCGAACGTCGTCATGTGCATGGTGACCGGATGGTGCTCGACGAGCGCACGCGCGGTCACCATCTCGCACACGTACAGGCCGCTGATGGTTCCCGCCCGTGCCAATTCCAGTTCCCTGCACAGCGTTCGAAATGCGACATTTGTCACACCGGCCATCGGCGCCAGCACGACAGGGCTGGGCAGCGCGATAGGCCCGATCCGCAGCCCGGGCTTCGACTCAGCTAGGACGCTGATGACGTGACCAAAAGATTCTTGGCCGCCTTCTTCTCGGCGACCTTTGCCTCGCGCTCTTGACGGCGCACCTTGGCGATCTCGAACTTCTCGCAGGTGTCCTCGAGCTCCTCGATGAGCTTGCCGAGGTCGTCGCGCATCGCCGCGGCCTCGCCGGTGAAGTCCTCGCGCTCGAAGATGCGCCACTTCTTCAGGACGGGCTTTACGACGTCGTCGAGGTGGATGCGCGGATCGTAGACGCCGCCGACGGCGATGATCACGGCCTTGCGACGGAACTCGGGCACGGTGTATCCGGGCATTTTGAAGTTGCGCAGCACGCGGTGCAATGACCGCATGGCCTGGTCGGGTGCGATATCAAACCCGGCAGCCGACACGTCGCGGTAGAAGATCATGTGCAGGTTCTCGTCCGCCGAAACCCGTTGCAGCAGTTGGTCGGCGACTGTCTCCTGGCATGCCTTGCCGGTGTTGCGGTGCGAGACGCGGGTGGCGAGCTCCTGGAACGTCACGTAGATGACGGAGTCGAACAGGCTCTCCGCGAACATCTCGCCCTGCGGGCCCTGGCCGGGGCTGAAGCCGCGGGTGACCTGCTCGACGCGAAGCTGCTCCAGCTCGACCGGGTCGATGGCGCGCGTGACGACCAAGTAGTCGCGCAGGGCGATGCCGTGCCGGTTCTCCTCGGCGGTCCAGCGGTTGACCCACCAGCCCCATGGGCCGTCCATGCTGAAGTTCATCGCGATCTCGCGGTGATACGACGGCAGGTTGTCCTCGGTCAAAAGGTTCTGCAGCATCGCCGTCTGGGCGATCTCGGACAACTTCGACTGCTCGGGATCCCAGTCCTGGCCCCCGAGGGCGTAATAGTTCTTGCCGTCGGACCACGGGATGTAGTCGTGGGGGTTCCAGTCCTTGCGCATCGACAGGTGCCGGTTGATGTTCGTCTCAACCACCGGTTCCAGCTCGTGTAACAGCTGCAGATCGGTCAGGTCTTGCGCCATGGTCCCTCCCAGTTATCTGTATCTGTTGGTAGCACTCAATATATCTGTGTCCCCCGGTGACATTCAAGTCTCTTCTCGGAGTGTCACATCTGTCCCATTCGCCACGTTGGATCGCGGTACGATCTGGCGAGGCAATCTGTCCAGGCCCGGATTTCCTACCGCGGCCACGTTGACGACTCTCGGAGGTTAGCGCTGATGAAGACGCTCAGTGCGCTATTCGGCGCCGCTGTCGGCGTCGCAGCAACCATCTCAGTCGGAGCGGGCATCGCCGGCGCGGTTCCCGACGTTGTGGGCCAGACGTACCAAGATGCGGTGCAATCCATCCAGGCAACGGGCTCCAAGGCGGTCATCGCCAGCCGAATCGGCGGACGAACCGATGAAAGCCAATGCATCGTCACCAACGCGTGGGTCAGGACGAGTGTCACCCAAGTCTACGAGAAGCCCAAGTACGACGCGGTTATGGTGGCGCTGAACTGCACTGCCGCCGTCGCATCGGCGGGTTCGCCGGGAAACTCTGCTGGCAGCCCCGAAGGCCGACAGGCGTTGAACTCCCAGGACAACGCCGGCTGACGTAGACGCTGCCCGACCGGTGGCGGTGAGGCTGGCATGCGAATATGCTTCCGCCATCAGCTTTCGTGCAGGGATCACTCAGATACTTCGGAGGTCGGCCTCAGTGAAGAAGTCCATCGTTCTGTCCGCCGGTTCTGTCGTAGCCGCATCGGCCTGTATGGGTCTGTTCGGCACCGGCGTGGCCGAGGCGGACGATTACGCCGGCAAGACCTACGCTGATGCGGCCCAAGCGATAAAGGACGCCGGCGGAACTCCGATAGTCGCCGCAAGGTTCGGTGACAAGTTGCAGCAGGATGAGTGCATCGTCGCGGGGAGTCTCTCACCGTCGTTTGTCAGGCCGAAGGCAACTGACACCGTATTCGAAACAGTTACCAGCGAAGTGCGGCTCAACCTGAACTGCAACGGCGGATACGCGACGGCGACCAACCCAGGCGCCTCGGTGGCCAGCCCAGAGGGCCGCGAAGCGAAGGCCGCGGCCGACCAGGCCGCCACCGCAGAAGCAGTCAGTAGCTCGACACCCGGCTGAGCAGCATGTCTACGCAGTAGTTGATGAACTGCTCCCGTGTCGCCGTCAGTCGGCCATTCAGATACGCCGAGAACAACGCTGTCAGCGCGCCGATCAGGCCGGTGGCCACCATGGCCTGGACTGCGGGATCGGTGATGCGGGTCAGCTTGCGCTGCAGCAGGTCGATGAAGTTGGGCATCCACTCGGCGCCCGACCGGGTCAGCACGGGTTCGACGCCTGGAGCCAGCAGCAGCACCCTCCCGCGCGTCGGGTCGTCGACCATCAACGCGACGAAGCGCTCGACGGCATCGCGCGGTGTGACGGCGTTCATCAGCGTCGACATCGCCCGTGTGCATACGTCGTCGTAGACCCCACGGACGAACTCGTCGCGGTCGGCGAAGCTCTCGTAGAAGTAGCGCTCGGTCAGTCCGGTCGCGCGGCAGACGGCGCGCACCGTCAGGGCAGGCCCGTTCTCACTGCCCAACAGTTCGACGCCTGCGGCGATCAGTTCGTCGCGGCGAAGGAGCTGGCGGTCCTGCAGCGGAACGCCAGACCAGCGGCCTCGTCGTTGACCGGAAGTCACATCACTCCCTAAGCTACTGGGTGACAACACCCGTAGTCAGAATTTACGTCAGAATGGCGGAAGCTCATCAGTGACTCAAGATACGTCTGAGGCGTGCCCGGTGACCACCGGATCCACCTCACCCGCGTCCGGCTGCCCGATCGCACCCGGCGGATACGACGCGCCCCCCGAGCCCCTCGGGCCGGGCTCGCTGACCTGGAAGTACTTCGGCGACTGGCGCGGCATGCTGCAGGGCCCGTGGGCCGGCTCGATGCAGAACATGCACCCGCAGCTCGGTGCGGCGGTCGAGGAGCATTCGACCTTCACCCGCGAACCGTGGCAGCGGGTGCTGCGGTCGCTGTATCCGATCGGCGGCGTGGTCTTCGACGGCGACCGCGCCCCGCTGACCGGTGCCGAGGTGCGCGAGTACCACACCGACATCAAGGGCGTCGACGCGAAGGGCCGTCGCTACCACGCGCTCAACCCCGACGTCTTCTACTGGGCACACTCGACGTTCTTCGTCGGTACCATCCTCGTCGCGGACAAGTTCTGCGGAGGGATCACCGAGGACGAGAAGCATCAGCTCTTCGACGAGCACGTCGCGTGGTACCGGATGTACGGGATGAGCATGCGTCCAGTGCCCGAGACGTGGGAGGACTTCCAGGTCTACTGGGATCACATGTGCTGCAACGTGTTAGAGGACAACAACGCAACCCGCGATGTGCTCGCCCTCGAGAGTTACGGAAAGCCGTGGTTCATGCAGCGGGTTCCCGACTCGGTGTACACGCCGATGCAGCGCCGCATCATCGCTCCGCTCATGCGATGGCTGTGCATCGGCCTCTACGACCAGCCGGTGCGCGACCTGCTCGGCTTCAGCTGGTCTGGTCGCGACGAATGGTTGCACCGTCGTTTCTGCGGTGTGGTGCGAATCATGTTCTCGCTCTTGCCGAAACGGGCTCGCAAGCATCCACGCGCGCGCGCCGGTCTTGACCGCGCATCGGGACGCGTCCCCGTCGACACGCCACTGCCGCAGACGCCTGCGCGCAACTTGCCGCCGCTTGACAGGCGCGGCCAGCCGATGCACTACTGCCCCGAGGTCTGAACCCGACCTACCGCGGCCGTGCGTAGGGCGTCCACTGCGCGCCGTCGAAATAGCGCATCTGAGAACGGTTTTGCGGATCGGGGAACCAGCCCGGCTGCACGGGCGGGTAGCGGCCGAAGACGCCGCGGGGATCACCGGCAAGGCTCATTCGGTACTCGAATTCGGCGCGGGCCCGCAACCCCGCGTCGCGGACAACGAGAGCCCGCCTGCGGCGCGCGACGAAGATCAGCAAGCCGAGGATCGCCGTGACGGCCACGGCCTCATACCAGCCGTTGTTCAGCCACCACAGCGTCAACAACAACCCGGCGCCGGCCACCACGGGGTGCCGTCGCAAGAAAGACCTGTGGACGTGCTGGTAGAGCATCGAAGTTGATTCTACGATTCGGCGGAAGTTTCCCTCGAGAGAAGGACGACCGGCCCGCTGGGCTGCTGGCCGAACACCGCAGTAGTGCCCACCGTGCCTGCGCGGTAACGGTTCGGCGTTTTCCGCTATGCCTTTGGCGCTTTATGGGGCACGATTCTCGTGTGCGCGTTATCCGGTCCCTTGGCTGTGCGGTGATCTCGTTGATCGCCGCGGTGGCCTTAGGGCTGGGGGCGTGTATCTCCGCGGCCGCACCTGCGTCGGCGACGACGGCCTCATCGATGACGCAGGCCTACACGCCGCCGCCGACACCACTGACGGTGATGTTGACTCCGCTGACCGTCGGTGTGCACGTAATCGAGGCGATAGCCGAAGGCATCGCGAACGCTGTCGAGTTCATCGCGACGCCAGCGCCGATCGCCATCCCCGCGCCGCATATCAGCACGTAGTCAATGTTTGACGCCGGCGCAGACCGGCTAGCTTTGAGGTATGCAGGCGCCAGAGCTACTTGGTGGCCGCTATGAACTGCGGGGCACCCTGGGGCGCGGCGGCATGGCAGAGGTCCGCGACGGCTGGGATATCCGCCTCGACCGTCCGGTCGCGGTCAAGCTGCTGCACCCGGTGTTCATCACAGAGCCCGACAACCGGATGCGCTTCGAGGTCGAGGCGCGCGCGGCCGCGGCGCTCAACCATCCGCACATCGTGTCCGTCCACGACAGCGGGGAGCACGCAGGAACGCCCTACATCGTCATGGAGCGATTGTCCGGGCGGACGCTGGCCGATGCCATCGCGCGGGGACCGTTGCCGCAGCCGCAGGTGCGGTCGATCCTGGACGACGTGCTGTCGGCGCTTGCCGCGGCCCACGCGGCAGGCATCCTGCATCGCGATATCAAGCCGGCGAACATCTTGTTCTCGGCGTTGGGTGATGCGAAGGTGGCCGACTTCGGCATCGCAAAGAGCGCAGGATCCGCCAACACGCTGACGGGCCAGATCGTCGGCACCATGGCGTATTTGTCCGCCGACCGGATCGCTGGCGGGCCGGCGTCCGTTGCCGACGACCTGTATGCGGTCGGGGTCGTGGGCTACGAAGCGTTGACCGGGCGCCGGGCCTTCCCGCAGGAGAACCTGGCCGAGTTGGCCCGCGCCGTCTCCGAGGACACGCCCACGCCGCTGGCCGCGCTGCGTCCCGACGTCGACCAGGCGCTGGCGGTGGCGATCGATCGCGCGATGGCCCGCGAGCCGGGGTGGCGTTTCGGCAGCGCCGATGAAATGAGGGCAGCGTTGGCCGGCGGGGTCGGGCAAGTCATGCGTCCGCCGACGCGGGTGCTGGCGGCCCCGCTGCCGGAGCCGACGACGATGGTGGTGCCCGCGCGTCGTAAGCGGTCGCGATGGTGGCTCCTCGCGGCCGGGGTGATCGCGGTGCTCGTGGCTGCGATCGCATTCATCGTCGATTCGGCGTCGCGTACGGCCGTGCCCGAGCCCGTCACCACCAGCACTACGGTGGCCCCGCCCCCGACGACGTCGGTGCTGCCGGCAACCACGACGCCGGTGCTCGTGGAGGAACCGCCGCCCCCAAAGAAGCGTGGCGAGAACGGAAACGGCAACGGCCACAAGAAGGGTGGCCACGGCGGCGACTGACCTGCACGCACCAACTTGCCCTGTGCGTCCACAGAATCCGGTCCTAGCCTTGTTGCTATGTCGTGGCGCAAGACTTACACCGGCTACAGCATCGGTTGTGCGGCCGTGTGGGCCGTGATTCTGGTCCTAGTCGCAGTCGCTTATCCCGACCGCCTGCACACCTTTCTGCTGGTGGCTGGCGGTTGGCTGATCGGCTGGATCTCGGCGACGATTGCCAGGTCGGTTTATCCGCCGCCCAAACCAAAGAACTCGGTGACGTAGGGCTCAGCCCGCTAGACGTCACGACAGCGTCACGAATACGGTTCATCTCCGGCACCGCGCAGCGAGTCGTAGTCACACGCTGCCGCCGGCGTCTTACCGTACGAACCATGCAACCCGCCGCAGCCCACCGTGTGATAGCAACATGGAGCGTTAGCGTTCGCGCCGCACTAAGAAAACTCAAAACCGCGTTGCGTCCGAAGGCTGTCGACGCGAGGTGGCCGCGACATCCGCTGGCGGACTGACGCCCGCGTCTCCACGCGTCCGGACGAGCTCGGCGTACCCGAGGTGACTTGGCACTCGTTCCGCAAGACGGTCGCGGACCTGATCGGCGATGACGGGCTGTCCGCATGGGTCGGTGCCGACCAACTGGGGCACGCCAAGGTGTCCATGACCCAAGACAAGTGCATGAGCGGCGGCCGGACGCACGCCGCGCTAGCCGAACTGCTCGACCGCACCATAAACGATCAACAAACGATGAGCCGTACTACGTTTTGGTGCCCCCACCAGGGCTCGAACCTGGGACCTGCGGATTAAAAGTCCGTAGCTCTACCAACTGAGCTATAGGGGCGCGGAGGATCAGGATACTGGGTTGCTCGGGCAGCTTCGTTTGAGGATTGGGGTCCCGGTAACCTAAGCTATCGAGGCTCCCAGCGTCATCGCGCTGCGAGTACCCCGGAGAGATTCGGATTGGGCCCCCATCGTCTAGTGGCCTAGGACGCCGCCCTTTCACGGCGGTAGCACGGGTTCGAATCCCGTTGGGGGTACACGCAACGACCACCGCGGTGGGAGTAGCACACAGTAAGGCCCTGTGGCGCAGTTGGTTAGCGCGCCGCCCTGTCACGGCGGAGGTCGCGGGTTCGAGTCCCGTCAGGGTCGCCACCACGGCGAGGCACACCGATGCCTTCCGGCCAGGTAGCTCAGTTGGTACGAGCGTCCGCCTGAAAAGCGGAAGGTCGCCGGTTCGATCCCGGCCCTGGCCACCAAGCAGTATGCGCAGGTCGTTTTCGCACGTCGCAGTACGATGCCTGTGACATGAGAGGCGCTGACGAGGATAAGAGCAACTTCCGCCAACGTCTCCTTGATGCCCTCGAGGAGGGCATTGCCGAGGACGGGTATCCGCGCACGACGGTCGCCGATATCGTGCGGCGGGCGCGGACGTCGCGGCGCACCTTCTACGAACACTTCGAGAGCAGGGAAGCCTGCTTTGTCGCGCTTCTCACCGATGCGAACGCCGAGCAGGTCAGGCAGATATCGGCCGCCGTCGACGCGAACGCGCCGTGGCGAAGTCAGGTGCGGCAGGCGATCGAGGCGTGGATCTCGTCAGGAGAATCCCGGTCCTCGCTGATGCTGAGCTGGATCCGCGACGTGCCGTCACTGGGCGACGCCGCGCGCGGGCTACAGCGCGATGCGATGGAGAATTTCATCGAGATGGTTCGGACGTTGGGCGACAACACCGAATTCCGCGCCGCGGGCGTCGGTCCATTCTCGCGGCAACGCATCATCATGCTGCTTGGTGGATTGCAGGAACTCACCGCGATCACCGTCGAGGAGGGCGGCCGGATGAGCGACGTCACCGAGGAAGCCGTGGACGGGTCGATTGCGCTGCTTGCTCCGCGCGTCCACTAGCCGGCGACTGTGATCGCCTGAGTCGGGCATGAGTCGGCGGCATCCTGAGCCGCCTGCAGCTGCTCGTCATCGAGCTCGGTACTGACGGCCAGCCGGGCATCGTCATCGAGGCTGAACACATCGGGCGCCAAGCCAGTGCACAAACCGGATAGGGCACAACGGCTTTCGTCCCACTCGACGCGCATTACGCGATGCTCCTCGCCCGATCGTCCGTGACAGATACGGCCGCAGTGAACCCGACACCATCGTCGATGGGGCCGCGGCGCAGTAAGCGGACGTCCTTGACGTAGTTCTGATGCAGCCGCCATGGTGCGTGCTCGCCCTGCTTGGGCAGCTCGTCGAGGCTGCGCGTCACATATCCGGATGCCAGGTCCAGGAACGGGTTGGTCGCGGTCGCGCCTGCAGCGTCGGGCGTCACCGCCGAATAGCCATCGGCGTCCATGTGCTTGAGCAGCCGGCACACATACTCGGCCACCAAGTCGGCCTTCAGCGTCCACGACGCGTTCGTATAGCCGATCGTCCACGCGAAGTTCGGCACGCCGGAAAGCATCATGCCCTTGTAGGACACCGTCTTTGACAGTTCCACCGGGTGCCCGTCGACCTCGAGCTGCATCCCGCCGATGGCGAGCAGGTTCAGGCCGGTGGCGCTGACGACGATGTCGGCTTCCAACTCTGCGCCCGACTCCAGCCGGATGCCGGACTCTGTGAAGGTGTCGATGTGGTCGGTGACGACCGACGCACGGCCGTCGCGGATGGCCGTGAACAGATCGCCGTCGGGAATCAGGCACATCCGCTGGTCCCACGGGTTGTACGACGGCGCGAAATGGGTGTCGACGGCGTAGCCCTCGGGCAGCTGCTTGACCGCGGCCTTGCGGAGCATCGACTTCATCATCTGGGGGCGGCGGCGACTCAGGTTGAAGATCGCGATCGCCTGTAATGCGTTCTTCCACCGCACGATTGCGTAGGCAAGCTTCTGCGGCAGCCGCGCCCGCAGCCGATCGGCGATCGCATCACTCGCGGGCCGCGATGCGACATAGGTCGGCGAGCGCTGCAGCATCGTCACGTGTGCGGCCGATTCGGCCAGCGAGGGCACCAGCGTCACCGCGGTGGCGCCACTGCCGATGACCACCACTCGCTTGCCGCGGTAGTCGAGATCCTCCGGCCAGTGTTGCGGGTGGATCACCGGCCCGCGAAAGTGTTCAACGCCAGGAAATTCCGGGCTGAAACCCTCGTCGTAGCGGTAGTAGCCGGTGCAGACGTACAGAAACGAGCAGCTGATCGTGACAAGCTCGTCGGTATCGGTGCGGTGTACCTGCACGGTCCAGCTGGCTTCGTCGCTGTCCCAGTTGGCATTCGCCACACGGTGATTCAGCCGAATGAGCCGCTGCACGTCGAACTCCTCGGCGGTGTCGTGGATGTAGCGCAGAATGCTTGGGCCGTCCGCGATCGCCTTTGCATCGGTCCACGGCCGGAACCGGTAGCCGAGGGTGAACATGTCGGAGTCCGATCGGATGCCCGGGTAGCGGAACAGGTCCCAGGTGCCGCCGACGGCGTCGCGGGCTTCGAGGATGACCACCGACTTGTCCGGGCACTCCTGGCGCAGCTGGCACGCGGCGCCGACGCCGGACAATCCCGCCCCGACGATCAGGACGTCGGTGTATTCGATCGGCTCACTCGTCATTGGGCGGCACCTCTCGTCAGGCCAGCTGGTACGGCCAAGTACCAGTGTCGGTACCAGACGGTACCACTATTGGACGCGTGTGGAAAGGGGGCTTGTCAACTTCGGTACTAAGGCGTACCGTGGCTCGGTACCTTGGAGTACCAGCACGGAGGGTGACGATATGGCTGTGGCGACTACGGACCCGGTGAGACTGCCTCCCGCGCCGCGGATACCGAAGCTCCTGCAGGGCGTTGGCTTTGTCGCCGCCCGAGAGAAATCGGTTGCCGCGCTTGCCAAGCGATACGGGTCGGCGTTCACGCTGCGGCTGCCGATCTTCGGCGACACCGTCGTGGTCAGCGATCCCGTGTTGATCAAGGATCTGTTCACCACAAACACCGATCTCATTGCCAGGGCGGGCGTGCTCGGTGAGATGTTCGGTCCCGGCTCTACATTCAGCCTCGATGGCACCGAGCACCGCGAACGCCGCAAGCTTCTCGTCCCGCCGTTGCACGGCAAGCGGATGGTCTCCTACGAGGCGATCGTCGAAGAAGAGGTGTTGCGCGAGACTGCGTCGTGGCCCGAAGGCAGGGAATTCGAGACCATGCCGTCGATGATGCGCATAACCCTCAACGCGATCCTGCGGACGGTGTTCGGCGCCGAGGGTGCAGCGCTCGACGAACTGCGAGAGCTGCTGCCGCCCATGGTGCTGAATGCATCCCGACTGGCCGTGATGCCTCCGATCGTGCGCCGGGACTTCGGCGCGTGGAGCCCTGGCGGGAAGCTGACGTCGTATCGCCAGCGCTACGACGACATCATCGTGCGGCTGATCTCCGACATCCGAAACGACCCGAAGTTCGACGACCGCAACGATGTCCTCTCGCTGATGCTGCAGGCACGTTATGAGGACGGGTCACCGATTTCCGACGATCATGTCGCAGACGAGCTGCTGACCCTACTGGCCGCCGGCCATGAAACGACTGCGACGACGCTGGCGTGGACGGTCGAGCGGCTGCGCCGCCACCCGCGGTTGCTCGCGCGATTAACCGCCGAGGTCGACGCCGGAGGCTCCGAGCTGGTGCAGGCCACGATCTGGGAGGTGCAGCGCGCCCGCCCGGTGATCAACGGCACCGCTCGGATGACAAAGACCCGGATTCGGCTGGGGGAGTGGGTCATTCCGGAGCGCCACGCCGTTCTTGCCAGCATCTCGCTGGCGCACGCCTATGAGGACAGCTTCGCTGACGCCAAGGCCTTCAATCCCGACCGATTCGTCGGCAACCCGCCGGACAACTACGCGTGGATTCCCTACGGCGGCGGCGTCCGCCGCTGCATCGGTGCGGCGTTCGCCAACATGGAGATGAACGTCACGCTGCGAACGCTGCTGCGTGAATTCGACTTCGGCACCACCTACGCCCCCGGCGAACGCCTGCACTCGCGTGGAGTCGCGACGGCGCCCGCGCATGGCGGCCGCGCTGTGGTGTATCGGCGAACGGCGAAGCGCTCATCGACCGCGGGCCAGACGCAGCGAGCCTCGGCATGACCGCGCGCGAGGAGGTGCTCGTCGACGTCGGCCGCGGCATCGAACTGTGCTACGACCAGACCGGCGACCCGGCCGACCCACCGATCCTGCTGATCGCCGGCCTCGGCCAGCAATTGCATTCATGGCCAAACGATTTCGTCGTAGCCCTGGCCGGACGTGGCTTCCGAGTGACACGGTTCGACAACAGGGACGCAGGCCGGGCGACCCACATGAGGTATCCGCCGCCGAACCCGGTGGCGATGTTCAGGGGCCGTAACCAGTACCACCTCGGCGACATGGCCCGCGACACCGTCGGGCTGCTCGACGCACTCGGCTACGTCGATGCGCACCTGGTCGGCATCTCGATGGGCGGAATGATCGCCCAGACCGTCGCCGCGCACCACCCTGGCAGGGTTCGTACGCTGACGTCAATCATGTCGACCACAGGCGCGCCAAGTCTTGGCCGTCCGGCGATGTCGACCTGGCGACGGATGCTGACGTCACGCCCGCCGCGCATGCGCGCCGAGGCGATGGACCGTGCCGCGAACATGTTCCGACACATCGGTTCCCACGGCTTCCCGTACGACGAGCACGCGGTGCGCGAGTACGCGGGCATCGCGTGGGACCGTGACCCCAGCCCAGCGGGCATCGCCCGGCAGCTCGCAGGCATCTTCGCGTCTGGGGATCGCACCGCAGAACTCGGCGACATCGATGTTCCGACTCTCGTCATCCACGGCGACCGCGACTGTATGGTGCATCCGACGGGAGGCTCGGCGACCGCGCGAGCGATCCCCGGCGCCAGCCTGGAAACGATCATCGGCCTCGGCCACGACCTGCCCATCGGTGCGTGGGGCCGAATCATCGACCTCATCACCGAGCACGCCACATTCGCCCCCGTCACTCACACCGAACTCGAGGAGCACGCATGAGCAAAACCAAGCGCACGATCAGTGGCCGCACGGCCGTCATCACCGGCGCGGCGTCCGGCATCGGCAGGGCCCTGGCGCAACGGCTTTCGGCGCACAGCTGCCCCGTCGCCATCGCCGACATCGACGAGAAGGGCCTCAAGGAAACCGAGGCCTCACTGCACGGACCGGCTCTGCTGCGGGTGCTTGACGTGGCCGACGCCCAAGCGCAGCGTGACTTCGCAGCTGAGGTCCACGACTGGGCGCCGCGGCCGCTCGGCGCGGTGTTCAACAACGCAGGCGTCGCCACCTCCTCCAGCGTGCTGGACACCGTGCCGGAGGACGACGACTGGCTGTGGAACATCAACTTCCACGGCGTGGTCAACGGCACCCGCGCGTTCCTGCCGTTCCTCGTCGAGCAGGACGAAGGAGCGATCGTCAACACGTCTAGCGTGTTCGGCCTGGTCGGCATGCCCAACCAAAGTGCTTACTGCTCGGCGAAATTCGCTGTCCGCGGCTTCACCGACTCGCTTCGCCAGGAGCTGCGCAATACCGGGGTGACCGCCATCAACGTGCACCCAGGCGGCATCAACACCAACATCGTGCGAAACGCCCGCTGGCGCAAGGATCCAGAGGGCCGTGGCCGCACCCAGGATCAGATGGTGCAGGAGTTCGCCGCTATCACGCTGACGCAGCCGGACAAGGCCGCCGAGATCATCCACCGCGGAGTGGAACAGGGCAAGGCGCGCATCCTCGTCGGCCCCGACGCGTATCTGTTCGACACCCTCGGTCGCCTTGCGCCGACGCGCTATTACGACCTGCTGGGACAACTTGAGTCGGTGCTGCGGCGACGCAGCCGGGCCAGCGCCGCAGCCGAAGTGACCGTGCCATGACCACTGCGGCGCACCTGCCTCCCGGGCCTCGCTGGCCGGTCGCCGTTCAGGGTGCCGCGTACCTGGCCTCGCGCCGACGGTTCATGCAAGCGCTTGGCAAGCGTTATGGCACTGCATTCACCGTGAAGCTGCCCTTCTTCGGTCCGACGGTGATCATCAGTGATCCCGTTCTGGTCAAGCAGTTCTTCCAGACGCGAACCGATGTCGTGCGCAATGTGGAACCGAATCTCGACCTGGTGCTGGGACCGGGTTCGACGTTTGGGCTGCAGGACGAGGAGCATCGCAGGCGCCGCAAGCTGCTCGTGCCGCCGTTTCACGGCAAGCGGATGCGCGCCTACGAGAACCTGGTCGAAGAGGAAACTCTCAAGGAGATCGCCACCTGGCCCGAGGGGCGGGAGTTTGCGGTTCTCCCTTCGACGAATCGGATCACCTTGAACGTGATCCTGCGAGCGGTGTTCGGGGCCCAGGGTGCCGAGTTCGATGCGCTGCGCGAGGTGATGCCTCCGTTGGTGGCATTGGGATCGCAGCTTGTCTTCCTGCCGTTCCTGCACCGCGATCTGGGTCCGTGGAGTCCGTGGGGCCGATTCCTCGGCCTGCGGCGGGAATTCGACGTGATCGTCGAGTCGTTGATCGATCGCGTCGCCGCAGACCCGAACCTCGAACAGCGCGACGACGTGTTGTCGCTCATGCTGCAGTCACGGTACGAGGACGGAACGGCGATGTCGCGCGGCGATCTCGCAGACGAGCTCTTCACCCTGCTTGCCGCCGGACACGAAACCACCGCAACGCAATTGGCGTGGGCGGTCGAACGGTTGCGCAGACATCCCGGCGTGTTGAGGCGGTTGGTCGATGAGGTCGACACGGGCGGCTCGGACCTGATGCAGGCCACCATCCACGAGGTGCAGCGCAGTCGACCGGTCATCGACGGCGCGGCCCGGCAGGTCATCGCACCGGATATGTCGTTGGGGCAGTGGGTGATTCCGCACGGGTACACCGTCCAGGTCGACATACCACTGACCCACCAGAACGCCTACCCGTACCCCGACCGGTTCGACCCGGACCGGTTCCTGACCGAGAGTCCGGATATGTACTCGTGGGTGCCGTTCGGCGGCGGAACCCGCCGGTGCCTTGGCGCAGCGTTCGCGAACATGGAGATGAACGTCGTCCTTCGCACCATGCTGCGGGAGTTCCGGCTTGTGCCGACGAACGCGCGGGAGGAGCGGTTGCACAGCCGCGGCGTCGCATTCGCGCCGAGCGGAGGCGGCCGCGCGGTGGTCTATCGGCGGATCCACAGCAGGTCAGAGCGACATGCCGAAGTACTGAACGCCACGACTACTTCATGAAGGGTGAATTCGCATGCGCGCGGTCGTAATCACAAAGCACGGTGACCTGTCGGTCCTTCAACTGCAGGAACGTCCTGATCCGCCGCCGCCCGGCCCCGGGCAGGTGCGCATTGCGGTCCGCGCGGCGGGGGTCAACTTCGCCGACCACCTCGCCAGGGTCGGCCTTTATCCCGAGGCACCGAAGCCGCCCGCCGTCGTCGGCTACGAAGTGGCCGGGACCATCGATGCCGTAGGCGACGGCGTCGATCCCGCACGGGTGGGGCAGCGGGTATTCGCAGGCACCCGGTTCGGCGGTTACGCGGAGATCGTCAACGTGCAGGCGGCCGATGCCGTCCCCCTGCCCGACACGTTGAGCTTCGAGCAGGGTGCCGCGATACCGGTCAACTACGCCACGGCGTGGGCGGCGCTGCACGGTTACGGTTCACTACGGGCGGGCGAGCGGGTGTTGATCCACGCGGCGGCAGGCGGCGTCGGCATTGCGGCGATCCAGTTGGCCAAGGCCGCCGGTGCGGAGATCCACGGCACCGCGTCGCCAGGCAAGCATCAGCGACTCACCGAGATGGGCGTAGACCGCGCCATCGACTATCGCCGCGACGGCTGGTGGAAAGGCTTGCCGCCCTACGACATTGTGCTGGACGCCATCGGCGGCAAGTCCCTGAAGCGCTCGTATGACCTGCTACGTCCTGGCGGCCGGCTCGTCGGTTACGGCGTCTCCGCATTGCAGCAGGGGGAGAAGCGGTCGCTACGTACTGCGCTCCCGCAGCTGCTGCCGATGTTGCGCGGGTTCAACCTGGTCAAGCAGCTCAGCGAGTCCAAGGCCGTCATCGGCTTGAACATGCTTACGCTGTGGGACGACCGCGGCACGCTCCAACCGTGGATCGAGCCGTTGTCACAGGCGATCTCCGACGGTGTCGTCGAACCCGTAGTCCACGCGGCGGTACCGTTCGCCAAAGCCGGTGAGGCTCACCGGATTCTGGCGGCACGCGAGAATGTCGGCAAGGTGGTGTTGGTGCCGTAGGCGGTCATGCGGTCGCGAGCGCGCGCTTGAATAGCGTCGGATCGTGGGAGCAGACGACGAACAGATCGGGGTCTTGGCGCTCATACAATTCGGCCAGGCGGGCATGGTTGTCCCGCACCCTCTTCAGATCCCACGCGATGAAGGACTCCATCGCCGTCAGCGCGCGGGGCACGTGGGACTTCCCGTCGAGGGTGCCGTAGTGATAGAACGCGTCGCCACAGTGCAGCACCCAGCGGTGGCCGCCGTCGACTGCAACGCACGCGTGACCGCGGGTGTGGCCGGGCAACGCGATGAGCGCAATGCCTGGCGAGATTTCGTCGAGTTCCTTGGCGGCGGCGAAGCCACGCCACTTCTCGCCGTGCGGATGGTGTTCGACGATGTTGTGCCCGTGTGCCCATTGGGCGGACCGGTAGCGGATCTTCTCGCGCCATGACGGCGACCGGATCGCGCCGAGGGCTTCGGCGGCGGTGACGTGGATGTCGGCATCGGGGAAGTCGGAAAGCCCGCCGATGTGGTCCACGTCGAGGTGGGTGATCACGATGTGGCGGACGTCTTCTCGACGGAAGCCGAGGCGTTCGATCTGGTGCGCGGCGGTTTCCCCGTGGTCGAACAGCGGCCGGACGACATGTCGGGTCGGTCCAACGCGCTTCGCGGGATCCAGGCAGTCGTGCGAGCCGAAGCCGGAATCGACCAGCACCAGTCCGTTGTCGGTTTCAATGAGCAGCACATGGCAGACCATAGGGGCGGTCGGCATGCGCATGTTGCCGCAGTTGAGGTGGTGGACCTTCACCGCGAGCCTGACTCAGGCATCGCCACTTGCGGCAAGGGCGAGCAGTTCTCCGCGGCCGATCTGGGTGACCAAGCTGGCCGAGTCGAAGTAGATGCGCTCGTTGACGATGCGGTCGCCCTCGAAGAAGAAGACCGCGATGATCGGCACTCGGAACGTCTTGCCTGTGGGCGGCAGGCCATAGAACTCGCCGAGATTTGTTCCGAGCAGATCGAATTCAACGATGACCGCGTCGTCAGCGACGTGAAAGCGGGAATTGTCGTGCCGCTGGTCCGGGAACGCTGTCCGGGTCGTCAGGTAGTAGCCCATCACCTCTTCGTCGCCGTCGAAGACCTGACCGGTGGCCATGATCTCGTAATGCGGATGGCCGTTGAACGTCGCCAGTGTGGCGTCGAACTCTTTGGTCACCTCGGTGTCCATGTGCTCGCGGATGACCGCGAGGCGACGTTGCCGCAGATCGTCGGTGATCATGATCTCTCCTT
Organism: Mycolicibacterium moriokaense; assembly: GCF_003201655.1. Taxonomy (GTDB): domain Bacteria; phylum Actinomycetota; class Actinomycetes; order Mycobacteriales; family Mycobacteriaceae; genus Mycobacterium; species Mycobacterium moriokaense_A. The sequence continues at coordinate 56,640 of NZ_QJJU01000012.1, forward strand.
GACTACTTGCTTTTCTTGGTGGACGCGCGCGCGAGCAGGCGAAGCAGCACCTGACAGATCACCGCCAGCGGCGCCTTGACCAGCGGGAAGCTGGCGGTTGTTGAGACGGTGTAGTTGATGTGGGTGCCAGACCCCGCAGGCGTCAGCCGTACCTCGCCGGCGTAACCCGGAAACGGGGTGCCGGACAGGGCCTTGTAGCCGAAGAGGTTGGGCGCCTCGAAAGTCACGACCTCCTCGACGATGTCCGGACCAGGGCCTGCCGACGCGATACGCCGAATCGCCCCAACGCCATTGGGGTCTGCGGTGCCGAGTTTGTCCATCGTCACGGTGACGGGACCCCACTCGCTCATTCCGACGTGGTCGCTCAGCGTGTCCCACACGGTTTCGATCGGTGCGGCGACGGTCTTTTGCGATGTGACGTGCATTCGAACTCCTTAGGCGGTGGCTTGGGCTTGTACATACTGCGTGCGGTCATGTGAGCAGACCATCAGCATGTCTGGCTCCCGTCGTCGATACAGCTCGGTGAGCCGAGCGTGGTTCTGTCGCATCATCTTCCGATCGAATGCGGTCACCGTCTCGAATGCGGCGAGTGCTCGCGGCATACGGGCGGTTCCGTCGACCGTACCGTGGTGAAAGAAGGCGTCTCCGCAGTGCACCACCCAGCGGTGGCCTGCGTCGACTGCCACGCAGGCGTGGCCGCGGGTGTGCCCGGGCAGCGATATCAGCACGATGCCCGGCGACACGTCGTCGAGTTCCTTCGCCGCGGCGAATCCCCGCCACCTCTCACCGTCCGGCGTGTGCTCGACGATCTTCGGGCCGTGCGCCACTGGACCTTGCGGTAGCGGAACCGTTCGCTACGCGACGGTGCTCGCATCGCGGCGAACGCCTCCGCGGCGGTGACGTGGATCTGGGCCTCGGGGAAATCGGATAGGCCGCCGATGTGGTCACCGTCGAAATGGGTTATGACGATATGGCGCACGTCGTCGCGGCGGAACCCGAGCTGCGCGACCTGATTGGCGGCGGCTTCCCCATATTTGAGCACCGGGCGGATGAGGTATCGGGACGGTCCAACCCGCCGGGCCGGATCGTCGCAGTCCTTCGGCCCGAAGCCGGTGTCGATCAATACCAACCCGCTGCCGGTCTCCACCAGCAGGACGTGGCACACCATCTCGCCGCAGCCGTACGGGTACAACGTTCCGCAGTTGAGGTGGTGAACCTTCACGTGTGCAGTCTGCTGGACCGCTGCGCCTTACGCGGGCGAGTTGACGGGCACCGCTGCTTGTTGGTGTCTGCGTTGCCGCTCGACGGTCGCCAGGTAGAACGTCCAACCGAACACGAAGCTGGTGAACAGGCTCGAGACGAAGAACAGCCACGGGTGGCGGATGCCGCGTCTTCGACCGTCGATGATCGTGAACAGCGGCAACACGATGACGTTGGCGATCGTGTAGTCGGCGACCTGCGAACTGGACGCGGGGTTCGCATACCCCAATCTGATGAACTCCGACCAGTCGCCCTGGCCCCAGAACGGGTTGTCGGAGTATCCGTACACGTAGCGGATGTTGAAGTACCAGCACAGCGGCAGCGACATGATGCCAACGACGTAGAAGATGACCTCCGGCGTCGCCGGCGGCGCTCCGGTGGGAACGCGCGAGAAGATCGCCGGATTCGTCTTGACGATCGCGACGATGACGATGATGCCCAATAGCGCGTGCACGAAAAGGGAGACCATAGCCGGAGTCTTTCGGCCGAATTGAGTTTTGTCAATATTGACATAACCGCGGTGAGGTACTTTCTGCACATGGTCCGGCCAGCCCAAACGGCGCGCAGCGAGCGCACGCGCGAAGCGCTGCGAAGGGCTGCCGTGGTTCGGTTCACTGCGCAGGGGGTGGAGGAAACGTCGGCCGAGGAGATCGCGGCCGACGCCGGGGTATCGCTGCGGACGTTCTATCGGCACTTCGCGTCGAAGCACGATCTGTTGTTCGCCGACTACGACGCGGGTGCGCATTGGTTCCGCAGCGCGCTGGCGGCCAGGTCGCCCGACGAGTCGATCATCGAGTCCGTGCAGTCGGCGATCATGGCGAGGCCGTATGACGATTGGGCGGTCACGCAGATCGCCTCGCTGCGCGCCCAAGAGCTCGATCCGAGCCGCATCGTCCGGCACATCCGTCAGGTCGAGGCCGACTTCGCCGAGGCCATCCAGCAACATCTCACGATCGACAACCCGCCGAAGGCGGGCACGGATGACCGGATGCACATCACCGTGACGGCGCGTTGTATCGCGGCCGCCGTCTTCGGCGCGATGGAGGTATGGATGCTCGGGGAGGAACGCTCGCTGCCCGAGCTCTCTCGGCTGTGCCGCGAGGCCCTTGAGACGTTGAGCAAGGGGATCGGCGACTCACACTGAATCGGAAGTTTCGTCAATATTGACAAAACTGCGGCACGCGTGTCAGCCTCAGCCAATGACGGACTTTGACGCGATTGTCGTTGGCGCCGGCCACAACGGGCTGACCGCCGCCGTGCTCCTCCAGAAGGCAGGCCTGCGCACGCTGTGCCTCGACTCAAAGCTCTATGCCGGCGGTATGGCGTCGACGGTGGAGCTGTTCGACGGCTTCAAGTTCGAGATCGCCGGGTCGGTGCAGATTCCGACGTCGGCGACGGTGAGCCGGGAACTCGGGCTCGACGATTTGCCCAATGTCGACCTCGACGTGATGTCGGTATCGCTGCGCGGCGTCGGCGACGAACCCCTCGTCTACTACACCGACCCGATGAAGCTGCTGACGCATATCAACGAGGTACACGGCGCTGAGGCCGTCAACGGCATGGCCGGCCTAATGGCCTGGTGTCAGGCGCCGACCCGGGCGCTCGGCCGTTTCGACGCGGGTAAGCCGCCCAAGACGCTCGACGAGATGTATGCCTGCGCCACAAACGAATTCGAACGGTCGACGATCACCGATCTATTGTTTGGGTCCGTCACCGACGTGCTGGATCGATACCTGCCGGACAAGGAGAAGAACGGTGCGCTGAGGGGCATGCTGTCGCTCCTGGCGTGCAACACCACTTACCGCGGACCCGCGACGCCGGGCACGGCCGCGGCGTTGGCATACGGGTTCGCGGTTCCTGACGAGAACGCACTGCTCGTCAAAAAGCTGCGCGGCGGCATCGGGACTCTGACGTCACACCTGTGCGACGTATTCGCCTCCAACGGCGGCGAACTGCGGCTGCGCAGCAAGGTCGACGAGATCACCGTCGCCGACGGCAGGGTCACCGGCGTCCGCCTCGAGGACGGCTCCACGCTGACCGCGCCGATCGTTATCTCCGGTGTCGCACCGGATCTCACGGTCAACGGGTTGGTCGACGGGAGCGCGGTGCCTACCGACATCCGGGAACGGTTCTCCCGTGTCGATCACCGCGGCAGCTATCTGCAGATGCACTTCGCACTCGATGGCATCCCGGAATTCGCGTCGCCGTACGAATTGCTCAACGATCCCGCGATGCAGTCGAACATCGGCATTTTCAGCACGCCCGAGGAACTGCAGCAGCAATGGGAAGACTGCAGGCGCGGGATCGTGCCCGCCGACCCCGCGATAGCGCTGCAGATTCCGTCGGTCAACGATCCGGACCTCGCGCCGCCGGGGAAGCACGCCGTCTCGGCGTTCTCGCTGTGGTTCCCGATCGAGGAGAGCCAGTCGAGCTACGGCGAGATGAAGGTGGAGATGGGACAGCGGGTGATCGACAAGATCACCCGGCTTGCTCCGAATTTCGAAAGCCTGATCATCCGGCACACCACGTTCACTCCCAAGCACATGGGCACGATGTTCGGCGCTCCCGGTGGCGACTACTGCCACGGCCTGATCCATCCCGACCAGATCGGCATCAACCGGCCCGGGCCGAAAGGCTATGTCGATCAACCGATTCCGATTGACGGGCTTTACCTGGCCAGCGCGGGGTGTCACGGCGGCCCTGGTATCACGTTCATTCCGGGCTACAACGCCGCGCAGCAGGCGCTGGCGGACGCGCGCTAGAGCTCGCGTCGACGGTCCCCGTCGTCGGGCTCAGAAATCGTCAGCACGGCCTTGACCACGAACGGGTCGGTCTCCAACTCGTCTTCTAGTCTGCCGAGCATTTTGGCCACCGACGACTCGGCTTGGTCGCCGACAAGGTCGACGCTGGCGACGAGGAAAAGCTGTTTGGGGCCGACGAATTCGAGTCGCAAGTACCGAACCGACGCGACATCCGGCAGCTGTTGAATCCGCGTCATGGCCGCGTTGTACAAGAACTCGGAGCCGGGCTCACCCGTCAGAAAGCGGCGGTTGCGGTCGATCAGCAGCACAGCGACCACACCGAGCAGCCCGCCGACAAGGATCGAGCCCATTGCGTCCCATGCAGCGACACCAGTCAGTTCGTGCATGCCGATAGCGGCAGCGGCAATGGCGATGCCGATCAGCGCCGCAGCATCTTCAGCGAACACCGCCCGCGTCGTCGGATCCGATGTCGCCAGTGCATGTGTGAGCAGGTCGCGATCAAAACGATGCGCTTCGGCCCGCAGCTGTCGGACAGCCTGGAGGAACGAGATTCCCTCCAGTACAAAGGAAATGGCCAACACGCCATAGGCAAGCGCATAGTTTCGGCCTTCGACCTGTTCGCCTCCGATGAGCTCGCTGACACCGTGCCAGATCGACACAGACGCACCGACGACGAACAGCCCGATCGCGGCGAGCAGCGACCACACGTATGCCTCTCGACCGTGGCCGAGGGGGTGACGCTCGTCGGCGGGACGGGCGCTCCGCCGGTTGGCGATCATCAGGAACACTTCGTTGCCGGTGTCGGCCCACGAATGCGCGGCCTCGGCGAGCATCGACGCCGAACCCGTTACCGCTGCGGCGGCTGTCTTCGCCACGGCGATCGCGAGATTCGCACCGAACGCGACCAGTACGGTGAGTGTGCTTTCGCCGCCGGTCTTGACCACGAGTGCTCAGTCGCTGCGGGCACGCAGCAGGTTGACCCAGTTACGCGGAACTCTGCTCGCAGGGCCTGGAACGGACTGGTCCTCGGGATGGCATTCCGGCGCAGCGAGTTCCGGCCCGTCGTAGTACTCGTTCTCGTCGTAGTTCCAGAACCAATCCTCGCCAGGCTCGAACGACCGGATGATGGGATGTCCGGTCTCGCGCCAATGTGCCGTCGCGTGCCGGGCCAACGAATCATCGCAACACCCGATGTGGCCGCATGCCGCACAGCGCCGCAGGTGCACCCACCAGCCGCCGACCGCGTCGCACTCGACGCAACCCGCGCCGCTAGGAGGGACCGCCGGGTCGACAGCTGTGCTCATGCACGCGAGCCTACCGGTGGCCCAACCAGCCTCCGGCAAGACTTTAAATCAGGCCGATTCGATCAAAATGAGCGAAACCAAATGCGTTGGGGTAACCAGCCAGTTGTGGTATTTGACGCTGTCGTTTGCAGTGCAGGTCCGATTGACAGCTAACCCCTGGTCTCTTAGCGTGCGGCACAGGCTTGACGACGATTGGACTGCGTGTGGGATCTGTAGACGAGTGCCGCTCGTCGGCATGCGTGTGCGCCGCTCGGCGATCGGGGTAGCTCCGGTGCCTCAGTCCTTCGGCAGTCAACCGTGACGGGGACCGCCTGGTCCAAGCCCGCCTTCGCCATCGGTGATTTCGTCGTCCTCGCCGGCGAGACCTTCGCCGCGATGGTTCGCCCGCCGTTCGCGTGGCGTGAGCTTCTTGACCAGATCTGGTTCGTGGCAAGGGTGTCGATCGTCCCGACGCTGGTGCTATCGATTCCCTATACGGTCCTCATCGTCTTCACGCTGAATATCGTGTTGATCGAGGTGGGCGCAGGCGACCTGTCGGGCGCCGGAGCGGCGCTGGCATCGGTCACGCAGGTGGGTCCGGTGGTGACCGCGATCGTCGTGTCCGGCGCTGGCTCCACCGCTATGTGTGCTGATCTGGGCGCCAGGACGATTCGCGAGGAGATCGACGCGATGAAGGTCATCGGCGTCGACCCCATCCGTGCTCTCGTGGTGCCACGGGTGGTGGCCGCGACTTTCGTTGCGCTGATGCTGTATTCGGTCGTCGCTGTCGTCGGTCTTGCAGGAAGCTACTTCTTTGTTGTGTACATCCAGCACGTCACGCCCGGCGCCTTTGTCGCAGGGATGACACTGCTGACAGGTCTGCCGCAGGTGGTCGTTTCATTGGTCAAGGCGCTGCTGTTCGGCCTCTCGGCGGGTCTCATCGCCTGCTACAAGGGGCTGCACGTCGGCGGTGGGCCGACAGCCGTCGGCAATGCCGTCAACGAGACGGTGGTGTTCGCGTTCATGGCATTGTTCGTCATCAACATTTTGGCCACCGCGTTCGGCGTGAAGGTGGCTCCATGAGTACTCGAGTCGAAAAGGACTTCGCGCCGTTCAGCGCGGCGCGCAGTGGCGTAGTCGACGCGACCCGCAGGGTTGGTGAGCAGGCGGCCTTTGTCGGCAAATCGCTCGCGAACACCCCCGATGCCGTCCGGCGCTATCCGGGCGAGGTGCTGCGGCTGATCGCGGGCATGGGTATGGGCACAGGAGCGCTTGCAATCATCGGCGGCACGGTGGCGATCATCGGCTTCCTCACGCTGTGCACAGGCGCGCTGATCGCCGCGCAGGGGTACAACACGCTCTCCAACGTCGGGATCGAAGCGCTCACCGGCTTCCTCGGGGCGTTTCTGAATGTGCGGTTCATCGCACCGGCGACCGCTGGCGTGGCCCTTGCCGCGACCATCGGTGCAGGCGCCACCGCGCAGCTCGGCGCCATGCGCATCAACGAGGAGATCGACGCCCTCGAGGTGATGGGTATCCGGCCGATCACCTACCTAGCTTCCACACGCATCGTGGCGGGAGTGGTGGCGGTCATCCCGATCTACACCGTCTCAGTCTTGATGTCCTTTCTGGCGACCCGGTTCGGCACGACGATCGTCTACGGACAGTCGCGGGGCGTCTACGACCACTACTTCACGACGTTCCTTCAGCCGACCGACCTGTTGTGGTCCTTCATTGAGGCGCTGTCGATGGCGGCCGCCGTGATGGCGGTGCACACCTACTACGGATATACGGCGACGGGCGGTCCGGCAGGCGTCGGCGAGGCCGTCGGCCGTGCGGTGCGCACGTCGATCACCGCGGGAGTCTTCATCCTTTTGACCATCACGCTGTCTGTGTACGGACAGTCCGGCAATTTCCACTTGTCGGGGTGATGGGAATGGCCATCGAGGGAACCAACTCGTCCCGACGCGACAGGATCGACCCCATTTGGTGGGCGCCGGTGCTACTTCTTGTCATCGTGGCGTTGTCCACGCTGACGGTCTTGCTGTTCAACGGAACACTGCGCAAGACCGTTCCACTCACGTTGGTCTCCGACAGGGCCGGTCTGGTCATGGAGAACGGCGCGAAGGTGAAGTTGCGCGGCGTCCAGGTTGGCGAGGTCACGACCATAGGCGCCGACACTGTGGCCGGGAACAATCTGTCCAAGCTGAATCTGAAGATGGACCCTGGGCCTTTCCAGTACCTGCCGAGCAATGTCGAGGCGGAGATCAAGTCGAGCACCGCGTTTGGCGCCAAGTACGTCGATCTCATCGTGCCCGACGATCCGAGTTCGAAGCCGTTGGCGCCGGGAGCGGTGCTGCACTCCCGCAACGTGACCGTCGAGGTCAACACCGTGTTCGAGAACCTGCAGTCGGTCGTCCACTCCGTCGACCCCGTCAAGCTGAACGCGGTGTTGTCCGCGATCGCCGAATCGGTGCGCGGCAAGGGCGAGCGCATTGGTCAGGCCATCACCGATTCGAACAACGTGCTGCTCACCGTCAATCCGAGGATGCCGACGGTTCGGCAGGAATGGCAGCTGTTCGGCAAGACCGCCGAAGCGTATTCGAATGCAGCGCAAGACATCCTGTCGATCTTTGACTCGTTCTCTACGACAAGCGCGACGATCACCACTCACGCCAAGTCACTCGATGCGCTGCTGCTTTCTGCGGTCGGCTTCTCCCAATCGGGTATCAACACGATCGGTGGAAACCAGACGAACCTGGTGCGGGCGATCAACATTCTCGATCCGACGACAGCCCTGTTCATGAAGTACTCGCCGACCTACAAGTGCCTGTTCCAGGGTGCCCAGTGGTTCCTGGATCATGGCGGCCGAGATGCATTGGGCGGCAATGGAAAATCAGTGATCATGGATGCCGGCTTGCTGATGGGCGACGATCCCTACCGCTATCCGGACAACCTCCCGATCGTCAACGCTACGGGCGGGCCCGGTGGCAAGCCGAGTTGCGGCTCGCTGCCCGACGTCAGCAAGAACTTCCCGGTGAAGTACCTAGTCACCGACACCGGGTTCGGCACTGGCCTCGATATCCGGCCCAATCCGGGCATCGGCTTCCCAGGCATTGCCAACTACTTCCCTGTCACCAAGGCAAATCCGGAGCCGCCAAGGATCCGGTACCCCGGCGGCCCCGCGCCCGGCCCGTACCCCGCCTACCCCGGTGCACCGGCGTACGGCGCACCGGAATACGGGCCTGACGGAACACCGCTCTACCCACCGCCGCCTGGCGCGCCGCCGCCGCCGCCGGAGGGGCAGCCATGAGAAAAAGGACACTCCGCAACGCCATACGCGTGGCGTTGTTCATCGTGCTGTGCTTGATCTCCATGTTCGTTCTGGTGACGGTGTTCGGCCAATTTCGATTCGACTCGCGTGCCTCTTACAGCGCGGTGTTCACGAATGTGTCAGGCCTCAAGGGTGGGAACTTCGTCCGGATCGCCGGTGTCGAGGTCGGCAAGGTCAAGGACCTGACCTTGCACAAGGACGGCACCGTCACAGTCGACTTCGCGATCGACAAGAACCTGACGCTCACAGAGGGCACCAAGGCGGCGGTGCGCTATGAGAACCTCATCGGTGACCGCTACCTATCCCTCGAAGATGGGCCGGGGTCGGTGCGGAAACTTCAACCGGGACAGACGATTCCGCTGGCACGGACTTCGCCCGCGCTTGACGTCGATGCCCTTATCGGCGGCTTTCGCCCACTCTTTCGCGCGTTGGATCCCGACCAGGTGAACGCGCTGACCGGGCAACTATTGCAGGTGTTCCAGGGGCAGGGGGGCACCATCTCGTCGGTGTTGTCCCAGACCTCCGCACTGACTTCGACACTCGCAGGCCGCGACGAGCTCATCGGCCAAGTCATCACGAACCTCGACACTGTGCTCGGCACCTTCGGCGCACGAGACGATCAGTTCTCCGAAGGCTTGGACAAGCTGTCACAGCTCGTGCAGGGACTGGCGGAGCGCAAGAGCGACATTGCGACAGGCACGGCGTACATCAACGCCGCGGCGGGATCCGTTGCCGACCTCTTGACGGCCGCGCGCCAACCGATCAAAGACACTGTCCAGCAGACCGACCGATTCGCCGGCCAGATCATGGCCGATCACGACTACGTCGACGACTTGGTCAGGACGCTGCCTGACGCCTACCAGGTGCTGGCCCGCAACGGCCTATACGGCGACTACTTCGGCTTCTATCTCTGCGACGCGATTCTCAAAGTCAACGGTAAAGGCGGCCAGCCCGTGTTCGTCAAACTCGCCGGCCAAGACTCGGGACGGTGCACACCGAAATGACGCGATTCACCTGGAAAGCACTGAAGCGACCAACAATCAAACCCTTGGGAGAGCGTAACCGGGTGGCCGTCGGTGCGGTGGGCACCCTCATCCTGATCGCCTTGGTGATCGCCGTCTTCTCCTACGACAAGATTCCCTTCATCAAAGGCACCTCCGATTACTCCGCCTACTTCACCGAAGCCGGTGGCATCAAGCCCGGCAGTGACGTCCGCGTGTCGGGCCTCGGCGTCGGCAGGGTCTCCGACATCCGGTTACAGGGGACAAAGGTGCTCGTGGACTTCACGGTTCGCGACGGCGTCGAACTGGGTGACAGGACAGAAGCCGCGATCAAGACCGAAACTGTGCTCGGCACCAAGTTCCTGGAACTGACTCCACGCGGCGACGGCAACCTCACCGGCACCATTCCGATCGAACGGACCAAGTCTCCTTACGACCTCCCAGACGCATTGGGCGATCTCACCACCACCATCAGCGCTTTGGACACCACACAGTTGTCCTCTGCGCTCACGACGTTGGCGAACACATTCAAGGACACCCCGCCCGACCTGAAAATCGCGCTGGAAGGCGTGGCCAGGTTCTCCGACACACTCAACACCCGCGACGCACAACTGCGCAACTTGCTGGCCAACGCGAACAAGGTCACCGCGGTGCTGGCCAAACGCAGTGATCAGATTGCCAGCCTCGTCGTCAACACCAATGCCCTGCTGGCCGAGCTTCTGTCGCAACGCAATTCCGTCGACGCTCTGTTCAACAACCTCACCGCCGTGTCACGCCAGATATCCGGCCTCGTCAACGACAATCGAACGCAGCTCAAACCGGCCGTCGACAAACTCAACGGCGTGCTGGGGATCCTGGACAACCGCAAGAAGGAACTGCAGCGCACGCTGTATCTGCTTCGGCGGTATGCGATGTCATTCGGTGAGGTGCTTGGCGCGGGACCGTTCTTCAAGGCCTCACTGGTCAACCTCGCGCCTGGCCAGTTCGCCCAGCCGTTCATCGACTCCGCGTTCTCCGATCTCGGTATCGACCCCAATGTGCTGCTGCCGTCGCAACTGGTCGACCCGGGCGTGGGCCAGCCCGGCACCCCGGCACTGCCGGTGCCCTATCCACGCACCGGACAGGGCGGAGATCCGAATTTGACCCTGCCCGATGCCATTACGGGTAAACCCGGCGATCAGGGATGCGGTCCGCCTGGTGTGCCGCTGCCCGGCCCCACTGGCTGCTATCCGTACCGTGAGCCGCTGCCTGCGCCTCCGCCAGGTGGGCCTCCACCAGGGCCGCCCGCGTTGGGGCCCGCACCCGGCGAGCTGCCGCCGCCGACCGTCGGGCCACCGGTCCCTCAGCCCGCGGGCGGGGGGCAGTGACGGTGACCAAACGTGCAGCGCGAATCGCTATCGGGACAACCCTTGTCGTGGTCCTGGCCGTAGCCCTAACGGTCGTCGGCACACCGTGGTGGAAGGGCATCGCCAGAAATACCTACACCGCGTACTTCGCCAACACCAACGGCCTCTATACCGGTGACGAGGTGCGTATCCTCGGCGTCGCTGTTGGAACTGTTGAAGCGATCGACCCTCAGCCGAACGCCGCCAAGGTCACGTTCTCGGTCGACAGCCAATATCCGGTGCCTGCCGACGCCCAGGCGGCGATCCTGTCGCCGTCACTCGTGTCGGCAAGGGCGATCCAGCTTGTGCCCGCGTACTCCAGTGGCCCGAAACTGGCTGACGGCGCGACGATTCCGAAGGAACGCACGGCGGTCCCCGTGGAGTGGGACGACCTGCGCGCACAGCTGGCGAAGCTCACCGACTCCCTACAGCCCACCACCCCCGGCGGGCCAAGCGCGGTTGGCGAGTTGATCAACAGCACCGCGGCGAACCTGCGCGGCGAGGGCGATACCGCGCGGGAAACGGTCATCAAGCTCTCCAAAGCGGTTTCGGCGCTCGGCGACCACAGCACCGACATCTTCAGCACTGTGTGGAACCTGCAGGTGCTGGTGTCGGCGCTGTCTTCCAGCAGCGATCTGCTTGCCGCGTTCAATACGAACCTGGCCGAGATCACTACTATGTTGTCCAACTCGCCCAACGAGGTGGCCAATGCGGCGCAGGGTCTCGACGGCGCGGTGAAAGATCTGCGCGGCTTCGTCGCCGAGAACCGGGAGGGCCTTGGCATCACCTTCGATCACCTCAACGCGATCACCACGGCGTTGAACGACAGCAAGGGTGACGTCAAGCAGGTCCTTCATATCGCGCCGACGGTGTTTCAGAATTTCATGAACATCTACCAGCCGGCCCAGAGCGCGGTCACCGGCATTCTGGCTCCGGTCAACTTCGCAAACACTGTCCAGTTCATCTGCAGCGCAATCCAGGCGGCATCGCGGGAGAATTGGGAGCAATCGTCGAGGCTGTGTGTCCAGTATCTTGCGCCGATCATCAAGAACCGCCAGTACAACTTCCCGCCGCTGGGTATCAACCCCTTCGCGGGAGCATCGGCGCGCCCCAACGAGATCACCTACAGCGAGGACCGGCTGAATCCGCACCTGCCGCCGCTGGCGCCTCCGAATGCCCCTGCGGGGCTGAATGATCCGGCAGAACCACTGGCGGCAGAAGCGGCAATCGGAGATCTCCCGCCGGAGGCAATGTCCACCGACCCCAGCCAAGGACTCCAGGGCCTGATGGTTCCGCCCGCGCCGGCGCCTTCGGGAGGCACCCCGTGAGGCGCGTGCTGGCGGCGGCGCTCATCTTCGCGTGCATCTTCGCGATCCCAGGCTGTGAGTGGCGCGGCCTCAACTCGTTGCGGTTGCCTGGAACTGAAGGCGCTGGCGACGGTTCGTACACGATTCAGGCTCAGTTGCCCGATGTTGTTGTCATTCAGCAGAACACTCGGGTGCGCGTCGCCGACGTCAACGTCGGCAACGTCACCAAGATCGAGGTGCAGGACTGGCATGCCCTTGTGACTATGCGCATCAACGGCGATGTCCATCTGCCTGCCAACAGCACCGCCAAGGTCGGGCAGACCAGCCTCTTGGGGTCCATGCATATCGAACTGGCCCCACCCACCGACGAGCCGCCGAGGGGTGAACTCAAAGACGGTTCGGTTATTCCTCTTTCGTCCGCGTCCACGTATCCGACCACCGAGCAGACGTTGGCATCGGTGTCGATCCTGCTCAACGGTGGCGGCCTTGGCCAGCTCCAAGAGATCACCCAGTCGTTCGCCAAGGCAATGGCCGGTCGAGAGAATGACCTCCGCAGCCTGCTAAACCAGTTGGACACCTTCATATCTGCGCTGAACGACCAGACCGACGACATCATCGCCGCCACCGAGCATCTCAACTCGCTGGCCGGACAGGTGGCGGCAAAGAATCAGACGGTTGACAAGGCGCTCACGACGATCCCGCAGGCGTTGGCCGTGCTGTCGGATTCGCGCAATACGATTGCGGACGCAGTCGACGCGCTTGGCAAGTTCAGCGCCATCGCCACGTCGACGGTCAACCAGACTAGAGAGTCGTTCGTCAACAACTTCCGCAACATCGCCCCAGTGCTGAGGGAACTAGCCAACGCCGGGCCCGCTCTCACCAAGGGGCTGGACTTTCTTTCGACGTATCCGTGGGTGAAGAGCACGCTTGCCAACTGGTTCCGTGGTGACTTCGCCAACATCACTCTCGTCATCGACCTGACGTTGAGCCGGATCGACAGCAGTTTGTTCACCGGGACGAGGTGGGAGGGCAACCTCACAGAACTGGAACTGCAGTGGGGCCGCACGATCGGCCAGATGCCGAGCCCGTATACGGCGGGCAACCCGCTGATCGCCCCCTATCACTGGGGGGGTTACTAGCATGCTGCGCTTGCCCCGTCAGGTGTGGACACAGTTGGTGATCCTGGCGGCGATCACCACTATCGCCATCGGCGTGATGGCGTTCGGCTTCGTGAATGTGCCCGCGTTGATCGGGATCGGGCGATACACGGTGACAGTCGACCTTCCCGCGACTGGAGGCTTGTATCCGACGTCGGTCGTCACCTATCGCGGCACCGAGATCGGCAGAGTCAAATCCGTTGATGTCACCCGCGACGGTGTGCGCGCCGTTCTGACACTCAACTCGGCCACCGCGGTGCCATCCGATGTGAGGGCAGCGGTACACAGCCGCTCCGCCGTCGGCGAGCAGTTCCTTGAATTGACACCTCAAACGGATGCGACGGTCGACGCCGCGCACAAGCTACACGACGGCGATGTCATTCCGGTTGGCAAGTCGCAGGTTCCCCCCGATATCGGAAGTCTGCTCGATGCCACCAACACAGCGCTGCAAGCGATCCCGCAAGACAATCTGCGCATCGTCATCGACGAGGCCAACAAGGCTGTCGGCGGCCTTGGGCCGGAACTGTCACGAATTGTCGACGGTTCGACGTCGTTGGCGATCGAGGCAGGCAAGTCGCGCGAGCAGATCGGGCAGCTGATCGACCAGTCTCCACCTGTCCTCAATTCCCAAGTGCAGACGGCAGATTCGATCGCGACTTGGGCGCAACGAACAGCCGCGATCACCGGTCAGCTCAAGGCGCAGGACACGGCCTTCGCGGATCTCCTCGACCAGGGAGGCCCTGCGCTGGAAGAAGGCAGAGGGCTGTTTGATCGGGTCGCCCCCGCGTTGCCGGTGCTGCTCGCCAATCTGGCGAGTCTCGGCGATATAGCGGTGACTTACCGCAATGATCTCGAGCAGCTGCTGGTCCTCTTCCCTCAGGGGACCGCCGTCATGTCGGCGATCGCCGTAGCGGATTCCGGTGTCAAACAGGCCTATCGTGGTATCTACCTCGACTTCAACCTCAACCTCAACCTGCCGCCGCCATGCAACACCGGATTCCTGCCGGTGCGGCAGCAGCGGTCGCCAAGCGATCAGGACTATCCCGAGCGGCCAGCCGGTGAGTTGTACTGCCGGGTTCCGCAGGATTCGGACCTCAATGTCCGTGGCGTGCGCAATATTCCGTGCGAGGCCAAGCCGGGAAAGCGGTCACCGACGGTCGAGTTGTGCGAAAGCGACGAACAGTACGTCCCGCTCAACGACGGCTACAACTGGAAAGGCGACCCCAACGCGACGCTGTCCGGTCAGGGCGTGCCGCAGTATGCGCCGGGCACCGATCCGCGGCTGCCGCCGCCGAGTGTGGCACCAGTCGCCGCCGTGCCCTACGACCCGGCCACCGGCGACTACATCGGCCCGGATGGTAAGCGGTACACCCAGGCCGACCTGGCACACCCGCAGAACCAGACGTGGCAGTCGATGCTGGTGCCGCCGGCGCCCTAGCGCGCCATCGTCGACTCGGGTGCGCTCCAGTCCGTCGAGACGAACCGGTGGCGGATCAGCCAGTCGTCGCCGACGGGTACGACCACGTCGCGATAGCGGCCGTAGTGGTCGAGGCCGATCTCCGTGAGAACGGTGAAATAGCAGGCGACTCTTGCTTCTTGCGGTGTCACTTCGGTGAAGCGGATGTTCGTGACGTTGTGGCGCACGAGGCGCTTGGCGCCAGTCGCTGCGGCCGCCGCGCTGGAGCCTGTCACGACGCCACCCAAGAGCGCGACGATCGCGGCGCGCCCGCGGACCGGGTCGTTGCCGCGGAGTTCGAGCTCGCCGTCCTCGCAAAAGGTTTGAGCAAGGTCGTCGAGACGCAATGCATCTCCAGACCAGTTGTATCGGGCCAATGTGTCCCTGATGCGTTCACGAGCGGCCAGCTCCCAAAGCTCCATGACTGAAAACCGTAAACCAGCTAGGGTCGCGCCATGGCTACCAGTGATTCCCGTGAGGTCGTGATCGAAGCGAGTCCAGAGGAGATCCTCGACGTCATCGCCGACGTCGAGTCGACGCCGTCGTGGTCCCCGCAGTATCAGAGCTCCGAGGTCCTCGAGGCCTACGACAACGGCAGGCCGAAGCGAGTCAAGATGAAGATCAAGACCGCGGGCATCACTGACGAGCAGGTCATCGAGTACACCTGGGCCGGCGACGTCGTCCGTTGGACCCTGATCAGTGCGGGTCAGCTCAAGGCCCAGGATGCGTCGTACACATTGACACCCGAAGGCGACAACACAAGGGTGAGATTCGACATAACCATCGACCTAGCGATTCCGTTGCCGGGATTCGTGCTCAAGCGTGCGATGAAGGGTGGCAGCGAGACTGCTACCGAGGGGCTGCGCAAGCAGGTGTTGAAGGTCAAGAAGGGTGCCTGACGCCGGGCCGCTGGCGGGGGTGAAGGTACTAGAACTCGGCGGCATCGGCCCAGGGCCGCATGCGGCCATGGTGCTCGCGGACCTCGGCGCCGACGTGGTACGGGTGCGCAGGCCGGGTGGGTTGCAGATGCCCGCCGAGGACCTCGACCTGCTGCACCGCGGCAAGCGCATCGTCGATCTCGACGTCAAGAGCGAGCCGGGCAAGCTGCTTGAGCTGGTGGCCAAGGCGGACGTCCTGATCGACGCGTTCCGGCCAGGGACCTGTGAGCGCCTCGGCATCGGGCCCGACGAATGCGCGGCGGTTAACCCGCGGCTGATCTTCGCAAGGATCACCGGGTGGGGCCAGGACGGCCCGCTGGCGCAGACCGCAGGCCACGACATCAACTACCTGTCGCAGACCGGGGCGCTGTCGGCGATCGGCTACCGCGACCGCCCGCCGGTCGCGCCGCTGAATCTGGTCGCCGACTTCGGCGGCGGGTCGATGTTCGTGTTGCTCGGTATCGTCGCCGCGCTTTATGAGCGGGAAAGCTCGGGCAAGGGCCAGGTGATCGACGCCGCGATGGTCGACGGCGTGTCCATCCTTGCGCAGATGGCGTGGACGATGAAGTCGACAGGGTCGCTCAAGGACGAGCGCGAATCGTTCATGCTCGACGGCGGGGCGCCGTTCTACCGGACGTACGAGACATCGGACGGCAAGTACATGGCCGTCGGCTCGATCGAACCGCAGTTCTTCGCGCAGCTGCTGGCCGGCCTCGGGCTTTCGTCCGCCGACGTGCCGAACCAACTCGACGTGGAGGCTTTTCCGAAAGTGCACAAGCTGTTCGCAGAGAGGTTTGCGGGCAAGACTCGCGACCAATGGACGGAGATTTTCGCCGGCACCGATGCGTGCGTCACACCCGTGCTCACCTGGGGTGAAGCAGCGCAGAACGAACACCTCAGGGCACGCTCAACAATGGTGACCAGCAATGGCGTCGACCAGGCCGCACCGGCACCGCGGTTCTCGCGCACGCCGTCAGCGCCGGTCGGTGCGCCGCCGAAAACCACCACTCCGATCGACGAAATCAACTGGTAGGGAAAAATTAGCTACGGAATCCGCTGCGCGAGGCCTCCGAGTTAGCTAGACTTTGCCACATGGCTGTCCGAGCATCGAGAGAAGTCGTCTTCGAGGCACCGCCCGAGGCGATTCTGGACGCGCTCGCCGACATCGATGAGGTGCCGACGTGGTCGCCCGTCCACAAACATGCCGAAGTTCTCGACCGGCATCCCGACGGCCGCCCGCACCACGTAAAGGCAACGCTGAAGATCATGGGCATCAGCGACAAGGAAGTGCTCGAGTATCACTGGGGCCCCCGCTGGGTGGTGTGGGACGCGCATGACACCCTCCAGCAGCGCGGTCAGCACGGCGAGTACAACCTCACCCCCGAGGGGGACGACAAGACCCGGGTGCGCTTCGACATCATCATGGATCTGGCCGCGCCGATCCCGGAGTTCCTGATGAAGCGGGCCAAGAAGATCGTCCTCGACGTCGCGACGGAAAACCTGCGCCAGCGCGTCATGGAGAAATACGCGTCCTAGGTTCCGATCGTGGCCGTTCGGGCGTCACGCGAGATCGTGATCGAGGCACCGCCGCAAGCCATCATGGATGCGCTCGCCGACGTGGAGGCCCTATTGGCAGTTACGCCGGCATACCGGCGGGCTGAGGTCGTCGACAGGTACGACGACGGCCGCCCGCACCACGTGCGCCTTGCGGTGAAGGTGCTCGGGCAACTCGACGAGGAAGTTCTCGAATTCCGCTGGGGCCCAAACTGGTTGGTGTGGGACGCGGAGCGCACAAAGCAGCAGTACGCCCAGCATGTCGAGTACACGCTGCGGCCCGACCACACCGGCACGTCGACTGCCTTGACGGTCGACGTCACCGTCGAACCCGACTCGCTCATCCCGGACTTCTTCATAAAGCGAGCCGGCAAGACGATTATCGACGCGGCAATCGAGGGGCTGCGCAACAGGGTATGCGCACAAACGGATGACACCCGCCTGACCGATTGAACTACCCGCCCCCGCGCTGTAATTGCGCGGTCTACCACCTAGCCGCAACCGCAAGTTGGGTGCCAACCTCAACGATATGTGGCGTCGACGGATCGATCGTGAATCATGCGACGTTTAGCGATTGGCTCGGGGACACTCGGCATTCTTGCCGCGGCCACACTGGGATTGGCGGGGGTGACCTCGGCGGCCCCGCTTGGAGGGGAAGATGCCCTCGACGCTGTCAATCAACTGAGAGCGCAGGGATACAGCGTTTCCGTCCACGTCACCAATGGGCCGCGCGAGGTTCCGTTGTCGGAGTGCACGGTGCTCAACGTATCAGGATTGAACGGCACGAACTCCGAGGGAAAGCCGCTCACCCCCGCAGAACTGGGCACCATCGATGTCGACGCCAACTGCCCCGAGGACGACGACTAGTCACGTAGCACCGACAGCCTACGGATCGCTTCGTCGAGTGTGTCGTCCCGCTTGCAGAAGGCGAAGCGCACCAAGTGATTCCACGCGTCGGCATGGTCGGCCCCCGGATCGCAGAATGCCGACATCGGAATCGCGGCCACGCCGGCGCGTTGCGGCAATTGAGCGCAGAACGCCGTGCTGTCGTCATACCCCAGCGGCCGCGGATCGGCGCACACGAAGTAGGTGCCGAAACTGTCGTGCACCTCGAATCCCAGATCGGCAAGAGCCGAGCCCAGCTTGTCGCGCTTGGCCTGCAACGAGTCCCGCAGCGCAGCAACCCACGTCTCCTCGGTGTTGAGCGCATGGGCCACGGCTGGCTGAAACGGCGCACCGCCGACATAGGTGAGGTATTGCTTGGCCGCCCGCACCCCTGAGATGAGTTCCGGTGCACCGCAGGCCCATCCGATCTTCCAGCCGGTGCAGTTGAACATCTTGGCCGCGCTCGAAATGGTGATCGTGCGGTCAGCCATCCCCGGATAGTTGGCCAACGGGAGGTGGCGGCGTCCCTCAGAATTCGAGAACACCAGATGCTCGTAGACCTCGTCGGAGATCACCAGCAGGTCGGCCTCCACGGCGAGCTTCGCCAGCGCCTTGAGTTCGTCCTCGGTGGCCACCATGCCCGTCGGGTTGTGCGGCGAGTTGACGATCAACGCCTTGGTCCGCGGCGTCACGGCGCGGCGCAGGCCGTCGACGTCGATCCTGAAGCCGCGGCCGTCTTGCACCAACGGAACAGCGCGCCGCTGGCAGCCGGCCATCGCGATGACCGGTGAGTAGGAGTCGTAGAACGGCTCGATCAACAACACCTCGGAGCCCGGTTCGACAAGCCCGAGGATCGCCGAGGCAATAGCCTCGGTGGCGCCGACGGTGACCAGTACCTCAGTGTCGGGGTCGTATTCCGTGCCGTAATGGCGCCTGCGCTGCGCGGCGATCGCTTCGCGCAGCGGAGCGATGCCCAGGCCGGGCGGGTACTGGTTGACGCCGTCGGCGATCGCGTTGGCGGCGATCTTGAGCATCGCGGGCGGCCCGTCCTCGTCGGGAAAACCCTGGCCCAGATTCACCGCGCCGATCCGGGCGGCCAGCGCCGACATCTCGGCGAAGATCGTGACCGCATAGGGCTCCAGTCGGCGCACCGTCATGGCTGCTGAGCCTAGCCGGAGGGCACCCAACCAACAGGTTGGCCGAGGCTGTTAGGCTGCGTGACAGAGGACTACCGCCCATGAGGGCAGGGCTCCCAAATAACCCCACCTGAACAGGAAAATCTTCATGTCTGAAGAAGCCTTCATCTATGAGGCCATCCGCACGCCTCGCGGTAAGCAGCGCAATGGCTCGCTGAACGAGGTCAAGCCCCTGAACTTGGTCGTCGGCCTGGTCGACGAGCTCCGTCGGCGCAACCCCGACCTGGACGAGACCCTGATCAGCGACATGATCCTTGGCGTCGTGTCCCCGGTCGGTGACCAGGGCGGCGACATCGCCCGCACTGCGGTGCTGGCCGCAGGACTGCCCGAGACCACAGGCGGCGTGCAGCTCAACCGGTTCTGCGCATCGGGCCTCGAGGCCGTCAACACCGCAGCACAGAAGGTGCGTTCCGGATGGGACGACCTGGTGCTGGCCGGTGGCGTCGAGTCGATGAGCCGCGTCCCGATGGGCTCCGACGGCGGTGCCTGGGCGACCGACCCGGAGACCAACTACCAGATCGGCTTCGTGCCGCAGGGCATCGGCGCCGACCTGATCGCCACCATTGAGGGCTTCTCGCGTGAGGACGTCGACCGCTACGCACTGCGGTCGCAGGAGAAGGCGGCCGAGGCGTGGTCGGGCGGCTACTTCGCCAAGTCCGTCGTGCCGGTGCGCGACCAGAACGGCTTGGTCATCCTCGACCACGACGAGCACATGCGCCCCGACACCACGCTCGAGGGCCTTGGCAAGCTGAAGACCGCGTTCGACGGCATCGGCGAGATGGGCGGCTTCGATGACGTGGCGCTGCAGAAGTACCACTACGTCGAGAAGATCGACCACGTCCACACCGGCGGCAACAGCTCCGGCATCGTCGACGGCGCCGCGCTGGTGCTCGTCGGCTCCGAAAAGGCAGGCACGTCACAGGGATTGACGCCGCGAGCCCGCATCGTGGCCACCGCCACCAGCGGCGCAGACCCGGTCATCATGCTCACCGGCCCGACGCCGGCGACCCGCAAGGTCCTCGACCGCGCGGGCCTGACGGTCGACGACATCGACCTGTTCGAGCTGAACGAGGCGTTCGCGTCCGTCGTGCTGAAGTTCCAGAAGGACCTGAACATCCCCGACGAGAAGCTCAACGTCAACGGCGGCGCCATCGCGATGGGCCACCCGCTTGGCGCCACCGGCGCCATGATCACCGGCACCATGGTCGACGAGCTCGAGCGCCGCAACGCGCGTCGCGCGCTCGTCACCCTGTGCATCGGCGGCGGCATGGGTGTCGCGACCATCATTGAGAGGGTTTAAGACCATGGCAGAGAACACCATTCAGTGGGATAAGGACGCCGACGGCATCGTCACCCTGACGATGGACGACCCAACCGGGTCGGCCAACGTGATGAACGAGCACTACGCCGAGTCCATGCATAACACCGTCGAACGCCTTGTCGCCGAGAAGGATTCGATCACCGGCGTGGTCATCACCAGTGCGAAGAAGACCTTCTTCGCTGGCGGTGACCTCAAGGGCATGATCAACCTCGGCCCGGAGAACGCCGGTGAGGCCTTCGACACCGTCGAGGCAGTCAAGCGTGATCTGCGCGCGCTCGAGACGCTGGGCAAGCCGGTGGTGGCCGCGATCAACGGCGCCGCGCTCGGCGGCGGCCTCGAGATCGCGCTTGCGTGTCACCACCGAATCGCCGCCGACGTGAAGGGCCTTGTAGTCGGCCTCCCCGAGGCGACGCTTGGTCTGCTGCCCGGCGGTGGCGGGGTCACCCGCACCGTGCGCATGTTCGGCATCCAGACCGCGTTCATGAACATCCTGTCCCAGGGCACCCGGTTCAAGCCGGCCCAGGCCAAGGAGATCGGCCTTGTCGACGAGGTGCTGCCGACGGTCGAGGAACTGGTGCCCGCCGCCAAGGCGTGGATCAAGGCCAACCCCGACAGCCACACTCAGCCGTGGGATGCCAAGGGCTACAAGATGCCCGGCGGCACTCCGTCGTCACCGGGACTGGCCGCGGTCCTGCCGTCGTTCCCTGCGTTGCTGCGCAAGCAGCTCAAGGGCGCGCCGATGCCCGCGCCGCGCAAGATCCTCGACGCGGCCGTCGAGGGCGCGCAGGTGGACTTCGACACCGCGAGCCGCATCGAGAGCCGTTACTTCACTGAGTTGGTCACCGGCCAGGTCGCCAAGAACATGATCCAGGCGTTCTTCTTCGACCTGCAGGCCATCAACGGCGGCGGCTCACGGCCCGATGGCATCGCCAAGATGCCGATCAAGAAGATCGGTGTGCTGGGCGCGGGCATGATGGGCGCCGGTATCGCCTACGTGTCGGCCAAGGCCGGCTATGACGTTGTGCTCAAGGACGTCTCAATTGAGGCCGCGCAGAAGGGCAAGGGCTACTCCGAGAAGCTGGAAGCCAAGGCGCTGGAGCGGGGCAAGACCACCGAGGAGAAGTCCAAGGCGCTGCTGGACCGGATCACGCCGAGTGCCGACCCCGCTGACCTCAAGGGCGTCGACTTCGTTATCGAGGCGGTGTTCGAGTCGGTCGAGCTGAAGCACAAGGTGTTCCAGGAGATCGAGGACATCGTCGAGCCAAACGCGCTGCTCGGTTCGAATACCTCGACGCTGCCGATCACCAGTCTTGCGACCGGCGTGAAACGGCAGGAGGACTTCATCGGGATCCACTTCTTCTCGCCGGTCGACAAGATGCCACTGGTGGAAATCATCAAGGGCGAGAAGACATCGGACGAGGCGCTGGCGCGAGTGTTCGACTACACGCTGGCCATCGGCAAGACGCCGATCGTCGTCAACGACAGCCGCGGCTTCTTCACGTCGCGTGTCATCGGCACCTTCGTCAACGAAGCGCTCGCCATGCTTGGCGAGGGCGTGGAGCCGGCCAGCATCGAGCACGCCGGCAGCCAGGCCGGCTACCCGGCACCGCCGCTGCAGCTGTCCGACGAGCTCAACCTCGAGCTGATGCATAAGATCGCGGTCGCTACCCGCAAGGGCGTCGAGGATGCCGGCGGCAAGTATGAACCGCATCCGGCAGAGGCGGTCGTCGAGACGATGATCGAGGCCGGCCGCCCGTCGCGGTTGAAGGGCGCCGGCTTCTACGAGTACGTCGACGGCAAGCGCACCCAGCTGTGGCCGGGACTGCGCGAGACGTTCAAGTCGGGCTCCTCGCAGCCGCCGCTGCAGGACATGATCGACCGGATGCTGTTCGCCGAGGCGCTGGAAACCCAGAAGTGCCTCGACGAGGGCGTGCTCACCACGACGGCCGACGCGAACATCGGCTCGATCATGGGCATCGGCTTCCCGCCGTGGACCGGTGGCTCGGCGCAGTACATCGTCGGCTATCAGGGCCCGGCAGGCACGGGCAAGGAAGCCTTTGTGGCCCGGGCGAAGGAGCTGGCCGCCAAGTACGGCGACCGCTTCCTGCCGCCGGACTCGCTGACCAGCTAGTAGTAGTACGCAAAAGCCCTCGAAACAACGCCGTTTCGAGGGCTTTTGCTACGCGGCCAGTACTTCGCTCTGCAGCGGATCAGCCAGGGGATTGGCCTGCGGATTGCTCGCAAGTGCGTCCAGAACGATGGACCACACCTGCGGGCTCAAGACCACGCCGAGGTGCCCGACCGGCAGTCCCGGATACAGATCCTGAACGACGATGTTGGTCACGTTGGGGCCGTCGAGCGCCTGCTGCGTGTACGGGGTGACCACTTCGTCACTCATCGACGCGATCGTGGTGTACAGGACGCCGGGCCGAGTGTCGCCGTTGCCGTAGACCTCCTGCTGGAATGGGTCACCCAGCGACTGCTGTTCGAACGCCTGCCCGAGCGAGTTCGCGAGCGCCATGACCAGCGGCCCCAGGATCGGCAGATTCTGCAAACCGATCAGGCCGTCGGCGTCGGTGCCGTGATTACTCGGGGCGATGCCAATCAGCTGTGACACCTTGTCGGCGCCGCCGAGATTGTTGATGTAGTACACGGGCAGGATCCCGCCGCCCTGCGAATGGCCGATGAGTATCACCTTGGGTGCACCCGTCTCGGCGAGGACCTTGTCGACTTCGGCGGCAAGCTGGAGGCCGGACTGCCTGATGTCGTCCGTCGCCTGGATTGGGAAATTGGGATCCGAGGTGACGTTGCCGTAGTTGAACGAGTAGACCTTGTATCCGGCGTTGGCGAGGACGGGCGCACCGACACCCCAGTTCTCTCCCTGGGTGGCAATCGTTCCATTGATCAGAATGATCGGCAGGGGATGCTCGGCGGTCACCGTGATCGACGGGTCATTCGCGCCAGGTGGCGGCGTCTGCGGGCTGAGGAATGTCAGCCCGTTGATGATTCCGTAGTTGACGGTGAACGGTCCTGTGCTCAGGGAACCGGGCGGCGCGCCGATCAGCGTCCTGCTCACTGCCGCAGCAGAATTGGCCACCGCGGTGGCCAGTGCATACGGCACACCTAGGAAGCTGTGCGGTCCGAAGGCCTTGGCGACGGTGTCGGCCACGGTGAACACCACTGACGCCGCCACCGTTCCCACATCGGTTACCAGCCCGACTATCTGCTGCTGGTTCGGGAGGTGGATCGGGATTGCGGGGGATTGATTGCTCGACACCGACGGGACGGACGGCGCGATGTTCGCGACCGCCGCGAGTTTCGTGACCGCAGATTGTTGGGCGGAAACCTGGGTCGACGGTTGTGGTGCGGGCGCAAGAGCGCTTCGATAACTCGTCGCGGGCGCCGCAGGGGGCTGCGGTTCGGGGGAGACCGTCTTCGCCGGTTTCGCCGGACTTACCGATGCGGTGGTCAGGCCGGGTCGATGCGAACTGCTCCGCGCAGACGGCTTCGGCGGGTCGTTGGGGTCCGCATTCGCTTCCGACGCCGGCTCTGACGGTTGGTCGACGGTGGCCGGCTTGGTGTCCGTTGTCGTGTCGTCAGCGGTTATCGTGCTCTCGCTGGTTCCGGTCTTGGGGTGTTTCGGCGGATCGGGGGTGTCGGTGTTGGAGTGTTTCGGGGGATCGGCCTTCACAGCTTTCGGCGCGTCCGCCGAGTTCTCCGAACTCGAATTAGTTCCTGACGGTGACGGGTCGTCGGCGTTGGCGATACCGCTGCCCAATCCGACCGCCACCCAGGCTGACAGCAGGAACGCGGCAACGATCAGCCGCAACCACCAATGAAAGCTCGACCTGCCGGTATTCAGCAGCGACATGCGCTTCGTGGACAATTGCACACCTCTCGCCCGGTAGGCATGCAATGTATCCAGTTAACGGCCGGGTGGTTCTGAATTTCGGCACTCTCGCCGGGAACGACCGATTCCACGACAGCACAACGAAACACTAGAGATTGCAGTCAGGGCTGCGGATTGCCGCGGTCCACGACCCTGTGTGCAATCTCGATGACGCGACGGCGTTGGCTATCGTCTAGGCGTGCCCGAAAGCTTTACCGAAACCTTCGCGGCAGGGTTGGCGAGCTATGGCGATCAACCGTGCATCGAGTTCGAGGGCCGGTGGTACTCCGGCAACGAGATCACCGCCTACGCCGACGCGATCGCAAGCCTGCTGCGGGTGGCCAGGGTCCCCGATGGCGCCCCGGTCGGGTTGGTGATCCGCAATCGGCTACAGCATGCCGCCGCGATCATCGGCTTCCTCGCCGCCGGACGCCCCGTCTCGATGATCTACTCCTTCCAGTCGCCTGAATCGATCGCCCGCGACATCGAAAAGCTGGAGTTGTCGGCCGTCATCGCCGATCGCGAGGACTGGACGGAACCGGTGATCGAGGCCGCCAAGCGTGCAGGCAGTGCAGGGGTGGCGATCGCGTTGACGCCTCCCATCGTCGCGGCCGTCGACGGGCTCGAGCGTCGCGACGAATCCCGCATACACGCCGCAGCCGAACCCGGTGTGGCACTGAACATTTTGACCAGCGGCACCACCGGTCCGCCGAAGCGGCAGGCGATCAAAACGCCCGTGCTGGAGCGAACCGTATTCAGCGTGACGAGCGGGGAAAAAGCCCACGCCGGTGCGCCACCAGAATTCTCCTACTGGCAGTTCGGCGGAATCGGGGTGTGTCAGCTGATCGCAGGCGTCTACAACGCCAGGCGGATGGTCATCCTCGAGAGGTTCACGGTCGATGGGTTTGTCAACGCTATAAAGACGCACGGCATCAAGCGCTGTGGTGTGCAGCCCGCCGTCTTTCGCATGCTGCTCGACGCGGACGTTCCTAGGGAAGACTTGGCGTCGCTGGAATTCCTGATCAGCGCATCGGGTCCGCTCGACCCCGAAACCCGCGACGAGTTCGAGGCGCGCTACGGAATTCCGGTCAGGTTGGCTTATGGGGCAACTGAATTCGCCGGCTCACTCTGTGCGTGGACGCCCGACCTCGTCGAGGAGTTCGGCGAAGCCAAACGCAACAGCGTCGGCAGACCGCTGCCCGATACCCAAGTGCGCGTCGTCGACCCGGACACCGGAGCCGAGGTGGCCGCGGACGAGCAGGGGCTGTTGGAAGCGAAGGTGGCACCGATCAGCCCGGACTGGATCCGCACCACCGACATCGCCTCGATCGACGCCGACGGGTTCGTCACGCTGCACGGCAGGGCCGATGGAGCCATCAACCGCGGCGGGTTCAAGGTCCTGCCGGAAACCGTTCGGCGCGTGCTGATCTCACATCCCGCGGTGCGCGACGCCTGCGTGGTTGGCGTGCCGGACAAGAGGCTCGGCCAGGTGCCGTTCGCCGCGATTGAAGCCACGCCGGGCCTGCCGGTTCCGTCCGACGACGAACTGAAGGACCTCGTGCGTCAATCGTTGCCGGTGTACAACGTGCCTATCGCCTTCGCCGTTGTCGACGAGCTGCCGCGCAACCCGGCGCTGAAGGTCAGCCTGCCCGAGGTCGCCGCGCTCTACGACGCGCGCGCAAAGAGATAGAACCGCGCGGGGTCCTTGCCGTTGTGGTCCAACGCGGGCTCACTCCCTGACGACAACAGCGTCCAGTCGGCGGCGAACCGCCGCTTGACCTCATCCGGATCTATGCCAGGCACGCCGTAGGTTCCGCCGGGGATGAACTCGACAAGCAGCAGCCGCGCGTCCGGGGCCGCAACGGCGGTGACCTCGCGCACGTAGGCGTCGCGATCTCCGGGGCTCATGCCGTGCAGGCAACCGTTGTCGATGATAAGACCGAAGGTCGACCCGATGCCCTCGGAGCTCAGGCGCGTGACGTCGGCGCGGACGAAGTTGACGGCGACCTTATTGGCCTCGGCCTTCGCGCGCGCCTTATCGACCGCCCTTGCGACGAAATCCACGCCGGTGACCCGCCAGCCGTTCTTGGCCAGGTAGATGGAGCTGTCGCCGGTGCCGCAGCCGAGGTCAAGCGCGGCGCCGGGCCCCAGTGCGCCGTCGCCCTCGACCAGGTCCTGCAGGCTCTTGGCAAGCGGGTGCCCGTCCCATGGCACGAAGCCGAGCCGGTAGAACGTCTTGAACAGCAGTTGCCGTGACGCCATCGGTCAGATCGACCCAAGGTCGGCCGACAGCCAGTGCTCGGGCTTCAGCCAGATGGCAACGCTCTCGCCGTGCTCACGGCGGGCGAACTCGAGGTAGGCGTCCACCTTGTCCGGCGGCAGATACCGCTTGGTCATCTCGACGAGCTGATCGTCGGTGCCCGGCTCGATGCGGCTGACGGGACCGTCGACCGCGACGTAGCGCACCGTCGGATCGAGACGCTCTGCCATCAGGGTGAACTCGCCCTGCGTCTCGATGAGCCTGTGCTTTCGTGAGCCCACTCCGGTGATCACCCACGGCTCGCCGCCGGGTGTGTATTGGTACCAGATCGGCACCGTCAACGGTCCGCGTTTGTCACCTGCGCTCACCGACAACGCCGCGATGTGCGGCTCGGCCAGAAACTGTTCGCGTTCTTCCTTTGAAAGGGCCATGCTCCCCAGGCTAGTCACGCCGGCAGGGCGATGAAGCGCTTGAGTTTGCCGCTCGCCTGGTGGCGGGGGATGCGGTCGACGGCCCGGATTGCCACCGTCGCGTCCGGCAAACCACAACGGTGCAGTGCGGCGATCACCGACACTCTCAGTGCATCCACGTCCGGGTGACCGACGGCGAGGATGTCGGCGCCGGTGGCTGTCTGCACCACTTGATATTCGGAGACACGTGGATCGGTACCGAGCACATGGCGGAAAGTGATGGCGGGCACCGTGATTGAGCCATAGCGGAAATCGTCGTCCCGTCGCCCGCCGATGTCGGCCACTCGCGCGAACGCGCTGCCGCACTCACACCGACCTGGCAGCAACGCCACGTCGTCGCCGAGGTCATAGCGGATGAACGGGAACGTGCGGTTGGCCAGCCCTGTCGCGAGCGTCCGCACCGCCGGTTCGTCGGGGCCCACCGGTGCACCATTCTCGTCGACGCGTTCGAGCACAACCTCGTCTTCGCAGATGTGCAGTCCCTTGCCGAGGCCGCAACCGACCGCCTGGACCCCGATCTCGGTGGATCCCCAAAGGTTGTGAACCGGGACATCCCATGCCTCGGCGATCGCCTGCCGGTCCTCGTCGAGCAACGGTTCGGAGTTGGTGCTCACCCGCGCCGGGCGGAGCTGCAAATCGCCGGTCAGCGCGGCGCGGGCGAGCCGTCCGATCACCGACGGGTAACCGACGAGGTGCGTCGGCCGGGCTGCCGCCACCGCGGCCAGCACCTCGTCGAACGGGGCTCCGGCCGCGATGACGACGGTCTCCATGCCCGCAGCGGTCGGCACATCGAACAGCGGCGTGCTGGCATGCGGGGGTGCACCTGCCTCCAGCACGGCCAGGCGCGTCGGACCCAGCTGTGGCCCGCTCCGCTCCGCCCGTGCCTGCGTGCGCCACGCCAGACACGCAATGGACACGAAGAACTGCCAATCCCAGACGTAGACGCCCCGAACGCCGCTGGAGCCACCCGAACTGAACACCTGATAGCCGTGGGGCGTGTACGAATACCATTTCTGTTGTGCCAGAACGTGTTCGGCGCGCTCGCGGCTCAGTTCACGGTCGGTGACGATGTCGTCCCAGCAGTCCTGTGCCTCGACCTTTGTCATGATTGGCACCGCGGCCAGATCTGCCACCGTGGCGAGGGCCGGATCAAGGTCTCGGAGGCGTCGCGCGTGAAAGGGCGAGCGCTCCCTCGCGAAGCCAAGGAGCGTGCGCAGCCGGTGATCTCGATAGCGGTCGATTCGTTCGCGCGGCCAGTCCAGGCGTGCGATGTGATCCTCGATCGCCGCCTGGACCGCATCAAGGTGTGCCGCGCGCATGCGTTCGTAGTCCATAACGTTCCCGATCACCATATTTCGGGTGGACACTGCGTATTACCTAGTCGCCAATTTCTCCGATGGGCCCGCCTCGATGACCTCACGGGAAGAAGCGCCCTACTCGACATCAGTCGCACCAGTTCGTAAGCCGGTAGGTGGCACGGGACAACTGTGGAGTCAGGTCAGAGCACCGGCCGATCGCGCGCTCGACGTACTCGAAAGACGTATCGTCCGAATGGAATCGGCGGGCTTACCCGGGAATAGATCGGTCCGCATCGCCGCCATGGAATTTCACGGGCTCTGTGAGGACATGGCCGCGCTCGAGTGACGCGGCGGCCGAGTCCGTCGGACGCCACACCGATGCACATAAGCGTGGGTGAGTGGTCTGAGCGCGCCGCTTCGCGGCTTTCGGACGCCACAGTTCGAGGGCCGGGTTCGCTGCCGAGTTTCGCGTGCCAGCCTGGAAATTGAACCCGGGATTCAGATGAAGTACTTCTCATTTCCGGTCGGGTATCCACCGCCGGTGGTGGCGATATGGACGTGGTCGTAGTGGTTCGCGGTTTCTGAACCCATCTCGGGCATATAGCTGCCCGACTTTGGGCCCAGGTAGATGGCGTGTCGCCAGATCACGTGGTCGATGTTCCATCGTTGCGCGTTCGCGAGTGCGAAACCGGCGATCTGGTTGCCGAGATCGACGCCCTCGGGGGAGAAGGGGTCGGGGATCATCACGTCGATCGCCAATCCGTTGGGGTGCCATTTCAATGCATCCTGTCGCCAGCCGCCGATCGTGGTGATCTGTGGAAACAGGACGCTGATGGCACGCGCCACCCGAATGGTGTCGACCTGCAACCCGTTCTCCGGCGCGACACCGGGCGGCAGCTCGAAGGGCATGGCGGTGGCGGCAGGGGCGGGCGCACTTGCCGCCAGCAATTCGGCCTCTGCCGGAGTGGCGACCTTCGGTGCGCCAGGCAGCGGAGGCGCCGGGCGCGCCGCAGCCTCTGCCGGAGTCGCCGCGCAGCACGATGGCTGGGTGCCTTGGGCGTGCTGCGAACCCTGGGCGTAGAGCATCCCGCCCGCCACGATCAGCGAGGCGGCGAGTGCCAACCAGCGGCCACGGCCGTCGGCTAACAGATTCCCGCGCACGGACCGCACTTTACTGCCGTTTCTCACCGAATTCGGCACCTCCAACGAAGGGTTGCCCGTCGGCGTGCAGGTCGTCGCAAAGCCCTGGCAGGATGCCACGGCCCTCGCGGTAGCCGGACATCTGGAAAACGTCTTCGGCGGCCGGCGCCCACCGCCCGTCGCATAGAGTCGGATTCCATGCGCTTTGGATTCTTCATCCCGCAGGGCTGGCGACTCGATCTGGTCGACATCCCGACCGCAAGTCAGTGGGGGGTGATGCGCGACATCGCCGGCTACGCCGACGGCGCCGCCGCATGGGACTCGCTGTGGGTGTACGACCACTTCCACACCGTGCCGGTACCGACGCACGAGGCCACCCACGAGGCGTGGTCGCTGATGTCGGCGTTCGCGGCGACGACATCGCGCATCAAGCTCGGCCAGATGTGCACCGCGATGAGCTACCGCAACCCCGTCTATCTGGCCAAGGTCGCCGCCACCGCCGACATCATCTCCGGAGGCCGAGTCCAGATGGGCATCGGCGGGGGCTGGTACGAGCACGAATGGAAGGCCTACGGGTACGGGTTCCCGTCCGCAGGGGTGCGGCTAGGGCGGCTCGACGAGGGAGTGCAGATCATGCGCGACGCCTGGCGCGACGGCCAGGTCAGCTTCGACGGCAAGTACTACAAAGAGATCAGTGGCGCCATCGTTGAGCCAAAGCCGTTGCAGGACGGCGGTCTTCCGCTGTGGATCGCAGGCGGCGGCGAGAAGGTGACATTGAAGATCGCTGCGAAATACGCGCAGTACACCAACTTCACCTCCGAGCCCGACGGGTTCGTGCAGAAGTCGCAGGTGCTTGCAGGCCACTGCCGCGACGTGGGCACCGACTACGACGCGATCGTGCGGTCAGCCAATTTCAACGCCGTGATCGGTGAGTCGGACGCCGACGTCAAGGACCGCGTCGCCCGGCTGCGCGCGCGGCTGGTCGGCAAGGCAAACGAGGCCGCGGTCGACGGCATGCTGAACATGGTGACATCACCCGATTCCGCCAGTGGCACACCGGAACAGGTCGTGGAGAAGCTCCAGCGGATGCGCGAGCTCGGCTGCGAGTACGCGATCCTGTACTTCCCCGAGGCGGCCTACGACCGGTCCGGTATCGAATTGTTCGAGCGCGAGGTCATCCCCGCACTGAGCTAGTCGGCTCGCGACGCCTGATAGTGCAGGATGCGCCATCCGTCGTCGCCGCGCGTGACCACCACACCGATGTTGACGTCCACCGTGGGCCGATCGGGAAAAGCGAAGTCGGCGCGAACGTAGCCGAGCGCCAAGTTCTCAGTCGGCCTGCGTGTTTCGAGTATTCGGTAGGCGACCGTCATGCCACTCGCCTGGCCGGCGTAGTAGTCCACTACGCCTTGGCGCCCGACGCTATACGGGTGCAGACCCTGGAATACCGCATCCTCGGTGAACATTTCGGCCACGCGCTCCGGCTCTCCGGCGTCGATCCCCGCTTTCCACTGATCGAGGACGCCACGCAGAACCTCTTCAGTGCCCGGCACTTTGACCACCGTCCACGTGCAGGATCTCGCCGGTGACGAAAGGTGCTGTCTCCAAATAGATAACCGCGTCGACAACATCGTCGATCTCGCCCATGTGACCGATTGGGTGCAGCTTCCCAAGCGTCTCGTACGAGGCCGGGTCGTGCATCGGGGTCTTGATGATGCCAAGTGCGACGGCGTTGGCGCGAATACCGCGGCCTGCGTACTCGATCGCCAGGGCCTTGGTCGCGGCGTCGAGCCCGCCCTTCGTCAGGGAAGCCAGCACCGACGGCACCTTTGAGTTGGCGTGGTCGACGAGGCTGGTCGAGATGTTCACCACGTGACCGCCACCGTTTGGAAGCATCGCGGACACCGCGGCGCGGGAAACCTCGAAGAATCCGCGAAGGTTCACGCCGGTGACGGCGTCGTAGTCCTCGTCGGTGTAGTCGGTGAACGGCTTGGCGATGAAGATGCCCGCGTTGTTGACGACCGTGTCGACCCGGCCGAACCGTTCCAGGGCCACATCGACGATCCGCTGTCCTACGCCCGGCTGCGCGATGTCGCCGGGCACCGTCAGCACCAGAGGGTCGTCGCTCTCTGTGATGGTGCGGGAATTGGCGACCACCGCGTATCCGATTTTGCGGTACGCCGACACCAGGCCTTCGCCGATGCCCTGCGAGGCACCCGTGATGATGGCCACGCGTTCTGAATTGGTCATTGTCCGATCCCTTCGTCGTTGTGTCGCATCCTGCAACGCAGACTGCGCCCTGCCCATGCTCGGCCGGAACGACCGGTTCGCTCGCTGCTGATAGGCGCTGCCTCTCACTGCACTAGGCTTGCCCCGTGGAGCTGCGCCAGCTGCGCTACTTCGTCACTGTCGCCGACGAGCTGAACTTCGGTCGCGCGGCCGAGCGGTTGCATATCGCGGGCCCGTCGCTCTCCCAGCAGATCAAGGCGCTCGAACGCGACCTGAAGGTCCGCCTGTTCGACCGCGACCGACGCTCAGTCACCCTGACCGCGAGCGGTGCGGCGCTGCTCCCGCATGCACGCGCGTTGGTGGATCAGGCCGACGAGTTGCGCAGGCGTGCGGCCGGCCTCCTTACGTCCGAACCGGTCCGGATCGGCTATGTGAACTGGTGTCCCACGGATTGGGCCGAACGGGCCGCGGGCGTTGCACAGATGCGTGTCGACACCTGGGTCATGCCGTCGCACACGCAGGCCGCCAGGGTCGCCGATGGAAACCTTGACCTCGCGATCTGCTGGGTGCAGACAACGGATCTCACGTCGCTATCCCTCGACGCCCATCTCATTGGTGTTGACAGGCTCTATGCGTTGTCCGTTGGCGTGGACACGTCGCCGGTCGACGCCAAGGACACGCTGGTGCTGCTGGACGCCGACGAGGCAACCTGGTCGTCGTGGAATCGCTATGCGGAGCAGTTCGCCGCCGACACGGGCGCGCGCGTCGTGCGGGTCGATGACGGAGGCGTCACCGGGCAGGCGTTTTTCGAGCACATCCGCAGGCTTCGCCGACCGGTACTGAACAGTCCGAAGGGACAGGACACGCAGGAACCCGGCGGGCTGGTGCGGCGTCCGGTGGTGCACCCCACACCGCTGTGGACGTGGTCCTTGGTATGGCGTCACGCAGAAGGCAGTCCGGCGGTGCGTGCCGTAATCGACGAATTCACCCGTGACGTTGGGGATTTAGGAGTCGACGACGAGGCGGTGTGGCTGCCTGCTGCCGATCCGCACCGGCCGACGGGAAGCCGAACCTGAGCAGAGCGGCGACGATGGCTGACACCACGACAACCAGCGCCGCCGCCAGCTGATGCCCATGGCGGCGCCCAACCCGGCGGCGCCGCGGCCGACATGTACCCAGTGCGCGTGCATCGCTCAAGGGTGTGCCCGCGGTCCGCCAGGATGCCACGACCGAATTGCTCCCAGCTATGAGCAACGACCTCACAGGAAGCCCCTGCCCAAAGTGAATGAACGGTAACGCCAAGGCATCGAAACTTAACGGCCCGGTGAACCCCCGGGGTCGCTTACCCAACATTCCTGAGCAACGATCTATGAGTGCTGTCGATCTCTCGCGATGTAGACCTAGAACCACGGCAACCGATGTGGGTGCCGCAACCCCGCCTCGCGCCGGTCCCCGACCGTCGCAGGGCCGACGGTTGGTCCCGGCCCGCTCATCCCGCAGACATCGCACAGGCGCGGATGTTCGACGCCGTTCTACAAGGTGAGATCGCGGAATTGGAGGAGCTGGTCGCGTCGATGGAGCAGCGATGGCTGCGGCGGTGTGAGCGTGGCATCGACGACGAGAGGCGGCCCCCGGAGAGCATCCTACGGATGCGCGGCCGCGTCGCGGAGGCGCAGCGACTCCTTGACGCGCTGCAGGACCGGTTCCCGACCGAATGAGCGGATCCCCGCCGTTCGACGGAGATCCGCTCATCGAGATTCAAACTGTCCACACGCCCGTCGCGGCGGCCTCGCGCGCGTAGTCGCTGAAGTCCTTTGGGTCGCGACCGAGCGCTCGCTGCACACCGTCGGCTAATTGCACTTTGCTGCCGAGCACCTCGGTGAAGAGGTGGTTCAACAGCCAGATGAAGTCTTGTGGCAGACCGTATTCCGTGAGCATCGCCGTGTACTCGTCGATCGGCACCGACACGAAGCGGGTGTCACGGCCTGCGGCCTTGCCGATTTCTGAGACAGCGTCGCGGAAGCTGAGAAGCCGCGGACCGGTCAACTCGTAGAGCTGGCCAACGTGCCGGTCGTCGGTGAGCGCTGCCACCGCGACGTCGGCGATGTCGTCGGCGTCCACGAACGGCTCCAGGACATCGTCGACCGGCAGCGACACGGTGCCTGCGAGCACCTCGTCGAGCCACGCGCCCTCGTTGAAGTTCTGCGCGAAGAATGCGCACTGCACGATCGTCCACTCCAGCCCCGACGCCATGACGACGCGCTCGGCCTTCTCGGCCTCGGCCTCGTTGCGGCCCGACAGCAGCACCAGCCTGCTGACGCCGGCGTCCTTGGCCAGTTCGGTCAGCTTGCTGATGGCGTCGACCGAGCCGGGGACCGCCAGGTCCGGATAGTAGGTGATGTACACCTTGTCGACGCCCGCCAGCGCGCCCGTCCAGGTCTGCGGGTTGTCCCAGTCGAACGGAATATCGGCCGAGCGGGACCCGTGCCGAACGTCGATGCCGCGCTTTTCGAGTCGATCTGTGACGCGTTTTCCGGTCTTGCCGGTGCTGCCGATGACGAGAATGGTTGTGTTGGTCATATCTCGAATTCAACGGCCCGGATTCGAGACGATCCATCGCCCAAACGCTTGATGGCATGTCCAATCGTCTGGAAGGGGAGACGGCGATGAACAAGACTTCACTTACCGCGCTGGCGCGGGAGCACCTGGAAACGGCCCGCGCCACCGGCAGTGGCCGCAGTGCACACACCGTCTACGGCGGTCACGAGCATTCGCTGCGCCAGACATTGATCGCGATGACTGCGGGCACGGAACTGGACGAGCACGACGGCCACGGTGAATCCACGCTGCAGGTGTTGGTTGGCAGGGTTCGGCTCACCAACGCGCAGACGCACTGGGACGGCTCGGCGGGCGATCACATCGTCGTCCCGCAGTCCCGCCATGGTCTGCAGGCACTCGAGGATTCCGCGGTGTTACTGACCGTCGCGAATGTTGTTGGGCCGCACGTCTAAACGGCGACGGCGCGGGCTGCTGCCACGTTGCGCGCGATGTCGTCGAGGTGCGTCTCCCATGTGCCGCAGCAGCCGCCCCACATGTCGATGTGCGGGTGTTGTCGAGCCAAACCACCCATGAGCTCTCCGAGTTGTGCAGGGTCGCCAGACTCGAGGTGCCCGAGCGTGCACAGCGAAATCTTGTCCATCATCGCGGCATTGGGCCGCAGAACCCGCACTCGCTCGAACCACTCGC
The DNA here is from genome assembly GCF_003201655.1 of Mycolicibacterium moriokaense. GTDB lineage: Bacteria > Actinomycetota > Actinomycetes > Mycobacteriales > Mycobacteriaceae > Mycobacterium > Mycobacterium moriokaense_A. The sequence goes on from NZ_QJJU01000012.1 coordinate 92,011, forward strand.
CCGGCTCGATTGCAGGCATGAACTCCAGCGGGTGCGAGCAGTTGATGCCGTAGAAGGTAGGTCGCTCATCGCCCGTCTGGGCGTCGATGGTTTCGATCGCGTCCTTCAGCGTCGGCCCCGAGGCGAGCCGCTGGCTCGCGGCGTCGAGCGTGAACGAGACCGAAAGCGGCAGACCCGCGTGCGCCGCGGCGCGCGCCAGCCCGATCACCTCGGGCACGCCGTTGAACGTCATGGCCTCGACCAGATCGACATTCGCGCGCGCAAGCGTGGCGATCTGCTCGCCGTGGTACTCCTCCGCCTCCTCGGCGGTGATCGTCTGGTTGGTCTCATAGGCGTCGCCGCGCGGGCCGATGATGCCTGCGTACATGATTGCGGGAACCTGGCTTTCGTACGGCTCGGCCATCTCGCGCAGGAAATCGATGGCCCGTAACTGCATCTCGGCCAGCGAGTCGCGGGAGTAGCCGAGAAGCGAGGCCCAGTCGGGACTCGCGCGGTAGTCGAGTCCGCCCATGATGACACCGAACCCGTGCCGGGCCGCGGTGTCCAGATAGCGGCCATACATGGCGCGCAGTTCGGCCATCGCCTGCGGATTGTCGAGCGACGGAAACATCGCGAAGTGCGGGAGTTCGAACCCGTACTTGTACATGATTTCGGTCTCTTGGCCGCCCTCGGTGAGGTAGTTCAGCCCTGGCTGCTGCGTCGGAAATTCTGCGGGCATATTCGCTCCTGTGAGTTAGGTCAACGGTAGCTGCGAAGCGTCGCCCGCAGGTGCGTTTAGCAAACCCGCCCCGGGGAAGGGTCTAGCGGTGGCTCAGCACATTGACGACGTTGCCTGCCGGGTCGGCGAAGAAGAACCGCCGGACACCCCAGTCCTCGTCGCTGAGCGGATGGACGATCTGCAACCCGGCGTCGACCGCGGCCAGGTAGGCGGCGTCGACGTCGTCCACCTCGACCGAAACCGACGGGTTGACGGACGCGGTCGCGTCCTTGGACATCAGGCTCACCTGATGGTGGTGATTGTCGTCGGCCAGCGTGACGATCCACCCGTGGTTCATCACCTCGCGCAAACCGAGAACCCGTACGTATGCGTCGCGGGACGCCTCCGGGTCCGGCACTGTGAGGACCGGCACCACCCGGCGGACGGTCATATCGCAGGCCCGAGCAGATCGTCGGCGTCCTTGATCACATAGCCGTAGCCCTGCTCGGCGAGGAAGCGCTGCCGGTGCGCGGCGTACTCGGCATCGAGGCTGTCGCGCGACACGACCGAATAGAAGATCGCGCCGCCGCCGTCGGCCTTGGGCCGCAACAGCCGTCCCAGCCGCTGCGCTTCCTCCTGCCGCGACCCGAATGTGCCCGAAACCTGCACCGCCACATTGGCTTCCGGCAGGTCGATGGAGAAGTTCGCGACCTTGGACACCACCAACGTGGAGATTTCGCCACGGCGGAAGGCGTCGTACAACGCCTCGCGTTCCGCGGTCTTTGTCGAGCCCTGGATCACGGGGGCGTTCAACTCCTCGCCAAGCTCGTCGAGCTGATCCAGGTAGGCGCCGATCACGAGCACCTGATCACCTTGGTGGCGGTCCAGGATCGACTTCACCACCGCGATCTTGCTGTGCACAGTCGAGCACAGTTTGTAGCGCTCGTCGGGTTCTGCGACCGCATAGAGCATGCGCTCGTTGTCGGTCATCGTCACCCGCACCTCGATGCATTCGGCAGGCGCGATCCAGCCCTGGGCTTCGATGTCCTTCCACGGCGCGTCGTAGCGCTTGGGGCCGATGAGCGAGAACACGTCGCCCTCGCGGCCGTCCTCGCGGATCAGCGTGGCGGTCAGCCCCAGCCGGCGGCGCGACTGTAGGTCCGCCGTCATCCGGAACACCGGCGCGGGCAGCAGGTGCACCTCGTCGTAGATGATCAGCCCCCAGTCGCGGCTGTCGAACAGCTCGAGATGGCGGTATTCACCCTTGGTGCGACGGGTGATCACCTGATAGGTGGCGATGGTGACCGGGCGGATTTCCTTTTTCTCCCCGGAGTATTCGCCGATCTCTTCCTCGGTGAGCGATGTGCGGTTGATCAGTTCGCGCTTCCACTGCCGACCGGCGACTGTGTTGGTGACGAGGATCAGCGTCGTCGCACCGGCCTTGGCCATCGCGGCAGCGCCGACCAGCGTCTTGCCTGCGCCGCACGGCAGCACCACCACCCCAGAGCCGCCCTGCCAGAACGACTCAGCGGCCATCTCCTGATAGTCGCGCAGATGCCAGTTCTCCTGGTCGAGGCTGATCGGATGTTTCTCGCCGTCGACGTAGCCTGCCAAATCCTCTGCGGGCCAACCGATCTTGAGCAGCATCTGTTTGACGCGGCCGCGCTCGCTGTTGTGCACCATGACGGTGTCGTCGTCGATACGGGCGCCGAGCATCGGCGCGATCTTCTTATGGCGCAAGACTTCTTCGAGCACCGCGCGGTCGAAACTGACCAGGGTCAGCCCATGAACTGGGCTCTTCACCAGCTGCAGCCGGCCGTAGCGGGCCATCACGTCGACGATGTCGACGAGCAACGGCTGCGGCACGGCGTAGCGGGAGAAAGACACCAGTGCGTCGACCACCTGCTCGGCGTCGTGTCCGGCCGCGCGGGCGTTCCACAGCGCTAGCGGGGTGATGCGGTAGGTGTGGATGTGTTCCGGCGCGCGCTCCAGCTCGGCGAATGGGGCGATCGCCGCGCGCGCCGCTCCGGCCTGCTCATGGTCGACTTCAAGCAGCACCGTCTTGTCGGACTGCACGATCAGGGGGCCGTCGGTCATCCTGTCCATTATCCGGACGCGGCGGACACCCGATGTTTCAGTGGGTCGCAGCCTGCAACGGGGCACCTTCGGGTGCCGGCGCGGCGACGCCTGGCAGCGGGATCTTCGGGACGCCTGGCGTGCCGATCTGGCCGGCCAGCCAGGGCAGCGACGCTGTGAAGACGTCGGCGGCCAGCGGCCAATCGTGGCGGCCCGGCTGTGCGACGACCGCGCATGTGATGCCGTTCGCCTGGCCCAGCTTGCACAGTGAGTTGGCAGCATCGGTCTGGTCGTTCTGCATCCCCGCGGCGTCCTGCCCGCCTAGCCCGGTCCCGCTGGGGTTGCCGAAGCCGCCCTTCTTCTGCACCGGGGCATCGGAGGAGATTGCGAACCACCCGGACACGCCTGTGTAAGGGCCGTGCTTGTTGATCACCGTCGTGGGGTCGTAGATCGGCCATTTGGCCGCATCTCCGCCGTAGACGCGGGCGATGGTCTGGTCCTTGGTGCCGGCATTGGGCCCCATGTCGCCGGCGATGTCGACGAACGTGCTGAACAACTCCGGATGCATCACCGTCAGATCCACCGCGCACGTCCCGCCCATCGACCAGCCGACGACGCTCCAATCGCTGTTCTGGACACCGAAAGTGTTTGACAGATAGGGCGGTACGTCTTTGGTCAGATGGTCGGCCACATTGCCGCGCGGCCCGTTGACGCACTCGGTGTCGTTGTTGAACGAGCCACCCGCATCGACGAAGACGAACACCGGAGCATTGCCGTTGTGGGCCGCGGCGAAATTGTCGATGGGCGCGATCGCGTCGCCGGTGCGCGGCCAATCCGACGGGGTGTTGAACTCACCCGCGATCATCATGACCACAGGCAGCTTCGGGGCATTCGCGGCGAACCAAGCAGGCGGCAGATACACCAACTCGGTGCGGTGGGTGAAGCCTGACGCGTCGTCGGGAATGGTCACAGGCACCAGCGCCCCGTGCGTGGGAGCGCCCTTGCCGCGCATCGCCATGACGGTGTTCAGATCGGTCTCGTCGGGCAGCGGCCCAGCGGTCAACTCGCTCCACGCCGCCTGGACGGTTCTGAAGTACCCAACCCACAGATTCAGCGATACGCCCGCACTCAGCAGGCACAAGAGCACCGCCAGCAGTGACACCGAGCGACGCCACCACTGGCTGCCGCGCCAGCCGATGACCGCGACGGCCAACGCCATACCAGTCAAGCCCACCCAAATCCACAGCGACGACGGCGCGGGATCTCCGGCGAGCCCCTGGGAATCGACGTACCAGTGCGTCCAGGCCGCCAGGATCAGACCAACGGCGACCGTCACTGGCAGCCATATCAGACGCCACCGTCGCGATCGCCAACCGACCGCCGCCACCAGCGCCACTGCGGCCACCGCCCATATCGTCGGCGGCAGCCATCCGTGTAGCAGCGACAAGCCACCGCGGTATCCGGCATTCGCTTGAGCAGCCGCACTTAACGCAGTTGTCACACGAACATGTTCACCAATGGTCCTGTGAGCCAGCTGTAGGAGAGCTAACTATCCGGCGTCGGCCGACACCACCGATGTGACGCGGTGGATGGCGAACTCGCGGACCCGGCCGGATGCCGGATCGTAAGCCGTAAGCTGCCCGCCCCGAACGTTGATCGGCGCGACCACTCGCTGCGTGGCCACCCCCGCCGGGTCGACGTATCCGATCACCACCGACGACTGCAGGTGCGCGGCCTCCTGAAGTTGCGAGATCGCGACGGTCGGGTCCAGCCGCATGCTCGACGACGGTGTCGCCGCCACCTTGCGCAGCACTGCGACGATCGCGCCAAGCGTCTGGCTGGTTGGCGTCGGCGTCGGACGGTAGGCGCGGCGCCGCGGCGGCGCGGGCACCCGGGCGCCACGGGCGCGGATGTCGACGATCGTGCCTGCGGAATCCTCGGCCGCTGGCGCGAAACCGGCATCGCGCAGCGCGCCGAGCACTTCGGAGATCGGCGCCTGGGACACCGCGACGGTCGGCGCAAGCAGACGGATCTCCAGTTGTTCGACTGCGGGCGAAACGACGGCCTGGGCCAGCAGCGCCGGATCCTCGCACCGTACGAACGACTGCGCCATGCCGACGCGCAGCTGGCCGTGGCGGCGTGCGACGTCGTCGATCAGGTACGTCAGTCCCTGCGGCACAGGTGTTTTCGAGTGCCGGCTGAACAACGCATGCAACTCGCTTGCGGTGCGCCCTGTGTCGAGCGCACGCCGGATCGAGGCCTCGCTGATGCGGTACACCATCGCCGCACCCGCCGATTCCACATTCGCCACCGCGCCCAGTTGTTCGGCAAGGTCGCGCTGCAAGGGGCCCGGCACGATAACCGTCAGGTCGGCCTGCAGCAGGAAGTGGTCGATGGGTTCGGGCAGCACCTTGTCCATCGCGACGACGACCGCGTCCGCCTGCTCGCCCGCGAGCATCTTGCGCGCAGGCGAGGCGAGCGCGCCACGGCCAACCACGCCGAGCGCGTGCGCCTCGGTGAGCAGGTCGCCGATTGGGTCGGGCTGCAGGCGGGCCGCCCAGCGGGGGCGCCGCCAGATCATCGCGTGTGACGCTGAGGTGGCGTCGACGCCCGACCCCGCAGGCAGGTGGGCAAGTATGTCCAGCAGCAATCGCCGGTCCAGCGGCGCCGCGGTGGAGAACAGCGAATCCGATAGTGCCGCATAGGGTTTGCCGTCGGGTCCGCGGCTACCGATCAGGCTCGGCCTGCCAGACAGGTCTAGCCAGGTCGTCGCAAGCAGGTGCCACTTGAAGGCGGCCGACGATTCGATGAAGCGGTCGGCGGCCACCGTCGGTGCCCAGTATGGGCCTGTGCCGTCGTGTTGGTCGGGTTCTGGCAGCCCGGCCGCGATCAGGCCCGCGGCCGCCGACACTTCGAGGATAAGGCCGAGCCGGGCCTCGTCGATGCCCGTTAGCTTGGTAAGCCGCTTGACGTCGCGCACGCCAAGGCCGCCGCTGCGCAGCTCGGGAACCGGTGTGGCGCTGAGCGTTTCGAGTACCAACTCGACCTCGCGCTGCAGGTCGATCACCGCCCCTGCGGCCACGGCGTCGACGTCGGCGACGGTGGTTGTCGACACTGTCGGATCGGGTTGTGACAGCTGCGCCGGACCCGGCAGCTCGCCGCGCATCACCTGGCCGACCAGCCGGGGCAGGATCACCGTTTCGGCGTCCACCTGACGCAGCAGGCCTGCTGCCAGCAGCCGCTGCACCGGCCGGTCTGGCGGGGTGCCGGGCGCGGCGTCGCGGGTGCGGCCCATCGGCGAGCCCTCCAGCAGCTTTTGCAGCAGCTCGAGCTGGGCCGCGTCGAGTGCCTGCAGTCGGGCCGCGATGTCCGTCTGCTCGGTGTTCTCGATGGTGGCCTGGCCCGGATACCAGGGCAGCCCGGCCGCCGCCTCGGCCACCACGCGCACGGTGGCGTCGCCCCACACCAGTGCGCGCCCACGCAGGTCTTCGACGGCGGCGGTGACGGTGTCCTCGCCCGCGCGGTCGGCGATCAGCGCCATCAGTTTGGTCAGCGAGACGGCGCCGGTGTCCGCCTGCAGGACGAGCAGCGCGTCGAGCACCGCCAGCCGCAGGAAGTCGAGCTCATCGGTGGCGGCCTTGACCGATTGGCGGGCCTGGGCGCGGGCCGCCAGCGCCGCGATCGTGCCCGGTGGCGGTTGGGTCAGATCGGGCCGCAGCTCCAGCAGCCGGATCAGCCGCTCGTCATCAAGCTCGGCAAGCCAGGCGCCCATGGGGACGCCCGGCTGGGCAGTTTCCCGGGTCGCTTCGCTCCTGCCCTCCGGAGTTTCGGTCATTGTTGACCAGCGTAAGGCAGCCCGCCGGTGTCGCCACAGCTCGCTGCGCCTGCCACAATGTGCACGTGGCAGACAACAAAGGGCAGAAGACCCGCTACGTCGACCCGGGCTGGCCCGCGACCGACGGCGACGACGATCACCCGATCAGCGAGCTGGCCGCCGACCGCACGGGCGCGTTGTCGCCCTTCGGTGAGCTGGAGTTCCCGCAGCCGGCCGATGAGCTTCCGTACGTCCACCCGGTCACGGTCGTCAACAAGTAGCGGTGACCGACCCCCCGCGTCGCTTATCGCACCTCGACGAGTCGGGCGCGGCGCACATGGTCGACGTGACCGCCAAGGACGCCACTAGGCGCACGGCCGTCGCTGCGGGGACTCTGCACACCACACCCGAAGTCGTCGCCCTCATCGCGTCCGGCGGGCTGCCAAAGGGCGACGCCCTTGCGACCGCGCGGGTGGCAGGCATCCTGGCCGCCAAACGCACCAGTGACCTCATCCCGCTTTGCCATCAGCTCGCCCTGACCGGAGTCGACGTCGACTTCGAGGCGGGCGACGAAGACATCGGCATCACCGTGTCCGTGCGCAGCACCGACCGCACCGGCGTCGAGATGGAGGCGCTGACGGCCGTCAGCGTCGCCGCGCTGACGCTCTACGACATGATCAAGGCCGTCGACCCAGCCGCCCGCATCGACGACATCCGGGTGTTGCGCAAAGAGGGCGGCAAGACAGGGCCGTGGACGAGATGACCCGATCGGGCCGGGTGGTGATCGCGTCAACACGGGCGGCGGCAGGTGTGTACGAGGACCGCTGCGGCCCGATCATCGTCGACTGGCTCAACCGGCAGGGCATCGCCGCTCCGGCAGCCGTGGTAGTCGCGGACGGCAGGGGCGTCGTCGACGCGCTGTTCGCCGCGATCGACGAAAACGTCGACGTGATAATCACTTCCGGCGGCACCGGCATCTCACCGACGGACGGCACGGCCGACGCAACCGCGGATATCGTCGACTATCAGATCCCCGGCCTTGCCGATGCGATCCGGCGCTCCGGCCTTCCACATGTGCCGACGTCGGTGCTGTCGCGCGGGGTATGCGGTGTCAGGGGTCGCACGTTGATCGTGAACCTTCCCGGTTCCACCGGGGGCGTCAAAGACGGCCTCGGGGTGCTCGACGACGTTCTCGCGCATGCGCTCGACCAGCTCGCAGGGAAAGACCACACGCGATGACCGCCGTCGTTCTGCGCGTCGAACTGACCGAGCAGCCGGTCGAGCTGTCCGACTACGAGGCGCTGGTGGCACACGAATCCGCAGGAGCCGTCGTGGGATTCGCCGGCGTGGTTCGCGATCACGACGACGGACGCACCGTCATCCGGCTGGAGTATTCCGCGCACCCCTCAGCGCGACAGACTCTTGCGGACGTCGCGGCTGAGATCGCGGCCGACTGTCACGGCGTGCGGGCCATCGCGGTCAGCCACCGCATTGGCACGCTGCAGATCGGTGACGCGGCTCTGGTGGCAGCGGTCGCCGCCGACCACCGCGCGGCGGCATTCGAGACGTGCGCGCGCCTGGTCGACACGGTCAAGGCACGGCTACCGGTGTGGAAGCACCAGTACTTCGCCGACGGCTCCGATGAGTGGGTGGGATCCGCCTGACCCGTTAGGCGGGCGGCAGGATCGGCGGTGCGTCGGGCGCAGGCGGCGCGGCGGGGGCTCCCGGGGTGACCGGCACATTCGGGCCAGGGTCCTGCTGCGGGTACGGCGTGTTCATCCCGCGTTGGGACAGCCCCATGATCAACGCTTCCTTGCCGCTGATGTCATGGCTCTGCACTGCTTGCCACAAATCCTTGAGGTAGCTGACGTTGGGGCTGTCGTTGTCCGTCGCGTCCGGATTCATCGTGGAGCCCGGCGGCAGGCTGTCCGGGCTCGCCAGGTGCGGGACGCCGTCCGGCAGCTTAGGCAGGGCGGCGGCGGGATCGGTGACCGCCTGGTTGGCGGCGTCGAAGGCCGGAGCGGGGATGTTGACGGCGTTGAGCGGGGTCAACGGGTCCGGCGCGGGTGCCGCAACGGCCCCCGGCGCGGGCGGCGCCGGTGGGGCGGGCGGGAGCGGCGGCACCACGGGGTCAAGTGGCACTGGGGCGTGCAGGGCCCACACTTCCGGCTGATCGGCCGGGGCCGGTGCGACGTCCCAGTTGGCGTCGGCGGGCGGCAGTGGCGCGTCGAGCGCGGCGTCGACGATCGGTGCTTCCTCAACCGGCGGAGGCAACGGGGCATCCAGCGCGGCGTCGACGACCGGTGCAGGCGCGTCCGGCAGTGGGGCCGACATCGGGTCGAAGGGCGGGGGAGCGAGCGGATCGATCGGGGGCGGCAGTTCGCCGTTGACGTCGGGGGCGTCGAGGGCCTGCGGCTGCTCGATGACGTTTCTCGGCGTCGAATGCGACAGCGGGCCGCCGCATACCGGCCATGCGCCCTTGCCCTGACCGGCGAGCACCCGCTCGGCGACCGCGATCTGCTGTTCCTTGGTGGCCATGTTCGCGGCCGGCGCGTACTGGCCGCCGCCATGCGATGCCCAGGTGCCCGAGGAGAACTGCAGTCCACCTTGATACCCGTTGCCGGTGTTGATGGCCCAGTTGCCGCCGGACTCGCAGCGCGCGACCTGGTCCCATTCGCCGTCGGTGGCGGCGCCAGCTTGCCCGGCGAGGGCGAGGCTTCCGCTTCCGATGACCGCGCCTGTGAAGGCGATCTTGGCGACATTTACTGCCGATGTAGTGGGCTTACGGTGCCGTCCACTCATAGGTGCGATAGGTCCTCTCTTCTGCGCCCGCGAGGTCAGCTGTCGGGTTCGGGCTGGAGAGGTCGCCCGGCCCGCGCCGCCGAAACAGCGCAAGCTTCACCCCAAGGAACCGCATGCGGTTCCTGGTCCTATCGATTCGGTGGACCGGTGGGTCCCCCGCCTCCATCCAAGTTGTTCGTCGTTGTCCGTGACTCAACGGATGGAGCTCGGCGCAGTCGAGGCACGGCAGGCCAACCGATTACGGGTCGATGGCTTGGGATTGAACCGTAGTGGGTCTCGTTGGTGACGTCACCTTTTGACGAGCTCGGCGATTCGACCACAGGCAAATACTAAAAAAGCTCTAAATCGCCAGGACGCCAATGTATTTCCGCAGGAGTATTCGGCCAAGTAACGATCCGAGGCCAGCTTGTGACCGTTTCGTTATGTGACGCAAATCACGATCATCCACCAGCAAATGGGGGAAGAACATCGACCGTCTGAGCGTCGCCCAGCGTCATCCTCAAGTCGCGCACCGCAATTCCGTCGCACAGGTATGAGCATCGGCTCAGTACTTTCCCCAGTTCGGGATCACGTTCACCGAGGTGCTGCACCAGTGCGCCGACGGTGGTCCCCGGCGCGAGGCCGATGATCTCGTCGTCGAAACCCGCCGCCGAACGCGCTGCGGCGAAGTAGCGGACGGTTACCTTCACCGCCACGTCAGCCACCGATCGCGCTCATCGGGCGGTCCGGCTGCACGAAGTCCGGGTCGTTGATGCCGTGCCCCGCCGCCTTGGCCCACATCGCGGCCCGCCACGCGGCTTCGAGCGCGTCATCGTCGGCCCCGGCACGCATCAGCGTGCGTAGGTCGGTCTCCTGCCGAGCGAACAGGCAATTGCGCACCTGGCCGTCCGCGGTGAGCCGGGTGCGGTCACAGGCCGAGCAGAACGCGTGCGAAACCGACGCGATGATGCCGACCTTGCCCACGGCTCCTGAACCGTCCACGACCTCCCACAGCTCCGCAGGTGCCGAACCACGCGGCGCCGGATCCGGTCGTAGATCGAAGTGCCTCTGCAGCACCGCCAGCACGTCGTCGGCGGCGACGGCCTCGCCGCGCTTCCACTCGTGGCCCGCGTCGAGCGGCATCTGTTCGATGATGCGCAGTTGGTATCCGCGCTCGAGGCAGAGCCGAAGCAGTGCGACGGCGTCGTCAAGCCCGGTGACCGGATCCAGCACCGCGTTCACCTTCACGGGGATCAGTCCGGCCGCCTTCGCGGCTTCGAGTCCGGCAAGCACGTCATGAAGCCGGTCTCGGCGGGTGATGCGGGCGAAGTGTGCGGCATCGACGGTGTCGAGTGAGACGTTGATCCTGTCCAGCCCAGCCCGCTTCAGCTTCGCGGCCCGCTTGTCCAGCCCAATGCCATTGGTGGTCAACGTGATTTCTGGGCGTGGCCTCAGGGCGGCGGTCGCCGCGACGACGCCCTCGAGGTTCTTGGCCACCAGCGGCTCGCCGCCGGTGAACCGGACGCTGGTGGTGCCGAGCCTGGTGACCGCGATACGCAGCAGCCGGGTCAACTCGTCGGGATGCAGCAGCTGGTCGCCTGGCATCCAGTCCAGCCCCTCGGCAGGCATGCAGTACGTGCAGCGCAGATTGCACCGGTCGGTCAGCGACACCCGTAGGTCGGTGGCGATCCGGCCGAAGGTGTCGACGAGCGCGCCACTGGTCGGTGCCGGCGACGCGGGGCCCAGCGACGGCACGCCCAGATCGATGACGGTCACGCGGCTGCTCGCGATTGATACGAGACGGAGTGCGCCTGATCGACGGGAACGATTTCCTTGCCAAGCGGCATCAGCGACACCGGGATCAGCTTGAGGTTGGCCAGCGCCAACGGGATGCCGATGATCGTGACGGCCATCGCCACCGCGGTGACGACGTGGCCGATGGCAAGCCAGATCCCGAACAGGATGATCCAGATGACATTGCCGATCAGCGCACCCGGCCGCGGCCCTGGCTTCTCGACGATGGTTCGGCCGAATGGCCACAGCGCATAGGACGCGATGCGCAGCGAGGCGAACCCGAACGGGATCGTGACGATCAGAACGAAGCAGATGAGCGCCGCAAGCAGGTAGCCCAGCGCCAACCACAGGCCGCCGAACACCAGCCAAATGACATTCAGGATCAGGCGCATCTTTCCTCCAGCGGTGGTTCAAGCCTACCGAGTAAAGGGGGTGATGGCCGGGGCGGCCTCCGAGTAGGATCACCAGAACGCGTCCCGGCGCAATCGGGACGCTTTCCTTATGTAAATGCACGAGTGGACAAGCGGGTGAGACCAGTGCCGACCGGCCGGGTTAAGTGGTACGACGCCGAGAAGGGCTTCGGCTTTTTGTCGCAGGAGGACGGAGAGGACGTCTACGTCCGGTCTTCCGCGCTGCCTGCCGGCGTCGAGGGGCTGAAGGCGGGCCAGAAGGTTGAATTCGGCATGGCCGCAGGGCGCCGCGGTCCGCAAGCGCTGAGCCTGAAGATCCTCGACGCACCGCCGAGCCTCACCAGAACCCGTCGCGAAGCCGCGGCCGCCGAGCACAAGCACACGCCCGACGAACTGCACGGCATGGTCGAGGACATGATCACGCTGTTGGAGAGCGCCGTGCAGCCCGAGCTGCGCAAGGGCAAATATCCGGACCGCAAGGTCGCGCGGCGGGTGTCGGAGGTGGTTCGGGCCGTCGCAAGCGAACTCGACGCGTAAAGCCCGGCCGAACGTCGACTTGTTGTCGATGGATTGGGGAAATCACGTCAACAAGTCGACGCTCGACCATCCGGCGGCGTGTAGAGCGGCTCGTGTGCGCTCGACGATTGTGTGCGGGCGGTAGCGCAGCATCTCGGCGCTGACGCGAATGATGCGCCAGCCCGACGCCTCGAGTTCGGCCAGACGGTCGATGTCGCGTGTACGCCGGGCCGGATCGGTCCAATGTTGCTCGCCGTCGTATTCGACGCCGACCTTCCACTGATTCCAGCCCATATCAATGCGGCCCACGTGATCGCCGAATCGGTCGTACACGTCGATTTGCCTGCGGGGCCGCAACCCCGCGGCGGTAAGGACGAGGCGGGTACGCGTTTCCTGCGGTGATTCGGCCCCGGCATCAGCCAGCGCTACCGCCTTGCGCAACTGGGCGAGGCCTCGTGCTCCGCGACGGCGATCTATGGGTATGTCGCTTGTCTTCAGAGCGCTTGCCTGCATCAACGCATCCAGACGAATGACTGCCAGCGTCAACCCATATCGACGGCCGAGGTCGAACGCCGTTCGTCCGGGCGTTGTCGTCGGAATGCCGCGGACGGTAGTCATTTCGTCGCTGCTGAGCTCATCGCTGTGCAGCACTATGCCGTCGGTCTTGTCTCGTGACCGCCGGTTCAGTTCGGCGGGAAGGCGCGCGTCGATCCACTTCGAGCCGTGCATCGCGGCCGCCGACAGCCCAGCGAGTGTTGCTTCGCGGCGCGACCACAACCATGCCGCAACTGCCTTGTCGACGGGCGAGAGTGTGTGGCCTCTGGGGACATACACGTTGCGGTGCACGGCGTCGTGGCGCGTGCGCAGTCCGTAATGCGTCACGAAACCAGCGGCCAGGGCCTCCGTGCCGACGAAGGGAACCACGGCCATAAGACGTGAACGTGTCGCGCGCGGTTCCAAGGGGCAGACTGGACGCATGGCATATGTCGCCGGCGGTGGCGAGTTCAACCGCGACACCAACTACATCACCACGCGGATCACGGCAGACGGCCGCGACGGCTATCCCGTCGAGCCGGACCGCTACCGGCTTGTCGTCGCGCGGGCCTGCCCGTGGGCGAACCGCACCATCATCGTGCGACGCCTTCTCGGGCTGGAAGACGTTCTGTCGATTGGCTTTTGCGGACCCACCCACGACGAGCGCAGCTGGACGTTCGACCTGGACCCCGGCGGCGTCGACCCGGTGCTGAAGATCCACTACCTGCGCGACGCGTACAACAAACGCATCCCCGACTATCCCAAGGGCATCACGGTTCCCGCGATCGTGGACGTGCCGACGGGTGAGGTCGTCACCAACGACTTCGCGCAGATAACGCTCGACTTCTCCACCGAGTGGGCCAAGTTCCACCGCGAGGGCGCCCCGCAGCTGTATCCGGAAAATCTGCGCGACGAGATCGACGAGGTTGCCAAACGCATCTACACCGAGGTCAACAACGGCGTGTACCGGTGCGGCTTCGCCGGGTCGCAGGAGTCCTACGACAAGGCCTACGACCGGCTGTTCACCGCACTCGACTGGCTCTCCGAGCGCCTCGAGAATCAGCGCTATCTCGTCGGTGACACCATCACCGAGGCCGACGTCCGGCTGTTCACCACTCTTGCCCGCTTCGATCCCGTCTATCACGGGCACTTCAAGTGCAACCGGCAGAAGCTATCCGAGATGCCGGTGCTGTGGGCCTATGCACGCGATCTCTTCCAGACACCGGGCTTCGGCGACACCACCGACTTCGTGCAGATCAAGCAGCATTACTACATCGTGCACACGGATATCAATCCAACGCAGATCGTGCCCAAGGGGCCCGACCTCTCCAACTGGCTCACGTCGCACGGTCGGGAAACGTTAGGCGGCAAGCCTTTTGGAGACGGCACCCCGCCAGGACCCACGCGGGAAGGCGAACGCGTGCCAGTGGGACACGGGGCGGGCTAGGACCAGACCGTCCGCACCGACCACTCCGCGTGCGGAACGGGAAATTCGTTGCCCTTCTCGTCACGGACCAGCGTGGGTAGTTGTACGGCGATGCCAAACAGCTTGCCGCGGTGTGGATCCACTGTCGGGATGGTGACCGCAAGCTTTGTGTCAGGCCGAAACTCGTCGACGACGTCGGCGCCCTCGTATGACCGCACCAAAACCCATGGAGCGCGCGCTATCGCGGGGGGAACGGACAGTTGCACCGGGTGACGCGGGTCGACGGTGAGGGTGCCGTCGGTCCGCGGGGTGTCACAGTCGGTGGGGTTGAGCACCTCGCAATATCGATACGGCCCCACCCGCACCAGCTGGCCGTGCGAAAAGGCGGTGATCTCAGGGTGTTCCGGCGGCGGATGCTGAGCGAGCCGCCAGATCAGGACGCCGGTCAGCACTGACGTGACGACCACCACGACCGCCAGCGAGGCGAGGACACGTTTCACTGCTGCGGCACCGCCGCCGTATCCGGCCTGCCGCCCTCCTGCTCGGCGAGCACCGGTCGGTTGCCGCCCAAGCCGGGTATCAGCGACTCGCCGAAGTAGCTGACCACCGTCTGCGCCAATCCGAGGATCAGCACTGCGGTGATGCCCGTGAAGCCCACCCACAGGTCGGTGTACACCAATACGCCCATGGCCCCGCCGGCCACCCAGCCCAACTGCAGCAACGACTCTGAGCGGCCGAATGCCGACGCGCGCGACTTCTCCGGCAGATCGTCCTGCAGCGACGCGTCCAGCGATGCCTTTGCGATCGCCGCAGCCCCCGCCGTTATCAAGGTGGCGATCGCGGCCACCATCAACTTGCCAGTAAGCGCGGTGGCCAACGCGACGAAGGTGACCGCTATCGTGCACCGGACAACCAGCAGCGCCGGATGGCCGAGCTTGAGCCGCGCGCTGGTGAAATTGCCCGCGAAGTTGCCGATTGCCGCCGCCGCGCCGATGACGCCGAGGATGCGCAGCTGCTCCCAGCCGCCGGCATCGTGAGACTTGGCAACGAATGCGGGGTACAGGAACAGGAAACCGACCATCACCTTGATCGTGCAGTTGCCCCACAGCGCGGCAATGATGTTGCGGCCCAACGGTTGTCGTGCTGCTCCAGATGTATTGTGCTGTTCGGGGTGGCGGCGCAATTCTCCGCTGCGGCCGTGGTAGCTCAGCGTGGCGGGCACTTCGCCCGCGGTGACCTCGACCCACTTCGGGATCCGCATCGACAACGCCGCGCCAATGATCGTGACCGCGACGATCACATACAACGCGCCGGGCAGATGGACAAGGTCCAACCCCCACTCGGCGCCCGCGGCGATAGCGCCGCCGACCATCGTTCCGCCCAGCAAGCCGAACGTCGTCAGCCGCGAGTTCACCCGCACGAGGTCGATCGTCGGCGGCAGCACACGCGGAGTGACGGCGCTGCGCAGCACGCTGAATGACTTGGACAGCACCATCATTCCGAGTGCGCACGGGTACAGCACCCAGGACGGGTAGCTGCCAGTCGCGGCGTCATAGTTGGCGATGAGCACCATAGCCAGCACGGTGCGCAGTATGAACGACGCGGCCAGCGCAACCCGCCGACCGTGCTGCAGCCGGTCCAGCGCGGGCCCTATCAACGGGGCGACGACGGCGAACGGCGCGATGGTGATCAACAGGTACAGCGCGACCTTGCTCTTGCTTTCCCCGTTGGCCGCGGCGAAGAACAGGGTGTTGGCCAGCGCGACACCCATCGCGGCGTCGACGGCGAAGTTCGCTACCACCGGCCACGTCAGCGCGGTGAGGCCGGACTTGTCGGCACCGTCGGCGGTGGCGGCCCGGTGCACCAGACCGTACATTTTCGAACCCATTTCGCGGCTTCGCTGCGCGGCCGCCCTGGTGACGGTGACCTTCTGTCCCGCGCCTGCACCGACGGTTGGCGGAGGCGGCTCGGATGTATAGGGCCGCGAGGGCTCGTCCAAGGGCGGCAGCCAGCGATTGGCGCTTGGCGTGGATCGGCGCGATCGCCGGTAACCGCCGTCGGCGCCCGGGTCACTGGGATAGTTCGCCATCCCGGGATGCTCGTCGGACGGCGGGCGCGGCGGGTAGTAGCGAGGGTCACGCCGCGATCCGGTCACGTAGCGATTCTCCCCCATGGTGGCGGCAGCGGGCGTGCAGGCGACCGGTGTGGCTACCTGGCCGGTCCTTGAGGCACTATTGGTGGCGATGGATAGCGTGGACACCGACGATCGCCCCGACCTGGAGGCGGTGCTGATGGGCGCCGTCGAGCTGGCGCGCGCCGCGATCATCGAGAACAGCGGTGAGGGCACCCTCGGCGAGTACCTCGGCGCCGGCTTCGAAGACCCGACCTCCGCGACGCATCGGTTCCTTGCCGACATGCCGGGTTACCGCGGCTGGCAATGGGCCGTCGTCGTCGCCGCCTGTCCTGGGGCCGACCACGCCACGATTAGCGAAGTCGTGTTGGTTCCCGGCCCGACGGCGTTGCTGGCGCCCAAGTGGGTGCCGTGGCACGAGCGAGTCAAGCCCGGCGACCTGGGTCCGGGGGATCTGCTGGCGCCGCCCGACGACGACCCCCGACTGGTGCCCGGCTATATGGCCACCGGTGACCCGTTGGTCGACGAGGTCGCCGTCGAGTTGGGACTCGGCCGTCGTCAGGTACTCGGCGAGTTGGGCCGCAGCGACGCCGCCCAACGCTGGCATGACGGAGATTTCGGTCCCGGATCGGCGATGGCCCGGTCCACTCGCCGCGTGTGCCGCGACTGCGGCTTCTACATTCCCGTCGCAGGGGCGCTGGGCGCCCTGTTCGGGGTTTGTGCCAATGAACTGGCCGCCGACGGGCATGTCGTCGAGTCCGAATATGGTTGCGGCGCACACTCGGACACACCGCGGCCGCCCGGCACCGGCTCGCCGCTCTACGACCCGTTCGACGACGGTGTGCTCGACATGGTGGAGCCGGAGAGCTAGCTTTCCGCGGCGGCCTTGATGCGCGACAGCGTCTCGTTCATGCCGTCGACGAGTTCTCCCTCGAATTTGGGTACGCCGCCGAACAACGCGTTGACCGCCACGTTGGAGATCGGCTTGACGCCGTTCTCGGCATGCCGGGACTCCACCACTCGCGTGCCGGTGTCGGTCGGCTCCAGTTCGTAGCTCCAGATCGTGTCGTTGATGTCCACCCGGAATGCCACCTTCTTTTCCGGGATCACCTCGGTGACTGTGCACGTCGTCGGCCAGAAGAAGAATCGGTTGCGACGGTTGAGGTTGATCGTGCGGGCACCCTGACGCACCGGTCCCAAGGCCTTCATCATTCGGCACTGCGGGCTCCATTGCGGCGTCCGACCGAGGTCGGACACCAGTGCCCACACCTTGGCGACCGGGGCGTCGATGTCGATCTGTGCCTGCAAAAGCGGCGCTGCCATCGCGTCCTCCTTGACGTGGAATGCCGTCGAATTCAGCTGAGCCCGCTCTGCGCACCGCGCGATCCGCGGCGAACGGCCCGACGTTGCCATAGAAAGATCGACGTGCCAAGCACGCCGATGCCAAGCCCCGCCACCGTGAACGGGCGGTACTCGTGCAGGCCAGGGACCGTGAACGCCAACACGGTGGCGATCAGCCAAACCGCGGCGATCACCACGATGACTGGCCACGGCTTGAGCAGGACGGCCGGCAGTGCGGGGGGTTCCGGTGCCACGCTGCCAACGTAGCCGATTACGGACGCGTCAGAAGTGGAGTGGAGTTTCCGGGGTTTTCCCGAGACGTGCTAGGTACTCTTTGCCTTGTGAAAGATGTCGACGCCGGGCTTGCGAGTGATCTGTCGTTGGCAGTGATCCGTCTGGCTCGCCAATTGCGGTTCCGGCGCCCGGATTCCCCTGTTTCGCTTTCGCAGTTGTCGGCGTTGTCGACGCTTGCCAAGGAAGGTCCGATGACGCCAGGGGCATTAGCCACACGCGAGCGGGTCCGTCCACCATCGATGACTCGGGTGATTGCCTCGTTGGCAGAGCTGGGTTTCGTCGCGCGCGATGCGCATCCGGCCGACGGTCGTCAGGTGCTGGTGTCGGTATCGCGGTCCGGCACCGAGCTGATCGAAGCCGAGCGCCGCGCCAGCCAGGAATGGCTCCAGCAACGCCTTGACCGACTCGAGCCGGATCAGCGCAATACGTTGTTGGCGGCCGCCGATCTGATGTCGGGGATCGTCGACGAAAGCGCGTGAGCTCCGTCCGGCGGGCACGAGCGAAGCGAGCGGGGGATTGGCAGAAGTAATCGACGTCGCTGATCCTGCCGACCCGCGGCTCGACGACTTCCGCGACCTCAACAGCGTGGACCGCAGGCCCGATCTGCCAAGCGGCAAGGGTCTGGTGATCGCCGAGGGGGTGCTGGTGGTGCAGCGCATGCTGGCCTCCAGGTTCCAGGCCAGGGCAATGCTGGGCACCGACCGGCGGCTCGCTGAACTCGAGGCGGACCTGGCGGGCGTCGATGCGCCGTACTACCGGGCCGACGCGGACGTGATGGCCGAGGTGGTCGGATTCCATCTCAATCGCGGGGTGCTGGCAGCGGCGTC
This sequence comes from Mycolicibacterium moriokaense, assembly GCF_003201655.1. Classification (GTDB taxonomy): domain Bacteria; phylum Actinomycetota; class Actinomycetes; order Mycobacteriales; family Mycobacteriaceae; genus Mycobacterium; species Mycobacterium moriokaense_A. Next base: position 110,652 of record NZ_QJJU01000012.1, read on the forward strand.
CCGTCCGCCGGAGCTGACGGTGGCACAGGTGCTCGACGGCCCCCGCACGGTGGCGGTGCTTGAAGGCGTCAACGACCACGAGAACCTCGGGTCGATATTCCGCAACGCCGCTGGTCTTGGGGTCGACGCGGTGGTGTTCGGCGTTGGCTGCGCCGATCCGTTGTACCGGCGCGCCGTTCGGGTGTCGATGGGCCACGCCCTACTGGTGCCATACGCGTGGACCCAGGCCTGGCCCGCGGACTTGGAGATGTTGCGCGACAACGGATTTCGGCTGCTAGCCATGACGCCCGACCCCTCGGCCCATTCGCTGGCCGAAGCGATGACAGACGTGGCCGACGAAAAGGTTGCGATTCTCGTTGGCGCCGAGGGGCCGGGTTTGACCGAGCACGCGATGAGGGCGAGTGATGTGCGGGTGCGGATCCCGATGTCGCGTGGCACCGATTCGCTCAACGTCGCGACAGCCGCCGCCCTCGCCTTCTACGAACGAGCTAGATTGGCGCCGTGACCGACGACTCGACCCCGTGGGCGACGGGTCTTACGGTGGCCACCTTCGTCGCCGGGGTGACGGCCGCCGCGATCGTGGTGTTGAGCCTGGGTTTGACCCGAGTGCATCCACTGCTGGCCGTCGGGCTCAACCTGGTGGCTGTCGGCGGGTTGGCTCCGACGGTGTGGGGATGGCGCAGGCTGCCCGTGTGGCGGTGGTTCGTGCTGGGGTCCTGCGTCGGCGTGGCAGGCGCGTGGCTCGCGCTGCTGGCGATGGGCCTGGCGGCGCTCACCCGATAAGTGCTGCGGCAAGCTTGGCCTGCCAAGACTGCTCGTCGTCGGCGCCCAGGATGCGCAGCACGACTTGATCGGCACCCGCTGCGCGATACTCCGCGATGCGCGCCGCGATAGAACCGAGCTCGCCCCACGCGGCGATGCCGTCAAGCAGCCGGTCGCTGACGTGATCGATGTCGGGCTCAGAAAACCCCTGCCGCAACAGGTTCCGGCGGTATCCACCGACTTTCGTCAGGAAGTCCAGCGGTGTAGCGACCGCCCGTCGTGCGGCGTCCCGGTCAGTTGTCGGCACGACCATCAACAGCACCGCCAGCGTCTTGTCGTCACCGAGCACCGCGCGCGCATCGGTCACATATGACGGCGTGACCAGAAATGGATACGCGCCGCGGGCCCTGTCCCGCGCCAGCGCCAGCATGTTCTGCCCGAGCGCGGCCAATACCCGGGACTCGGCGGTGATGCCCGCGTCGTCCAACGCATCGAGGTAGGCATCGAGCGTCTGCAGCGGCCGCGCTCCGTGCGCGCCACCAAGGCCGACGATGAAGCGGCCCGGGTGATCGGCTTGCAGCGATCGATATGTCGCGATGACGTCGGCGGCGGGTACCGAATCCACGGGGATGATTCCGGTGGCCACCGGAATGCTCGTGGTGGCCCGCACCGCCGCCGCGAGCATCGGCAGATTGCCCGACCGCCACAGCGTCGAGAATCCGAGACTTTCAACGCGTCGGGCTTCGTCGGCGACCACGGCCGCGTCATCGGTGTACGGATTGCTGCTGGCGAGGCCGACCGGGCCAAGGCTGGTCATGAGGTCGACGTTAGGACCTCAACGGAACTTCAGGTCAAGGGCGAGCTCAGCGCAGGCCGCTGGAGCGCACGCCGAGAAGCACGTCCTCCCACGCGGGGACGGGCGGCTTGCCCTTGCGAGACCGCGGCTTCGGCTCCTGCGGTGGCTCGGGTGCGGCGGCGGGCGGCTCTGGTTCCTCGAAGTCGAGTTGAGCGACGGGGACCAACTGCCGCAGTGGCCGGGCGAAGTCGGGGTCGATCAGTTCGCATGCCGCGTCGTCGAAGGCGGTGACGGTGCCGCCATGTGCGCCAGGCGTGAACCGGAAGTGCGCGACGTTGTCGGACAGGCCTGCCTTCCAGCCCAACTGCACTGTCCAGCGGCCGTCCTCGTTGCGCCATGCGTCCCAGTTGGTGTTCTCCGGGTCCAGCCCTCGCGCCACCAGCGCCGACGTCACCGTCTCCAACAGCGTCATCACCGAAGGACCGTCGGCAAGCACGGGATGAGCGGCGGTTGCCAGCTCGGCCGCGCGTGAGCGCTCGAGCAACACCGGATGAGCAAACCTTTCGACCCGCCCGATATCGACACCGGCGGCAGTGGCAACCTGTTCGACCGAGGCGCCCGACCTGATCTTGGCTTGAATCTCCTTGGGACGCAGCCCGCTTGGGACCTCGACGATAACTTGGGTTTGAGTCGAGACGGTCTTGTCGCCGCGCACGGCGGCACGCAACCGGTCATCGGACAGCAGGATGAACTTCTCCCCGGAGTTGTCGGCCTCGCAGATTATTCGTTTGCCATCGACGTCGAGCCCGACGACTTTGAGTTCCCGCATATCGACCTCCTCCGGGCTAGCGCCAAGCCCGATCAGCTGGACACTACTGCGTTATCTGGCCGTTACCCGGTAGACACGCCCGAGGTCAGAGGCGCTCCACCACCCAGTCGACGCATTGAGTCAGGGCGCTGACGTCGTCGGGCTCAACGGCAGGGAACATCCCGACGCGCAGTTGGTTGCGGCCGAGTTTGCGGTACGGCTCGGTGTCGACGATGCCGTTGGTCCGTAGCGCCTTGGCGACCGCTGCGGCATCCACGTCGTCGGAGAAGTCGACGGTGCCGACCACCTGAGAGCGCAACTCTGGATCGGCCACGAACGGCGTTGCGAACTTCGACGCCTCCGCCCACGAGTAGAGCCGCTGCGACGAATCCGCGGTGCGCTTGACGGCCCAGTCGAGGCCGCCGTTGCCAAGCAACCAATCGATCTGCTCGGCGAGCAGGATGAGCGTGGCGATCGCCGGGGTGTTGTACGTCTGATTCTTCAAGCTGTTCTCGACGGCGATCGGCAGCGACAGGAAGTCGGGCACCCAGCGGCCCGAGCCGGCAATCGCCTCGATGCGAGCCAATGCCGCGGGCGACAGGATCGCGATCCACAGACCGCCGTCGCCTGCGAAGTTCTTCTGCGGCGCGAAGTAATAGGCGTCGGTGTCGGCGATGTCGACAGGCAGGCCACCTGCCGCCGATGTGGCGTCGATGGCGATCAACGCGTCGCCTGACCCTTCGGGCCGCTGCACCGGCACCGCGACGCCGGTCGAGGTCTCGTTGTGTGCCCAGGCGATGAGGTCGACGGACGGGTCCGACTGCGGCTTTGGCGCGCTGCCGGGATCGGCCTTGACGATGACGGGGTCGCCGACGAACGGGTTCTTGGCGACGCACGAGGCGAACTTCGAGCTGAACTCGCCGTAGGTGAGGTGCAACGAGCGCTTGTCGATGAGCCCGAATGCCGCCGCGTCCCAGAACGCCGTCGAACCGCCGTTGCCGAGGATGACCTCGTAGCCGTCGGGCAGCGAGAACAATTCGCGCAGCCCGTCACGAACACGGCCGACGAGGTTCTTGACCGGGGCCTGCCGGTGCGAGGTGCCGAACACGTCGCCCGCGGCGGCCAGTGCGGTCAGTTGCTCCGGGCGCACCTTCGAGGGGCCGCAGCCGAAACGGCCATCTTTGGGCTTGAGGTCCGCGGGGATCGTCAGCTCTGCCATGTGGTCAAGCGTAGTGACTGGGATTGCGTGCTTCCTGCGGGGACGGTGGGCAGATGGGGTGGGGTGACAGACGTTTGCTGAAAAGTAGGCGATCGAAGGCTGCCGTGACCATAATGTGATTTGCTGTACTCCGAGTTCGACCCGCTGTGAAGGGCATGTTAGATGGGCAATCGCAATGCCGCCGCATTGCTCTCAACATATGCGGCAGCCGTTGCCGTCTTTGTGTCGATGCTCGCTGCGGCTCCGGCACAAGCTGATGCCCCAATCGGAGGTACCTCCAAACCCGTCGGCGGTGACCAGGGCGCCGCAGTGCTGAGCCAGATCAACGCCACGCGCATCGCAAACGGTTGTGGCCCTGTCGTGGCCAATCCGCAGCTGACTGCGTCCGCAGCGCGGCAGGCCGACGACATGCTCGAGAACGGAGTGCAGGGCCACACCGGTTCGGACGGTTCCTCCGTCGTTCAACGCCTCAAGGACGCGGGCTACGTGTCGTACACGAAGTTCGGCGAAATTATCTTCTGGAGCACCGGCCCCGGCGCTACCCCGGCAGCGTCCGCCGTCGCCTGGTGGATGAACAGTCCGCCGCACCGCGCGATCATCACTGACTGTGAATTGACCGATGCGGGGTTCTCGGCGGTGAGCAGCGGCGACAAGATCACCGTGGCGGGGGACTTCGGGAAGAAGTAGACGAGGGCGAGATAGCTTGCGGCCCAGGTTAATTCGTCAGGATGCGTGCCCCGTCGGCGGTGACCGCGACGGTGTGCTCGCTGTGCGCGGCGCGGGCACCGGACGCGGTGCGCAGCGTCCAGCCGTCCGGGTCGTGGGTGTAGTCGTCGGTGCCGTCGGCGATCAGCATCGGCTCGATCGCGATCACAAGGCCGGGCCGTAGCCGCATGCCCTTGCCTGGGTGGCCTTCGTTGGGCACGTGCGGATCCTCATGCATGGTGCGGCCGATGCCGTGGCCGCCGTGATTGGCCAGCAGGCCGTACCCCGCGCCGCGGGCGACCGCGGCGATCGCGTGCCCGACGTCACCAAGAGTGTTGCCGGGCCGCACCGCGGCGATGCCTGCGGCCAGCGCCGCCTCGGTCGCATCGATCAGCGCCGCGTCCGCCGCGCGTGGGGTGCCAACGATGAAGCTGCGCGCCGCATCGCCGCACCACCCGTGCAGCGTCGCGCCGAAGTCGACGGACACCAGGTCGCCCTCGGCGAGCACTTGGCCGTTGGGGATGCCGTGCACGACGGCGTCGTTGACCGATACGCAGAGCACCGCAGGGAAGGGACTCGGCGCCCACCGCGGGTGGTAGTTCAGGAACGGCGACTCAGCGCGGTGGCGGGCCAACACGTCGGCGGCAACCTTGTCGAGCTCTGCGGTCGAGCGGCCGGGGGCGGCATGTTCGACGACCGCCTGCAGCGCTTCTGCCACGACAGCGCCTGCCGCGGCCATTGCGTCGATCTCGGCGCTGTTCTTCAGCTCGACCACCGTCTGTGTCCTCCGTCACATCTTGGACCCGCGGCTCCCCCGCGGCACATCTCCGGAAGGGGTCTGTTCATTAGGCGATACCTGCGGTACCGTTGCTGGACATCGAGTACCTAAATGTAAACCTCATGGGAGGCTTCAAATGGCTCGGACGCGCATCGTCAATCGCTGGCGTCGCAACATGGAAGTCCGCGATGATGCCGAGTACGTGGACATGCTCACCACACTGTCCGAGGGGTCAGTGCGGCGCAACTTCAATCCGTACACGGACATCGACTGGGACTCCCCGGAGTTCGCGGTAGTCGACAACGACGAACGCTGGATCCTGCCGGGGACGGATCCCATCGGCAAGCACGCCTGGTACCAATCGCAGCCCCTCGACCGGCAGATCGAGATCGGCATGTGGCGACAGGCCAATGTCGCCAAGGTGGGATTGCACTTCGAGTCGATCCTTATCCGCGGTCTAATGGAGTACGCGTTCTGGACTCCGAACGGCTCGCCGGAGTACCGGTACTGCCTGCACGAGGCGGTCGAAGAGTGCAACCACACCATGATGTTCCAGGAGATGGTCAACCGCATCGGCGCCGACGTACCCGGTATGCCGCGGATGCTGAAGTGGATCCAGCCGTTCATCCCGCTGGTCGCGGGCCCGCTGCCGATCCCGTTCTGGTTCGGCATCCTCGCTGGCGAGGAGCCCATCGACCACACGCAGAAGAACGTTCTGCGCGAGGGCAAGACGCTGCACCCGATCATGGAGCGGGTGATGGCCATCCACGTCGCCGAGGAGGCGCGGCACATCTCGTTCGCGCACGAGTACCTGCGCAAGCGGGTCCCAGACCTTCCGCGCCGCAAGCGGTTCTGGTTGTCGCTCTACGTGCCGGTCGTGATGCGGGTCCTGTGTTCGGCCATCATCGTGCCGCCCCGCGCTTTCTGGAAAGAATTCAACATTCCTCGCTCGGTGCGCAAGGAGATCTTCTTCAAGTCGCCCGAGGCACGACTGATGCTCCGCGACATGTTCGGCGACGTCCGGATGTTGGCTCACGACACCGGCCTGATGAACCCGGTTGCCAAGCTCATCTGGCGAATCTGCCGAATCAACGGTGCGCCCAGCCGCTACCGCAGTGAGCCTCAGCGCCAGCACCTGGTCTCGGTCGCGTAGGCGCATGCCGCACGTAATCACCCAATCGTGCTGTAGCGACGGGTCCTGTGTCTTCGCCTGCCCGGTGAACTGCATCCACCCGTCACCGGACGAGCCGGGCTTCGCCACCGCCGAGATGCTCTACATCGATCCGGCGGCGTGTGTCGACTGCGGCGCCTGCGTCTCGGCTTGCCCGGTCGGGGCGATCGTGCCCGAATCGCAGCTGGAACCGAGGCAGCTGCCGTTCGTCGAGCTGAACGCATCGTTCTATCCGAAGCGCGAGGGCAAGCTGCCGCCGACGTCCAAGCTGGCGCCGGTGATCGAGGCGCCGCATGTCGACGCACGCGCGGGTGGCCCACTGACGGTCGCGATCGTCGGGTCAGGACCCGCGGCCATGTACGCCGCCGACGAACTACTCACCCAGCGCGGCGTGCGGGTCAACGTCTTCGAACGGCTGCCAACCCCGTACGGGCTGGTGCGCGCCGGGGTAGCCCCCGACCACCAGAGCACCAAACGGGTGACGAAGCTGTTCGACAAAGTGACGCGGGTGCCTGGATTTACGTTCTACCTCAACGTCGAGGTGGGATCGGACCTGACCCACGACGAGCTGCTGGCCCACCACCACGCGGTGCTCTATGCCGTCGGCGCGCCCAACGACCGTCGTCTCGACATCGACGGAATGGGACTCCCGGGCACCGGCACTGCCACCGAGATCGTGGCTTGGATCAACGGTCACCCCGAATACACCAATCTGCCAGTCGATTTGGGGTACGAGCGGGTGGTTATCGTCGGCAACGGCAATGTCGCTTTCGACGTCGGGCGCATCCTGACCGCCGACCCCGACGCGCTGGCCCGGACCGACATCTCCGACCACGCGCTGGCAGCGCTGCGTGATTCGAAGGTGACCGAGGTGGTGATCGCGGCCCGCCGCGGCCCCGCCGACTCGGCCTTCACGCTGCCAGAGTTGATCGGCCTGACGTCGACCTGCGATGTGGTGCTCGATGCCGCGGATCATGAACTGGTGCAGAGGGATCTGGCCAAGGCCTCTGATCCGCTCACCCGCAACAAGCTGGAGATCTTGAGCAAGCTCGGCGATGCGTCGGTGCCTGCGATGCGGGCACGCATCCGGCTGGCGTATCAGCTGACGCCGAACCGCATTGTTGGTGAGAAGCGCGCCGAGGGTGTTGAGTTCACCGTGACCGGGACCGACGGGGTGCGCCAGCTGTCGGCCGGGCTGGTGTTGACCTCAATTGGCTACCGCGGCAAGCCGATTCGCGGGCTGCCGTTCGATGAGGTGGCGGCGGTCGTGCCGAACGACGGTGGGCGTGTCGTCGAAGCGCCAGGCGCATACGTCGCAGGCTGGATCAAACGTGGCCCGACTGGCTTCATCGGAACTAATAAGTCGTGCGCGGCGCAGACAGTGCACAGCCTGGTCGCCGACTACAACGGCGGCCTGCTGAGCGATCCGGCCCACAAGCCGGCCGCCCTGGACAAACTGGTGCGCGGCCGTCAGCCCGCGATGGTCGACGTGGCGGGTTGGAAGGCCATCGACGCCGCAGAGATTGCGCGTGGCGGCGACGACCGCCCCCGCGACAAATTCACTACGACGGCCGAAATGCTGGCCGCGGCGGCAGCCGCGCCCCCGCCACCGATGATCAAACGCCTGCTCGCGGGTTTGCGGCGGTAGCTGACTTTTCAAAAACCCCGCGTCGCCAGTCAGGCGGGCGTATACGAAAGAGTCATGCGCTCAGCAATGTACGTCGGCCGGGTGGGGACCTTGGCCGTTGTCCTGGGGGTCGGGGCTGCGGTGGCCACCGGATACGGACTACCGATGGCATTGGCAGACACTCCGTCGTCTCCGTCGTCGTCGGAGTCGCCGTCCTCGGAATCCCCATCGACGAAAGCGCCGGATTCGACGAACGCAGCCAAAGACACCACTACGACGCCGACCGAACAGACAACGGGCTCAGAAACCACATCGACGTCGACGGGGTCGACGACAACACAAGCCCCGACCGGAGTCGTCGTGAGCACCGGCGGCGCCCATGCGAGTTCGTCGTCGAAGGAAGACGAGGAGACGACGGCTCCCACGAAAGACGCCACCCCGCCGACGGTCAAGCCTGCCGCGGAGTCCGGCAAGTCAGCGCACGAAGCGACTGAGGAGGCCGGCACCAAAGCGCCACTAAGCAAGGTCGACGCCGTCGAGGTGAAGGTCGACGCCCATCCGCAGCCTGTCGCCAAATCAGCGTCGGAACCCGAGACCGCGGTCAGTTCCTTTGCGGTGCAGACGATGTCGTCCACCGCGCAGATGAGGACCGCCTCGGTGACGACAGCGGTGACGCCGCCGGCCGTTCCTTCCCTGAGGCCATGGCCGACCGCGTTCGATCCGGGCACCTTGGTGACCTACGTTGGCGGCCTGGTGTCCAGTGTCGTGAGCGCGGTGCTGAGCCCGTTCGCCGCCGGACTTCCTTCAGGGCCCGCCGATCCACCGACGTTGTGGACGCTGCTGGCGTGGGTGCGCCGCGAGTTGTTCAACGGCTCACCGAGCATCACCCCGGTGGTCAACTCGCAGACAAACGGATTGGTCACCGGCAACATCGGTGCGGTCGACCCGGAGGGCGACCCGCTGACCTATACCGTCATCGGCACGCCGCACAACGGCGGTACGGTCGAAATCGACCAGGCTGGCAACTTCACATATCGCCCGACGAACGCGATGGCCGCAGTCGGTGGGACCGATCAGTTCACGGTTGTGGTCAGCGACGAATCCGCTGGCCTGCATGTGCACGGACCGCTGGGGCTGCTGAAATTCGTGCCGATCCTTGGCAACTTCCTTAACCCAGGCGGCGGAGACGCAGTGGCGCAATCGATTACGGTCAAAGTCGACCCGGTGGCGGGCGTCGACCTGTCGTTCCCCGCAAGTTTCCACTGGGGCGTGGCAACTGCCGGTTTCCAGGCGGAAGGCGGCCCTGGCTCGCCGGTGGATCCCAACTCCGACTGGTACAAGTGGGTGCACGACCCGATCAATCAGCTGCTCGGACTGACCCATGGTGTACCGGAGGACGGGCCGGGTACCTACGTCAGCTACAACAACGACGCGAACCTAGCTCAACACGAGCTCGGGATGAACACGTTCCGGATGAGCATCGAGTGGAGCCGTATCTTCCCGAATTCCACAGCGTCCGTTGATATCTCGGATGAAGGCGGCACTGTCAGCCAGGCCGACCTGAATGCGCTGGACGCGTTGGCGAATCCGGTCGAGGTCCAGCATTACCGCGACGTGTTCGCCTCTCTGCGCGCCCACAATCTGGAACCGTTGATCACGGTCAATCACTTCACATTGCCGTCCTGGGTCAGCGACCCGACCACGACGCGTGTGCTGGCCCAGCTCGGGTTGCCCGCGCCCGACGCGGGGTGGCTGTCGCCCGACACCCCTGCCGAATTCGAGAAGTACGCAGCATACGTCGCGTGGAAGTACGGCGACCAGGTCGACAACTGGACGGTGCTCAACGAGCCGGTGCCACCGGTGCTCACCGAGTTTCTCGCAATCCCTGGCCTAGTGCCGAGCTGGCCGCCCGGCCTGATCCGGCCAGATCTGGCATCGACGTTCCTCGTCAACGAAGCCAAGGGCTATGTCGGGGCATACGACGCGATACACAAGTGGGACAACGTCGTAGCGACGCCGGGCCAACCGAAGGCCTTCGTCGGCTTCGCCAACAACATGATCCCGGCCCGGCCTGCCAACCCGGTCAACCCGAACGACGTGGCGGCCGCCGACGCGTGGAACGCCTTCTACAACCGCTGGTTCCCGAACGCGGTGATCGACGGGTGGGTCGACGCCAACCTCGACGGCATCCAGACCCCCGACGAGATCCACCCTGAGATGGCTAACAAGGTCGACTTCATGGGGGTGCAGTACTACGGGTCGCAACCGATGCAGGGCTTCGGCGTCGCGCCCATCCCCGGATTCCCGTGGCTGAAGGGCCTTCCGGTGCGGTGTGCGGCCTCCGAGCCGACGTGCAGCGACTTCAACCAGCCGACCGATCCCGGTGGCTTGCGCCAGGTCCTCGACATCGCGGCGTCCTACAAGCTGGCGGACGGGACGACGCAGGTGCCGATCTGGATCACCGAGAACGGTATCGCCGACGCGAATGACTCGAAGCGGCCGTCGTACATCGTCAACCACATAGCGGTGGTGCAGGACGAGATCGCTCACGGCATGGACATCCGCGGCTACACCTATTGGTCGTTCGTCGACAACCTCGAGTGGGCCAACGGCTATGACCTCGAGTTCGGTCTGTACGGGTCCGACCCGACGACGCCCGCGCTGGAACGCACGCCGAAGCCGGCCAGCATCGCCGCCATCAGCGGGATCACGAAGTCAAACTCGTTACCGCTGGCGCTGCTCGGTATGTACATCCCGAACGCGGTCTAGGTGGCCGTTAGCCCTGCTTCATCGCCTCCGCGATTTCCTCCATCGAGACCTCGCGCACCGGCTGTCCAAGTGACCAATGGTGGCCGAACGGGTCACGCACGACGCCGTAGCGGTCACCCCAGAACTGATCTTCCAGCGGCGCGACCACGGTGGCGCCGGCATCGAGGGCCTGCTGGAACCTCGCGTCGACGTCGGCGACGGTCTGGTGGATGGTGACCGGCGTGCCGCCGAGAGCGGTCGGTGTGGATGACTTTCCGTCGTTGTACTCGGGGAAGTCGTCGTTGAGCAGGACCGTCGACCCGTTGATCTGCAGCGCGGCGTGCACCAGCCTGCCGTCGGGCCCCGGAACCCGGCCCAGCTCAACGGCATTGAACGCCTTGACGTAGAAGTCGATCGCGGCGGCGGCGCCGTCTACACACAGGTGCGGGGACAGGGAGGGTTGAATTTCGATTGCCATGCGCCCATGCAACCACCCGCCACCGACAAGTCGGTGAACTCAGACGATCGAGAACGGCGTCGGCAATCCGCCGCGGCCGGTCAGCGCCATCAGCACCGTCTCGCCGTCCCCCTCGGCGACCGCGATGCGCGCGGCCAACGCCGTCGCCTCCCCCAGCACATCGGCAGGCAGCGGGAACGAAATATCAACGGCGCGAGCAATATCCAGCCCGTGTACCACCAGCTCGAACGTCCGCGTCGGCAAATAGCTGTGCAGTCGGATGCCGAGGCCGCCGATGACCGCGATCAGCGGGTTGCCCGCGTCGGAAAGCTCATCGAGCACCCGCTGTACCAGCCCGTCCACCGTCGCCGATGGGTCGTCGCCGAGATCCCTGCCTGCTTGTCTGCCGCGTTCGGTGATGTCGGCGGCGCCAAGCTTCGACGCGTACTCGCGGATCTGCGCGTAGTAGTCCTGCGGGCTGGTGACATCCTCCCGCTCTGTGGCGTGCCCAAGGTATGTGCTGACCGTGATGAGCGACCGCGACGCGTGGCCCACCAGTGCGCGCAGATCCCAGTCACCAAGGCCCGGTGCGTCCCACCGATCCGCGGGGATGGCATGCACGAGAGCGGTGAAAGTGTGTGCGGCCGAAGCGAATGTTGCGACCGCGCCAGTAGTTTCGGGAGACTCGGGAGACACCATCACGACTTGGCGACTTGGTCCCAACCCTCGACGGATTCGGGGCTGCGCGGGGCGGGGCCGACGTAGATGGCTGACGGGCGGATCAACTTGCCGAGCCGCTTCTGTTCCAGGATGTGTGCGCTCCAGCCGGCCGTCCGCCCGCAGGTGAACATCGCGGGCATCATCTTGACCGGCACCTGCGCGAAGTCCAGGATGACCGCCGCCCAGAACTCGACGTTGGTTTCGATGGCCCGGTCGGGGCGGCGCTCTCGCAACTCGGCAAGTGCGGCCTGCTCGAGCGCGGCGGCCACCTCGTAGCGCGGCGCCTCCAGCCTTTTGGCGGTCGCCCGCAGCACCCGTGCACGGGGGTCCTCGGCGCGGTAGACGCGGTGACCGAAACCCATCAGCTTCTCGTGACGATCCAGGATGCCCTTCACCACCGCGCGGGCGTCGCCGGTCTTCTCGGCTTCCTCGATCATCGGGATCACCCTGGCGGGGGCGCCACCGTGCAGCGGGCCGCTCATCGCGCCGATGGCGCCCGACATGGCCGCTGCGACATCCGCGCCGGTCGACGCGATCACCCGTGCAGTGAACGTCGACGCGTTCATGCCGTGCTCGGCGGCGCTGACCCAGTAGGCGTCGATCGCCTCGACATGCTTGGGATCAGGATCGCCCTGCCAGCGCGTCATGAATCTCGATGTCACGGTGGAGCACTCGTCGATCATCCGCTGCGGGACCGCGGGCTGGTAGATCCCGCGCGCCGACTGCGCGACATACGACAACGCCATCACCGATGCGCGTGCGAGCTGATCGCGGGCCGTCTCGTCGTCGATGTCCAATAGCGGCGAGTAGCCCCAAATCGGGGCGAGCATGGGCAGCCCGGCCTGCACGTCGACCCGGACGTCGCCGCTGTGGATCGGCAGCGGGAACGGCTCGGCAGGTGGCAGCCCGTGGCCGAACTTGCCGTCGACAAGCAGAGCCCACACATCACCGAAGGTGACCTGCTGATTGACCAGATCCTCGATGTCGACACCGCGATATCGCAGCGCGCCACCGTCCTTGTCCGGTTCGGCGATCTCGGTTGTGAAGGCGACGACGCCCTCGAGCCCGGGTACGAAGTCCTCGGGTACCAGGGGGGACACGCTAGTCATGGGCCGATTCTTGCACTCGGGTCATCGGCGCTGTCTACCGGTCGGTAACCAACCGGCCAACACGCGGGGCGTAGCGTTTGTCGGGTGGCAACTCGCGATGACGAGCACCTGGCGAGAATGCGTGTCGAGTACGGATCTGTCGAGAAGGACGGCAGCGGCGACCTTGACGCCGATTGGCTTGCCGACGGCTGGGTCGTGCTGCTGCGCAAGTGGTTAACCGACGCCGAACGAGCCGGTGTGGCCGAGCCAAACGCGATGGTCGTCGGCACGGTCGACGGCATGGGAAGGCCGGTCACCCGAACCGTGTTGTGCAAGAGCGTGGACGAAACCGGCATCTCGTTCTATACGAACTACGACTCCGCCAAGGGCGAGGAATTGGCCGCGAGCCCGTACGCGTCGGCGACGTTCCCGTGGTTTCTGCTCGGCAGGCAGGTCCATGTCCGCGGCCCGGTGACCAAGGTCTCGGCCGCGGCGACCGTTGACTATTGGTCCAAGCGGCCGCGCGGCTCGCAGCTGGGCGCATGGGCGTCACATCAGTCAAAACCGATTGCCTCGCGTGCCGCGCTGCTGGAACAGTTGGCCGACGTGACGCAACGATTCGCCGATCACGAGGCGGTGCCGGTGCCGTCGAACTGGGGCGGATACCTGATAGCGCCGGAGATCGTCGAGTTCTGGCAGGGCCGGGAGAACCGGGTACACAACAGGATTCGGGTGACATTCGGAGCCGCAGGGGCGGCGACATCAAGCAGCAGTCGCGTCGAACGTTTGCAACCGTAGTAGTGCGGAAGTTCTTCGCCGACACCACACCGCTGCGAACACCGGACTTCCGGCGGTTGTGGCTGACCGGCATCGTCACGGTCATCGGCGGCAATCTGACCATCTTCGCGGTGCCGGTGCAGCTGTACGCGCTCACGCAGAACTCCGCGTATGTCGGGCTTTCCGGGTTGTTCGCGCTGGTTCCGCTCGTGGTGTTCGGGCTCCTTGGCGGTGCGTGGGCCGACGCGATGGACCGACGACTGCTGCTGATCATCGCGTCCTGTGGGCTCGCAGTGGCCTCGGTGATGCTGTGGCTGCAGGCAGCATTGGCACTGAACAACGTCTGGGTGGTGCTGTGCCTGCTGTCGGTGCAGCAGGCGTTCTATGCGATCAACAGCCCGACGCGGGCGGCGGCGATACCGCGCATGCTGCCGGGCGACCAGCTGGCCGCGGCCAACTCGCTGAACTTCACCGTGTTCCAGTTCGGCGCGATCGTCGGGCCGCTGTTGGCCGGTGTGATGCTGCACTGGGTCGATCTGTCGACGCTCTACATGATCGACGCCATCACGTGCATCGTGCCGATCTGGGCCACGTTCCGCCTCGCGCCGATGCCGCCCACCAATGGCGGGCAGGGTGCCTCGGGGTATGGGTTTACCGCGGTGCTGGACGGCTTCCGCTACCTGGCGGGAAACCAGGTGGTGCTGATGTCGTTCGTTGTCGACCTGATCGCGATGATCCTCGGCATGCCCCGTGCACTGTTCCCGCAAATGGCGCACCAGAGCTTTGGAGGACCGGTCGAGGGCGGCCTGACGATTGCATTACTGGCCGCCGCGATGTCTGTAGGCGCCGTCGCGGGCGGGGTGTTCTCCGGCTGGTTTCACCGCATTCAGCGCCAGGGGTTGGCTGTGGTGATTTCCATCCTGGTCTGGGGCGGGGCCATGATCGGATTCGGCGTTGCGGGCGGTTTCGCTCACGGCCACACCGGGGCGTTGCTGTGGATTGCATTGGTGTTCTTGGCCATTGGCGGTGCGGCAGACATGGTGTCTGCGGCGTTTCGGTCGACGATTCTGCAACAGGTGGCCTCCGATGAGCTGCGCGGCCGGTTGCAGGGTGTGTTCACCGTCGTGGTGGCAGGCGGGCCGCGGTTGGCCGATGCGGTGCACGGCGCGGCCGCGGCGGCGGTGGGCACGACGGTCGCCGCGGCTGGGGGTGGCGTGCTCGTGGTGATCGGCGTGGTGATTGCCGCTATTGTGGTGCCTGCGTTCGTCCGCTACCGGGTGACCGAAGGCGACAAAGTATGAGCACCGCCAAATGTCGGCCGTTGCCAGTTTCTAACGTAATTCATAGCTTTGCGCGTTAGCATCCGGACGTGGCTGAAGTAAGGGGGGAGCCAGCCCTCGGCTTGCGTGAACGCAAGAAACAACGCACCCGCGCCACCTTGATCGACGCGGCTGTCGAGCTTTGCGACCGCCAGGGTTACGAGCGCACGACCGTCGACCAGATCGCCGCGGTCGCCGACGTCTCGCCACGCACGTTCAGCCGGTACTTCGCCACGAAGGACGCCATCGCGCTTGCGCTGATCGACGAGGCCATCGGCCACGCCGCAGTCGAACTATCCCGCCAACCCATGGACATCAGCCACTTCGAAGCGCTGCGCCGGTCTTACGTCTCGATGTACAGCGGCACCAAAACCGCCCCGCCGGGGGGACTCTCGGCCGATCGAATGATGTGCACGGTGCGGATCATCATGTCGTCTGGCGCATTGCGTCACGCGGTCATCGACTACCGCCACCACGCCGTCACCATCGCGCTGGCCAAGCGGATGGGCCTCGGCCTGGATGACCTCAAATTGAAGCTGGTGTCCGCCATGTGGGCATCGATCATCATGACCGCGCTCGGTGACCTCAGCGAGCAGGAAACGGACTGGCAGCAGGTCGGCATCGACGACATCGTCTCCCGGCTGGAGGGGGCATTCGACGAGTTCACCGAGGTGGTTGACGACGTCCGGCATTCAGTCTGAGCATCTGCTAACCCCCGCCCGGGCACGACTGCTGGAATGGGACTACCTTTTGTAGGGCAGACTTCCGCATTGACGGCAGCGAAGAAGGGATTCCCGTGGCCGATAACGCATCCAGTGACAAAGAGCACGCCACTCTCAAGTACCCCGGAGGCGAGCTTGACCTGGACATCGTTCCCGCGACCGAGGGCTCTGATGGAATCGCGCTTGGTTCGCTGCTGGCCAAGACCGGCTACACCACCTACGACGGCGGCTTCGTCAACACCGCCCCGGTTAAGAGCGCCATCACCTACATCGATGGCGACGCGGGCATCCTGCGCTACCGCGGATACCCGATCGAGCAGCTGGCCGAGAAGTCGACGTTCATCGAGGTCAGCTACCTTCTGATTTATGGCGAACTGCCGACCAAGGAACAGCTGGAGTCGTTCACCACTCAGATCCAGCGCCACACTCTTCTGCACGAGGACCTCAAGCGGTTCTTCGACGGCTTCCCGCGCAACGCCCACCCGATGCCGGTGCTGTCCAGCGCCGTGAACGCGCTGAGCGCCTACTACCAGGATTCGCTGGATCCGTTCGACGACGAGCAGGTCGAGCTGTCCACCATCCGCCTGCTGGCCAAGCTGCCCACGATCGCGGCGTATGCGTACAAGAAGTCCGTCGGCCAGCCGTTCCTGTACCCGGACAACTCGATGACGCTGGTGGAGAACTTCCTGCGGATGACGTTCGGGTTGCCCGCCGAGCCATACGAGGTCGACCCCGAGATCGTCCGGGCCCTTGACCTGTTGCTGATCCTGCACGCCGACCACGAGCAGAACTGTTCGACGTCGACGGTGCGGTTGGTCGGCTCGTCGCAGGCCAACCTGTTCACCTCGATCTCCGGCGGCATCAACGCGCTATGGGGTCCGCTGCACGGCGGCGCCAACCAAGCGGTGCTGGAGATGCTCGAGGAGATCCGTCAGCAGGGCGGCGACGTCCACGACTTCGTCAAGAAGGTCAAGAACAAGGAAGACAACGTCAAGCTGATGGGCTTCGGCCACCGGGTCTACAAGAACTACGACCCGCGGGCGCGCATCGTCAAGGAGCAGGCCGACAAGATCCTCGGCAAGCTCGGCGGCGACGACGAATTGCTCGACATCGCCAAGGCGCTGGAAGAGGTCGCGCTGACCGACGATTACTTCGTCGAGCGCAAGCTCTACCCGAACGTCGACTTCTACACCGGCGTCATCTACCGCGCCATGGGATTCCCGACCCGGATGTTCACCGTCCTGTTCGCCCTCGGCCGGCTGCCCGGTTGGATCGCGCACTGGCGCGAAATGCACGACGAGGAAGGCGGCAAGATCGGCCGTCCACGCCAGATCTACACCGGCTACACCGAGCGCGACTACAAGGCCCTCTCCGGCCGCTAGCCTTCCCGACGCCGAAACTCACGTTGGGGCGCAAAAGTACGAGTGAGATCCGCCATATTGTCGATCTCGACGGTCATTTCGGCTTGCCTCTGAACAGTTGTAGTTTCACAATAGTTGTGTGAATGAAACTGTCGTCCGATCGCTGAGCTCTCGGCGCAAGGGCATCATTCTGGTGTCCTGCTGCCTGAGCCTGCTGATCGTGTCGATGGACGCGACGATCGTCAACGTCGCGATTCCGAACATCCGCGCCGACCTCGGCGCGTCGGCATCGCAGCTGCAGTGGGTGATCGACATCTACACGCTGGTGCTGGCATCGCTGCTGCTGTTGTCCGGTGCAGCGGGCGACCGGTTCGGCCGCAGGCGCACGTTCCAGATCGGGTTGACGGTCTTCGCGGTGGGGTCGCTGCTGTGCAGCCTGGCCCCCAACATCGAGATGCTGATCGCCGCGCGTCTTGTGCAGGCCGTCGGCGGCTCGATGATGAACCCCGTCGCGATGTCGATCATCACGCAGGTGTTCACGGGTCGGGTGGAACGCGCCCGTGCGATCGGCGTCTGGGGCGGCGTCGTCGGCATCTCGATGGCGCTCGGCCCTATCGTGGGCGGCGCGCTGATCCAGCTGGTCGACTGGCGCGCGGTGTTCTGGATCAACCTGCCGATCTGCGCCCTGGCGATCGTGCTGACGGCCATCTTCGTGCCGGAGTCCAAGTCGGCCACGATGCGCGACGTCGATCCGGTCGGGCAGGCCCTCGGGATGGCCTTCCTGTTCGGCGTGGTGTTCGTGCTCATCGAAGGGCCGGGCATGGGCTGGGGTAACGCGCGCATCGTGGGCGTCGCGGTCATAGCTGCGGTGGCGTTTGTCGCGTTCCTGCGATACGAGGCGCGGCGTCGCGACCCGTTCATCGATCTGCGGTTCTTCCGGAGCATCCCGTTCGCGTCGGCGACGATGATCGCGGTGTGCGCGTTCGCCGCGTGGGGGGCGTTCCTGTTCATGATGTCGCTGTACCTACAGGAAGAGCGTGGCTTCTCGGCCATCCACACCGGCCTGATCTACCTGCCCGTTGCCGTTGGCGCGCTGATCTTTTCGCCGCTGTCGGGCCGGCTGGTCGGCCGCTTCGGCAGCTGCCCCTCGCTGCTGGTCGCGGGCACCCTGATCACTGCGGCGACGGTGATGCTCACCCAGCTGACCGCGACAACACCGGTGTGGAAGTTGCTGATTGTCTTCGCCGTTTTCGGCATCGGATTCTCGATGGTGAACGCGCCGATCACCAACGCTGCGGTGAGCGGCATGCCGACCGATCGGGCAGGCGCCGCCTCGGCGGTTGCCTCGACCAGTCGGCAGGTGGGCGTGAGTCTCGGTGTGGCGCTGTGCGGTTCCGTCGCGGGCTCCGCGCTGGCGGTCGCAGGGGCCGACTTCGCCGCGGCGGCCAAGCCGCTATGGTTCGTCTGCGCTGGACTCGGGTTGGTGATCCTCGCGCTGGGTCTCTACTCGACGTCGCCGCGCGGGTTGCGATCAGCCGAGCGACTCGCGCCGTTGGTTGCCGGTTCGCGTGCACAATTCGAGGGTGCCCGTGCAACGTAATCGGTTGGCCGACGAGGTTTGGCGTGCGATGGCTGCGGCGGTGATCGACAACCGCGACAGCTGGAAGCGCGCGGTGATCGAGGAGACCGGATTGCCGTTCAGCAGGATTCGGATTCTGCGACGGCTCGCCCGTCGGCCATTGACGGTGAAGCAGGTCGCGGAGGCGGCCACCGTGGACGCGCCTGCTGCGACGGTGGCCGTCAACGATCTGGAAGACCGTGGACTCGTGGTGCGCGTGATCGATCCGACCAATCGGCGGTGCAAGGTCGTCTCGCTGACAGACGCCGGCCGCGAGATGGTCAAGGCGATTGACGCCATCGATGACCCGGCTCCAAAAGCGCTGGCCTCGCTCAGCGACGGCGACCTGAAGGCGCTGCGCGCGATCATCGACAAGTTCGCGAAATGATGGCCTAGGGGAAAACACCCTTTCCACTTTCAACATATAGCGCACCGGGGGGCTTGCGGCAAGACCCGGGTGATGCCCCAAAATGGCTGGCCGAAGCCAGAACCTGCGGAAATGGGGTAACCAAAATGCGTGTGTTGTTGTCGACGTGGGGGTCGCGCGGGGACGTCGAACCGTTCTTGGGACTCGCAGTGGCATTGCGGGAACTCGGCGCGGAAGTGCGGATGTGTGCCCCGCCGGACTTCGCCGACCTGCTGGCCCGAATCGACATTCCGATGGTGCCTGCGGGCACGTCGGTACGCGACTTGGTGCACGGTGTGCGAGACGGGAAGCCGTCGACGCCCGCCGACGCGCCGCGGGTGGCGGCGGAGTTGGTCGCCGCGCAGTTCGAGACGGTCGCCGCGGCGGCCGAGGGGTGTGATGCGCTGGTGGCGTCGGGCTTGATGCCTGCAGGCGCGCGAACGGTGGCCGAGGTGCGGGACATCCCGTATGTGCTCGTGTCGTTCTTCTGGGGGTCGTTTCCGTCGCCGCGCTACGCACCGATGCAGCGACCGGGCAAGCCGTTTCCGCCTGGCGAGACCGACAACCGAGTGCTGTGGGACGTGGATGCGGAGCGGGTGCAGGCGCTCTACGGCGCGCCGCTCAACGCCCAACGGGCGGCGCTCGGCCTGCCGCCCGTCGACAACGTTCGCGACCACGTCTTCACCGACAGCCCGTGGCTGGCGGCCGACCCGACACTGTGCCCGTGGCCTGGGTCGCCGTATCTCGATGTGGTGCAGACCGGCGCGTGGATCCTGCCGGACGATCGCCCACTCCCTGCCGACCTCGAGGCCTTCCTGGAGGCAGGCACACCGCCGGTGTACGTGAGCTTCGGCAGTGTCCGCGCCCCTGAGGACGCCGCACGGGTGGCCATCGAGGCGATTCGCGCGCATGGCCGTCGCGCGGTGGTCTCGCGCGGCTGGGCCGACCTGGCTCGGATCGACGACCGGGACGACTGCTTCGTCGTGGGCGAGGTCAACCATCAGGCGCTGTTCGCGCGGATGGCCGCCGTCGTGCACCACGGCGGGGCCGGTACTACGACAACTGCCACGCGGGCAGGCGCTCCTCAGGTGGTGGTGCCCCAGATAGCGGACCAGCCGTACTGGGCAGGCCGCATCGCCGACTTGGGTATTGGTGCGGCACACGAGGGTCCGACGCCGACGATTGAGTCCCTGTCGGCCGCGCTCGAGACGGCCCTGACACCCGAAGTCCGCGCGCGAGCGACGGCTGTGGCCGGTCTGATTCGGACCGACGGGGCGACGGTCGCCGCCAAGCGGCTGCTAGCTCTGCAGCACCGCCCTCGCGGCGTTGTGGCCGCCGATTCCTGACACCGCCCCGCCGCGGCGGGATCCCGAGCCGCACAACAGAATCCGATCGTGTTCCGTCGCCACACCCCAGCGCCTAGCGGGTGTGTCCAGCGGCTCGTCATTCTCGGCGAATGGCCACGACAACGCGCCGTGGAAGATGTTGCCGCCCGTCATTCCCAGCGTCCGCTCCAGGTCCAGAGTGGTCTTGGCTTCGATGCACAGCCGCCCCGCCGAGTCCTCCATCAGCACATCCTGAATTGGTTCGGCGAGAACGGAATTCAGCGATTTCAGCACGGCCGACGTCAGTGTGTCGCGCATCCGATCCGGATCGGACCCGGCGATCAGGCTGTGCGGGGTATGCAGGCCGAACACGGTCAACGTGTGCGCGCCGGATTCGCGCAGGCTGTCCGACAAGATGCTCGAGTCGGCCAACGAGTGGCAATAGATCTCACACGGAAGCGGGTCCGGCACCACGCCGTGTTCCGCGCGGGTATAGGCGGTGTCGAGCTGACTGAACGTCTCGTTGATGTGAAACGTGCCGCCGAACGCCTGCTCGGGTGTGACGGAGTCGTCGCGCAGTCGCGGTAGCCGCCGCAGCATCAGGTTGACCTTGACCTGCGCCCCCTGCGCCAGCGTCGGCTCCTGGTCGCCCAATAGCCGGGCCAGCACGACCGGTGTCACATTGGCCAACACGAAATCGGCGTGCACCAAGTGTTCCTCGCCGTCGCGGCGATACCTGACGTCTCCGTCCGGGTCGATAGCGTAAACCTCTGCACCCGTGATGATTTCGGCACCATGCCCGGCCGCCGCCGCCGCCAGCGCGCCGCTGACCGCGCCCATACCTCCGACAGGAACGTCCCAGTCGCCGGTGCCACCACCGAGCAGGTGGTACAGGAAGCACACGTTCTGCACCAGCGTCGCGTCATCTGCGCGGGCGAATGTGCCGATCAACGCGTCGGTGGCCATCACTCCGCGCACCAGATCGTTGGACGCCGCATCCGTAATCGCATTCGCGATCGGCTCGTCGACGATCAACCGCCACGTGGCGTCGTCGCCGACCTGCCTGCGCGCCTCGTCGCGGGTGCACAGCGGTTGCAGCAGTGTCGGCCACAGTCGAGAGGTCACCATGCCGCAGCGACGGTAGAACTCGGCGAACCCGGCCTCGTCGCCAGCAGCGCCGATCGTTCCGAACGTCGAGTTCGGCCCGATCAGCAGGCCCGTGCGGCCACCGGTCGCCGGATCGGGCGTGTACGACGAGTAGCGGCGGCGCACCAGCCGCACGCGGGCGCCCAGGTCGTCGACGATTCGGCGCGGCAGCAGGCTGACCAGATACGAGTAGCGCGACAGTCGCGCGTCGATTCCGTCGAAGGCGTGCGCGGACACCGCGGCACCCCCGACGTGGTCAAGCCGTTCGAGCACCTGGACCCGGCGCCCGGCGCGGGCCAGGTAGGCGCCGGCCACCAGGCCGTTGTGCCCGCCGCCGACGATGACGACGTCGGGCCCCGTCACCGGTCAGCCAAGGTAGCCCTCGACCTCACCGGGCGGGCGCACCCTTGCCTCGCGGGGATCGCCGCCGGTCTCACGGAGCGCCCGGCGCTGCCGCAACAGGTCCCAGCACTGGTCGAGCGCGACTTCGACGGCGCGTAGCCGCTGATGCTCCTCGGATTCGTCGATCTCGTGGTGCTGCAGCTTGTCGCGCAGCTCCTTCTCCTCGGTTACCAGCTTGTTGACCTGAGCGAGAATGTCTTGGTCCTTAGCCACGGCTCTAGTCTGCCCGACTACGGTGTGTCCGGTGACTACCAAGCCAGAGATCGAATTTCCCGAGGGGCCCGCACCGACCGAACTCGTCATCAAGGACCTGGTGGTCGGCGACGGCGCTGAGGCCGTTCCCGGCGGCAATGTCGAGGTGCACTATGTCGGCATCGAGCACGACACCGGCGAGGAGTTCGACAGCTCGTGGAACCGCGGCGAGTCCATCGAGTTCCCGTTGCGCGGGCTCATCCAGGGCTGGCAGGACGGCATCCCCGGGATGAAGGTCGGTGGCCGTCGACAACTGACCATCCCGCCCGAACAGGCCTACGGCCCTGAGGGCGGCGGTCACCGGTTGTCGGGCAAGACGCTGATTTTCGTCATCGACCTGCTTGCCACCCGCTAGCTCGGCCCGGGCAGCCGCAGCAGGAGCCGCACGCCGCCCATCGGACTGTCGTCCAAAGAGGCCGTGCCGCCATGTATTTCGGCTTGCTGAGCGACCAGCGCCAGGCCAAGCCCTGAGCCGGAGACCGACGCCGTCGACCCGCGGGTAAACCGGTCGAAGACCACCTTGCGCTCTTCTTCAGGGATGCCGACGCCGTCGTCGTCGATCGCGATTTCCACTCCGGCGCGCGAACTGACCGCCGACAACTGCACTCTCGTCGCGCCGCCGTGCTTGACCGCGTTGGCGATCGCGTTGTCGACGGCAAGCCGAAGTCCCGCGGGCAGCCCGACGATGATCACCGTCGGCGCAGGCACAAGGGAGACATCCAGATCGGGGTACACCCGCATCGCGTCATGCGCTGCGCGGTCGAGCAGTTCGGTGATGTCGACCGGTACGTGGTCGTCGAACGTCGACAGCTCGCCCTGCGCCAGTCGCTCGAGGGCTCCCAGAGTGGCCTCGATGCGCGACTGGGTGCGGATGACGTCGTTGACCACCTCTTTGCGTTGTTCGTCGGGCAGGTCGAGGGTCGACAGCACCTCGAGATTGGTGCGCATCGCGGTCAACGGCGTGCGCAGTTCATGGGCCGACACCGCGGAGAAGTCGCGCGCCGACGCGAGCGCGGCCTTGGTGCGGCCCTGCTCTTCCCAGATGCGTTCGAGCATGCCTTTCACAGCCTCGGCGATCTCGACGGCCTCGGAGGCGCCGCGCACCTCGATATCGGGTGGTTCGTCGCCCGCATCAATCTGACTGGTCTGCCGGGCCAGCTGTTTGAACGGTCGCACCGCGAATGCGGCCAGCACCCACCCGAACACGGTGGAGGCACTGATGGCGAGCAGACAGATGATGATCACCCGCCGATGCAAGTTGTTGGTGTCGGCGATGGTCGCGTTGTAGGTGTCTCCGACGGCGACCGACATCGGCTCGGGAGCCCGAATCTCCACGGTGCGCACGCGATACCGGACGCCGTCCACGAAAGTGTCTTCGTAGCCGGCAGGCAGCTCGGGCAGCACGACGTTGGAGTTGGACGTGACCTGCCCGTTCTTGCGCACCGTGATCACGGCGTCCTGGTCGTTCGGCGTCTTTGGAATCTCGTTGAGCCCGCGCGGCAGGAACGGGATCGCGAAGCCCGCCGCCTCGTCGAGCCTGCGATCGAGCCGTTCCTTGCGGTCGCCGGTGATGCCGACCCAGACGACCGTGCCGACGATGAGCACGGGAATCGCGGCGCCGATCGCCGTCGCGACCACCACCCGGGCCCGCAGCGAGGGCGTGCGGCGGAAGATCCGCGACAGCAGGTTCATCGCACTACTGCGTCCTGAGCACAAACCCCACGCCACGAACGGTGTGCAGGAGCCGTGGCGCGCCGCCGGCCTCCAACTTTCGACGCAGGTAGCCGATGAACACGTCGACGACGTTGGTGTCGGCGGCGAAGTCGTAGCCCCACACCAGCTCCAGCAACTGGGCGCGGGACAGCACGGCGGTCTTGTGCTCGGCGAGCACCGCGAGTAGGTCGAATTCGCGCTTGGTCAGATCGACGTCCGCGCCGTTGACGCGGGCCCGCCTGCCTGGGATGTCGACCTCCAGCGGGCCCACCGTGATGGTCTCCGACGAGAACGTCGCCGTCGCGCCCCGCCTGCGCAGCAGCGCCTTGACCCGTGCGACCAACTCGGCCAGCACGAACGGTTTGACCAGGTAGTCGTCCGCGCCCGCCTCCAGCCCGGAGACCCTGTCGTCGACGGAACTTCGTGCCGAAAGCACGCACACCGGTACGTCGTTGTCCATCGCCCGCAGCGCGGTCACCACGCTGACGCCATCGAGCACCGGCATGTTGATGTCGAGCACGATCGCATCAGGCCTGGTCTCGGTGGCGCTGCGCAGCGCTTCGGCACCGTCGACGGCCGTTGTCACGTCGAATCCAGACAGCCGCAGCCCGCGCTCGAGCGACGCGAGCACGTCTGGGTCGTCGTCGACTACGAGCACGCGCGGCGAAGCCGCTGCACTGTCCATGCCCGCAATCTTGCCTGAAGACGTGCCGTCGATGTGACAGGCGCGGGGAGCGACCTCGGTATCACCGTTGCGACGGTCTCATCACCGGCGTGTCACGGGAAGCTGAAGGTTCATGCGATAGCAAAGCGACGCCATTCGCCCGGTGCTAGCATCTGTGAAATTATGCTCCCGCTCTCTCCGCGTCTGATTGTTGAGCCCGATGACGGGCTGGATCCAGTCCGCGAATTCATTAATTCAGCGCAAACTTCGCTTTTGATAAAGCAATTCACGTTTACCGAGCCGAGTTTGGTCGCGGCCGTCATCGATCGGAAGAATGCCGGCGTCGCAGTGCGTGTTCAGCTCAATGCTTCGCGGTCCGGTGGGGACCGCGCCAATGACGAGACCTACGAGCAATTCTTGAATGCCGGCATTGCAGTTCAGTGGGCCAATCCGAATTTCTACGTGACGCATGAAAAATCGATTGTGGTCGACGAGAAGGCCGCACTGGTGGCGACCTTCAACCTGATGGAGAAGTACTTCACGCTGACCCGCGACTACGGCATTATCACCGACAATCCCTATCACGTCGCGCAGATCGTCGAGGTATTCAACGCCGACTGGGAGCATCGCGATTGGGACTGCAGCGCCTATGAAGGCCTGTTGTGGAGCAATTCCAATTCGCGATACCACATGGCGCAATTCATCGACACCGCCACCGAACGACTGGACGTGCAGCACCCGAAGTACGTCGACGCGGTCATCCTCGAACGACTCGCCTCAGCCGCCGATCGCGGCGTAAAGGTGCACATCCTCTGCGGCGGCAAGCACGGCATCAGCGAATGGGACATTCTCGATACCTTCGCCTCGCTGCGGACGTTGAAACGCCTCGGCGTCAAGGTGCACAAACAGAAGAATCTCAGGGTGCACGCGAAGTTGATCGTGGTCGACAGCCGACATGCGCTCGTGGGTTCGATGAATATCGACCGCAGCGCATTCGACCTGCGCCGGGAGCTGGGCATCATGACCGACGACCCCGGGATCGTCGGGCGGCTGAAGGAAGTCTTCGACAGCGACTGGGAACTCTCGCACCATTACGAGGCACCCGATCCGCTCGATCCGAGCCAGCACCACGAGGACGACTTCCCGCACGACAAAGACCTCATGCATGAGTGAAATCGATCCGCCGCGCGAGAGCGAGCTGGATCCGCCGAGTGAGAAGGTCTCACTGCTCGACCTGGCGTGGACGTTCAACCACATCGCGCTCGCCTCCTTCGGCGGCGGACTGTCCGCGTGGTCACGCGAAGTGCTGGTGCTGGAGAAGGAGTGGATGGGTGAGGCGGAGTTCCTCTCCGCCATGACGATGTGCCGGATTCTGCCCGGCGCCAATCAAGTCAACATGGCGGTCTTCGCCGGCTCGAAGATGCGTGGTCTGCCGGGAGCGTTAGCGGCGGTGTTCGGGCTGTGCCTCCTGCCGGTCGTCCTGATCATGGTGATGGGTTTCTTCTACTTCCGGTTCAAAGAAGTGCCAGCGGTCAAGGGCGTCCTCCATGGCGCCTCGGCGGCCGCCGTCGCGCTGACGTTGGCGATGGTCATCCAAACGGGTCGCAAATGCCTGACCGGTCTGGTGCCTGTCTTGCTGTTCCTCGCCGCGTTCGTGCTGAATGGTCTTGTGCGGTGGCCTCTTCCGTTGGTGCTCCTCCTTGTCGCGCCGCTCAGCTTGATCTGGGCGTGGCCGAGGGAACGTCCCGCGTGATGCACACCTACCTGCAGCTGGCGGGGTTGTTCGCCTCGCTGTCGCTGCTGTCCATCGGCGGCGGCAACGCGGTGCTGCCCGAAATGCACCTCCAGGCCGTGAGGGGTCATCACTGGATGACCGACTCCCAGTTCGCCGACATCTTCTCGATCTCCCAAACCGCGCCGGGCCCGAGCATCCTGATCGTGACGCTGGTCGGCTACGGGGCAGGCCTGACGGTCGGGGGAGTACCTGGCGCGATCATCGGCGGCGTGATCGCCACCGTCGCGATGATCGTCCCGGCCGCGTCGTTGATGTATGTCGTCACGCTGTTCTGGCAAAAGGCGCAGAAAGCCAAGTGGCGAATCGCCGTCGAGAAGGGGTTCGCGCCGTTGACCGTCGGCCTCATCATGGCTACCTCGCTGGTGATGAGCCGGGCCGCCGACCACGACTGGCGGGCGTATCTGCTGACGGCAATATGCACGGCGATCTTCGTGTTCACCAAGACCAATCCCCTGATCGTGGTGGGCGCCGCAGGTGTGATCGGGTATTTCGGCGTGGTCTGACGCTGCGGTCGGCACGTCGACGGAGGATGGGTCCCCGGTCTGTCCGTCGTCTGACTCGCCGAGGGAAGTCGTTGACCTAATCCATTGTTGAGGTTTTACGGTGAAGCGGTGAGTTGTCGTAGCGGCATGAGAGTCTGGATGCCGATATTGATTTGCCGCTCAGCGGATAATTGGAACTGCTTTGACTGAACTAAATGTAGACACCTTGCGCTCGGCGCCGGCGATCGCACGACCGCCGGCCAGGATGCGTACCGGCTCGGATCTATGGCGGATGATGCCCTATCTGATGCCCTACCGGGTGCGGTGGATCGCCATGGTGGTGATCGCGCTCGCGAGCCTCGTTGCCACGGTGGCGATTCCGCTGATGACCAAGGCCGTGATCGATGGGCCGGTGCGCCATCAGGACCAGCACGGCCTATGGGTGCTCGGCGCCGCCGCGACCGCCGTTGGTATATCGGAGGCGGTGCTGTGGTTCATCCGCCGGTGGCTCGTCGCACGCGCCACCATGGGCGTCGAGGCCGATATCCGCAAGGACCTCTACGCGCGGCTGCAGATCCTGCCGATGTCGTTCCACGGCCGCTGGCAGTCCGGTCAGCTGCTGTCGCGAATCATGAACGACCTGAGCACCATTCGGCGCTTCATGTCGTTCGGCATGGTGTTCTTGCTGCTCAACGTCATCCAGATCACCGTGGTGACGGCGATCCTGCTCGCGATGTACTGGCCGCTCGGTGTGGTGGTGTTGCTGTCTATCGTGCCGATCACGCTCACAGTGCTGCACTTCCAGCAGTCCTACACTCGGCTCTCGCGGCTGGCCCAAGACCAGTCCGGTCACGTCGCAACGCATGTCGAGGAATCCGCGCTCGGTGTCCGGGTGGTGAAGTCGTTCGGCCGTGAGGACTACGTCTATGACCGGTTCGACGAGCAGCTGACCAACCTCTACGACACGCAGGTTGCCAGGGTGTCGGTGTCCGCGAAGTTCTGGACGCTGCTTGAGGTCATCCCCAACCTGACGCTGATCGTGGTGCTTGGTTTCGGCGCCTACGCCGCAGGCCACGGCTACGTCACCATGGGCACGCTGGTCGCATTCATCACGATGATGCTGTCGCTGGTGTGGCCAATCGCATCGCTTGGCTTCTTGTTGTCGATGACGCAGGAGTCGTTCACCGCAGCCAACCGGATCGCCGAGATCTTCGACGCACCAAGGGAAATCACCGACGGGCTGTCGAACGAGGCGCCGCGCGGCGGGCGGCTCGAGCTGGTCGACGTCGGCTTCCGCTTCCCCGACTCAGACGCCTGGGCGTTGCGTCATGTCAGCGTGACCGTCGAGCCGGGAGAGACGCTGGCGCTGGTCGGATCGACTGGTTCGGGCAAGTCGGTGCTCGCGGCGCTGCTGTCTCGGCTGTACGACGTCACCGAGGGTGAGATCCGCATCGACGGCCGCGATATCCGCGAGCTCAGCCTGGACGCGCTGCGGCACGCGGTCGCCACCGCGTTCGAGGACCCGACGCTGTTCTCGATGTCGGTGGCGGAGAACGTCGCCCTTGGCCGATCCTCGACAGATCCGGCGACCGACGAGCAATTGGCGCAGGCCATCGAGATCGCCGCCGCGGAGTTCGTCTACGACCTGCCGTTCGGGCTGGACACCCGCATCGGAGAGCAGGGCATGAGTCTGTCCGGCGGTCAGCGGCAGCGGCTGTCGCTGGCGCGAGCCATCCTCGCCGCGCCGAAGATCCTGGTGCTCGACGACACGCTATCCGCGCTTGACGTGCACACCGAGGCCGTCGTCGAGGAGGCACTGCGCCGGGTGCTGTACCACGTCACCGGCATCGTGGTGGCGCATCGCGCGTCGACGGTGCTGCTCGCCGACAAGGTGGCGCTGTTGCAGGACGGCACGATCACACATGTCGGCACACACGCCGAGCTGCTTGCCGGGGTTCCCCAGTACCGCTACCTGCTCGCCGCCGACGACGAACTCGACGACGGCGCCGAGCGCAGCTGTGCGTGGCAGGACGACGAGGAGATGGAGCGGCTGGCCCGCACGCAACGCGAACGCGAAGCGACCGAAGCCTCTTGCAGGCCCGACAGCGAGTACGCCACATCGGAGGCCGACGGCCGATGACCGCAACAGACACGCAGCCAGTCGACGTCCCCGAGGACGACTGGCGCGGCCGCATCAAGGACAGCCAGGACGACCATCTGCCCATCGACGAGAGCGTGCCGCGCCGCCGTGAGGCCCGTGCGCTGCTGTACTCGCTGCTGCGGCCCTACCGTCTGACGGTCGCGCTGCTAGCCCTCGTCGTCATAGTGGAAAACGTTGCGCGCCTATCGGTTCCGCTTCTCGTGCAGCGCGGCATCGACCACGGCATTCCGCCGATCCTGGCAGGCGGCCCTGCGCACACCCTGATGGTCATCGTCGGAGTGCTGTCCGGCGTGGTGGTTATCCAGGCCACCAGCCGGATGTTCTTCCTGCAGCGATCCGGTCGGATCGGCCAGATGGTGCTGCTCGAGTTGCGGCGGCGGGTGTACCGGCATTTCCAGCGGCTCGACATCGCGTTCCATGAGCGGTACACGTCGGGGCGGGTGGTGAGCCGATCCACCAACGACGTCGAGGCGATCCAGGACATGCTGGAGACCGGCTTCGACAGCCTGATCACCGCGGTGCTCACGCTGATCGGCACTTCGATTCTTCTCGTCACGCTCGACGTCCGGCTCGGGCTGATGTGTCTGGCGGGTCTCCCCGTTCTGCTGGCGCTGGTGTGGTGGTTCCGCAACGAGTCGGCCAAGACCTACCGCAAGGTGCGGGAGAGCGCCGCGTTGGTGATCGTGCAGTTCGTCGAGACGATGACGGGCATCAAGGCGGTGCAGGCTTACCGGCGCGAGCCGCGCAACCAGGTGATCTTCGAAGGCATTGCCGACCGCTACAAGGCAGACAACGAGAGGACGTTCCGGCTGCTCGCTGTCTTCATGCCCGGCGTGAAGCTCGTCGGCAACATCACCACCGGCGTTGTGCTGCTCTACGGCGGTTACCGTGTGCTGCACGGCCAGATGACCATCGGCACCCTGGCGGCGTTCCTGCTCTATCTGCGGATGTTCTTCGAACCGATGCAGGAGATCTCGCAGTTCTTCAACACCTTCCAGTCCGCATCGTCGGCGCTGGAGAAGCTGGCCGGTGTGCTGGCCGAGCAGCCGGGCATTAAGGACCCCCAGCGGCCGGTCACGCTCGAGCGAGTGCGAGGCGACGTCGCATTCCACGACGTGGCGTTCTCCTACGTGCCGGACCGCCCGGTGCTGCCCGACCTGAGTGTGTCGGTTCCGGCGGGGCAGACCGTCGCGCTGGTCGGCACCACCGGTGCGGGCAAGACCACGATCGCCAAGCTGATCGCCCGGTTCTACGATCCGACGGCGGGCTCGGTGACGCTGGATGACGTTGACCTGAGGGATCTTTCGCAGAGCGAGCTGCGCCGCCATGTCGTGATGGTCACCCAGGAGAACTTCATGTTCGACGGGACCGTCGCCGACAACATCCGCTTCGGCAGGCCCGACGCCACCGATGCGGAAGTGGTGGCCGCCGCGGCGGCCGTCGGCGCGGACCGATTCATCGACGCGCTGCCCGACGGCTACGACACCGACGTCGCGAAGCGCGGCGGCCGGCTCTCCGCGGGGCAGCGGCAGCTTGTCGCGTTCGCGCGCGCATTTCTCGCCGACCCGGCGGTGCTGATCCTCGACGAGGCCACGTCGTCGCTGGACATTCCAAGCGAGCGGATGGTGCAGCGGGCGCTGGAAACGGTGCTCGCCGAACGCACTTCGCTCGTCATCGCGCATCGGCTGTCCACGGTGCAGGTCGCCGACCGGGTGCTGGTGCTCGACCATGGCCGCATCGTCGAAGACGGCGCGCCCGACGATCTCATCGGTCGCACCGGCGGTCGGTACGCCGCGCTGCACCGCGCGTGGGTGGAGTCTCTGGCCTAGACGTGCGATTTGTGTGCGTTCGGGAGCGCTCAGCGCTCGGAAACGCACACAAATCACGGGCTCGCCTGTGCCAGCAATGTTTCCAGCTTGTCGTTGATCGCGGGGAACTGCGAAGTCAGCACGGAGATGATCTTCTCGCGCGCCCGCTCACTGACGGCGGCGGACACGTGGTGCAGAACATTTAGCCGCGCGGCGTCGACCCAGGCCATCATGTCGGGGTCGGAGAACCACTGCAGCTGGTTCTTGTTGAACACCAGCATCATTCGCAGCCAGTCCGTCGGCTCACGAGGGTATGGCACCGGGCCGCAGAATGCATTCCTGGTGTCGTCGTCGGAGTACGTCGCTTCGACGTGGGCGATGACGGCGGCGCTGAAGGCAGGCTGGCAGGTGCGCACGGCCTGCAGCGATATGTGGCCGTCGGTGAACACCGTCACCGGATTTCGATGCTCGAATCCGTCCGCCGTGCAGTCGATGTAGAGCGCGGAGTCGTCGACGTCACGGGTGCCGCCGTCGAGCGTGATTCTGCCCGGCACGATCGACTGGACATGTCCCATCCGCACCACATCATCGATGCCCCGAAGGGCTTCGAGTTCGGCCGTGGACAGGATCGCGCACCGGTACATCGTGGGGTCGACGGACTCGTCGATCCGCATCAGGCAACCTTTGGCTTCCAGCCTGTCGAACAGATCTCCGAGCGATTCTGCCTCGTGCACCGCTGTGAGCTGGGCGGAGAAGTCGCGCAGCACTCGCTTGGCGAATTGCGAACCTGGTTGGATCGTGGCGCGGTCCAAGATCCACGAGTCGCGGGGCTTGATCCATGTCAACCGCTCCACCGCGACGCCGTGCCGCAGTAGCCATAGGCAGGCGTCCATCGCGGTCTTACCAGCGCCGACGATCACGTAGCGATCCCGGGCCGGTGTTCGCGGCAGATCGTTGGGCGGCACGCAGTCGACACCGGGCGCGACGGTGTAGGCAGGCGGCCGCATCGACGGCACGACGATCTCCACGTGGGTGGTGACCACGCGTGGCGCGGACACCTCGATGTCGTCCCCTCCGAGCGTGCGGACCCGGCCGTCGCCGAGGTATTCGCTCATCGGCAGATAGGTCACCCGGCCCGTCGGCTGCAGTTGCTGCCGCATCACCGCGTCGAAGTAGGCGCACACCTCGGCGCCGCTCGCCAGCTCGTAATACCCCTCGTTGAAGCCGCTGTCGTCGATGGTGTCGCTACCGAGGTTCCGCGAGTTCACGCCGTAGTACGCCGACGGCTGATGCAGCCGGACGAAGGGATAGGCGGTAGTCCAGTGCCCTCCTGGTTGGTCATTGCGATCCACCACCACGACCGTGGCCTCCGACTCGCTGACCAGGGTGTCGACGAACGCCATCCCCATCGCGCCGGCACCGACCACCAGGTAGTCGGCCTCGATCGTCCTCAGCATCTAGCGCACCGTATCGAAAAAGGTGCTCACGTCGTCGACGAACAGCTCGGGCTGCTCGAACGCCGCGAAGTGTCCGCCGCGCGGCATCGTCGTCCAATGGGTGATGTTGTAGCCGGCCTCGCACCAACTGCGCGGCGCGCGGAGGATCTCCTTCGGGAAGGCGGCGACCCCGGTGGGCAACTCGACGCGCTGACGTTCGCCTCCGCCGAAGACGCGGAAGCTCTCCCAGTACAGCCGCGCCGACGAGGCCGCCGACGCGGTCGCCCAGTACAACATCACGTTGTCGAGCAGCTCGTCGCGGCTCAGCACGTTCTCTGGATGACCATCGGAATCCGTCCACGACCAGAACTTCTCGATGATCCACGCCAGCTGCCCGACGGGCGAGTCCACCAACCCGTAGCCGATGGTCTGCGGGCGGGTCGACTGCTGTTTGGCGTAGCCGTTGTCCCATTTGCGGTAGTAGCCCATGCGGTCCAGCGCCTGCTTCTCCTCCTCGGTCGGATTGTCCAGTGGACCGGGTGGCGCGCCGAGCGGCATGTTCAGGTGGATCGCAGCGCAGCGGCCGCCGTTGCGACCGATTTGCGTGGTGACCGCGGCGCCCCAGTCGCCGCCCTGAGCGCCGTAGCGCTCGTAGCCAAGGCAGCCCATCAGCGTGTCCCATGCCGCCGCGATCTTCTCGACGCCCCAGCCGGTGCCCGTCGGCTTACCGGAGAAGCCGTATCCCGGCAGCGACGGGCACACCACGTGAAATCCGGCCGCGGCGAGCGGCTCGATCACCTTGTGGAACTCGACGATCGATCCTGGCCAGCCGTGGGTGATCAGCAGAGGAAATGCGTCGTCCCGCGGTGAGCGCTGATGGATGAAATGAATGTCAAGGCCGTCGATCTCGGTGGTGTAGTGGTCGAACCTGTTCAACGCGGCTTCGCGTGCGCGCCAGTCGTATTGGTTGGCCCAGTAGTCCGCCAGCTCGCGGGTGTACGCCAGCGGAATGCCCTGGGTCCAATCGTCGACGCATTCGGCCTCCAGCCATCGCGTGTGAACCAACCGCGACCGCAGATCGTTGAGGTCGGCGTCGGGAACTGCGATGCGGAAGGGGTTGATCGCGGACATGTGCCGATCCTGTCACGGAGCATTTCTGGCAACTAGCTGTGGTCCGCGCCTGCGTCGCGCACCATTGGAACGATGAAGTCCTACGACACGGGTCCGACCGATACTCCGATCATCGAGGAGACGATCGGCGAGAACTTCGAACGGACCGTTCGGGCAAATCCGGACGCAGAGGCGCTAGTTGACATGGCAAGCACCCGCCGATGGACATACGGCGAACTCAACGACGAAATCGACGTGGTCGCACGCGGTCTCATGTCGCTTGGCATTGAACGCGGCGAGCGCGTCGGCATCTGGGCGCCGAATTGTCCGGAGTGGACCATCGTGCAGTACGCGACCGCCAAAATCGGCGCCATCCTCGTCAACATCAACCCTGCCTATCGGACACATGAACTCGCCTATGTGTTGAAGCAGTCGGGCGTCAGAACCCTCATCTCGGCCACGGCATTCAAGACATCGGATTACGTCAGCATGGTCGACGAGGTGCGCGCCGAGACGGCCGATCTGCAGGAAGTGGTGTTCCTCGACACCGACGATTGGCAGGATCTGAAGGACCGCGCGGACGGCGTACCCGTTGACGATCTGCGGGCGAGATTGGCCTCACTCGACAACTACCAGCCGATCAACATCCAATACACTTCGGGTACAACGGGTTTCCCAAAAGGCGCCACGCTGTCGCACCGCAACATCCTCAACAACGGATTCTTCGCGACCGAACTCATCAACCTCGGGCCCGACGACAGACTGTGCATCCCTGTGCCCTTCTATCACTGCTTCGGCATGGTGTTGGGCAACCTCGGCTGTACCACCCACGGCGCAACGATGGTGATACCCGCGCCAGGGTTCGATCCTGGTCTGACGCTCGATGCGATCGAATCTGAAAGGTGCACAGCGGTTTACGGCGTTCCGACGATGTATATCGCGATGCTCGGCGACACCGACCTGGCTACCCGCGACTTGTCGTCGCTGCGCACCGGTGTCATGGCGGGGTCGATCTGTCCGATCGAGGTCATGAAGCGCTGCATCAACGACATGAACATGGCCGAGTTGTCCATCGCGTACGGCATGACCGAACTGTCGCCCGGTGCGTGCCAGACCCTCATCGACGACGACCTCGAGCGGCGTACCGCCTCGATCGGTCGTGCTCACCCACATGTGGAGATCCAAATCGTGGACCCCGCCACCGGCGACATCGTCGAGCGCGGTGAGCCCGGTGAGTTCTGCGCGCGCGGGTACGGGGTGATGCTGGGCTACTGGAACGACGACGAAAAGACCAGAGAAGCTATCGACGCCGACGGTTGGATGCACACCGGTGACCTGGCGACCATGCGGCCGGATGGCTACTGCAACATCGTCGGACGCATCAAGGACATGGTGATCCGCGGCGGGGAGAACGTCTATCCGCGCGAGGTCGAGGAGTTTCTGTACACCCACCCCGACATCGAGGACGCTCAGGTGATCGGCGTCCCCGACGAGAAGTACGGCGAAGAGATCTGTGCCTGGATCCGGATGAAGCCGGGCCGAAGCCAGCTCGACGCGCAATCAGTCCGTGAGTTCGCCAACGGCAAGCTGGCCCACTACAAGATCCCGCGGTACGTCCACATCGTCGACGAATTCCCGATGACGATCACGGGCAAGGTTCGCAAGATCGAAATGCGCGAGATGACCGTGAAGGTCCTCGGGCTGTAGGCCGCGCCAAACGCCACTATTGCTGCGAAGATTGAGAAACCTCGAGCAAGTCGGATGAGTTTCGGCCGTTCGATGAGTCTGTACGTGTGTGAGGAGCGAAATGTCCGCCGTGATCGGGCGCAGGGCGTGTGCAGCGCTGGCGTTGAGTTCGGCGGGTCTGCACGCCGCGATGCTCGGCCATGCGTCCAACGTCGTGGCCGGTGCGCTGCTGGCCGTGATGATCCTCGCGTGTGTGTACTGCGCTCGTGACCTGTGGCTGCGTGGAACGCTGCGGGCCTGGTGCGTCGTCGGGCTGATGAACATCGCGATGATCGCGGTGCACTTGCCCGCACCGTCGCATCGCCACGGAATGCAGGCGGCGTCCGCGGCCCATCAGTCCACGCTGATGGGCCTTGCGACCGCCGTCGCGGCGGTCGAGGTGGCCGCCGCGATGGCTGTGCTGTACTTCCGCACGCGCGGGAACGCGCAACTGGTCAGCGGTAAACCAGCCCGCTGAGCCGCATCGCCAGAGCACGCCGAACCGACGGAACCCGTCCGGCCATGCCGATGAACGCATTGCGCACCGGACGAGCGGCCCGCGGCAGCGTCGCCAATCGCGTTAGCCGGTCGGTCATTTCGACGACCTGCTGTGCGATC
This sequence comes from Mycolicibacterium moriokaense, assembly GCF_003201655.1. GTDB lineage: Bacteria > Actinomycetota > Actinomycetes > Mycobacteriales > Mycobacteriaceae > Mycobacterium > Mycobacterium moriokaense_A. The sequence goes on from NZ_QJJU01000012.1 coordinate 146,371, forward strand.
GGGCGGCGCGCGTCACTGTAGTCGTCGAGCACGCTGTCGGGCTCACCGGCGAGAACGCGGGCCAGGGCGTCCGCCAACGCGACGCCGTCCTGGATGCCGAGGTTCATGCCCTGTCCTCCGGCGGGGCTGTGGACATGGGCTGCGTCGCCGGACAGCAGCAGACGTCCGGCGCGATAGGTGTCGGCGACTCGGTGGTGGATCCGGAACCGCGACCCCCAGATGACGTCGGTGACGACCATCCGGCCTGCGCCGGTCCCTCGGTTGTCCAGGATCTGCTGGATGAACGCGGCAGACGGTACTTCGGGTGCGTCGGCCACCGGCGCGACGATGCGGAAAATGTCGCCCGGAAGCGGCGCCACTACCGTCATCCCCGCCTTGGCCCAGAACAGAATGACCTCGTCGAGAGGCGCTTCGCCGCTGAGCCGAACGTCGGCCAGCATGAACGACTCGGCGTACGAACCACCCTGGAATCCGATGCCTGCCTGCTCGCGCACGGTGCTGTGGATGCCGTCGGCACCGACGGCGTAGCGGGCGCGGATGACGTCACCGTCGTCGAACATCGCCGTCACCCCGTCGGCGTCATGCGATATCGAGGTCAGCGTCTTGGGCCTGATGACTGAGCCGCCGAGCTCGACCAGCCGGTCGAGCAGCACCTTCTCGGTCGTCGACTGCGGAACCATTAGCGAGTAGGGGTAGTTGGTGGGCAGCCCGCTGAAGTCGATCGGGATGAGGGTTTGCGCTCGGTCGCGGATGCTGAACCGCGGCGCCTGAATGCCCTCCTTGACCAGCCGCCTTGCGACGTCGAGGTCTTCGAGCACTTCGAGCGTGCGGGAATTGACCACGGCTGCGCGCGACGTGTTGGCGCCTGCGGCCTGCCGGTCCACCACGGTCGTCGCAAAACCCTTCTTGACCAGCGACGCGGCCAGTGTGAGTCCGCTCGGGCCCGCTCCGATGATGAGGACGTCGGTGTCGTACATGTCATCTCCTTTGCTTGATGCCAACGCTTGTTGGCATCAACTATGCGCCGCGATTTTGCGTATGTCAACAGTTGTTGGCCTACACTTGTTGACATGCGCAGATCCTCAGCAGAAACCAAAGCGGTGATCCTGGCCGCGGCCAGACAGCGGTTCGCCGAGTCCGGGTTCGAACGAGCGACGATCCGGAGGATCGCGGCCGACGCGAACATCGATCCGTCGATGGTGATGCGCTACTTCGGCAACAAAGACCAGTTGTTTGCCGCTGCCGCCGACTTCGATTTGCAGATCCCTGATCTGTCCGACGTCGAGCGCGATCAGCTGGGCGAGCGCATGGTCACCCATTTCTTGAACCGATGGGAAGGCGATGAGGCTCTGATCGTGTTACTGAGGTCGAGCACCACGAATCCCGAAGCGGCGCAACGGATGCGGGAGATCTTCGCGGGCCAGCTGCTGCCCGCGATCGCGAAGGTCAATCCCGACGCGCCCGCCAGCCGTGCCGGCCTGGTCGCGACGCAGGTCCTTGGGATGGCGTTGTGCCGATATGTCCTGCAGGTGCCGCCGGTCGTGGCGATGTCACGCGAAGAGCTGGTCGCCTGGCTCGGGCCGACCGTTCAGCGCTATCTGGTGGGGCCGGGATAATCAGGCGGAGGACCCGGGGGTTCGCGCTTGCCCTCAGCGCGTCGGAGCTGTCTCTTTGCTTCGGCGCGATTGGTCAATACGTAACGCCCGTTTTGCCAGATGTCGGCAAGAGCCATCACGACCACTCCAGCGGCCCCCGCGAATACGCACATCAGCGGCGTGACACGCGGGCCCACACTGGAAATAGCCAAGACACTGGCGACAGGAAACGCTATCGCGGCCAAGTACTTGATAGCCCATTTGCCCACGCTGCCCCCGGCGTCAGACCCGTTGTGGTGCGACGATCGTACGCTGCTCCAGCAATCAACACTATCGACGTGTGGCCGTTTGTCGTAGACTTGTGTGCTGCCATTTTGCGGCGGCGGAAATTCGAGGTGCCCGATGTCGGCAAACGGATACGAACTTCACGGAACCCTGCTGGAGGCATGCTCATGTGGCGTGCTGTGTCCCTGTTGGATTGGCGAGGATCCCGACGGGGGGACTTGTGACGCGTTCAACGCATACCACTTCGACCGGGGCACGATCGGCGACGTCGATGTCAGCGGACTAACGTTCGTTCGCGTTGTGCAGATCCCCGGCAACGTGCTCACACCGGGCAGTTGGCGGCAGGTGGTTTTCGTCGACGACCGAGCTACCGGGGAGCAGCGCCAAGCGATCCTGGACGCATACGACGGAAAGCTGGGCGGACCGCTCGCCGATCTGGCGGCACTGATCGGCGAGACGGTGGCGGTGCATGATGCGCCGATCAAGCACGAAGTCAGTGACGGCAAGGGAATGCTGGAGATCGGCGATGTCGTGGAAGCCACGATGCGCCCATTCAGGGGGCCGGACGGCAGCGTCACCACGTTGCGCGACTCACTGTTCTCTACGGTGCCGGGCACGCCCGCGTACGTCGCCGTGGCCGACTCTCACAAGGTCAACCTGCCCCAATACGACATGGTGTGGTCGTTCACCGGCCGCAATGCCATCCAGGCTGACTACCAGATCCAGTACGCGCCGTGACGAGCGCGCCCCAGGGCGCCCTCACCACACGGCGGCGCCGCGTGCCGGCACTCGTCATCGTCGCGATCGCTTGCGCGTGGCTCCTTGTGGTCGTCGCGCAGGTCACCGGCCAAGCCAAGAACCTCCATCACGGCGCATTGATCGAGGGTGGTCTGTCGCTGGTTGTCGCTCTGGGGCTCTTCTTGCTGGCCTGGCAGGTGATGATCGCGGCCATGATGCTTCCGTCCAGCCTGCCGTTGTTCCGGCTTTTCGCGACGGTGTCGGCGGGCGCGCCTCATCCGCGCGCCACCTTCGCGGCGTTCCTGGCCGGGTACGTGATGGTATGGACAGGGTTCGGCGCGCTTGCATTCTTGGGCGACATCGCCGTCCACCACGCCGTCGACGCCAGTCCATGGCTGTCGGCGCACTCATGGCTGATCGGTGCCGGCGTACTGGCGCTGGCGGGTCTATTCCAGTTCACGCCGCTTAAGGACCGCTGCCTGAGCAAGTGCCGGCACCCGAGCGCCTACCTGCTCCCGCGTTATCGGCGCGGAATTAGATCTGCGTTTGCCCTTGGGGGTGGCCACGGGTTGTTTTGCTTGGGTTGCTGCTGGGCACTGATGCTGGTGATGTTCGCAACCGGGGTTGCGAACCTGATCTGGATGGGCGCTCTGACCGCCCTCATGGTCTACGAAAAGACCGGGAGTGCCGGTCGACGAGTGGTGCCGTTGGCCGGAGTCGTCCTTCTCTGCGGCGCGGCGCTCGTGCTCGCGCTTTCGCCGTGGCTGCCTGAAGCCGTCATGAGCACCAACTAAGCCTCGATCTCGCCGGCGATCTTGCGCTCGATGCTCGCGCGCGTGGTCGCAGGCAACACGATGAGCCCGTCGAGTTCCTTCTGCGCCCTGGCATAGGCGCTCTGGCGCTCCTGCGGTGTGGCCCCGCTGTCCGATGCCAGCCGCAACAGATGCTGGGCCCGAGCCAGCCGCTCCTGCGCTTCGGAGGAGAAGTCGCTGCGCCGCCGCCGAATTGCCTCGGACTCCGCTACGTCGAATGCGGCCACGTATTCGCCGACGGCGTCGCGGTATTGGAGTTGGGCGTTGCGGTCACCGACGATGTCGTCGACGCTGTCGGGCCGCAGCCAGTCAGCGTGACTCCTGGCCTTGTGGAAGGCGACGGTCAGTGGATCGCGCATGTCTGTCATCAGTGGGAAGTCCAGCAGTTTGGCGATGTCGATCTCGTAGTCGAGCCAACGCGCGTCGGTGCTGTCGTGGTGTTCGAGCACCTTGGTCATCTCGCGTTTGTAGCCGGCCTCGTTGGTGCGTGTCCGGCCAGACGCTTCAGCGAGCGCGACCTTGGTCTGCTGCTTGATGCGATACCGCTCGAGACGGCGCTGGGCCCGTCGTTCGCTGGCGACGGCAACCGCCCGAACGCCACCCCCGATCGCACCCGCGAACGGGAAGACCAGCCACCAGAAGTGACCTGCGAACTCAAGGAGCGGCGCCACAACCCCAGAATGCCATCACTCTGGGGAGCCCCGTCGCGGCGAGATCTGCACCAGAGTCGATGTTTCGCTATGCACAACCCTCACGCAGATGTCGCGAGACTTTCACTCCCCGATCTGCCGTAGCGCTTGCGCGATAAGGTCGGCGACCGCGCTCGGGTCGCTGAGCATGCGCAGGTGATCCCAGTCCCTGCGGGCCACCCACCAGCCGAGCCGTTCGGCCTTGTCCGCCGCGGGGTCGAAGGGAGGGCCGAGCCGCAGAAATGCGCAGGCCACAGATTCCGCTAATCGTGCAGGCGGCGCCGGCTCGTCGAAGTAGGCGACCGGCAGTCGCGGGATCTCGGCGATGAGACCTCGCCTCCGCGCCGAGTCAGGAACCAATGCCTCTAGTGAGCCCGGAGGGAACCATTCGTGCCAGGGCGGCAGCAGGCCGTGATCGGCGAGACCGCGCAGCTGCGCCTCCAGCCCGGGTGGGGCCGTGTCGAACCAGCTGCGTCCTGGCTGCGGCAGCATCGCGTCGACGAACACGGCACCGCTCGTGCGGTCGCCGACGGCCTCGGCGATCGCAGGCAGCAGCGCACCCGCTGCACTGTGCCCGACCACGACGACCGGGTTCGAGGTGCCGTCGACCGCCGCCGCGGCCGTCATGGCGTACTTCGGATAGTACGGGTGGTCCATTGTCGCTACAGCCGTCAGGTCGGGTGCGACGCAACTAAAACCGTTCTCGTGCAACACCTCCGCGGTGTAAGCCCACGTCGACGGACCAACGACCGGACTGTGCACGAACAGCAGCGTCGTGCTCACAGCCCGATCCGCCGGTAGCGCGTCAGCCTGGCGGCCAGCCGCTGCTCGACGGGGATCGCACGCAACCCGTGCAGTTCGTTGGCGATGGTGGCCGACAACCGCTGCGTGAACTCCATCGGCTCGTCAGCGGCATCGGGATGTTCGGGCACGATCGCGTCGACGATTCCGTTCCGCATCAGGTCGGCCGACCGAATGCCTTGCGCCGCAGCCAGTTCCGGGGCGTGGGCGACGTCGCGGAACACGATTGCGCTAGCACCCTCCGGTGGCAGTGGAGCCAGCCACCCGTGCAGGGCGGCCAGCACCCTGTCGGCCGGCACCATCGCAAGCGCGGGCCCGCCGCTGCCCTGCCCCAGCAGCACCGAGACGGTCGGCGTGTCGAGCGTGACGAGTTCGGCGAGACAGCGGGCGATCTCGCCTGCCAGCCCGCCCTGCTCGGCCTCGGCGGACAGCGCGGGCCCGGCGGTGTCGATGACGAGCACCAGCGGCAGCTGCAACCCCGCAGCCAACGCCATGCCGCGCCGGGCCTCCCGCAGCGCCGCCGGACCCACCAAACCTCCGACGACCCGCTGCTGGCCGAGGACGACGGCGGGCTGCCCGCCGAAGCGGGCCAGCGCCAGCATCATGGTGGCCGCCTCGCCGCGCTCGGTGCCCGACAGCAGCACCCGCTCCGTGGTGCCGTGTCGCAACAGGTATTCGACGCCGGGCCGGTCCGGACGGCGCGACGACTCGACTGACTTCCATGCGGGCACGTCGGGCAGCGCCTCGGGTTCGGGCATGGGCGGCGGCGACCCTGGCGCGTCGGCGACCACTTTGAGCGTGCGGTCCAGCGTCGAGCGCAGCGCATCGAGCGGCACCACGCCGTCGATGACACCGTGCCGGTGGAGGTTCTCAGCGGTCTGCACGCCGGCGGGAAACGGCTCGCCGTAGAGGTGTTCGTACACGCGCGGTCCGAGGAATCCGACGAGCGCACCCGGTTCCGCCGCGGTGACATGACCTAGTGAGCCCCACGATGCGAACACGCCGCCGGTGGTCGGGTGACGCAGGTAGACGAGGTATGCCAGGTGCGCGCGCTTGTGCAGTTCGACGGCGGCGGCGATCTTGACCATCTGCAGGAACGCGACAGTGCCCTCTTGCATGCGGGTGCCGCCCGAACTCGGCGACGCCAACAGCGGCAGCCGCTCGGTCGTCGCCCGCTGCACGGCGGCCGTGATGCGCTCCGCGGCGGCGACACCGATCGAGCCGGCCAGGAAGTCGAATTCGCAGACCACCAGTGCCACGCGGCGCCCGAACACCGTGCCCTCGCCGGTCACGACCGATTCGTCGAGGCCGGTCGCGGCCTGCGCAGCGACCAGCTCCCTCCGGTACGCGTCGCCGGCGCCGACATCCAGCGGCGACGTATCCCAGCTGCGGAAAGAGCCCACGTCCAGCACGGAGTCGAGTAGCTGCAGGGCTCCGATCCGGCTCACACGACAAGAGGCTAATAGGGTGGAGACATGATTGGTGTGACCCGCGACGGCCACGTGATGACCCTGGAGATGCAGCGCTCCGAGCGCCGCAACGCATTGAACAGCGCGCTCGTCGACAGTCTGCGCGAGGCGGTCGAGAAGGCGGCGGCCGAAGACATCCGGGCCATCGTGCTGACCGGTGAAGGCCACGTGTTCAGCTCGGGTGCCGACCTGTCCGACCCATCGAGTGTGGCCGAGGAGCTGCCCGACAAGGCCCTGGCACTGAACCTGGCCATCGACCAGGCTCCCGTCCCGGTCATCGGCGCGATCAACGGACCCGCGATCGGGGCAGGCGTCATCCTCTCGATGATCTGCGATTTGCGCGTCGTCGCACCCGACGCGTACTTCCAATTCCCCGTCGCGAAATATGGTCTGGCGCTGGATAACTGGAGTATTCGGCGGTTGACGTCGTTGGTTGGGGCCGGCCGGGCCCGGGGCATGCTGCTCGCCGCGGAACGGCTCACCGCCGACGTTGCGCTACAGACAGGGATGGCCAACCGGATCGGCACGCTGGCCGACGCCCAGGCGTGGGCCGCAGAACTCGCGGGCTTCGCGCCACTTGCGTTGCAGCACGCGAAACGGGTGCTCAACGACGACGGCGCCTACGAGGACCAGTGGCCTGAGCACAAGGAGATGTTCGAAAGGGCATGGTCCAGCCAGGACGTCATCGAGGCGCAGGTGGCGCGCATCGAGAAGCGGCCGCCGAAATTCCAGGGAGCCTGACGGTGGTGCGCGCGGCCCTGCGCTTCGGCTTCGGGACGGCATCACTGCTGGCCGGCGGGTACGTGTTGCGCGCACTGAACGGCGCCCCTGCCGCGCTGGGCGCCACGCCCGCAGAGATCGAGGCCGTCGCGCGCCGCTCCCCGAACTACCAGGACGGGGTGTTCGTCAACATCGATCCGGCGTCCGGCATAAGCCTCGACAGCGAGGAGCAGCGCCAGATCATCTGGGATCTGCTCGGCTCACGCGACGCGGCCAAGCCGCCGAGGCCGATACCGTTGGTGACGCCTGCGCCCACCGATGCGGCGGCGACCAGGCTCGCGGTCAGCTGGTACGGCCACTCCTCGGCGATGATCGAGATCGACGGCTACCGCGTGCTCGCCGACCCGGTGTGGAGCCGACGCTGTTCGCCGTCGCACACGGTCGGGCCGCAGCGGATGCACGAGGTTCCCGTCCCGCTGGAGGGGTTGCCCGCCGTCGACGCGGTGCTGATCAGCCACGACCACTACGACCACCTCGACATCGACACCATCGTCGGTTTGGCCCGCACCCAGCGGGCTCCATTCGTCGTCCCGCTCGGTGTCGGCGCCCACCTGCGCAAGTGGGGGATTCCCGAGGACCGCATCGTCGAGCTGGACTGGCATGAAAGCCACCAGATCGACGAACTGACGCTGGTGTGCACCCCGGCGCGCCACTTCTCAGGGCGGTTGTTCAGCCGCAACACCACGCTGTGGGCCTCGTGGGTGATCGCAGGCCCGCGTCATCGTGCGTTCTTCGGCGGCGACACCGGCTACACCAAGAGTTTCACCGAAATCGGGGTGGACCACGGGCCTTTCGACCTCACGCTGCTGCCCGTCGGCGCCTACCATCCCGCGTGGCCGGACATTCACATGAACCCCGAAGAGGCCGTCCGCGCACACCTCGACATGGCCGAGGCCGACTCGGGATTGCTGGTGCCCATCCACTGGGCGACGTTCCGGCTCGCGCCGCATCCGTGGGCGGAACCTGCGGAGCGCGTGCTTGCCGCCGCCGAATCGGCGGGCGTACGCGTGGTTGTCCCCAAGCCGGGGCAGCGTGTCGATCCCGACACCACCGGTTCGTTCGATCCGTGGTGGCGGCGGTAACCGGCTCGCAGCCCTAGCCCACCAGGCATCACCCGTCACATCAGCACCGCCGGTCGGGCATGGTGTGTGTTCAATCTGTGGTCCCGCATACGGGACCACGTCTGAACAGGTCTACATTCCCGGTCCGAGAGGACGCCTCCGTGCGGTGGTTAACCACTACCGTTCACGTCATGAACGCACTGGCCAGAACCGCAGTCGCCGCCCTACTTCTGGCACTTGTAGCGGGTTGTGAGTCCAAGCCGGCGCAACCGGCACCGCCGCCGTCGGCATCCGCGAAGTCAGATACGCCACCCCCATTGGTGCCCGCGATGCCGCTGCCCGCGAACGCGGTCGACAACGCGGTGGCCAAGCTCGACGGCATCGCCGATGATCTGATGAAGAAGTCCGGCATCCCCGGGATGGCCATCGCCGTGGTCCATGGCGGGAAGACCGTGTACGCCAAGGGATTCGGCGTCAAGGACGTGCGCAGCGGCGACAAGATCGACCCGGATACGGTGTTTCAGCTGGCATCGGTGTCCAAGCCGGTGAGTGCAACCGTGGTCGCCCATCAGGTCGGCGTCAACGCGATCGGCTGGGATACACCGATCGTGTCCAAGCTGCCATGGTTTGCGCTGTCCGATCCTGTTGTGACGCCGATGGTCAGCGTTGGGGATATGTTCGCGCACCGCTCCGGGCTGCCCGACCACGCAGGCGACATACTGGAGGATCTCGGCTACGACCGGCGGTACGTGCTCGAACGACTCCGGCAGCTGCCACTCGAACCCTTCCGAATCTCCTACGCCTACACCAATTTTGGATTGACAGCGGGTGCCGAGGCGGTCGCGGTGAGCGCCGGTAAATCCTGGGAGGATCTCGCCGACGAGGTGCTGTTCCGTCCGCTCGGGATGGCCTCGACGAGCTTCCGGTTCGCCGACTACGCAGCCCGTCCGGACCGCGCCGTCGGCCATATCCACGTCGACGGGCGCTACGAACCGCGCTACATCCGCGATGCCGACCCCGAAGGCCCTGCGGGCGGGGCGAGCTCCTCGGTGAACGACATGACGCGATGGCTGACGATGGTGCTGGCCAACGGGAACCACGAGGGGAAGCAGATCGTCGACGCGAAGGCGTTGCTACCGGCGGTAACTCCACAGATGGTGTCGAGCCCGGCGACCGAGCCCGCGATGCGGTCGGGGTTCTACGGCTACGGCTTCAACGTGGGTGCGACATCGGCGGCGCGCATGGAGCTCAGCCACTCGGGCGGGTTCGAGCTGGGCGCAGGCACCAACGTCGTCTTCCTGCCGTCCGCCGACGTTGCGATCGTGGCGCTGACGAACGCCACTCCGTCCGGTGTGCCCGAATCGCTGACCGCCGAATTCGCCGACCTCGTCCAGTTCGGCGAGGTGCGCGAGGACTGGTTCAAGCTCTACAGCGACATCTTCAAACAGATGGAGCAGCCGACGGGATCGCTGGTCGGACAGAAGCCGCCGGTCAATCCGGCGCCCGCCGCGTCGTTGGCGTCCTACGTCGGCACCTACAACAACGACTACTGGGGCCCTGCGCGGATCACGGAGAAGGACGGCAAGCTGCAGCTCGCGCTCGGCTCGAAACTGGATGTGCCGTTGGAGCATTGGGACGGCAATGTCTTCGCCTACTCCTGGATCTCTGAAAACTCGCCGCCGGGAACGGTTTCCAAGGCGACGTTCGACGGCAACAAGTTGATCCTCGAGTATTACGACACGTTCAAAAAGGGGACGTTCACTAAATGACCACTGTTGTGGCCACAGGCCTATCTGACGCCGATGTCGCCAAGCGGGTCGCCGAGGGCAAGACCAACGATGTACCGACGCGCGCGGCTCGCAGCGTCTCCGACATCGTCAGGGGCAACGTCTTCACCCGCATCAACGCCATATTGGGTGTGCTGCTGGTCATCGTGCTGACCACGGGGTCGGTGATCAATGGTCTATTCGGGTTGCTGATCGTCGCCAACAGCGCCATCGGCATCATTCAGGAGCTTCGCGCCAAGCAGACACTGGACAAGCTGGCCATCGTCGGGCAGGCGAAACCGTTGGTGCGCAGACAATCCGGCACTGCGACGCTGCTGCCCAGTGAGGTCGTTCTCGACGACATCATCGAGATCGGTCCGGGCGATCAGATCGTCGTCGACGGGGAGATCCTCGACGAGAACAACCTCGAGGTCGACGAATCCCTGCTCACAGGTGAGGCCGACCCGATCGCGAAAGACGCGGGGGACACCGTGATGTCGGGCAGCTTCGTCGTCGCGGGGAGTGGGGCGTACCGCGCCACCAAGGTCGGCCGCGAGGCCTATGCTGCGAAGCTCGCCGACGAGGCAAGCAAGTTCACACTCGTGAAGTCCGAACTGCGCAGCGGCATCAACAAGATCCTTCAGTTCATTACCTACCTGTTGTGGCCGGCGGGCTTGTTGACGATCTACACGCAGCTGTTCACGACCGACGTCGGCTGGCGTCGCGCGGTGCTGGCGATGGTTGGGGCATTGGTGCCGATGGTGCCAGAGGGCCTGGTGCTGATGACGTCGATCGCGTTCGCCGTCGGGGTGGTGCGGCTTGGCCGACGCCAATGTCTTGTCAACGAGCTGCCTGCCATCGAGGGGCTCGCCCGCGTCGACGTGGTGTGCGCCGACAAGACCGGCACGCTGACCGAAAACGGCATGCGCGTATCGGATCTCAAGAAGCTCGACGAACGGGCCGTTGCCGACATCCTGGCCCAGCTGGCCTCCGATGACGCCCGGCCGAACGCCAGCGTCCAGGCCATCGCGGAGGCCTACAAGATGCCGCCCGGCTGGACCGCCACCGCGACCGCGCCGTTCAAGTCGGCCACCAAATGGAGCGGGGCGTCCTACGGCGAGCACGGCAACTGGGTGATCGGCGCACCCGACGTGTTGCTCGATCCAGAATCGGCTGCGGCGGAGGAAGCCGAGCAGATCGGGTCGTCGGGATTGCGAGTGCTCCTGCTCGGCTCGAGTGACGTGCCCGTCGACCATGCCGACGTACCAGGAACCGTCACCCCGGCCGCGCTGGTGGTGCTCGAGCAGCGCGTCCGCCCCGATGCCCGCGATACGCTGGATTACTTTGCCGCCCAGAAGGTCTCGGTCAAGGTGATCTCGGGCGATAATGCGGTGTCGGTGGGCGCCGTTGCGGGTTCGCTGGGACTCGAGGGCGAGACGATGGACGCCCGCCAGCTGCCCCAGGAACAGGACCAGCTCGCGGACACGCTCGAGGAATACACCACCTTCGGCCGGGTGCGCCCCGACCAAAAGCGCGCGATGGTGCGTGCCCTGCAGTCACGCGGACACACCGTCGCGATGACCGGCGACGGCGTCAACGATGTGCTGGCGCTCAAGGATGCCGACATCGGCGTCGCGATGGGCTCTGGCAGCTCCGCGTCGCGAGCCGTCGCTCAGATCGTGTTGCTGGACAACAAGTTCGCGACGCTGCCGCACGTTGTCGGCGAGGGCCGCAGGGTAATCGGCAACATCGAACGGGTTTCCAACCTGTTCCTCACCAAGACCGTGTATTCGGTGCTGCTCGCAGTCTTGGTGGGCCTGGCGGGCCTGTCGGCCAAGATCTTTGGGTCAGATCCGTTGTTGTTCCCGTTCCAGCCGATCCACGTGACGATCGCGGCCTGGTTCACCATCGGCATTCCGGCGTTCGTCCTGTCGCTGGCGCCGAACAACGAACGCGCGCATCGTGGCTTCGTCCGCCGGGTGATGACAGCGGCGCTGCCGTCTGGGCTCGTGGTCGGATCCGCGACGTTCATCTCATACCTGGCGGCCTATCAGGGTCGCGCAGCCACCGTGATCGAGCAGACACAGGCGTCGACGGCGGCGCTCATCACGCTGCTGGTGACGATGGTTTGGGTGCTGGCCGTCGTAGCGCGCCCCTATGAGTGGTGGCGGGTTGCGCTGGTCGGATCATCCGGCCTGGCGTACGTCGTGATCTTCTCCATTCCGCTGGCTCAGAAGGCGTTCATGCTGGATTCCTCGAACATCGCTCTGACGTCGATGGCGCTGGGAATCGGGCTGGTGGGCGCCGCCGCGATCGAATTGATCTGGTGGGTCCAGGGGAGGATTCTCGGAGAACGAAGACGCCTGTGGAAGCAGCGGTAGGGTAAGCCCATGGGATTTCTGGACAAACTGAAAGACCTGGCCTCGAAGAACAAGGGTGCGGTCGACACCGCGATTGAGAAGGCTGGCGACATCGTCGACTCCAAGACGCAGGGCAAGTACGCCCAGCAGGTCGACAAGGTGCAGGACGCCGCCAAGAACGCCGTCGACGAGACGCCACCACAGAACTGACGTATGGCCAAACTGTCTGTCTCCGTCGACGTTCCGCTGCCGCCGGAGACGGCATGGGCGTGCGCGTCCGACCTCTCGCGCTACAAGGAATGGCTGACCATTCACCGGGTGTGGCGCACCAAACCGCCCGAGAAGCTGGAGAAGGGCACGGTCGTTGAGTCGATCGTCGAAGTCAAGGGCATGGCCAACCGGATGAAGTGGACCATCGTCAACTTCAAGCCGCCCGAGGCGATGACGCTCGACGGTGTCGGACGGGGCAGTGTCAAGGTCAAGCTGATCGGCAGGGTCAAGCCTTCTGGTGACGGCTCGACGGTCACATTCGACGTACACCTCGGTGGCCCAGCGTTGTTCGGCCCGATCGGCATGGTGGTCGCGGGCGCGTTGAAGGGCGATATCCGGGAATCGCTGAACAAGTTCAAATCGGTGTTCGCCCCCGCGTAACTGCTGGCGGTGTGGGTCGTTCTACGCGGTGAGTAATACCCAAACCGCCGCAGCGGAGCCGAGTGCCGCCGTGCCGTAACAACACAGAGCGATCAGACCGTCGAACCGGCCCAGATTCAGCCCGTGCTCGACCGTGAACCTGAACCGGTGCGCCCAATGGAACAGGGCCGAAACGCAAACGGCCAACAGCACAAGCTTTGTCAACGGATTCTGCACGATTGCCAGCAGGTGCGCATGGCCCGGCGCGTCGAGCAGCGCGAGTGGAAACGCGACTCCGAACAGCACCAGCAAGACGGGCAGAACGAGCGCGGCCGCCATCCCCCCGGCGCTGAATAGCAGCCACAGAAACGGCTCGGGTGTTCTTCGATGGGGCGCGGAAGTGCTCATGACATGACCAACCAAACGACTACCGCCGACACCAGCAACCATGCCGCGTAGTGCCCCGCAAGAACCGCACCGGGCGGGACACGGCGTCCCCGAACGTGGGGCACAATGGCGCGCGGCGCCGAGGCGAACCAGGTAACCGCGTGCAGCAGAACGAAAATCAGCGTGACGAGGTTTAACGCAACGACGAGCGGATTGGCACTCCAGTCCAGGAACCGAGCGTATGAATCCCGGCCTGCACCGATCGCCTGCACCAGCAGCAGCAGATACACGACGGACCAGGCCACGAAAACGCAACTGATCTCGCGAAGCATGAACAGCAGATATGACCGCCGCTTGACCCACCAATACCTGTCGATCGGCTGACGATATGCGCTAATCGGTGTTGTCATCGCGCACCCCTTGGTAGCAGGAGGTCCTTGACCGAATCCATTGCCGCAGTGAGCTTGTAACGCTGTATGGCGCCTGCCGGGTCGACGCCCTTCGGACACGCCGTCGAGCATTCGCCCACCAGCGTGCAGGCCCACGCGCCCTCCGCCGCGGCGAGTACGTCTCTGCGATCCGCTGCGCCCTCGTCGCGCGAGTCCAGGTTGTAACGCTGACCCAGAGCGATCGCCGCCGGACCGAGGAAATCGGGGTCCAGTGCGTACACCGGGCATGCCGAGTAGCACAGCATGCAGTTGATGCACATGCTGAACTTCTTGAACTCGTCCAATTCGGATGGTGTCTGCAGGTATTCACCATCCTCGACGGGCCGCTCTTCCTTCCGGATGATCCACGGCTTGACGCTGGGCAGTTTGGCCATGAAGTCGCTGATGTCGACGACGAGATCGCGGATCACCGGGAAGTTTCGCATCGGCTCGACCCGCACCGGCCCGGGCAGGTAATCGACGAGGAACGTCGCGCACCCCAGTTTCGGGTCGCCGTTGATCGTCATACCGCAGCTGCCGCATATGCCCATCCGGCATGACCATCGGAAGCTCAGCGTCCCGTCGAGCTGATCCTTGATGTAGTTCAGACCGTCAAGGACCGCCCATTCGCGGGTGAGGGGAACTTCGAAGGCCTCCAGCACCGGTGCGGATTCGATCTCCGGCCGATACCTCGAGACCTCCATGACGATTCGGTCCGCCATCGCTCCACCTTTCCCGTCGCTGCGCTCGCCCTTATCTCCCATACACACGTTCGCCCGGTGGCCAGCGCGTGATCGTGACCGGGAGGTAGTCGACCCGCGCCGTCCCATCGGGCTCGCGATGAACTAGTGTGTGTGCCAAGAAATGGTCGTCGTCGCGTTTGGGAAAGTCGGTTCGTTGGTGCGCGCCGCGGGATTCTTCTCGTCGCAAGGCGGATTCGATGATCGTCTGCGCAACGCCGAGCATCCCCGACAACTCGAGCAACGCCAACAGCTCGGTGTTGAACGTGTGGCTGTGATCGTCGATGCCGACCCCTGCGAATCGTTCTTGCAGCACCCGGATCTGGTCGACCGCCTTGGTCAGGGTCGGCCCGTCGCGATAGATCCCCGCGGCGGTCTCCAGTGTGGCCTGCATCTCCGTCCGAATGTCAGCGATCCGTTCGGCTCCGTCGCCGCGGCGAGAGAGCTCGCGTTCCAGCCGCTGGTCCTCGGTCCGGGCCAGGGCCTGCACGGCCGGAGGCGCGGCCCCGATCGTGGACGCGTACTCCGCGGCAGCGTGGCCGGCCCGCGCGCCGAACACCAACAGTTCGGGCAGCGAGTTCGATCCCAGCCGGTTGGCGCCGTTGATGCTGACGCACGCTGTCTCGCCTGCGGCGTAGAGCCCGGGAAGTGTTGCGGCGCCGTTGATATCGGTGTGAATGCCGCCCATCATGTAGTGCACAACGGGTCGGACGGGAACGAGTTCAGTGACCGGGTCGATGTGTTGGTAGTTGCGGCAAAGCTCACGCACGAACGGCAACTTCGTATCGATCAGGTCGGCGCCGAGGTGCCGCAGGTCCAGGTAGACGACGTGCCCGTACTCGGTCTCGACGGTTCGTCCCTTCTCCTGCTCGTGTACGAACGCCTGAGACACCCGATCCCGGGGCCCGAGCTCCATGCTGCGCAGCTTCGGCTCGGGCGTGGGCGTGCCGAGGTCGTAATCCTGCAGGTAGCGGTAGCCGTCTTTGTTCAGCAACCAGCCGCCCTCAGCGCGTGCGGCCTCGGTGATCAAGATTCCGGTGAAGGGCAATCCGGTGGGGTGGTATTGGACGAACTCCATGTCTTTCAGCGGCGCACCCGCCCTGAACGCGAGGGCCATTCCGTCCCCGGTCTTGATGTTCGCATTGGTGGTGAACGGGAATACGCGTCCGCATCCGCCCGTGCACAGAATCACGGCGTCCGCCAGGATCGTCTCGATGCGACCGGTGGCGAGTTCGACGGCGACGACACCGCGGACTCGGCCGTCGTCGACAAGCAAGGTTGTCGCGAACCACTCGTCATAACGCACTATGTCCGGATACGCGAGCACACGCTGAAAAAGCGTGTGCAGCATGTGAAATCCGGTCTTGTCCGCAGCGAACCATGTTCTGAGCTTCGTCATTCCGCCGAATGCGCGAACGGCGATGTGCCCGTCCGGCTTACGGCTCCACGGACAGCCCCAATGCTCGAGCTGCAACAACTCCCGCGGCGCTTCGGCGACGAACGCCTCGACGGCGTCTTGGTCGCACAGCCAGTCGCCGCCACAGACCGTGTCGTATGCGTGTTCGTCGAGGGTGTCATCCTCTCCCGCGACGCCCGCTGCGCCACCCTCGGCCGACACGGTGTGGCTGCGCATCGGGTACACCTTGGAGACGATCGCGACGTTCAGGCGCGGGTTCGTTTCGGCGATGGCTATTGCGGCGCGAAGGCCTGCGCCCCCACCGCCCACTATCACTATGTTGTACGACGCCGTCATCGCCGTGGCTTAAACCTCGAAGGCTTCGTGCTCGCCACCGCGCTCGTCGCGCAACACCTTCCCGTCATGTCTTATCGTCCGGATGTGCACGCACCCGTCGTGGTAGACGTGCCGGGTTTCGCGGCAGCCGCAGGAGTATTTGAGATCGTCGAAGGCCAGACCGTCGTCGTCGCTTTCGACGTGGTGATCGCCCTCGTGCATCCGCCCGCAGGGCGCCTGCTGCTCGGGAAAGTGCGTGGTCGTCGCGGCCATCATCCCGCCACCCCCAAGGTTCGCATGTGATCTAGATCACATCAGGGTATGCCTGTCAAGACTTCCGCGTCCACGATTTACCGAACGCGATCGTTGTCGCGCCACCAGACTGACCGTCAGCGGCGAAACCGCCTGGTGACGAGCTTGGTGAACTCGACCGTCGAGCGGCGGACGGACTCGAGTTCCAGCGACACAAGCAGCGTGTCCACCATCGCGAACGGCAGCGTGGTGGCGACGGCGCCACGGCCGTACTCGATGTGCCATGACCCAGGATGAATGGTCAGGCCTCTGGCGTGGCCCTTCTCGAGGCAGGTGTGTTCGCCCGGACGCAGTGTGATCGGCGCCATCTCATCGGATTCCAAGTCGTACGAGTCGATCTGGCCGGCCATCAGGAACTTATGAATCTGCACATGTTTGTAGCGCCCCGAAAAGCCTTGCGTGCCTGTGGGAGTTCCGAAGATCACGATGTACTCGCGCGGGCTGAAGTAGAGGAAGCGGACCTTGCCGAGGATGCCGCCCGCCTTGCTGCCCACCCAGCGCCCCGGCGTGGGATCGATGAGGTCAGGGTATTCGTCGGAGAGCGACTGGGTGGCGCGCGAAATGAGCTCGCCGCCTTCAAGGGGCAGGCCGACGACCTGCCTGGCGACCTTGTGCAGGACGTCCGGTTCGATCTTGTACGCCATCGCGATAGATAACCTATGTCGATCGCTTGCCCGGAGTGAATACAACGGGGAAATGACGGTATCCACGCGTCACGGAGTTCCCGTGGAACGACGCATCGGCGCCTGCCCCTAGGGTGTAGTCCGGCAGCCTCGACAAGACCTGCTCGATGCCGACAGTGAACTCCAGGCGGGCCAGGTTGGAGCCAAGGCACCGATCTACTCCCGCGCCGAATCCGAGGTGTCGATTCGCGTTGCGGTCGAGGATGCACCGATCCGGGTCAGGGAACTGCCTTGCGTCGCGATTGGCGGCGGCGTAGTTGACGAGCACGGATTCGCCGGGGCAGAAAGTCTGTCCGCTCAGTTCGACTTCCTTTGCGACAGTTCGGGGAATGCCGTGGATCGAACCGGCGAAGCGAATGAACTCTTCGACCGCCCTCGGCAGGATCTCGGGTTCGCGGATGAGCCGGTCGCGCTCGTCGGGGTGCGTGGCAAGATAGTGGAACGCGAACGACATTGCGTTCGCTGTCGTTTCGAGACCGGCCTGCACCAAGAGCATCGCGTTTGCGACGACGTCTTGGAACGGCAAACTTTCGCCCTCGATCTCAGCCGTGAGAAGCACGTCGATCATGTCGTCGTGCGGTGGCTCGGTGCTGCGCGCCGACACCGCATCGTGGATGTGCTGAAACAGCCCGCCCCACGCGGCCATTCGGGCTTCCTCGGTCTCCCCATTCAGCGCGGTGTCGGTTAGCCCAATACACAGGGGGACATCGTCGATCGGCATGCCAAGCAGGTACTTGAAGAAGACGATGCCGGGTTGTCGCCAAGCGATCTGCGCGAGGTCGCCCGTACCTCGTTCGATGAAGGTGTCGATCAGGCGGTCGGTCTCGGCGCGGATCTGCGGCCGCAACTGTTTCATGCGACCCGGTGAGAAGTACGGGTTGAGCACTTGGCGGAACTTCTGTTGCCGAGGCGGGTCCAGTGTGATCACCAGGTCGCCGGCGAGCTGCTCGGCCCCTTCGGGCGTCGGGTTGCTCGAGAAGTGCTGCCAGTCCTGCAGGATCCGGTAGCACTCGTCGTATCGAGTCGCCACCCATGCGCCACCGGGCGTGGCGCTGAGAAACGGTGTGTCGGTGTGGGCGAACGGCGCATTGCGCCGCATCACCGAGTAAACGTCGTACAGGAAGTCGTTGTCTTTGAAATCCTCGTGGCGGAGATCCCAGTTCTCCGCATGTTCTTCGAGTGATTTGGGCGTCACGGACTCGTGGCCCCCTGTTGCTCGGCAGCTTGCCGGGCCAGCCGCTCGTCGTGGATTCGCACGAGTTCACGGAAGCCAAGGCGGTGATACTTCGGAACCGGCTGGATACCCCACTGGTCCTGAGCGGTGTCCTTACCTTCGGCGCCCTCGGGCGGCCCCAACGGCGGGTACGGGAACTTGCACTCCAATGTGTCGTCGGAGTACCGCACCTTCAATAGTTCGCTGCAGATCTCGGTGAGGCTCAGTGTCGGGTAGCCGTAGTAGACCGCCATGAACGGCAGCGTGAAGGCGCCTTCGACGACAAGGGCGATAAGGCACACCAGCACCGCCCGCTTGATCCACTTGTGCATGTTCGCGTAATACGGAGTGGTGCCCGGCGCGAGATCGCTGGCTGGGTCCTTCTCCTCGGTGGGTGACGATGTAGTCACAGCTGTGCTCCTTAAACCTGTTCAGTCGGAGAAGATTTCGCGGTTGACCGTGTGCAGATAGGGGATCGCGAGGAACGGGGTGATGTAGAAGATGTCGTAGAGCCACCAGCCGATGACGGGGAACACGACGCCTGCGTAGCGCACGTCGGCGAACATGGTCATGTTGAACACGTAGCCGATCCAGATGACCACGCCCATCCAGCAGGTGATGATCATCCACTGCTGGCCCCAGCGCTTCATCTGGAGGAACCCGATCGCCGCGGCGACCCGCATGGAGAACACAGTCAGGATAAGCCCTGCGACCCACGCCTTTTCACCGGGCCCTGCGGCGCCGCCAACCCACAATTCGTTGTAGTGCCAGAAGTAACCGGCGTCAAACATGTTGCCCCACCCGACCATTAGCACCCGGTTGATCAGCGTGTGGTTTGCGACCAGGTCCAGTGCCCAGCCCAGACTGTTTAGGCATCCGTCGATCAGGACCAGGTAGCCGATCAGCGTGACGATCATCGGCCGAACCGACAGGCCGGCGCGTAGGGCCTGGCGCTGCAGCCACACCCCGCGCATGAAGATGGGGAAACCGATGAGACCGGGAGCCCACATACCCATCAACGCGGCGCCGACGATCATCCACTTGTCTGCTCGGCGCTGAGCCAGGCGGGATTCTTCGTGGTGGTCTTCGAGGCCGACAGAGTCGCTGAGTAGTGGGACGTTCACAATTCCCACCAGCCGCGGGCGAACGACATGTAGAGCTGGATCCCGAACATTGTCAGCAGGTAGCCGTAGATGAAGATTTGGAAGACGATGAGCGCGCGTTTGCGCTTCCTTTCCTGTTGATCCATGTCGAGTGACTCCTTCCCTAGAGTGGCGTGCTCGAGCTGTTGGCGGTGGCCAGGCTGGCTGCCGCAACTTCACGTAACCCATCAGTGATCGCACCGTCGGTGGACAGCGGCGCGAGGATGCAGGCGTCAGCCGCTTCCAATTCGCTTGCGCCTGCCCCGATCAACTGCGCCGCGGTGACAAGAACCCGGGTGGACGGTGGCTCGAAGTGGAATGCTTCGTCGGCGGTGCGGATGGCGATCGCGCACTGAACAAGCCGCCGGGCCGTCGCCAATTCGATACTCGCCTCGGCGACGATCACCTCGGCCTCCCGGTCGGGAGGGAGGTATCGCATCGGAAGCGTGACGAACCGCTGTCGGAACGACGGTTTGAGCTCCTTGAGGGAGCTGCGGTAGGCGGGGTTGTACGAACAAACGAGCATGAAGGTTTCCGGCGCTTCGACAACCTCACCGGCGCGGTCCAGATAGAGAGCGCGGCGGTGGTCGGTCACGGAATGCAGGATGGCCAACGAATCGTGGCGTGCTTCCACAACCTCGTCCAGATAACAGATCGCTCCCGCCTTGACGGCTTTGGTGAGGGGTCCATCGGTCCACACGACATCGCCGCCGGTAACCATGAATCTGCCAACGAGATCGGAGCTGGTGAGATCGTCATGGCAGCTGATGGTGACGACGGGCCGTCGCAGCAGCGCACCCATGTGCTCGACCAACCGCGTTTTCCCACACCCCGTCGGGCCGGTGAGCATGACGGGTAGGCGTTGGTGAAAAGCCCGTTCGAACAACTGAACTTCGTTGCCGTTCGAGTGATAACTCTCTGTCATGCGGCTACCAACTCTCGATGAACGTGGGCCAACACCCGTGGAAGGTCCTCTACTCGCCGGATGCGTTGGGACCGGCGAGGACCGAAGATCTCAGGAAGCGGGTCGACGCGCGTCGGCCCGACGCCGACGTAGTACACGGAGACACCGGCGTCGTTCGCCTCCTCGACGGCGTGGGCGGCGTCGGACCAGGCGTAGCGGCCCTCATAGCCTTCGTCGGACACCAAACCGTCACCGATCACGATAAGCAAGCGCCGCTCGGACGGCTGCGCCAGAAGCCGGCTCGTCAAGTGCCGCAGCGGCGCGCCGAGCCTGGTGTACCCGCCGGTGACCAGGCCGAGGCCGCCTGGCGGCACGAACCGGGAGTCCTCGAAATCCTTGAGGCAACGCACGTCGACCCGGTGTCGGGTGTTGCCCGTGAAAACGAAGACGCCGTGCCGCTCGCGGGCGCGCGTCATCGCCCCGGAAAGCGCGTCGGCACAGGCCAATTCCAGCTTGAAGATCCTGCCTCCGTGCACACCCAACGACGAACTGCCGTCGAGTAATAGCGCTGTGGTGACGTCGCGGCTGCTCGGCAACAGTTCGCGGAAGATGCGCGGCTCGGTCGCTTCGCCCGTGGTCAGGTCGATGTAGTGGCTGACGTACCGCTCGACGTCCAGATCGGAACCGTCTTCGAGGCGGTTCGTCATTGCGCGATGGGTGTGCTCCTCGAACCATTTCCGTAGGTCGGTGGAGATGGATCCGGGCTGGCGTGTGCGGCTGGTGTACGTGCGCTCGAGAACCGCGACGTGGTTGTGTATGAAGCTCTTCGTCCAGGCGTTCCACTCCGGATACGGAATGCCTGGCCGGTGGTCCGGTGTGATGTCGAGGTCGTTGTCCTGAGGCCGACTCGGGGGCGGCAGATTGGGATTGCGTACGCCGCCGTCGCCGCCAACGGGCACGGAGTACGGGCGCGGAAGCCGCTTCTGCGTTGTGGTCCACGGCATTCTGCCAAAGCTGCGGCGCAACCGGTCGGACAGTCCACGCGGCATCGTGTACGCCACCGGCAGTCTGCCCAGTAGAGGATGCACGCCAAGCGGTTGCCCTGTGCGCGCCAGTGCGACTGCACGGTTGAGCATCTCCTCGGCTTCGAGGTCACCGGGCGAAGGTTCCAGATCGGGCAGTACCCGCAGCAGTTCGGACAGCAGCCCAGGCCAGCTCGACGCAATCCATCCAACGGCGACACCGGCCTCGACGAGCGTGAGTGCACGGAGTTCTCGGGCTGAAAGCTCGTTCAGTCGATATTCGACGAGCCGGTCCTTGGACGGTGAACATTGCAGTGCGACACCGCATGTCAGGGTTCTGCGTGTCCAGTCGCGGCCAATGGATGGGTATGGCACGTGCACAAAGTCGAGTGTCGAGCTCAAGCCGAAGCCGCGATGTTCGCCGGTCACCAGGCGCACGCCATCGCGACGTTGTCCGCTCAGGGCGACGGCGGTCACGGCGCAACTGCGCTCGATCGTCATCGCGTGCGCGTCACTGAGCTCAACCATTGCGTTTCAGAACGTGCCGATGTTGGAGAACATCCAGTACCAGAACCAGATGATCAGGCCGGTGCCGCCCCATGCTGCGACGTAGCGAAGGATCTCCCAGAGCCAGTTCACTTCAGTCCTTTTCGTTGATGGGGATCGGTCATCGGACCTCCAGACCGCGGACGGCTGAAGCGACCAACTTGGCCAGCATCGTGTCGCGGGTATCCGGGTCGTCCGTCGTGGTCAGAACTCCGTAGATGCCGAGGAGGAAGAACGTTGCGCTGTAGAATGCGTCCACTTCCGGATGCACTTCGCCGTGGCCGCGTGCGCGCTCGATCTCGCTGACCAGCAATACGATCACGGGGTGGTCGGTCCAGTCGTCTTTTTTGGGGCGCGACGGTGAGAAGTGCAGCGCCAGTAGTTCTTTGAAGAGGGGCGAGCCGAGCCGTCGCTCCAGACCGGTCACCAGGCGGACGACCTCCGTCAACGCCGCAACCAGGTGATGCGTGCCTTTCAGGAACCGGGCGAGCTCTCCTGCGATACGGGCCTCTTCCCGGCGCTCCAGTTCCAGGAGCACATGCTCCTTGCTGGGGAAGTGGAAGAAGAAGGTTCCGTGCGCGACGCCTGCGGCAGCAACGATGGCCGCTACGTCGGCGCCGACCATGCCGCAGCGCTTGAACTCGGCGATGGCCGCGCCGAGGATGCGCTGCCGTGTCTGCAGCCGTCGGGCTTCGCGCGCCGAAGGCTTGACCTGAGGCGTCATGGTCCGCCCTTTGTATCGCAATTACTGACTACAGTCAATGAGTGAAGTCATTGAAATCAGTCGGAGAAGATCTCCCGGTTGACCGTGTGCAGGTAGGGGATCGCGAGGAACGGGGTGATGTAGAAGATGTCGTAGAGCCACCAGCCGATGACGGGGAACACGACGCCTGCGTAGCGCACGTCGGCGAACATGGTCATGTTGAAT
>NZ_QJJU01000012.1:169488-202034 GCF_003201655.1 Mycolicibacterium moriokaense
GAGGAACGGGGTGATGTAGAAGATGTCGTAGAGCCACCAGCCGATGACGGGGAACACGACGCCTGCGTAGCGCACGTCGGCGAACATGGTCATGTTGAATACGTAGCCGATCCAGATGACCACGCCCATCCAGCAGGTGATGATCATCCACTGCTGGCCCCACCGCTTCATCTGGAGGAACCCGATCGCCGCTGCGATCCGCATCGTGAAGACGGTGAGTATCAGCCCGACCTCCCACGCCTTTTCGCCTGGCCCCGCTGCGCCGCCAACCCACAGCTCGTTGTAGTGCCAGAAGTATCCCGCATCGAACATGTTTCCCCACCCGTTCAAAAGCACACGGGCAAGCAAGGAGTGGTTCGCGATGAGGTCCAGTGCCCAGCCCACCGTGTTGATGGCGGCGTCGATGATGACCAGGTAGCCGAGCAGGGTGACGAGCATCGGCCGCACGGACATTCCGTCCCGCTGCGCCCTGCGTAGCAGCCAGACTCCGCGGAGGAAAAGGGGCAGGCCGAAGATTCCGAGAACTGCGGTGCCAATCAGGAAGGATCCGCTAATCAGCCACTCGTCGGCCTGGCGCTGCGCCTGTCGCGATTGCTCCGCGTGCTCGTCGAGGCCCCCGCGTGTATTGCCGATCCGCACCGCGGGCTCTTCGTTTCCGCGACTGCGGCGCAGGTTCAACGTTGGCAGATTCAGGACTCCTCCTACCGATCGGCCGCCCCTGGCTGCACGGTAGAAACTGACTATAGTCAATCAGCTAATGGAGTCAATCGGCTAGTGGCCTGCAATACTGCGCAGGGTTCTTGTCACGTAGTCCTCGAGCATCGCGCCTTGAGCCGGCCAGTCATGCGTGGTCGTCAACAGCGCATAGAGGCCAAGGAGAAAGAACACCGCGCTGTTCATCGGGTTCACATCGGGATCCACATCGCCAGTGTCCTTGGCACGCTCGATCTCCTGAGCCACCAAGACGATCACCGGATGTTCCTTACTCTCGTCGACTGGGCGAGTCTGTGAAAAGTGAAGTGCAAGAAAATCCTTGAAGAGCACTGCCCCAAGGCGACGTTCGAGCCCCGTCACTAGACGCACCGCCTCTTTGAGGGTCGTGGAGAGGTCGTGCCGCGAAGCTACGAAACGGCTGAGTTCCTTTGCGATCCGCTCCTCCTCGCGATGCTCCAGTTCCAGGAGCACATGCTCCTTTGTCGGGAAGTGAAAGAAGAAGGTGCCGTGCGCGACTCCGGCGGCTGCCACGATTGCGCGGACGTCGGCGTCGGCTATGCCCGATCGTTTGAATTCGGCGATGGCTGCGCCCATGAGACGCTCCCGCGTTTGCAAGCGTTTGGCCTCACGCGCCGACGGCCTGTCCACCACTGCCATGGCTACGACGATATCGTCCGGTGACTACAGTCATTGCCCGCGACTGGTGACTGCTTCCGCGATCGCCGTGTCGCCCGAGATGAGTTCAAACGTCTGGCAGGCCGTGCCAGGCGTGTCCAGAACTGCAAGCAGCACCGCTGCGACATCCTCTCGCGGGACGTCGCCCCGCCCGGTGTAATCCGCGATCGTCACCCGTCCGGTCCCTGGATCGTTGGTGAGGTGGCCTGGCCGCACAATCGTCGATTCGAGCGCCATCCGTGCCCGAACGTTGTCGTCGGCAGCCCCTTTGGCGCGCAGGTACGCCACGAACACCGGATTGCCTGCGTCATCAGGCGCCTCGACGTCGGCCCCCATGGCTGAAATCATCACGTAACGAGCAACTTTCGCGACTTCGGCCGCGTCTGCGAGCAAAATCGCCGCGTCCCGGTCGACCGTACCCTTGCGTGCCGCCCCGCTTCCCGGTCCCGCGCCCGCGGCGAAGACGACGGCGTCCGCTCCCCGCATATGTGTAGCGACTTCGTCGACCGATGCGTTCTCCAGGTCGACGACGAGAGCCTCGGCACCTGCGGCTTGGACATCGGCCACGTGATCCGGATTGCGAATGAAGCCCGCCACGGCGTCGCCGCGTTGTGAGAGCAGCCCTTCAAGGATGAGGGCGATCTTGCCGTGCCCGCCGGCGATGACGATGCGCATCGCTCTACGCTAGTCGGGCCCGCAACTCCCGCTTGAGCACCTTGCCGTAGCTGTTCTTCGGCAACTCGTCGATGAACTCGTAACGCTTGGGTCTCTTGAAGCGCGCGATGCGCTCCAGCAGATGCGCGTCGAGCTCACCAGCGGATGCCGAGCCGACGATGAACGCGACCACGACCTCGCCCCACTCGTTGTCCGGAGCGCCGACCACGCCCGCCTCTTCGACACCCGGATGCTCGAGCAGTGCTTCCTCCACTTCACGCGGATAGATATTGCTGCCGCCGCTGATCACCACGTCCTTGGAACGGTCTCGCAGGGTGAGGAACCCCCTTTCGTCGAACGATCCCATGTCGCCGGTGCGCAACCAGCCGTTCTGCAGCGTCGCGGCGGTCGCGTCGGGGTTGTGCCAGTAGCCCGACATCACGACGTCGCCCCGGCACACGATCTCACCGATCTCGCTGATGGCGGCCTGCGAACCGTCGTCGCGCAACACCGCGACATCCACCCCGGACCGGGCGTATCCAACAGATCCCAGGATCGCGTCGTCCGCATCGAGGTGGTCGGCGCGGCGCAGCCCCGTGATCGTCATCGGCGCTTCACCCTGGCCGTAGAGCTGCACGAAGATCGGGCCGAACGCCGCTATCGCCTTCTTCAGGCTGTCGACGTACATCGGGCCGCCGCCGTAGACCACCGTTCGCAGATTGTCCGGACAGGCGCGTCCGGTTTGTACCAGGCGCGCGACCATGGTGGGTGCCAGGAAGGCGCTGCAACCGGGATGGTGGTCGCAGAGATCGAGGAACTCCTCGGGCTCGAACGCGCCGGACTCAGGTATCACCTGCCGAGCGCCGCGCAGCACGTACGGGGGAATGTAGAGGCCTGAGCCGTGCGACATCGGCGCGCCGTGGACCAGGCTGCAGTCTTGGTCCGGCGCATCGAAATCCGCAAGGTGGGCAACGGTCATCGCCATCAGGTTGCGGTGCGACAGCATCGCGCCCTTCGACTTGCCGGTGGTTCCGCTGGTGTAGAACAGCCACGCCAGTGTCGACGGATCGGTGATGCGCGGCGGATCCGCCGGTTTCGCGCCAAGGCGACTTGAATATGCCTGCGAATCAACGGTTTCGATGGGAACCGAAGTGACGGGCGCGAGCGACGCACCGATTTTGGGTGACGCGAAGACCTGTGACACCCCTGCGTCGTCGAGGATCTGCTCCATCTCGCGGGGATGCAGTTTGTAGTTGATCGGGACGACCACGCACTCGGACGCCCAGATGGCGAACATCAGCTCGACGATCTCGGGCCGGTTCTCGCTTGCCACCGCGACGCGCGCGCCCGCGCCCAGCTCGCGCATCGAAGAAGCCAGCCGCAGCGCGCGTTCGCGAAGCTCACCCCACGTATGCAGTTGACGCTCACCGAGATACACCGCGCCACGGTCGCCGTGTCGTGCGGCGGCCTGGTCGAGCAGTTCGAACAGGTTCAACGCGCGACCCATTCCGCATTCAACGCGAAGTCGGACAGGTACTTCGTCGAACTCCAGCCGCCGTCGACGACGATGGTCTGCCCGTTGATGAAGCTGGCGCCCTCCGAGCACAGGAATGCCACGGTGCTGGCCAGGTCATCGACCCGGCCGAGCCGCGGGTACGGCGTCATCTCGGTATTGATCTTGCGGAACCGCTCATCCTCCAGTCGCGTCGCGACCATCGGGGTCAGCGTGACGCCGGGAGCCACGGCGTTGCAACGGATTCCCTGTGGGCCGTACTGGCACGCGATGTGCAGAGTCAGCGCCGTCAGGCCACCCTTTGCCGCCGAGTATGCGCCGCCGCGAAGGCCGCCGACGACGGCGAAGGTCGACGTGATGTTGATGATCGCCGAGCCCGCCTGCATGTGCGGTATCACGTCGCGAGCCAACCGGAACGGCGCCCGCAGCATCAAACCCAGGAAGTAGTCCAGGCTTTCGTCGTCGGTTTCGTGCAGCGGCTTCGGACTACCGACCCCGGCGTTGTTGAT
Source organism: Mycolicibacterium moriokaense (assembly GCF_003201655.1). GTDB lineage: Bacteria > Actinomycetota > Actinomycetes > Mycobacteriales > Mycobacteriaceae > Mycobacterium > Mycobacterium moriokaense_A. The sequence goes on from NZ_QJJU01000012.1 coordinate 173,554, forward strand.
TAGAAAGTCGATGTGGCCCCACCGGTCGACGGCAGCGGCCACGATCCGTTGCGGCGCATCGTCGGCGGTGAGATCGACGGCGACGGTGGTTACCCGATCCGGGTCGCCGATCGCCTTCTCCAGCTCGGCGAGCCTTTCTTCGTCGCGGCCCACCCCGACGACGGCCATGCCCGCCTCGGCGAGCTTCGTCGCACAGCCGAACCCGATGCCGCTGCTCGCGCCCGTCACGATCGCCACCTGCATATCAGTCCACCTTCGTTAGCGTCGCTCGGATTTGATGCTTCAAGATCTTTCCCGCGTCGTTCTTCGGCAACGCGTCCCACACGACAATCTGTTCGGGGACTTTGAACTTGGCCAGCCCATGGCCCACAAGTAGGTCGCGCAGGTCGGACAGATCGGGCGCTGGCTGATCGGACGCGACGATGACGGCGCACGCCCGCTCCCCGGTGCGCTCGTCGGGCACGCCGACGACCGCGACCTCAGCGATGCCGGGATGCCGGACGAGGATGTCCTCCACTTCCTTCGGCGAGATGTTTTCGCCATTGCGGATGATGATGTCTTTGGCCCTGCCGGTGACAACCAGGTAGCCGTCGTCGACCCACCGGCCGAGATCACCCGTCCGGAAGTAACCCTGGTCGTCGACGCACGCCGTCTCGTCCTCGGGATGCAGGTAGCCGGCAAGCATCTGCGGTCCACGTGCGCGGATCTCGCCGTCGACCAGGTCGATGTCGGCGATCCCGGCCCGACCGTCGGTGTCCGCTGCGTGTTCGCAGTCGTCCAGTGAGCCGACGGTCGTCACCGGCACTTCCGTCGAGCCGTACACCCGGCTGACCGCCGCTCGCTCGAAATAGGTTGAGGCCCTGCGGATCAGCGACGGCGGGACGGACGCGCCACCGCAGATGAACACCTTGAGGTCGGGTAGGTGCGTCTCGGCGCGCTCGGCGGCGGCGAGAAGGCCCTCGAGAAATGGAGTGGCGCCTGCCATGTGTGTGCAGCGTTCGGCAATCATCAGCGACGCCGCGGCGTCCGCGTCCCAGCGCTCCATCAGTACGGCCGTGGTACCAAGCAGCAGCGGGCATTCGAACGCATAGATGGACCCGCCGATGTGTGCGATCGGTGACGGCACGAGGAACGTGTCGCCGTCGTCGATCAGCCAGTACTGGCCGATCTGGCGGATCAACGCATGGATCGAATTGTGGCTGTGCAATACCGCTTTGGCACGTCCGGTGGTGCCGGACGTGTACAGGATCATGCGTACGGAGTCGGGGTTGAGAACCGGAAGGGCCGCCGGGCCGCCGTCGGCCAAAAGCGAAGGGTATGTCGTGTGACGACCGGCCTCGCCCCGCAGCACGACGACCTCTGGCGGAGAGGTCATCTCGGCGGTGACCCTGTCCAGCATGGCGACGAAGTCGTGCTTTCCGAAGGAAGACGGCACGAAGATCGCGCGGCTGTCGCCGTCGGACAGGATGAACGCCAGCTCCCGATCCCGCAGAGACGGCAGGATCGGATTCACCACCATGCCTGCCATGGTCGCGCCCAGGTAGATCACCGCCGCCTCGTGCCAATTCGGCAACATGAACGACACCACGCTGCCGGCAGGCATGCGCATCATCAGTGCCTTCGCCATCTGGGTCGCCTGCTCATGCAGCGTCGTGCAGTCGAGCCGAATATCGCCGTCCACCAATACCGTTCGCTGCGGCGTGGCGCTGACGGCGTCCCGCAGTGCGTCGGCGAGTGTCTTCCGCACCCACAGTCCCCTCCGGTAGGCGTCGGCTGTACGCTGCTCGTCGACTCGCACCGGGCTACCTAGTCCTTGATCCGGCGCATGGTCATCGAATGCCGGTACCGCGACGAGGGATGGGTGTTGACGGTGACCTGGGCGACCTCGCCGTCCGATGTCTTGTAGACGCGCAGCATCTCCAGCGCAGCGGTACCCGCTTCGACTTTCAAAGCGTCCGCCAGATCGCGAGTGACGGGCACCGCGGTGATTTCCTGGTGCACCTCGACGATGCTGACGCCGAAAAGGTCCTCGATCAGCGGAAAGATCGGGCCGGAGTGGCGTTGCAGCAGTCTGCCCACCGCGGCGAAGGCCCGGTTGATGTAGTACTCCGTCTTGCAGACCGGGGCCGCGCCTCCGTCGGTTCGCCGGTAACCGCGGACCGCCAACCACTCCGAGCCGACGTGCAGGCCGGTACGTGTGGCGAGGTCGTCGTCGATTGTGACCATGGTGTTGGACTCGATTACGAACTTCGCGCCAGTCGCGAACGCGAGGAGGTCGTCGATCGACACGACGTCCTGCGCATACGAATTCGTGGCCGGACGCGGTACGACGAGTGTTCCCGAGCGCGGCCGTGACGCGATGAGGTTGTCGTCACGCAGCCTGCGCAGCGCTTCGCGAACCGTGTAGCGGCTGACCTCGAATCGCTCGCACAGCTGTTGTTCGGTTGGCAACTGCGAACCCACCGGGTACACGCCGTCGACGATCTCCTTGCGCAGCGTGCGCGCCACCTGAAGGTAGCGATGGTCCGTGGGGCTGACGGTCATGCGCGTCTCAACGACAGAACGCTGCCGTCGCCGTCGGCTGAAACGTACAGGGTGCCGTCCGGCCCGATGGTGATGCCTGCGAACGGGCCCTGCGGTCCGGAGAACGGCGGCATTCCCTTGAGCGGCTTGGGTTCTACGCCCGGCGGGGGTCCGACCGGCAGACCGGACGCGACCGTGTGGCGAGCGCCGGTACTGAGGTCGACGGCGACCACTTCCTTGGCGCCTGCATCGACGATGTAGAGCGTTCCGTCGGCGACGAGAATCCCCTGAGGCCGTTGCAGGCCGTCGACCACGGTCTCCGTCGAGCCGGCGAGCCGCACGACCCGACCCGCGCCGGATTCGGACACCAAGGGGATGCCGTTCGGGTCGAATGCGACGCCGACCGGATCGTGCAGTCCCGACGCCAGCACCTCCACGTTGCCCGACCGCAGCGAGTGCACGCGACCGGTGCCGAGTTCGGCGAAGACAATGGCGTCACCGGGGCCGATCGCGACTCCATAGAGTTGGTCGAATCCGTCTGCGAGATAGTCTGTTTCACCGTCAGCAGGATGGTAGCGGGCGATCTGGCCCCCTGACGTCGCGACTACGAAGGTGCCGGCCCCCGCGGACGCCAAGCCGCGGAGGAAACCGGGGTATCCGGGCGAGAACAGCATGCCGACCGTCTGCAGCGATCCGTCGGAGCCCACCACATAGAAGTAGGTGCCGTCGGCGACATACAGGTTGCCGTCGTCACCGACCGCGAGATCCAACGGCCAATTAAGTCCACCAGGCAACACGGTGTGGGTCTGGCCGCCGCCGAGAATCTCGGTGATCTCACCGGTGAAGTTCGAGACGAACAACCGGTCGCCGACAAAGGTCAGATTGTCCAGGCCAGGAGTGAGCTGAGCCAGCAGGGTCTGCTCGCCGTTGCGCGGATCGATCCGTAACACCTGCCCGCTGGCCACCTGAGTGGACACGATGAATCCCTCCGAATCGAACTTCACCGCGTCTGGCACACCGAGGTCGCCCGCAACCCGTTGCGGCTCACCGCCGTCGGGGTCTATCCGCCAGATCTCGTTGGCCACCATAAGCGGGTAGTACAAGAGACCGTCGGGGCCGAACTCCATGGCGTTCGGTGACGGCAGGTCTTCGTGCAGGATCCGCTGCGCGCCAGTGCTTCGGTCGAGTTCCATCAGCCGTCCGCCCTCGCGGCACTCACCGATGAACAGCCGATCCTGGTGCACGGTGATGCCGTTCGCGCAAGGAAGGTCGTCGCGCAGCACCCGGGTACGCCCTCCGGCGTCCCGCACGCTCACCCGGCCGTCCATGACCTCCGTGGCGTACAGGTTGCCGCTGCTGTCGAAGGCGACGTCGTCGGGCGCAATGATGTCGCCGCCCTTGGCACTCACCGTGTCCACGCGACCGGTGCCGAGATCCAGCGCGCTGATCTGGCTGCCGGTCACCTGCGCGACATAGACGCGCCCATCGGGACCGGTGCGCAGCCCGTTTGCGCCGAACAATCTGCTCGGTGCGGTGAGCCGCTCCAGCCGCCAGCCTTCGGCAGCGGTGGGGCTGGCTGCGGTGTACCTGGCGTCGCGGACAGACGTCGTCATGACCTCGCACGTTATCAAGCTCCTCTAGTCCAGACAATAGCTGCGAGGTGAGATCAATCCGCCCTTGACGAGCGGATCGCTGCTGCGGAATAGTGTTCTTCAATATGCAGAGTACCGTATTTTGTCCGGACAAATAGGCGCATGAGCGATCTTCTGAGACTGGATGGCCGCATCGTCGTGGTGTCGGGCGCCGGGGGCGGCGGCATCGGCACCACCGTCACGCGGATGGTCGCTGAGGCGGGTGCGACCGTCGTCGCGGTCAGTCGGTCGAAGGAAAACCTCGACGAGCACATCGCGCCGTTGGCCGAGGGTGGCCTTTCGGTCGTGCCGGTCGCCGCGGACGCGTCAACCGACGACGGCATCGCCGCGGTGCTCGACCAGGTGCGGCGCACCGAGGGGAAGCTGTACGGACTTGTCAACATTGCCGGTGGCGCCGCTCCGGCCACCTGGATGCCCTCGACCCGCGTCAGCCGAACCGACTGGCGCGAGCTGTTCGTCGCGAATCTCGAGACGGCATTCTTCATGAGCCAGGCGGTGGCCGCAGAGATCCGCAGCCATCAGAGCCCCGGCTCGATCGTGTCGATCTCGTCGATCAGCGGCATGAACACCGCGCCGTTCCACATCGCCTACGGGACGGCAAAGGCTGCGGTGGTGGCCATGACGCGGACGATGGCGGTCGAGTTGGCCGTGGACAACATCCGGGTGAACGCCGTGGCACCTGGCGTCACCGAGACCGCGGCGTCACGCACGTATACCGGCGACGACCCCGAGCGCGACCGGAAGGCGATCGCAATGGGGCGCCGTGGCAGGCCGGATGAACAAGCGGGCGTCATCCTGTTCCTGCTCTCGGACCTGTCGAGCTACATCACCGGCCAGACTCTGCTCGTCGACGGCGGGCTGAACCTCAAGTGGACCCACCTCGGCGCCGACAACACCTCGCTGTTTCTCAAGGACGAGTCCTTCCGGGCGAGCATCAGTCGGTTTGAGAAGGAGGAAGCATGACCGACATGGAAGTGCAGGCGGCTGAGGAGCTTTCGGACCCTGTCACCATCGGCGTGGACGCCTACATCTCCGAGGAGTACGCCCGAGCAGAGCGCGACAAGCTATGGCGCAAGGTGTGGCAACAGGTAGGCCGGGTCGATGAGATCCCCGAAGTCGGCAGCTACCTCACCTACGACATCCTCGACGACTCGATCATCGTCGTGCGCACCGGCCCGAACTCGTCGGGCTCCAATTTCGCTGCGCACCACAACGTGTGCATGCATCGCGGTCGCAGGCTCGTCGACACCCCCGACGGCGCGAAGAACGCTTGTGGCCGAGCGCGGAAGTCGTTCGTCTGCGGATTCCACGGCTGGACATACGGATTGGACGGCACGTGCACGCACATTCGTGAGCAGGACGACTGGAAGGGCGTGCTGACTCCTGCCAATACCCACCTCGCCCCGGTGCAGGTCGACACATGGGGTGGCTGGCTGTTCGTCAACATGGATCCCGACTGCGAACCACTGGCGGACTATCTGTTCCCCGCCGCGAAGATCCTCGACTCGTTCGGCCTGGAGAACATGCGCTACAAGTGGCGCAAATGGCTGAGCTTCGACTGCAACTGGAAAGTCGCGATGGAGGCCTTCAACGAGACCTACCACGTGTTCACCACGCATCCGGAGTTCAACAAGTTCGGCGAGTTCAAGGGCTGGGCCAAGGCGCACGGCAAGCACTCCAACATCGGCTATGACGCGCCGAAGGGTATGGACGAGACGAAGTCGAAGATCCGCCTCGGCACGGGCGATCCGCGCATCTCGACGGCTGAGATGCAGGTCTACACAATGGAAGAGACGAACGCCACCACCACCCAGACCTTGGTGAACGCGGCGAAGCGGCTTGTCGACGAACTGCCGGAGGGAACACCGGCCGACAAGGTGCTTGAGCACTGGCTGACGTCCGCGCGCCGCGACGACGAAACGCGCGGCGTCATCTGGCCGACGATTCCCGCCGACATCCTTGGGCAGAGCGGCACCGCGTGGCAGATCTTCCCGAACTTCCAGGTCGGACAGGGCCTGACCAGCGCGCTGTGCTACTGCGCAAGGCCGGATCCGAGCTACGACCCCAACAAGTGCATCTTCGAAGTGGCGGTGTTCGAGTTGTATCCGAAAGGTGCAGAGCCGCATACGGAATGGCAGTACACCCCGGTAGGCGACCCCAACTGGCTGTCGGTTCTGCCGCAGGACTTCTCGAATATGGCTGCGGTGCAGCGGGGCATGAAGTCGGCCGGCTTCTCTGGCACGAAGCCCAACCCGTACCGCGAGCGCAGCACCGTCAACCTCCACTACCAACTGTCCAAGTACATGGGCACGGGCGAACCACAGGAGCTTTCAGGTACATGACGACTTCCGACACCTGCGGGCCGACCCAGACCCCCGACGATATCGACATCGATGCGTTGCGGGTGAAGTACGCCCAGGAGCGGGCGAAGAGGCTGCGGCCTGAAGGCGCGGCGCAATATCTCGAACTCAAGGACGACTTCGCGGATTTCGCCGAGGTAGATCCGCACACGCCGATGACGCCTCGCACGCCGATCAACGAGGACATCGAGGTCGCGGTTCTCGGCGGCGGTATCGCAGGACTGCTTGCGGGCGCGTATCTGAAGAAGACCGGCGTCGACGACGTGCATGTCATCGAGATGGGTGGCGACTTCGGTGGCGTCTGGTACTGGAATCGCTTTCCAGGCATCCAATGCGACAACGATGCCTACTGCTACATCCCCATGCTCGAAGAGCTCGATGTCCTGCCGTCGAAGAAGTTCGCCGACGGCGCCGAGATCTTCGAGCATTGCAAACGGATCGGCAAGCATTTCGGGCTATACGACGGGGCCATCTTTTCCACCCAGGTGCGAACGGTGCGCTGGGACGACGAGATCGAACGTTGGCGCCTGACCACCAACCGCGGCGACGACATCCGGGCCCGCTTCGTCGTCATGACGCAAGGCTCCTACAACCGCCCCAAGCTGCCCGGCATCCCAGGCATCAAAGATTTCAAGGGCCACATTTTCCACTCGTCCCGCTGGGACTACGACTACACAGGCGGGGACGCCAGCGGCGGGCTGCACAAGCTCGCCGACAAGCGTGTTGCGCTCGTCGGCACCGGGGCGACGGGAGTGCAACTCGTTCCGCATCTCGGTCGGGATGCCAAGCACCTCTACGTGTTTCAGCGGACACCGTCGTCGGTCGACATCCGCGGCAACGAGCCGACGGATCGGCAGTGGGCGGCGTCGTTGCAACCCGGCTGGCAGGAGGAGCGCAAGCTCAATTTCCACCGATGGTCACCGTTCGGCGACGGGGTGATCTTCGATGCAACCGACCAGGTGTGCGACTTCTGGACTGAGCTCGGCCGCAACCTGACTGCGCGGGTCGCCGGTGCCGAGGATCCCACGACGCTGGGCGTCGAACAGGTCATGGCGATGCGCGAAGAGGAGGACTACAAAATCATGGAGCGGCTGCGCCGCCGCGTCGAAGCCATTGTCGATGACCCGCAGACAGCGGAGGCGCTCAAGCCGTACTACCAGTTCTTGTGTAAGCGGCCGTGCAGCAATGACGAATATCTGCCGACGTTCAACCGCCCGAACGTCACGCTCGTCGACGTGGCGGATTCCAAGGGTGTCGAAAGGCTCACCGAGAAAAGCATCGTCGCCAATGGCGTTGAGTACGAGGTCGACTGCGTGATCTTCGCGAGCGGCTTTGAGATCTCGACCGAGATCAGCCGCCGGTACGCGATCGAGGCGATCGAAGGCCGTGATGGGCTCTCGCTGTTCGACCACTGGCGGGATGGCTACAAGACACTTCACGGAATAACCAGCCCCGGCTTCCCCAACCAGTTCCACACCGGCTTCATCCAGGGCGGCGTCTCCGCCAATACGACGGCGATGTTCGAGCAGCAGGCCGAGCACATCGCCTACATCATCGCCGAGGCGGTGAAGCGAAAGGCGACGACGGTCGAGCCGAGTAAGGAGGCCCAAGAAGCCTGGGGCAACACCATCAAGGAAATTGCGATTGACACATCGGCGTTCGATCTCGCCTGCACGCCAGGCTATTACAACAACGAGGGCCGCGGCTTCGGTGAAGGTGTCAGATCATTCCTCGGCGATTACTACATGGCCGGCTTCTACGCCTTCGGCGACCTATTGAAGGAATGGCGCGACAAGGGCGATCTCGATGGCCTGGTACTCGGTGCGTAGCGACTTGTGTGCGTTTAGGCGCGGTGAGCGCTCGTTTTCGCTACACAAATCGCGGCGGGTCGCTACATGTCTGACTTGAGATTCGACGGCCGCGTCGCGGTCGTAACCGGTGGCGGCAGGGGACTGGGCCGCTCCTACGCCCTGCTGCTGGCGTCGCAGGGCGCGAAGGTCGTCGTGAACGATCCCGGCGGCAGCATCGCCGGTGACGGCACCGACACCGGACCCGCCCAGGAGGTCGTGCGCGAGATCACCACCGCCGGTGGCGGCGCCGTCGCTAGCACCGATTCGGTCGCCACCCCGGAGGGCGGCATGGCGATCATCGACGCCGCGCTGGACCACTACGGCCGAGTCGACATCCTTGTCCACAACGCCGGAAACGTACGCCGGGCGTCGTTGAAGGAAATGACCTACGACGACTTCGAATCCGTCGTCGACGTCCATCTGCGCGGCGCCTTCCACATCGTGCGCCCGGCGTTCCCGCTGATGTGCGACGCGGGGTACGGCCGCATAGTGCTCACCTCGTCGATCGGCGGCCTCTACGGCAACCACGACGTCGCGAACTACGCCGTCGCCAAGGCGGGCGTGATCGGCTTGTCCAACGTCGCCGCGATCGAAGGAGCGGCGCATGGCGTCAAGAGCAACGTGATCGTGCCCGCCGCCGCGACGAGAATGGCCGACGGGATCGACACCTCCGCCTACCCGCCGATGGGCCCGGAGCTGGTGGCGCCCGTCGTCGGCTGGCTGGCGCACGAATCCTGCTCCGTCACAGGCGAAATGCTCATCGCGCTCGCAGGTCGGGTGGCAAGGGCCATGGTGTCCGAGTCGCCAGGCGTGTACCGGCCGTCATGGTCGATCGCAGACGTCGGCGAACACATCTCCGCGATCCGCGATGCGTCCGAACCCGTCGTGTTCCCTGTCGTGCCGGACGGCCACGGCGACCACATCCGCTACAGCTTCGGCATGGCCGCACAAGGGGCGCACCATGGCTAGCGGCCCGCTGAACGGTGTGCGCGTCATCGACCTCACCGCGATGGTGATGGGGCCGTATTGCACTCAAATCATGGCCGATATGGGCGCCGACGTGATCAAAGTCGAACCACCGCAGGGCGACGACACCCGTTACGTCTCCGTTGGACCCGCTCCTGGGATGAGCGCCGTCTTCGTGAACGTGAACCGCGGCAAACGCAGTGTCGTATTGGACCTGCGCACCGATGAGGGCAAGACCGCGCTCCGGGCGCTTGTCGCCGACGCCGACGTCTTCATCCACTCCATGCGAGCGAAGGCGATAGTCAAGCTCGGGTTCGGTTATGAGGAGGTGGCCGCGCTCAACCCGAGCATCGTCTACACCAACTGCTACGGCTACGGCAGGCGAGGACCCGACCGTGACCGGCCTGCCTATGACGACACCATCCAAGCGGAATGCGGGCTGACTGCCGTCCAGAAGCAACTGACGGGTGAAGCCGACTTCGTCGGAACCATCGTCGCCGACAAGGTCGCAGGTCTGACCGCCCTCTACGCGACGACGATGGCGTTGTACCACCGCGAACGAACGGGCGATGGTCAAGAGGTGGAGGTCGCCATGTTCGAGACCATGGCGTCGTTCATGCTGGTTGAGCATGCCAACGGAGCCATATACGACCCTCCCCTCGGACCGGCCTTCTACCCACGGACAGTTGCACCCAACCGAAGGCCGTACGAGACAAGCGACGGCTATATCGCCGCTCTGATCTACAACGACAAACACTGGAACGCCTTTGTCGGTGCCGTGAAGCCGGGGTGGGCCGACGACGGGTACTCGACGCTTGAACAACGGGCGAACCAGATCGACGCCGTGTACGGCCTGGTGGCCCAAACAATCAAGGAGCGCACCACCGAGGAGTGGTTGGCGTTGTTCCGCGATCTCGAGATTCCAGCCGCACCACTGAACACCCCAGGCGATTTGTTTGACAATCCGCATCTCAACGCCGTCGGTCTGTTCGAGACTGTGGACACCCCGCACGGCCCGGTGCGGTTCCCGGGTGTTCCGACTTGGTTCTCCAGGACTCCAGGCCGGGTCGCAGGCCCGGCGCCGGAGCTGGGCGCGAACACCGCGGACGTGCTCGACGAGCTCGGCCTCGGCCACGCTGACATCGAACCCGCACTGGGCTCGGGATAGGACCGCCAGTGGACTTCGAAATGGGTCAGAAAGCTGCGGAGCTCCGCGGTGACTTGCGCGAACTGGTGAAAGACCATGTGCCCGAGCACTTCCTTGGTGCGTTCACCGACAATCCCGCCGACCTCGAGACCGCCCAGCAGTTCTGTCGAACCATGGCCGAACGCAACCTGCTCTGCATGGCGTGGCCCGAGGAGTTCGGCGGAAGCGGCGCATCGGTGTGGGAACAAACCGTGGTGCGCGAAGAGATGTGGGCGCACCACGAACCCCGTGGCGCGCAGTACATGGGGGTCAACTGGGTCGGTCCCATCATCATGCGTCACGGCACGGAGGAGCAGCAGCGCAAGCATCTGCCACCCATCGCAGGCGGCGAGGTGATCTGGTGCCAGGGCTTCTCCGAGCCGGAGGCGGGTTCGGACCTCGCGTCGCTGCGCACGTCCGCGCGGCGCGACGGCGACAGCTGGCTGGTCAGCGGTCAGAAGATCTGGACGTCCTACGCCACCATGGCGCAGTGGTGCTTCCTGCTCGCCCGCACGTCCAAGGGTGAGAAGAAGCAGCAGGGCTTGACGATTTTCCTTGTCCCGATGGATGATCCGGCGATCCAGGTGCGGCCGATCCGCTGCATGATGGGTCCGCACCACCTCAACGAGGTGTTCTTCGACGATCTGCGGGTTACCGATGCCGACGTGCTCGGCACCGTCGACGCGGGCTGGTCGATCGTGCAGGACGTGATGTCGTTCGAGCGGGTCGGAATCGCCCGCTACGCCCGCTGCGAGCGATTACTCACCGCCGCACCGACCGTGCTCGGCGACCGCTGGGACGACTTGCCAGCGGAGTTACGGGCTCGCTGGGTCCGGATGCTGACGCATTGCCGTAGGGCCCGGCTGATGGCATATCGCGTTGTCGATCTGCAGAGCAGCGGGCGCATCCAACCTGGTGACGCCGCGGCGTACCGGATCGCGGTGACGAAGCTGGACCAGGACAGCGCGGAGGTGTTGATGGATATCGCCGCCGAAGTGTCACACGACGACCCGCGCGCGAAGTGGTTCCTCGGCGAGGTCGAGGACCACTGGAAGTACTCGCAAGCCTCCACTGTGTCGTCCGGCAGCATCGAGATGCAGCGCATCCTGCTGTCGCGGTCCCTGTTGGCGGCCAAATGATCCTCGATCTCGGCGACGACGCCAAAGAGTATGGCCGGCAAGCGCTTCGGGCGTTTGAGGCCGCCGGTGGCGACCAGCTGGTGCAGCAGGCCGAGGCCAAACCGGATCTCCGCGAGTCGCTGGCGGGTCCAGTGCTCGCCGAGCTCGGCGCCTGGGAGCTCGACCCACGCACCGATACCGACGGACTCGAGGCCGCCGCGGCCCTCTGCCGCAGCGCAGGCTACTGGGCGTTGCCGTACCCGGTGGCGGAGCGCCTCGCCAAACCGACCGAACTGGACGTCGACGGGTTGATCGTCGTCGCCGACACCCGACCGTCCGGCGTGGTGGCGGGCCTCGAGTCCCGCTGGGCGGCGGTGTCTTTGGATGGTGCGCGAAGAAAGGTCGTCGGGCAGGGTGCGGCCGGTCCGGGTTTCGTGGCTGAACTGGAACTGTCCGGGATCGACGAGAACGGCGCTGGCGACGTCGCGCTCGGACTCGTCCTTCCGTGCTGGACCCTGCTCGGCATGCTCGATCGCGCGATGGAGTTGACGATCGCGCATGTGAACCTGCGCAAGCAGTTCGGGCAGCCGTTGTCGTCGTTCCAGGGTGTGCAGTTCCAGCTGACCGACGCCGAGGTAGAACGCAGCGGAGTGGAGATCCTGGCGAAGTACGCGCTGTGGAGCATCGCGACCGAACGACCCGAGGCGACCGACGATGCCCTGGCGCTGCGCATGTCGGCCATCGAGGCGGCGGAGGTCGTGTTCCGCGTCTGTCACCAGTTGCACGGGGCCGTCGGCTTCTGCGACGAGACCACACTGTCGTGGCTGTCCCGCTACAGCCAGCCACTGCGTCGGCTGCCGTTGGGACTGTCCGCGACTCGCGACCTGCTGACCGGCAGGGTCGGCGGAGAAGGCTTGACGGGGTTGTTCGCATGACCGGCGAAACTGAAGACCTGCAGGAGAATTCGCCGGAATCTCCTGCAGAAGTTCAGTTTCGGCAAGAGGTGCGCGCGTGGTGCGTCGAGCACATCCCGCCGGACTGGCGCGCCGAACAGACCGGCGTCGACGACGAGGAGTTCGTCCGCTTCCAGAAGGCGTGGTTCGCCGAATTGCACAGTGCCGGATACGCGGTGCCGCACTGGCCGCGGGAATGGGGCGGCGGACTGTCGGTGGCCGAACAGGTCATCCTCTACCAGGAGTTGGCCGCCCACGACGCACCCCGGCTGGTGCTGGCCTTCGTCAGCATCCACCACGCCGCGTCGACCCTGCTGGTGGCGGGCACCGACGAGCAGCGTCGCCGCCATCTTCCTGCAATTCTCGACGGCGAGGTCTGGGTTCAAGGCTTCTCCGAGCCGGAGGCCGGGTCCGACCTCGCCAGCCTTCGCACGTCGGCGCGGCGCGAAGATGACTCCTACATCGTCAACGGTCAGAAGCTGTGGGCCAGCGGCGGCAAGCACGCCGACTGGTGTCTGCTGCTGGCCCGCACCGACCCGGATGCGCCCAAACGCAAAGGCATTTCGTACTTCCTGCTCGACATGACCACGCCTGGCGTCGAGGTGCGACCGATCCGCAACGCGATCGGCGACTCACACTTCTGTGAGATCTTCCTCAACGACGTGTCGATCCCCGCCGCGAATCTCGTCGGCGCCGAGAACGCGGGATGGCAAGTGGCGCAGTCGACTCTGGGGGCTGAGCGCGGCCTGACAATGCTGGAACTCGCGGAGCGCCTTGGCAACGCGGGCTTCCGCAGGCTGGTGCAGGCATGTCCCGTTGACGACCCAGTGGTGGCTGACCGGCTCGCACAGTTCGAGATCGAGATCACCGGGCTTCGCGGGCTGTGCAGGAAGATGGTCGAAGAGAACGAGGCGGGTACCGCGGGCCCGGCGGACGCGTCGATCGTCAAGCTTTACTACAGCGAGTTGTTGCAGCGGCTCACCGATTTCGGCGCTGAGGTCGGCGGCGTGAAAGCCCACACCGAGTTGACCAAGCCCATGTCGAGCGGATGGGAGTCCGGGTCCTGGGTGCTCGACTTCATCGGCTCGTGGGAGTGGACGATCCCCGGCGGATCGAGCGAGATCCAGCGCACCATCATCGCCGAGCGGGGCCTCGGGCTGCCGCGAGAACCGAGCGTGGTCTGATGGCACAAGACTTCGACGAGTTTCACGAAGAACTCAGATCGGTGGCGGGCGACCTGCTCGCCAAGGATCGGACCATCGACTGGCCGGTGCTCGTCGAGGCGGGTTGGGTCGGGCTGGAGATCCCCGAGGAGTTCGGTGGCGCAGGTGCCACATTCGCGGAAGCCGCAGTCATCTGTCAGGAGATGGGCCGCGCCGCAAGCACGAACAACTTTCTCGGCAGCGCGGTCCTTGCGGTCGGCGCCCTGAAAGCGCTGCAGCCCAGCGATACTCGCGACACGCTGCTGGCCGATGTGGCGTCCGGTGCCGTCAGAGTGGCAGTGGCTCTTGAGCCGCTGCAGTTCGTGCCCGACGCCGAGGGGGCCGACCGGATCCTGGTCATCGCCGACGGCGGCGTTGCCGAGGTGGCCGCGACAGTCACCCCGCGACCGGTCCTCGACGAGACACGCAGGCTGGCCACCGTGACCGCCGACGGTGAAGCCGCAGAAGTGCTGCGATTCGAAGGAGACCCCGAGGCGGCGGTCCGCCGACTGCACGATCGGGCCGCCGTCGCCGTCGCATGCGACAGTCTCGGCCTGTCCGAGGCCATGCTCTCCGCGACGGTCGCCTATGCCAAGGTGCGCCAGCAGTTCGGCAGGCCAATCGGCTCCTTCCAGGCGGTCAAGCACGCCTGCGCCGACATGCAGGTGGCCATCACCGTCTCCCGCCAACTCGTCAGTGCCGCAGTCGAAGCCGTCGCCGAAGACCGACCGGATGCCAGTGTGGCTGCCGCGATGGCGAAGTCGTACGCCTGCAGCGCCGCCGTCGACGTGGCGGGTAAGGCCATGCAACTGCACGGCGGCATCGGATACGCGTGGGAGAGCGGCATCCACGTCTACCTCAAACGCGCCGCACTCAATCGTTCACTGTTCGGATCACCTGCGGCTCACCGCAGACAACTGGCTCAGCGCTATCTGTAAAGGAATCAAGGAGTTTCACATGGGTGTACCCGTCTACAAACGCATTCTCGACCTGTTCGAGGCCGAGGGCGTCAACACGCTGTTCGGCATCCCGGACCCCAACTTCGTGCACATGTTCTCCGAGGCCGACGCGCGCGGCTGGTCGGTGGTGGCACCGCATCACGAGTTGAGCGCCGGTTTCATGGCCGAGGCGGCGTCGCGGATGACAGGGAAGCCCGGTCTGTGCATCGGCACACTGGGCCCCGGAGTCGCCAACATCGCAGGGGCGATGATGTGTGCCTACGTGGAGAACTCGCCGGTGATCTTTCTCGGCGGTCAGCGCGCCCGCATCACCGAGCGGCGGGTGCGCCGCGGTCGTATCCAATTCGTCCAGCAGGAGGGGCTTTTCACCCCGTCAGTGAAGTACAGCAGCTCGATTGAGTACGCCGACCAGACCGACGAGATCGTCCGCGAGGCGATCCGCCGCGCGATGTCCGGCACGCCGGGGCCGTCCTACGTCGAGTTCCCGTCCCATGTCATTCTCGAGGAGCTCGACGTTCCGGATCCGTTGCCGCCAAGCAGGTATCGCCTCGTCAACCAGGGCGCGGGGGCAAGCGAGATTGCAGAGGCCGCCAAGCTCGTCCGGGAGGCCAAGAGCCCGATCCTGCTAGTCGGCCACGGCGTGCACACCTCTCGTACCGGGGCTGTGGTCAAGGAACTCGCCGATCTGATGGCCTGCCCGGTGATTCAGACCTCTGGCGGCACCTCTTTCATCGCCGGGCTGGAGGACCGCACCTTCGCCTACGGGTTCTCGCCCGCTGCCGTCGAAGCGGTGGTGAAGTCCGACCTGTGCGTGGCGCTCGGCACCGAACTCGGCGAGCCGAGCCACTACGGCAAGACCCGGCACTGGGCAGAGAACGATGCCAACCGCAAATGGGTGCTTGTCGAACAGGATCCGGTGGCCATCGGCGTGAACCGTCCGATCGACGTGCCGTTGGTCGGCGACCTGCGCGGTGTCGTTCCCCAGTTGGTCGCCGCGCTCAAGGACAGCCCCCGGCCGCCCTCCGTCGACCTCGACCGGTGGATCAAGGAGGACGCCGCCGAGCTGGCCCAGCTCGCCGAGAACGCGCCAACGGGAAGAACGCCCGTCCACCCGGCCCGCTATGTCGTCGAAGCCACCAAGGCGTTCCCCGAGGACGGCATCCTGGTGCGCGACGGCGGGGCCACCGTCATCTTCCAGTGGACCTACTCGCAGGCCAAGCCGCACGACGTGATCTGGAACCAGAACTTCGGCCACCTCGGCACCGGCCTGCCCTACGCCGTCGGCGCGTCTGTCGCTGAGGGCGGTAAGCGTCCGGTGATGCTGCTGACCAGCGACTCCGCATTCCTGTTCCACATCGCCGAGCTGGAGACGGCCGCGCGTCAGAACCTGCCGCTGGTGTGTGTGGTCGGCGTCGACCATCAGTGGGGACTGGAGGTCGGCGTCTACAAGCGCACGTTCGAGCAGCCGTCGCCGCAGCCCGGTGTGCACTGGAGCAAGGACGTGCGGTTCGACAAGATCGCCGAAGGGTTCGGATGCCACGGCGAGTATGTCGAGAAGGAGGACGAGATCGGGCCTGCCATCGAACGGGCCTTCGCCAGCGGCAAGACCGCCGTAGTCCACGTCTGCATCGATCCCAAGGCCAACTCGGAGGAGATGCCGAAGTACGACGAATTCCGAACCTGGTATGCAGAAGGAACTCAGTAGGGAAGGGTGGAGACATGCGTGAATATCTGAAGTTCTACATCGATGGGGAATGGGTCGACCCGGTCGAGTTGAAGACCCTGGACGTCGACAACCCGACGACCGAGCAGGTGTCCGGCAAGATCGCGATCGGCACCGCAGCCGACGTCGACAAGGCGGTCAAGGCGGCCCGCAAGGCGTTCGCGACATGGTCGGTCAGCACCCGCGAGGAGCGGCTGGACCTGCTGCAGGCGATCCTCGCCGAGTACCAGAAGCGCTCCGGCGACCTTGGCGCCGCGGTGTCAGAGGAGATGGGTGCCCCGCCGTCGCTGGGTTCGGGGGTCCAGGTCTATCTGGGCCTCGGTCATCTGAACAACGCCATCGACGCCCTGAAGAACTACTCCTTCGAGGAACCGCGCGGTGCGGCGCTCGTGATCAAGGAGCCGATCGGCGTGTGCGGCCTGATCACCCCGTGGAACTGGCCGATCAACCAGATCGCCTGCAAGGTATATCCCGCGCTGGCAACTGGCTGCACCATGGTGCTGAAGCCTTCCGAGGTTGCGCCGTACTCCGCGCAGATCTTCACCGAGGTCATGGACGCCGCGGGTGTGCCTGCCGGCGTGTACAACCTCGTCTATGGAGACGGTGCCGGTGTCGGCGCTGCGATCTCGAGCCATCCCGACATCGACATGGTGTCCTTCACCGGTTCGACCCGCGCCGGAATCGACGTCGCCAGGAACGCCGCGGCGACGGTGAAACGCGTGACCCAGGAGCTCGGTGGCAAGAGCCCGAACATCGTCCTCGACGACGACGCCTTCGCCGCGAACGTCGCGGCCGGCGTGGCCGCGATGATGCCCAACTCGGGTCAGAGCTGCAACGCGCCGTCGCGCATGCTCGTGCCCAAGACCCGTAAGGATGAAGCCATCGCTGCCGCGCGGGCGGCCGCCGAGCAGGTGACCGTCGGCGATCTGGACGACTCGGCTGCCATCGGGCCGGTGGCCTCCAAGGCGCAGTTCGACAAGATCCAGGGCCTTATTCAGAAAGGCATTGAGGAAGGTGCGACGGTCGTCGCAGGCGGTCCCGGGCGGCCCGACGGACTGGACACCGGCTACTACGTCAGGCCGACGGTGTTCGCGGATGTCACCAACGACATGACGATCGCACGCGAAGAGATCTTCGGTCCGGTGCTGTGCATCCTCGACTACGACGACCTCGACCAAGCGATCGAAATCGCCAACGACACCGACTACGGCCTCGCCGGTTACGTCGCGGCGGCCGACCTCGAGGCGGCGCGTGCGGTGGCGCGTCGGATTCGCGCCGGCCAGGTCGCCATCAACCACGCATTCGACCTGAACACGCCGTTCGGTGGATACAAGCGCAGCGGCAACGGTCGCGAATGGAGTGAGTACGGCTTCGACGAATACTTGGAGATCAAGGGCACTCTCGGGTACGCGCCGGAGGGGGCCACGCAGTAGCTCGACGCGGAATGCACTCCAGCACTGAGCAATTGACGGCACTACTCGACCGCGAGAAGATCCGCGACTGCATTGCGCGCCTCGCTCGCGGCGAGGACCGCCGTGACGCGCGGCTCGTCAGCCGGTCATTCTGGCCGGACGCGACGATCGATATCGGGATCTTTGCCGGGTCCTTCGACGAGTATCTGGCATGGGTGGTGCCCGGCTCGCCGTCAATTCCGGTGACCCAGCATATGTTGGGGCAGACCGTGATTGAGTGCAGCGGCGATACTGCTTTCACGGAAACCCACGTGACCGCCTACCACCGGGTTGGCGCAGAAGAAGGGGATCGCGACACAGTCATCGGCGGGCGTTACCTCGACCGAATGGACAAGCGCGGGGCCTATTGGCGAATCGGGCAACGCACGATGCTCTACGACTGGTATCAGGACGTGGGCAGGTCGGCCGACTGGTCGCAGGGCCTGATGGGTTTGCCCTTCAGTGCCGACCACTACACCGGCAGGTCCGTCGGTGATTACAGCGAGACGTTCTACGGCAAGGGCGCGGAATGGCTGCGTTAACAGGCAAAGTCGCGGTCGTGACCGGTGCCAGCCGTGGAATCGGCAAGGGAATCGCCGTCGCGTTGGGGGCGGAGGGTGCGGCCGTCTATGTCACCGGCCGCACCGTGACACCGGGCACGCATGAGCTGCCGGGGACCGTGGGCGAAACCGCGCAGGAGGTGGACCGCCGTGGCGGTACAGGCGTCGCCGTCCACGTCGACCATGCCGACGACAGCCAGGTGGTGGCGCTGTTCGACCAGATCCAGTGCGAGCAGGGCCGGCTCGACATCCTCGTCAACAACGCGTTCGCCCTTCCCGAGGACCTGACCGAACCGGGCCCGTTCTGGGAGAAGCCGCTAAGCCATTGGGGCATGGTCGATGTCGGCGTCCGGTCCAACTATGTGGCGGCGCGGAACGCGGCGAAAATGATGGTTCCGCAGCAGTCGGGACTTATCGTCGCCATCTCCGGGTATGCCGCTGTGACCTACACCTACGGCGTCATCTTCGGGATGTGCAAGACGGCCGTCGACCGGATGGCGCGGGACATGGCCGTCGAGCTCGAGGCGTACCACGTCGCTTCGCTGTCGCTTTGGCAAGGCCTCACGTTCACCGAACGGGCCCAGCGCAACCTGCAACGCAGCCCTGACATGAAGAAGCAGACAGTGACCGATCCCGCGGTGGGTTGCTCGCCCGAGTTTCCCGGTCGGGTGATCGCGGCGCTGGCAGCCGATCCCGACCTGATGGCGCGGTCGGGCGGCAGCTTCGTCGCCGCGGAGGTCGCGCGGGACTACGGGATTACCGACATCGACGGCAAGGTCATCCCATCGTTGCGCGGCGAACGAGGCGAGCCGATCTGGCATCCGATTGAGCAGGCCTGCCATGGACAGTGATCGCGCGGCGCGGATCGACCTCCTACTGGACCGGCAGGACATCCTCGACTGCATGACGCGCTTCAGCCGCGGCATGGACCGCTTCGACCGGGACGTGTTCCTATCCGCGTTTCATCCGGACGCGATCGTCGCGGCAGGTGATTTCGTCGGCGGCCCGGCCGATCTCTTCGACTGGGCCACAGCCATGCACGAGCGTGGCCAGGTCGCGACGCACCACAACCTGCTCAACCACACCTGCGAGATCGACGGCGATACCGCGCACACGGAGACCTATTACCTGTTCGCCGCGCGCAACCGCGACGACACCAACTGGATCGCAGGCGGGCGCTACCTCGACCGGCTGCACCGCCAGGAAGGGACGTGGCGGATCGCTGTGCGGACCAACGTCATCGAATGGTCGGGCATGGTCCCGACGATGCCGTTGCCATTCGCCGAGGTTGCAGACATCCACGGCAACGGTGCACCGTCGCGAAGCTTGGCCGACCCGTCGTACCTTCGCCCGTTGGTCAACCGTCGCCAGAGGTCGACTTAGACTGCGGAAATGCCATCCGAAAAGTACGAATACGGCGTCGATTTCGAACGCGTCGACGCGATCGACATCCACACCCACGTCGAGGTCGATGGCCACGGCCACAAGGCCTACGACGATCAACTGGTCGAAGCCGTAGGGCAGTACTTCAAGATGGGGCCCGGCGCGTTGTCGAGCGTCGACGGGCTTGCCGACGAGTACCGGCGACACAACACTGCCGCGGTGGTGTTCACCATCGATGCGCGCACGGGGATGCGGCATGAGTCGAACTCTGTCGAGGACCTCGTCGCAGGCGCGATCCGCAACAACGATGTGCTGATCCCGTTCGGCAGCGTCGACCCGTGGCACGAGCGACGCGCGGTGCACCGCGTCCATGAACTCGTCCGCGACTTCGGCGTCAAGGGCTTCAAGTTTCACCCAAGCATGCAGGCGTTCGAGCCGAACGATCGCCGCTTCTATCCGATCTACGAGGCGATCGCCGAGGCGAATGTCCCCGCGCTGTTCCACACCGGGCAGACGGGGATCGGCTCCGGACTGCCGGGTGGGCACGGCATCAAATTGCGCTACTCCGACCCGATGTTGCTCGACGACGTGGCCGCCGACTTTCCGGGGTTGACGATCGTGATGGCCCATCCGGCTGTGCCGTGGGTGGACTCGCAGATCGCGATCGCCTCACACAAGACCAATGTGTACATCGACCTGAGCGGCTGGTCGCCCAAGTACTTCCCGCCACAACTGGTGCGGGCCTTCAGCCGTCAGCTGCGCACGAAGGTGCTGTTCGGCACGGACTACCCGTACATCAAGATGGACCGGTGGCGCCGTGACTTCGAGGCGCTGGACGTCGACCCGGCCGCGGTGCCGCTGATCTTCAAGGAAAACGCGCTGCGGGTGCTGGGGATCACCACATAGCGCGAGCAGACGCAAAATCCCCTTTTCACCGGCGTGTCGGTGTGCTTTTGCGTCTGCTCGCCAGAGAAGGCGATGAGTTTTCGAGGCGGCCGCGGTCGGTATCGGTGACTGACCCACCACCTGAAGGAGACCATCGTGCCCACCCGTGAAGGCGCGCCGCTCGGCGCCCCGTGCTGGATCGACCTGCTCTCGTCGGATCTCGACCGCGCCCAGGAGTTCTACGGTGCGGTATTCGGCTGGACCTTCGAGTCCGCCGGGCCCGAGTACGGCGGATACGTCAACGCATCGAAGAACGGTCAGCCGGTGGCCGGATTGATGGGAAACACGCCGGAGATGCGGTCCCCTGATGGCTGGACCACCTACCTGCACACCTCCGATATCGCCGCGACGCTGCGCGCTGCCACCGAGGCGGGCGCCACGACGTGTGTCGAACCGATGGAGATCCCGGCCAAGGGCCACATGGCGATGCTGACCGACCCCAGCGGGGCGGTCATCGGCTTGTGGCAACCGATCGGGCACCAAGGCTTCAACGTCGTCAACGAAGCCGGTGCCCCGGTCTACCACCAGCTGACCACCCGCGACTACGGCAAGGCACTCGACTTCTACCGCGACGTGTTCGGCTGGCACACCGACACCGTGTCCGATACCGACGAATTCCGGTACAGCACTGCCAGTTTCGACGGTGATGCCTTGCTCGGTGTGATGGACGGAACGATGCTTCTCGCCGACGGTGTGCCGTCGAACTGGTCTTTCTTCCTCGGCGCCGATGACGTCGACAAGACCGTGCAGTTGGTCAAGGAGAACGGCGGCACCGTGATCCGCGACGCCGAGGACACTCCATACGGCCGGCTGGCTGCGGTGGCGGACCCCACCGGCGCGGGATTCAACTTGTCGTCGTTGCAGTGAAGGCGACCATGGCCTGCGCTAGGCGGTGATGCGATAGTCGGTCCCGCAAGCAAACATGACGCCGAGCGGGTTCGGGGTGTTGGCCGCTTCGACGATCGTTCCGGCGAACTTCCCGTCGATCATCTCGGCGGAAACCACGGTCAGGTGCACACCAGCGCGCCGGAACTCCGAACGCATTGTGTGCAGGGCGGTTTCGCCCGCCCGCTTGCTGGCTGCGATGGCTGTGTAACCCTTCGGCACAGCCTTGTGGGGAAAGAAGTGGGCCTGGTGACTGGTCACGAAAACAATGCGTCCGCCGACCGGCATCAGCGGCACGGCCATCCGCGCAAGGCGCCGTTGGGCATCGCGGTTGAGGCGCATCGCGTATCCGGGGTCGATCTTCGACTCGAGGTCGGTTGACGCGTTGAGCACCAAGGCGTCCAATCGCCCGAAGCGAGTCGCGATGGTGTCGATCATCGCCGCGCACTCGGCCTCATCAGCGATGTCGGCACGCAGCGTCGAGGCATACCCGCCCGCGCTGCGGATGGCTTCGGCGATGCCTTCCGCGCGTTCCGCACTCTGGCGGTGGTTCACGACGACGTGGGTGTCGGCGCCGGCGAGTTGCTGCGCGACCTCCGCGCCGATGCCCCTCGATCCGCCGGTGACCAGGACAATCCGTGCAGGTGAGTGATGCATGTCGGGTTCCTTCCTTCCAGCCGTGCGTCCGCTTGGGACCCCACCGTACACGAGTTTTTAAGAAAAATAAGGGATAGATAAGGTAACGATAAGGTAGTCAATCGGGCCAAGATGGAAAGCGTGGCGTCGACCCGGTTGGACAGTTGGCTTTGGTCGGTCCGTCTCGCGAAGACCCGAACGGACGCCGCCGAGGCGTGCAGGGGTGGGCACGTGCGGGTCAACGGTCGGCCCGCGAAGCCGGCCACCACGGTGTCGCCGGGCGACGAGGTGCGCGCACGGGTCTCAGACCACGCGGGTAGTCGAGGTGGTGCGGGTGATCAAGAAGCGGGTGGGTGCGGCCGACGCAGCGACGTGCTTCCTCGACCGAACGCCTAAACCCGCTCCCGCAGAGACGATTGCCGTGGCGGCCCGCGATCGCGGTGCGGGTAGGCCGACGAAGCGGGATCGCCGGATGATGGACAAGCTGCGAGCGGGCCGCATCTGAGACGACCGCGCGGGATTCAACCTGTCGTCGCTGGATCAGCGACATCGGGTTGCTGGGCACCCTGGCCCTTGCGCAGGGTGGCCAGCAGTTCTCGGTAGGGCCCCACAAGGTAGGCGGTATCGCCCGCGCTGAGCCTGCTATCGCGACGGGGATGCAACCGCAGTGCCTCATCGGCCCTGGTGATCGCAATGACGCGAGTCTGGGTGGACATGTCGAACATGCGCATGCCGTCAAGCTCGCTGCCCGGTGCGACGTACATGCCGCCGACCATGAACGAGCGGTGGCCTACCGAGAAGGTGCCGAGCACCTGCAGACCCAGCGCCGCGCCGATGAACCAGGGTGCGGCCAGTTCCACCGTGGAGTGGACGTTTTCGAACCCGAAGCGCTGTGCGACGGCCGCGCCGAGCGTGCGGTCGTAGACCCGGAGGACGATCGGCACATCCGGCCTATGGACCTCCGGCAATGTGCGGGGACCGAGCATCTCCTTCAACACGATGGCGGTCTCGATGTTGACGATGTCGTCGCGGGTCAGCACGGCCACCGCGCGGGCTTCGTCGATGCGGGCGGATTCCAGCGTCTGTCGCAGCGTGGCGTCGCCGAAGATCACCGGCACGTCGAGGCGGTCTGCCGTGTTCAGGTAGCGGTTGTCGTCGTCGCGCTCAATAACCGCCACGTCGTAGCCGGCCGCCATCAGGTCGCTGACCACCCGGATGCCGAACGAGCCAAGACCGACGACGATCACATGGTTGCGCAGGTGCCGCACCTTGCGGCGCCCGGCGGAATGCGCGAAGCGTCGCGACAACAGCACATCGGCGACGAAGGCGACGAGGATCGCGGTGGTGGTCACGCCGGCGAACATCAGCCCAATGCCCCAGATCCGCAGCCACATCGGCTGGTGCATGAAGCTGAAGTCGCCGTACCCGACGGTTGCGATGGTCTCCGTGGTGAAGTACAGCGCATCGATCCAGGTCATCCCCGGCGGATGCTGGTAGGCGAACCGCAGCAAAACGGTCGAGCCGATCCACAGAGAGAACGAGGCGGCAAGCGCTCGATAGAACATCGGATTGATGTCGTCGCGGATCAGGCGCACCGCGTCGATGAACCGGCGCACGGGCGGCCGCCGCACCTTTCGATGGGACAGCGGTCGGGGCACCCTGATGCCCTGCTCGACGAGTTCGTCGGCGGTGCCTATCATCGCGGTCCAATCGCCCTCGCGAATGCGGTAGTCACGGCCGGGACAGGCCACCACCTCACCGGGCGTTTCGGAGTTCTCGCCGTGGATCACCGCGGCCGGCGCCAGATCGCCGTAGATTTCGCGCAGCGTGCCGTCGTGCGGCGCGTCCGCGCCGGAGACGACGAAGTCGATCCCTGCCACCGAAATCGTGTGCGTGGTTCGGGCCAGGCAGGCCTCCACCACTGATGTCGCAGCCAGGTCGGCGACATCGAGGATGGCGCCTGGCCCGTTGTTCTGTGCCATTGCCTCTCGCAGCACGCCGTTGGCCAGGCGGGCCACCACCCTTACGTTCGGGTTGGCTTGCCGTGCCAGCAGCGCGATTTCGAGGTTCAGCTCATCGTCGTCGTCGGCGCAGATCACTGCCTGCGCATCAGTGACGCCCGCTGCAGCCAGGCCCTCCGGCGCTTGCAGCGTCACGACTCTGGTACCGGTGGTGTTCAGCTCCTCGACGATCCGCATCCCGAGCGGATCGTCTCCGCAAACGATGATGTGGCCGCTCATGCTGTGAAACGCTACTTCGGAATACGTCGTCGTGAGGGGTGAAGACTGACAGATGCCCATCGGCCCCAAGATCTACGTCAAGGCGTGTATCAACGGCGCTCGCACCCCAGACGCGCACCCGAACCTGCCGGTCAGCCCCGAGCAGTTGGCCGCAGCAGCGCTCGGCGCGCACCAAGCGGGCGCGAAGGCGGTACATATGCATCCCAAGAACGCCGACGGTGTCGACTCGTTGCTTCCCCAGCACGTGGACGCCGCGGTATCGGCGGTGCGGCAGGCGGCACCGGGGCTACCGCTCGGGGTGACGACGGGGTTCTGGGCGCTGCCCGACGCGGACGCCCGACTGCGTGCCGTCGACGGCTGGACCGTGCTGCCCGACTTCGCATCGCTGAATTGGCACGAGCCCGGCTCGGAGGACCTTGCCCGGCTGCTGCGGACCAAGGGACTCGGCGTCGAGGTGGGCATCTTCCACGCCGAGGCGGCCGAGTCGTGGGCCGCGTCGGAGATGGCTGCGCACTGCATGCGGGTGATGATCGAACTGGGACCAGCCGGTGATATCGCGACCGCCGACGACCTGCTCAGCCAGGTGCTCGCCGCCGGCTCACACGCGCCGGTGCTGCTACACGGCTTCGACGAAAGTTGTTGGTCGCTACTGGAACACGCCGGGGCCTGCGGTGTGCAGACCCGCATCGGGATGGAGGACACGCTGCGGCTGCCCGACGGCTCGACCGCCGTCGACAACGCCGCGCTGGTGTCTGCAGCCGTCGAGTTGCTCAGTCGGTAGGGGCGGCCAATGCAAAGTCGGCGAAGTCGAAGCCCGGTATCACGACACAGCTGACCAGACAGGGCTCGTCGTCGCGAGGACGAGCGCGTTGCCAGTGCCTTGGTGGCACGACAATCTGCGGGTGCTCCCCTGCGAGAATATCGGCTCCAAGCAAATGTGTTGTGGCACTGTCCTGTTCGGCTCCGACCTCCAGCAACAGCGGACCGCCGGAGTGGTAGAGCCACAGTTCAGCGCTGCGCACCGTGTGCCATGCCGATTGCTGACCGGGCATGAGTAGGAACAGGATGGCCGTACCTGCGCTGCGCGGGCCGTTGTAGTCGGGCGGCAGTGCGGATTGCGGCATCGTCAGCCCGCTGCGCCAGGTTTCCCTGAACCAGCCGCCCTCGGGATGGGGGGACAGGTCGAGGCGGCGCGCCCATTCCGGAAGATCGCTCATCGCAATTCCCCCTCAATCGGTTCCGAGACTCCACACTAGAGACGATGCCTTCCGACAAGACACCTATTGTCCTGATCCACGGATTGTGGATGCCTCCGCACAGCTGGAGCGGTTGGATCGAGCGCTACACCGCGGCCGGCCACACCGTCCACGCGCCCGCTTGGCCTGGCGTATCGGAACTCGATGAGGAACTCGACCTGTCCAAGGCGCCCGCCGACATCCGTCTCGGTGAGGTGGTCGACCATTACGAAGCCATCGTGCGTGGCCTTCCCGAGCCGCCGATCCTGATGGGTCACTCCTTCGGCGGCCTGATCACGCAGATGCTGCTCGACCGGGGTTTGGGGCGCGCGGGCGTCGCCATCCACCCCGCAGCCCCGCGCGGTGTGTACCGGCTGCCGCTGTCGGTGTTGCGTGCGGCGTTCCCCGTGCTGCGCCTGCCATCGAATCGGCGCCGCGCGGTGCCACTCACGCGTGCCGAGTTCCACTTCGCATTCGCCAACACCGTGTCACGTGCCGAATCCGATTCCTGGCACGCGAAGCTGGCGATCCCAGCGCCGGGGCGGCCGCTGTTCGAGTCCGCGGTGGCCAATTTCCTGCCAAAGTCGCGGGCGGCGACGGCGCTCGACTACGCCAGACCCAACCGGGCGCCGCTGCTGCTGATCGCAGGCGGCCGCGACCACCTCACGCCGCCCGCGGTCGTTTACGAGAACTTCAATCGCTACCGGCGCTCGGCCGCGCCGACGGACTTCAAGCTGTTCGAGGACCGACCGCATTTGACGCCGGCGTTGGACGGCTGGACCGACGTGGCCGACTACGCATTGACGTGGACGGCGGACCACAGCGGATAGTCTGGCCGCATGGCTCGACTGCGCCCCGGTTGGCTGGTCGCCCTGTGCGCGGCGGTGCTGGCGGTCAGCGCCTGGCTGCCGTGGCTGACAAGCAGAGCCGACGGCGGCGGGCACGCCAATGCGATCGGCGGGATAGTCGGCAACATGCCGGTGCCGCCGCCGGGGTTCGGCGTCGGACAGCTCATCACGCTGCTGGCGTCGACGTTGATAGTCGCGGGCGCGATGGCCGCGCGAGGTCTTTCGGGTCGGCTGGCATCAACGGCGGCCCTGGCCATTTCGGTTCTGCTGGTGGTGCTGACGATGTGGTATTACCGGCTTTACGTTTACTCGCCGGTCTCAGCGGGATACGGGCTGTACATCGGGGCTGCCGCCGCGGTGTTCGCGGTGTTGGTGTCGGTGTGGGCGATGTTCGCCGCGTGGTCGGCGGCCAGCCGGGTCTCATGAGCGGCTTCGTCGAACCGGTCACGCTGATCGGACAGCGCTGGGTGGCTCTGGAACCGCTTGCCCGCGAACATATTCCAGAGATCGCCGACGTCGCTGCGGACGGCGAGCTTGGCGAACTCTGGTTCACTTCCGCACCGAAGGCAGAAGCCGTCGAGCAGTGGGTCGACGCACGGCTGGCATCCCAGAAGCCTGACGAAGGCCTGACGTTCGTGGTGCGCAACCTCGATGGCACGCTGATCGGCTCGTCGAGCTACTTGAACGTCGACGCACCCAACCGACGGCTGGAGATCGGCGCAACCTGGTACGTGTCGTCGGCGCGGCGCAGTGGCATCAACAGTGAGACGAAGCTGCTGATGCTGGGCCATGCATTTGACGAGTTAGGTTGTGTGGCAGTCGAATTCCGCACCCACTTCTTCAACTCCGCCAGCAGGGCCGCGATCGAGCGGCTTGGCGCCAAGCTTGACGGTGTGCTGCGCAGCCACCAGGTGCTGCCCGACGGATCGCGCCGCGACACAGTGGTGTACTCGATCCTCGACATCGAATGGCCTGCGGTGCGCAACAATCTGCAGTACCGGCTGGACAGCAACCGCTAGCGTCAGGCGTGGCGGGCAGCCTCGGCAACCAGCTGCACGCGCGAGGTCAGGCCCAACTCGGCGTAGACGTGGGTGAGGTGCGTTTGCACCGTTCGCGGCGAGACGAACAAGCGCGTGGCCACCTCGCCGTTGCTCAGGCCATCCTTGACCAACCGCACAACATCGTTCTCGGTCGGGGTGAGCGACTCCCACCCGCTGGCCGGCCGCTTGCGTTCCCCTCGCCCGCGCTGGGCGTACGCGAGCGGCCGACAATGCCGCACCCTCGGCCCATGCAGTGTCAAACTCCGCTTCCCCCAGGGAATTACGAAGCAATGCGACGTTGGCGTCGTGGTCGGCCGCGTAGATCGTGAACCGCACCGCACCGATGCGCAGGAACGATCGTGCTCGCCAACACCGCAGCCGCCAACCGCGACCCGGAAGTCTTCAGCGATGCTGACCGATTCGACATCACCCGCGACAACACGGTCGGCACGCTGAGCTTCGGCAGCGGTGCGCATTACTGCCTGGGCTCACACCTGGCCCGGCTCGAACTCACCCAAGGGCTGACCGTGATGTCCCAGCGCATGCCCAACCTGCACCGCACCGGACCGGCCCCGTGGCCGTCGATGGTCGGAGTCACCGGACCAGTCTCGGTGCCAATCGAATTCGACAATTCCTAGGCATCGAAACTGCGGACAGATCGCATTGACAATGGCGGTTTCAAGGGATGGATGCAACACCCCTTCTGATTGAGGAGTGTTGTGATGGCCAGAGGAACGTTGCGGTCGCGGGTTCCGGTGTTTTGGGT
>NZ_QJJU01000013.1 GCF_003201655.1 Mycolicibacterium moriokaense
CATTTCAAGCCACAAAACAGCACACGAATCTCAGCTACACCCCACCGCCCTGGGCATCCAGGGCACCAACCCCAGACACCTTCCAACTTAGGGACGAATCTGGAGGCCAGCGCAGAAAGACACGGCCAAGGTGCCTAAGCGTCCGAATTCTGGTTCGCGCTCATACGCTTAGTGATCGAAACCGCTGCTAGACGTAGCTACGAAGACCGGCGCGAGGGCTAGATAATCAAGAACGCCCTACTCGCTAATCTTCATTGCATCTCGACAGCTGCTGGTCGTCGGTACTGAATCGGGCCTTGACCGTGACGCGGCTCACAGTAATATGACCAGTGGTCATCGACCCCTGGGAGGACCCGATGCCGACGGTGACATGGGCACGCGTCGATCCGACTCGCCGCGCAGCAGTGATAGAGGCCGCACAGGCCGAGTTCGGAGCGCACGGCTTCTCACGCGGCAGCCTGAACGTCATCGCCAGGCGCGCGGGAGTCGCGAAGGGCAGCCTGTTCCAGTACTTCGCGGACAAGCGCGACCTTTACGCGTTCATCGCCGACGTCGGTAGCCAACGTGTGCGCGCCTACATGGAGGCCCGCATCCGCGAGCTCGACCCGAGCAGACCATTCTTCGCATTTCTCACCGACCTTC
The DNA here is from genome assembly GCF_003201655.1 of Mycolicibacterium moriokaense. Lineage (GTDB taxonomy): Bacteria > Actinomycetota > Actinomycetes > Mycobacteriales > Mycobacteriaceae > Mycobacterium > Mycobacterium moriokaense_A. Next base: position 643 of record NZ_QJJU01000013.1, read on the forward strand.
TCGACAGCTGGGTCGCGTACTTCGCCGATCATCCGCAGGAACGTTCGCTTCATGCCGCGGCGAGTTTCGAGGTCGACACCGACGCCCGGGTCAGCGTTCGGACGGTCATCCATCGGCATTACCTGGACGTTCTGAGGCCACTGGTGCGCGACGCGCACGCACGCGGGGATCTGCGCGCCGACAGCGATACCGACGCGTTGCTGTCGCTGCTGCTGATGATCTTTCCGCATCTCGCGCTGGCGCCCTACGTGCGCGGCATGGATCCGATCCTCGGGCTTGACGAGCCGACGCCGGAACAGCCGGCATTGGCCGTCCGAAGGCTCGTCGCAGTCTTGGCTGCCGCATTCTCTTCCGTCGCCCCCACAGCCACAAACCGCCACCCGGCGGCGGAACAGCAACTGCCACAGCATCTTTGATCTGAGGAAGTCAAGAAATGACACGGATAAATTCACAGTCGATCAACGCGGGCGGGCTCAACTGGAACAGCTTGCCGTTGAAGCTGTTCGCCGGGGGCAACGCGAAGTTCTGGGATCCGGCCGACATCGACTTCTCCCGTGACCGGGCGGACTGGGAGTCGCTGTCCGAGCTCGAACGGGACTGGGCCACTCGGCTGTGCGCCGAGTTCATCGCAGGCGAAGAAGCGGTCACCCAGGACATCCAGCCGTTCATGGCCGCGATGCGGGCGGAGGGACGACTCGGCGACGAAATGTATCTGACGCAGTTCGCATACGAGGAGGCCAAGCACACCCAGGTGTTCCGCATGTGGTTGGACGCCGTCGGAATCACCGACGACCTGCACCACTACCTCGACGACCTTCCGTCCTACCGGCAGATGTTCTACGAGGAGCTTCCCGAATCACTCAACGCCCTTTCGAGTGATCCCTCGCCTGCCGCCCAGGTTCGGGCGTCGGCGACCTATAACCACGTGATCGAAGGCATGATGGCGTTGACGGGATACTATGCGTGGCACAAGATTTGCGCGGACCGCGGCATCCTTCCCGGCATGCAGGAGCTGGTGCAGCGCATCGGTGACGACGAGCGGCGTCACATGGCTTGGGGCACCTTCACGTGTCGTCGCCATGTCGCTGCCGACGACGGCAATTGGGCAGTATTCGAAACTCGTATGAGCGAGCTCATTCCGTTGGCATTGCGCAACACCGAAGAGGCCTTCGCCCTCTACGACGCAGACAACATCCCCTTCGACCTGACGATGGACGAGTTCATGCAGTACGCCACCGACAAGGGAATGCGTCGATTGGGCACGATCAGTAGCGCACGGGGCCGTCCGCTCGCGGACATCGATATCGACTACGAGCCGCTAGCTCTGGAGGACAGGTTCGCCGTCGAGGACGAGAAGGCCCTGGCCGCGTCGGCATAGTCGTTATCGTGAGCCGGTGGAGGGCACTCCGTTTGGCCGCTATCAGCTGATCGAACTGCTGGGCCGCGGCGGCATGGGCGAGGTGTGGCGCGCCCACGACACCGCCATCGACCGAACCGTTGCGCTCAAGATGCTGCTGCCGCACTTCGCCAAGGACCCTGACTACGAGAAGCGGTTCCGCCGCGAAGCCCGCGCCGCAGCGCGCCTCGACGATCCCCACGTCGTGCCGATCCATGACGTCGGGGAGATCGACGGCCGCCTGTACGTGACGATGCGGCTCATCAACGGCGTGGACCTACAGACCCTGTTGAACAGCGGGCCGCTTGACGCCCGACGCGCGGTGTACATCGTCGAACAGATCGCCTCGGCACTGCACAGCGCCCACCAGGCGGGCCTGGTGCACCGCGACGTCAAACCGTCCAACATCCTGTTGGCCCACAATGACTTCGCATACCTCATCGACTTCGGCATCGCACGCGCCGCAGGCGACACCGCGCTGACATCGGCCAACACCACCATCGGCACGTGGGCCTACATGGCCCCCGAGCGCTTCAATACTGGCCAAAGCGACGCCAGCTCCGACATCTATGCGTTGGCCTGCGTGCTCTACCAATGCCTCACCGGCGAGCTGCCGTTCCCCGGCGAGACCCTCGAGCAGGTCGCGGTCAGCCACATGGTCATGCCGCCACCAATACCGTCCAAGGACCGCAACACCATCCCGACGGCGATGGACGGCGTCATCGCAACCGGCCTGGCCAAAAAGCCCACGGACCGCTACCCGAGTGCCGTGGAGATGGCGGCCGCTGCACGCCAAGCCATTACCGACCCGATGAGCCAGAGCACACCAGACCTGCCGGTTGGGCCACACCCCGCCGCGACCCAACCATGGCAATCCATCGGCGAGTTGCCTGCCGCGCCTGCACCACCCCCAGGCAAGCGGCGCCGCCGGGTCCTGATCGGCGCCATGGCTGGCGTGGTGTTGCTGATCGTCGCCGGTGTCGTCGCGGGCACGGTGCTCACCCGGCACGACAAGCCAGCCGCCACCACGCCGCCCAATACCGCGCCATCCGGCATGGCTGATTTCACCGGCATCTACAGGGCCGACTTCAGCGCGACCACCCTGATGGATGGCCAACTCGTCGAAGGCGCGACGCCGACGACGGCCAGGTGGGGGGTGCGCTCGGTGTGTCGCCCCGCAGGGTGCGTGGCGACGGCTTTACGCCTGAGCGGCGAAGGCCCTGCGGTGTCGAGCCTTGTGTTCGACGAAGTCGACGGGCACTGGGTGGCAGTAGGCCTCGGCTCAGATCAATGCCACAACGCTCCCATCGAAGTGTGGGACGTGTTCACACTGCAACCACGTCCCGACGGCACCCTCGCAGGCGAGTACAGCGGAACTAGCAGCGGTGGCTGCTCAGGAAAGGGGACGGTGACGTTCGCCCTCACCGGAAGCATTGACGTCAACACCCTCCCCGACCCAGCCGCGCTGCCGCCACGGGTGGTGTCCCCGGCCGCGGCACTGCGGGGCCACTACCAACTCACCCGCAACTTCACGAACGGCTCCCCACAGCAGGATTTGGTATACGACGTCACAACCGACTGTCTCCGCACCGGCGATCGGTGCATGAGCTACTTCCATTCACCATCGGATTTCCGACCGCTCGTATTCGGTGGCGGGAACTGGACCTCCAACCTCGAGTTCGACGGCAACTGTCCGCCCCCCGGCGGCCCGACCCACCTGAAATTCACCGCGCAGTATCCGATGCCCGAACCAGCACAGGATCCGATCACGCGCCTCATCGGACACGGTCGCCAGGAACAGACCGGGACCTGCGCAGCCAGAACGGCCGTCACCGAAACATTCAGCAGAACCGGCGACTAGCGCCGCAGCCGATCAGGCGCTCTACCTGCGTCAATAGCCGCAATTTGAGCACGCCGATTCGGCAGCCCGATTCCCCAAGAATCCGCCAAGCGGTCAGGCGCAATCTTTCGTCACGGCCAACAAGGGCCCACAGCACGAAAGGAGCCAAACATGAACCCGAATGTCGCGATTTGCAAGCCTTCACTTCCGACAACTTCACCCCGCGCACGGCAGATGAATGGCCTCTACGCGCTGAAGCCCTGGTTCACCCGGCGACTGACGCCGATCCTCAATACCGCCGTGGCGCACAACGTGTCACCGGACGCCTTCACCGCGGCCGGCGTTGTCGCCGCCGGAGCGGCCGGAGTCGCCATCGCCTTCGGCATCTGGCCGCTTGCGGCGCTGTTCCTGGTGCTGCGGCTGGCAGGAGCCAACCTCGACGGCGCGGTTGCCCGCGCCCGCGGAGTGAGCAGGCCGTGGGGCTTCGTCCTCAACGAGATCGGCGACCGCGCCTCCGACCTTCTGACCTTCGCAGGGCTGGCCGTATTCGTGGCCCGACTGCACGGCCCCGGGATGCACTGGTTGTCCTGGCCCGTGATTCAGGTGCTCGTCGCCGCGCTGGCGTCGACACTGCCCACCTTCGCCTCGCTGGCCGCCGCGGCCGCAGGCGCGACGCGACGCAACGGTGGCCCGCTCGGCAAGACCGAGCGGTGCCTCTTCATCGCGCTGGCCACCGCATTCCCCGTGATCCTGCCGGTGGTGCTGACGCAGCTGGTCAACGGTTCGCTGATCACCACCTTCCTGCGGCTGCGGGCCGCGCGCCGCGAGTTGGCTGCGAAGCAGCAGGACGAGCAGCAAGTCGCCGATGACGCAGAGTTCGCCGCAATCACGAAGCCGTTGACGGCGGTGGCAGCATGACCACGATCCGAATCCCGAGCGTGCTTCGGCACTGGATGTGGCGAGTGGTGGCCGCAGTGTCAGGCGGAATCACCGTGACCGGTAAATGGCGAGTGAAGGGCGGCTGCGTCGTCGTGGCCAACCACTCCTCGCACGCCGACACCGCGGTGCTGCTGGCCGCACTTCCGCCCAACGCAAAGCCCGTTTTCGTCGCGGCAGCCGACTACTGGTTCGACGTGCCGGTGCGCAAGTTCATCGCCAGCTCGCTTGCCGGCGTGCTTCCGGTGCGTCGCAACGGCGGCGGCAGCTTCGAGGCAATGCTCGCCGCGGCCCGCCCGGCCCTTGAGGCCGGACGCACCGTCGTCATCTACCCCGAGGGCACCCGCGCGACCAACGGCATCGTCGGGGACTTCCGCTCCGGCGCTTTGCGGTTGGCTCGCGAATGCGGTGTGCCGGTCGTCCCGATCGCATTGACGGGCACTGCCGACGTGCTGCCCAAGGGCGGTCGCTGGTCCCCCGCCCCGATGCAGATCCGCATCGGCGAAGCCGTCGACCCGGACAGCGTCTCGGCGCAGCAGCTGCGGGAGCAGGTCGTGACCATGAAGGAAGGCCTTCAGCCCGAGATCGTTAACCGGTACGCGCTCGCTGCGTAAGCCGGATCTTCCATCGCACCAACCCGGCATAGAACACCGAAAGAACGCCGAGCATCGCGATGTCGAAAAGCCACACCGAGCCCTCGTGCTTCCAATGGGAATCCTTCGAGATCACCAAAACCGTATTAGTCAGATCGGCCGTCGACGCGGTGGCCGCCAAACCCCACCGCGCCGGCGTGAGCCACGAGACGGGGTCCAGCACCCGGTCCGTCACCGGGATCATCCCGCCTGCGAGCACCACCTGCACCATGAGCGCCACCACTGTCAGCGGCAGCACCTGATTGTTGTTCTGCGCCAACGCAGACACCAACAGGCCGACGATCGCCGACGCCACACACGTGGCCGCGATACCCGCGAAAAGCTCGAGTGTCGGACTGCCGAGCAGTGTCGCACCCATCGGCGCGCCCTTGCCGATCGTCACGACCAGAACCAGGACGGCGGACTGAAGAACCGCGATCGCGCCGAACACAACGATCTTGGCCGCGAGATACGCCGACGTGGATAGCCCGACCGCTTGCTCGCGGCAGAAGATGGCGCGTTCGCCGACCAATGTGCGAACAGTCAGTGCGGTTCCCATGAAGAACGCGCCGAAGTTCATCATCACCAAGATCTGCTTTGCCTCGTTCGGTGCGGCGCCTGCGAATTCAGCCTTGCCGAAGCCGGCGTGGCCGGCCACGGCGAGCGGCAGCAGCCCGACGAGGAACGGCAGCAGGGCCAAGAACACGAAGTAACCGCGGTCGGCGACGAGCAGCCGCAGCTGTCGACGGGCAATCGTCGAGAACTGGCGCCACAGGTTGGCCTGCACGGCCGTTCCAGACTCAGCGGGTTGCCCGGACGCGGGCTGGGCCGGCGGCTCGTCGACGCGACCGGCGCGCTCGAGATGTCGCCGCTGGGCCGCGTCGGGATCGGCGCTGATGCCGGTGAATATGTCGGCCCAGTCGGCGGTGCCCATCGCCGCTGCGAGCTCGCCGGGCGGACCGCAGAATGCGGTCTTGCCGCCGGGGGCAAGCAACAGCACTTGGTCGCACACGTCCAGATAGGCCAGCGAATGCGTGACGACCACGATGACGCGGCCTGCGTCGGCGAGCTGGCGCAGCATCTTCATCACCTGCTGGTCCAGGGCAGGGTCCAGTCCGGTCGTCGGCTCGTCGAGCACGAGCAGCGACGGCCCGGTCAACAACTCCAATGCGACCGACGCACGTTTGCGCTGCCCGCCCGACAGCTTGTCGATGCGGGTGTCCGCGTGCGGCGTCAACTCGAGTTCCTCGAGCACCTGCGCGACCACACGCTGCCGGTCCTCCTTGGTGGTGTCCGGCGGCATCCGCAGTTCCGCCGCGTAGCCCAACGCTTGGTTGATGGTGAGCTGCCCGTGTACGACGTCGTCTTGCGGAACCATGCCGATCCGGGTGCGCATCGACGCGTACTCGGCGTGGACATCGTGCGCTTCGAACAACACCGCACCGCTGTCCGGCCGCGTGCCGCCCGCGATCACGTTCAACAACGTGGACTTGCCCGAACCCGAAGGGCCGATCACCGCGGTCAACGTCGCCGGCTTGACGGAGAACGAAACACGGTCCAGCAGTGAGCGATTGCCTGCGATGGTCGAGCTGATGTCGCGCACCTCGAGGCCGCCGGTCTTGTCGGCGGGTTCGATGCGACGGACGAGATTGCCGTCCTCGAACACAAAGTCGACGTTGCCGATCGTGACGACGTCGTTCTGCTTCAGCGCCGTGTTCTCGACACGGTGGCCGTTGACGAACGTGCCACTGGCGCTGTCGGCATCCTGTATCCGCACTCCTTCCGGCGTCGTCAGCAGCGTCGCGTGATGGTCCGAGGCCAGTACATCCGGGATCACGACATCGTTTCCGAAGGCGCGGCCGATCCTCGTTGTCGATGGATCATTCCCGGATGCCGCCTGGTGGGCGGGCAGAACCGTGGTGGCGGTGTCGGGTTCCCGTTTGATCCGGGTCGTCGGTAGATCATCCGGCTGAGGTGCCGGGCCGAGTTCGAACGTCAGCCATGGGCCTTCGGGATCGCCGATGTGAAGGATCTGCCCGCTGCGGATGTCCACGGAATACACCCGCTTTTCCGCGAGGAAGATTCCGTTCCTGCTCTCGTTGTCGATCGCGACCCACCGACCGTCGTGGTATCGCAGCAGTACGTGAGCCCGGGAGACCGCGGGGTGCGGGAGACGCACGTCGGCCCGCACGTCACGGCCGACAATGACATCGCGGCCCGCCGCGAACGTGCGCTGCCAACGACCCCCGAAGCTGACGGTGATCGTGGGCGGCAGCGGCCGGCTCATCCGCACAATCTATTCGGTCCCCACCTTCGCATGCGGGCCTTCAAGCTATGACCATGCGGCGATCACTGCGGACAGCGCGGCGATGAATACGACGGTCGCAATGATCAGGTAGACGCCGTAAAGCCGTCGAAGCAAGGGATGGAACACCTTTGACAGCAGCCAGACCACCAATCCGACTCCCGAGATCCGCAGTCCACGCTCCAGCAGCGTCCAGCGGGCCAGGTTCCACAATTCGATGTGATGTTCACCGGCGGCGCGGGCGTACACCTTGACGGGGATGCCCGACAACGCTTGATGCATCATCGCGCTGGGACCGGCAGCCAGCTGGCCGAAGGCCGTCGCCGCCATCCGCGGGGTCGTCAGCGGTGCGGGCAACAACGTGCCGCGCGACGTCAGCCACGCATTGGTTAGCACACCGAGCACGGAGCCGACGATCACCGCTGCGGCCCATGGCATCACGCGGCGAGGGACGGCGGCGGCGAACAGTATCAACGCCATCTCGGCGACGATGAACCAGCTCAGCGCTTCGGTGAAACCCCATACGAATGCCAGCAGCAGACCGTAGGGGCTCGTGACGAGGCGGGCGATCACCGTCCAGACACGTGACTCGCGCTCCTGCGCGATGAATTGTGTTGCACCAGAACGAAGCTTGCTCATCCGATGAGATACGCCAGCGGTAGCACGACCAGCAGAGAGTCGATCCGGTCGAGCAGGCCTCCGAAGCCAGGCAGCCATTCGCCTGCGTCCTTGACCTGGGCCTGCCGCTTCAGCATCGACTCGAGGAGGTCGCCGAACAAGCCGCCGATCGACACCGCGATGAGCAGACCGATCGAAATCGTGCCGAGCAACGTAAGCACGATGAACGCCCCGATGCTCGCGCCGACCATCCCGCCGACCGTTTTGTTCGGACTCAGCGGGGACAACGGCTGGCGCGCCCAGCGCAAGCGGCGCAACCCTTTTCCGCCGCACCACGCTGCGACGTCAGTGGCCGATACGGCGAAGCACACCAGATACGCGTTTGGCTCCAACAGCACGAGGTGCGCCAGGGACCAACAGATCCACACCGAACCGAACGCGGTGAATACGGAGCGCCTGCCACCATTTTCGACGTCACCGCCGAGCACCGATGGCAGTGCACAGAACAACATAACGATCGGGACGGCGGCCAAAAGAGATGGGCGCAGCCACGCCGCGAGCGGATACAGCACAGCCAGCGCCAGCAGCACGCAGGTGTCGACTCTGCTGAGACTCACCAACCGCCCATATTCGACAACCGCGACCACTGCCAGCACTGCGGCGACCGCGGCAGTCGTGCCTTGACCTATCCAGATCGGGATGCCGACAGCCACCGCGATGACGACCCATGTGCGCCACTTCTGGATCAGCTCCGGCTTTCGCGATGCAGACACCGCGATACCGCCGATCACCAGGATCCCGACCGTGACCCACATGAAGAAGACAGATCGGCCGTACAGATGGATATGCAGCGGACCAAGGTCGAGGTCGAGCCCCATCCGGCGATCGAGGTGCAGGAACCACAGGTACTGGTCGACGACCATCATCCTGGCCCAGCCCGTTCGTGGTTCGGACCCAACTCGTCCAAGGGGTAGCGGCCGAACGGCAACGTGTGCACATCAGCCTCCCGAGCGAATTACGGTCCCGTACACGATAAGCGGTGCTGACAGATCCAGAACCGAAAGCGAGACGAACTCTGTCGCCATTTTATCCAGGCGTTGAAACGTCTGATCGGTTGTCCACACCTCAAAGTCGTTACGTACGGCGGTCCGTTACTCGTGTCGTTCACGTGTGTTCAAGCTGCCGGCATGTCTCCACTCTTACATATTGTCTTGCGAGACAATGCATCCGAATCCACCGCTACACCAATTCCTCCTGCCAGAACTCGTTCATGGGTTGGGCGAATCGGTCATTGTTCGTCAGAGGGAGAAGGTTGAGCGAGTCTTCGATCGTGCGTAGCAGGCTGTAGTGGTTGTACTGGTCGCCGGCAACGAAGTGACCCGGGCGCATCCCGGCGTCGATGGCTCCCTGTCACGGGATGACGATCGTGACGATGTGATTGCCTTCATTGCCGACGCCCGTCGTGATGTTGTTGTAGTCCTCGTCGAACGTGACGACGATGGCGCTCCTCTTATCAGCTACTTTGCGGAGCCCTGCCACGCCACTGATCAGGAGAAACGCAGCGCGACCATGGCAGCGAAGCGCTGCAACGCAGGCCACCGCGGGCCTCGTTTGATCCGCTGCTGAGCGTGGTCTGTGATCGCGGTATCCAACCCGCGTCTGCGTGTACCGACGACGTGCGCGTCGAGCACCCGGGGATCATTCGCAACCGCCCTGAACTTTTCCTCGGAGGCCGTCTCCGGCGCGTCATCTGAGGTCGCCGTCAGGAAGCGATCCGGAAGGGACAGCTTGCAGATGGTTCGCACGGTGTACCAGAACTGCCGAATCAACGGACCCGTCGTGTAGGGCAGGTCGTATTCGGCCAGGATTGCCTGAACTCGCGCGGCAATCTCGGGGTGCCTATTACTCGGCAGATCGGGGAACAGGTGATGCTCGATTTGATAGCAGAGGTTTCCACTCATCAACCTCAGGACAGGGCCCGCGTTGAAGTTCGCGGTTCCCAGCATCTGCCGCAGATACCATTCGCCCTTCGTCTCGTTCTCGACGGCCGCGGGGGTGAATTTCTCTGCGCCATCGACGAAGTGCCCGCAGACGATCACGATGTACGCCCAACCGTTGCGGAAGCCGGCGCCGACGAGATTCGCCAAGAACGTCCGGAGAAAGCGACGGCCACTCAGCGCCGGGAAGAAGAGGTAATCCTTGGCAGCCTGGCGGCCCATTTTTCGCATCATGGCGCGCTTGAGCGCGGCCTTGCCCTCCTCGGTCGGCTGATCGCGTTGCTCTGCGGCCAGGTTGTGCAGCGCGATGCCCCACTCGAAGACGATGGACAGCCCGACCGCCCGCAACGGAGCCCACAGGTAGCCCGGCTTCCACTCCTGGTCGCGGCTGACGCGGATGACGCCAAAGCCGAGGTCGTCGTCCATCCCGATCACGTTGGAGAACACGTGGTGGCGGTAATTGTGGGAGTAGCGCCACTGCGACGACGGGCCGACCATGTCCCACTCCCAGGTGTTGGAGTGGATCTCCGGGTCGTTCATCCAATCCCACTGGCCGTGGGTGATGTTGTGACCGAGCTCCATGTTCTCGATGCACTTCGACACGAGCAAGCCCACGGTGCCAAGCGTCCACCCTGTCTTGCCTCGGCTGCCAAAAATCGTCAGCCGGGCGGCAATTTCAAGGCAGCGCTGAAATCGTATGACGCGCTTGATATATGCGCGGTCCTTGGTGCCGAGCGACGCCTCGATGTCACATCGAATCTCATCCAGCGACAACGCGATCGCCTCGACGTCCGCATCGCTCAGGTGCGCGTACTCAGCTACTTCGGCGATGGCAACGTTGAATCACATCCCAACCGGGCGGTGTGGTGACGAACCGCGTAAGAATGCGGGTCGCTACCGGCCGGATGGGGCGAGGAGACGGGCCTGCGGAAGAGCCACGCACAGACTCACTCCGTTCCTCGGGCCGCGGCGACGTCCTCACCGCGACGACTCAATCTAGCCATACTGACGCATGGCCGCACAATCTGGGAGGCTCCGGCATCCCTAACTGATAGCTGTATCGGGACGCTTTGGCATCCAAACCGATATCCGCTACACCCGCATCCACAACATATCCCCAGGTGACGTTCCGGCTGCTCGTTGGCATCCCGCGCGGCCTCACTGCTCAAGGATTGGCGGATCTGCTTGCTGCGGTGCGGCGGCCTTCCGGCGATCGCGGCGGTGCGACGGCTTGGTCAACACGTTCAGGACTCGGTTCCCCTGGCGCGATCTTCGTAGGCTTTCCGTGCGGCGTTGTCGACTTCGTCCAGAAAAACGTGCTCCATACCGAGCTTGCGGCCGATGAATTCGCCGGTCGACTTCGGGAGGAACTTCATCGATCCGGCGATGATGCCCGCGATCCTGGTCACTGCCACCCGCGGCGCCGGCTTTGTGATGAGCCCGATGATCGCGTCGGCGATATCCTCAGGCTCGGCGTTCTTCAGCAGTTTCGCCCCTGAAGTGCCCGCGACGAGCTCGGTGTTAGTGAATGTCGGCAGCACCGAGGAGAAGTGGACGCCGGTGTCGCGGTATTCGATCCGTGCCGAGTCGGTGAACCCGAGCACGGCGTACTTGCTGGCGCAGTACGTCGCAAGTCCGGGTGTTGGGCTTTCGCCGGCCAGCGAGGCGATGTTGATGATGTGGCCGCGGCGGCGCGGGACCATCCTCTGGGCGGCAAGCTTGCTGCCCAAAATGACTCCGTAGGTGTTGATGTCCAGAATGCGACGGGTCACTTTGTCCGACTCGTCGATCACCTTGCCTGCGGGCATGATTCCCGCATTATTGATCAGTACGTCCAGCGGACCGAGTTGGCGTTCAACCTCATCGAGGAATGCCGCGAACGACTCCGGATCGGTGACGTCGAGCTTGCCGTAGACGTGCAGACCGAGGTCGGTCGCCGACTCCTTCAGCTTGGCTTCGTCGACGTCGCCGATTGCGACCTTGGCGCCGAGGTTGTGCAGCGCCGTCGCGGTGGCGAAACCGATGCCGCGCGCGCCGCCGGTGATGACGACGACCTTGTCGCGGATCGCGGTATTTGTTGTCATTTCCCTCCCCTATCGATGAACTGCATAACGTGACGCGCCAACTCGCACGGGTCGTCGAGTTGGGGGCAGTGGCCCGAATTCGGCAGGACGACAAGGGCGCTCGCAGGCACCGATTCCTGCAGGCGCCTGCTGGCATGCACCGGGATAACGCGGTCCTTGCGGCCATGGATCACCAGCAGAGGACACGTGACGCGCTCCGAGTCGTAGCCCGCGGCAGTCTCGAGTGCGATCATCCGCGCGTCCGCGAGCAGATTGCGAAGGTGCGCCTGGTCGGGAACCTGCCCGACGAAGCTGGCGAGCACCCTGGGGTCTGCCTTGGCGGGATCAGCGTACAGTAATCGAGCGAAAGTACCGCGAATGGCACTGTGGTACAGGCGTTTCGGGATAGGCATTCGATGCTCCAGCACCCGAAAGGGATCGGCGCGCCCACGACTGAGTCGCATCAGCGAGTGCGACGCGAGAATGGGCTCGTCCACCGCGATAACACCGCGGATGTTCTCGGACCCGCGAGATGCGGCGCGCACGGAGACGCAGGCCCCCAGCGAGTTGCCCATCAAGATGACATCCCCTGTAGCGGCGATCGTCGCGTCGATGAATGCGTCGAGCTGCGGCATGATCGGGCCAGGTTTACGCGGATCCGCATGACCGTAGCCGACCATGTCGACGGCGAAGGCCGCCCGCCCGGCTGCGTGGAATGCGGTCAGCACCCCTCGCCAGGTATCGGCGCTGTCTGCGAATCCGTGCAGCAAGGCGATCGGGGCTCCGCTGCCCGCGACCGAAAGACGTCGGGTGTGCACGCCACCGAAGCAGACCCGGTCCTCGGTGATCATCCGACCCTCGTACCGTCTGCAGTGGCGAGAAGCTCAGTGCCGATAGTGACCAACGCCGACTCGACGCCTGGGTGGGTGCGAAGCGCCGGCGTGAGGGCGATGTCGTTCATCATCGTCTGAACGGCCTGAACTCGGATCCGGGCCCGCACGGCGTCCCACTGCGTGTGCACCTCGCGCACCAAGCTCACCCACTCGGCGATATAGGCATATTGAGCAGCTCTGGTGCGATGGCGTTCCGGTTCGGGCAGGTTCCCCGCCTCGGAAACGAGCACCTGGATGAGGTGCGGATTGTCGAGGACGAAGGCGCAGTAGCTGCCGAGCAATCGGTGCAGCCCGTCACGTGCATCCGATGCCTGAGCGAATGCGCGGTGCATATCCATCTGCAGCCATTCGTCACCACGGAACATGGCGGCGACCAAGATGTCCGACTTGGCCGCAAAGTGGTTGTAGACGCTGGGCCCGCTGATCCCGACGCTGCCACCGATATCTTCTGTGCTCACGCCCGCAAACCCATTGGCCGCGAAGAGTTTTGTCGCCTCGGTCAGGATCGCCTCACGGCGTGATTGTGTCCGCAGCGTCCTCGTCTTGGGACGGTGGGTGGACGGTGATGGCGCAAGGTGTATCGGAGCGTCCACGACGGTGGTGATCAATCCACCCAGGAGGGTGGTGAATTCGGGTTCAGGCAGGTCCAGGCTGTGATACGACACGCTGGTTGCGACCGCGAGCCCCGACCAAGCCAGCAGGTCGGCTTCGACGGCAGCAAGGCCGGGGCGTCGTGCTCGGATCAGCGCGGCGAACCGAGAAGCGATCTGCTCGACGGCCGCCCGGAATTTCACTCGGTCGCCGGCCGAGAGCTGTCGCGCTTCGCGCTGCCACAGAACTCCCACACGACGATGCCGGAGCACGATTGCGGCCAGCTTCGCCGCTACATCAGACGACCGTCCGTTCTCGGCCACGGTGATCGCGTCGTCGAGAGTGCTCAGTGCATCACCCACGACGGCGGCGAGCAGGTCCTGCTTGCCCCGGAAATGCCGGTACAACGCCGACGGACCGATTGCGACCGCCTCAGCGACATCTCCCATGGCGACGGCCGAGTATCCCTTGCGGGAGAACAGATCCGTCGCGGCGTCGACGATGAGCTGTCGACGGTTCGCAGGGCGGGTGCCGCGCGCAGGCCGGGCCACAGATCGCTCCGACGGACCTGCCGTCATCAAGACACCTGATTTCCTGCGTCATCCCAATACTGCTTGCGGAGTTCGCGTTTGAGGATCTTGCCGGCGCCGGACATCGGCAATGCGTCGACGAAGTCGACACTGCGGGGCGACTTGTAACCGGCGATCAGCCCCTTGCAATGCGTGCGGATCTGGTCCGCGGTCGCCTGTTGGCCGGGCAGGAGCACCACAACGGCGTGGACGCGTTCACCCCAATCAGGATCGGGCACACCGATCACCGCGGACGCCGCCACCGCCGGATGGCTGGCCAGCGCGTTCTCCACCTCGGCGGAGTACACGTTCTCGCCACCCGTGATGATCATGTCCTTGATCCGGTCGACGATGAAGATGTATCCGTTCTCGTCCATCCGGCCGCCGTCCCCGGTGTGCATCCACCCGTCGCGGATCGCTGCGGCGGTGTCGTCGGGTCGGTTCCAGTAGCCGAGCATCATGTTGTCGCCGCGCGCGACGATCTCGCCGACCTCGCCGCGTGGTACCTCGTCGCCGTTGGGATCGACGATGCGGACCTCGACAACCGGCGCCGCGCGGCCCGCCGCCCGGCACAGTGCGGGGTCGTCATGGTCCGCCGCGGTCAGGATTGCCACCACCGGTGCCATTTCGGTCATCCCGTAACCCTGCGTGAAGCCCGCCGTGGGAAACACTTTGCGCGCCCGCTCGAGCAGTGCCTCCGAGATCGGCGAGGCGCCGTAGGTCATGTGCACCAAGCTGGACATGTCGCTCGTCGCGGCGTTGGGATCATCGACCAACATCTGGATCATGGTCGGCACCAGCAATGCATCCGTGACCGCGTGCTCGCTGATCGCACGCGCCACGTCGGCCGGCGTGAACATCGGCACGATCACGTGGGTCGAGCCGGCAAGACATCCGCATGTCCATGCCCCGATGGCCGCGAGGTGGAACAGCGGTGCCGCGTGCAACAGGTACCCGCCGGACGAAACCATCTGACCTGAGGCGAGGCCGCCGAGGGCCGAGGTGAGCACATTATTGTGGGACAGCATCACACCTTTGGGATGACCCGTGGTACCGCCGGTGTAGAACACTCCGAGCAGCTCGTCGCCGCCGGTGCGGGTGTCTTCGACCGGCGCGTGCTCCGCGATCAACGCCTCGTAGCTCACCGTGCCCGCAGGAAGTTCGCCATCGCCGCCGTGGATTACCGTCTCCAGCCCCGAAACCTGTTCGCGCAGTGCCGGAATCACCGGCGCGAAGGCATCATCGACAACTAGCACCCGGGTGTCCGAATCAACCAACGAGTAGGCGATCTCGGCGGGGCTCCACCGAATGTTCACCGGATTGACTGCGGCTCCGATCCACGGCACCGCGTAGAAGTACTCGTGGTAGCGGTCGGAGTTCAGTGCGAGGATGCCTACCCGTTCGCCGCGTTGCACACCCAACGCGGTCAGTGCACCGGCCAGGCGGGCGATGCGTTCAGCTGACTCGGCCACCGTGCGGACGCGGTCGCGGTAGATCGTGGCCGGTCGATTGGGATTCTGCTGCAGGTTTCGGTGCAACGATTGGGTCACGTACATGTCTGCTCCTCAGAACGGCGCTACAGCGAGCGCGCGATCAGTTCCTTCATGACCTCGTTGGCGCCTGCGTAGATTTTCTGCGCCCTCGAGTCGACGAACATGCGCGCGATCGGGTATTCCAGCATGTACCCGTAGCCGCCGAAGAGTTGCACACATCGGTCGATTACAGCCACCTGCATATCGGTGACCCAGGCCTTTGCCATCGACGCCGTCGTCGCGTCGAGCTCACCGCGCAGGTGGCGCTCGATGCAGTCGTCGACGAAGACCCGGGCGATCCGCGCGATTGTCGCGCACTCGGCGAGTTCGAATCGGGTGTTCTGCATGTCGAAGAGCGAGGTGCCGAACGCGTGCCGGTCCTTCGTGTACTTCACCGTCTCCTCGACGGCGCTCTCCATTACCGCGGTACCCCAGACCGCGACCACCAGCCGCTCGTGAGCCAGCTGCCGCATGGCGTAGCCGTATCCGGCGCCCTCGTCACCGAGCAGGTTCTCGGCGGGGACCAGGACGTCGTCGAAGAACAACTCGGCGGTGTCCTGCGCCTTCATCCCGACCTTCTCGAGAACACGACCGACTCGGAACCCCGGCGCGTCGGCCGTTTCCAGTACCAGCAGCGACACCCCCTTGGTGCCTGCTGCGGGGTCCGTCTTCACGACGAGCACGATGATGTCGGCCGAGCTGCCGTTGGAGGTGAAGGTCTTCGCGCCATTGAGCCGGTAGTGGTCCCCCTCACGGATGGCACTGGTGCGCAACGCTTTCAGGTCGGATCCACCACCGGGCTCGGTCATCGCGATGGCGCTGACCAGTTTCCCACTCGCCATCCCCGGCAACCAGCGTCGTTTCTGCTCGTCGGTGCCGTACGCGAGGATGTAGTGCGCGACCAACCCGCTGTGTACCTGGTTGCCGAAACCGCTCTCGCCGCAGGCGGCCTGTGCCTCCATGACCGCGAAGTCGTGGGCCAGGGTTCCGCCGCCACCGCCGTATTCCTCCGGCACCGACGTGCAGAGCAACCCGAGTTCACCTGCCTTGTACCAGAAATCGCGGTCCACGCACTTCTGTGCGGCCCATCGCTCTCGGTGCGGCAAGGCCTCAGTCTCGAAGAACTTGGTTGCCATCTCCTTGAGGGCGATGACGTCGTCGTCGGCCCAGGTTGACCGGTACGCCGTGGTGCTCACGTCTGCTCCTAGAAGCTGAAGCCGCCGCCGCAAACCAAAGTCTGCGCGCTGACGTAGTCGGATTCGGGGAGGCAGAACAGGTACACGGCTCCGGCCGCTTCAGCCGGGGTGCCGCCGCGACCAAGGGGCACCATCTGCTCCATCGCGGCGAGCAGATTCGGATTCACCCCGACCTTGATCTCCTTGCCTGCCACATCGATCGTGCCGTCGCCGTCGGCGGGGGTCTCGGTGAGCCGCGTCTTGATCAGGCCGAACGCCACCGTGTTGACGGTGACGTTGTAGCGGCCCCACTCCTTGGCCAATGCCTTCGTCAGGCCTGTGACGCCTGCCTTGGCCGCCGAGTAATTGGCTTGTCCGGCATTGCCGCCGGTACCGGCGAGCGAGGAGATGTTGACCACCTTGCGACACGGGATGGGCTCACCGGCGGCCTTGGCGTTCTTGACCGAGGCGGCGATGACCGGCTGCGCGGCGCGCAGGATCCGGAACGGAGCCTTGAGGTGTACGTCGAGAATGGCGTCCCACTGCTCGTCGGTCATCTTCTGGATCACCGAGTCCCACGTGTATCCGGCGTTGTTCACGATGATGTCCAACCCGCCGAAGTTGTCGACGGCGGTCTGCACGAACCGCTCACCGAAGTCGGTATCGGTGACGCTGCCGACGCAGGTGACGGCCTGTCCGCCCGCGGACTCGATTGCGGCGACGGTTTCCTTCGCGGGCTCGGCGTCGAGGTCGTTGACCACGACCTTCGCCCCTTCGCTCGCCAGCTTCAATGCGATCTCGCGCCCGATGCCACGGCCTGAGCCGGAGACAATGGCGACCTTGCCATCAAGAGTTCCCATGAGTTACACGTCCCTTCAGAGTGCGACGACTGCGTCGCCGGTGAGTGTTACGGTGCCGTCTGCGAGCGTGACGGTGAGTTCGAGTGTGGCCAAGCCGTTTTCGATCGCCGTGACCGTGCCGGTCGCGGTCGGCTTGCCGTGTAGGGGTGTGATGGCGGCGAATCGCACCCGATAGCTGCGGATCGCCTGCGGGTCAACCCAATCGGTTAACAATCTGCCGAGATAGGCCATCGACAGCATGCCGTGCGCGAAGACATCATCCAGCCCCGCCGATTTCGCGACGTCGATGTCGATATGCATCGGGTTGTGATCGCCTGATGCACCCGCGAACAAGGCCAGCGTCGTCCTAGAGATCGGCGGCAGCTCCAAGGGTGGCAACTCGGTACCGATCGCGACGTCCTGTATGGCGGTCACTTGGCGTCTCCAATGTTGCGCACGACGATCACGGTTTTCAGCTCGGCGACCAGGTCGCCGTTCTCGCGGGTCACCGTGGATGCCTTCTCGATGAATTCCAACGCCCCGCCCTTCTTGCTGTACACGTCGCCGATCCGGGGTGCCACGGTGAGCACGTCGCCTGCCACTGCCGGCGAGTGATAGGTGAAGGACTGCTCGCCATGCAGCACACGACGCAAGTCGACGCCGATGCCGGACAGCCACCCGAATGGGCCGGGGCTTTCGAGTTCGATGCCGAACAGGAACGTCGGCGGAACCGGCAAGTCACGGTGCCCCGCAGCCTTGGCGGCTTCGAGGTCGGTGAATACGGGGTTGGTTTCACCAATCGCCTTGGCGAAGAAGCGAAGCCGACCGGCGTCCACCGTCATGGTCAGCGGCGGCAGCTCTTTCCCGACCACACTCTGATCCACGGGCATTGCTTCAGCTCACCTTCTCGTAGAGGGTCACGACGGCGGCACCGCCGAGTCCGATGTTGTGCTGCAAGGCGAGCGTGGCCCCGTCGACCTGGCGCGCTTCGGCTTGCCCGCGCAGCTGCCAGACCAGCTCGGCGCATTGCGCCAGACCGGTTGCACCGAGCGGGTGGCCCTTCGACAGGAGCCCGCCCGACGGGTTGGTGACGACCCGCCCGCCGTAGGTGTTGTCGCCGTCGGCGATGAACTTCTCGGCGGTACCTTCCGGGGTCAAACCGAGGACTTCGTAGGTGAGCAGTTCGTTGGTGGTGAAGCAGTCGTGCAGTTCGACGACGCGGATGTCCTCCGGACCTATACCTGCCGCTTCGTAGACCTGATCGGCGGCGGCCTTGGCCATGTCGTAGCCGACCAACGTCATCATGTCGCCGCTGAAGGTCGACGCGAAGTCGGTGGCCATGGCCTGGGCCCTGATCACCACCGAGCGGTCGAGCCCGTTGGCGTCGGCGAACTCCTCGCTACACAGGATTGCGGCAGCCGCGCCACAGGTGGGCGGGCAGCACTGCAACCGGGTCAGCGGGCCGAAGATCTGCGGGGAATCCAACACTTCCTCGACACTGACCGGGTCGCGGAACACCGCATAGGGGTTGTTGGCGGCGTGCTTGCGTGCCTTGACCGCGATCTGGGCGAAGACCTTGGGGTCCATTCCGTACTTCTCGGCGTATGCCGCGCCGGCGCCGCCGAAGTACTGGGCGGCCATCGGAGCTTGCTCGTCCCAGTCCTGCAGCGCCTTGGTGGCGTCGTCGAAACGGGTGAAGGCGCTCGGCCGGTCGCTCCACATCGAACCGAGTGCGCCGCGCATCATCTGCTCGAAGCCGAGCGCGATGACGCAATCGGCTGCGCCTGTCTCGATCGCCTGCCGCGCCAAGAACAGCGCCGACGAGCCGGTCGAACAGTTGTTGTTGACGTTGAGGATCGGAATTCCGGTCTGCCCCAGCCCGTACATCGCGGCCTGTCCCGACGTCGAGTCGCCGTAGACATAACCCACATATCCCTGCTGCACCTGTGCGTACTCGATGCCGGCATCCTCGAGAGCCTTGCGCGCGGCCGCTTCGGCCATCACGTCGTACGGCTGGGTATTCCTCGGCGTGGTGAACGGGATCATCCCGACACCCACCACCGCGACGCGTGAACTCATCAGCACTCCTTCATCAAACTAGGCGTAATTCACTTAGTAGATAACAACCCGGACGATCTGGCAAGTGCCCGTCACTGAAATACGCCAACAAATGCGGGATTTGCAGCGCTTGGTTTCACAAAGTGGCTGATCGGAGGATGCATCACGTAGTTAGTGATAATTCACATCAAGTCGCTACTGCAGAGATCGGCTGCTAACGGTTCATGCTCGCTTTGGTCACGAACGATGACCGACGACGCTGATCCGGCGACGACGGTGGTTGGATCGTGCGGATGGGGTCGCTCGGGACGGCACACCTGATTCTTCTGCTCCTGGCGGTCGCCACCAGCGCGGCGCTGTGCGGATTCATCGCATCAGCGCGGAGGAACCGGCGACGCACCAGGCGCGTCTTCCTTGCGGGCTTCGGCTGCGGATTGCTGGCGGGCAAGTTTCTTCGCGGAAAGCGAAGCAGCACTGGCAGATTGGCCGCTCGCGCACTTAGTCTTGCGGCATCTCGTGTTCGACTGGGGTTGTCGCCCTAGACAGCGCGCCCTTAACTCAACCGATTTTCGATCTTCTGAGCGGCATCGCGTACGGCAGACCCAATTGCGCGCACCTCGGCGGAAGTCAGAGGGCCGAACGGGGCGGCGGTAATCGACATCGCGACCACGCCGTCGCCGTCTTTGATGGGCACCGAGATGGTCGCGATCTGGTGGACGCCGTCCTCGACTTCATCGGGTAGATAGTCGACCAGCGTGAGGTCGGCGAAGGCCCCCGCCAGCCGCGCGGTGATCGGATCGGGCTCACCGTCTGCGGCGAGCGCGCGCAGCGCCACGAACACACGGACGTACTCGCGGCTGTGCCGTTCGATGACGTATCCGCGCTGACGCACCTGGGCCAGGACCGCAGTGAGCCGCCGACGCAGCCGCACAGACGGCGTACCAATTCCCTCAAGCCACGACTTGATGTCCTTATCGCATGCCCACGCCACGTAGTCGCGTCCGAACGGCGCGACCAACGGCATGCGTAGGCCCGACTTGATCCGCGGTGCGGCGAGGGAATCGCCGACAGAGTCCGTTACCACCAGTGACGCATCCTCGCGGCGAGCCAGAAAGACTTGCGCGCCAACAGTATCGGAGAGCTCTTGCAGAACTGGACGAAACTCACTGCCGTTGGTCGGTTGGGCCAGTGCGCCGATCGCGGGCCCCCACGAGTATCCCGCCGTCGGCTCGTGCCGGACAACCCACTGATGATGCGCCAAGGTGGCCAAGATCGCGTGCCCGGTGGCCCGGCTGATGCCGAGGCTGCGGGAGATCTCCGCAAGCGAGAGACTCCGCTCCGGGTCTGCGGCCAACAGGTGCATCACGGCGATGACCCGCTCCGTGGGCGGAGATGGCGCTTGACGGTCTTTGCCTCGAACGTCTAAATTCAGCGTCACAATATCGAACGGTATGTCGAATATTCGAATCATGCAACAGTGATCCCGAGGACTCAACGATGAGCAGTGGAGCCGCCGAGCTGCATTTCGACGACCTGACAGCTCCACAGCTCACGGATGTGCAGCAGCAGATCCTCGACCACACCGAAAGCCGTCAGGTCGACCTCAACATCGACCGGATGGTCGAGGAGGCCGTCGCCGAGGCGGGCGTCGACGATTTCGCGGATACCGACGGCCTGTGGGAACGGGTCGCGGCCTACGTCGGCGCGATCGAAGCCGATGACGGCCTGACCCAACTGATCCGTGGCACACTGCGCCAGCGAATCGTGCGGTTGCTGCGGAACCGGCTGTCGTTGACCGATCTGCTCAAGCGTCACCCCGAGATCGAGTCGATCCCGATCGAGAAGCCGTTCATCGTGGTCGGAATGCCGCGCTCGGGCACCACACACCTAGTAAACCTGCTCGCGGCGGACCCACGCCGCAGGGCTCTGCCGTACTGGGAAAGTCAAGAGCCACTGCCTATTCCGGGCGACGGACCGGATGTCTACGGCGTCGATCCGCGGTACACCCGGGCGAAGGCGGAGCACGACGCGATGATGGTCAGCGCACCGGCCACCGCTGCGATGCACGACCGCTACCCCGAGGCGATCGAAGAAGAGGTCGAGGTCCTCGATCTCGACTTCGCCGCCTATGTGCTCGAGTGGCATGCCCGCGTACCGGGTTGGCGCGACTACTATCTCGGCCTCGACCAGAACCGCCACTACGGGTACATGAAGAAGGTCCTGCAGGCGTTGACCTTCTTGCGTGGTCCCCGCACCTGGGTGCTGAAGTCACCGCAGCATTGCGAGCAACTCGGCCCCCTGATGGCGACGTTCCCGGACGCTACCGTCGCGTTCACCCACCGAGACCCGGTCGCAGTGGTTCAGTCCGCGATCACGATGATGGCTTACTCCGACCGGCTGCGCAGACGCAACATCGAACCGCAATGGCTGCTCGACTACTGGACCGACCGCGTCGAGCGACTGTTGGGCTCATGCGTGCGCGACCGTGGCCTTGTGCCCGCCGAACGCAGCATCGACATCGCATTCCATCACCTCAACGGCCACGAGCTCGAGCTGCTCGACGATCTCTACGGCCGCGCAGAGGTCGAGCTGACCTCCAAGGTTCGCAGGGCATTTCACAAATACCTCGACGGCAACCCTCGCGGAAAGCACGGCGCGGTGCGTTATGACCTGCAAAGGCACTTCGGCGTATCGCCGGACGAACTACGCTCTCGTTTCGCCTTCTACTTCGAACGGTTCGACGTGCGGCCCGAAGGACATTAGACGATGACTGAACCGATCTACCGGTCCCGACCCGGAGCAGATGCGCTGGCGCCCGCCGCTGCCGAGCGCGCCGAGGAGGTAGCACCGGGCATCTGGTGCTCACCGGGACTGTCGAACGCCTACCTGTTGACAACCGACGACGGCCGAGTCGTCATCAACACGGGCATGGGATTCGAGAGTCAGGTACACCGGACCAATTTCGACGCGGTTGACAAAGCACCCATCCGCTACATCATCGTCACGCAGGGCCACTACGACCACGTCGGCGGGCTGGACACGATGCGGGATCCGGGCACCCAGGTGATCGCCCAGGCCAATTGGCGCCAGTGGCGCGACGACAACGAGCGCCTGGTCTCCTACCGCGCGGGCAACAGCGCATTCGCGTTCTCCGACAAGCTTGCCAATGGAATCGCGGCCATTCAGGCGCGGTTCGGGAAGAAGCTACCCGCGCAAGCCGACCACGCCGCCGACGTGGATGTGGACGACACGCTGGTTCTCACCGTGGGCGGCCGGACCATCGAACTGCTCGCGACACCCGGCGGTGAAACCACCGATTCGATGGTCGTCTGGCTACCGGAGCAACGGGTGTGCCTGTGCGGGAATACCTTCGGACCCGTGTTCGGTCACATCCCGAACCTCGTCACAATGCGCGGCGACCGTTACCGCGACGCACTCACCACCATCGCCTCGATCGAACGGGTGCGACTGCTGCGGCCGGAGGTGTTGATCACCGGGCACTTCGACCCCATCGTCGGCGCCGAACGCATCGACGCCGAGCTGACGCGCCTGCGCGACGCTGTCGCATACATCCACGATCGCACCGTGGCGGGAATGAACGCAGGCGCCGACGTTCACACCCTGATGCGTGAGATCAAGCTGCCCGCCGAACTCGTGGTCGGCGAGGGCTACGGCAAGGTGTCGTGGGATGTGCGGGCGATCTGGGAGAACTACTCCGGCTGGTTTCACCATCGTTCGACCACCGAGCTGTACGACATAGGACCTGCGGAGCTTGACGCCGACCTCGTGCAGCTCGTCGGCGCCGACCGTCTCGTCGCCCGTGCCGAGGAGCATGTTGCGGCGGGCAGTCCCGTACACGCGATCCGCCTGGCCGAGGTCGTCGCCCATACGGATCCCGGCAACGCCGCGGCGAAGGCCGTGCTGAAGACGGCACACGAAGCGCTGCTCGCGGACAGCATTAACTTTTGGGAGACCGCGTGGCTGACCAAAAAGATCGGAGAATACTCATGACCGCACGCGTCACCTTCAACTTCACCGGGACCCACGCACTGATCACAGGCGGCACCAGCGGGATCGGGCACGCGACGGCCACCCTCTTTCGCGATGCCGGTGCCACCGTCACGATCACCGGCACCAAGACCACGCCCCACGACTACGACACCGATCTGACCGGAATGACCTATCGCCGGCTGATCCTCACCGAGTCGGATTCGATCGACGAATTGATCTCGGCGACAAGCACACTCGACGTATTGGTGAACAACGCAGGCGCCAACTTTCCCGGCGGACTCAACGAGGCAGAGCCCGATGGCTTCGAGGCATCGGTGGCACTCAACCTCACCGCGCCCTACCGGCTCACCGTCGGACTGCGCAAGGTGTTGGCCGCTTCGACTACTGCGGGCGGCGCGAGCGTGGTCTTCCTTTCGTCGCTGTCGGCGTTGCGCGCGGTGACGATGGTGCCCGGCTACGGCGCGGCCAAGGCCGGTATCGCCAGCCTCACCCACAACCTCGCGGTCAAGTGGGCACCGCGCAACATCCGAGTGAACGCGGTGGTTCCCGGAGTCATCGACACCCCGATGACAGAGATCGCTCAGACCGTGCCGGAGATCATCGACGCAGAGGTCGCCCGCATACCTCTCGGCCGCTTGGGCACTCCCATCGAAGTCGCATCCACTATCGCCTTCCTGTGCACCGAACAGAGTTCGTACACCACCGGCGCGCTGTTCATCGTCGACGGCGCGTCAACCAGCCAATGACCTAGGGGCACCCATGACCTTTCCGCTCAGGCCCGAGGACTTCTACCACACAGGAATCGTGGCTCCCGACCTCGCGGTCGCAGCTCAGCGCCTCTCCACAATGGCCGGCTACACGTGGACGAAACCCATGAAAGGCCCTGTACCGATCCGCACTGTTTCGGGAACGCAAACCGTCGACATGCAATTCGTCTACTCACTACAGGCCCCGCACCTCGAGCTCATCGAGGAAGTGCCCGGCACACCGTGGACTGCGGCCCGGGACAACGCCGTTCATCACCTGGGCTATTTCACCGACGATTTCGACGCGACGGCCACCGCGCTCGATGCCCAGGGATTCGCTCTCGAGATGTGCTACACGATCGACGGTGCCACCCCGTCGGTGTTTGCGTACTACCGGTCACCCGACGACATGCGGATCGAGATCGTCGACCACAACATCTTCGGTGACCTCGACACCTTCCTCAAGGCGTTCTCGTGACCATGGCCATCCTGCGCTTCAATTTCGCCTCCCCGCAGGAGAACCCGCCCGAACGTCGTGATCGCATCCAGGCTGCTCTGGAGCTCAGCTCGTGGGCGGAGACGCGCGGCGTAAGCGCGATCAGCGTCGACGAGCACCACGAGAGCGGGCACGGCTGGAGCTGCAATCCCATCCTGACCGCCGCCCTCTTCCTCGCCCGCACCACGAAGATCGTCGCCAGCGTGGACTGCGCCCTCGGGCCGCTGTGGCATCCGGTTCGTCTCGCCGAGGACATCGCGCTCGTGGACACGATGAGCGGCGGCCGACTGATCGTCACGATCGGGCTGGGCTACCGACCTGTCGAATACGAGTTGTTCGGAACGCCATTCGAGGATCGCGGGCAACTGATGGACGACCTGCTGCAGACGGTGACGTCGTTGTGGTCGTCCCCAACCTTCACGCCGAGCCCGCTGACACGTCCACACCCGGTGATCTTCGTCGGCGGCGGAGTCCGCGCCACCGCGCGCCGTGCCGTCAAGTTCGGACTGCCTCTGAACCTGCCCATCCACCTGCCCGAGGTGGCCGACTACTACCGCGAATTGTGCAGTGCGGCTGGGCAACGGCCTGTCGTCGTGATGCCCGCCGCCGGCAGTCGCGGCATGGTCTTCCTGCACGAGGATCCCGATCGGGCGTGGGCGGAACTCGGCGAGCACTACCTCTGGGAGGCCCGCGTGTACTCGGGTTGGGGTGGCGGCCGGGTGTACTCGTTCATGCACGGCACCGAAAAGATCGAGACCATCGAGGACGTCAAAGCGGCAGGGCGGTACCGATTCATGACGCCGGACGAGCTGATCGCCGACGTCAAGGCGAATCCGAGTGATCACATCGTGCTGCACTCGCTTGTCGGGGCGATGCCGGTCGATGAGGCGTGGAAGTCAGTGCAGCTGCTCACCGACAAGGTCTTGCCTGCGCTGGCGGACTAGTGGCGAGATTGCACACAGGGTCGTTGATCGACACCATCGACAGCCCTCAGCGCAATTTCGACACGACGGTCCTAGTCGGTGCGCCGCCTTATCTGTCCTTTGGGGCGCTTCACGCGTTTGACCGGATCCCGCGTTGTGCCCGAGGCGATCTCGTCACGAAGCTGTTCGATACTCGACAGCTCGGCGTATAGGCCGCGGATCGCGTAGTCAAGCAACGCCAGTGAGATGCGTTGGTCGGGGTCTTCGGTGATGCCGACCTCACGTGCGCGCTGGCGACTCCACAACGCGTCGTCGAGGCGTCCACGCGTGGTTTCGAGATGACGATCGAGTGCCTCGGCAGCGCGCTCCGGGTCCTCCCCGCGAGCCAGCCAGGTCCGCAGTATGACCGGATGTTTGATCACCACGGGATCATTCGCGGGGAAATGCTGCACCCATCGGCGAAGACCTTCCAGGCCTGTCGGTGTCACCTCGTAGAGAGTGATGGCGCGCTTTCCGGCCAGGGCGCCAGTTTCGGAGACCATCTCCCGGGCCAGGAGGCGGTCGAGTTCCCGTTTGACGTGACTGACCGACGGCGACCAGTAAAAGTACCCGACCGAGAACTCGGCACGGAGTTTGATCTCACCCGCGGTGAGCTGCTCGTCGTTGGAGGCCAGCACACCAAGGACGAGGTAGGCGGTGGTAGGCAGATCGCCGGTGCGGGGCATCGTTAGGCCTTGGTGAAGTACGGCAGCGTCAAATCCGCATTCACTGAACGGAACTCGACTCGCACCCCAAGACAGACCTTCAGCTCGTCGGCGGGAATTCCAATGATGTTGGTGAGCATCTGGTAGCCCTCACTCAATTCGACGATCGCAGGCGCATACGGCGGCGCGAACTCTGCGGTAACAGGCCGGTGCACCACCGTCCAGCTGTAGATCTCACCGAGCCCGACGCTCACCGTCCAGTCGAGCCGGAACGACAGACAGAACCGGCAGTGTTCGGACGGCGGGAAGTTAGCCTTGCCGCAATCCGCGCAACGCTGGTAGCGCAGTTCGTGTTTCGCGCAACCTTCCCAGAAGGGCGCGCTGATCGTGCTCTCGGCGTGGGGCAAGCGACCGGATTGCGGTTGCAGGATCTGTTCTGACGTCATCTCGGCTGGTCTCCAAGTAGTGCCACGGTGGTGAACATCGCGCCTGCTCCCCCGTTGCTGCACAAGGCGATATGCGCGTCGGGAACCTGCAACGGGCCTGCGTCCCCCCGGATCTGCTGAACCGCGCGAATCGCGCGCTGCATCATCTGCGGATTCCTGCCCGCGTGGCTGAACGACATGGTTCCACCATCCGTCGTGACGGGGTGGCTGCCGTCGATCGCGATATGTCCGTCGGCGACGAATGGGCCGCCCTCACCGTCCGGACAGAAGCGGAAAGCCTCCAGCTGCCTGATGATCTCGAACGAGAACGGGTCGTAGAGTTCCAGCACATCCACCTCGTCGCGGTCGAGGCCCGCGTGGGCGAATGCGAGGTCGGCGGCGCGTCGTCCGACGACGCCATTCGGGTCGGTGCCCGAACGTCCCGTCAGATCCCAGGCAGGCGGGTGCTGATAGGACGGTCCGCAAAAGTCAAATCCGCTGCCCAGCACGTAGACCGGCGGCCGAGCGACATCGAACTTTTCCACGTTGGCCACCACCAACGCGCATCCACCCTCAGTGGTGGTTGCGCAGTCGAGCAGATGGAACGGATCGGCGATGGGCCGGGATGCGGTGATGTCGTCCAGCGCGAATGGACCCCGTTGGTAGTAAACGGCTTCGGGATTGCGCGACCCGTTGTTGCGGATCGTCGCCGCCACGATGGACAGCTCTTCGCGCGTCGTGCCGTACACGTGCATATGCCTGCGCGCG
This sequence comes from Mycolicibacterium moriokaense, assembly GCF_003201655.1. Lineage (GTDB taxonomy): Bacteria > Actinomycetota > Actinomycetes > Mycobacteriales > Mycobacteriaceae > Mycobacterium > Mycobacterium moriokaense_A. Next base: position 28,160 of record NZ_QJJU01000013.1, read on the forward strand.
ATGAGTGCAAACTCCGCGGCCGTGAACATTCCCCATGACGCGACGAACTCGTTCTCGGGGCGTGTCCACGGTGCCGTGGCTTCGTGGTCGCGGTACTCGTCGGCTTGGGCGGCGACCAGGACGACGGCCTCGGCCATTCCATTCTCTATGGCCGCCGCCGCTTCGGTGATCATCCCTAGCCCGAAGCCGAAGCCCTGCCAGGCCGGCCCGAGCCGCAGGTCGTAGATCAACGTCGTGGACAGCTCACCCGAGGTGATGCCGTCGACGGCGTCCAACTCGATCCCCGCGTCGTCGAGTGCGCCCCGCACCGCCTCGAGGGCGAGGCTCCTCGACGTGTCACCGTCGAGCCGTCGGCCCTGTCGTGTGTTGTAGACACCGACGATGGCTGCGGTGCGTTTCCGTGCGCTCAATTGGTCTCCGATCCTGCAGGGCTTCAGTTTTCGTCGGCGACGACGCCAAGATAGGTGCCGACAACGTCATGGTTCTGGCCATCGCGCACGATAGTGCCGATCTTCTGACTCCGCGGATCGGCCGCGGATGAAGTCACGGCGACGACGTCGATGCGGACGTCGACCGGTCGTGCGGTCTCGGGGTCGGTGACCTCGACCATCATCACGACGGCGCCTTCAGCGTCATCCCACTCGACGCCTGTGATTCGGTGCCGTGCAGTCAGTTCCATCACCACCGAATCCGTCCGCAACAGGAAGCGAACCGGCGCGCACAACTCGCCTGCGCGTGGCGGAATGCAGAGGGTGACGGCCATCTCACAGACCTGCCGGGCGGTCGCTGATCGCCCCTGCTGCCCGCAGATCGGCTAGTTCGTCCTCGGTCAGCCCAAGCAGGTCCGTCAGAACCTCCACGGTGTGTTGGCCGTACACCGGAGGCGGTGTGAGAACCCAGCGGCGGGGTCTGCCTACGAAAGTGAAAGGCATTCCGGTGCAACGGTAGGAGCCGACCACGGGGTGTTCGACGGTCTCCCAGAATCCGCGAGCGAGCAAATGTTCGTCGTCAAGCAACGCGGGCGGGGCCACAACGGCCGACGCCGCCACGCCCTGCTCACGTAGAGCCCGCACTGCCTCGCAGACGGTCCGCTGGGCGGCCCAGTCACTGAGCAGCTTGTCGATCTGGTCAGCTTGAAAACGCCTGCCGGACTGCGTCATCAACGCGGGGTCGCGGCCGAGTTCCGGTCGACCGATCAAGGCCGCCAGGGCAGGCCACGCCGCGTCGTCAAGCAGAGCGACGGCCGCCCAATCGTCGTCTGTGTGACACCGGTACACGCCCTGCGGGCTGGCCCCCGGCCCGCGGTTTCCGTCCCGGCGCAACTCGATGCCGTTCTGCGAGTACTCCAGAACCATCTCGGCTGCGACGTTCAACACCGACTCAACCATCGCCGACTCGACCTGCATGCCCGCATCGGTTCGGTCACGCACAACGATGGCTGCGATGGCTGCAAAGGCCGCATGCAATCCGGCGACCGGGTCGCAGGCGCCTCGTGGAATGATCGGCGGCCCATCGGGATACCCTGTGATCCAAGCCATTCCGGAGGCTTGCTCCATGGTTTGCGCGAAGCCGACCCGGTCCCGCCATGGTCCATCCAGCCCGAACGCGGGCATCCGGACCATGATCGCCCGCGGGTTGGCCGCATGGACCGCTTCCCATTCCAGATCGAAATTGGCCATGACGCGCGGCGAGAAGTTCTCGACGACGATATCGCTTCTGGCGATGAGGTCGAGCGCGAGCGCACGGCCTCGTGGCTCACTGAGCTCGACACTGATGCCACGCTTATTCGTGTTGCTGCACAGGAAGACCGGGCCCCATTCCCACCACTGCTCCCACGTGGGCGGCCTGCCACCGGCCAAGCGCATCCCATCGGGCCTGCGGACGCCTTCGACCTTGATGACGTCGGCGCCCAACGTCCCCAGTATCTGCGTGGCTACCGGTCCTGCCCAGAAGGCGGTGAAATCGACCACCCTGACTCCGGCTAGCGGAAGGGCGTCCGGTCGGCCGTGTTGCGGCTCGCCGCCCCGCAGCTGCCAGTGCACGCGTCCGGTGTCCTCGCCCACATCCGGCGGCGAGCCCGGAGCGCGGGTAGCCACCGCCGTGCTTCGGTAGGGCACGCGCGGTTGGGACGCTCCGCGCGTGGATTCGACGAAGACGCCACGCTCGACGAAGTGGTCGACCTTCATCACCGAAGCGGGTGTGCCGATGGGCGCCACGGGGATTCGCAATGCCACCGCGAGGTCCAGGATCTCGTTCGTGGTGCGGGTTTCCGTCCAGCGCTGGACCATCGCCAAGAACTCATCGCGGCGACGCACACGTCCGGGCATCGCCGCCAGATCGTCGTCGTCGAGGAGGTCCGGCCGGTCGATCAGCACCAGGAAGTCCTGAAACTGTTGCGCGGTGATGGTGCAGAAGCCGATCATCCCGTCGGCGGTCGGCACGATCGACGGCAACTCCAGACTGCGCTGGGTCATGAATGCATCGCCGCCGAGCACGCTCGCCGACATCGCCGAAAGGCTGCCCATCACGACGACCATCGACTCGTAAATCGACACATCGATCACCGCGCCGCCGCCACCACTGCGGGCGTGCCGCACGGCAGCCGCGGATGCCACCGCGGCGAATGTCCCTGCCACCCACTCGCCGATGCGGCCTCCGGCCTGGAGCGGTTCCGAGCCCGGCCAGCCGCGGCCCGCAATCGAGCCGCACAGCGCCTGGAGAATGAACTCGTTGGCGTCGACCTGCTCGTCGACGTAGGGCCCGGCCGTGCCGAACGGCGTTATCGCCGCAACCACCGCCGACTGCCCGACGCGCGCCGCGAGGTCATCGAGGGACCAGCCGTCGGTCAGATCGGTGATTACCAGGTCGGCGCCACCGATCAGCGCCGAATCCTCTTCGTCGTCCCGCAGCACCGACCTCTTGTCGGCGGCAAGGTAGCCGAACAGCGCGCCAGCACCACCACCCGCCGACCACCGCCGCATCGGATCACCTTGCAGTGGCTCGATTTTGACGACTTCGGCACCTGCGTCGGCGAACATCTTGCCGCAGTAGGACGCGGCGATGCCGGTCGACAATTCGACGACCCGCCAACCCGCGAACGGCGCGATTGCCTCCCCGCCGTCAGCCACCCGTTCGACCCTGCTCAGTTGCCGAGGCTTGTCGCGCGGTCGGCGATCCCGGTGGCCTCGACGGCTCGTGCCGCGTTCTGCCTCTCTCGCGCGAACGTCGTCATGCGTGTCCACGCATCGCGGTCACGCTGACTGGCCTTGTGCCCCACGTGCGTTACCACGTCGACGTCGGTTGCCTGCGACCGCAGATATCCAGCGCGCGCATGGTCTTTCGGGATGTAGGTGAACGGATCGAAGGAGTATGCGGCCATCGCGTTCTCATGAGTGATTTTGTCGATCACCGCGGCCTCGAGGTGTCCCATCGTCTCAATGACGTCTTCTGGCGCGAACGGCCAGTTGCTGTCGGAATGCGGGAAATCCGACTCCCAGCACAACATGTCCTCGTTGAACCAGTCCATGTTCTTCACGCCGACCTTGTCACTGATGAAGCAGGTATAGAAGTGACGCCTGAAAACGTCGGTCGGGCCGCTGTAGCCGTCAGGGAACGTCGGTTGCGTCCATCCGGAATGGCGGTTGTACACGTGTTCCGCGCGCCATAGGAAGTACGGGATCCAGCCCACGTCGCCCTCGGTCAGTGAGAACTTGATCTCGGGGAAATCGACGTAGAACTCGGCCCACAGCAGCTCGACGAACGTGAACATGCTCATCATCGACGACGCAGTCATCGCGACGCTCGGCGGCGCATCCAGCGACGTCATCGCCGACCTCGACGACGAGCCGACATGGGTGCACAACACCGTCTTGCTCTCGCACGCCGCCTCGAACATCGGGTACCAGTGCTTGGTGTGAATGCTCGGCATGTCGAGCGCCTCGGGGTTCTCGGAGAACGTCACCGCGTGGCAGCCCTTGTCGGCGAGTCGCTTGATCTCCTTCGCCGCCTCGGCGACGTCGAACAGCGGCAGGATGCCGCATGGGATGAACCGGCCCGGATAAGCGGCGCACCATTCGTCGACATGCCAGTCGTTGTAGGCCTTGATCATCACCAGATTCGTCTCGCGGTCAGGACCCTGATTGAGGACCTGGCCCGAAAAGCCGGTGAAATTCGGAAAATTCAATCCCGCGAGCTGCCCGCCGGCGTTCATGTCCCGCACCCGCTCGTCAACGTTGAAACAGCCAGGCCGCATCTCGTCGTAGCGCGACGCGTCGACGTTGTACATCTCCCGCGGCTTGCCCGCCACGGCGTTGAGCCCCATGTTCCGTCCACGGATCTCGCCGTAGTACCACTGCTGGATGCCGTCGGGCTCCAAAACCACCTGCGGTGCGCTGTCCTTGTACTTCGCAGGCACGTGGGCGTCGAACATGTCCGCGGGCTCTGCGATGTGGTCGTCGACGCTGATCAGGATCAAGTCATCTTTGTTCACCGATTCGCACCTCGAATCTCGGTTCAGAAGTAGTGACTAGTAGACAATGATGTGGATCACGCTGTCAATCAGGCCTGCAGTGGCCGAGACGCAAAGTCGAACATCGAAAATCGGTCCTTTGCAGCCAATCATGGCTAGCAAAGGACTGTCTTGAGTCAACAGACCTGGCGCTAGACACGTTCGCCCTGCTATGACTAATAGTCACCACTGATGAAACTCAGGCGGAGGATTCCGTGACTACGGCACCTGACTCGTTCGACACTCACGGCGTTGACGGCGTTCGCATCGTCGCCGACCGCCTCGGCGATCCCCTGGCCCCGGCCGTCGTGTTCCTCCATGGCGGCGGCCAGACCCGCCGGTCGTGGGGACGAGCGGCAGCTGCCGTCGCCGAGCGTGGATGGCAGGCGGTCACGGTCGACTTTCGCGGCCACGGCGAGTCCGACTGGTCCGAGGACGGCGACTACCGCGTCACCACGTTCGCGGGGGACGTACTGGCAGTCCTGCGCGACCTTCCGCCGCGACCTGTCCTGGTCGGTGCTTCCCTTGGTGGATTCACGGCGATGCTTCTTGCGGGAGAGCTTTCGCCGAACACCGTTCGCGCTGTCATTTTGGTGGACATCGTGCCCGACATGAATCAGTCCGGGGCGACACGGATACACAGCTTCATGTATGACCGCATGACGTCGGGATTTGCCTCACTCGACGAGGTGGCTGACGCCATCCAGGAATACAACCCCAACCGAGGTCGCCCCACGGACCTGGACGGACTCCGGACGAACCTGCGCCTCCGCGACGGTCGCTGGTACTGGCACTGGGACCCGAAGTTCATCGACGGCACGTCTGCGCTTCCTCCTATCGAGGTGACGGAGGTCGATCGCATGCACGCGGCGGTCGAAGCGATTCTTCGCAACGACGTGCCCATGCTTCTGGTCCGAGGCCAAATGAGCGACCTGGTCACGAAGGAGAAGGCAGACGAGTTCATCGCCCGCTTCCCGGAGATCGACTTCGTCGACGTCGGCGGCGCCGGGCATATGGTCGCTGGCGATCGCAACGACATCTTCGCCGGGGCAGTCGTGGAATTTCTGGCCCGGCACGCCGCGGAGGGGTGACCACATGCGCGCCAAACGCAGTTACAGCGCCCAGGTCTCAGCGGCGTGATCTCACCTGTTTGTTCTCGGTTTTCTCCGCGCGCGCGTGGTCGGCGGCCCCCATGATGGCGACGGCCACTGCACCTGCGACCGCGCCGATGAACGCCACCGCCACCAGCCAGCCGAACCCGTCTTTAGCCGTATCACCAAGCAGTACCACGCCAGCGATACCCGGCACCACCGTCTCGCCGACGACGAGGGCGGCAGCGGCACCGTTTACCGAACCGAGTTGCAGCGCAACAGTAAACAGGTAGAAGCCGCCTAACCCGGCGATAGCGATCGTCCAGGAAGCCGGGTCGACCAGCAAGATATCCAGCCGAAGCGGATCGACACCGTTGACCACCCGCACCGCGACCGCCATCGCCCCGTACAAGACGCCAGCGATCAGCCCGGCCGCTACGGCGGCGCGGGCGCCAAGCAAGCGAATGAGACCGACCCCGCAGGCCAGGATCACCACCGATAGCGACAATAGTGCCCAGTGCACGCCGGGGTGCGAGGTGCCTGCACCGAGGTGACCCGCCGTCAGTCCCAACACGCACAGCGACACCACGACCGTGACGATGGCTACCCAGTCGCGGCCATGCAGGCGCACACCGAGGACCGCGACGCCGAGCACGGCGGTAACGACGAGGTTGGCGCTGATGATCGTCTGCGAGAGAAACAGCGGAATCAACCGAGCCGAGACGATGCTTCCCGCGAAGCCAATAACATCGAGGGCCATCCCGACAATGAAGGCCGGAGTCAGTGCCGCGCTAATGGTCGACCGAAGCGTTGGGCCGCCGCTCGCGGTGACTGGTATGCCCTCCCCCCGGCTGGATGCGGCAGCGCTGGAACCTCGGGCGCCGTAGGCCTGCAGGACCGAGGCAACCCCATAGCCGATGCATGCCAGCAATGCTGCCGCCACGCCGATCAGCACGGGCGGCCGGTTCGGTCATCGCGGGTGGGGCCCCGGCCGCGTCGCGACATATCCCCGCACCTCTGTCTCACATTGTTCTCGGTCGGCCGCACACCATCCGCCAACTATATTGAGACCCGCCGATTGTCGACCTTTCAGATCGGCGCCGGAGCCGACGTCGGCTGACCCCGCGAATGGCTAGGGCGCGGCCGCAATGGCAATCGCCTCAATCTCGACAAGCTGATCCGGATACCCGAGCGCATTGACACCAAGCAGTGTGCTCGGTGGGTCGTAATCGCCGAAGCCGCCAGCCACCTCATTCCACGCCACAGTGAGATCGTCGCGACTACTACTGGAAACGAAGATGGTCGTCTTGAGCACGTCGCGCATCGCAGCACCGGAGTCTTCCAACGCAATTCGCAGATTATCGAGCGCCTTGCGCGTCTGCGCGGCGATATCACCCGGAGCGACGACGCGCCCCTGATCATCGAGCGGACACGCGCCCGCAGTGATGATGAGACCCGTGTTAGGAGCGATAGCCGCGTAGGCATATGGCGTGCCCAAGAAGAGCCGTGCACTGCGCACGAGTTGTGGAGCCATTCCGATAGTTTGCACGACGCCGCGCTGCCGACGCAGGCAGTGATGATGCCGAGGAAACGCGCCACCGATTCTGGCACCATTGCAGGGATGGATGTGTGTTCGGAACCAGGTCCCGATGATCTATTCGGGGAGGCCATTGACGCCGCGCTGAGCTCATTGCCGGCCGATCTCCTCGCGGCCATAAGCAACGTCGAGATCGTCGTCGAGGACGAGCCTCCCGCCGGGCGCCCGCTGCTCGGCCTGTACCACGGCGTACCGCTGCCGCAAAGAAGCAGCGCCTACAGCGGGGTGCTTCCCGACAAGATCAGCATCTTCCGCGGGCCAATCACGCGGCTCGCAGCCGGCGACACCGATCATCTACACCGCGAGATCAAACATGTCGTGCTCCACGAGATCGCGCATCACTTCGGGATCAGCGACGAGCGATTGATTGAGCTCGATCGCTACTGAACGTTGTGCTGTTGGCTAGTGACAAGCCAATTCGAAGGAGTATCAACATGTCTAGATCTAACGCCGTTCCCATTCGAATGGCGAGCGCCGCGGCGGACTCTGGCGGGAAGGTCGATCCGACAGCGGGCACCGTTGTAGAACTCTAGAACTCCGCGCGGTGGGTCATGCTTCAGCGATCGACACGTCGTGCCACGATGAGGCATGGCCGGTCCGGCGGGTGATGCGTCAGGCGCGGGAAAGGTCGCGCGGCCCACTCATGCCGACGTGGCCCGCCTGGCCTGTGTATCGACCGCGACTGTCAGCTACGTCCTCAACAAGACTGACGGCAGGCGGATCTCGGAAGGCACGCGGGAGGCCGTCTACCGCGCTGCTGAACAGCTTGGCTATCGACCGAACGTCGCGGCCCGGAACCTGGCCAGCGGCAAGAGCGGTGTCGTGTTGTATGTGGTGCCGCGCGTGCTTGTCGGCGAGATGCCGATGCTGGCAGGCAGCCGGATGACTACCGAACTGGCGCGCCGCGGCTTGCTTCAGGTGCAGATCTTCGAGGCAGAGGACGACCACCACGTCGTCGACGCGGTCAACGATCTCGACCCGGTCGCGGTCACCAGCCTGTTTCCGTTGAGCAGTGGCGCTCTTCGCGCGGTGAACGCCGCACATGTCCCGCACATCGAAATCGGAACGCTGCCCGCACTCGGAGATCCGCATCTGTCGATTGGTGCGATCCGCGTCGAGCACCTCGTCTCCCGCGGGTACCAAAGGATCGCCTTTGCCTATACCGGGATCGCCAAATGGCGTGCCCTTGGCGACTATTGGCTCGAAGGTGTATCCCGTGCGGCTCGGGCCCACGACCTTCAAAGCATCACCATCGGCGACGTCACGATGGACAACGCCGCCGATGTGGTTACCGCTTGGGTGCGCGACGGCATCGACGCGGTGTGTGCGCAAAGCGACGAGATCGCGTGCTTGGTGCTGTACGGCATCCGCGAGGCGGGCCTGTCCTGCCCGAACGACCTCGCTGTGATCGGCGTCGACGCCAACCCCATGGGGGCCATCAGTTCACCCCCGCTGACCACGGTCGAATTCAACTTCATTGCGGTGGCCGATGCGGCCATCGCGGCCGTCCTCACCGAGCTGGGGCTGCAAGCGCCGCCGCCTCCAGAGCCCGCTGACATCGCCCGACTCATCGTGCGCGCTTCGACGTAGCCCGCAGAAAGTCCGGCCGGGTCTGGACATCGCATGGTTATGCGCATAACCTAGTCCGCAGAGCCGCGAGAAGGGACACCTATGACGGTGCAATCTGTGTTGGATGAGATCCGTGAACGACCGGGCACCGGCGACGTAATTCCGGTTTTCAATCCCGCAACCGAGGAGCAGATCACCGAGTTCAAGGACTGCGGCCCAGAAGCGGTCAACGCTGCCGTTGCGCGCGCGAAGGAGACCGCCGAGTCGGGTGTCTGGAAGGGCATGCCCCCCAGCGAGCGGGCCAAGGTGCTCTGGCGCGTCGGTGAACTGATCGACCAGAACACCGACGAACTGGCCGAACTCGAGTCGCTCAACGCGGGCATGGTCCCCATGCAGGCCAAGGCGACCGTCACCGTCAGCGCCGAGTTCTTCCGGTACTACGCCGGCTGGTGCACCAAGATCGAGGGGATCGCCTCGGACGTGCACACCGGCGGCCTGACGGGCATCGATTCCCATCAGCACGCGTACACCCTCAAGGAGCCTTACGACGTTGTGGGGCTGATCTTTCCGTGGAACGGACCGATCTTCAATTTCTGCGCCAAGCTGGCACCGTCGCTCGCCGCCGGTTGCAGCAGCGTCGTCAAGCCGGCCGAGGAGACCCCGCTCACCGCGCTGATCCTCGACCGGATCCTCAGCGAGGCGGGCGTGCCCGACGGCGTCGCCAACCTGCTGATCGGGTACGGCCACACCGCGGGTGCGGCCATCACCGCGCATCCCGACGTCGAGAAGGTCGCGTTCACCGGCTCCACCGAAGTCGGCAGGGCGATCGTGCAGGCCTCCGGTGTGAGCAACCTCAAGAAGGTCACCCTCGAGCTCGGCGGCAAGTCGCCCGTGCTCATCTTCGACGACGCCGACCTGAACCTGGCGGTCCCGATGGCGTCGTTCGGTACGTTCGTGCACTCCGGGCAGGCCTGTGTGTGCGGCTCGCGCATCTTCGCCCAGCGCGGCGTCTACGACCAGGTGGTCGAGGGGCTTGCGAACATGGCCAACGCGATGAAGCTGGGCGGCCCGACCGAAGACGGCAGCATGATCGGGCCGCTGATCAGCCAGAAGCAGCTCACCCGCGTGCTTGGCTACCTCGACCAGGGCAAGTCCGACGGCGTCGACGTCGTGACGGGCGGGCACCGGCTTGACCGCAAGGGCTATTTCGTCCACCCGACCGTGCTCACCAACGTCGCCACCACGAGCAGGCTGTTCCAGGAGGAGATCTTCGGCCCGGTCGTCAGCGTGATTCCGTTCGACGACGAGGACGAAGCGGTCGCGCTGGCCAATGACAGTACCTACGGACTAGCCGCCACCGCGTGGACCAAGGACCTCGGCCGCGCACATCGGATTGCCAAGCGGCTCAAGGCCGGAACCGTCGGGCTCAACTGTCAGATGCAGTTCGACCACTCCATGCCATTCGGCGGCTACAAGCAGTCCGGGTGGGGCTACGAATCGGGCAAGGCTGGAATCGACACCTACCTGCAAACAAAGATCGTCTGGGCGCAAATGTAGGGCTCGTCCCGAGGACGTTGTTACCATCGCGCCGTGCATGTTTCACGGCGCGAAGCGCTCAAATGCGCTCTTTCCGCACCGGTTCTACTGATTCTCGGATCGGTGGCTGCGACACTCACTGCACAGAAGGCATCGGCCGCCGGCATGACGCTGATCGATTTTTCGGAGCGGTTGGTCGCGCCGGATGAGATCAAGGCGGCCGGCTTTGACGGGGCACTCGTCTATGTGTCCGAGTTGCGGCCCGGCGCAGACTTCGATTTCAAGCCCGTCACCCGCGACTATGCCGATGCGCTACGAGCGGCGGGTCTTCACATCGTCAGCTGCTATCAGTACGGCAAACCCGGTTGGCCGACGCCGTCGGACTTCACCCGCGGGTACGACGGCGGCGTGGCAGACGCTCAGACGGCTCTGCGGCTGCACGCCGCGGCCGGTGGTCCGGATTCGGCGCCGATCTTCTTCAGTGTCGATGAGGACATCGACGTCAACACCTGGAAAAGCGTTGCGGTCGAGTGGTTTCGAGGTATCAACTCGGTACTGGGTGCGAACCGCACCGGCATCTATGGGCATTCACGGGCGTGTGCGTGGGCGATCGGAGACGGCGTAGTCGGGCGCTCAACTGCGGCAGGGCACTGGTGGGCGTGGCAGACGAAGGCATGGTCGGGCGGTGAGCGCGAGCCAAGGGCCGTGCTCTACCAGTCGGTGGTCAACACCGCCGCGAACCCCGGTGTCCTCCTGGGAGGTACCCACGTGGATGTGGATGAAGTCCTTGCGACCGACTTCGGGCAGTGGGATCTCGACAGAGGTTGATCGGCCGCTTCAGGCCGGCTTTGTCGCCACGACGACCAAACATCCAACCGGCGCGCGTCAACCAGTGTGGAGATTCTTCTTGGCCTCCGGTTCCGTCTGCGTGTCCTTCTTTTCGGCCTCGAGCTCCTGTCGCTTGCGTTCGCGCGCAACGAGTTCCTCTTCGCCGGCTCGTTGATCACCGGCCTCGCCGACGACTCGTTCGTACTCGCGGCCAAAACGCCTCTTCAATCGTTCGGTCCTCGTACGCCCAGTCACCGACAGGACGAGGACCATCACCACCGTGATCACGAACACGACAGCTGCTGCGATGAAGAACCAACTCCAGACAGGCATTTTCGGACCTCCTTAGATGCCGAGTACCCGTCCGTCGGCTACAGAAACGTCAATTCTCTGCGACGGTGTTGGCGCAGGCGACCGGTGCGTTGCCGATGTAGTCGAGCGCGGCGTTGATGGCGGGGCGATGGCGCAAGATGCGGTAGTGCGCCAGGCGCCCTAGTCCCTTGGTGGTCACCAGGGTCGCGCCCGGCCACACACCGACGATGCGCTCGCTGTCGGCGTACGCGCTGTCGGGGTCATCGGGGTCGTGGACGATCAGAAGCGCCAGAGGATTGTTCAATCGGGTTGCCACCGTGGAGATGTCGGTGTCGAACAGCGGGATGCCCAGCCGTCGGTCAAGGCGGCGGTGCAATCCGTCACGAATTCGGCGGCCGAATCCGTGACGGTCGGCGAAGACGTCGAGATACCACGAGAAGTCACCCATCGGCGCCAAGAAGGCCAGGCGTTCGGCCGGTGCGCCCGATGCCACGGCCACCGCGGCGGCTTTCGCCCCGAGGGAATGCGCCACGATCGCGCGCGCAGGCCCGTGCGTGCGCACCATCGCGTGCACCGCTTCTGCGCACTCGACGACCGTCGTGCGCCCCGGTTTGAGGGCACCCGGGTCGGACTCGTTGTGGCTGGGCAGATCAAACGCGATGACTCGATGTCCGGCATCGACGAGCGGTTTCACGAAGACTCCGAGGTGTGCTCGGCAGCCGCCCCACCCGTGCACGAGGTACACCGGCGGCCCGTCTCCCCAGGATTCGCCTGCGATACGGTGCCCGGACCAGGTGGCCTCGATGGGCTCCCCCGCGGAGACGCCCGGCGGCATCCGCATACTCATCTCGATCGCGGGCGGTGTGCACCACAGCTCAATGGCCCACCGCGCTCCCACTGCGGGCGCGAAGCGCTCGAGCAGCCCGAACGCACGACGCACTTTCGGCGAGACCGGCGGTTCGACGCCAGAGCCCTGTTCGTCGCTGCGGGACTCAGTCTCGCCAGCCACAGCAAGGCCCCCTCCAAATACGACAGGTGTGCGCTCCGAATCGGACCGCCCCCGACCTGACAGAAGACTCGATCCTTTTGCAATGAGCGAGTCTTTGTCAAACGCGCGTCAGCCCGAACCCGAACCTTCGAGGTAGGCGACGATGGCGTTGGTCAGCCCCCGGCGCGCCAAGTCCAGATCGGAATAGCTGCCGAGTTGGCGTTCGGACGTGATGCCACGCATCGCGCCGGGGATTAGCGTGGCGACCTCGTTCACGCGACCGGGATCGATCTTGAGACCCGCAAACGCGTTCTGGCACGTCGCCAGCCAGCCCCGACCCCAGGATTGGAGTTCGGCGGCGGTGCGCGGGTACAGCCGTTCCAGTTCGGCGGGGTCGCGTGGAAGCGCCGCGCGCAGGTTCTCGATCGCGCGTGAGTCGGTCGACGTGAGACCGTCGTAGAGGGTGTCGATGATGCCGGCGACGCGTTGTCGCAGTGGCGCCGTCGCGTTCGCGGGGGTGAACACGTCGCCCCGTCGCTCAGCGGTGCGATGCAGAACCGCTGCCCAGAGTCCGTCGGCGTCGCCGAACTGGTACTTCACCGCACCCCAAGTGGCGCCGATTTCTTTGGCGATGCGATTGGCCGAGACGGCTGCGGGGTCGCCGGTAGCCAGCGCCTTGAGAGCAGCGTCCAGCATGTTCTTTCGGGTGGCGTCACCTCGCCGATTGGTGCGCTGAAGCTGAACACCGACGTCGGTCATCCTGCTGATGGTACGGGATTCACAGAACCCTCTTCTAAATTTTCACAGAACCCACTATGCTTTGGTCTCATGGCGAAGCCGCCGCTCTCGATGAAACCCACAGGATGGTTCCAGGTCGCCTGGTCTGACCAGGTCGCAATCGGCGCCGTGCACACAATGAAGTACTTCGACACCGAACTGATCGCGTGGCGGTCGGAGTCCGGCCGAGTGACGGTGATGAACGCGTACTGCGAACACCTCGGCGCGCACCTCGGGTTCGGCGGGCACGTCGAGGGCGAGGTCATCCAGTGCCCGTTCCACGGTTGGCAATGGAACGCCGAGGGTCGCAACGTGTGTATCCCCTACGAGCCCCGACCGAACCGAGGCCGCCGGATGCGCACCTATCCGGTCGCTGAGCGCAACGAGTCGATCTACATCTGGCACGACGTGGAAGGTCGCGACCCCCTCTTCGATGCGCCCGACGTGTTCGCCAGCTTCGAGGACGGCAGCAGCGCCGCCGACTACTACCCGCAGCAGCGCCTGTTCCGCGAGTCGCTGGAACTGCACCCGCAGTACGTACTTGAGAACGGCGTCGACTTCGCGCATTTCAAGTTCGTCCACAACACGCCGATCGTGCCGGTGTTCACCCGACACGACTTCGCGGAACCGGTGTCCTACGTGGACTTCACCATCACCTTCGAAGGTGACGATCAACAGTCGATCGACGACGTCAAGAGCGGTGTCGAGGCGATCAACGGAGGACTCGGTATCGCGGTGACGAAGAGCTGGGGAATGGTCGACAACCGAACCATCTCCGCGATCACGCCCGTCGACGAGCGCACATCCGACGTCCGCTTCATGGCGTACATCGGCAGGACGCCAGGAAAGGACACGCCGCGCGCCGAGGCCAAGGCCAAGGAGTTCGGCGAGGAGATCATCCGGCAGTTCAGCCAAGACGTCCACATCTGGTCGCACCAACGCTATTCGGATCCACCCGCACTGTCGTCATCCGAGTACGAAGGCTTCACCGCGATCCGCAAGTGGTCCATGCAGTTCTACCCCGACGGCCGTGGCGGCAGCGCCGCAGACCTCCAGGCCGCGTCAACCAACCAGAAGGGCTGAGTATCAATGACTTCCACCGTCCGGGTTTTTCAAGTGGCGACGGGCAACGTCGGCTCGGAAATGATCAAGCGGATCGGCAACCGCGACGACCTTGAGCTCGTCGGATTGCATTGCTACACAGCGGATAAGATCGGCCGCGATGCCGGCGAGCTCGTCGGGCTGCCCCCGATCGGCGTGAAGGCCACCGGCACTGTCGAGGAGATCATCGCGGCCAAGCCCGATGTGCTCACCTTCCACGGCGTGTTCCCCGACGAGGACCTCTACGTGAAAGTCCTTGAGGCTGGGATCAACATCGTCACGACGGCCGACTGGATCACCGGCTGGCACCGCGACACCAACCACCCGCACCCGTCAGGCAAGCCGGTGACGCAACTCCTGGCCGAAGCGTGCGAGAAGGGCGGCTCGACCTTCTACGGCACGGGAATGAACCCCGGCCTGAATCAGATTCTCGGGGTGGTGTGCTCCGCCGATGTCGCCGAGATCGAAAACGTCACCACCATCGAATCCGTTGACGTGTCGTGTCACCATTCGAAGGACACGTGGATCGAGGTGGGCTACGGACTTCCGGTCGACGACCCGAGCATCCCCGGCAAGCTGGAGAAGTACACCCGCGTCTTCGCCGACAGCGTCTTGATGATGGCCGACTGCTTCGGACTGGAACTCGACGAGGTCAAGTTCAGCTACGAACTCGGCGCGTGCACCAAGGACATCGACCTCGGCTGGTACCAGATGCCCAAGGGGTCGCTGGGCGGGAACTACATCAAGTACCAGGGCATGGTCGGTGGCGTGCCCCGCGTTGAGACGCACCTCGAGTGGCAGATGACTCCGCACACCGATCCGAGCTGGGATATCAAGGGCTGCTACATCACCCAGATCCAAGGCGATCCGTGCATCTACAACAAGCACATGGTTTTCCCGAAACCTGGGGTGGACTTGTCGAATCCGGACAACTTCGCGTCGATCGGCATGACCGTCACCGGCCTGCCCGCGCTGAACTCGATCGCGTCCGTCGTCGCCGCCCCACCCGGGTTGCTCACGAGTTCGGACCTGCCCCTGCGCGGCTTCGCCGGGCGATTCAAGACGTAAGGCACGCCTGCCGTCCCGAATTCGCTGACGACTGTCATTGACGACCGTCAGCCGAATCGAGCTGTTCGCCGACGAACCCGAGGTCGCCGAGCGAATCGAGCGCCTCTACAGCGAGATCCTCACGGACGAAGTGGGTCACGTCGGATACTGCGCCGCACGGTGCACCCCCGCCGAGCGGGCGATCATGCGTCGCCTGTACCCGCGCATCGGACGGCTGTTCGCACGACAGACTTTCGAGATCAGTCTCCTCACCGATTGCCAGGAACTTCACGCGCTACTGGATCGACCCTTCGACGTCGACGAGCTATCTGCCGGCTTGTCGAACGAGACGTTCCTTGCCGCTCACCCCTGACGGGACTGAAACGTTGACACCGCTGGCGGCTGCTGCAATAGTGATGCGCGTTATCTGAAAATACTATTCTCAGATAAGCGGGCTCCTACAGCCTCAAGGCGGAGGAAACGTGAGCGTGGATCAGACGCCGCTGGCCTGGTTGCCTCACTCGATTGCTGAGGCGTCGGTGACCGAAGCGCCCGGCGGGGACGTCGCGCTGTCGGCGGCGTGGGCGCACCTGCTCCACAAGCTCGAAGATGCCGCGCAGATCGTGCAGTCTGATCCGGTAACCAGAAATGCGGTCGATCTTGCGTCAGGGATGAGTCATCTGCTGGTACTGCTGGCCACTGGGGTCGACGAGGCGCTCCGGTTCGATCCGGATCCCATCCTGTCCGTTCAGCGCGCCAGCACCAACGACATCATCACCTGGGGCATGGAGTGCCCGGACTGCATCTACACACAAGCAAGGTTGCGCGGCGGCGAAAGCTACCGATTGTTCGGTAACCGTGGCACCGCCCGGTACGTCGGGCTGCAGACTATGGACGGAATCGCCTCGACTGCAAATGAATTGGTCGACGAACTCGAGGTGGACGCGGACGGCAACTTTGAAGTCGTCCTTTCTCGGGATGAGCGCGACGGAAACTGGATGAAGATCGGGGGCGACGCTCCCACTTTGACGGTGCGACACTTCTTCTACGACTGGGATTCCGAGGTGCAGTCCTCTCTGCGAATCGAGCGGCTTGGTGACGCGGTTGAGCACGCGAATGCGCCCACCGCTCCCGACGTGCTGGTGTCGCGTCAGCTCGTCGCACTCGGCGACTTCGTTCATGACAACCTGCAGTTCTTCCTCCAGTTCGGCGGTGCGGCGCCTGCCAATGGCTTTCTCCCCGCGATTGACCGCACCGCGATGGGCGCTGCAGCGGAGAATCGACCCGTCATCGGCCGCTGGGAGCTCAGTCCCGACGATGCGCTCATCCTCGAAGTTGAACCACCCCAAGGCGTTTACTGGAGTTACTCACTCGGCAATCCGTGGTGGGAGACCATCCACTACGGGCGGCATCAATCCAGCTTGAATGGCCATCAGGCTGTAGTGGACTCCGACGGGCTGGTGCGGGTCGTGCTGTGCGAACGCGATCCTGGCGTTGCGAACTGGCTCGACACCGCAGGCCACAGCAACGGCGCGATGATCCTTCGCTGCGTGCGCACTACGACCGCACCGACACCCAACGCCCGCGTTGTTGCCTTCGACGACATCGCAGCTGCCTTGCCTGCTAACACCCAGCGCGTGACCGCCGACGAACGGGCAGCCGTCCTTGAGCGTCGAAGGCGCGCCGTGCACGAGAGGTTCACGGCGTGACGTTCTCGGCCGACGAAGTCGAAGACGGCGCCCGCGCGGCGACGGGCCTCGACGACTTCGGGTCGCCCTACTACCGGGAAGGCCTCGAGCGCACCGTCGAAGCGTTGAATACCGAAGCTGAGCTCTCCGACATGGGCTCGGTCATTCAGCACGCCACGATCAGCAATGCCCTGATGCAACGCCTCAAGATCGAGGACACCTATGCCCGGCACCCCGAAATCGACAACGAGGTGGTCGGCGGCCCGGTCTTCGTCATCGGCTTACCGCGGACGGGCACGACAGCTCTGAGCCAATTGGTGGCAGCCGACCCCCAGTTTCGGTCGCTGCGGATGTGGGAATCGCAGGCTCCTACCCCACCGCCGGAGACCGCAACCCAGCACACCGATCCCCGCATCGCGCAGGCCGAGGCCGGGCTGAACATGTTGAACGACATGTTCCCGCTCATGAAGACGCTCTACAACTCTGAGCCGACTGCCTCGACGGAATGCCAGGACCTGATGGGAATGAGCTTTCGCACCTTCCATTTTGACGGCGCCGTGCGAGTGCCGAGCTACTTGGCTTGGCTGATGGACTGCGATATGCGCGAGACATACACGTATCACCGACGTGTGCTCAAGCTTCTGCAATGGCACTGTCCACCGGTCCTGTGGCACCTCAAGACACCCGTACACATGTTTGCACTCGACGCGCTCGTCGAGGCATACCCCAACGCCAAATTCATGTGGAGCCATCGCGACCCGGCCAAGGTCATGGGTTCGGTATGCAGCCTTATCCGATACGTGCGTAGTTGGAGCAGCGAACGCGACGACCCCGAAGAACTTGGTGCAGAGCAGCTCGACAGCTGGGCTGAGGCTGTTCGGCGGGCGATGGCCTTCCGCAAACACGTTGGTGAGGAACGGTTTTCCGATGTCGCGTTCGCGGACTTGCAGTCGGACCCGGTGAATACCCTGAGGGCGACCTACGAATCGTTGGGGTTACCGTTCTCCGACGCCGCCGCTGGCTCGGTCGAACAGTGGGCCGCGGAGCACAAGCCGGGCGCCCGCGGCGCGCATGACTACGAGCTGGCCGATTTCGGTCTGACCCCCGACGGCGTCCGCGACCGCTTCGCGGAGTACCTCGACACGTATGACGCGACCGCATGAGTGCCCCGGCCACACGGCGGCGAAACAAGCTCGCTCCCGATCCCGATACCCGCCGCGCGATCTTGGCGGCCGCATCGGAAACCCTGCGCGAACAAGGCGTCTATGGGCTGAGTATCGCTGCCGTCCTCCAACGCGCCGAGCTGTCCACCCGCGCGTTCTATCGCCATTTCGAATCGAAGGACCAGCTGGTGGCGGCGGTCTTCTTGGAGATCGCACGAGCTGAAAAGCGAAGACTGAGAAGGAGGATGGCCGCAGCAGGGGGGCCAGTCGAGGCCGTTGCCGCCTGGATCGACGGACGACTCGACCTCGCGTTCAACGAGAGCATCAAATCCGATCTGCGGCACATGTCCCTCGAGGCGCAATCGCAGAGTTTCGCGTCCCCCGAGCTGATCCAGCCGGCGTACGCCGAGATGCTCCAGCCACTCATCGACCAGATTCAGCGAGGCCTGGAACAGGGTGCGTTCCGCGATGTCGACCCGATGAGCGGGGCGCAGTCGATACAAGGCGTCGTGTGGGCAAGCACCGAACGGCAGTGGTCAACGGGCGACTGCGAGCGTGGTGAAGTCCGAAAGCGCACACTGCGATTCTGTCTGCGCGGCTTGGGCGTAGCAGCGGCGACGATCGAGGAGACACTGTGGACCTAGGGTTAGCCGGATCGACAGCCGTCGTCACCGGCGGCAGCAAGGGCATGGGGCTGGCGATCGCCGAAACCTTGGCAGCGGAGGGAGCCCGCGTGGCCGTCATGGCACGTGGCAAGGCGGCTCTCGATGCCGCGGAGGAAACGCTCAGGGCCGCAGGCGCTCCCGATGCCGTGGGAATCATCGTCGATATGACCGATGCTGCTTCCATCCTTGACGGCTTCGCGGTGGTCGCCGACCGCTGGGGGCAGCTGAACAGCCTGGTACACACCATCGGACCTGGCGACGGGTACTTCGAGGAGATGGACGATACAGAATGGGACGCGACTTTCGCGCTCGGCACCATGTCGGGCGTGCGCTCGATTCGCGCCGCGTTGCCTATGCTCCGTGCCGCTGACTGGGCTCGCATCGTGACCCTGTCCGCACATTCCATTCAGCGACAGAATCCACGCATCGTCGCGTACACCGCGTCCAAGGCAGCGCTGTCCAGCGTGACCAAGAACTTGTCGAAAAGCCTTGCCAAGGACGGCATTCTGATCAACTGTGTGTGCCCAGGCACCATTGTGACGGCGAGCTTCACCGAAAACCTCAAAGACATCCTCGCCGCCGACGGCCTCGACGCCTCAAATCCGCACGATGTCATGGCGTGGATCGACAACAACTTCCATCAGCCGTGTGACCTCGGCCGCGCCGGGCTCCCCGAGGAGATCGCCTCCATTACTGCTTACCTGGCATCCCGACGCAACGGGTACGTCACGGGGGCGACAGTGAACGTCGACGGCGGCTCGGATTTCGTCTGAGTCGTCTCGCGGCTTAGGTCTTGGCCTCTGCAATCGGCTGAGTGTCGTCGTCGTCCTCCCACAACAGAAGTTGACGAACGGCGGGGCGGGATCCGTACGGACGCAGCATCGTGCTCGCCGGACGCGGGCGCACTCGCAGAGGCCACCAGAACCAGCGTCCGAGAAGCACAGCGATTGACGGGGTCATGAACGAGCGCACGATCAGCGTGTCGAACAACAGGCCCAGGGCAATGGTTGTGCCGATCTGTCCGAGCACGCGCAGATCACTGTAGGCGAAGGAAGCCATCGTGAAGGCGAACACCAATCCGGCGGCGGTGACGACGCCACCGGTACCCGCCATGGCCCGAATGATGCCAGTGTTCAATCCGGCGCCGATCTCTTCTTTGAAGCGAGATATCAGCAGCAGGTTGTAGTCCGAACCCACTGCCAGCAAGAGGATTACGGCAAGTGGAATTATGACCCAGTACAACTGGATACCTAGGATGTGCTGCCAAACCAGTATCGATATACCGAGTGAGGCGCCGAGTGACAGCGCAACGGTGCCGACGATGACGAGCGCAGCGACAAGGCTTCTGGTGATGAACATCATGATGAGCAGGATCAAGCTGAGGGCGGCGATGGCGACGATCATCAGGTCGTACTTGGCGCCGTCCTGGATGTCTTTGTACGTCGCGGCAGTGCCCCCGATGTAAATGTGGGAGCCCGCCAACGGAGTTCCCTTGACGGCCTCATCAGCTGAGTGCCTGATCGCGTCGATATGCGAGATACCTTGAGGAGTAGCGGGATCGACGTCGTGAGTGATGATCATGCGCGCAGCTTTGCCGTCAGGCGAGAGGAACAATTTCAGGCCGCGCTTGAATTCCTCGTTGTTGAACACCTCCGGCGGAACGTAAAACGAGTCGTCGGTTTTCGAGGCGTCGAACGCTGCCCCGAGGGCAGTCGCGTTCTGCAACGCCGCTGCGTTCTGACTGTAGATTCCTGACAGGGTGGCGTAGTTGGTCATGACCAGGTCGCGATTGGTCAGCTGGCTGGCGATCTGGGGTGGGATCAGGTTGAGCAACTTCGGCTGAATCGAATCCAATTTGTCCAGACTCGTTGTGACATTTGCCAACTGGTCAGTCAGCGCATCGATCCCGTCGAGCGCATCGAAAAGCGATCGCAGTGCAAAGCAGACCGGGATGTCGAAACAGTGTGGCTCCCAATAGAAATAGTTGCGCAACGGCCGGAAGAAGTCATCGAAATTGGCGATCTTGTCGCGCAGGTCCTGAGCCACGGAAACGGTTTGGTGAAACGCTTCAACCTGTTCGTGCGTCGCATCGTTCGCCTGTTGCTGCAGCGAAGCCTGGTTCCGCAGAATGCCGATCGTCTTGTCGATCTCGCCGACCTGTTTGAGCAAGTCGTTGGCGCGGTCTTGCTGGTAGCCGAGATTCTGTATCTGACCGGCGCTTTGCGCGCTGATCTGGAACGGAATCGACGTGTGGTCGAGTGGCGTGCCCAATGGGCGGGTGATGGATTGCACCTGGGCGACGCCGGTCGTGTGGAAGACGGCCTTGGCCACCCGCTCCAACAGAATCATGTCGGTCGGATTCCGCAGATCATGGTCCGACTCGATCATCAGAAGTTCGGGATTGAGCCGGGCCTTCGAGAAGTGACGCTCGGCGGCGGCGTAGCCGACGTTGGATGGCGCACTGCCGGGCATGTAACTGCCGACGTCGTAACTGGTCTTGTAGCCGGGCAGCGCGAGCAGACCCACTGCGGCCACCGCCAACGTTGCGACGAGAATCGGCCCTGGCCACCGGACGATCGCAGTGCCGATCCGACGCCATCCCCGTGTGCGTGCTCTGCGCTTCGGTTCCAATAGGCCGAAGCGGCTACCGATGGTCAGCACCGCGGGTGCCAGGGTGAGCGCCGCCACCAGTGCCACCAGGACGCCGATCGCGGCGGGAATGCCGAGGCTTTGGAAATATGAGAGCCGGGTGAAGCTCAGGCAGAAGACGGCGCCTGCGACGGTCAGCCCTGACCCCAAGATGACATGGGAGGTCCCGCCATACATGTTGTAGTACGCGGTTTCGCGGTCTTCTCCATTACTGCGGTCTTCGTGATAGCGACCGAGGAGGAAGATCGCGTAATCGGTGCCGGCCGCGATAACCAGCAGCGTAAGGATATTGGTCGAGTACGTCGACAGTCCGATGATCCCGGAGTTGCCTAGGAAGGCCACGATCCCACGGGCCGCGGACATTTCAATGAGAACGGTGAACAACACTAGAAGCATCGTCACCACCGAGCGGTAGACGAAGAGCAACATGATCGCGATTACCACGACCGTCAGGATGGTGACCTTCGTGGTGCCTGCGTTGCCCACTTCGAATTGGTCTGCGACTTGCGGCGCCGAGCCGGCGACATAAGCCTTGACGCCGGGTGGTGCAGGCGTGTGGTTCACGATATCGCGCACCGCGTCGACAGACTCGATGGACTTCGCTTCGCCTTGATTGCCTGCGAGAAATACCTGGACGTAGGCCGCCTTGCCATCGGAGCTTTGCGAACCGGCCGCCGTGAGCGGGTCTCCCCAGAAGTCCTGGACGTGCTGAACGTGCTTGTGATCCTGCGAAATTCGCTGGATCAGCGTGTCGTAGTACCGATGCGCATCGGCACCAAGCGGCTGATCCCCTTCCAGCACAATCATTGCCGCACTGTCGGAGTCGAATTCCTTGAACACCTCGCCAATTTTTTTGAACGCCTTCAGCGAGGGTGAATCAGGGGAACTCAGCGCAACATTGTGGGCTTCGCCGACGACCTCCAGCTGCGGGATCAGGGCATTGGTGAGCCCAGCGACAACCAGCCAGAACAGCAAGATCGGCACCGAAAGCCAGCGAATCGCCCGTGCGACGCGGTGTGTGAGCGAATCGCGCGATTCTTGATGGTTGCTCATCCCGACTTGTCCAGGCAGTAGGTGTAGGCGTTCATGGTGTTGACCTGTCTCTCGTCTTTGACCACGTCGTCGATGGTGATGCGACAGCCGAGCGAGTCGCTATTGCCTTGCGCCATAACGTTGACGAATGCCGCCGGCTGGGTCGTTGTGATGTCGTATGCCCACGGCAGGGTCACGTTGTCGGCCCTCTGAGGCTGAGCATTGACATCCAGATAGTTGATGGTCGCCACCGTGCCCGGCGGGCCGAACACCTCGAGGACGATGTGTTTGGGGTTGAAAGGAACGATCTCGTCCGAAAGAGCGCCGCCTGTTGACGTGTTGTGATTAGAGCCGAAGACGCCGTGCAACCGGTACACGGCAAAGCCCGCCACTGCCACCACCACGACGGCGACAAGGAACATCCACCATCGCGTGAGCAGGCGGCCCATCGAAATCCCCTGCACCCATTAGCCTTTCGATAGCCGCGACACGAGGACTCGGAGCAAGAACGACCCTATTCCACTGAGCCGCCCTATATCAACCTCCTTGACAGTACGGTACGGTACCGCACAGCACAACCCGTACAGTCCCTCCGCGCGCGGCCACGGTTCACCGGCACCGACGGGTGAGACTGGGCATCATCACCTCGTCGACCAGGGCGTGAACGGTGCGGCGGGTGGGAGGGCGAGCCGACCAGATGGACCGGAAGATCAGGTAGCCGGGCATGACGTCCCAGAGGTCGTCGGTGACGGCGGCGGCGTCGATCTCGCCGCGATCGACGGCCTGCCCCAGGACGTGATCCATCAGGGCCTTCCGTTGATCGAGGAACTGGTGCTGCATCACGTCGTTGAGCGCGGGGTTGCGCGATACCTCGACCAGCACCGCCCGCATGGTGCTGGCGTGCTCGCGCGCGTGATCGCAGCACACCTCCGCTAGCTGTATCAGATCGCCGCGAAGTGTTCCGGTCTCTGGCGCGACAGCGACCTGACGGACACCCTCGATGAACGCGGCCAACACCAATTCGGCTTTCGTCGGCCATCGCCGATAAACGGTGGCCTTGCTGGCTCGCGCAGTGGCAGCGACTGCATCCAGCGTCAAGCCGTCATAACCTTCTTGCTGAAGCAGCCGCAACGTCACCTCGAGGAGTTCGGCCTCCCGCGGCGACCACGGCGAGGCCTGCACTGCGTGAGCGGTACCCCGGGTCATCGCACCAACCTCGACCTATCGATCCGATACTGACCATTACCGTACTGTGCGGCCACGCTATCCGGACCGACCAATTCATCGCGGCTAGCCTGTTGACGGATTCGGATGCAGATCCTCCCGGCGAAAGGTCGCAATGACAGGCAATAGGGTCGGCAGGGTCGCCGACAAGGTCGCATTCATCACCGGCGCGGCCCGCGGTCAGGGTCGTGAACACGCGATCCGACTGGCCGAGGAGGGCGCAGACATCATCGCGGTTGATGTCTGCAAGGACATCGACGGTGTCGGCTATCCCGGCGCGTCCGAGGCCGACCTCGCCGACACCGTGGACCTTGTGGAGAAGTCGGGCCGCCGCATCGTCACCGCCAAGGCCGATGTGCGCGACCTCGAGAGCCTTCGCGCAGCGCTCGACCAAGGTGTGGCGACGTTGGGCGCGCTCGACATCGTTGTGGCCAACGCCGGCATCAGCGGTACCCCCGCGCCAGCCGCGCTGATCAAAGAATCCGCGTGGCAGACGATGTTGGATATCAACATCACCGGCGTGTGGCACACCGTCAAAGCAGCGCTGCCGCACATGACCAACGGCGGCGGGTCGATCATCTTGGTCAGCTCGATGTTGGGCCTTCGCGGCGGTGGCTACATGGCCCACTATGCGTCGGCAAAGCATGCCGTCGTCGGGTTGATGAACTCGCTGGCGAATGAACTTGCGCCGCAGTGGATCAGGGTGAACTCCATCCATCCAGGCAATGTCTTGACACCGATGCTCGACAACGAGTCGTTCTGCCGAACTCTGCGGCCGGACCTGCCCAATCCGACGGTGCACGACGCCGCAGAGATCGTCGGGCAGTTCCACATGTTGCCCAAGCCGCTGATCGAGGCGCGCGCCATCAGCAACGCCGTGCTCTTCCTCGCCTCGGACGAGGCGCAGTACATCACCGGAGCGGCGCTGCCTGTTGACGCCGGCGCCGTCGCGAAATTCTGAATCCATCGACAAAGCGAGGTTCAATGCCGGCGACTGAAGCCCTGCTGCAAGAGATGCTCGATGAGTTTCAGCTGAGGAAACTCGTTCACGCCTACTGCCGCGCCGTCGATCGTGGCGACTTTGCGAAGCTGCGGGACCTCTATCACCACGACGCCGAGGACGCCCACGGCTCGTTCTCAACGGGGAGTGCCGACGACTTCCTCGCGGCAATGGCAGCCGCCCGACCACACATCCGATCGATGCAGCACAACATCACCACGGTGAACTTCGCCATCGAGAGCAACTCCGCCGAGGGCGAGGTCTACACCATCGCGACCCACACCTTCAGCGCGCGGGAAAGGGATGTGGACGTCGTGGTCGGCGGACGCTACCTGGACAAGTACGAGAAGCGAGACGACACCTGGAAGCTCATCGCACGGGCGATCGTGACCGACTGGGCTCATGTGAACGATCCGTCGTTAGTCGATCTAAGCCACCTGATCACCCGGGACACGCTGAGGGGAAGCCCTGACAGCGACGATCCATCGTGGCGGTTCTTTTCGCTGTTGTCCGCACAAACACAGTGATAGGGGCCAGTTCGGAACAACGGACTTGCAGACGACGGTCCTTCGCTAGGCTCCTCGATGTCAGGGTCACATCAGGGATGGGGAGTCCACTATGAGCGACCGTGTGAAGGAAGCCGCCGCTGCGAAGGAAGAGGAGACTCAAGCGGTCGCCCGCCGACTGCGGGAATTCGACACATTCGGGAAGTTCTCCGACGACGACCTGCAGCGCATCGCGCGAGCGGCGCATCGCATCTCGACGGCCGGGCCATGGCCGCTGATTCTTGAACAGACTCCTTCGCATGCCTGCTACGTCCTGCTCAGCGGGGAGGCGGGGGTGTACGTCGGCAAGGACCGCGTTGCCGTGGTGGGACCGGGGGAAGTGATCGGCGAATCCGCGCTTCTCCGCGGGAAACTGCGAAATGCGACCGTGACGACCACGGGAAAGGCCGAGGTGCTGCATGTTGAGCGCGATGCCCTCGACCGCTTGCTCACCGAGATTCCTGCACTGCGCGAAACCATGGATGCGACCGCCGCGCGACATACGCCGGGGTAAAGCCGACCCGTTGACGCAGAAAGGCCCAGGCTAGGGAGATGTCCCTAACCTGGGCCTTCTTCGCGACTCAGAAGAACGTCGACGTCGTCGTGCTGGTTCCGTTGTCGCATGTGATCGTGACGGTCCAGTTCCGGAACTGCGGAACGGCCGGGACGATCCTCAGGTCGTACGTGGAGTTGGCAGCCAATGCGAAGCCGCGCTCAGACCGCGGAGCCGTCGGCCACCCATGGCACGCGGTCGACGGTGACACCGTCGAGCACCATCGCGGCCACCCGGTCCCGATGCTGCTCGGCGCTGCCCAACAGTGCGGCGTCGGTGGCGGCGCGCTTGTAGTAGAGGTGCGCCTGGTGCTCCCAGGTGAACCCGATCCCGCCGTGCACCTGAATGGTGTCGGTGGCGACGTGGCTGAGGGCTGCCGAGCAGACCGCTTGCGCGACGCTCGTCGCCAACGCCGGATCATCGGATCCATCGGTCAGCGCCCAGATTGCGTGGTATGCCGTCGATCTGGCGTGTTCGACATCGACCAGCAGATCCGCCAGGCGGTGCTTGACTCCCTGGAACGATCCGATGGGCCTGCCGAACTGCAGGCGCGATTTCGCGTACTCGACCGAGAGGTCCAGCAGATGCTGGGCGGCGCCGACCTGCTCGACGGCCAGCAATGCCGCGCCGACCTGTAGCGCATGGTCGAGGACTCGCGAGGTGTCGGCCGGACTGGCGATGACGCGCGCCGGCGCGTCGGTGAACACGACATTCGCCTCGGATCGAGTGAGGTCGAGCGTCGCCAGCGGCGTGCGCTGCACCCCGGCCGCCGCAGTGTCGACGGCATACAGGGCGACGCCGTCAGCTCCGCGCGCGGCGACCAACAGGACATCCGCATACCCACCGTCGACCACTTGGGTGACCGTGCCCGACACCGCGTCGGCGGCGGCAGTCACGGTGACCGCGTCGGGATCGAAGACACCGGCCCGGTCCACCACCGCGACGGCCGCGGTCCGCCGTCCCTCGATCAGATCGCCGAGCACCTCGTCACGCGCAGGGCCGGAAGAGGCGGCGACCAGCGCGGGGATCGCGAGGTAAACCGTCCCGAAGAACGGCCCGCACGCCAAGCGTGCGCCGAACTCCTCGATGGCCACTGCCTGATCGACCAGAGTGCCGCCGACGCCGCCGTCGGCTTCGGGCACGGAGAGACCGAGGACGCCGAGCTCACCACCGAGTCGCGCCCAGACCTTCTGGTCGAACGGTGGGTCGGACTCCATGAGCTGCCGGACATTCTCCTCAGCGAAGTGGTCGGCGCTGAACTTGCGCACCGCGTCGCGCAACTGGCTCTGCTCGTCGGTGAACCTGTACTCAGCCACGGGGGATCTCCTTCCACGGCATGCCCGAATCGGCACGCAGGTCGCCGGGCAGTCCGAGAATGCGTTCACCAAGGATGTTGCGCATCACCTCGGAAGTGCCGCCTTCGATGGTGTTGGCGCGGCTGCGCAGGAACTTCTGCTGAACGGGTCCCTGCCAGTCGCGCTCCCCGGTGGGGGTCCCCTGGCTGTACCCGCGATACAGAAGTCCTTCGGGCCCAAGGAAATCCATGCACCACTGATAGATGTGTTGATTCAGCTCGGCTCCGACCAGCTTGCCGACCGAACCCTCCGGGCCAGGGCCGCCGACGGTGGCGGCGGCACGTGAGCGTTCCGACGTAAGGCGCTGCGCTTCCGACCGCAGCCACAGCTGCGTCAGCCGGTCCCGCAGCACCGGCGTCTGACGCTGCGGGCGTGACGCCCACAGCGAGGTGGCGTCGGCGATGGCGCCAGCGCCGCGACGGCTACCGCTTCCGCCAAGGGCAGTGCGTTCGTTCATCAGCGTCGTCATCGCCACATTCCAGCCGCTGCCCACGTCACCGAGGCGATGCTTGTCGGGGATGCGCGCGTCGGTGAAGTAGACCTCGTTGAATTCGGCTTGCCCCGTCAGCTGGCGCAGCGGCCGCGTTTCCACGCCAGCGCCATGCATGTCGATGACGAAGTAGGACAGCCCCTTGTGCTTGGGCACATCCGGATTGGTGCGCGCCAGCAGCAGCCCCCACCGCGCCCTGTGGGCGAGGCTCGTCCACACCTTCTGACCGTTGATCACCCACTCGTCACCGTCGAGAACCGCGGAGGTGGCAAGCCCGGCCAGATCGGATCCGGCACCCGGCTCGGAAAACAGCTGACACCACAGATCCTCGGTGGTGGCCAGCGGCCGCAGCCACTGACGCTTCACGTCCTCGCTCTGCGCGTGCTCGCGGATGGTCGGCGCGGCCATGCCGTAGCCCATCGGATTGAGTCCGAGTGGCACCGGTCCGCCCGCGCCCTGCAGGATGCGGTCGGCGACAGACTGGAGACCGCGAGACACCCCGAGCCCGCCGAGACCTTCAGGAAAGTGCACCCACGACAGGCCTGCGTCGTAGCAGGCGCCGAGATACTCCTGGACCGGCACCTTTTTTGGGTCGTGGTCGGCGACCACTCTCCGCGCCAGCTCGGTGACCCGTTCGGCGTCAGCGTCATTGCTCATGCCAGTCACGATAGAAACTCGACACCTGTCGAGAATCAGCGGGTCCCCTGTGGCCGCCCAGTGTGATCAGGACGGGCAGTAAGCAGTCTTCGCAACGGCGACCAGGCGGACGACCATGTCAGGCTGCACGCCGGGCTTCTGGCGAAGGATCGCTTGTGACACCGCCAGCGAGGAATTCCCATGCGTGAGTTGCCTGCAGATCGCACGCCCGAGCTGCACCATGTCGCTGTTCCCGGTCGGACAGGCGAACGGTCCCTGGCCGCAGCCCAACCCGTTGGCGTTGATCAAGTCGAGATAGGCCTGGTCGTCGGCGGCGGTGTCTGCGCCTGCCGGACACGCGAACGCGAGCGACGCGGCTGCCGCGACCACGATCGAAACGAACCCACCTCGCACCCGACCACCATAGATGGTGGTCGGGTCGGGCGCTCGCGCCACCAAGCGTGCGCAACAGTCGCAAATCCGATCCTTGGTCACCCAGCAGGCGTTACTGTCTGATTCGGCAACCGACGACTGGGAGAGCACATGAGCGGCTATCGGACGGTGATTGTCGGGACCGACGGCTCGGACTCGTCGTTGCTTGCGGTTGAGCGCGCAGCCAGACTCGCGGCGCATGCCGATGCGAAACTGATCGTCGCGAGCGCGCATACCCACGTTGCCGAAAAGGGGGGCTGGTCAAAGCCGTCATCGCCCGATCACGTGGTTGATACCCGCGCCGAAGACGCCCTCGGAAGCGAGGGCTACAAGGTGCACGGGGACGCGCCCGTATACGAAATCCTTCGAGACGCTCGCGACAGGGCGCACGCCGCCGGTGCCAAGAACATCGAAGAGCGGGCGATCGAGGGCGCACCGGTCCCGGCTCTAGTGCATTTGGCAGAGGAGGTCCATGCGGACCTGCTCGTGGTCGGCGACGTGGGACTGGACACAGTCGCCGGGCGTCTACTGGGTTCGGTGCCCGCCGAAGTCGCCCGCAGAGCCAAAATCGACATCATGATCGTCCACACCGCGAAGTAGGCGATACGCCGTCAGTGTTGACCAGAAGTTCCGGCCGTTGTCGGGATGGACAGGGCCACGATGACTTCCAGGACCGTCTGGGGGTCGTTGAGGCGTTCGCCGTACAGCTCACGGATCTGCGTCATGCGATACCGCACGGTTTGGGCGTGGACGAAGAGGTCAGCGGCCACGGCATCGCGTTGACCTTGGTGTAGCAGCCACGATCGCAGTGTCTCCGCGAGCCGTTCGGCGGTGTTGGGACGCAACTGATCGAGTGGTGCCAGCACCTGGTGGCGGAGATCGTCAGCGGCTTCGCGATCGGCGCCAAGGACGAGTGCGACGAGATGGGTTTCGGTGTCGATCGTGCCGGTGACGTCTCCGGCGAGATGGAGTTCGCGCGCCTGCAGGACGCGGTGATAGGACGAGTGTGCCTGCGTCCAGGGGCGGGAAGGACCGACCACTGCCCGACGATCCTGAAGTTCCCGCAATAGCCGGGATCGGTTGGAGCCGTGCATATCTGCGATGAGCAGCACGACGACAGACTCAGAGGACTCGATATCGGGCAGGTCTCCACTGAGTTGCAATGTGGACTGTCCGAACCGGGACACCACGCCGCGCGTCTGGGCCGACGGAAGCAGTACAGCGGTGAGGGTGTCCGGTGGACGCCACTCCGCGCGCTCGGCACTTGCCAGCAGTGTCTCGGTGGGCGCCCCGGTGAGGAGGTCCTGCCCGAGGCGGTCGAGATGACGCCGCCGTTCCCGATCAGAGGAGGCCAGTTCGTCGGCATGGCCGGAAACGCTTGCCGCGGAGAGCTCATCGATGTATGCGAACACCAACTCGGCGAACCGAGCGATCATCAGCGGTGGCAGACCCCGGTCGACGGCGGTTTCGGATAGCTCACGCCACGCGACCCGCGCGCCGACGCGGTAGGCCGACAGCAGCGCGTCGACAGATCGACCTGAGCGCGCCTCACCTCGACCGAGCTCGTAGGCGCCTTCGAGCGCAGGCGACAACGACGTGCCCGCGTCAGAACCTTGCGATCGGGCAGCCAGCTGAACGAAGGCGCCGAGCGCCATCTGGACGGCACCCTCGATCCGTTGCCCCATCCGCCCGCTGAAAGCATCCGCGTAGGTGGGCACCTCGACGGTGACGGCGGCCACAGTGTGTTCCGCGACAGCGGGCAGAACGCTCTGTAAAGCGGCGACGACCTGGTCATTCAGCACTAAGCCGGTGACCCGCCGGTCGTCGGCAGCTGCCACTTCTTCCATCGAATCTATTCTTTCCGAACAAATCTATGGCGATAGTTCACCCTTGCTGGCCAAGAGTTTATACCTGAGATCAAGGGATTCTGGTCTCATGACAACAACAGCACCCAGGGTCACCCCGATGGGCACGCTGCGCGACCGGTTCCTCCAGCTCGCCGAACGGATCACCACGCCGCTGGTCCCCGCCGACTACCTCGACATCATCGACCCCTTGCGCTCCGGCACGGAGCTGCGCGGCCGGATCGTCGAAATCCACCCCGAGACCCGCGACGCGGTGAGCCTGGTCATCAAGCCGGGCCGCGGCTGGCGCACCCATACACCCGGGCAGTACATCCGCATCGGTGTCGACGTCGACGGCGTGCGTCAGTGGCGGGCATACTCCCTGACTTCCAAAACCGACCGGCCCGATGGCTGCATCGCCATCACCGTCAAGGCGATCCCCGAGGGCAAGGTCTCCAACCACCTCGTGCAACGGGCCACGGTCGGCACCATCGTCCAACTCGACCACGCCGCAGGAGAATTCACGCTCCCAGCGGCCGCGCCGTCCAAGATCTTGTTCCTCACCGCGGGCAGCGGTATCACGCCGGTGATGGGCATGCTTCGCAACATGGCCGACCACATCGACGTCGTGGTCGTGCACAGCGCGCCAACACCCGACGATGTCATCTTCGGCGGCGAACTGCGCATGCTGGCCAGCCAGGGCCGAATCCGCTTGATCGAGAAGCACACTGACACCGACGGCATGCTCAGCGCCGCCGAACTCAGCGATCTGGTCAGTGACCTCCCCGAGCGCCAGACGTGGGCATGTGGACCGACAGGCATGCTCGACGCACTCGAGCAGCACTGGAACGACACCGGCATACCTGAGCGCCTGCACACCGAGCGGTTCCGGCCCACCGTGGTCACTGCCGGTGAAGGAGGGACTGTCACCTTCAGCAAGTCGGCGACGGTCCTCGACACCCCGGGCGACCAGACGTTGCTCGACGCCGGCGAAGCAGCAGGCGTCTTGATGCCGTCGGGATGCCGGATGGGCATCTGCTTCGGCTGCGTGGCTCCACTGCGCCAAGGAGCCGTCCGCGACCTTCGCAACGGCGACGTCACCACCGCCGTCCCCGGTGACGGCGTCCTGATCCAAACCTGTGTGTCCGCAGCAGCGGGCACCTGCGACATCGACCTCTAAAGGAACTCCAATGACCACTCTGCAACGCCAAGAACAGAATCCGATCGCACACCTCAGTGCGGACGACATCGAGAATCTCGGCCGCGAACTCGACGCCATCCGACAGCAGGTGCTCGACAGCCGTGGCGAGCGCGACGCCGAATACATCCGCAAGGTCATCGACTTCCAGCGCAAGCTCGAACTGGGCAGCCGCGCTGTGCTGTTGTTCTCGCTGTTTCCGCCGGCATGGCTGGCAGGCACTGCCGGGCTCTCGATCGCGAAGATCGTCGAGAACATGGAGATCGGCCACAACGTGATGCACGGCCAATGGGACTGGATGCGCGACAACAAGATCCACTCGACGACGTGGGAGTGGGACAACGCCTCCCCCTCCGACATGTGGAAGCACTCGCACAACGAGATCCACCACACCTACACCAACGTGGTCGGCAAGGACGAGGACCTCGGCTACGGCATCATGCGGGTCGACGAGGACCAACGCTGGATGCCCTTCTACCTCGCCCAGCCGCTGTGGAACTTCATCAACGCTTGTTTCTTCCAATACGGAATCGCCGCCTACGACCTCAAAGTCGGCAAGTACCTCAAGGGCAAGACCGACAAAGAGGAATTCCGGCGCCAAGGCAAGAATGTGCTCGGGAAAATCCGTCGGCAGGCGACCAAGGACTACGTACTGCACCCCCTGTTGTCCGGACCATCAGCGGTAACCACGCTGACCGCGAACCTGACCGCCAACCTGGTCCGCAATCTCTGGACACACTCGGTCATCATGTGCGGACACTTCCCCGAAGGCGTCCAGACCTACGAGAAGAAATCGATCGACGGCGAGACTCGCGGCGAATGGTATCTACGGCAGATGCTCGGGTCGGCCAACATCAGCGGAAATCGGTTGCTGCACTTCATGACCGGCAATCTGTCCTTCCAGATCGAACATCATCTGTTCCCGGATCTGCCGAGCAACCGTTACCAGGAGATTGCGCCGAAGGTCCAAGACTTGTTCGAGCGCTACGGCCTGACGTACGTCAGCGGCCCGATGGTCAAGCAGGTCGGTTCGGCGTGGAAGAAGGTGTTCCGGCTCTCGCTGCCAAACGACTTCCTGCGCAAGGCGACGGCGGCGGTCAACCCGGCGAACATCGCCCAGCTCGTCCTCCGCACGGAGTCAGCCGGCGTCGACGCCACCGCGGCGTAGGCCGGAGTAGATGCGCGCTTCCCAGCCGGCGAGGTCCACAGACGTTGACGTCGACGTGGCTGGGGTGTCGAGGAGGTTGCCAAGCAGCAGATTGGCCCCGATCCATGCGGGTCCAATCTCGACGGTCCGTGGACCGCGCCCGCAGTTGGCGATCACAAGGAGTTTCCCGTCCGGGGTGGTTCTGGTGTACGCCCAGATCTGCGGGTCCTCCGCCATCAGCGGGGTGAAGTCGCCGTCGACCAGAATGGGCGATTCGTGACGGAGACGAATGAGCGCTTGATAGTGCGCGAAAACCGAATCCGTTTCGTCGATCTGGGCTGCGGCGTTGAGCCAGATGTAATTCGGGTTGGCCGGCAGCCACGGGTCGGCGGCGGTGAATCCTGCGTTCGGCCCCACGTCCCACTGCATAGGCGTGCGGGCGTTATCGCGACTGATCTTGGCTAGACCGGCCAGCGCGGCACTCTCATCGCCGCCCGATTCGACAACGTGGTTGAAGTAGTTCACGGCCTCAAGATCCTTGTAGTCCTGCGGAATCCTGAACGGGTAGTTCGTCATCCCGAGTTCCTCGCCTTGATAGACGAACGGCGTGCCACGCATGCCGTGCAGAACGGTTGCGAGCGCCTTCGCCGAGGCTGCCCAGTAGTCCGGGTCGTCGTCACCGAACCGGGACACGACGCGAGGTTGGTCGTGGTTGTTCCAGTACAGGCTGTTCCAACCGATTTCCGCCAACGCCGCCTGCCACCGATGGAGCGATTTCTTCAGGACGACCAAGTCGAAACCGAGATAGTCGAACTTGTTCTGCTGCCCCTGATCGACGAACATGTGCTCGAATTGGAAGACCATGTTCAGCTCGCCCCGGGCCGGATCGGTGTAGAGCCGCGCTTGTTCGGGCGTCACGCCCGGCATCTCGCCGACGGTGATGAAGTCGCCACCGCGGCCCCCGAAGACTTCGCGAGTGATCTCGGCGAGGTACTCGTGCACGTGTGGTCCGTCGGCGAACCCGTCAAAGGCGATGGCGAAGCGCTGCCCCGGGATCGCCGGCGTGTCGGGCAGCCCCTCGGCCTTGGAGATGAAGTTGATGACGTCCATGCGGAAGCCGTCGACACCGCGGTCGAGCCACCAAATCATGATGTCCTGCACGGCCTTTCGTACCTGCGGGTTCTCCCAGTTCAGGTCCGGCTGCTTACGGTCGAACAGGTGCAGGTAGTACTGGTCGGTGGTCTGGTCCCACGCCCACGCCGATCCCTCGAAGAGTGAGCCCCAGTTGTTCGGCTCGGAGCCTTCATGGACGTCCCGCCAGATGTACCAATCGCGCTTCGGGTTGTCGCGGGATGAACAGGACTCGACGAACCATGGGTGTTCATCGGAGGTGTGGTTGACGACGAGGTCCATCACCAGCTTCATCCCGAGTTCGTGCACCCTAGCGAGCAGCGCATCGAATTCGGCGAGGGTGCCGAACAGCGGATCGATGGCGCGGTAGTCACTGATGTCGTAGCCGTTATCGACTTGCGGTGAAGGGTAAATCGGCGACAACCAGAGCACATCAACCCCGAGTGCCAGCAGATAATCGAGCCGCCCGATGATGCCTGCCAGGTCACCGATCCCGTCGCCGTTCGAGTCGGCGAAGCTGCGCGGATAGATCTGATAGACGACGGCAGACTTCCACCACGCCGCGTCGTGTGGCACCGTCACGTCCGATCGCGAATAACGTCGCGGTACACCTTCACGTACTTGTCGACCATCGTGGCGACAGTGAAGCGGTCGGCCGCGAGCTCGGCGATCGCGCGCCGGTCGAGCTCGCCGGCTGAGGCAACCGCGGCCTCCGCCAAATCGATGTCGTCGACTAGAAAGCCGGTCACCCCGTGCGAGATCAGCTCTCCCATCGAGCCTCTCGAGTTGGCGATGACCGGCGTGCCACAGGCCATCGCCTCGACAACGCTGTAGCCGAACGGCTCGTCGAAGTCGATCAGGTGAAGCAACGCACGCGCGCTCCCCAATACTTCGGCGCGCTCAGACTTTTCGACGGCCCCGAGATAGCGCACCTGTTCGCCATCGATGTGCGGCTCAACCTCGTCGCGGAAGTACTGCTCGTCTTGGATGATCCCGGCGATGTCGAGCCGGCGGCCACATCGGCGGGCGACCTCGATCGCCTGGGCGGTGCCCTTGTCGGGGTGGATCCGTCCGAAGAAGAGCAGATGCTCGCCGGGACTCGGATGAACCGCGAAGTCGTCGATATCGATGCCGTGGTGGATCGTCGCGGCATAGTGCAGATTCGGATGTCGATCGGCGTCGCTGATCGACACGTACGCGGATGCGCTGTCGTAGCGCTCGTAGACGGGAATGATCCGGTCAGACGAGAACCCGTGGATCGTGGTGACCACCGGTGTCGTGACGAGTCCGCTGTACGTCAGTGGCAGGAAGTCGAAGCCGTTGTGGATGATGTCGAACTCGCCGGCCCGCTCGAACACCGACGCGATGTGCAGGCACTCTGCGACCTTGGCATCGATCGTCGCGTCTTCAGACCAGCCACACGGCGTGGCGGCGTGCAGGGTGGCCGTGGTGATCGAGTCTGCGGTGGCGAACAGCGTGACGTGATGGCCCGCAGCCACCAGCCCCTCGGTGAGCAACGAGGCGAACTGCTCCCACGGCCCGTAGTGGCGAGGTGGTGTCCTCCACGCGATCGGCGCCAGCACGGCCACTCGGATCGGGCCGCCAGCCTCGCCTTCGATGGGAATGTGCTTTACCAACTACTCGGCGAGTAGTCCTTCAGGAAGCAGCCGTGCAGATCTTCGCCCAACTCCCCGCGGACGATCGGGTCATACACACGTGCGGCACCGTCGACGAGGTCGAGCGGGGCATGGAAACCTTCGTCGGCGAGCCGCAGCTTCGTCGGGTGTGGACGCTCATCGGTGATCCAGCCCGTATCGACGGCGGTCATGAGGATGCCATCCTGCTCGAGCATCTCGCCGGCGCTGGTGCGGGTCAGCATGTTGAGCGCTGCCTTCGCCATGTTGGTGTGCGGATGCCCCGGACCCTTGTATGCCCGGCTGAACTGCCCCTCCATTGCCGACACGTTCACGACGTACGTGCGGCGGGAAGGTGAAGCGGCCATCGCCGGGCGCAACCGGCTGACGAGAATGAACGGCGCGGTCTGGTTGCACAGCTGAACCTCGAGCAATTCCATCGCGTCGACCTCGTGCACGCGTTGAGTCCAACTGTTGATCGACGCGGTATCTGGCAGCAGGCCACCCGCATCGATAGCGGTGCCCGCGGCGATGCGGTCCGGGGATGCGCTTCGCGCGGTCAGCGCCAGCTCGGTTACCGCGTGCGGAGTGTGGTGTTCCGCCAGGCTCCCTGCGAGTGCGGCGGGATGCGCGTCACTCACGCGGTCGAACGAGATCACGTCCACGAGTTCCGAAGGCGGGGTGCGCTCCGCCTCGACGAGCGCCGCGTAGGAGCCGGGCGCTCGGCGGACGGTCTGCGCCGCATTGTTGATCAGGATGTCCAGCGGGCCCTGCGCGGCCACCGTGTCGGCGAGCGCGACGACCTGAGCGGGGTCGCGTAGATCGATCCCAACGATGCGCAGCCGGTGAAGCCAGTCGGCACTGTCGGGCATCGCGGCGAAGCGGCGCACAGCGTCGTTCGGAAAGCGGGTGGTGATCGTCGTGTGGGCGCCATCGCGCAGCAGTCGCAGTGCGATGTACATGCCGATCTTGGCGCGGCCGCCGGTGAGCAGGGCGCTCCTACCGGTGAGGTCGGTGCGAGCATCGCGCTTGGCCCGGTTCAGGGCAGCGCACTCCGGGCAGAGTTGGTGATAGAACGCGTCGACAACCGTGTGATGGTTCTTGCAGATGTAGCAAGCCCGCGACCGCAGCAGCGTGCCCGCGGTTGCCCCGGCCGCCGAGGACACCAGCGGCAGGCCCGCCGTCTCGTCGTCGATGCGCCCCGGGGCGCCAGTGGCAGTGGCGGCAATGACGGCGCGGTCGGCGGCCGACACTGCGTCGCGCTTGGCGTGGCGGCGGGCCTTCTTCACCGACTTGAAGATGCCCGCGGTGGCCCTACGCACGGCGACGGCATCGGGGTGCTCGGGCGGCAAAGACTCGATGTCTGCCAGCACTTGCAGGCACATGTTGAGCTTGTCCGGGTCGATCGCGTTCACCGTGGAAGCGTACGGGGCTTACATCTGGAGTGCGCTCGTGCGGTTGGGGAGCACCCGCCGCGTGGTCTCGTCGGACGGCCAATCAGCGGACCCGGTGCCTTACCCGGCGGATAGAAAACTCTTCCCTTTTATGGAGTGGAATCTGGCTTCCCCGCGATTACCCAATAACCGCGTGACCACGACTATTAATCCCATGCCGCACACAGCGGCGAAACCTTAATGAAGTCGGGCACTTTCGTCGACTTGCAGAACTGAAACCTCTAAGGAGCTCCAAATGAACGCAAACCGTCGCCCGACCCTCCGCTGGCTCACCACTCAGCTGGCCTCGTACCTGGAGATCCCCGCTACCGCCATCAACCCCATGGTTCCGCTCGCCGAAATGGGCGTCGACTCGGTGCACGCAATCAGCCTTGTCGGTGACGTCGAACTGCATTTCGACATCGACGTCGACCCCACGATGATCTTCGACTACCCCACCCTCGCAACCATCGCCGAGTTCATCGACGCCGTAGTCGCTGAGCAGCAGCAGGCGGCATAAAGCCACCGCGAGTCCAGGTAGTTGAAAACGATACGAAATTGGCGAGCCGTCGATGAGATAAGCACGCCACAGATCGCATCTAGCCAGGAATTCAAAACTGTCAAACGGTGCATTGCCGACCACTATCATCAATGCACTGATCCTCTGAGATCGGCGGCTGTGGGTCGGGTGCCGCCCAGTTCCGACAAGGAGATCAGCCATGGGGGGCAATAGTCAGAAAGACCTCGTTTCGCACCTACGGTCGCAATTCGAGGTTCACGCCGATGACCGCTGTTTCACGTTTCTTTACGAGTCCCAACGGGACCTCGTCGACGATGTAGTCACCTTCCGCGAGCTCGACCGTGATGCACGCAAGGTCGCCGCCTGGCTGGCGGCACGACCGGAGGCCGAGCGCCCGGTGCTGCTGTTGTTCGAGCCGGGCATCGACTTCTGGCGCGCGTTCATCGGCTGCCTCTACGCCGGCGTCGTCGCGATACCCGCGCCGCTGCCCCACGATCAGCGCAGCATGGGGCGCGTCGCCGGGATACTTCGCGATGCCGACAGCAACCTGGCACTGACCACGACGAAGCTTCTCGACCTGCTCGCCACCGGCATCGAAGGACTCGGCCTCGAGCGCCCGATCCTGTGCGTGGCCATCGACGATTCACCGGTCGCCGACGCGGACGCGGACGCGTGGACGCTTCCGCACATCACCGCCGACAACGTGGCCTTCCTGCAGTACACATCCGGCTCGACCGGCGACCCCAAGGGCGTCGCCGTCACCCACGGCAATGTGATGGACAACGAGGCCATGATCTCCGAAGTCCTTTCAGTGAACGCCGACTCGGTGCTCGTCGGCTGGATCCCCCACTTCCACGACATGGGCCTCATCGGCGCGCTTCTGGCATTCTTCGCAGGCGCGAACCTCGTCACAATGTCGCCCATGGCGTTTCTGAAGCGGCCAGTTCGGCTGCTCAAGGCGATCAGCGAATATCGCGGAACCCACTCTGCCGCACCGAATTTCGCCTACTACCTGATCGCACGGCGTGTCACTCCAGAGCAACTCGGCGACATCGACCTCTCCAGCTGGGTAGTCGCACTCAACGGTGCCGAGCCGGTTCGCCGCGCCACCATCGAGCGGATCAACGACATTCTTGCTCCGGCCGGATTCGCGCCGACGACAATGAGACCCGCGTACGGCATGGCCGAAGTGACTCTGATGGCCACGGTCAGTCGTGGCGACCAACGCTTTCTCGAGGCTGACGCGGACGCGCTCGAACAGAATCGCTATCTACCCGCGAAGGGCCGCACGGTCAGCCTCGCCAGTTCCGGTGAGCCAGGCCCCGGTATCGACGTGCGAATCGTCGACCCCGAAACCCTGCACGTGCTTCCCGACGACCACGTCGGCGAGATCTGGCTACGAAGTGCGAGCGTCGCCAGCGGGTACCACAACCGTCCCACGGAGACGGTCGAACAATTTCGTGCCAACACCTCCGACGGCGACGGCCCCTATCTGCGCACCGGCGACCTCGGGCTGCTGCACGAGGGCGATCTCTACGTCACGGGCCGCAGCAAGGACCTGCTCATCGTCAACGGCCGCAATCTGTACCCACAAGACATCGAAGAGTTCGTGCAGGAAGTACACCCGGCGTTGGCCGAGTCACACGGAGTCGCGGTTTCGGTCGACATCAACGACGCCGAATGCCTCGTCCTGATCCAGGCCGTCAAGCACCGCCTGCTGGGCGACATCAGCTACGGCCAGCTCGCCGCGACAGTGAAAAGCGCCGTCTCGCGCGGCTTCGAAGTCCCGGCCCCGGGCGTGGTGTTTGTCAACCGCGGCGGAATCCACCTCACCACCAGCGGGAAAGTACAGCGCGCATCGATGCGGACTGCGTTCCTGAAGGGCGAACTCACTGACGTCCTCCACGAGGAGCACCCCAGATGACCGACATCGCCGTTGTCGGCCTCGACTGCCGATTCCCGAAGGCGGACGATCCCGCCGCCCTATGGAAGCTGCTGCTCGACGGCGCTGATGGCATCGACGAGATCCCTGCCGAGCGGTGGAACGCAGCCGAACTGCAACTCGACGGCACCGTCAACCACCGGGCCGGCGGTCTGATAAGCGACGCCGATGCCTTCGACAACGAATTCTTCGGCATCACTCCGCGTGAGGCCGAGGCGATGGATCCGCAGCAACGCCTGCTCCTGCAGACGGCATGGCGGGCGTTCGAAAACGCCACCCTCGACCCGCGCGGGCAGGCCGGTTCCAACACTGGAGTGTTCGTCGGCGTGATGGCCAATGAATGGGCCCATCTGCACATGAGCGACTTCCGCGAGATCACGGCGCAGGCCGGTTCGGGCAACGGCTACTTCATGACCGCGAATCGGCTCTCCTACCAACTGGATTTCAAAGGCCCGAGCCTCGCTGTGGACACCGCCTGTTCCTCGTCGCTGGTCGCAGCGCATTTGGCCGTGCAGGCGCTGCGCAATGGGGAATGCGACCAGGCGGTCGCCGCCGGCGTCAACCTCACACTGACTCCCGCCCTGAACGTCTTCTATACCAAGGCAGGCTTGGCTGCCCCGGACGGGCGCTGTAAACCGTTCAGCGGCAAGGCTGATGGAATCGGTCGAGGCGAGGGCGTTGCCGTCGTCGTTCTGCGCCGCCTCGACGACGCGGTGGCCGCGGGCTTGCCGGTCTACGCGGTCATCAAGGGCAGCGCGGTCAACAGCGACGGACGCAGCAACGGCATCACCGCCCCGAACCGCTGGGCGCAGCAGCAGGTCGCCGCCACGGCGTGCCAGGCCGCCGGGATCGTGCCCGAGCAGATCAGCTTCATCGAAGCACACGGCACCGGCACCCTCCTTGGCGACATGATCGAGGCGAAAGCCCTTGCGCACGCACACCGTTCGCGCCGCGACACACCCTGCGCGATTGGATCGATCAAGGGCAACCTCGGCCACACCGAGGGCGCGGCCGGTATCGCAGGCCTGATGAAGGTCGTGCTCAGCCTGCACCACCGAGTGGTGCCGCCGTCCTGCTTCGCCGAAACGGAGAACGAACAGCTTCGGCTCGCCGACGGCGGACTGCGGATGCTGTCCGAACCGATGGAACTGCCGCCGGAAACCGTTCATGCCGGTGTCTCCAGCTTCGGTATCGGTGGCACGAACTGCCACATGGTGCTCGCCAGCGCCCCGGCGACCGAGCCCGCGGCCACCGATGCGTCTGGTTGGGGCGTCCTCACCTTATCCGCGGACTCTCCAGACAGTCTGCGCCACAACGCCTTACAGCTGGCTAGTGACATCGAGGACAGCGACGCTCCTCTAGCGCAGCTATGTTGGTCCACAAACCGGATCAAGGCCTCCGGCAAGGCACGACTGGCGATCGTCGTAGGAGACCGCACCGACGCCGTCGCAGCGCTGCGCGGAGACTTCGAGACGGGCACCGCTGCGGGAATGTCGGTGGGCTGGTTGTTCAGCGGCCAAGGTACGCAGTACCCGGGTATGGCGACGGCCTTGTACGAGAGCAGCACCGTGTTCCGCGACGCGTTCGACGAGGTCGACGCGGCGATGGCGCCGCACCTCGGCGCGCGAATCCGCGAGGTCATGAAAGACGAAGGCATCGATCGCACCGAGTTCGCGCAACCCGCGATCTTCGCGTTGCAGTATGCGCAGGCGCAAGCACTACTTCGGCTCGGTGCGGAACCGGCCTGGCTGCTCGGGCACAGCATCGGCGAGTACGCCGCTGCCGCCATCGCCGACGTGTTCAGCCTCGATGACGCCTGCCGGCTGGTCGTCGCCCGCGGCCGCCTCATGCAGCAGCTGCCAGCCGGCGGCGGGATGCTCGCAGTCAGGGCCTCTGCCGCAGAGGTTTCCAGCTTCCCCGTCGATCTCGCGGCGGTGAACGGCCCGAGCGAGGTTGTGCTGTCGGGCGCAACGGAAGCGATCGAAGACGCCGCACGCACCCTGGAACAAGCGGGGATCACCGTGCGCCGGCTCAACGTGTCGCACGCGTTTCACTCCCAGCTCATGGAACCCATGACGGCAGAGTTCGCCTCGGTGGCCGCGGCGTGCTCCTACGAACTGCCCGCGTTCCCGATCTTCTCCACACTGTATGGCCGGCTGCTCAGCGATGACGAACCGATGGACGCGGACTACTGGACTGCCCACGTTCGCGCAACCGTTCGGTTTGCCGACGCAGCAATCGAAGCAATGCATTCCGAGCCAACGCATCTCGTCGAGTTCGGCG
The DNA here is from genome assembly GCF_003201655.1 of Mycolicibacterium moriokaense. Lineage (GTDB taxonomy): Bacteria > Actinomycetota > Actinomycetes > Mycobacteriales > Mycobacteriaceae > Mycobacterium > Mycobacterium moriokaense_A. The sequence goes on from NZ_QJJU01000013.1 coordinate 70,077, forward strand.
CGAAGCGCACGCTCGGCCCGATGATCACGCGATCGCACGAGTGCGCGCCGCCTGCACTGAGCGTCGCGACGGATCTGACTGCAACCATCGCCGCGCTCTATCGCGACGGCATGAATCCCGCTTGGAACCTGCTCTACCCCAACGAAGCTCGGGCAACTCACCGGCTCAGCGGCTACTCGTTCAGCACCGCCAACCGATTCTGGATAAAGGAGGGCGCTGGAGCCGCCAGGCCGGCGACGTTGGCCGCTGCCCCGACCTCGGTTACCACGACCGATTCACCGAAGGATTCGACTATGGACAATCTGATCGCGCTGTTCCGCGAACAGGCGGCCGTGCTTGCCGCATACGGGCAGGGCAACCTGCCGACCGTCGCACCGGCCGAGCCTGCACCGCAAGCGAATCCGGCCGTTGACACGACCGCGATCGTCCGCGCTGAGATCGCTCGCGTCAGTGGATTCCCCGAAAAGAACCTTCGCACCACCCAGACCATCGCAGGCGATCTCGGCTTCGACTCGATCATGGTGGCTGACGTGTTCAGCGGGCTCACCCGCAAGATGCCCGGAGTGACGATCGACCCGGCGGGGTTCAATCCGGACACCACGATCGCCGACGTGATCGGCATGGCGGGCGGACAGGCCGGGGAAGCCACACCGACGGAAAGCCCGGAGACGCAAGCAGTTACCCCGCAGTTCCAAATCGGCGAATTCGAGGAGGTCAAGGCGCTGGTCGACCGGTTTGCCTTCGGCGAGGCACTCGGCATCGACAACCCCTACTTCCTGGTCAACGACGGCGTCACCCGCGACACGTCGATCATCAACGGCGCCGAGGTGATCAACTTCTCGAGCTACAACTACCTGGGTATGTCGGGCCACCCCGCGGTGGCCGAGGCGGTGTCGGATGCGGTGCGCCGATGGGGCAGCTCGTGCTCGGCGTCGCGCCCCATCTCCGGCGAGAAGCCTGTCCACCGCGAACTGGAGCTCGAGCTGGCGAAGCTGCTCGGAACGGAAGACGCGATCGCTCTGGTCAGCGGCCACGCCACGAATGTGACTGTGATCGGGCACCTGCTCGGCGAAGGCGACCTGGTGATCCACGACAGCCTCGCGCACGACAGCATCATGCAGGGCTGCATGCTTTCCGGCGCCACTCGCCGGCCGTTCCCGCACAACGACCACGCCGCGCTCGACGAGCTACTCACCAACATCCGCCACCAGTACCGCCGAGTGCTGATCATCATCGAGGGCATCTACAGCCAGGACGGTGACATCCCCGATCTGCCCGCCTTCATCGAGGTCAAGCGCAAGCACCAGGCGCTGCTCATGATCGACGAGGCACACAGCATCGGCGTGCTCGGCGAAACCGGTGGCGGCATAGGCGAACACTTCGGCGTCGACCGCGCCGACGTCGAGCTGTGGTCAGGCACGATGTCGAAGGCACTGGCCGGCTGCGGCGGTTACGTGGGCGGCAGTCGGGAGCTCGTCGAATTCCTCAAGTACACGACGCCGGGATTCGTCTACAGCGTCGGCATGCCACCGCCCACGGCGGCTGCATCGCTTGCGGCGATTCGCACGATCCGCAGCGAGCCCGAGCATCTGCGACGGCTTCGTGAGCTATCCGCACTGTTTCTGACGTTGGCCCGCGAGGCGGGCCTCGACACTGGTGACAGCGAAGGCACACCGGTCATTCCGTGCATCGTGGGCAGCTCGGCCACGGCACTCAAGCTGTCCAACGCTCTTCTCGGCCGCGGCATCAACGCCAATCCGATTATCTACCCCGCCGTGCCGGAAGACAAAGCGCGACTGCGGTTCTTCGTCACCAGTTGCCATTCGGACGAGCAAATCCGGTACACAGTGAAAGCGCTTGCCGAGGAGCTTTCGCTCCTCACGGATGCGTCGTAAGGGCGCGTGAAACGGTGCGGCTCTTCTGCTTCCATCACGCCGGCGGTAGCGGGGCGATGTTCAACGCCTGGAACAAGGCCCTCGGCCCTGGTGTCGATGTAGTTCCAGTCGAGATTCTCAACCGCGAGCGATTCGCCACGCTGGGCCAGCTCGTGGACGAGGTCAGCGAGCAACTGCGATCGGCACTGGACAGTCCGCATGTGTTCTTCGGCCACAGCTTCGGCGCCCTGCTGGCATACCGGTTGGCGTGCCTGCGCGCGGCTTCGGGTTCTCCATCGCCACGCGCGCTGATGGTGTCTTCCTTTGCACCACCACATCTTCCGGCACCTGTACCCGTAGTGGACCACCTCGACGATCACCAATTGACGGCGCTGCTGTCTGATCTGGGCGGCATCCCGCCGGAGCTCGCCGAATGGCCCGCTCTGCGTGACAGAGCCGTCGCGGCGGCTCGAATCGACCTGCGCTTGTGCAGGACGGATGACGAAGCGGAACCTGTGGCGCTGTCCTGCCCAATCCACGCCTTCGGTGGCAGCGACGACCCATTGGTGACCGAATCCGATTTGTACGAATGGCGTTCGCGGACAACGGGCGAGTTCTCAATGCACGTTCTACAGGGCGGCCACTTCTATCTCAGTGACGGGCCGCAATTGTTCGCTACTCTGCTACCCCTGCTGTCCAGGCTCCCGGCCGTGATCGAAAAATGCTAAGCCGGTTAGCCGTGTTCACGGTGCGGCGGCCGAAGGTGATCCTCATCGCCGTCCTGGCTCTTCTCGGCATCAGCATCGTCTTCGGCGCCACGGTGACCCAAAAGCTTGGCGTCGGTGGCTTCACGGACCCGGCCGCGGAGTCGGCACAAGTCGCTGACTACCTCGACAAGCACTTCCCCACGACGCCAAACCTGGTGTTGGAAGTCGTCGCGCGGGACGGGGTCGTCGCGAATCCCGATGTCACGGCCACCGCAGATCGGGTGTGGCAGCTCATCGAGGCTGAACCGGCGGCGAAGGTGGTCGGATCCTTCAGCCAGGCCGCAGACCTGCGCAGTAGGGACGGGCGCTTCGGTCTCATCCTCGTGCACGTGGGCGGGACCCTTGACGAGGCCACAAAGACGGCGATCCGCATCATCGACGGACTGCCGACCGACGACCCGGCGGTCGATGTGCGTGCAGGCGGCCCACTGGGGGTTTCGGTGGAGACCGAGGACCGCGTCAATCACGATCTCGTCATCAGCGAGAGCATCGCGCTGCCCATCTCGCTCGCCGTGCTCGTCATTATCTTCGGCGGTCTCGTTGCCGCCTTCCTGCCCCTCGCCATCGGCATCACGTCAATCGTCACGACACTGTTGGTGTTGACGATCATGGCGAGCATCACCGACGTGTCGGTGCACGCGCTCACTGTCGCAACGGCATTCGGTCTCGGGTTGTCCATCGACTTTGGCTTGCTGATGGTGTCGCGATTCCGGGAGGAACGCGATCTAGGCAAGGACCATGAGGCGGCCATCATCGCCACCGTCACCTCCGCCGGTCGAACAATCATCTTCAGCGCAGCGACTGTCACCTTGGCCATGTCCGGACTTCTGGTATTCCCCACCTACTTCCTCCGATCGACCGCACTCACCGGGAGTGCCGTCGTGATTCTGTCGGCACTCAGCGCCATCGTTGTGTTGCCCGCATTGCTGGCTGTGCTCGGAAAACGAATCGACTCGCTTGCGGTCATCCGCCGAAAGGTTCCTCTTTCGGCGGACTCGCTGTTCTGGCGACGCTGCGCCGCGGCGGTGACGAAAAGGCCGTTGCTGTGGGCCCTGCCGGTGATTGCGATGTTGCTCGTGCTCGGCATTCCGTTCCTCGGCGTGCAGCTCGCGATGCCCGACGAACGCGCGCTACCGCCCGATTCCAACGCCCGGCTGGTGGCCGAATCACTACGCAACAACTACGCGACAGATTCGTCACAGGCCGTAACATTGTTGGCCCGCAACGACGTCCGCGCACTCGATGATCTTGCCGCCCCGGTGTCGCTGATGGACGGTGTGGTCCGGGTCGTTGCGCCCAGTGGCACGTATGAGCGCGGCAAGGCCATCGCCGGCCCAACACCGGGTTTCGAAAACAATGGAGCTGGTTACGGATTGGTGTCCCTGTCAGCAGCCGCTCAGACCAACGCCGCACAGCAGGTCGTACACGCTATCCGTGGGAAGATCGTCGACCACCAAGTCGAAGTCGGCGGTCCCACCGCTACGCTCATCGACACCAGCGCGGGCGTCGGCGACCGGCTTCCGTTGGCGATTCTGTTGATCGCACTGGCCACGTTCGTACTGCTGTTCCTGTTCACCGGCAGCATCGTCGTGCCGATTAAGGCGCTTGTCCTGAACCTGCTGATGCTGAGCGCGGTACTCGGCGCAATGGTCTGGATCTTCCAGGACGGCCACCTGGCTTCGCTACTCGGAGTCACTCCCGCGCCGCTGAACCTGTCCATGGTTGTCTTGCTCTGTTGCATCGCGTTCAGCCTGTCCGTCGACTATGAGATCTTTCTGCTCAGCCGGATAAAGGAAGCCCGCGACTCGGGGCTGTCGAACAACGACGCCATCGTCGTCGGACTGGGCCGGGTGGGCCGGATCATCAGTAGCGCCGCGCTCCTGCTCACCATTACGTTGTTGTCCTTCGCCAACGGACTGTCGTTCATGAAGATGTTCGGCATCGGCACCGCACTGGCCATCGTCATCGATGCGACGGTGATCCGCGGTGTCGTCGTACCCGCGTTTCTGCGCGTCGCAGGCGAACTCAACTGGTGGGCACCAGCACCGCTGAGGTGGCTGCACGCGCGCATTGGCTTGAGCGAAGCCCCGGCCGAACCCAAGTTTCCACCGCCGGCGCCCCGGCTGGATGAGGAGATACGGCGACTCACACCAACAAGCGCACCCGAACCCCGCATCATCCGGCACCCACCACCGGCACCTCGGCTGGACGAGGAGACGGTGCGACTCGCACCAACGCACGCACCCGAACCCGACACCATCCGCCACCCAACCCCGACACCTCAACAAGACGAAGAGACAGTACGACTCGCACCAACGCACGCACCCGAACCCGACACCATCCGCCACCCAACCCCGACACCACAACAAGACGAAGAGACAGTACGACTCGCACCAACGCACGCACCCGAACCCGACACCATCCGCCACCCAACCCCGACACCACAGCAAGACGAAGAGACAGTACGACTCGCACCAACAAGCGCATCCGAACCCGACACCATCCGGCACCCAACACCGACGACCCAACTACGCCAGCTCCGCGGATATGTCGTCCTCGATGACAACTCCCGGTTCGATATCGACCAAGACTGCTTAATCGGCTGCGCTCCAAACAACTCCGATGCTGCCGGGCTCGGCCTTCGCCCCATCCGCATCGACGACCGCACGGGTGAAGTGTCCAATGCCCATGCGGAAATTCGGTGGGTCAACAGTGAGGTGGTCATCGTCGACCGGGAGTCGGCGAACGGCGTCTTCATGTGCGCTCCAGGACAGCGGGCTTGGACCCGGCTCACCCCGTGGCACCCGACGCCCTGGCCCTTTGGCGCATCTGTCCGGATCGGCAACCGGATCCTCGAGCTAGAAGCTCCACTCGAAGGCGCCCGCGGCGAGTCATCGTGAACGTTGCGCTACCCGACACGCAAAAGTCGGCCCGCCACCTGATGGTGGCGAGCCGACTGATGGCTGCTGGGGTCAGCGCTGTGCGACGAAGACCGGCACGTTGCCGACCACCGGCGACTTCTTGGGCGTCTGGTTCACCGGCGCGAGGACGCCGCCGCCCGCCTGCTGCAGCACGCCGCCAGCGCTGCCCTTCACCGCAGAGACGGTGATCGTTCCACCGGTGCAGGTGACAGTCTTCCCGTCGACCAAAACCGACTGCCCCTCGTCGATCGGGATGTCGTAACCGTCCTTGTCGGTGTAGTGACATCCGCCGCTCTCGTTGTTGTTGATGGGTTGCGCATGGGCGGTCGCCGGGGCCAGGGCGACAAAGGCCAGGGCGCCAAGCAGCGTCGCTGCGTACTGGAAGCGGGTCCGCTTGCTGGTGGTGGAGCTGATCATGGTGAGTTCCCGTCGTGTGGGTTGGTGCGTGGCTGTTGAGAGAAAGCATGCTGGTCAGAGGGGTGCCTCTGTAATGGCCCACAAGCCAGATTCCACTTCTGAGAGGCGAGGTTTTCCTATCCACCGGGTAAGGCCCCGCGATATTGGGATCGGTAGCAACGCTGGCGGTGTCCACTTGCACGCACGAAGTAGGAAGATTTCCGGCTCCGAACCGCCCGCCAGCGCACACTATCCGGTGGGCGGTCCCTGAGGCCGCGATGAACAAAGGAAACAACATGAACGCCACCCACATCGCGAAACGCGGAATCGTTGGGTTGACGATGGCCGCGTTGGTGTCTGGCGGTTTGGGGCTAGCCAGTTTGGGGCTCGCGGGTACCGCCCAGGCCCGGCCCACCTGGTGCCCAGGGGATAACAAGCCGGCTGAGCCGCCGTGGCCAGACTTTCAGTGGAATTCCTGCTACGAGTACAGCGGAGCAGGAGGGCAGTACGGTTGGATCGACTTGGGCACCGGAGTCTTTCACCCCATGCCCCTCGACATTCCGGCTACGCCGCCGCCTCCCAATCCGCCGGAATGCATTGGCTTCTTTCCGCTCCCCGGGGTGGACCCGTCGCACTGCGTGATCTAACGGAGTGACAGAAAGGCCCAGGTCTGAGGCTATGTCTCTGACCTGGGCCTTCTCTGGTGGAGCTGCCGGGAATCGAACCCGGGTCCTACGGCATTCCCTCGAGGCTTCTCCGTGCGCAGTCCGCTATGCCTCTACTCGGATCTCCTGATCACGCGAACAAGTCAGGATGACGATCCCAGTCGCTGTTTGATGTCCCGATATGTCCCGCGACCGGACGTATCGGTTTGTCCCTCTAGCTGATGCCAGGGTCCGGGCCGAGGGCTCTCCCGGTCTGACAGACTCACCGTCGCTTAAGCAGCGAGGGCGAAGTCGCGCTGATTGGAATCGGCGCTTAATTGGTTGCAACGACGCTTACGGTGGTCTCTTGCCTGCACCGGCACGCTTCCCTTGATTCGATGCGCGAAGTCGAAACCGTTCAGCCCCTCGCATCCCCACCGACTTTCGGCAGGACATTTCATTCTACCTGTGCGTTCAACACAAGCCAGCGAATAAGTAGTCCCAGCTAGATCACGTAGTTCAGGTGCTCGACGACCCGCTGACCGACCGCCTCGTCGCCGCCGTAGACGACGGCATCTGGATGCCGGGCTGGCGTTGTCCGGCCGCCCGCCAGTCGGGCGAACAACAGACCGTCCAGCGTGATCGTCGACGTCGGATCTGCATCGAACTTGTCAACAACCCGAGCGCGACCGGACACGTCGACGTTGATGGTGCGCTCCAGCGGGCCTGTGAGCTCGATGGCCACTCGCGAGCCGTCCGGCGCACCGCCCAGCTTGCCGACGACGAAGCCCATGCTGGCGGCCATCTCGTCAAGCGCCAGCCGCGAGGTCTCGCCGGCCGGATCATCGGCAGGACGATCAAGCGCGTCACGGATGTCGTGCTCGTGCATCCAACAGTCGAACGCCCGCACGCGCATGAACCGTCCGTAGGTGTCGGGACCCGCTGGCGTCGCGGTGATTTCGTTCCAGACGTCGTGGGGCATGCCCGCCAGCGCCGAGCGGCGCTCAGCAGTGATGGCGCGGTACCTGTCGAGCAACTCGCCGGATGGCAGCCCCCGCAGCTTGCGCACCCAACGTTCGTTCAGCACACCGATGTCGTTGCGGACATGCTTGAGCGTCGACATATCGACGTCCGCTTCCGGTGTGGCGGCTCCCTGCAGCATCGACTCGGTGCCGATCACGTGCGCGAGCACGTCCTGCACTGTCCACCCCGGTAGCGGCGTCTGCGCCTGCCATTGGTCGTCGGTTAGTCCGCCAACGATCTCGTCGATCTCGTCCCAGGACCCGAACAGGCCCTCCAGGACAGCGGTCTTATCGAGCGTGGTGACGGGACGGGCGCTGGTCATGGCGCGAACGTAACTCTCGCGGCCCGTGAGCGTCGGCAAAATGTACGCAGTTGACGGCGTGTCGCCGGGCAGACACGCACGGTCGCGGTAGTAAGCCAGCCATCACCCCGACGCGATCATTGCGACGGCCGTCAGCGCCAGCACCATGCCGAGCGTCTGCCACCGCGTCACCCGTTCCCGCAGCACGACGATTGCCAGCAGCACCGTCGCGGCCGGGTACAGCGACATCAGCACCCCGGCCAGCGACAGCAGCGACGCGTGCAGTGCCAGCAGCATCGCGATGTTGGAGCCGGTGTCGAGCAGCGCAGCCAGCACCGCCAGCTTCAGCGGCGTGCCGGTGGGTGCGTGCAGGTTTCCGCTGACCGCGGCGATGACGAGAACCAGCACGCTGGCCGCAAGGCGGGCGAAAACCAGCGGCCACAGGTTGGCAACCACCGGCGCCTGATGAATGAGCACGAAGTTCATCCCGAAGGCCAAACCCGAGCCGACCGTCAGCCAGGCCACTTTCACTGTGAACTTGTGAGGGGTGGTGTCCTCGTCGGTGGCTTCGCGGCTGACCAGCACCACCGCGATCAGTGCCAGCACCACGCCGACGCCTGCAATGAGGCCCGGCCGCTCCCCCATCACCAGGCCGGCACCGACGGGGATCGCGGCGACCAGGATCGCCGTCAGCGGCGACACCACGGAGATCGGCCCCGACCCGAGCGCGGCGTAGAACCACCACACGCCGAACGCCTGCGAGATGCCGCACAACGAACCCCAGAACACCGCGCCCTGGCTGACCTGCCCACCGACGACAACCGCCAGGCCGGCCAGCAGCACCAGCGCGATTGGATAGGACACCAGCACCACCCGCAGCGCCGCCACGCGCCGTGACGCCATGCCGCCGACGAAATCGCTGATGCCGTAGCCCAGCGCCGAAAGCAGCGCGAAGACGGCGCCGGTCAGGACATACCCTTGGCACGCCTGCCGAGCTCGCGGGTCACTTCACGGGCGGCGTCGCGCTTGGCCATGTCCTGTCGCTTATCGTGCGCCTGCTTGCCGCGGGCAAGGGCCAGCTCGACCTTCACCTTGCCGTCCAAGAAGTACAGCGACAACGGCACCAGCGTCAGGTTGCCGTCCCGGATCTTGCCGACCAAATTGTCAATCTGGTTGCGGTGCAACAACAGTTTGCGATTGCGGCGCGGTGCGTGGTTGGTCCAGCTGCCGTGGTGATACTCGGGGATGTGCAGGTTGCGCAGCCAGATCTCGCCGTCGTCGACGGTGGCGAACGCGTCGGCAAGGGAGGCTTGACCGTCGCGCAGGCTCTTCACCTCGGTGCCCACTAGCGCCACGCCTGCCTCGAAGGTCTCGAGGATCGAATAGTTGTGCCGCGCCTTGCGATTGGTCGCGACGACCTTGTTGTTGCTCGACCTCGTCGGGTCGGCTTTCTTGGCCATGGCTATCTTCGAACGTAAAGCCGCAGTGTGGCATACGCCGTGACACCGGCCATTGCCACGCCGACGAACAACAGGATCGGCGCGATGTACAGGATGTCGGCGTAGTCGATCCTGGCGATCAGATTTGCTTGATAGAACTGATTGAGCGCGTTCTCCAGGAACATCGCGCGCACCAGGATAAGGCCGACGATCGAGATCACTACGCCGATGAACGCAGCCAGCATCGCCTCAACCAAGAACGGCAGCTGGGTATACCAGCGGCTGGCACCCACTAATCGCATGATGCCGATCTCGGTTCGACGGGTATATGCCGCCACTTGAACCATATTGGCTATCAACAGGATTGCGCCGACCGCCTGCACCAACGCCACCGCGAACGCGGCGTTGGACAAGCCGTCGAGCACCGCGAACAGCCGGTCGATCAAGTCCTTCTGGTTCAACACGTTGAGCACGCCCGGCTGACCGATCATCGCCGTGTCAAAGTCTTTGTGCTGCTCGGGATTGTCGAGCTTGACGATGAAAGAAGCCGGAAATGCTTCCTTGCCTGCCACGTCCTTGTACTGCGGGAACTTCTTGATCGCGTCGTTGTACGCGTCGTCACGGTTCAAGAACCGCACCGACTTCACCTCGTCGAGCCCCTCGATCTTCGCGCGCAGCGCCTTGCACGGATCGCCGTCGCATGTCGGGTCATTGGCGGAGACATCGTTGGTCAGAAAGACCTGGCTCTCCACGCGATCGAGATAGATCTTGCGGGAGTTGTCGGCGAGCCGAACGACCAACAGCCCGCCACCGAACAGCCCGATGGAGATCGCAGTCGTCAGGATCATGGCAATCGTCATGGTGACGTTGCGACGAAGCCCCGTTAGAACTTCATTGATAAGGAAGCCGAAGCGCACTTAGCGATCCATTCCGTAGACGCCGCGTTGCTCGTCGCGAACCAGCCTGCCCAACTCCAGTTCGACGACGCGCTGGCGCATCGAGTCGACGATGTGATGATCGTGGGTGGCCATCAGCACCGTCGTTCCGGTGCGATTGATCCGCTCGAGCAAGTCCATGATGTCCTTGCTGGTCTCAGGGTCCAGGTTGCCGGTCGGCTCGTCGGCAAGCAGAACCAGCGGTCGGTTGACGAACGCACGGGCGATCGCGACGCGCTGCTGTTCACCGCCGGACAGCTCGCCAGGCAGCCTGCTGGCCTTACCCGAGAGCCCGACCATCTCCAGCACGTCGGGCACCACCCGGTTGATCACGTCCCCACGCTTGCCGATCACCTCCAGCGCGAACGCAACGTTCTCGAAGACCGTCTTCTGCTGCAGCAGCCGGAAATCCTGGAACACGCAGCCGAGTACCTGACGCAGGCCAGGGATGTGGCGACCGGCCAGCTTGTTGACGTGGAACTTGGAGACCCGGATGTCGCCCTGGGTCGGGGTGTCCTCGGCGAGCAGCAGCCGCATGAACGTCGACTTGCCCGAGCCGGAGGGGCCGATCAGGAAGACGAACTCGCCCTTGTCGATCTTGACCGAGATGTTGTCGAGCGCAGGCCGGGCCGACGACTTATACATCTTTGTCACATGGTCGAGGGTGATCATCACGGCACGCCAGTGTAGCGGTGACGGGGGTGGAAGCCGCTCAGCGCTACCTCGGAGGAGCCGGCGTCGTCGGCGCCTGACCCGAACCGGCCGCCGGCGTGGTCGTCGGTGTGAGGGTCGGCGTCGTGCTGGTCGTCTGTCCTGGCGAGGTTGTCGTCGACGTGGACTCCGTCGGCGACGTCGGACTGGTGGTCTCCACTGGTGACGTCGACGTGGTCTCGGTCGGGCTGGTGGTGGTCGGAGTGGTCGTCTCCGTCGTCAACGTTTCCTTCGGCCGTCGCACATTGGTCCGCGGCACCCAGGTGTAGTTGGGGTCGGGCACGAAGCCCGGCGGGACGACCGCGGTCGGCGGTACCTCCGGTGCAGAGGGTCGGGGCTCGAAATTGTGATACACCCAGAACAGCGCGAAGAACGCGACGATGAGCACCACCGTGGAGACGCGCATTCGGCCGAGCCGGGCCTTCAGCCAGGAGGTCACTGCTTTTGCTCCGTCGGGCCCTGGGTCTCTTCCTCGGCGCCGCCTGCCGTCGCCGGATGCACGATGGCCCCGACCATGGGTGCATTGCCGTCCGTGGGTGACGCCACACCCGCGCGGCGCAATGCGCGGACGACGAGCACCCGTATCCGCCGCCCCACCTCGAACTGCTTGCCCGGCAGCGTGCGCGCGACCATCCGCAGGTTCACCGTGTCCAGTTCGATGCTCTCGACGCCCATCATCTGGGGTGCGTCCAAGAGCAGCGCGCTGAGAGACGCATCCTCCATCGCCTTCTCGGCCACGTCGTGCAGCACGTCGTTGACCAAATTGAGGTCAGCCGACGTTGGCACCGGAATGTCGATGACGGCGCGCGCCCAGTCCTTCGACAGGTTCACCGTCTTGACGATCTGGCCGTTGGGAATGGTGAACATCTCGCCCTCGGTGGAGCGCAGCCGGGTGACGCGAAGCGTGACGTCCTCCACGGTGCCTTCGGCGGGCAGGTTGATGCCTGCGACCGTGAGGGATACCAGGTCGCCAAAGCCGTACTGCTTCTCGGTGATGATGAAGAACCCGGAGAGCAGGTCCTGCACAACGCGCTGCGCGCCGAAACCGAGTGCGGCGCCCAGCACCGCGGCGGGCGCGACGAGCGATCCGACCGGAATGGCGAGGATGGTGGTGACCTGCATCATCACGAGAACGAAGAGCAACGCAACCGATACCCAGGAGATCACCGATGCGACGGCCTGGCGGTGTTTGGCGCTCTCCGTGCGCACGAGCTGGTCGCTTTCCATGTACTCGGCGTCGATCCGCTTGACGATCCGGTGGGCTGTCCAGTTGATGAACCGGGCGCCAAGCAAACCGCCGATCAGATATAGCGCGATCGGCACGCCTCTGACGAGGATCCAGTCGCCGATGCTGCCGAGCCAGAAGTCGTGCCAGCGGTCGGCGAAACTCATTGCAAGTACGGTGCTATTCGTCATCTTTCCTATTGCGCCAACGAATTCCTGCTTCGAGGAATCCGTCGATGTCTCCGTCCAGTACCGCGGCCGGATTGCCGACCTCGTACTCGGTGCGCAGGTCCTTGACCATCTGGTAGGGGTGCAACACGTAGGAGCGCATTTGGTTGCCCCACGAGCTGCCGCTATCGCTCTTCAACGCGTCCATCTCAGCGCGTTCTTCTAAACGCTTGCGTTCCAATAACTTTGCCTGAAGGACACGCATCGCTGAAACTTTGTTCTGTAGTTGCGACTTTTCGTTCTGGCAAGTGACGACGATACCCGTCGGGATGTGGGTGAGTCGAACCGCCGAGTCCGTGGTGTTCACCGACTGGCCGCCGGGCCCGCTGGATCTGTACACGTCGACCCGCACGTCGGTCTCGGGAATGTCGATGTGATCGGTGGTCTCGGTGACGGGCAGCACTTCGACTTCGGCGAACGATGTCTGGCGCCTGCCCTGGTTGTCGAATGGGCTGATTCGCACCAGTCGGTGCGTGCCCTGCTCCACCGACAAGGTGCCGTACGCGAACGGCGCGTGCACCGCGAACGTCGCACTCTTGATGCCCGCCTCTTCTGCGTAGGAGGTGTCGAACACCTCGACGGGATACTTGTGCTGCTCGGCCCAGCGGATGTACATCCGCATCAACATTTCGGCCCAGTCCGCGGCATCCACGCCGCCTGCGCCTGAGCGGATGTTGACCAGCGCCTCACGTTCGTCGTACTCCCCGCCAAGAAGTGTGCGGACCTCCATCGCCGCGATGTCCTCGTGCAGCTTCTTGTAGTCGGCGTCTGCCTCGGCGAGCGCGTCGTCGCCAGTGGATCCACCCTCTTCGGCCGCCATCTCATAGAGGACGGGCAGGTCGTCCAGACGCTGGCGAAGCTCCTCAACCCGGCGCAGCTCGCCCTGGGTGTGGGAAAGCTCGCTGGTGACCTTCTGGGCCCGCGCCTGGTCGTCCCACAGATTCGGATCGGAGGCCTCGTGCTCCAGCTTTTCAATCCGCGTCCGCAGGCCGTCGACATCGAGCACCCGCTCCACCGTGGTCAAGGTGGAGTCAAGTGCGGCGATATCGGCTAGACGGTCGGGATCCACGGGAGTTCACGTTACCGGCGGCAAGCGGCCCGTTTAGCATCGGAGCGGTAACCAGCACGGCCATGGCGCGACAGCCCCTTGCGCGTGGCCGGGCAGCGACAGAAAGCATGTAAATGCGCCAATACCACGTGGCGATCGTCGGCTCAGGCCCCTCGGGCTACTTCGCCGCGGCGTCACTGCTGAAATTCGCCGACGCAGCAGAGGATGCCGACGTGCGCGTCGACATGCTGGAGATGCTGCCAACGCCCTGGGGCCTCGTGCGCTCCGGCGTCGCCCCTGACCATCCGAAGATCAAGTCGATCAGCGCCCAGTTCGAGAAGACGGCGCTTGATCCGCGGTTCCGGTTCTTCGGCAACATCGTCGTCGGCGACCATGTGCAGGCCGCCGAGCTGGCCGAGCGCTACGACGCGGTGGTCTACGCCGTCGGGGCGCAGTCCGACCGATCGCTGGGAATTCCAGGCGAGGATCTCGCGGGCAGCGTCCCCGCCGTCGACTTCGTCGGCTGGTACAACGCACACCCGCACTTCGAGGAAATGGCACCCGATCTGTCGACCGGGCGGGCCATCGTCGTCGGCAACGGGAACGTCGCACTCGACGTGGCGCGCATCCTCGTCACCGATCCCGACGTGCTCGCCACGACCGACATCGCGGATCATGCGCTGAAGTCGCTGCACGACCGCGGGGTCGAGGAAGTGGTCATCGTCGGCAGGCGCGGGCCGTTGCAGGCGCCGTTCACCACGCTCGAGCTACGCGAACTCGGCCACCTCGAGGGCCTCGGCGACGTCGACGTGATCGTCGACCCTGCCGACTTCGCCGACATCACCGACGAGGACATCGAGGCCGCGGGCAAGACAGTGAAAAACAACATCAAGGTGCTGCGCGGCTACTCCGAAGAGTCGCCGAAGGGTGCCAAACGCCGCATCGTGTTCCGGTTCCGCACGTCGCCGATCGAGATCAAGGGCGATGGTCGCGTGGAATCAATTGTGTTGGGCCGCAACGCACTAGTCGACGACGATGGACGCATTGTCGCCAAGGACACCGGCGAGCGCGACGAGCTGCCCGCGCAGCTGGTGGTGCGCGCAGTCGGCTACCGCGGCGTACCGACGCCGGGCCTGCCGTTCGACGAGAAAGCGGGCACCATCCCACACACCGCGGGCCGGATCGATGGCAGCCGCAACGAATACGTCGTCGGCTGGATCAAGCGGGGACCCACGGGCGTGATTGGCAGCAACAAGAGCGACTCGCAGGAGACCGTGGACACCTTGATCGCGGACCTTTCCGGCGCAGGTTCAACGGATGTCGACGCAGACCACTCCGAAAAGCTGGTTGAGTGGCTGCTCGAGCGGCAGCCGAAGCTGATCACCGACGATCACTGGAAGCTGATCAACGAGCACGAACGTTCAGCAGGCCAGGACTGCGGCCGTCCGCGGGTCAAGCTGACCAGCGTCGCCGAACTGCTGCGCATCGGCCACGGTTGATCGCAGCGCGCTACCCCTGCGACGGGGCGAAGGTCCAGTTGTCGGGGTTGCTCGGCTTGTACATGACCGGGAAGAGTTGTCCCATCGTCGGCCAGTGGTCGACGTCGATGGCGAGTTGTTGGTAGACGACATGCTCGTTGACTGTCGGTCCGTTGATGACGCCGGTGACCGTGACGAACTGTTCACCGGTCTCGTCTGGGCGCGGGCTCACCCCGGTGACCAGCAATTGGCCCTGCACCCAGTCGCTGCCGATACCGCGGCGTCGTCTGATCCACGGCGCGGCCAGCAGCGCCAACGCTCCGAGCAACAGCAGCACCATCGCGATTTCCCACACACGATCATGGTAGGACTGCTGCCATGACAGCCCGAAGACGACGGCGAGTGAGGATCGCAGCGAGGCACGAGCGAGGACCGGAGCGAGCCGGAGTCGAGGCATGAGCGCAGTCCAAGATGACGTTGCGCTTGCCCTGCGGTTGACCGACAAGGCCGACGCGATGACGATGGAACGGTTCGGCGCGCTGGACCTTCGCATCGACACCAAGCCGGACCTGACGCCGGTCACCGACGCGGATCGGTCGGTGGAAAACGCGCTGCGCGATGTCCTGTTGCAGGAGCGGCCCGATGACCCTGTGCTCGGCGAGGAATTCGGCGGAACAGCGACTTTCGCGGGCAGGCAGTGGGTGATCGACCCGATCGACGGCACCAAGAACTTCGTCCGTGGCGTGCCGGTGTGGGCGACGCTGATCGCGCTGTTGCAGGACGGGGTTCCGGTCGCGGGGGTGGCGAGTGCGCCTGCGCTGCAACGCCGTTGGTGGGCCGGGGCGGGTGAAGGCGCCTTCGCGTCGTTTGCAGACGGTCCACCACACCGAGTATCGGTGTCCTCGGTCGCCGACCTCGAGTCTGCGAGTCTGTCGTTCTCCAGTCTCTCGGGATGGAACGACCTGGGTCTGCGCGACCGTTTCATCGAGCTGACCGACGCCGTATGGCGGGTACGCGGCTACGGCGACTTCCTCTCGTACTGCCTGCTCGCCGAAGGCGCCGTCGATATCGCCACCGAACCTGAGGTGTCTTTGTGGGACCTCGCCGCACTCGACGTCGTGGTGCGTGAGGCGGGCGGGGCGTTTACCGATCTGGCAGGCCGGCCGGGGCCGCATGGCGGCAACGTCGTGGCCACCAACGGGCTGCTGCACGACGCCGTTCTGAACCGACTCGGCGGCTGATGACACCGATCGTGTGTCGGTTGTTGCGGCAAAACGCGAGTCGCGTCCGCAACAAACGACACACAATTGGATGGTGGTCCGGGCAGTGCCCGGCTGTGAAATGAATAACAACTTACTCAAGAGTCAGTTCCCATACCTTACTCTTGAGTCAGTTCCATGCGTCCCGGCACTTCCCACAGGTAGCGAGGCTGCTGACATGACCAACACCCTGCCGTCGAAGAACGGCTCCAAACCACCCAAGCGCTCCGGCAAGGAAAGCGCCGTGGGCTTGCAGAGGCACAAGAGAACACCGACCGACATCGGGCTGGCGCTCATCACGCCGATCGTCGGGCAGGAATTCCTGGACCGCTACAACCTGCGCGACCCGCTCAACCGCAGCCTGAAATACGGCGTTAAGCAGGTGTTCTCCGCGGTCGGCGCGTCGACCCGGCAGTTCAAGCGCATCCAGGGCCTCGGCAAGGCGCCAACCCGGCTAAAGGCCAGTGGCGCAGACTATTTCGACCTCACCCCCGACGAAGACCAGAATATGATCCTGGAGACCGTCGAGCAATTCGCCGAAGAAATCCTGCGCCCCGCCGCCCGCGACGCCGACGACGCCGCCAGCTATCCGCCGGACCTGATCGCCAAGGCCGCGGAGTTGGGCATCACCGCCATCAACATCCCTGAAGATTTCGACGGCATCGCCGCGCAGCGCTCGGCAGTCACCAACGCGCTCGTCGCCGAGGCGCTCGCCTACGGCGACATGGGTCTAGCGCTGCCGATCCTGGCGCCAGGAGGCGTTGCGTCTGCGCTCACCCATTGGGGCAGCGCAGACCAGCAGGCTACGTACCTGCAGGAGTTCGCGGGTGACAACGTTCCCCAGGCCTGTGTGGCCATCACCGAACCGCACGCGCTGTTCGACCCGACCGCGCTGAAGACCACGGCGGTGCGCACACCCAGCGGATACCGGCTGAACGGCGTGAAGTCGCTGGTGCCCGCCGCCGCGGACGCCGAACTGTTCATCGTCGCTGCCCAACTGTCAGGCAAACCCGCACTGTTCATCGTCGAATCGTCCAGCCGGGGGGTGTCCGTCAAGGCCGATCCCAGCATGGGCATTCGCGGCGCCGCGCTCGGCAGGGTCGAACTCGACAAAGTGTCGGTGCCATTGAGTGCGCGGCTCGGCGAGGACGGCGCGACGGATGCCGACTACTCCGAAGCGATCGCACTTGCGCGACTGGGCTGGGCCGCGCTGGCGGTTGGTACCGCTCACGCGGTGCTCGACCACGTGGTGCCCTACATCAAGGAACGGCAGGCGTTCGGCGAGCCGATCGCACACCGGCAGGCGGTGGCGTTCATGACCGCCAACATCGCCATCGAACTCGACGGCCTGCGGCTCATCACCTGGCGCGGGGCGTCGCGCGCCGAGCAGGGTCTGCCGTTCGCCCGCGAGGCGGCATTGGCCAAGCGGCTGGGCACCGACAAGGGCATGCAGATCGGCCTGGACGGCGTGCAGTTGCTCGGCGGCCACGGCTTCACCAAGGAACATCCCGTCGAACGCTGGTACCGCGACTTGCGCGCGATCGGCGTCGCCGAGGGCGTCGTAGTTATTTAACTTCGAACGAAAGAGCTGTCATGGCAATCAATCTGGAACTTCCCACGAAGCTGAACGCGGTCATCCACAAGGCGCACCAGGGCGCCGCCGAGATGCTGCGGCCGATCTCGCGCAAGTACGACCTCAAGGAGCACGCCTACCCCGTCGAGCTCGACACGCTAGCCACCCTGTTCGAGGGGATCTCGGACGCGAAGACCATCTCCTTCGCCGGCGCCGAAGCGTTCCGCGACGCGGACGACAAGGACGAGAACCACAACGGGGCCAACATGTCCGCGATTCTCAACGTGCTGGAGATCAGCTGGGGCGACGTCGCGCTCATGCTGTCGGTGCCCTACCAGGGTCTGGGCAACGCTGCCATCTCCGGCGTGGCCACCGACGAACAGCTGGCGCGGCTCGGAAAGGTCTGGGCCGCAATGGCGATCACCGAGCCCAGCTTTGGCTCGGACTCGGCGGCGGTATCGACAACCGCCAAAGTCGACGGCGACGAGTACGTGATCAACGGCGAGAAGATCTTCGTCACCGCAGGATCGCGCGCCAGCCACATCGTGGTGTGGGCGACATTGGACAAGTCACTGGGACGCGCAGCCATCAAGTCGTTTATCGTGCCGCGTGAGCATCCCGGCGTCACGGTCGAACGGCTCGAACACAAGCTTGGCATCAAGGCCTCCGACACCGCGGTCATCCGCTTCGACAACGTCCGGATCCCGAAGGACTACCTGTTGGGCGACCCAGAAATCCACGTGGACAAGGGCTTCGCCGGGGTGATGGAGACCTTCGACAACACCCGCCCGGTGGTATCCGCGATGGCGGTCGGGATCGCTCGCGCGGCACTGGAGGAACTGCGCAAGGTCCTCACCGACGCAGGCGTAGAGATCTCCTACGACAAGCCTTCGCACGCGCAGAATGCTGCGGCCGCGGAGTTCCTCCGAATGGAGGCGGACTGGGAGGCCGGCTACCTGCTGACCGTGCGGTCGGCGTGGCAGGCCGACAACAACATCCCCAACTCCAAGGAAGCGTCGATGGGCAAGGCCAAGGCCGCAAGGGTGGCAAGCGACATCACCCTGAAGGCGGTCGAAATGGCAGGCACCACAGGCTATTCCGAGGAAACCCTGCTGGAGAAGTGGGCGCGGGACAGCAAGATCCTCGACATCTTCGAGGGCACACAGCAGATTCAGCAGCTGGTGGTGGCCCGCCGACTGCTCGGCCTGTCGTCGTCCGAGCTGAAGTAGCACGCGCGGGAGCTGTCAGGGGAAGCTCGGATCGGGTGTGCGGTTTCATACGCGACACGCCGGGCGAGGCGTATGAAACCGCACATTCGCACTCACACTTGATTCGGCGGAATCGCCGACCAGGACGTTTGGCCTATTCTCTGCTCGCCGTTAGAAGCCGTCGCGCACCACGACCCTGGTGCGCCCGGTGACGCCGCCACCGATGATCGTGCGCAGCGTGTCGGGCGCTTCGAGGATCGAGATGTCGTGCGTGATGTCGTCGAGGTGACGCGGCATCAGGTCGGTCGCGATCGACTGCCACATTTCTCGGCGCTTGTCGATCCGCAACATCACCGAATCGATGCCGACAAGGGTGACCCCGCGCAGGATGAACGGCATCACCGTTGTCGGCAGGTCCGCCGACCGCGCCAATCCTGAGATCGCAGCCACTCCACCGTAATTCAGCGTGCTCAACGCGTAGGCCAAGGTGTCACCACCGACACTGTCGACGACCGCAGCCCATCTCGACTTGCCCAGAGGCCGGATCTTCTCCCCCTCTTCGGGCAGCCTGCCGATCACCTCGGTCGCGCCGAGTCGCATGAGGAAGTCGTGGGCATCGGTCTTCCCGGTGGACGCGATCACTTCGTATCCGAGACTCGCCAACAGGTCGACGCTGACGCTGCCCACTCCGCCGGTCGCGCCGGTCACCAGCACCGCACCGTCCTGTGGGCGGACACCGTTGGCTCGAATTGCGTTGACGCTCATGGCCGCGGTGAAACCGGCGGTGCCGATGGCGGCCGCCTGAGCGGTCGTCAGCGCCTCGAGCTTGACCAAGTAGTCGGCCGGATAGCGTGCGGTGTCGGCATATCCGCCGTGGCGGCCAGTGCCGATGTCGTATCCATGGGCGACGACCTTGTCCCCCACCGCGAAATCGGCCGATGCGCTTGCGGTTACCGTCCCCGCTACGTCGATACCGGGGATGAGCGGATAGGAGCGCGCCACACCACCCTTAGGGGAGATGGCAAGCGCGTCCTTGTAGTTGACGCCGGAGTACTCCACGGCGATTTGCACATCGCCCTCGGGCAGAAAGCTCTCGTCGACAACCTCGTGTTTGAGGGTGATCGACCCTTCCGCGTCCTGGTGTGCGACCAAAGCATTCACTGCGACCATGGGCTCATTCTCTACTAGACGCAAAAGCCCCCGACGGGTGTGTCGGGGGCTTCCGCGTCTTATCGGCCGATTAGCCGAGGTACGAGATCAGATCGGGCTTCATCTGCTGAAGCTGCTGACCCCAGTACGCCCAGTTGTGCGTGCCGGCCTCCGGGAAGTTGAACACGGCGTTGTGGCCGCCCGCGGCGATGTAGTTGTCGCGGAACGTGAGGTTGGTGCGGATCGTCAGGCCCTCGAGGAACGTGGCAGGAAGGTCACCGCCACCCAACTCATTCGGCTTGCCGTTGCCGCAGTACACCCAGAGGCGGACGTTTGCGGCTACCAGCGCGGGAATCTGCACCATCGGGTCGTTTCGCTGCCACGCCGGGTCGGTCTCGGCCGGACCCCACATGTCATCGGTTTTGAAGCCGCCCGCGTCACCCATCGACATATTGATCAGGAACGGCCACTGGCCCTCAGAGGGGTTCAAGAAGCCCGACAGCGAGCCGGCGTAGATGAAATTGTTGGGGTGGTACAACGCCAGCATCATCGACGACGAACCGGCCATCGAAAGACCGACAGCCGCGTTGCCCGCCGTCGAGACTCCCTTATTGGCCGACAGCCATTGTGGCAGCTCGCCGGTCAGGAAGGTCTCCCACTTGTATGTCTGCGTGGGGCCCTTGTTGGTCGCTGGCCGATACCAGTCGGTGTAGAAGCTCGACTGGCCGCCGACGGGCATGACGATCGACAGCGGCGACTGGTAGAACCACTCGAACGCCGGGGTGTTGATGTCCCACCCGTTGTAGTCGTCCTGCGCGCGCAGGCCGTCGAGGAGGTACACCGCATGCGATCCGGTGCCCTTCTGGAACTGGATCTTGATGTCCTTGCCCATCGACGGCGAAGGCACCATCAGGTACTCGACGGGTAGGCCCGGTCGTGAGAAGGCACCTGCGGTGGCGGACTCTCCGGTTAGGCCGACCACGCCAGGCAGGACGGCTGCCGCGATGGCTGCCACCGCGAACCGGCGCGCCCAATGGCCACGAATCATGTCAACGAACTTCATAGAGCAATTCCATCCATCTTCCGGTTACCGGGTAACACGCTGTCCCCAGACAGCACAGCGATTTTCTTCACTGCGCTGTCGCGTCCGCTCGACTAAGCCCGGTACGGCGGTAGAGCGGACCGAGAAATTCAGTTGTGTGCGTGTGCAGTAAAACATGTGACCAGCACGCGAGGAACCCCGACTGGCGCTGACTGTCACAATCCTGTGATAAATCTGAGATGACGTCTGCGTCAGTTTTCGGCGGTGTCACGGGCCGTAGGCTGCGCCTCATGGTGAGGGCCCAGTCCGAGACTAACAGTCGGCTATCCGTCGACGACTGGATCCAGGCCGGCTTCGCGATCCTGGCCGAGGAGGGCATCAAGGCGCTCAAGATCGACCGCCTGTGCCGCCGCCTTGGCGTAACCAAGGGCAGCTTCTATTGGCACTTCACCGACATCGCGCGATACCGCGCCGACCTGGTGCAGGCGTGGGGCGAGTTGCGCGACGACGACCGCCGACATTTCGGCGAGCTTGCCGGTCTTCCACCGCGTGAGCGCCTCTCGGAAATGATGTCCGCGCTGGTGAGTCCCCGACACTGGACGCTGGAACGGGCGATGCGCGAGTGGGCCCGCACCGACCAAGACGCCGAGGCCAGCGTGCGTGCCGCCGACCACCGCGTGCTCGCGGCGGTGCGCCAGGCGTTTCTGGACTACGGGTTCGACCCTGACGACGCCGACCTGCGCGCCAACGCCACCTTCGCCGCAGGCATCGGCTTCCTGCACCTCGCGGGCCCGCAGCCCAGCATCCGCGCGTCTGCCCGCCGCGAAGGCCTCCTGGAGATCATGCTCAAGCGCTGAGCGTCAGATTTCCATACCAAAAAGTATGGTAACGTCCCTGGCATGTCTGGCACGTCTGGAATTTCCCTGGGCTCGGCCACCACGCCGACCATCAGCCCGGAGTTCGTCGCCCGACTGGCCGAGCGTGCGCAGGACGCCGAGCGGCTGCGCGAGCTTCCCGCCGCCACGATCGACGATCTCAACGCATCGGGCTTCACCGAACTGCTCGTGCCCGCGCGCTACGGCGGCAGGCAAGCCGACTTCCCGGCCATCCTCGATCCCGTCAGGCGGATGGCGCACGGGTGTGCGTCCAGCGCTTGGACGATTGGGTTTTTCGCGCTACACAACTGGATGCTGGCGCTGTTCGGCGAGCGCGCCCAGGAGGAAGCGTTCGCGACGCGACCGTTCCTGGCACCCGCTCCCCTGGCACCGACCGGCCGGGGCGTGCCGGCGGACGAAGGCATCCGGCTGACGGGCCGGTGGTCGTGGGCCACCGGGGTGATGCACGGCAACTGGATCATCGTCGGCGCGCTATGTGGTCCCGAGGAGGACCCAGCCGGCATCTACCCGGCCCTTGCGCTGTTGCCCGCAGGCGAATTCGAGATCGAAGACGTCTGGCACACCGACGGGATGCGCGCCACCGGCTCCAACGACATCGTCATCACCGACGTGTTCGTCCCTGCGCACCGCCTGGTGCGGGTGTCCGACATCTATACGGGGACGGCGCCTGGTGCTGGTCTGCACGACGCAGACACCTACCGCTGGCCGATGGTGCCCGCTCTGGCGTTGCTCGCGGCGATGCCCGCGCTGGGCAGTGCCGAACGCGCGGCCGACATCTACACCGAGCGACTGTCCCAACGTGTGCTGGCCTACGAGGGCGTCACACAGAAGGACAAACCGATCGCGCAGGCCCACCTCGCCGAGGCCAGGGTCCGGCTTCGCGCGCTGCGCGGGCTGCTCGCCGACACCGTCGGTGAGATCGAAACAACGGTTGCCGCAGGCGACCCTGTGCCACGGCCAGTGCGCGCCGAGGCCCGCCTGGCGGCCGCGCACATCGTGCACGAGTCGAGGGCGGTGATCGCCGACCTCCTCGAGGCGTCCGGGGCCAGCGCCCACTTCCTCGACAACCCGTTGCAGCGGATCAAACGCGATGTCGACGTGATCTGCGGCCACGTGGTGTTCGATTACGACACCAGCCGCGAACTCGCAGGCGCCCTCACATTGGGTATGAAGGTGTCACGGACCGCGATGGTGTGAAAGGAATTCCCCATGGCCAGCGACGCACGCGACCGATTCACCAACTTCTTTCAAAAGCGAGTGGCCAACCCGCTGATGCGGCGAAATCCCATGCAGACATTGCTCGAGACGACGGGGCGCAAGTCGGGTGAACCCCGGCGCACTCCCCTTGGCGGCAGCAGGGTCGGCGACGAGTTCTGGTTTGTCTCGGAATTCGGGGACAAGTCGCAGTACGTCAAGAACATCGAGGCGAACCCCAACGTCCGGGTGCGGCTGCGCGGCCGATGGCACAAGGGCACGGCCCACCTGGTTCCCGACGACGACCCCCACGCGCGACTGCAGGAACTGCCACAGTTCAACAGCTTCGGCGTGCGGACGTTTGGCACGAACCTGCTGACGATCCGCGTCGATCTGACCGACTGAGCATTGACGCGGAACCAAAAGTAAAACTAATATCACTTTCAGTTCTGCAGCCGTATCCGCCGTCACCGTCGATGGAGCCCATCATGGAATCCTTTGTTCACCTGCGAAAAGGCCGCACACCCAAGCGTCTGCACGCCGATTTGGACGGACTGAAGGACGACGAGCTCGGGCGCGGCGGATTCACCGGCCGCACCGCGAACATCTATCGCCGAAACGACCCCACCGCCTACCGGTCGGCAGGTCCGCTGCGACCTGTCGACGTGCTCTCCAGCGAGCTCAAGCCATCCGACGCGACCGACGCGCACGGCGGACCGCTGCTGCTGTTCTCCAATGCCGACTGCCAGGTGTCGCTGTCCCGGCGCACCGAGGAGATGCCGTTCTTCGTGCGCTACGTCGACGGCGACCTTCTGAGCTTCGTGCACAAGGGCGCCGGGCTGCTGGAGACCGAGTTCGGACCGCTGCGCTACCGGGCGGGCGACTGGATGTACATCCCGAAGGCGTGCACCTGGCGGCAGGTGCCCGACGAAGAGTCGACGCTGTTGATGATCCAGGCCACCGACGAGTTCCGGGTACCACCACCCGGCTACATGGGACGGCACTTCCCGTTCGACCCGTCCCAGGCCACGATCCCCGAGCCTGCGCCCATCGACGACGACGGTCGCGACGAATACGAGGTCCGGCTCATCCACCCATCCGTTCCTGGTGGCCCGACATCGCTTTACTACCAACATCATCCGCTCGACGTCGAGGGATGGCGCGGCGATAACTTCGCGTTCACCTTCAATATCGACGACTACAACGTGGTGACGTCCAACAGCGTGCACCTGCCGCCGACCGTGCACCTGTTCATGCAGGCGACCGGCATCTATGTGATGAACTTCCTGCCCAAACCGGCCGAGGGTGTGCCTGGCACCGAACGGACGCCGTGGTATCACCGCAACGTCGACTACGACGAGATCGCGTTCTTCCACGGCGGGTCCCTCTACGGCATTCCCATGCCGCCGGGGCTGATTTCGCATGCGCCGCAAGGGGTTCACCACGGCGCGCCGGAGAAGGCGCGGGAGCGGGCGCGGCGCAAGTTCGACGAGTACGACAAGGTCGACTGGTCGGTGATCGCCATCGACGCGCGGCGCAGGCTGGTGCCGTCGGCCGAAGTTCTCGCCAACGATTTGGGGCAGCACTGATGACAACCACTGAGGCGCCGGTCAAATACGAATACGACCGCATCCCGTATCTGATTGCCTACCAGAACATCTCCGGTGTCCGCGACGTCTACGGCGGTGTCTCCGAGCTGATCGTCCTGGAGAGCTACCTTCTCAAGCCGAAGACCAAGCCGTCGGACAAGGTGCTGGTGTTCATGCACCCCATCGGCGGCGGCGCCTACCTGCCGATGATCAACGCGCTGGCCCGTGCGGGCCATCACGTCATCTACTGCAACAGCCGCTTTCGCGGCACCGACTCGGCGCTGCTGATGGAGAAGGTCGTCGAGGACCTCGGTGAGTGCATCAAGGACGCCAAGAACCGGCTTGGCTACGACAAGGTGGTGCTCGCCGGCTGGAGCGGCGGCGGCTCGCTTTCGGTGTTCTACCAACAGCAGGCCAAGCATCCGACGGTGACGGCCAGCCCCTCCGGCGACGGCCCCGACCTGACCAAACTGGGGCTCATCCCCGCCGACGGCATCATGATGCTGGCCGCACACATCAGCCGTCACGGCACACTCACCGAGTGGTTAGACGCGTCCATCCTCGACGAGTCCGACCCGTCCAAGCGCGATCCTGAACTGGACCTGTACAACCCCGACAACCCCAACCAGCCGCCCTACACCGAGGCATTCCTCAACCGCTATCGGGAAGCTCAGATAGCACGTAACCGGCGAATCACTGAGTGGGTCAAGGCGAAACTCGCCGGGCTCAAGGCCGACGGGCGACCCGACGACGAGTTCTCCTTCGTGGTGCACGGCACCATGGCCGACCCCCGCTGGCTGGACCCCGCCGTCGACCCGAACGAACGCGCGCCGCGAACCACCTACCTGGGCGACCCGCAGGTGGTCAACATGGGCCCGTTCGGCCTGGCCCGGTTCTGCACGCTGCGCAGCTGGCTGTCGCAGTGGAGCTACGACGATGCCAACGGCGACGCCGTCAAAGCCGGTCCCGAAATCGACGTGCCCACCCTAGTGATCGGCAATCTGGCCGACAATGCATGTACGCCCAGCCATACCCGCCGACTCTTCGAAGCCGTCGGGCATCCTGATAAGGAGATGCACGAAATCCCCGGTGCCAACCACTACTACTCCGGGCCGGACCAGCGCGGCACGCTGCGCCAGGCCGTCGGTATCTGCACGGACTGGCTGAATCGGCACGGATTCTCCCAATGAGTGTGACCGGCCCGCTGGACGGCATCCGCGTGATCGAGGTCGGCACGCTGATCTCGGGCCCGTTTGCCGGACGGCTGCTCGGCGACATGGGTGCCGAGGTGATCAAGGTGGAGCCGCCGGGGGCGCCCGACCCACTGCGCACGTGGGGCCAGGCCGAGCTCGACGGCCATCACTTCTTCTGGACGGTGCACGCGCGCAACAAGAAAGCGGTGACGCTGAACCTGCGCGAGGACGCCGGGCGGGCGCTGTTTCTCGACCTTGTTGAGAAGTCAGACGTCATCGTGGAGAACTTCCGGCCAGGCACGCTGGAGAAGTGGAACCTCGGTTACGACGTGCTGCGCGAACGCAATCGCGGCATCATCCTGGTCCGCGTCTCCGGCTACGGCCAGACCGGACCAGAGGCGCACAAGGCGGGCTACGCGTCGGTGGCCGAGGCGGCCAGCGGGCTGCGGCATATGAACGGCTTTCCCGGCGGCCCGCCACCGCGACTCGCGTTGTCGCTCGGCGACAGCCTGGCAGGCATGTTCGCGGCGCAGGGCGCACTGGCCGCGCTCTACCGGCGCTCCGTGACCGGCGACGGGCAGGTGGTCGACGCAGCGCTCACCGAATCGTGTTTGGCCGTCCAGGAATCCACCATTCCCGACTACGACATCGGGGGTGTGGTCAGGGGTCCTTCCGGCACCCGACTGGAGGGCATCGCACCGTCGAACATCTATCCGAGCGCCGACGGCAGCTGGGTGGTCATCGCCGCCAACCAGGACACGGTGTTCCGCAGGCTGTGCGGGGCGATGGGTCAACCAGAGTTGGCAACCGATGACCGCTTCGTCAATCACGTTGCCCGGGGCCGTAATCAGGACGAGCTGGACAAGATCATCGGCGACTGGGCCGCAGTGCGCCAGCCTGCCGACATCATTTCCACGCTGGGGGCCGCTGGGGTGATCAGCGGGCCGATCAACACCGTCGCAGAGGTGGTCGAGGATCCACAGCTGCAGTCGCGCGGGATGATCGCCGATCACTGGGACGAACGCATCGAACGAAACGTCAAGGGCCCCGGCATAGTGCCGGTGCTTTCGGAAACACCGGGAACCATTCGCAACGCCGGTCCTGCCCGACCAGGACAACACAATGACGAGATCTACCACGGACTACTCGGCAAGCCCGATGAAGAGATCGCTGCGCTGCGAGCGGAGGGCGTGATATGACCGAACTACCGACACATGTGGATATTCGCGACGTCTCGCTGCGGGACGGGCTGCAGATCGAGGACCCAATCCCATTGTCCGCCAAGATCAAACTGCTCGCGGCCGTGGCCGCCACCGGCGTGCGGGAAATGGAGGCGACGGCCTTCGTCTCGCCGTCGAAGGTGCCCGCGCTGGCCGACGCGGCCGAACTGGCGGCCCAACTGCACCGGTTCGACCACATCGAGTTCTCCGCGTTGGTCGCCAGCCCCAACGGCGCCAAGCGCGCAATCGCGGCGGGCCTGCATTCGATCGAATACGTGGTGTCAGCAGCGGACGGTCACAGCAGGTCGAATGTCGGGCGCAGCACTGCGGAGGCGACCGCGCTTATCGCCGAGATCGTCGCGATCGCCCACGACAGCGGCGTCTCGGTCGAGGTGATCGTCGCCACCGCGTGGGACTGCCCGTTCGACGGCCCGACACCTCCGCAGCGCGTTCTCGACATCGTCACCGAGAGCGTCAACCGAGATGTCGACCGGCTGGCGATCGCCGACACCATCGGCACCACCACCCCGCGGCGGGTCAGCGATCTGATCGCGATCGTCCGCCCGCTTATCGGGGACACTCCGCTTGGCGCGCACTTCCACAACACCCGCGGCGCAGGTCTTGCCAGTGCCTATGCGGCGGTGAGCGCCGGCGTCACCCGGCTGGACGCATCGGTCGGCGGCCTTGGCGGCTGCCCGTTCGCTCCTGGCGCCAGCGGCAACATCGCCACAGAGGATCTCGTCTACCTGTTGCGGGACAGCGGAATTCACGTCGATGTCGACCTGCAGGCCGCGATCGCTGCGGCCCGGGTGGCGCAGGACGTCGTCGGCCACGACCTGCCGAGTTCATTGCTGCGCGCGGGCGACCGCATTCTCGGCGAGTAGACCACATGCCAGCCGAAACGCTCAGCGCCAAAGGTCGCCAGACCCGGCAGGCCATCGAGCTGGCGGCCCGCAAGCTATTCGCCGAACGCGGGTTTCACGGCACCACGCTGGCGGACATCACGTCGGCGGCCGGCAAGTCACCCGCGGTGTTCTACCGCTACTTCGCCGACAAGGAGGACCTGCTGGCCGCGCTGGCCGAGTCGTTCCTGCACGAAGTCGTCACACCGCCGGGGCGCAGCCTTCACCTCCCGGACTCACCCGATGACGACGCGTTCTTCACATCCGTCGTCACCGGCTATTGGAACATGTTCAAACAGAACATCGGCATCATGATCGCCGTCGCGCAGTTGGCCGCGACCCAACCGCGATTCGCCGCTGTGCAGAACGAATTCCGGCGGTTCGGAATGGACATCGTCGCCGCATCGGTGCGCAGGGCCCAGGAGCAGGGATTCGGCGATGAGCTTCATCCCGAGCACACCGCGGCGGCTATCGCGCTGCTGTTCGAGAACTTCACCACCGTCTTCGTCGGCACCTCCGGCCTCGGCGTCGAGATCAGCGATGAGGACGCCATCGCCACGCTGTCAAGGATTTGGAAGAAAACGCTGTACGGGTTCTGATCAAAGGAGATCACGTGGATTTCACCCTCCCCGACCATCTTCCGGGAGTGCTCGCCGAGATGGACGCGTTCATCGAGGCCGAGATCAAGCCGCTTGAGCGCGAACACATGCAGTACTTCGACCAGCGTCGCGAATACGCGCGCACGGACTGGGAGCACGACGGCATCCCGCGGCGCGAATGGGAGGACCTTCTCGGCGAGATGCGCAAGCGCGCCGACAAAGCCGGCTGGCTGCGCTACGGCCTGCCGTCGCAGTTCGGAGGTCGCGACGGCACCAACATCGACATGGCCGTCATCCGGGAACATCTGGCGCACAAGGGGCTCGGACTGCACAACGACCTGCAGGACGAGTCGTCGATAGTCGGCAACTTCCCGCAGGTCATCATGATGGACCGGTTCGGCACCGACGCACAGAAGGCCGAATGGACAGAGGCGCTGATCACCGGCGAACGTTCGATGGCGTTCGGGCTGACCGAACCGAAACACGGATCGGACGCCACCTGGCTCGAGACGCGGGCCGAACCCGACGGCGACGGCTGGGTCATCAACGGCGCCAAGCGGTTCAACACCGGCGTGCATCGCGCCACACACGACCTGGTGTTCGCGCGGACCTCCGGAGAGCCGGGCCAGGCCCGCGGCATCACCGCGTTCCTGGTGCCGACCGACACGCCTGGCTTTACCGTGCCGTACTACTGGTGGACGTTCAACATGCCGACCGACCACGGCGAAGTTGAGCTCAAGGACGCGCGCGTGCCCGGTGACGCGGTGCTCGGCGAGGTGGACCGCGGCCTGGAGGTTGGCCAAACCTTCCTGCACGAGAACAGGATTCGTCAGGCGGCCAGCAGCCTGGGCGCCGCGCAGTACTGCATCGACCGCGCGGTTGCCTACGCCAACGAACGCACGGTCTTCGGCAAGCCGCTGGCGGTCAACCAGGCCGTGCAGTGGCCGCTGGTGGAGCTGCAGACCGAGGCCCAGATGGTGCGTCTCCTCGTCAGGTACGCGGCCACCCAGCTCGACGCCAATCACCACATGGAGGTCTCCGACAAGGTGTCGATGGCCAACTACCGTGCCAACCGGCTGGTGTGCGAGGCCGCCGACCGCGCCATGCAGGTATTCGGCGGCGTCGGCTACAGCCGCCACGAGCCGTTCGAGCACATCTACCGACACCACCGCCGCTACCGCATCACCGAGGGCGCCGAGGAGATCCAGATCCGCCGGGTGGCCCAGCGCCTCTTCGGGTTCGGCAAGCGTTGAGCGAGGTGTTGGCCGCAGCGTTGGCCACGGTGCTGCAGCCGGTGCTCGGCAGCGCCCTCACCGTCGAGAACCTGCGCGCGCTCACCGGCGGCGCGAGCCGCACCACGTGGGCGTTCGACGCCATCGCCGATCAACGCGTTGCCCTGATTCTGCGCACCGGGCCGCCCGACGACGTGCACGCAGGGATGGAGCTCGAGGCCGCGGTCCAGCGGCGCGCCGCGGCGGCGGGCGCCCCCGTCCCCCACATCCTGGCGGCGGACAACTCCCCTGCGGCACTGGGCAATCCATATCTCATCTGCAATGCGATCGACGGCGAGACGATCGTCAGGAAAATCCAGCGCGCCCTCGACGATGCCAGCCGCGAACGGCTGCTGCAGCAATGCGCGCAGGCGCTGGCGGCCATCCATCGCGCCGACCCGGACGGGGTGGGTCTGACCGACGTCGACCAGCTGACCGAGTGGCGGCAACGCCTCGACGACATGGGCGACACCACGGCCACCTTCGAGTGGGCGTTCCGCTGGCTGGACGGACACCGGCCCGCGTCGTCGCCGCCACGACTGGTGCACGGGGATTTCCGGATGGGAAACGTGATCGTCGACGAATCCGGGCTGGCGGCAGTGCTGGACTGGGAACTGGTGCATATCGGCGAGGTGTACGAGGACCTGGCCTGGTTCTGCATCCGGGCCTGGCGCTTCGGCGCGGCCGAGCATCTCGGCGCTGGCGGGCTCGGCAGTGTCGAGAGCTTCCTGTCGGCCTACGAAGAAGCCGCGGGCGAACCCCTCGACCGCGACGCGTTTCGGTGGTGGCTGACGCTGGCCACGCTGCGGTGGGGCGTCATCTGCCGGTTCCAGGCCGAGCGGCATCTGTCCGGCCAGAACCCGTCGGTCGAACTGGCGGCGATCGGCCGTCGAGTCAGCGAAACAGAGTGGGACGTGCTGGATCTGCTGGAGGGAGGCGGACCGAAATGAGCTGGATGTACGGACGGCCGACAGCGGCCGAACTCGTCGCGGCCGTCGCCGACTTCCTCGACAACGACGTGCGGTCCTCGACCGAAGGCCAGGTCAACTTCCACGCCCGCGTAGCCGCCAATGTGCTGCGCATCGTCGAGCGGGAACTCATCGACGACTCAGCCGATGAGATCACCGAACGGCTGGCCGATCTCGGATTCGCCGACGAAACACAACTGGCAGCGGCCATCCGCGCCGGAACACTGGACGGCCGCGCGGTCGATGTGCTGCCGACGCTGCGCGCGCTGGTCCGCCAGCGGCTTGCCGTCGCCCACCCAGGCTACGACGAGCCGTAACCGGACAACTCCTGCAGCACCCGCAGGAACACGGCGCGATCGGAGGCGGAAAGCGTTCCGAGCCAGCGCTCCTCACCGCGCTGGATCTCCGCCTGCGTGGCTTCCTTCACCGTGCGCCCCTCGTTGGTGATCGCCAGTAGCCGAGCCCGCCGGTCCTCGGGGTCGGCCACGCGTTCGATCAGACCGCTCCGCTGGAGCTCGTCGAGGATGGCGATGATGCGCGTCTTGTCCGCGCCGATCGCTTCCGCGAGTGCGGCCTGTGTGCGGATCGCCGACCGGTCGAGGGCGAGCAGCACGCTGTAGCCCCACATCGACACGCCATGTGCCTCCAGCACCGGAAGTTCGGCGGCGATCATTTCGCGGATCAGCGGCGCGAGCATGGCGGCGAGGTCGGGCCGCTTGCGCCGGGAGGTCACACCGGGATACTAAACATTGACCGATCGTATGCGGTTGCATATGATCTATGAATGCTTACTAATCAGGACATCCGTTCCGTCCACCGCACCGCGGTGATGGCCTCCGTTGACGTCGTCAACAGCGTCACTCTGAAAGACCTGCAGCGCGCGACCCCGTGCGATGGCTGGAACCTGTCCCACCTGCTGGCGCATATGACCGTGCAGCACCATGGATTCGCCGCGGCGGCCAGGGGTGACGGCGCCAACCCTGCCCACTGGGATATCGCGACTGTGGCCGACGCCGTGGCGATCGACCCCGCAGGCACCTACGCTGCGGCCGCGGCCGACGTCCTCGAAGCGTTCGCCGACGACGATGTGCTCGCCGCGTCCTTCGCGCTTCCCGAATTCGGCCCCGGCGCCGCGGCCCCGGGGTCGCAGGCCATCGGTTTCCACTTCGTCGACTACGTCGTGCACGGATGGGACGTGGCGCGTGCCATCGACGCACCGTTCACGCTGCCCGCCGACGTGATCTCCGCAGTGCTGCCGCTGGTATTCGCCGTTCCCGACGGCGACTTCCGGAGCGCACCGACCTCGCCGTTTGCGCTCGCCATCGCGGCAGGCGAGGACGTCAGCGACCTCGACCGCGCACTTCTTCACCTCGGCCGCTCACCCGACTGGACTCCTTAGCCCCGCCGGACGCGTCAACCCCCGGACATCGTCGCGACACCGGGGTGGTGCACCATCGGTGGTGAGGAGGCGCTGATGTCTGTGACCGACGCCGAAGCAATCGCCGACGTGGCCGATCGCTTGTTCGATGCGATCGAACGCGCCGACACTGCGAATATCGAGCAACTCTGGGACGACGACGTCCTGGTTTGGCACTCCGGCGACCTCGAGGACAACGACCGGCCGCAGGCGCTGCGGGTGATCTATTGGTTCATCAAGCGGACCACCGAGCGACGGTACGAGATCCTCGATCGCCAGTTGTTCGACGGCGGCTTCGTACAGCAGCACATCCTGCACGCGAATTGCCGCGACGGCGGATCGATCGCGATGCGGGTCTGCATCGTGATCAAGTTGGGCGCCAACGGTCTGATCAGTCGTATCGACGAGTACTTCGACCCGGCGGAGATGGCCCCGCTGCTGGAGTCGACCGATTCACAGCGAAGGTGACATGGCAAGCACACAAGAACTTCTGAGCAATCCGGCATCCGTCGGCGTCTGGACCGTCGATCCGGGTCGGTCGTCGATTGGGTTCAAGGCCAAGTCGATGTGGGGCATGGCCCCCGTCAAGGGCCACTTCGCGGAGTTCAGCGGCGACGGCCAAATAACAGACACCCAAACGGTTTTCGGCCGCATCGACGTCAAGGCCACCTCAGTGAACACCAAGATACGCAAGCGCGACGATCACCTGCGCTCTGCGGACTTCTTCGAAGTCGACAAGTTTCCCGACATCAGCGTGGTGGTCACCAGCGCCGAGGGTATCGACGGCGACATCGTCGACCTGCGAGCACAACTCACGGTCAAGGGCACCGCCGTGGCGTTGCCGCTGCGAACAAAGGTCGCGGTGCTCGACGACGGTGCGGTGCGAGTCACCGCGGAAGCCACCGTCGACCGTAGGGATTTCGGCGTCGACGGAAACCTGATGGGGATGATCCCTGACAAGGCGACGATTTCCGGCGACGTCGTGTTCCGGCGCGGATAGCATCTGGCGCATGACCCAGCCGTCACTGCCGTCTAACCCCTTGCGAATCCTCGTCTACAGCGACAACCCAAGGACCCGCGAGCAGGTTCAGCTGGCACTTGGAAAGCGCGTCGACCCGGATTTGCCGGAACTGAGCTATGTCGAGGTCGCCACCGGTCCGATGGTGATCCGACTAATGGACGAGGGTGGATTCGATCTGGTCATCCTCGACGGGGAGGCCACGCCTACCGGCGGACTGGGGATCGCTAAACAGCTCAAGGACGAGATCGCCGACTGCCCACCGATCCTGGTCCTCACCGGACGTCCCGACGACGCTTGGCTGGCCAGTTGGTCGCGGGCGGAAGCCGCGGTTCCCCACCCGATTGACCCGATCCGTTTGGGTGACGCCGTTGTGGGAGTGCTGCGCGCACCCGTGCAGTAGGCGGAAACGCCAAATCTATTGGCGCAGTTTCGTTTCCGAGGCACGCCAACATGGCTGCAGGCAGCTACTAGCGACTCTAACCAAAATTCGTGGCACCCGTCATAAAGCCCGCTAGGGTGTGGGTAAGCTCACATCGACAGCCCACGAGGGAGCGTTTGCTCGGTATGGATTTGTACACCCCAATATTGGTGCTCGGCGCGATCGCGGCAGCGTTCGCGATCGGGTCGGTCGGCATTGCGCTTTTGGTCGGCCCGCGCCGCTATAACCACTCCAAGCTCGAGGCCTACGAGTGCGGCATCGAGCCGGTGCCCGAGTTGGCCAGCGCCCATTCGGCGGGCCAGCGATTTCCGATCAAGTACTACCTGACGGCGATGTTGTTCATCATCTTCGACATCGAGATCGTCTTTCTCTATCCGTGGGCGGTCGCGTTCGACAGCCTCGGGATGTTTGCGCTGGTAGAGATGCTTCTATTCATGGTCGTCGTGTTCGTGGCCTACGCCTATGTGTGGCGCCGGGGAGGCCTGACATGGGACTAGAGGAAAAGCTGCCCGGCGGCATCCTGCTCTCGACGGTCGAGAAGGTGGCCGGCTACATCCGGAAGGGCTCCTTGTGGCCCGCGACCTTCGGCCTGGCCTGCTGTGCGATCGAGATGATGGCGACGGCCGGACCACGATTCGACATCTCGCGGTTCGGCATGGAGCGGTTCTCGGCGACGCCGCGACAGGCCGACCTGATGATCGTCGCGGGTCGGGTCAGCCAGAAAATGGCACCGGTGCTGCGCCAAATCTACGACCAGATGGCCGAGCCCAAGTGGGTGCTTGCGATGGGTGTTTGCGCGTCGTCTGGCGGCATGTTCAATAACTACGCGATCGTCCAGGGCGTCGACCACATCGTCCCCGTCGACATCTACCTGCCCGGATGTCCGCCGCGCCCTGAGATGCTTTTGCACGCAATCCTCAAGCTGCACGACAAGATTCAGGAGATGCCGCTCGGCGTCAACCGCGAGGAGGCGATCCGCGAAGCCGAGCAGGCGGCACTGGCGGTAACCCCGACCATCGAGTTAAAGGGGCTGCTGCGGTGACTGAGAACGGATCAGACCACCAGAACGAAGCTCCCGAGGTAATCGGTGTACGCCGCGGCATGTTCGGGGCCGAGGGCAGCGGTGACACGTCCGGATACGGCCGCCTCATCCGTCCTGTGGAGCTGCCGGGGAGCTCTCCGCGGCCGTACGGCGGCTTTTTCGACGACGTCGTCGACAAACTGGCCGGCGTTCTCGGCGAGGACAACTACGCCGAGTCCATCGAGCGGGTGGTGGTCTACCGCGACGAACTGACGCTGGAGGTTCGGCGCGAGCACCTGCCCGCGGTGGCGCAGGCATTGCGCGACGACCAGGGGCTGCGCTTCGAGCTGTGCCTGGGCGTCAGCGGCGTGCACTACCCCGACGACAGCGGACGTGAGCTGCACGCCGTTTATCCGCTGATGTCGATCACCCACAATCGCCGCATCCGTGTCGAGGTCGCCACACCCGACGCCGACCCGCACATCCCGTCGCTGTACTCGGTGTATCCAACCGTCGACTGGCACGAGCGGGAGACATACGACTTCTTCGGCATCATCTTCGACGGTCATCCCGCGCTGACCCGCATTGAGATGCCCGACGACTGGGTCGGGCACCCGCAGCGCAAGGACTACCCGTTGGGCGGAATCCCGGTGGAGTACCACGGCGCCGAGATCCCACCGCCCGATCAGCGGAGGGCCTACAACTGATGAGCACATCCCTGAACCCGCCCGAGTCGGGCGGCACCGAAAAGGTGGTCGTCGTCGGCGGCCAGGACTGGGACCAGGTCGTCGCGGCCGCACGGGAAAGCGCATCGCAAGTCGGCGAGCGGATCGTCGTCAACATGGGCCCGCAGCATCCCTCCACGCACGGGGTGCTGCGACTGATCCTGGAGATCGAGGGCGAGACGATCGTCGAGATCCGCTGCGGTATCGGCTATCTGCACACCGGCATCGAGAAGAACCTCGAGTTCCGCAACTGGACTCAGGGCGTCACCTTCGTGACCCGAATGGATTACCTTTCACCGCTTTTCAACGAGACGGTGTATTGCCTCGGCGTCGAGAAACTGCTGGACGTCACCGACGACATCCCAGAACGCGCGAGCGTCATCCGCGTGATGATGATGGAGCTCAACCGCATCTCCAGCCACCTGGTCGCGCTGGCCACCGGCGGCATGGAGTTGGGCTCGATGGGCGCCATGTTCTACGGGTTCCGCGAGCGCGAGCAGATCCTGTCGATCTTCGAGACGATCACCGGCCTGCGGATGAACAACGCCTACATCCGGCCCGGCGGGGTAGCGATGGACCTGCCCGACGAGGCCCTCCCGCAGATTCGCGACATGCTCAAGCTGATGCCGAAACGGCTGAAAGATCTCGAGGACCTGCTGAGCGAGAACTACATCTGGAAGGCCCGGACACAGGGCATCGGCTACCTCGATCTGACTGGATGCATGGCGCTGGGCATCACCGGCCCGTGTCTGCGATCCACCGGTCTCCCGCACGACCTGCGCAAATCGCAGCCCTACTGCGGCTACGAGACCTACGACTTCGACGTGATCACCGACGACGGTTGTGATTCCTACGGCCGCTACCTGATCCGGGTCAAGGAGATGCACGAGTCGCTGAAGATCATCAAGCAGTGCGTGGAAAGACTCGAGCGGTCCTCCGGTGAACCGGTGATGATCCAGGACAAGAAGCTGGCATGGCCAGCCGACCTGAAGCTGGGACCCGACGGGCTCGGCAATTCGCCAGAACACATCGCCAAGATCATGGGCCATTCGATGGAGGGGCTGATCCACCACTTCAAGCTCGTCACCGAGGGCATCCGGGTCCCGGCCGGCCAGGTCTACGTCGCGGTCGAGTCGCCGCGCGGAGAGCTTGGTGCGCACATGGTCTCCGACGGCGGCACCCGTCCCTACCGGGTGCACTACCGCGATCCGTCGTTCAACAACCTCCAGGCCGTTGCGGCTATGTGCGAGGGCGGCATGGTCGCCGACGCCATCACCGCCGTGGCGTCGATCGACCCGGTGATGGGTGGGGTCGACAGGTGAGTGTGTTCCTCGAGCTGGGCCAGCGGCCAGATGAGCCCGGCCCACCCATCCACGGACCCAAAACCTATCCGGCCGACGTCCAGGCGCGTCTGGCTGCCGACGCCCAAGGTGTCATCGCCCGCTATCCGCAGGGCCGGTCGGCGTTGTTGCCGCTGCTGCACCTCGTGCAGTCCGAAGATGGCTGCCTCACCTCTGCGGGCATCGCCTTCTGCGCGCGACAGCTGGGATTGACCGACGCCGAAGTCACCGCCGTGGCCACCTTCTACTCGATGTACCGCCGCACGCCGACGGGTGAGTATCTGGTCGGGGTGTGCACCAACACGTTGTGCGCGATCATGGGCGGCGACGCGATTCTCGAAGCGCTGCAGGATCATCTGGGCCTTCACGCGGGCGAGACGACTGAGTCCGTTGATGGAGGGCCAAGCGTCACGCTCGAGCACATCGAGTGCAATGCCGCATGTGATTACGCACCGGTCGTGATGGTCAACTGGGAGTTCTTCGACAACCAGACACCGTCGTCGGCCCGCGACCTCGTCGACGAACTGCGCGCGGGCCATCCGCCCCTTCCGACCCGCGGCGCGCCGTTGTGCACCTTCAAGGAGACCTCGAGAGTCCTTGCCGGCCTGCCCGATCCAGAGGCCGCTGCCGCGCAGACGTCGGCCGGGGACGCGACGCTGGCCGGCCTGCGGATCGCGAAGGAAAAGGGCATGAAGGCCCCCGATCCGGCCGCGACGCCAAACGATCCCGAAACCAGCCCGGACGCAACGGAATCCAAGAAATGACGCCACTGACTCCCGTCCTGAGCCGGTTCTGGGACGAGCCAGAGCCCTGGTCGATGGACACGTACCGCCGCCACGACGGCTACCGCGCGCTCGACCGCGCCCTCGGGATGGATCCCGACGGTGTCATCGCGCTTGTGAAGGATTCGGGTCTGCGGGGCCGCGGTGGTGCGGGCTTCCCGACGGGCACCAAGTGGTCCTTCATCCCGCAGGACGACACCGGCGCAGGCGCCAAGCCGAAGTACCTGGTGGTCAACGCCGACGAGTCGGAACCCGGTACGTGCAAAGACATCCCGCTGATGCTGACGACGCCCCACTTCCTGGTGGAGGGTGTCATCATCGCGGCGTACGCGATCCGGGCGCACCATGCCTTCATCTACGTCCGCGGCGAGGTCCTCCCGGTGCTGCGCCGACTGCAGGCTGCGGTCGCCGAGGCCTATGAAGCGGGCTACCTGGGCACCGACATCAAAGGGTCCGGCTTCGACCTGGAACTGATCGTGCATGCAGGGGCGGGCGCTTACATCTGCGGCGAGGAGACCGCGCTGCTGGACTCGCTGGAAGGGCGGAGAGGACAGCCGCGGCTACGCCCTCCTTTCCCCGCTGTCGCAGGCCTGTACGCCTCCCCCACCGTGGTCAACAACGTGGAGTCGATCGCCAGCGTACCGCCGATACTGCTCAATGGTGTGGACTGGTTCCGGTCGATGGGCACCGAGAAGTCGCCCGGTTTCACGCTGTACTCGCTGTCCGGTCACGTCACGACCCCCGGGCAGTACGAGGCGCCGCTGGGAATCACGTTGCGGGAACTGCTGGACTACGCCGGCGGTGTCCGCGCCGGACACTCGCTGAAATTCTGGACGCCGGGCGGCTCGTCGACGCCGCTGCTGACCGACGAACACCTCGACGTGCCACTGGATTACGAGGGCATGGCAGGGGTTGGGTCGATGCTGGGCACCAAGGCATTGCAGATATTCGACGAGACCACCTGTGTGGTGCGCGCGGTGCGTCGGTGGACCGAGTTCTACGCGCACGAGTCGTGTGGCAAGTGCACGCCGTGCCGGGAGGGCACCTACTGGCTGGCGCAGATCTACGAACGCCTAGAGACCGGAACGGGCACCGAGGCCGACATCCAGAAACTCCTCGACATCTCCGACACCATCTTCGGAAAGTCGTTCTGCGCGTTGGGCGACGGCGCCGCCAGCCCGATCATTTCGTCGATCAAGTTCTTCCGCGACGAGTACGTCGCGCACCTGGCCGGCGGCTGTCCGTTCGACCCGCACGCCTCCACGCTGATGGCCACGGAAGGGGTGGGTGTCTAGATGACGCAGACCGCCGATACCGGCACCGGCACAACGCCCGTCGAGATGGTGAACCTCACCATCGACGACGTGGAGATCAGTGTGCCGAAGGGCACCTTGGTGATTCGGGCCGCTGAGCTGATCGGTGTCCAGATCCCACGGTTCTGCGACCACCCGTTGCTCGATCCGGTCGGCGCATGCAGGCAATGCCTTGTCGAGGTCGAGGGCCAACGCAAGCCGATGGCGTCGTGCACTATCACCTGCACGCCCGACATGGTGGTGCGCACCCAGAACACCTCCGAGTCCGCCGACAAGGCGCAGCACGGGGTGATGGAACTGCTTCTCATCAACCACCCGCTGGATTGCCCGGTGTGCGACAAGGGCGGCGAATGCCCCCTGCAAAACCAGGCGATGTCCAACGGGCGGGTGGAAACCCGATTCGAGGACGTCAAGAGGACGTTCCCCAAACCCATCAACATCTCGTCCGAGGTGCTGCTGGACCGGGAGCGCTGCGTGTTGTGCGCCCGCTGCACCCGGTTCTCCGAGCAGATCGCCGGTGACCCGTTCATCGAACTGCTCGAACGCGGTGCGCTGCAACAGGTCGGGATCGCTCCCGGCGAGCCTTTCCAGTCGTACTACTCGGGCAACACTGTGCAGATCTGTCCCGTCGGGGCACTCACCGGCGCGGCCTATCGCTTCCGGGCCAGGCCTTTCGACCTGGTGTCCAGTCCAAGTGTGTGCGAGCACTGCGCGAGCGGATGCGCGGAGCGCACCGACCACCGCCGCGGAAAAGTCCTGCGTCGCTTGGCCGGTGACGACCCCGAGGTCAACGAAGAGTGGAACTGCGACAAGGGTCGCTGGGCGTTCACCTACGCCACCCAGGGTGACCGCATCACCACCCCGCTGATCCGCGAAGGGGACGGCTCGCAGCGGCCTGCCTCGTGGTCGGAAGCCCTCAATGTCGCGAGCGCCGGCCTGGCCGCGGCGGGCGCACGCACAGGCGTTCTCGTCGGTGGCCGGGTAACCGTGGAAGACGCATACGCCTACTCGAAGTTCGCCCGAATGATCCTGGGCACCAACGACATCGACTTCCGGGCCCGTGCACACAGCTCCGAGGAAGCCGACTTCCTCGCCACACACATCGCGGGCCAGCCGATGACCGTAACCTACACCGACCTCGAGAACGCGCCTGCGGTTCTGCTGGCCGGGTTCGAACCTGAAGAGGAATCGCCGATCGTCTTCCTGCGGCTACGCAAGGCCGTCCGCAAGAAGGGTTTGCAGGTCAAGTCGATTGCGCCGTTCGCCACCCGCACCCTGACCAAACTGCAGGCACAACTGGTTCAGACAGCACCTGGCGGCGAGGCGGCAACGCTGGACGGTTTAGTCGGCGACGATCACTTGAAGCTGCCCGGCTCGGTCATTCTGGTCGGCGAGCGGCTGGCCACCTCGCCGGGAGCACTCTCGGCCGCAAGCAGGTTGGCGGCGGCGACGGGCGCCCGGCTGGCATGGATTCCGCGTAGGGCCGGTGAGCGAGGCGCCCTCGAGGCAGGCGCGCTGCCCGGCCTCCTGCCCGGCGGTCGACCGCTCAGCGATGCGTCGGCACGCGAACAGACCGCCGCTGCATGGAATGTCGGCGATCTGCCGTCGACACCCGGCCGCGACACCGCGGGGATCCTCGAAGCAGCGCGAAGCGGCGAACTGGGCGCTCTGCTAGTCGGCGGCGTCGAACTCGCAGACCTCCCGGACCCCGATGCCGCGGTGGCCGCGATCGACGCCGCGCCATTCGTGGTCAGCCTCGAGCTACGGGAGAGCGCGGTGAGCGCGCTCGCCGACGTGGTGTTCCCAGTCGCGCCTGTCGTCGAGAAGGCAGGCGCATTCGTCAACTGGGAGGGCCGGATTCGCCCGTTCAAACCTGCGCTGGATACCAATGCGATTCCCGATCTGCGCGTACTGGCCTACCTCGCAGACGAATTCGGCTCCGATCTGAACATGTCGTCCGCATCCGTCGCCAGTGAAGAGATGGCACGGCTCGGGTTGTGGGGCGGCCCGCGACCGGTTGCCCCCAATGTGACGCCGTCGCAGCCCGCACGACCCGGTAAAGGACAGGCCCTGCTGGCCAGCTGGCGGATGCTGCTCGACGACGGGCGCCTGCAGGACGGCGAACCACACCTGGCGGGCACTGCACACCAGCCAGTCGCACGTCTTTCGGCCGTCACCGCCGCCGAGATCGGCGCAGGAGAAGACGATCTGGTGAGTGTGAGCACCGATCGCGGCGCGATCACGCTTCCGCTGGCGATCACTGACATGACCGACGGCACCGTCTGGTTGCCGCTGAACTCCCCCGGCTCGGCGGTGTACCCGCAACTCGGTGTCACGGCGGGCCAGGTCGTCTCGATCGGACGGGCAGATCGATGACCTACCCCGATCCGACCCTCTTCGGCCATGATCCGTGGTGGCTCATAATCGCCAAGGCGCTCTTTATCTTCGTGTTCCTGATGCTGTCCCTGTTGGTGGCGATCCTCCTCGAACGCAAAATCCTCGGTTGGATGCAGATGCGTCCGGGCCCGAACCGCGTCGGACCGTGGGGTCTGCTGCAGTCGTTGGTTGACGGCGTCAAGCTGGCCCTCAAAGAGGGCCTCGTTCCCGCCGGGGTGGACAAGTTCATCTACCTTGCGGCGCCGGTCATCTCGGTGGTTCCCGCGTTCATCGCGTTCTCCGTCATCCCGATGGGCGGTGAGGTGTCGGTGTTCGGCCACCGAACCGCATTGCAGCTGACCGATATGCCCGTCGCGGTGCTGTTCGTGCTCGCCGCGACATCGATCGGTGTGTACGGAATCGTGTTGGCGGGTTGGGCGTCCGGCTCCACCTATCCGCTGCTGGGCGGGCTTCGGTCCAGCGCACAGGTGATCTCGTATGAGATAGCCATGGCTCTATCGTTCGCGGCGGTGTTCATCTACGCGGGCACGATGTCGACGTCGGGAATCGTCGCGAGCCAAGTCGGCCTCTGGTACATCTTCCCGCTGCTGCCGTCGTTCGTGGTCTACCTGACCTCGATGGTCGGCGAAACCAACAGGGCCCCTTTCGATCTGCCCGAGGCAGAGGGTGAGCTCGTCGGCGGGTTCCACACCGAGTACTCGTCGATCAAATTCGCGATGTTCATGCTCGCCGAGTACGTCAACATGTTCACAGTGTCGGCGCTGGCGACCACGCTGTTCCTCGGCGGATGGCATGCCCCGTGGCCCATCAACATGTGGGACGGCGCCAACACCGGCTGGTGGTCGCTGTTGTGGTTCATCGCGAAGGTCTGGACATTCATGTTCCTGTTCTTCTGGCTGCGGGGAACGCTGCCCCGGATGCGCTACGACCAATTCATGGCACTCGGCTGGAAGGTGCTGATCCCGGTCTCGCTGGTCTGGATCGTGATCGTCTCCAGCGCCCGCGCGCTGCGCAACCAGGGCTATGGCCAGGTCGCCACCGGACTGATCACCGTGGGCGCCGTGGTCGCGCTGATCATTCTGTTCGCGCTGTGGAGAGCCGTGCGGGCCAGAAACATTCGGAAGATCCCCGAGCAGGCCGTGGATGCGGGCGTGTTCCCGGTGCCACCCCTGCCGACAAAGGAGAAAACCGATGCCTAAATTCCTCGATGCCATCGCGGGATTCGGAGTCACGTTCGGCACGATGTTCAAGAAGCGGCTCACGGAGGAATACCCGGAGAAGCCGGGCCCGGTCGCCAAGCGCTACCACGGCAGGCATCAGCTCAACCGTTATCCCGACGGTCTGGAGAAGTGCATCGGCTGCGAGCTGTGCGCGTGGGCGTGCCCTGCCGACGCCATCTTCGTCGAAGGCGCGGACAACAACGAGGACGAACGATTCTCGCCCGGCGAGCGTTACGGCCGCGTCTACCAGATCAACTATCTGCGGTGCATCGGCTGCGGCCTGTGCATCGAAGCCTGCCCGACCCGCGCGCTGACGATGACCAACGAATACGAGATGGCCGACGACAACCGGGCCGACTTGATCTGGGGCAAGGACAAACTGCTCGCCCCGCTTCTGCAGGGCATGCTGCCGCCCCCGCATGACATGGCGCCGGGCAGCACCGACGAGGATTACTACCGCGGCAACATCAAGCCGATCGAAGCGGAGCCGATCACCGGAGACGCCAGGTGATCATCGAGTTCCTCGCCGCTGCGCCCGCCGACGTCGCCGGGCACACCTCGACGCCGGAGGCAGTGGTGTTCTGGGTGTTCGGTGCCGTCGCGTTGATCGGAGCCGTCGGCGTGGTCGCCGCCCAGAAGGCCGTCTACTCCGCGATGTTCCTGGCCAGCACGATGATCGCGCTTGCGGTCCTGTACATCGCGCAGGACGCACTGTTCCTCGGTGTCGTGCAGGTGGTGGTCTACACCGGCGCGGTCATGATGCTGTTCCTGTTCGTGCTGATGCTGATCGGCGTCGACACGTCCGAAGCGCTTGCGGAAACCCTTCGCGGGCAACGCATGGCGGCGATGGTGATCGCTTTCGGCTTTGGGATTCTGCTGATCGGCGGAATCGGGAACGTCTCCGCTGCCGGATTCACCGGCCTGGCGCAGGCGAACGCAGGCGGCAACGTCCAGGGGCTGGCGGCGCTGATCTTCACCAAGTACCTATGGGCATTCGAGCTCACAGGGGCCCTGCTCATCACGGCTGCCCTCGGCGCCATGGTGTTGGCCCACCGCGAACGCTTCGAACGGCGCAAGACGCAGCGTGAACTGGCCCACGAGCGCTTCCTGCCGGGCGGACACCCGACGACACTGCCCAATCCCGGCGTGTACGCCCGTAACAACGCCGTCGACATGGCCGCCCGCCTGCCCGATGGATCGGATTCCGAGCTGTCGGTCAGCGCCCTGCTGCAGAAGCGAACCGTCAGCCAGAGCAATGGCCATGGGGGTGCCGATGAATCCTGACAACTACCTCTACCTGTCGGCGCTGCTGTTCACGATCGGCGCGGCGGGAGTGCTGCTGCGCCGCAACGCCATTGTCATGTTCATGTGCGTCGAGTTGATGCTCAACGCCGCGAACCTCGCGTTCGTCGCGTTCTCCCGCATGCACGGCCATTTGGACGGTCAAGTGGTGGCGTTTTTCACCATGGTGGTCGCCGCCTGCGAAGTGGTGGTCGGTCTTGCGATCATCATGACCGTCTTCCGCACCCGCCGCTCGGCCTCGGTCGACGACGTCAGTCTGCTGAAACACTAAGGCTGCCATGACAACTCTTGTGTGGCTGGTGATCGCCCTCCCGCTGGCGGGCGCGGCAATCCTGCTGCTCGCGGGCAGACGCACCGACAGCTGGGGTCACCTGCTTGGCTGCCTGGCAGCCCTCGCGTCCTTCGCCGCAGGCGTCGTGCTGTTCGTCGACATGGTCGGCCGCCATGCAGAAGACCGGATCGTCCACGAGTCGCTGTTCTCGTGGGTGCCGGTCGCGGGACTGCATGTCGACTTCGGCCTGCAGCTGGACGCATTGTCGATGTGTTTCGTGCTACTGATCACGGGCGTCGGCTCGCTGATCCACATCTATTCGATCGGCTACATGGCCGAAGACCCTGAGCGCAGGCGGTTTTTCGCCTACCTCAACCTGTTTCTCTCCGCGATGCTGCTCTTGGTCCTCGCCGACAACTACCTCGGCTTGTACGTCGGGTGGGAAGGCGTGGGCCTGGCGTCGTACCTGCTGATCGGGTTCTGGCAGCACAAGCCCTCCGCGGCCACCGCCGCCAAGAAGGCGTTCGTGGTCAACCGTGTCGGCGACATGGGTCTTGCCATCGCGCTGATGGTGATGTTCGCCTACATCGGCTCGATCTCCTACGCAGGCGTCTTCTCGGCGGCACC
Organism: Mycolicibacterium moriokaense; assembly: GCF_003201655.1. GTDB lineage: Bacteria > Actinomycetota > Actinomycetes > Mycobacteriales > Mycobacteriaceae > Mycobacterium > Mycobacterium moriokaense_A. The sequence continues at coordinate 115,004 of NZ_QJJU01000013.1, forward strand.
GCACCTCGGTGAAGGCACACTGACCGCCATCGGGCTTCTGCTGCTACTTGCCGCGTGCGGCAAGTCGGCCCAGGTACCGCTGCAGTCCTGGCTCGGCGACGCGATGGAGGGCCCAACACCGGTGTCGGCGCTCATCCACGCCGCCACCATGGTCACCGCGGGCGTTTACCTGATCGTGCGGTCAGGTCCGGTGTTCGACCTCGCGCCGACCGCGCAGTTGGGTGTAGTGATCGTCGGTGCGGTCACGCTGCTGTTCGGGGCCATCGTCGGCTGCGCCAAGGACGACATCAAGAAAGCGCTTGCCGCGTCGACGATGTCGCAGATCGGCTACATGGTGCTGGCCGCAGGGCTGGGTCCGGCCGGATACGCGTTCGCGATCATGCACCTGCTGACTCACGGCTTCTTCAAAGCCGGCCTGTTCCTCGGCGCCGGGTCGGTTATGCACGGCATGAACGACGAGGTGAACATGCGCCGCTACGGCGGCCTGCGCAACGTCCTGCCTGTCACCTTCGCGACTTTCGGGCTCGGCTACCTGGCGATCATCGGGGTGCCGCCGCTGGCCGGCTTCTTCTCCAAGGACGGCATCATCGAGGCCGCACTCGGCGCCGGCGGGGCCAAGGGCCTGATTCTCGGCGGCGCGACGATACTTGGCGCAGGCATCACGGCGTTCTACATGACGCGCGTGATGCTGATGACATTCTTCGGCGAAAAGCGTTGGGCCGAGGACGCACATCCGCACGAATCGCCCGCAGTTATGACCTGGCCCATGATCCTGCTCGCAGTCGGATCGGTCGCGTCGGGCGCATTCTTCGCGATCGGCGGCACGCTCCAACACTGGCTCGAACCCGTCGTCGGCGCACACGAGGCCGAGCATGCGACCCCGGCATGGGTCGTCACCATCGTCGTGCTGGCTGTCGTCGCCGCGGGAATCGCGATCGCGTACCGCATGTACGGGACGCATCGCGTACCGGAAGTGGCGCCCGCCGGGTCTGCCCTCACCGTGGCGGCGCGCCAGGACCTCTACGGCGACGCATTCAACGAACGCGCGTTCATGCGGCCAGGGCAGCTCCTCACCAAGGGACTCGTCGAGATCGACAACGACGCCGTGGACGGGGCCGGAAACGAGCTCGCAGCACTTGTCGGTCGTGCCTCGGACGGATTCCGGCAGCTGCAAACCGGTTTCGCCCGCTCGTATGCCTTATCGATGTTGACCGGAGCGGCCCTGGTGGTCGCCGCGATCCTGGCGGTGAAGCTGTGGTGACCTCCTTCCCGTGGCTGACCGCCCTATGGGCGATCCCGATGGCAGGCGCGGCGCTCGTCATGCTGCTGCCCGCCTCGCAACGCACCGCGGCCAAATGGCTTGCACTGCTGACCTCGATCGCTGTTCTCGGCGCGACGCTGGTGGTCGCGGTCGGATTCAAGCCAGGAGGAGACCAGTACCAGTTCGTCGAATCCCACGCGTGGATCCCGTCGTTCGGCACCGGATACATCCTCGGCGTCGACGGCATCGCGCTGGCGCTGGTGGTTCTGACCGCCGTTCTGGTGCCGCTGCTGATCATCGCGGGCTGGAACGACGCCAGCGACCAGATCGGCTGGGGCGGGCGATCGGTGCACACGTACTTCGCGTTGACGCTGGCGGTCGAGGGCATGGTGCTGATGTCGCTCGTCTCGCTGGACGTGCTGCTGTTCTACGTGTTCTTCGAGGCCATGCTCATCCCGATGTACTTCCTCATCGGCGGGTTCGGCGGCGAGAACAGGTCGAAGGCAGCGGTGAAGTTCCTGCTGTACAACCTGTTTGGCGGGCTGATCATGCTCGCCGCGGTCATCGGCCTGTACGTGGTGACCGCCAAGAGCGACGCGTTCACGGCGGGCACATTCGACTTCCGGGCGATCGTCGCCGCGGTGTCGAGCGGTCAGTTCGTCATGAGCCCGGCGGTGATGAACCTGATGTTCGGCGGGTTCATGTTCGCGTTCGCAGTCAAGGCGCCGCTGTGGCCGTTCCACCGGTGGCTGCCCGGCGCCGCCGTCGAGGCCACCCCTGCCAGCGCTGTGCTGATGATGGCGGTCATGGACAAGGTCGGCACGTTCGGCATGCTGCGCTACTGCCTGCAGCTGTTCCCCGACGCCTCAATGTATTTCCGGCCGCTCATCATCACACTGGCAGTGATCGGGATCATCTACGGAGCGATCGTTGCCATCGGCCAGGTCGATGTGATGCGACTGATCGCCTACACGTCGATCTCCCACTTCGGGTTCATCATCCTTGGCATCTTCGTGATGACCAGCCAGGGCCAATCCGGGTCGACGCTCTACATGGTGAACCACGGCATCTCGACGGCAGCGCTGTTCCTGATCGCCGGATTCCTGGTGTCGCGCAGGGGCACTCGCCTGATCAACGCCTACGGCGGCGTGCAGAAGGTCGCGCCCGTGCTGGCGGGCACATTCCTGGTCGCCGGTCTTGCGACATTGTCGTTGCCCGGCCTCGCCCCGTTCATCAGCGAATTCCTGGTCCTGATCGGAACATTCACCCGCTACCCCGCTTTCGCGGTGTTCGCGGCCACGGCTCTGGTCCTGTCCGCGGTCTACATCCTCTGGATGTACCAGAGGATGATGACCGGCCCGGTCAAGGACGGCAACGACCGCCTGCGCGACCTGCTGCCCCGCGAGATCGTCGTCGTCGCACCTCTTATCGCGCTGCTGCTGGTACTCGGGGTGTATCCCAAACCCGCCCTCGACGTGATCAATCCAGCAGTCAGCCACACGCTGACAACCATCAAACAGCCTGACCCGGCACCGAAGATCGCGGAGGGGCCGTCACGATGACCCAAGCCCTCGGGATGCCCACCCCCAGCGTCGAATACGGCCTGCTGTCGCCCATGCTGATCGTGCTTGGGGTGGCCGTCGTCGGTGTCCTTGTCGAGGCGTTCCTGCCCCGTCAGCAGCGCTACCCCGCCCAGCTGGTGCTCAGCCTCGGCGGATTGGCCGCCGCGTTCGTTGCGGTCGTGAAGCTGGCCAGGGACCTGCACGGCGGCCCCGGACGCACCGCTGTGATGGGTGCCGTCGCCGTAGACGCCCCAACCCTGTTCCTGCAGGCCACCATCCTGCTGGTCGGCGTGCTCGGCATCCTGCTCATCGCCGAACGGCGGATTCCCGCGCCTGCGGACGACGAGCCGGGGCCCGGCCTTGATGCGTTCACCCCGCAGGCGTCGGCGATCGCAGGCAGTGTCGTCGAGAAGGTCGCCACCAAGGCCGGCGCCATGCAGACCGAGGTGTTCCCGCTGACGCTGTTCGCCATCGGCGGCATGCTGTTATTCCCGGCCTCCGATGATCTGCTGACGATGTTCATCGCGCTCGAGGTGCTGTCGCTGCCGCTGTACCTGCTGTGCGGGCTGGCCCGCAGGCGGCGGCTGCTCTCGCAGGAAGCCTCGGTGAAATACTTTCTGCTTGGCGCGTTTTCATCAGCGTTCTTCCTCTACGGCGCAGCGATGCTGTACGGGTATGCGGGCACGCTGAATCTGGGCGGCATCGCCGACAAGGTGACCTCGGGAACGGGAAGGACGTCGCTGGCGCTGATCGGCATCGCGCTGCTGCTCGTCGGCTTGCTGTTCAAGGTCGGGGCCGTGCCGTTCCACTCGTGGATTCCCGATGTCTATCAGGGTGCTCCCACGCCGATCACCGCGTTCATGGCCGCCGCAACCAAGATCGCCGCATTCGGCGCGATACTGCGCGTGTTCTACATAGCGCTGCCCGGTCTGCGTGACGACTGGCGACCGGTGATGTGGGCGATCGCCATCCTGACGATGGTGGTGGGCACGGTGACCGCCGTGACCCAGAACGACGTCAAGCGGATGCTCGCCTACTCCGCAGTGGCGCACACCGGGTTCATCCTCACCGGCGTCATCGCCCAGAACCAGGCTGGCGTGTCGTCGACGCTGTTCTACCTGTTCGCCTACGGGTTCAGCACTGTCGGTGCCTTCGCGGTCGTGGGCCTGGTGCGAACCCCCGAGGGTGAGGAAGACACCGCACTCGCCCGATGGGCCGGGCTGGGTCGCCGGTATCCCGTTGTGGGCATTGTGTTTTCGCTGTTCCTACTCGCATTCGCCGGTATCCCGCTGACGAGCGGGTTCGTCAGCAAGTTCGCGGTGTTCAAGGCAGCGGGTGAGGGCGGCGCGATTCCGCTGGTCGTTATCGGCGTCATCGCCAGCGCAATCGCCGCATATTTCTACGTGCGGGTGATCGTGTTGATGTTCTTCACCGAGCCCCCCGACGACGCACCCACGGTTGTGGTCCCCAGCGTGCTGACGACAGCGGTCGTCACGATCACTGCGGCCGTCACTTTTGCCCTCGGCGCCCTGCCGCAGCCACTGCTGGACCTGGCGAACACCGCCAACCAGTTCCTGCGCTAGCCACTGACGCCCAAACGGACGTATGGGTGTGAAAGTGCGAGAGGATTGCGCCATTACGTCGATCTCGGCGGAAAGGGAATCATGACCGAACCGCTCGTTCTGATCGCCGACCACGGCGCCGTCAGGCTACTGACGCTGAACCGACCGCACGCCAGGAATGCGTTGAGCCGCGACCTGATCCGGGCGACCTATGCCGCACTGACCGAGGCCGACGCCGACGACTCCGTGCGGGCCGTGGTACTGACGGGGGCCGATCCGGCGTTCTGCGCGGGCGTGGACCTCAAGGAGGCGCAGCGCGACGGGCTGAAGTACTTCCAGGAATTCCGGTCGCAGAGCTGTATTGCCGCCGTCGCCAAGATGCGCACGCCGATCGTCGGCGCCATCAACGGCGCCACGTTTACCGGCGGGCTGGAGATGGCGCTCGGATGCGACTTCCTGGTGGCCTCGGAGCGGGCGGTGTTCGCCGACACGCACGCCCGCGTCGGCATCCTGCCTGCCGGTGGCATGACTGCACGGCTCCCTCAGGTCGTCGGTCTGGCGATGGCGCGGCGGCTGTCGATGACGGGTGAGGTGGTCGATGCCGCCCGCGCCGAGCACATCGGCCTCGTCACCGAGGTGGTGCCCCACGAGCAGCTGATCGAGCGGGCGCTCGAACTCGCCCGACAGGTCGCCGAGGTTCCGGGCCCGACCATGCTGGGGCTCAAGGAGATCTACACGACCGGCGCCGCCGCCGTCATCGACCCTGCGCTGGCCAGCGAGGAAAAGATCGCCTTCGCCCAGCATCGTGACTTCGAGGGCCTTGGCGACAAGTTCCGCACGGTGTCCGAGCGCAACAAGTCGCAGATCGAGAATTAGCCCTGCAACGTGAACGGGTCGAACCGGTGGTCGGCCCAGATCTGTTGTGACGCCTGCTCCGGATAGCGCGCGGTGCGAGACTCCGTGTCGAAGACCCGAGTGAGCTGTCCGTCGGCGGTGTAGGCGGGCCAGCCGGGATCGCCGTCGGTCGCGAACGCCCGCCAGGCCGTGCTCATTTCGCGCGACACCGCCTCGGCCTGAGGCGCCGCGCCATACAGGGCTGCGCCGATGGGTGAATCCAGCGTGCCGAACACCATTGGGATCTCGGTGGTGTGCGCCGCGCCGATCGGCGAGGCGTCGAAGCAGAATTCGTAAAGATACGTGGTACCGCCGCCCGCGGCGTGTGCCTGTGCGATGTGCAGAGTCGGCATCCGGTAGACGAAATCCGAGCACACGAGTTCGTACAGCGTGGCGTGGTCGGCTTGCGGGTGCGCCGCCCGATAGGCCTGCGCGCCATCGGGTATCGGGGGCAACGAGTTCAATGCTGTCTCTGCCTGGTCGGCGGTGATGCTGTGCGGTCCGCCGTTCTCTTGCACGACGTAACGATACTCATCGCGGTTGTGCCCGATCAACAGTTCCGCTTTGCCGCCCGCGCCCATCGCCAGTGCTCGAAAAGGACTGTCCGGCAGAATCTCTCCGTCGACCACCGGGCCGAACTGCGCCCGGCGCACAGTCAGCGGGTAGCCCCACCGATCCTTAAATTCGATGCCCGCGACGGTGTCGGCCAGCGTCTGCGGCGGTACGGCCGCGAGGTCACTGACGGTGGCCCGTCGACCCAGCTTTTCGGCGACGACGCCCGCGATGTCGGCGGCGAGATCGGCGCCGAAGAGGAAGGCGGGCACGCTCTCGGCGACGCCGCGGCGGAACAGGCCGGCGGCCGCGGGCATCACCATCAACGACACCACCGATCCGGCGCCCGCCGACTCACCGAACAAGGTGACATTGTCCGGGTCACCCCCGAAGCCGGCGATGTTGTCGCGCACCCATTGCAGCGCAGCGACCTGGTCAAGCAGTCCCCTGTTGGGAACGGCGCCGTCGATCGCCATGAACCCTTCACCGGCCACGCGGTAGTTCAGACTGACGACCACCACCCCACCGGCCGCCAGACGGGCGCCGTCACAATCGGATTCGTCCGACGCCCCTGTGGTGAACCGGCCACCGTAGAGCCACACCATGACCGGCAGACCAGAGGCACCAACGTCGGGAGTCCAGACGTTGACGGTCAGCCACTCGTCCGACGACGTGAGGCGCATGGGCTGCGGGGGCGCAGGGCCGAACTCGCACGCGTCGAGCACACCGTCCCACGGTTCGTGGGGCACCGGCGCGGCAAAGCGCAGCGGGCCAACCGGTGGTTGCGCATAAGGGATTCCCCGAAAGGCAAGCACTGCGTCAGCGTTGGTGCCGCGGACCTTCCCGGCCCGCGTCGTTACGACGGTCACCCTGCGATGGTCGCAGGCGGTCAGGACTTCTTGCTCGGAATGACGATGATGACGATCAGGGTGATGATGCTGAAAAACAGGCCGAGGATGCCCCAGCCGAGGAAATTGCGTCCCTTCATCGCAGCCACGACGCCACAGATGACGGCCGCGATGATGCTGCCGATCGCAACGAAGATGCCCTTGATGCCACGCAGGATGAAACCGGCCGCCTCAGGGTTGTTCTGGGCCGCAACCACCATGGTGTGCAACATTGCGACCTCCTACTTCTTGAACCGTTGGGTCAAGTCGATATACCCCGTGGCGCAGGGCCGAAACCGAACAGCCCGAACCCACAGTCAATTCGCAGGCCGTCGCAGAATGAATGTGACCGTGCGCTGTCCGCCGAAGTCCTGGCGCGCCTCCGTCGACATGTCGACCTGCTTGCGGGCCTGCTCGATCACCGGCGTGTCGGGATCCAGCACCGACAGGTAGACCTCGTGCGCATTCAGTGACTCCACTGCGACGTCGATATAGCCGTCCACCACTTCGCAGTGTGTGGGCTCCGGTCCACACTCGAACAGCCAGCGCGGCGGATCAGCGAGCGAATCATAAGCGGCAGCAACGGCATTGGAGAACTCGATGTGGTCGCGCTGGTTCGGTGCGCCAGGCGCCCACTCCGGACCGCTGTAGAGCGTGATCGCGACATCTGGGGTCAGCGCAGTGATCGTCTCGGCGATCTTGGCGCGCAGCTCAGGGGTGTTGTGGATGTTGCTGTCGGGGAAATCCCAGAACTGCACGTCGTCGACGCCCACGATGGCCGCCGACCGCCGCTGCTCGGCCTCGCGGAGCGGACCTGCTTCGTCGGGCGCCATGCCCTCGATACCCACCTCGCCTCGGCACGCGAGCGCGTAGTGGACCGTCTTACCGGACGAGGTCCATTTGGCGACGGCGGCCGCGCAGCCATATTCGGGGTCGTCGGGATGAGGCACCAACACCAGTGCGGTGTTCCAGTCGGACGGGAATGGTTGAACCTCAGGCACGCCCTCTATGCCATCACACCGTGAACGACGATGGCAGTCGTCTGCGCCACCCAGTCATCACCGAGTGGTTCGTCGGGTAGGAGCAGCACCCGCAACATCGTGGCACCGCCGATCACCTCGACGAGCCGGTTCGGATCGACGTCGGCGTGCACCTCGCCCCTGCTGACCGCGTCGGCCAGCCGACTGCGCACCGCGACGAACACGTCGGTGAAGCGGTCCATGACACGGGCATTGAGTTCAGCGTCGACGGCCATGTCGGCGATCAGCCCCGGCATCGCGGCACGTACCAGCGGGCTGGTGAACACGTCGCGCGCAGCGGCAACCATCGCGCGGACGTCGGCGGCGATATCGCCAGGCGGAGTCTCGATCGCCGTCGGCGCCGCGGGAAAGGCCGCCTCGTGCACCAGCTCGGCCTTACTCGACCACCGCCGGTACAGCGCGGTCTTGGTGGTCCCGGCGCGCTCGGCGACCGCCGCCATGGTCAGGTTCGAATAGCCGATTTCCACAAGCAGATCCGCCGTGGCAAGCAGTATGGCAGCGTCGATACGCGGATCCCGGGGCCGTCCCGCGGCAGGGGGCTTGTCAACAGATGACGGGTCTGCTTTCATAACGCTACACACAGTAGCGTAATTATCGGCCGAAGGAACATTTCTGATGCCAAGCGAACCGGCTGTCGAGGACATCGACCGCCTCCAGCACTCGAGTCGAGACGTCAGCACGCTGCCTGGCGTGATGTCCGACTGGTTGTCGACGGTGATGCCTGGTGGCGTCGCCCCGGAGATCACCGTGGAGAGCGGCGTCGACTCCAATGGCATGTCGTCGGAGACCATCATCCTGACCGGCCGCTGGGACGAGGACGGCAGGCCACGGGAGCAGAAGTGGGTGGCCCGCGTGGCCCCCACCGAGCAGGACGTGCCGGTGTTCGCGTCGTATCGGATGGACCACCAGTTCGACGTCATCCGGTTGGTCGGTGAGCAGACCGACGTCCCGGTGCCGCCGGTGCGCTGGCTGGAAGCCACGGGTTCGGTGCTCGGCACGCAGTTCTTCCTGATGGACTACGTCGAAGGCCGGGTGCCACCCGACGTCATGCCATACACGTTCGGCAACAACTGGTTCGCCGATGCGCCGGCCGAGAGCCAGCGCGAGCTGCAGGACACCACCGTCGAGGTGATCGCCAAACTGCACGCGATTCCCGAGCCCGAGAAGACATTCGGGTTCTTGAACGACGGGTCGGACTCGAATGCGTTGCGGCGCAACCTGAACTGGCTGAAGTCCTGGTACGAGTTCGCGGTGCCCGACATCGGACGCTCGTCGTTGGTGGAGCGCGGCCTTGACTGGCTGGAGGCTCACTGGCCCGCGGATGTCGCCGCGGCGGACCCCGTCCTGATCTGGGGCGACTCGCGTGTCGGCAACGTGCTCTACGACGGATTCCGTCCGGCCGCAGTCCTGGACTGGGAAATGGCCACCTTGGGTCCGCGGGAGATGGATGTCGCGTGGATCATCTTTGCGCACACAGTGTTCCAGGAACTCGCGCAAATGGCAGGAATGCCGGGTTTGCCCGACGTCATGCGCGAGGAGGACGTGCGCGCCGTCTACGCCAAGCACACCGGAGTCGAGGTGGCGGACCTGCATTGGTTCTACGTCTACTCCGGCGTGATCTGGGCCTGCGTCTTCATGCGGACGAACGCGCGTCGGGTCCGCTTCGGGGAGATCGAAAAACCAGATGACGTCGAGGCTCTCTTCTTCCACGGCTCAGTACTGAAACGACTTATCGGAGATGACGCCTGATGCTTGGACCCACCGACGAATTCCCCATCCACCAGGTTCCCCAACCCATTTCATGGCCTGGGTCGTCAGACCGCAACTTCTACGACCGCTCCTACTTCAACGCCCACGACCGCACCGGCGACATCTTTCTGATCTCCGGCATCGGGTATTACCCGAATCTCGGGGTAAAGGATGCGTTCGTGCTCGTCCGCCGTGGCGACACCCAGACCGCCGTGCATGTCAGTGACGGCATCGATTCCGACCGGCTCAACCAGCACGTGCTTGGCTACCGCGTGGAGGTCAGCGAGCCGCTGCACAAGCTGCGGATCATCCTCGAGGAGACCGAGGGCATCGCCGTCGACCTCACGTGGAATGGGCTGTTCGACGTGATCCAGGAGCAGCGCCACGTGATGCGGACGGGCACGCGGATCACCCTTGACGCTCAACGCTTCGCCCAGGTCGGCAGCTGGAGCGGCGTGATCGCGATCGATGGCGAGGAAATCGCCGTCGACCCCAACGTGTGGATCGGCAGCCGCGACCGCTCGTGGGGCATCCGGCCGATCGGCGAACCGGAGCCCGCAGGTCGGCCGGCCCATCCACCGTTCGAGGGCATGTGGTGGCTGTACGTGCCGATGGCGTTCGACGACTTCGCGATCTGCCTGATCATCCAGGAGGCGCCTGACGGGTTCCGCAGCCTCAACGATGTCACGCGGATCTGGCGCGACGGCCGCGTCGAACAGCTCGGCTGGCCGCGGGTCAAGATCCACTACACGTCCGGCACCCGCATCCCGACCGGCGCCACCATCGAGGCGACAACGCCCGACGGCTCCCCCGTTCACTTCGACGTGGAGTCCAAGCTGCCGGTGCCGATCCATGTCGGCGGCGGCTACGGCGGCGACTCTGACTGGCTGCACGGCATGTGGAAGGGCGACAAGTTCACCGAACGCCTCACCTACGACATGACCGACCCGGCGATCGTCGGCCGGGCAGGCTTCGGCGTCATCGACCACGTCGGCCGCGCCGTCTGCACGGAAGGCGGCAAGTCCGTCGAGGGCTGGGGCCTGTTCGAGCACGGCGCGCTCGGGCGGCACGACCCGTCGGGCTTCGCGGACTGGCTAACCGTCGCGCCGTAGTAGCGATTTCGGCGTGATTGGGCGCGCTGAGCTAGCCACCGAGAGCGACAGCGAAAAGCGCTGCCGCCGCGATGATCTCGACTAGACAGTAGAACCAGTTCGGGTAGAACGCCGTTCGGTCGTCGACGACGGCGGAGACGAGGCGACCGAACGCCATCCCGGCCAGTGCGGCGCCGACGGTGATCAGGATGCCCTTCCGAAGCTCCCCATCCGCGACGGCCGCGTAAGCGAGCACCCCTGCGATTGCGAGCCCGAATCCGCCGTAAACGGCGCGGATCTCCGCGCGCGATGCCGCTCCCCCAAGCGTGGTGCCGAACGGGCGGATCACCGCTGCCGGGGCGGCCAGGGCGTAGACGCCCATCCCCGCGAAGAACACGCCGATTACGACGATGACCGCGATCGCCACGGTAGCCTCCTGTGCGATTGACGTAGGAGGCCAGCATGGGCGCAAAGGCGGCTGCGGCGCTTCCACAAACCTGCTGCCCGACGGTTTGGCTATGGCCGGGGCAAGCGATGTACGCAGGCCCGAGCCTAAATCTGGCGCCGCACTCGGGCTCTGTGTGGTGCTTCGCCGTCGGCATCGACGGTCCGCTGACGGTGACGACGGCCGACGGAGCCACCCGGGAAGGCACCAGCGTGCTGATCCCGCCACGGCTCACCCATCAGCTGACCTGTCTCGGCAGCGGGCTGGTGTCCTGTTACCTGGAGCCGACGTCGGCCCGCGCCGAAGCCTGCCGACACGCGATGTCGGGATTCAGCGGCGAGATCGGAGTCGGCCACGCGGCCCAACAACGGCTCCTGTTCACCCCGTCGGGCGACGAAAGCGCCTGCCGCTGGCTCGATTTAGCCGCGCCAGGCAGAAGGAAGGTTGTCGATCCACGGATCGCGGCCGCGACGCGCAGAATCCGTGAGGACCCCGCGACAGCGGTATCGTCGCGGGAGCTCGCCGCCGAGGCGGGACTGTCCGAGTCGCGGTTCCTGCACCTGTTCCGCGACGAGCTCGGCACCAGCCTGCGCCGCTACCGGATTTGGGTGCGGCTCGTGCACGCGGGCACCGCCATCGCCGCAGGCGCCAATATGACCGAGGCGGCGATGAAGTCCGGCTTCGCGAGCCCGTCGCACCTAGCCGACCGGTTCAAGACCACCTTCGGGTTGTCGGCTAGCCAGCTGCTCGCGACGGGGTTGACGGTGAAGACACCGTAGTCGCGCGGCCGAATACCATCGATTCCTCGACCGACGTGAAGCGGTGACCGAGGGCGTCGCGCAGGTAGTTGTGGGTCAGGGCCCACGGCCTGCGGGTTCCCGACTTCGGCATCACATCCAGCGCCCGCAGGACGTAGCCCGCCTGCAGGTTGAAGGCGGGCTGCTCGGGCATGGCGACGTCGCCGAGGTGCGGATAGGCGTGGGTATAGCCGTGAGAGTCCATGTACGCCAACAGGTTCGCCACCGACCGAGCGGTGAGGTCGGCACCCAGCGTCCAGGACGCATTCGTATAACCCATGCACCACGCCGCGTTGGGCACGTCCTCGAGCAGGTGACGCCGGAACAGGAAATGGTCATGCGGGTCGATCTTCTCACCGTCGATGCTGACGGTGGTACCGCCCAGCGCCTGCAGCTGGATACCCGTGGCGGTGATGATGGCGTCGGCATCGAGGTGTCCGCCGGACCTCAGCACGATGCCGGTCGCGTCCATGTGATCGACGTGATCGGTGACCACGTCGAGTCGGCCATCACTGATGGCCCGGTACAGGTCCGCGCTGAGCATGATGCACAAGCGTTGATCCCACGGCTCGTACGGCGGCTTGAAATGCGTGTCGATGTCATAGCCCTGCGGCAGGTTGCTCTCGGCGATCCGACGAAGCAGCCGCTTACCGAATCGCGGTGTCTTACGAGCGATAAACCATACGAGCCCGCCGAAAAGGGAATTGCGCCAACGGATGAGCCAATGGGCGACTCGCAGGGGCAACACCCTGCGGACCGCGATCGCGGTGGGGTCGATTCGCGGGGCAGACGTCAGATACGACGGTGTGCGTTGCAGCATCGTCACGTGAGCGGCCTTCTCCGTCAGCGAAGGGATCATGCTCACCGCGGTCGCCCCGCTGCCGATGACCACCAATCTCTTTCCGGCGTAGTCGAAATCATCAGGCCAGTGCTGCGGATGCACCACCATCCCCTTGAAGTCTTCGATGCCGGGAAATGTTGGCGTGTAAGGCTCGTCGTAGTTGTAGTACCCGGACCCGAAGAACAGGAACCGGGCCCGGTAGGTCTTGGGCTCGCCGTCGTGTTCGGCCTGCACCGTCCACATGTCGGTGGCCGAATCCCAGTCGGCCGATCGCACGTACGTGTTGAACCGGATGTGCTCGTCGATGCCGTGCTTGCGCGCGGTGTCAGCCATGTAGTCCCAGATCTGGTCGCCGTCGGCAATCATCTCCGGCCGCGTCCACGGTTCCCATGGGAAACACAGCGTGTAGATGTCGCTGTCGGACCGAATACCGGGATAGCGGAAGAGATCCCATGTCCCGCCGAGGCGCGCACGTCGTTCCAGGACCGTGTAACTGAGGTGTGGATTCTTTTCGTGTATCCGGAAGGCCGCGCCGATGCCGGAGAACCCGGCGCCGACGATCAGCACATCGCTGTAATCAGTCACTGGCTCAACCTCCTAGGCGGACGTGGCCTCCCTGGCCTTCGCTCGGCCGAACACCATCGACTCCTCGATGCGGTCGAAGCGGTGGTCGATGGCGTCGAGCACGTAGTTGTGCCGCACGTTCCACGGCCGGTGCGTGCCGGACTTCGGCAGCACGTGTGCGGCACGCTGCACGTAGCCGGCGTTGATGTTCCACGCAGGCTTTTCCGGCATCGGCTTGTCGCCGAGGTGCGGGTATGCGTGCGTGTAACCGTGGGAGTCCATGTACGCCAACAATTTTGCCACGGCGCGCGCGGTCAGGTCGGCTCGCAGTGTCCAGGACGCGTTGATGTAGCCGACGCACCACGCCATGTTCGGGATGTCCTCGAGCATGTGCTCCTTGTAGACGAACCGGTCCTGGGGTTTGACCTCGGCGCCGTCGACGCTGACCGCAACCCCGCCCAGTGCCTGCAATTGCAAACCGGTGGCAGTGATGATCACGTCGGCATCAACACGCTGTCCAGACCGCAAGACGATGCCCGAGGCGTCGAAGTGATCGATGTGGTCGGTGACAACCGTCACGCGGCCGTCATCGATCGCCTCGTACAGGTCGTTCTCCAGGATCAGGCACAGCCGCTGATCCCACGGGTCATACCGAGGCTTGAAGTGGGTATCGACGGGATAGCCTTCGGGCAGACTCCTTTTCGCCAATGCCCGCATCAGCCACCTGCTGAACTTCGGTGCCTTACGCGCGATCACGTAGGTCAACACGGTGAAGGTCGTGGCGTACAGGCGCGCAGCCCTGTTGCCGAGACGGAGTGGCAACACTTTCCTGATCGCATGCACGAGCGGGTTGATGCGCGGCATGGACAGCATGTAGGTCGGCGACCGCTGCAGCATCGTCACGTGCCCGGCCGTCTCGCTCAGCGACGGGATCATGCTGACCGCGGTCGCCCCGCTGCCGATCACCACGACGCGCTTGCCGGAATAGTCCAGCGACTCGGGCCAGAACTGCGGGTGCACCACCTCGCCGCCGAACTGTTCGATGCCAGGAAATTCGGGCTTGTACGGCTCGTCGTAGTTGTAGTAGCCGGTGCCGAAGAACAGGAATCGCCCCTGGTAGGTCTTCGGGACCCCGGCCTCTTCGGTCTGCACGGTCCAGGTGTCGGTGGTGGAGTCCCAGTCGGCCGACGTGACATGTGTGTTGAACCGGATGTGCTCGTCGATGCCGTACTTGCGTGCCGCCTGCGTCAGGTACTCGCGGATGTCGGGTCCGTCGGCGACGTAGTCAGCCCGCCGCCACGGCTCATAGGGGAAGCTCAGCGTGAAGATGTCGCTGTCGGACCGGATGCCCGGGTACCGAAAGAGGTCCCAGGTGCCTCCGATGCGTTGCCGCCGTTCCAGGACCGTGTAGGACAGCCCCGGATTCTTCTCGTGCACGCGGTACGCGGCGCCGATCCCGGAAATCCCTGCGCCGATGATCAGCACATCGGAGTATTCAGCCCCACCCACGACGACCTCCTTTGGTCCGGCTGTGTACCACGATAGGGGCCTCAGCCGTTGAGCGTGTCAACGATCGCCGAACAGCGCCGTCATCGACGTTGGCGCCGTGAGAACCTAGTGGTGTGAGCATCCCAGCCAATGCCGACGTCGTCGTCGTGGGTGCCGGGTTCGCGGGGCTGTCGGCGGCCCGTGACCTGGTGCGGCTCGGCCACGATGTCGTTGTTCTCGAAGGCCGCGATCGGGTCGGGGGACGCTCGTCCACGACGACGATCGCGGGCGCACCGGTCGACCTCGGCGGCACGTTCGTCGGCCCAACACAGGACGCGGTCATCGCGCTGGCGAAAGAACTGGGCTGCGAGACCGTGCGCACATACAGCCGGGGCAAGAACCTGATCCGGTGGCACGGCAAGGTCCGGTCGTATCGCAGCACGATCCCGAAGCTGTCCATGATCGAGCTGCTCGACGTTTCCCGGATCCAGTGGCGATTCGACCGGGTGACCCGGCGCGTGCCGGTAGATAAGCCGTGGACGTCGTCGATCGCCGACATTCTCGACTCAAAGACCATGGATGAGTGGCTGCGGTACGTGCACGCGAGCGCGTCGACGCGAAATCTGATGGCGATCATGGCCAGGGTGACATGGGGTTGCGAACCCGAAGAAGTGTCGATGCTGCACGCGGTCCGTTACGTCAAGGCCGCGGGCGGACTCGGCCGCATGCTCGACGTCGAGGGCGGCGCGCAGCAGGACCGCTTTCCCGGTGGCACGCAACAGATTGCGTTGCGGATGGCCGACGAGCTGGGCCCACGGGTTGTGGTCAATGCGGTGGTTCGCAGGATCTCACGGGCCTCCGATGGCACGCTCACGGTCGGGTGTGATGGCGGCGCCGTCACCGCCAAGGCCGTCATCGTGGCGATCCCTCCAGAACATCGAGCCGGGATCGAATTCGATCCGGCGCTGCCTCCCGAGTACGAAAAGCTCACGGAGCACTGGCCGCAGGGCAATCTGAGCAAGGCATACGCCGCCTATGAGACGCCGTTCTGGCGCGCGAATGGCTGCTCCGGCGAGGCACTTTCGGACGAAGGACCGGTCTTCATCACCTTCGACGTCAGCCCGAGCGACGACGGACCTGGCATCCTGCTTGGCTTCACGGACGCGCGCACGTTCGATGCGCTCTCCCCCGCTGAGCGCCGTGGGCAAGCGCTGGCGGGGTTCACCACGCTATTCGGTGCTGCCGCCGGGAATCCAATCGACTATATCGATCATTGCTGGGGCACAGAGGAATTCGCGCCAGGAGGGCCGACGGCCGCGGTACCGACCGGCTCGTGGACGACGTACGGGCCGTGGTTGCGCAAGCCGATCGACGGCATCTTCTGGGCTGGCACCGAGACCGCCGACGAATGGACCGGATTCCTCGACGGCGCGGTGCGATCGGGCAAGCGGGCTGCCGACGAGGTACACCGGGCGCTGACCGGCTAGGCCGTACGCTCCCGGCTCACCGACTCGATCAGCATCCGCAGGTGCATGTTGACCTCGTCAGGACGCTCGACGATCGCGCAGTGTCCGCCGGACAGCTCGACGAACGACGCGAGGTTCGGCGCCATCCTGGCGATGTGACGCGACGAAACCATCGGCAGCAGGCGGTCTTTCTCGCTGCCGATCACCAGCGTCGGCACCGTCAAGTTCGTCAACCCGATGTGCTGCTGCGATCCGAGTGAGTCGACCAGCGATCGGGCCCAGCCACCGCGGCCCGCGGGCGCCGTATGCGTGAACAGCTCGTGGATGAAGTCCACGACCGCGGGGTCGGCGTCGCGGCCCACCGCGATCATCGACACGAACCGCCGGCTCGGCCGGTCCACCGCCCGAAGAAGGGGCGCCGCGCCAAACGTTTTCAGCAGGGTGCCCGCCGCGCGGACGCGGACGTCGGCAAGGGGCTGAGGCACCGGCAGGAGCTGCACGTTGCGCAGCAGGTCGCCCGTGGTCGTGTTGATCAGTGCGACGGCATCAGCGCGCCGGCGCACCCGGTCGGGATACCTGTCGGCCCACGACGAGATGGCAATGCCACCCATCGAATGGCCGGCGATCACCGCACGTTCACCGGGAGCAAGCGCCGCCTCGAGAACAGAGTCCAGATCGCCTGCAAGGTGATCGAGGCTGTATGCGCTGCGCCGCGCGGGGACCGCGCTACGGCCATGGCCACGATGATCGAACGCGATGACGCGATAGTCCTGTGCGAGGTCCGCAATCTGGTACGCCCACACCCGGATGGCGCAGGTGATGCCGTGTGCGAGCACGATCGGATAACCGTCTTCAGGCCCGAAGACCTCGGCATGCAGGCGGATGCCGTCCTTGGAGCGGATCGACATGGCGCGACCGGGGGGCATCGCCTCGGCCGCGGCGAATCGTCTGGCCTTTAGTCCGGCCTCCTGGCCACGTGCCATGCGTGCTCCCATCGAGTTCGGCAACGCTGCCGCTAACTCCAGCTTACCGGGGGGTAACCGGCCGGACTCGCATCACATGCGGCGCGGTTAAATGGTGCGATGCGCGCGATACAGATAGCCAGCCTCGATGGTCCACAAGCGGCGCACGTCGTAGAGATCGACGAGCCAAGCGGTGACGGCGAGGTCGTCGTCGACGTGCACGCCGCGGGTGTGGCGTTCCCCGACGCCCTGCAGTCGCGGGGGCTCTACCAGTACAAGCCGGAGTTGCCCTACATCCCAGGCGCGGAGATCGCGGGCGTGGTGCGCAGCGCACCGGACGGTGCGCACGTAACGGCAGGCGACCGCATCTGCGGATTGACGATGCTGTGCGGAGCGATGGCGGAAGTCGTTGCATTGCAACCTGATCGAGTGTTCAAGCTGCCCGACAATGTGTCGTTTGACGCCGGCGCAGGCCTGTTGTTCAACGACATGACAATGCATCACGCGCTACTCACCAGGGGCCGGCTGGCCGACGGGGAAACGGTCTTGGTGCACGGCGCGGCGGGTGGCATCGGCACGTCGACGCTGCGCCTCGCCCCAGCGTGGGGCGCGTCGCGGACGATCGCGGTGGTGAGCACCGAGGACAAGATCGCGGTCGCCAAGGCCGCAGGGGCTTCGGATGTGGTGCTGGCTGATGGTTTCAAGGACGCAGTCAAGGAGCTGACAGGAGGGCGAGGCGTCGACATCGTCGTCGACCCCGTCGGCGGTGACCGGTTCACCGATTCGCTTCGCTCGTTGGCCCCTGGCGGCCGGCTGCTGGTCATCGGCTTCACAGGTGGCGACATCCCAACCATCAAGGTCAACAGGCTGCTGCTGAACAACGTCGATGCCGTCGGCGTCGGCTGGGGCGCCTGGTCGCTGACGCACCCCGGGTACCTGCTTGAGCAATGGGCCGAGCTGGCGCCACTGCTTGCGTCCGGCAAGGTCTCGGCACCAGAACCGGAGGTCTACCCGCTCGAGCGCGCCGCCGACGCGATTGCCTCACTGGAGGACCGGACGGCCAAGGGAAAGGTCGTCGTCAAGGTGCGCTGATCTCACCTGGTCAAAACGAAACGGCCCCCGGAGCCCCCTCTCCGAGGGCCGTTTCATTTTGTAGCGCGGACAGGTGTCCGCATTCAGGGTTGCTTGGCATAGCGGGTGAGGAAGCCGAAGGCCGCGATCCCCGCGACGACACCGATCACACCCCACAGCACGAACGGGAAAACGAGCGAAACCGGGGACCAGCCAACGCTGGAGAAGGTGATTGCGGTGTAGATGAGCCAGAGCAGACGGTAGGCGCACCAGAGCGCGGTCAGTCCGGTGGCGATCCCGATCCCCAGGGCTTGATTGCGGTCGACGCGTTTGGTCAGTTCCTCGACGCGGGCGGGCAAGATCTTCATTGGGTCTATTTCCTTTCGTGGTGCGCTGCCGGGTTGGCGTCGTCATCGCCACAAGTACAGACGTGGCGGCCAGCTACCGATCCCAATAAGCGTCTGGACAGGGTCGCACCCGTTGATGTCGTTGCCGACGCGACCCAACCAGCGCCCGGGTGCTGAAGCTGCCTGTGAGCTGAGCGCGCGGCAAGGCGGTATTAAATGGATTGCCCTGAACGTCAATGCAATTGATGTTCGAACGTTGGACGGACGCCGGCAGAATCCGCATTCCACGTCATTCGCAGTGAATGCATGAAAACGGCCCCGACTCGCGTGGATTCTGCGATTTGGCACTAGCCATCTGTGAAAGTCACGATAATCAGCACGCTGTTTCAACAGCAACTGTAACGTCGCTGCTGGCCGGCAAAAGTGAGTGCGGGATTGGATGGCGATGGCTGACAAGGCCCTCGATCGACTGACTTTCCTCGATCTGCTCTACGCCGTGGCTGTTACCGATCTCGCCATCCGCGTCGCGAACGCAGATTTGCCTCGAGTGCCTGCGGTCGATTGGTCGGTGCTCGCGCTGATCCTCACTGTTATTGTGCTTAGCTGGATTGGGCTTCATAAGAATCGCACTGCAATGGCGGAACAATCGCTACGCCCCGATATCGGGCAGATCCAGTTTGCCTCGCCGCGATTTTTTCAATTCCTTCTCGAGATCGTCATCACGATGTTGTACTTTGCAATGGGGTTGGAACTTAAGTTCCCGATACCGAAAGACCCGGACCTCGCAACGGCGCCAGAAGAGTGGATCACTGGCTTTTTATTAGCCATATTCTTTGCTTATCTGCTGTGGGATGCGCTCGACGTCGGCCTGGCGAATAAGACCAACGAAACCACCGCGAACCCGTGGCAAAAGAGGGCTACAGCTGGCATGAATGTCACGGCGGTTGCTTTCGTGCTTTCAATGTTGCTTTTCGCCTACATTTTGCTTGCCCGGCCAGGCAACACGGTGGTTTGCGGGATCAACTTCAGCGTAATCATTGCGCTATGGCTATATCGCGTCGCACAAGATAGATGGGGCAATACCAAGACAGCACCACAGGCTGCTACAACCTAGTACAGGACCAGGGATTCCAGCGTTGGTGGCATCCAGGTACCCGCTAGCTCGAATGAACATGCAGGACGAGGAGGAAATAGATGCCTTCGATTATCAATGACCCGAAACAGCTATGCGACGCGGCCCGCGATGCTGCCAATAATGCCTACGTGGAGTACTCCAATTTTCGGGTCGGCGCCGCTCTTACTACTAAAAGCGCCACGTATACTGGCGCCAATGTCGAGAGCGCGAGCTATGGCCTGTCGCTGTGTGCGGAGCGAGCCGCGATAACAAAAGCTGTGAACGCCGGTGACCGCGATCTGGTACGGCTCGCTATTGCATGCGTTGACGCGAAACCTGAACTTGGCATAAACGGAATCATGCCATGTGGTGCGTGCCGACAGTGGTTCATTGAGTTCGCGCCAGAACTGGAAATAATAATTTGGTCGGAAAACGATGGAAAGATAATAGGGACGTATATTGCAGAGGATCTGCTGTCCAACCCGTTCAAGCTGTGAATAGCGGGTCGATCTAACACCGCGAAACCCAGATCACCGCCGTCGCCAGCGGTATCGATGTGACCGCGACGACCTGACCGGGAACAGCGTCGCGCCGATGTCCGCGATCGGGATGAACGCTGAGGCCAGCTCGCGTTCGACCGGGCAGGAGGGGCAGTTCACAACTTCGTCGGGCACGGCGGTCAGGAGAAATCATGAGCTTGGACAACATTTCACTCGGTGCGCAGGGGCTCGACGAGCTGGTTCCGTCGCGCTATGCGGTGCGGATAGGCGAGATCGAGGTGCTGGTGATCAGTGACGGGGTGCTACCGATAGCAGCCGAGACGCTGGCTTACGACACCGACTCGACCGAGCTGACGTCCTGGCTGGAGGGCATGTTCCTGCCGCCTGACGTGCTCGAATGGCCCCTGAACGTAGTCGTGGTGCACAGCGGCGGCCGGACCATCCTCGTCGACGCGGGGCTAGGGATGGAGTTCCCGGACTTTCCACGGGCCGGGCAGCTGGCCCTGCGGCTGGAGGCCGCAGGCATCCAGCCCGCATCCGTGACCGACGTGGTGCTGACCCACTTGCATATGGACCACGTTGGCGGTCTGCTCACCGACGGACTGAGGAGCAGGCTGAGTCCGGACGTGCGGATTCACGTGGCGAGCGCCGAAGCCGAGTTCTGGGAGTCACCCGATTTCTCCCGCACCCACATGCCGGCGCCGGTGCCGGACGCACTTCGGTCGATCGCCTCGCGCTTTTTGGACGAGTACCGCGACCGGCTGCAGCCGTTCGAGACGGAGTATGAGGTGGCACCGGGAGTACTCGTCAGCCGCACCGGCGGCCACACCCCCGGGCACAGCGTGGTCCGCCTGGCGTCCCGCGGCGATCGGCTGACGTTCGCCGGTGACGCCGTGTTCCAGGTCGGGTTCGACAACCCCGAGTGGCACAACGGCTTCGAACACGACCCTGAGGAGGCGGCCCGCGTCCGGGTCCGTCTTCTGCGCGAGCTGTCGGCGACAGGAGAGGCGATGGTGGCCACCCACCTGCCGTTCCCGTCGGTTTGCCACGTGGCTGCCGCCGGCGACGTCTTTCGGTGCGTGCCCGCAGTCTGGGATTACTGACCGCATGCAAACGGCCCCCGCAGATCTGATCTTCGGAGGCCGTCACCTCCAATACGGACAGAAGGCGGCTCGGGAGGGTTCCGAAACCGCCTCTCACCTGATCCTTTTCTGGTCGGGCTGACGGGATTTGAACCTGCGACGACTTGACCCCCGTCGCACGGCGGGCGGATGACCACCAGGCGGGGTATCCACGCCGCCTGTGGTCGTGTGCCGCCGAGAAAGGAATGAAGCCGCCATCCGGTTACCGGGTGAAAACGGCGGCGACCGGGCGATAGTTTGGTCACCCTTACAGGCACCCCGATTGCCAGGAAGGCTGGCGTATGACAGCTGCGACTACCAGGACCACATTTCTTTGCTGTAGCAAAGAAGCGGCTGGCCATCCCGCGTGGACTTCTGCCCTGAAACCTACAAATAGATCACCCTCGGTAGTAGGATCCAGCAATGAAATTGCCTTTGCTGTTGGTGGTTGTTGTCGCCGAAGGCTTTTTCACATCCAAAAAGGGGGAGCCATGAACAAGAAGAAGCTTGCGGTGCTGTCAGCCATCCCGGTAGCCGCCATCACATTCGCCGCCCCGGCCCAAGCCGAGCCGACACCCACTCCGCCGCCCCACCCCATCGCCCATGTCCTGGGCGGCCTGATCCCTTGGTGCCCGGATAACGGCGGCGGCGTGTTGCCGGGTCCTTGCGTGATCACTAGTGGCAACGGCAGTGGCGGTGCTCCTCCTCCTCCCATGTTCGCGACGGTCCCCCTCCAGGAGGCCGACAATGCCGCCCAAGAATCCCGAACACCCCAACCCCGCGCGACCAACCTCAGCCAACCGCAGCGACCCCCAGGCCGCGTCCAACACGTGAGCGATAGCGTGGGGCGCAACCAAGATCGGTTTGACTGCCATACCGGGACGGGCAAAGGCCGCGGCAACGGGATGTAGCCCGGCCGACCATCCGGCCAGTGCGGTCACGACGTTCAAAGTCACTGTGCCACACAGCAAACGCTACAACGAGGCCTAACTGGGTTGACTGCAACTCAATTCTGTCGTGCACTCTAAGGAAGATTCGTGAGCGCGCAGGACGACCAGAAAGACCGATGTCTTCCAAACACGTTCCCAACGCCATTGAAAACGGCCCCCGGAGAGATCTCCGGGGGCCGTTTTACCTGGTAGCGGGGACAGGATTCGAACCTGCGACCTCTGGGTTATGAGCTAGCCGGTAGCAACGTCATGTCGTTGGCGGTGTCTCAAACATGCAGGCTGGCGCTGGTCTCGCGTCCGCGCCAGCACGCCGCGTTTCACGCGATACGGGCAGTTGCGCCGCGTTTCGTTCCCAAATCCGTTCCCACGCCGTGCAACTCCGCAGTCGGGCACGGACGGACGGAAGTGTCAGCGGTTGTCGAGTCAGTTGTTGCTTCATCGAGGCGGTCGTAGGGCTATCGCGCCAGCCGTGCTGTGCCCGACCAGTAGCTTCGACGTGTCGACGAAGTAGACGAAGTAATAGAACGGCTTCGGTCGTTCTCATGGTGGCCTGACGCGATCGACAGTCTGGGAATGATCGCCAACGCTCACGATGCGGAGGCTCAGATGAACGCCGAAGCGTATGCCGGGCTGTACAACGCCGAGCGCGGCGCAATGATTGCCGATGATGACGGGACGAGGGGTGCATGAGACCCGCGTCGCTTCACAAACTTGTGCAACTGTTTGATTGAGTACCGTGTTGTTGTGACCGTCAACATGCGCGGCAGGACTGGGGCCCCGCAGAGCCGAAGTACAGACCGGTGGATGCGTGGCGCTGCCGAAGAACTGTCGGCGATGTTGGCGGGTGCGGTGGCTCAGGCCGTAGTTGGGGCCTGCCGTTGTTTGGTTGAGGCCGATGGGCGTCGGCGATGATGGTGCCGGGGCTGGGCGAACTGTCGCTGTCGGGGTTCCAGAGCCCGTGGTTGTTGGTGTTCGTGTTGGTGCCGGTTGGACTGGTGGCGCTGTATCTGCTCGTCCACATGCGTCGTGGTCGGCGGTTGCGGCGATTCACCGACCCGGATTTGGCGCGCGTTGTCGTTCCACGCAGGGCCCACCGGTTGCGGCATCTGCCGATCGTGGTGTCGGTGGTTGCGTTGCTGCTGTTGACGGTAGCGATGGCCGGGCCCACTCGCGAGACGCACGTACCGCGTAACCGGGCGGTGATCATGCTGGCCATCGATGTCTCGCAGTCCATGCGTGCCACCGATGTGGCACCAAGCCGGCTCGACGCGGCGAAACAGGCCGCCAAACAGTTCGCCCAGCAGCTGACGCCGGGTGTCAATCTGGGTCTCATCTCCTTCGCCGGCAACGTGAACGTGCTGGTGTCGCCGACACCGCAGCACGAGGCCACGGTCGGCGCGTTAGATAACCTCAAGCCCGACAACCAGACCGCGATCGGTGATGCCATCTTCGCGGCATTGCAGTCGGTGCAAACTATCGCCGCGGTGCTCAGCGCAGGCGCCACGACTCCGCCACCGGCGCGGATCGTGGTGTTGTCGGACGGAAAAGAGAACAAGCCGGGCAATCCGAACAACCTTCGCGGCGCCTATACCGCGGCCCGGGCCGCCAAAGACCAGGGTGTGCCGGTTTCGACCATCGCGTTCGGCACCGAGGCCGGCTTTGTCGCGGTCAACGACCAGCGGGTGCCGGTGCCGGTGGATGCCAGCATGCTCAAAAAGATCGCTCAGCTCTCGGGTGGGCAGTCCTATGTCGCAACCAACATCGACGAGCTGAGCCGTAGTTACGCGGCGGTGCAGCAGCAGATCGGTTATCAGAATGTGCCGGGCCCGGCTGCGGCGGCCTGGTTGCGTCTGGCCGTCATCGCCGCCACCATCGCCGCAGTCGCGGCACTGGTGATCAACCGTCGGCTGCCGAGTTGAACCCCATGGCCGCCGTAGCGTTGGCGCTGCCCGTGTACAGCCACCATGAGGTCGTCACGGGAAGCGTGATCATGCTGGTGCTATGCGGTGTGGTGTTGGCGGTGCTTGGTATCGCGCGGTGGCGACGCCGTTAGGGGACGGAGAGGGAAGCTGAGAGCGGTAGACCCGAAACCGACACCACAATCAAACGGTTGCGCAACTGTTGGCAATTCGGCAATCTTGCAGACAACATCGAGAGGACGTTCGTGCCCGAGAATCCCGCCGCCGTGCCGTCACCCGCACGCGCGTGCCGACGACGCAGCCAGACCGCCACGAGAATGTCCACACCGCAACCGATTCCGGTGCCATGAACGTGCCACTGCTGGGTCCGCTGACCTTGTCGGGGTTCGCCAACGCGTGGTTCTTTCTCTACGCGCTGGTGATCGCCGCCATGGTGGCGCTCTACGTGCTCGCCGTCCGGGCCCGGCGGCGCCGGGTGCTGCGGTTCGCCAATATGGAGCTGCTGGAAAGCGTCGCACCCAAACGCCCCACCCGGTGGCGTCACCTGCCCGCAATATTGCTGCTGGCCGCGCTGGCACTGCTGACCACCGCAATGGCCGGGCCCACCCACAACGTCCGCGTTCCGCGTAACCGTGCCGTGGTGATGCTCGTGATCGACGTGTCCGAATCGATGGTCGCCACCGACGTCGCCCCCAGCCGCATCGAGGCGGCCAGGGCCGCAGGCAAACAGTTCGCCGACAAGCTCACCCCGGGCATCAACCTCGGTCTGGTCAAGTTCTCCGCCAGCGCCGTGTTACTGGTGTCCCCCACCACCGACCACGGCGCGGTCGGCCGTGCGATCGACACCCTGCAGCCCGAACCGCGCACCGCCACCGGTGAAGGCATCTTCACCGCGCTCCAAGCCATCGCCACGATGGGGGCGGTGATGGGCGGCGGCGACGGTCCACCACCGGCCAGCATCGTGCTGGAATCCGACGGTAAGGAAACAGTCCCATCCGACCCGGACCAGCCCAGAGGGGCGTTCACCGCTGCCCGCGCCGCCAAAGAGCAGGGCGTGAAAATCTCGACGATCTCATTCGGAACCCTCTACGGCACAGTGGATATCGACGGCCAGCACGTCCCCGTACCCGTTGATGACGACTCCCTCAAAAGGATCGCTGACCTCGCCGGCGGAGAGGCTTTTCGTGCCGGCACCCTCGGTCAACTCGAAGACGCCTACAACTCGCTGCAGCAACAGATCGGATACGAAGCCATCCACGGCGACGCCAGCGCCAGCTGGATCCGCCTCGGGGCAGTCGTCATGGCCGCAGCCCTTCTCACCGGACTACTGCTCAACCGTCGCCTGCCCGACTGACGTTAACCCGCAACAACTGCGGATTGCGAGCGATCTGCCTCCCGTGCGCGGCAGCGGGAGGGTGATGTACGAAAGTCATGCCCCCGCTTGCCTTTTCGACACCCGGGTCCATCTGCATTCAGGCCCGGCGCGCGCGCTTCCCGGCGTCTGATTGTTTGAAGCGTCCGTCGATGGCAAGTCGAACGACCGCGACGACATCTGGGTCGGCGATGACGTAGACCATCCGCTTGCCTTGGCGGTGGGCGCGGACGACGCCGGCCAGCTTGAGTTTGCTCAGGTGATGACTGACGGTAGCGAGGCTTTGGCCGGTGGTGGCGGCCAGGGTCCCCACGTCGCGGTCGCCGTGGGTGAGCTCCCACAGGATGTGCAGTCGTACCGTGGCTGACAGCAGGGCGAACATCGAGGCGGTGTCCTGCAGCAGCCGGGCGGACAGGGGTGTCGTCGTTGCGGTGGCCGGGGTTGTGGGCACACGTTTCCTTTCGGTGATACCTGTCAGGTTGACTCATCTATGACACTTGTGCAAGCGTTTGACTGTTGGGAGTGTTTCGGGTGTACTGGTGTCCGCGTCTGTGCCGTGGTGCGACGTAGCGTGTGGGTTGGAGGTGGGGCCGGTGAACGAGGGAAGTAGTACCTGCCTCCACGCGTGCGTGCGGCGCCACCGGTTCCGGTCGGGGTCGGGCTAGCCGCAACGGTCCGCGTGGAGTTCGTAGCTTTCGTTCGATCGGGCTGATGCCTCCATTGGGATGAGGACCGGACATGACTGAAACCGTCGCTGGGCTGACCGCGCAGGAGTTGCGAGATGTCGCCGACGATGCCCGACTAAGGGAGTTGGCCGAGGCGCCGGTCTTCACGGTTTTTCAGAGAGTGGCAACTTCCCCACGAGGGTTAACCGAGCCGGAGGCCGCGGATCGATTGCGCCGCTTCGGCGACAATGAGCCGTTTCGTGCGGCCGACGACGGGGTCGCGGCGCGTGTGGCGGGCGCCGTGCGCAGCCCGTTTGTTGCACTGCTGGCCGGTTTGGCTGTGGTCTTCGTGGTGGTCGGTGACACCCGCGGCGCGGTGACAGTTGCGGTGATGGTGACGCTGGCCGTGGTTTTGCGCATCTGGCAGCAAACCCGATCGGTTCGGGCCAACCGGGCATTGCAGGAGCTGGTGGCATCGACGGTGACGGTGCGACGCCGCGCCGGCCACGACCAGGACCCACTAGAACGGGAAGTGTTGTTGCATGACGTGGTGCCCGGCGACATCGTGGTGCTGCACGCCGGTGATGTCGTGCCCGCGGATCTGCGGATCGTGTCGTCGACCGATCTGGTGGTCGACCAGTCGGGGCTGAGCGGGGAATCGTTGCCGGTGGCGAAGACGACAGTCGCGCCCGCAAAGCGACAACACGCACGCCAGTCGTTGGTGGACACACCGAGTTTGGCTTTCTCGGGGACCGCGGTGGTGGCGGGCGCGGCGACCGCAGTGGTCATCGCGACCGGCGGGCACACCTACTTCGGGGCGTTGGCCCGCACCGCCGGCGGGTTACGCCCGGAGTCGAGCTTCGACCGCGGGGTCCGCTCGGTCGGCTGGACCCTGGTTCGGTTCATGCTGGTGATGGTGCCGATCGTGTTGGCGGTCAACGGCATTGTCAGCGGGAACTGGGCGCAGGCGGCGATGTTCGCCGTCGCGGTAGCGGTCGGTTTGACCCCCGAGATGCTGCCGGTGATCGTGACCACGAACCTGGCCCGCGGCGCTACCCGACTGGCGAGGGAGCGGGTGATCGTCAGTCGCCTTAACGCGATTCAAGATCTCGGAGCACTCGACGTGTTGTGTGTCGATAAGACCGGCACCCTGACCGAGGACCGCATCGTCTACGCGCACACCATCGATGTGACCGGACGCTTCGACGATGCGGTCGCCGAACTCGCTTATCTGGGCG
Source organism: Mycolicibacterium moriokaense (assembly GCF_003201655.1). GTDB lineage: Bacteria > Actinomycetota > Actinomycetes > Mycobacteriales > Mycobacteriaceae > Mycobacterium > Mycobacterium moriokaense_A. The sequence continues at coordinate 142,462 of NZ_QJJU01000013.1, forward strand.
TTCATTTCCAAGACGGGGCGCATGACCGGCTCGACGACGCCATCGCCGAACTGCTCGGCGAGCAGGACATGGCTCTCACCGCTGAGGCCGCCTTCGAAAAGGTCGACGAGATCGGCTTCGACCACACCCGCCGCCGCGCCACCGTGGTGGTGGCACGCCAGCACGGTGAGCACATCATGATCTGCAAGGGCGACCCCGACCGGGTTCTGCCGCGCTGCACCCGGTCGCGCCTCGACGACGACATCGTCACCTTCGGCGACGACCTGCGGGCCGAGGCCGACGATCTGGTCGAGGCCTACCGCAAGCAGGGGATGCGGGTGCTGGCCGTGGCCGTGAAGTACGGGCCAGCGAGGTTTGAGTGCTACGACGAATCCGACGAGCAGAATCTGGTGCTGGCCGGGTTCGTCGGATTCGTCGATCCGGTCCGCGACAGCGCCCCCGACGCGGTGCGCAGCCTCGCCGAACACGGGGTCGCGGTGAAAATACTGACGGGGGATAGCAAGACCGTCGCTCGGCAGGTGGCGGCGCAGGTCGGCGTTGCGGCCGACACCGTCGTCGTGGGCCACCAGATCGACCGTCTCAGCGATCGGCGGCTCAGTGCGGCGTCGGCGCAAGCAGCCGTTTTCGCGGAGCTCACGCCGGCGCACAAGACACGGATAGTGGCGGCGCTGCGTGAAGATGGGCACGTGGTCGGGTTTCTTGGTGACGGCATCAACGACGTTCCCGCGCTGCGGATCGCCGATGCCGGTATCGCCGCGGACACCGCCGCCGAGGTAGCCAAGTACGCCGCGGACTTGATCCTGCTGGACAAGGACCTCGCAGTGGTGGCCAGCGGGGTGGTCGAGGGCCGCCGCACCCTGGCCAACACGATGAAGTACGTCAAGATATCCGCCAGCTCCAACTTCGGCAACGTGCTGAGCGTCCTGGCCGCAAGCGCGCTGCTGCCGTTCCTGCCGATCCTGCCGATCCAGCTGATGGTGCAGAACCTGCTCTATGACACCGCGCAACTAGCGCTGTCGTGGGATCGGGTCGACAACGACTACCTGCGTGCCCCACGGCGCTGGCAGTCCGGTGGTCTGATCCGATTCATGCTCATCTTCGGCCCGCTCAGTTCGATGTTCGACCTGGCCACCTTCGCGGTGTTGTGGTGGGTGTTCGACCTCGGCGACAAGCCCACGATGTTTCAGACCGGCTGGTTCGTCGAGGGGCTACTCACCCAACTGCTGGTGGTGCTCGTGTTACGGGCTCCAACCAAGCCGTGGCGCGGGGCACGGCCAACGCGTGTCGTCGCGCTCGCAACGCTCACCGCGGCCGCGATCGGGGTGCTGTTGCCGCTGACCCCGCTGGGGGTGGGCTTGGGGATGGCTCCGCCACCGGCGGCGTACCTGGTTTGGCTGGTTGCGGTGCTGGCCACCTACGGGCTGGCGGCCCATCTAGTCAAGAAGCACTACCTGCGCCACTACCAGGCCTGGCTGTAACCGAAATCACCAATGACACAACGGAAACGAGGAAATCCGCGAATGGCCGTGATGGACGTTTGCTCGCCGCATCCCACGCCTCGACTGTGTGAGGCCGAGCGGGAGGCTTCCGGAATCGATGCGATGGTGCTCTTAGGGGGTGCCCACCGCGATTGTGGGTGGCCGGTGGACGTCTCAACCGATGAGGAGAACACGTGAGCGAGTCAAGCAGCACGCCCGAACATCCCAGTGCCGGGCTGCCAGTCATTCAGTTATCACAGCTGTTGCGTGCCCCAGTGGTCGCCCGCTCCGGTGACGTCGTGGGCCGCGTCGAGGACGTGATCGTCCGGCTGCGCGGTGCCGATGAATATCCGTTGGTGACCGGAATCGTAGCCGGGGTTGGTGGTCGGCAGATATTCGTGGGTAGCGGGTCCATCACCGAGTACGCGCCGGGCCGGGTTATGTTGGCGAAGAACAAGATTGATATGCGTGGGTTTGAGCGCCGCGACGGTGAGGTGCTGCTGCGCGCCGACGTGCTGGGGCATCGGTTGATCGACGTGGCTGCGGTGGAGCTGGTGTCGGCTTACGACGTGGAACTGGAAGACACCGGTCAGGGGTGGGTGCTGGCGCGGCTGGACACCCGCCGCCCACCGCGGCTGTTCGGGCTGATCAAGAGCGCCGGTGGGCATGCGTCGCGGGACTGGAAGGCGTTCGAGCCGTTGATCGGTCACGACCGTTCGCGGGCCGTGCGCGGTCTGGCTGGCCGGGTGGGTGCATTCAAACCCGCCGATATCGCCGATCTGCTCGAGGAAGCCGACAAGGCCGAGGGCGGAGAAATCCTCGACCAGGTGCGCAGCGACCCCGAGCTGGAAGCCGATGTCTTCGAGGAACTCGACCCGGAGAAGGCCAGCCGACTGCTCAACGACATGCCCGACACTGAAGTCGCTGCACTGTTAGGCCGGATGCGCGCCGACGACGCCGCCGACGCGATCGCCGACCTGCGTCAGTCCCGCCGACGCCGCGTGCTGGATCTGATGCCCGCACCGCAGCGCACCAAGGTGATCACCCTGATGGGCTTCAACCCCGACAGCGCCGGCGGGCTGATGAACGTCGACTTCGTCTCCTGCGGCCTCGCGGCCACCGCCGGTGACGCGCTGGCGATCATCGGTGCGGCGCGCACCGTGCAGCCGGAGGCGTTGCTGAAGATGCACGTCCTCGACGAGGACAAACAACTGGCCGGGGTGGTCTCGGTGATCGCCCTGCTGCAGGCAGGCCCGTCCGAAAATGTTGCGGCACTGATGGATTCCGACCCGGTGCGCGTCACCGCCGACGCCGACTTGACCGACGTCGCGTTGTTGATGGCCGACTACAACCTGTATGCCATCCCGGTCGTCGACGACGAGGACCGGGTGCTGGGTGTGGTCACCGTCGACGACGTACTGGAGGCCACCATCCCCGAGGACTGGCGTCGCCGCGACCCGGCCCCCCGCCCGATGCGCGACACCGCCGAGGGCACTGCCACCGACGATCACGAAGCAACCACCTCCGCGGACTGACCCGCCATGACCAGCGACGACAACAACAAGACCACCCGCGCCGAAATGTCACCGGCCAGCGGCCAGCGCGCCGACCCCGGCGCGACAGCGCGCACCGCGGTGCTAGACAGCGCGCACCTGGGTGACATCGAGGGTGCGTTCGGCCGCATCAGCGTCGGCGACACCGAGCGTCCCCGCACCATCAAAACCCGCCTGATGACACTGTTGGCCATCGTCGGCCCCGGCATCATCGTGATGGTCGGCGACAACGACGCCGGCGGTGTGGCCACCTACGCGCAGGCCGGCCAGAACTACGGCTACTCGCTGTTGTGGGTGCTGCTGCTGCTGATCCCAGTGCTGATCGTCAACCAGGAAATGGTGGTCCGGTTGGGTGCGGTCACCGGTGTGGGACACGCCCGACTGATCAACGAACGCTTCGGCCGCGGGTGGGGCTGGTTCTCCGTCGGGGACCTGTTCCTGCTGAACTTCTTGACCATCGTCACTGAATTCATCGGCATCAGCCTGGCCGCCGACTACATCGGCATCTCCAAATACATCGTGGTGCCCACCGCTGCGGTCGCACTGATAGCGATCATGGCCACTGGAAGTTTCCGGCGCTGGGAACGGGCCATGTTCGTGTTTATCGCGATCACCCTGCTGCAGATCCCAATGCTGCTCATGTCGCACCCACAGTGGGGACACGCCGCCAAATCCTTTGTAATGCCGACCATTGCGGGCGGAATCAGCTCGGATGCAGTGCTGCTCATCATCGCCATCGTCGGCACCACAGTGGCGCCCTGGCAGCTGTTCTTTCAACAGTCCAACGTCGTCGACAAACGCATAACCCCCCGGTTCATCGGCTACGAACGCGCCGACACCGTGCTGGGCGCCTTCGTAGTCGTGATCGGCGCAGCCGCGCTCGTGATGACCGGGGACTGGGCCGCTCGTTCCACCAACACCCAGGGCGGTTTCACCGACGCGGGTAGCATCGCGCACCTACTCGGCCAACACAGCACCGTGCTGGGCTCGATGTTCGCGATCGTCTTGCTGGACGCCTCCATCGTCGGCGCCGCCGCGGTCACCCTGGCCACCAGCTACGCCTTCGGCGACGTGTTCGGACTCAAACACTCCCTGCACCGCGGCTTCGCCGACGCCAAACAGTTCTACCTGTCCTACACCGCGATGGTCGCGGTAGCTGCAGCGATCGTGCTCATCCCCGGCGCACCGCTTGGGTTGATCACCACCGCCGTGCAGGCCCTGGCCGGGTTGCTGCTGCCCAGCGCCAGCGTGTTTCTGCTGCTGCTGTGCAACGACCCAGAAGTGTTGGGCCCGTGGGTGAACCGGCGGTGGCTCAATGCGGTCGCCGCGCTCATCGTCGGTGTGCTGCTGCTGCTGTCAGGGATCCTCATGGCCACCACCCTGTTTCCCCATATCAACGTCGTCGCCGTCGCGGGCTACCTCGTCGTGGCCGTGGTGATACTCGCCGCTGCCGGCTATGGGACGCTGCGGTGGCTGGCCCGCCGACGACCGCAACCCACCGGCCCCGAGCCCCTTGCGCACGCGATCGCCGGTGTCGACCGCACCAGCTGGCGGATGCCTCCGTTGACGCTGCTGCAGCCCGTCAGATGGTCAGCCGGTACCCGACTCGGCATGCTCGCCCTACGCGGCTACCTGATCGTCGGCGCAGTACTGCTCGTGGTGAAAGCCATCCAACTCAGCCACGGATGACTAGTACGCGAGAGCATCCGCTGCTTGATCCCAGTAAAGAAATTCTTCACCACAGCTGTTGACGAGGTCGGGGCGGCTGCCGATCTTCACGGATTGCTCGTCGATTGTTGGCTTGAACGTCACAGCTCAACAGTGCCGCAAAGGCAAACGTTGTGCACCGCCGCCTCCCACGCGCATAACGGACAACTTGGTCTCCACCACTACTGCGTGATCAGCGCAAAGATACCGCGACCGCAAGGGAAGCTGACCCAGCGATCACAAGCCGACGGCAGGCCGAATACTCGCCGCCGGGGAGCACCCACATCCGCCGTCTCGTTCCCAATGTTCCCAAAACGAAACGGCCGCCAGCTGATGCTGGCGGCCGTCTGGCCTGGTCAAGACCACTTTCTTTAGTAGCGGGGACAGGATTCGAACCTGCGACCTCTGGGTTATGAGCCCAGCGAGCTACCGAGCTGCTCCACCCCGCGATGGGTAAACGCCAGGTTACCGAAGGTAGCGCCTCACATCCAAATCGCCAGCCCCAAGCCGCGAGCGTGCGCAAAATGCCCGGGTTTCAGTGCGTGTCTGCGGGCAGACACGCACGCTCGCGGAAGTTACTTGGCGCTGGTGTATTTGTTCATCGCGTCGTCGAGGCGCTGCAGTGCCTGGCCGTATTGGGCGAAGTTGCCGCTTGTTTGGGCCTGGTGCACCGCATCGAGCGCGGAGTTGACCTCTTGCAGCGCAGCGGCTTTGGCCGCCGACAACTGCACCGAGCCGCCACCCGGCGGGACCGCGATCGCCACGGGCACCTCGGGCGCCTGACCCTGGACCGGCGGCGGCGCGGCAGGAGGCTGGCCGTTGGAAGGCGGCGCGGCGGCAGGTTGTGCGTTATCGCCCGCGACGGGTGCGGGGCCGGTCGCCGTGGCCCCTGCTCCTGGACCGAACAACTTGTCCAGCGCATCGCTGACGGTCGGACCGTAGCCGACCCTGTCGTTGTACATCATTGCGACGCGGATCAGGCGTGGGTACGACGACGCCGCATCACTCGCTCCCGGCGAGGCATAGACCGGTTCCACATACAGAAGGCCGCCTTGGGCCACCGGCAGCGTCAGCAGGTTGCCCCATCGGATCCGGTTCTGGTTGTCGCGGCCGATGACACCCAGATCTTGGCTCACCGCGGTATCGGTGGTGATCGCGTTGTTGGCCAGCTTCGGGCCGTTGACCTGACCCGGAATCGTCAGCACCGTGATCTTGCCGTACGTCGCCGGATCAGAGCTGGCGCTGATGTAGGCGGCCAGGAAGTCGCGCCGGAACCGGTTCATCGCACTGGTCAGCTGGAATGACGACGAATGGTCATTGGACGCAAGGTCTTTGGCGACGATGTAATACGGCGGTTGATAACTGCTCGCGGTGGGGTTGGGATCCAGCGGCACATCCCAGAAGTCCGAGGTCGAGAAGAACGTCACCGGATCGTTGACGTGGTACTTGGCGAGCAGCGAGCGCTGCACCTTGAACAGATCCTCGGGGTAGCGCAGGTGTGCCTGCAGCTCGGGCGAGATGTCGCTCTTGGGCTTGACCGTGCCAGGGAACACCTTCATCCACGCCTGCAGCACCGGATCCGTTTCGTCCTGTGCATACAGAGTGACGGTTCCGTCGTAGGCATCGACGGTGGCCTTCACCGAGTTTCGGATGTAGGACACCTGCTTGTCGAGCGCCAACCGGTTGACCGCAACCTCATTGGAGTCGGCGGTGGCCGACGACAACGACGTCAGCTCGGAGTACGGGTAGTTGTCCAACGTGGTGTAGCCGTCGACGATCCACACCATCTTCTTGTTGACGATCGCCGGGTACACGCTGGTATCGGCGGTCAGCCACGGCGCCACCGCCTTCACCCGCTGTACCGGGTCGCGATTGAACAGGATCCTGCTGTTGGACCCAATCACGTTGGAGAACAAGAAGTTTCGCTCGGCGAACTTGGCGGCGAACACGGTGCGGGCCATCCAGTTGCCGACCGGCACACCCCCGCTGCCTGCATAGGTGTAGTTCTTGGTCTCTGTATTCGTCTCGTAGTCGTATTCGCGGTCGGCGCCGTTCTTTCCGACGATCGCGTAATCGGCAGCCGCACTGGCGATCACCGGACCGAAATAGACACGAGGCTGATCCAGCGGGGCCGGGCCCGGTGAAATCACGCTGCCGTTCGCACCGACCACGCTGGCGAGGAACTCCGGATAGCCGCCGTTCTGGTTGGGATCGTTGGCGATACCGCGCACGGTGTTGGCAGGCGAAGCGATGAATCCGTTGCCGTGGGTGTAGACGGAGTGCCGGTTGATCCAGTCGCGCTGGTTGTCGATCAGCCGGTCCGGGTTGAGTTCCCTGGCGGCCACCACGTAGTCGCGCAGGTTGCCGTCGGGTCCGTTGTAGCGGTCGATCGAGAGCTGGTCGGGGAAGTTGTAGAAGTTCTTGCCCTGCTGGAACTGCGTGAACGCCGGGCTGACGATGGTCGGGTCGAGCAACCGGATGTTCGACGTTGTCGCCCTGTCGGCAGCCACCTGCTGTGGGGTGGCCTGTGCATTGCCGCTGTAGTCGCGGTAGGTGACTACGTTCTCGGTCAAGCCGTAGGCCTGCCTTGTCGCCACGATGCTTCTGCTGATGTATTCGCTTTCCTTTTGCGCCGCATTCGGTTTCACGCTGATCTGCTCGACGACCAACGGCCAGCCTGAACCAACGATCAGCGAGCTCAACAGCAGCAGCACCACGCCGATCGCAGGAATCCGCAAGTCGCGCAACACAATCGCGGAGAAGACCGCAAGCGCGCAGATCACCGCGATCGCCATCAGGATCAGCTTGGCGGGCAACACCGCGTTGATGTCGGTATAGCCGGCACCGGTGAACGGCTTCCCGCCCCGGGTATGGCTGAGCAGCTCATAGCGGTCCAGCCAATACGCCACCGCCTTTAGCACCATCAGCAGGCCCAGCAGAGTGATCAGCTGGATACGCGCCGAGCGGCTCAACGCCCCGGTGCGGCCGGACAGGCGGATACCGCCGAACAGGTAGTGGCCCACCAGGTTGGCGATGAACGCCAGGAACGTCGCCGCGAAGAGGTAGCTCAGCACCAGCCGGTAGAACGGCAGGTCAAACGCGTAGAAACCGAGATCCTTGCCGAACTGGGGGTCGGCGATCCCGAAGCTGCCGCCGTGGATGAACAACTGCACGCGGTCCCAGTACATCTGGGCGACGAAGCCGGTGATGACGCCGATGACCACAGGCACGCCGATGCCAATTAACCGCAGCCGGCTCATCACTGCGGTCCGGTAGCGGGCCACCGGATCGTTGGGGCCGGTGGTTGGTACGAACACCGGCCGCATCCGGTAGGCCAGTGCGAGCGCGGCGAACACGATGCCGGCCATCATCACGCCCGCCACCAGGAAAACGACCAGCCGGGTGACCAGTTTGGTGGTGAACACGGAGCGGTACCCGAGTTCGCCGAACCACAGCCAGTCCACGTAGGCGTCGATGATGCGAGGGCCGAACAGTAACAGCAGCACGACGGCCAGTGCGACCGCGATCAGAATCCGGCTACGTCGTGTCAGCTTCGGCATTCGCGCCGCGGGCCGCATACCCACTCGTCAACTCCAGTCTTGGGTTCTCAAACGTCTAACGAGGACGTGGCCCCAACTCTACGCATCCGCCGCACGGCGATCTCTCAGCAACGGGGAGGTTCGCCACCGGCGGAAAGTGTGTGCAGCGCGTCGACGGCATGGCTCAGGGTGTCGACCTTTACCAGCTGCAGGCCGTCCTCGTGGGCCGTCTTGGCCTCGTCACAGTTGTCGGCGGGCACCAGGAAGATGGTCGCGCCTGCCTCGCGGGCGGACAACATCTTGTGGGTGATGCCACCGATGGAGCCGACCTTGCCCTCGCTGTCGATGGTGCCGGTGCCCGCGACGAACTTGCCGTCATTGAGGTCACCTGTGGTGAGCTTGTCGACGACCGCGAGCGAAAACATCAGCCCCGCCGACGGCCCGCCGATGTTGGCGAGGTTGAAATCGATCGAGAACGGCGCCCACGGCGCATCGAGCACGGCGACCCCGAGGTATCCGTAGTCGCGGTCGGCGTTGGTGCCCAGCGTGACCGTGGCGACGCCCGCCGGCGAGTTCTTGCGCCGGTAGTCCAGGACGACCTTGTCGCCGGGCTTGGTGGCCTTCAGCAACGAGGTGAACTGGTCGATGGTCGCGACCGGCTTTCCGTTGACGCCATCGATCGCGTCACCGCGCTGCAGCTTGCCGACCGAGGGGCCAGGGTCGTTGACGGTTGCCACCGTCACCGCCGACGGGTACTTCAGGAAGCTGAGCGCCGCATACTCCGCGCTGTCCTCGGACCGTTTGAAGTCGCTGTTGTTGGCCTGGTCGATCTCGTCCTTCGACTTGTCGGGCGGATAGACCAGGTCGCGGGGAACCAGCTGCTCGCGGCCCGACATCCACAGAGTCAGCGCCTGCCCCAGGGTCAGGTCGTCACGCTGCGACACCGTGGTCATGTTCAGATGCCCCGACGTCGGATGCACGTCGCCACCCGCAGCTATGTCGACGACCTGCTTGCCGTCGACCTCGCCGAGCGTGTCGAACGTCGGGCCGGGGCCCAGCGACACGTACGGCACCGTCACCAGCGACAGCAGCACCCCGAAAGCCACGATCGGCACCATGGCGACCAGCAGTGTCAAAATCCGCCTGTTCACGGCGACCACAGTAAAGGTTCGCCCTGCGTGGGCCGTGCGCGAACCGACCGAGGTTCACTGAGAGCGTGACCCGCGGACCCGCGCGACGGTCCACCGGTGAGTACCGTTGAGGTATGTCTGACCTGCCTTTCGGCTTTTCCCACGGGGACGACCCCGAGCGTGACAAGCCCAAGAAGGACCCCGATTCGGGCTCAGGCTCCGACCCGTTCGGCTTCGGTGGCGGCGGGTCCGAATTCGACATGTCTCAACTCGGGGAGATGTTCACCCGACTGGGGCAGATGTTCAGCGGCGCGGGCGGCGTGATGACCGGCGGCAAGCAGTCCGGCCCGGTGAACTACGACCTGGCCCGGCAACTGGCGTCGAGCGCCATCGGGTTCGTCGCACCGGTACCCGAGAAGACCAGCGCCGCGATCGCCGACGCAGTTCATCTGGCGGAGACGTGGCTGGACGGCGCGACGGCGCTTCCCGCAGGCACCACCAAGGCGGTGGCGTGGACCCCCAACGACTGGATCGACAACACGCTGGACACCTGGAAGCGGCTGTGCGACCCGGTGGCCGAACAGATTTCGACGGTGTGGGCCTCGGCGTTGCCCGAGGAGGCCAAGGCCATGGCAGGCCCGCTGATGGCGATGATGTCGCAGATGGGCGGCATGGCGTTCGGCTCGCAGCTCGGCCAGGCGCTGGGCAAACTATCACGAGAAGTGTTGACCTCCACCGATATTGGGCTGCCATTGGGCCCCAAGGGGGTGGCCGTGTTGATGCCGGAGGCGGTCGAGTCGCTTGCCGAGGGACTCGAACTGCCGCGCAGCGAGATCATCACCTTCCTGGCTGCCCGCGAGGCGGCGCATCACCGACTGTTCAGCCACGTGCCGTGGCTGGCAAGCCAGCTGCTCAACGCTGTCGAGGCCTTCGCCAAGGGCATGAAGATCGACATGAGCGGCATCGAGGACTTCGCGGCGGGATTCAATCCGGCGTCGCTGACCGATCCCTCGCAGATGGAACAGCTACTCAATCAGGGCATTTTCGAGCCGAAGGCCACGCCGGAACAAACCGCGGCGCTGGAGCGGCTGGAGACGCTGCTGGCGCTGATCGAAGGGTGGGTGCAGACCGTCGTCTCCGACGCGCTCGGCGACCGCATCCCCGGAACATCCGCGCTGAGCGAAACGCTGCGCAGGCGCCGCGCCACCGGCGGGCCCGCCGAGCAGACCTTCGCAACGCTGGTCGGCTTGGAGCTGCGGCCCCGAAAGCTGCGGGAGGCGGCGGTGCTGTGGGAGCGGCTGACGCAGGCCGTCGGTGCGGACGCCCGCGACGCAGTCTGGCAGCACCCCGACCTGTTGCCCAGCGCCGAGGACCTCGACGAGCCGGCCGGCTTCATCGATCGCATGGTCGGCGGCGACACCAGTGGCATCGACAAGGCGATCGCCGACCTGCAAAAGGATTCCGACAAAGGCGAGGACCAGCCCCAGGCCTGACATTGGCCTGAGCCTGTGGATAACCCGCAGGGGTGTGGCGCCGTTGGTGGCACAGTCGTCGCATGACGCGGTATGCGCTCAACCCGTCGATGCCGGTGTTGTTGCGTCCCGACGGCGCGGTGCAGGTCGGCTGGGATCCGCGGCGTGCCGTGCTGGTGCACCCGCCGTACGGGCTGAGCCCGACCACGTTGGCAGAGCTGCTGCGGACCCTGCAGTCCGGGGCCACGCTGGCCGACCTGCAGGCGCGCTTCGAGGTGGACGCGGGTGAGCTCGTCACGTCGCTGGTCGATGCCGGTGTCGTGACCACCGCCGAGCGCAGGCGTACGCGGGCGGCGTCGATCCGCATCCACGGCCGCGGCCCGCTGTCGGATCTGCTGGCCGGTGCGCTTCGCTGTTCGGGTGCCAGGGTGACGCACAGCAGCCAGACGAACGCGGCGCCGGACTCGACGGATCTCGTGGTGCTTTCGGATTTCCTGGTGGCCGACCCTCGGGTGGTCCGCGAACTCCATACCGCCAGGGTGGCCCACCTGCCGGTCCGGCTGCGCGACGGCGCGGGGTTGGTCGGTCCGCTGGTCATTCCGGGTGTGACGAGCTGCCTGCGGTGCGCGGACCTGCACCGCTGCGATCGCGACGCGACTTGGCCCGCAGTCGCGTCGCAGCTGCGTGACACCGTCGGCAGCGCCGACCGGGCCACGGTGCTGGCGACGGCAGCGCTGGCGCTCAACCAGGTCGATCGGGTCATTCGGGCGGTCCGCGGCGGCGAGAACGCAGGGATTTCGGCGGAGCCGCCGCCGACCCTGGACACCACGCTGGAGTTCGACGTCAACGCCGGCGCGATCGTGGCGCGCCGGTGGTCGCGGCATCCCCGTTGCTGGTGCTGAAAACGTCTGTTGCCAACTCTTTGCGATCCGTACAGATCCGTCATGGATGATGGTCTTGTGACGGACATCAAGCGAGGTCGGGCCGCGCGGAACGCCAAGCTGGCGAGCTTGCCGGTCGGCATGGCAGGCCGGGCCGCGCTGGGCTTCGGAAAGCGGCTCACCGGCGCGTCGAAGGACGAGGTCAACGCCGAATTGATGGACAAGGCCGCCCAGCAATTGTTCACCGTGCTCGGTGAGCTTAAGGGCGGCGCCATGAAGGTCGGCCAGGCGCTGTCGGTCATGGAGGCCGCGATCCCCGAGCAGTACGGCAAGCCCTACCGCGAGGCCCTGACCAAGCTGCAGCGGGAAGCGCCGCCGCTGCCCGCGGCCAAGGTGCACCGCGTGCTTGACGCACAGCTGGGCACTAAATGGCGCGAGCGGTTCACCTCCTTCGACGACACACCGGTGGCATCGGCCAGCATCGGCCAGGTGCATAAGGCGGTGTGGTCGGATGGCCGCGATGTCGCGGTGAAGATTCAGTACCCGGGCGCCGACGAGGCGCTACGCGCAGACCTGAAGACCATGAAGCGGATGGTCAGCGTGATCAAGCAGCTTTCCCCCGGTGCCGACGTGCAGGGCGTGGTCGACGAAATGATCGAGCGCACCGAGATGGAATTGGACTACCGGCTAGAAGCTGAAAACCAGCGTGCGTTCGCCAAAGCCTATGAGGGACATCCCCATTTCGTCGTGCCGCACATCGTCGCCAGCGCGCCGAAAGCCGTCATCCAGGAATGGATCGAGGGCGTCCCGCTCTCGGTGATCATCCGCGAGGGCACCACCGAACAGCGCGACCTGATGGGCGCCCGGCTGTTCGAGCTGACCTACGACGCCCCGCGCCGGCTCGGAATGATGCACGGCGACGCGCATCCCGGGAACTTCATGCTGCTTCCCGACAACAAGATGGGGGTCATCGATTTCGGCGCGGTGGCCCCGCTGCCGGGTGGCATCCCTGTCGAAATCGGGCTGGCGACGCGCTACGCCCTCAACGACGACTACGACAACCTGCTGACGACCATGCAGACGATCGGATTCATCCAAAAGGGCGAGCAGGTGTCCAAGCGTGAGATGGACGAGATGATGAAGCAGTATGTGGAACCGCTCGAAGTCGAGGTGTTCCACTACACGCGTAAGTGGCTGCAACGGATCACCGCCATGAACATGAAGCCCGACCGCGCGGCAGGCCAGATCAAGGCCGCCCGCCAAATGGACCTGCCAGCCAAGCTGGCGATTCCGCTACGAGTGATCGCCTCCAACGTGGCGATCGCATGCCAACTCGATGCGCACATTCCGGTGAAAGCGCTTGCCACTGAGCTGATTCCGGGATTCGCCGAAGAAGCCGCCTGACACGGGAAAACCCGGCAGCTAAGCGGCTGCCGGGCTCTCCACGGTGTCCTTGCGTGGCCGTCCACGCGGACGTTTGCGCGCGATGATCGTGCCGCGCTCGATGATCTCGCCGCCCCAAACACCCCAGGGCTCTTGGCGTTCCAGCGCCGCGTCGAGGCACTGGCGGCGAATCGGGCAATCCGCGCACAGCGCCTTGGCGCGCTCGAGGTCGCGCGGGTTTTCGGCGAACCACAAATCGGGTTCACCGACGTGACACGGCACCGACAGCATCGTTCTCTCACGGCATGTCACTGATTCAACGCTCTCTGCGCAAGCGTTCATCGCCGTTGACATGGCTGGTCCTCTGCTTCCTGGTCGTTGTTTCGTCGTCCATCTGTCTTTCGATGGATCCGTGACCAGGTCTTTCGATGTCCGAATGACTAAGGCCACGGGTCCCTTGACTGCGGGTCCGTGGCCTTTTCGGCTGTATCGAGGCTTTACCTAGGTGGTGCCCCGATCCACGGACTTGCCAGTCGCGGTGGCGGTGCGGCGCTTACGCTGCGGCGGAATGGCAGCTGCGGCACCTGCGGCGGCGTGCGTCCAAAACGCGGGGTGCGCCGCGGGAGCGGCAGCGGCGACGTGGAGGGTCCGCGACATGCCGGCAACGCCTACGCCTGTAAACGCATTGAAATTCGCCATGATCTGGGCACCCTCCTCTCGACTCGCGGTGTGATCTTGAGGCTAAGCGTATCAGCCCAAACCCACAACTGATTTTCTGACCAGCGCTTTTGGCATGATCTTTACGACGATTGGCGGCCCTTGACCATCGCAAGTACGTCGGGGCCATATTGCTCGAGCTTGCGCGCGCCGATGCCGGGGATGGCCACCAGCGCAGCATCGTCGGTCGGCAGTGTCTCGGCGATCGCGATCAACGTGTTGTCGGTGAACACCACATAGGCAGGCACGCTCATCTCCTTCGAGATGCGCAACCGCCAATCCTTGAGCTGGGCGAGCAGCTCGTCGTCGATGTCGGACGGGCAGCTTTCGCAGCGCCGCAGCATGATCGCGGGAGGCGTGGTGAGCGTGCCGTTGCAGATGCGGCAGCGAGGTGTGGCGCCGCGCGGACGTCGAGGCCGGTTGGGATTCGCATCGCTGGGCGATTGCGGGGCGATGCCGTTGAGAAAGCGTGACGACCGTCGGCCCCGTCGGCCTCCCGGTGCCCTCGCCAGCGCCCAACTCAATGCCAGATGCGTTCTGGCCCTTGTGATTCCGACATAGAGTAGCCTGCGTTCCTCTTCCACCGGCTCGCTGTCGGGACCGTGCGCCAATGCGTGCGTGATGGGCAATGTGCCGTCGGCCAGGCCGACGAGAAACACCGCATCCCACTCCAGACCCTTCGCGGCGTGCAGCGACGCCAGAGTGACACCCTGCACGACGGGTGGGTGCCGCGAGTCGGCGCGCTGTCGCAGCTCGGCGACCATGGCGCTCAGATCCAGCGACGGCCGTTGCGCGACCTCTTCGTCGACGAGTTCGGCCAGTGCGCTGAGCGCCTCCCATCGCTCGCGGGCCTTGGTGCCGGGCGGCGGCTCGGCGGTCAGACCGAGCGGTTCGAGCACAGCACGGACGACCTCGGGCAGTTCTCCATCGACGTCGTGTTCTGCCGCGCGCTGCAGTGCCAGCAGTGCCTGCCGGATCTCCTGGCGGCTGAAGAAGCCTTCGCCGCCGCGCACCTGGAACGGGACACCAGCCTCGGTGAGCGCCTCTTCGTAGACCTCGGACTGCGCGTTGATGCGGTAGAGCACCGCGATCTCCGAAGCCGCAGTGCCCGACTCGATCAGGTTCTTGATCTTCTTGGCAACCGCGGCGGCCTCGGCGACCTCGTCGGGGTGCTCGGTGAACGACGGCGCCGGTCCGGGGTCGCGCTGGCCGACAAGGTGAAGCTTGCTGCCTGCCATCCGGCCGCGGGCGGCCGCGATGACGCGATTGGCCAACGACACCACCTGCGGCGTTGACCGGTAGTCGCGTTCCAGCCGCACCACGGCGGCGTCGGGAAATCGCCGCGAAAAGTCCAACAGGTAGCGCGGTGTTGCGCCGGTGAACGAGTAGATGGTTTGGTTGGCGTCGCCTACGACCGTGAGGTCGTCGCGGCTGCCGAGCCACGCGTCGAGCACACGCTGTTGCAGCGGGGTGACGTCCTGATATTCGTCGACGACAAAGCAGCGGTAGCGGTCGCGGAATTCCTGTGCGACCGCGTCGTCGTTTTCGATCGCGGCCGCCGTGTGCAGCAGCAGATCGTCGAAGTCAAGCAGCGCCATGCCATCACGACGGGCCTTGAGCGTCTCGTATCCCGCGTAGACGGTCGCGATCTTCGCGGCGTCGAGCGGGATGTCGCGGCCGACCTCTGCGACCGCTGCGGCGTAACTCTCGGGGCTGATCAAAGATGCCTTCGCCCATTCGATTTCGCCTGCGAGGTCGCGCACGTCGTCGGTGCTGGTCGACAGGCCCGCGCGGTTCGCGGCCTGAGCGACGACCGCGAACTTCGTGTCGAGCAGCTGCCATCCGGTGTCGCCGACGACGCGGGGCCAGAAGTACGACAGCTGGCGACGGGCGGCGGCGTGAAACGTCATCGCCTGCACTGCACCGATACCGACACCGTCGTCGAGCGCGCGCAGTCGACTGCGCATCTCGCCTGCGGCTCGCGAGGTGAACGTCACCGCCAGTATTTGATGTGGTGCGACGTGTCCCGCCGCGACGAGGTTGGCGATGCGGCGGGTGATCGTGCGGGTCTTGCCGGTGCCCGCGCCCGCGAGCACGCACACCGGCCCACGGGCGGCGAGGACGGCTTCGCGCTGTTCGTCGTCGAGGTCGCCGGTGATGACTTCGCGCTCACTGAAGGGGGCCTCGACCGGCATGCGGTCCATCTTGGCAGGGCGCTGTGACAAAAGCCGGGCGCGGCGCGGGCATGTTGGCGGCATCCGCTACGTTGACTGGCTTATGAGCGCTCTGACCATGTACACCACCTCGTGGTGTGGCTACTGCTTTCGCCTCAAGAAGGTTCTGAAGGCGGAGGGAATTCGGTTCGCCGAGGTCGACATCGAAGTTGATCCGGCCGCCGCGGAATTCGTGGCCTCGGTCAACGGTGGCAATCAGACCGTTCCGACGCTGAAATTCGCCGACGGCTCAACGCTGACCAACCCGAGCGGGGCTGAGGTCAAGGCGAAGCTCGCTTCGTAACCTCCGCGCCGAGATCGACGTAATGGCGTGATCTACTCGGGCGGATTCAAGGTTTGGTTGCAACAGTGGTTTCTGTCGGTGCTGAGAGTAGGCGGTTGAGGCGGTTGGTGGGGTTGTCCCAGCCGAATCGTTTC